>CAVWQR010000005.1:0-156370 GCA_963757175.1 uncultured Actinomycetota bacterium | reverse complement strand
ATTTGGGAATCCCCAGAAGCGTATCAAGCCTTCGGCGAAGCGCTCCTTCCCGCCGTCCAGAAGGTGGGGTTCGACCCGGGTGAGCCCGCGATCATGCCCATCCACCGCTTGGACCAGGCGGCGCGCGGAACTCCTAACTGGAATCACTCAGAGGACCACCGTGCCCTGAGACGTGCCGTCCTCGATGCCTCCAGGACGACCTCGTAGATAGTGCGTTCTCCACCGGGGGGGCCTCAGGGGGTCGATTGGCCGCTATAGCCTCAAGTGCGTCCTTGGCGTTGTTCTCGGTCCCGAAGATCACCGCCCGACCCCGGTCACGCTGTCCAGGGATCGCAGGTTCCGGGGGGCGCGAAAGCCCGGCATCGACTTGAGTCTTGGGACCAGCACGTCGCCCAGGAGCTTCTGGGCTTCGGCTGGATCTCGACCTTGAAGCTTCACGTAGGTGACTGCAGCAAACGCCATCTGTCCTCCCCCTCTTGACCTGCGAGAGCCTCTCTCCGGCCGAACGCAGTATCGCGTTGCCCGACCCATCGACGTGCTTGTCGTGGCCATGGCTCGCCGGTAGGTCTCGGACGTCCTCCTCTGGGTTCAGCACACCCACGGACCCAATCACCGGGACCGGCTGGCGCCGGTACCGGGACGGCTGGCAGGAGTTGGACTCTTGCGTCGGCCCTATCGATCAGCTCGAGCAGCGACCTGGCGCTCGCTCCAGCTCGTGCGCCGACCGCCTACCGGTTAAGGATTCGCCCGGCTGCAGGTCGGCCGCTGCCTGCTTCCAGATGGCTGACTGTTGAGCAGCGTCAGCGTTGGCGCTGGCGGCAGAGCTACCGGACCCGTTGCCGTTCCCACTATTGGGGTTGCCGTTCCCACTGTTGGCCGACCCTGGGTTCGTGGAGCCTGCCGGGTTCCCCGAAGAGATCTGCGCGGAGTTGAGGATTTGGGTGGCCAGGCTGTGCTGAGACGTCGACAGCGTGACCGCGACGATGGCGTACGCCGGGTCCCTTCCAGGCTTCCCGAGGAGCACGACGCCGTCGGTGCGGTAGCTGGGCGACAGCGAGTGGCCCTGGGTGTTCCCGAAGTAGGTGGACAGCGATGCGGCGTTTCCGCCGGCTTCGAACGTCGCCTCGGTGGACTGACGTTGGTGACGTTTCCCGCCTGCTGGGGGGCCAGGCTGGCCGGGGTGGCGTTCTGCGCGAACCCTTAACAAGCATCAGGGTGACCAGCATCTGTTCGGTCGAGGTGGCCGACGGGGCATAGAGGTAGTCGCTGTGGTCACCGCCTCCGGACGACTCCGGTATCTGCGTCCAAGCCTGGGGCACATCGACGCTTATCCCGCCCATCGTCCGCACGCTCACTGGCGGCGGCGCCGTCGTGCTCGTTGACGTCGAACTCGACGACGTGGAGGTCGCCGTCGTTGTCGTCGCGGATCTGCTGTCGACACCGCCGTCGTGCTCGTCGGGCTGGTCACCGCGGTCACGTTCCAACTCCGCCACCGCATCCTGCGAGCACCCCGGCAGCGACCACGGTCGCGAACGCTAGCGTCGACACCCGGCCCGCAGTCTTTCCCACCCCAACCGCCTCCTTCCCCACCTCGGCGGTCATCATCCCCAGGCCCTGACCGGCCGTCAACAGCGCCCTTAGCCCGGCGGGGGTGCAGGCCCTTTGAGAACCCGAACCCTGGTCGGCACGCATTGGGCGCCGTCTCGAGCACCTCGGCCTCGCCCTGGGTCGCCGGCGAGTCGCGGCTTCCATCTCGGCAACTCCGCCGAGCATCGCCCGGCGACACGTTCGACAGGTCGAGCGTGCCGGGCGCGACTGGGCTTTCACGGCCCCTGCCATCCTGCTGGGCCCGTCCAGGATGTCCGCGACACAACCGGGTGTCGGAGGGGGGACTTGAACCCCCACGTCCTTGCGGACACCAGCCCCTCAAGCTGGCGCGTCTACCTATTCCGCCACTCCGACGTGACGGGCAATTCTAGCCGGCCCGCGCCCGAGGGTCAGAGGCCGGCCTGGTGGGCCAGCCGGGCGACGATGTCGGCAAAGGCGTTGGCGAACAGCGAGATGTGGCCCTCCCCGGCCACGAGGCGGTCCTCGGCGCCGGGGAGCCTCTCCGCCAGCCAGGCGCCGTGGGCGGGCGGGACCATGAAGTCGTCGTCGCCCCGCCAGACCGTCACGGGCGCGGCGATGGCGTCGAGGTCGAACCCCCACGGGGCGACGAAGGCCAGATCGTCGTCCACCCAGCCGGCGGTGCCCGTCTCCACGGCCCGACGCAACGAGGCGTGCATGTACGCGCCCAGGGCGGCGTCGTCGGTGAGAGCCGCGGTGTCGGCCCGGCCGATCAGGCCGCCGAAGGCCTCGACCAGCGCGTCCTCGGGCAGGTCGGCCAAGGCCGACGCCGCCACCTCCAGCAATGGCGTCAGGTCGGCCTCGCCCCGCCGGGCGGCGCCGAACTCCTCGACGTTCTCCGGGCCCATCCCCGCCAGCCAGTCCAGGCCGGGCGCGTCGTAGGGAGCCACCCCGCCGATGGTGGCCACCGCCGCGCAGCGGGGACCCAGCAAGGCGGCACAGGCCAGCGCGTGCGGTCCCCCGCCCGACCAGCCGGCGGTGACGAAGCGCTCGTCGCCGAGGCCGTCGAGGAGGGCGGCCACGTCAGCGGCGGCGTCGGCCACCCGCCGGCCCCGATGGCGGCTGGAATCCCCGTAGCCACCCCGTGCGTACACCACCGTCCGCAGGCCGACGGCGGCGGCCGCCTCCACTCCGGGCCGGTAGAGGATGGCGGCTCCCGGCGTGCCATGGTGCAGCACCAGTGGCAGTCCGTCCGCCGGACCCTCGACCACGTACTCCAACCCGCGGCCCCTCAGTAGTGCCAAGGGAAGCGGCTCCAGTCAGGCGGACGCTTCTCCAGGAAGGCGTCCCGGCCCTCCGCGGCCTCGTCGGTCATGTAAGCCAGACGTGTCGCCTCGCCGGCGAAGAGCTGCTGGCCGACGAGGCCGTCGTCGATGAGGTTGAACGCGTACTTGAGCATGCGCTGCGAGGTCGGGCTCTTGCCGTTGATCTCCGCCGCCCACTGCCGGGCCACCACTTCGAGCTGCTCGTGGGGCACCACGGCATTGACCGCGCCCATGCGGTGCATCTCCTCGGCGCGGTACTCGCGCGCCAGGAAGAAGATCTCCCGAGCGAACTTCTGGCCCACCTGCCGGGCCAGATAGGCGGACCCGAAACCCCCGTCGAAGCTGGCCACGTCGGCATCGGTCTGCTTGAAGCGGGCGTGCTCGGCGCTGGCGAGCGTGAGATCGCAGACCACGTGCAGGCTGTGGCCGCCGCCGGCGGCCCATCCCGGGACCACGCAGATGACGACTTTCGGCATGAACCGGATGAGCCGCTGCACCTCGAGGATGTGCAAGCGCCCGGTGCGGCCCGGATCCACCGAGGCGGCGGTTTCCCCATCGGCATACTGGTACCCGTCCCGGCCCCGGATGCGCTGGTCGCCTCCCGAGCAGAACGCCCACACCCCGTCACGGGGCGACGGGCCGTTGCCGGTCAGCAGCACGCAGCCGACGTCGGCCGTCTGGCGGGCGTGATCGAGGACCCGGTACAGCTCGTCGACAGTGGCGGGACGAAAGGCGTTGCGGACCTCGGGACGGTTGAAGGCCACCCGCACCGTCCCCTGGTCGACGGCGCGGTGATAGGTGATGTCGGCGAGGTCGAAACCGGGGACCGGACGCCACGCGTCGGGATCGAACAGCTCCGAGATCATGGCGGGCATGCTACGACTGGACGGGGACGCCCCAGTCGGCCATCCGGTAGGTGACCCCGTCGGCCGTGGGGTTGCCGACGATGCCGACGTAACGGTCGACCGCGGCGGTGACCACGGGCGCCTGGAACAACGGCAGGCTGTCGGCATCGGCCCACAGCGTGGAGTCGAGCTTGTTGAAGAGCTGGTCGCGCGCCGGACCCGACGACTGGGTGGCCCCCTGGGCCAGGAGCTGGTCCACCTTGGGGTCGTCGACGCCGCTGTAGTTGGCCGTTCCGACCGTCGCCGGGTCGCCGTAGTCCGAGGCCACCCCGCTGAGCACCGGCGAAGCCGAACGGCTCACGATGGCCACGTCGTACCCCACCGGCGCCGGACCCGGAGGGGCGCTGGGCAGGGGCACCGTCGTGGTCGTGATCCCCAGTGATCCGAGGGCGGTGGCCACGTTGGTCAGCTCGGCGCTCTCCAGCGATGCCGTGCCCGACGCCAGGCGCAGCGTCACCGTCTGCCCGCCCTTGGTCAGCACCCCACTGGCCGTGCTGTAGCCCGCCCCGGTGAGCAGGGTCTTGGCCTGGGTCAGGTTGCCGGTGCCGTACTGCCCACCCGAGTTGTCGTGGTACGCCGGCGCCTGGGGCATGAACACCCGGTTGCCGAGCGGCGAGCCCTGGGCGAAAGCACCGATGTCGGCGGCGATCATCTGGGGCCGGTTGACCGCCAGCATGATGGCCTGACGCAGCTTGGGGTCACGCAGCCACGGGTTGGTCTGGTTGAACACCAGGTCGTCCCACGTCGACCCGGGCGCCACGTTCACCTTGACGCCCGACACGCCGCGCAGGGCGTTCACCGCGTCACGGCCCGGTGCCACCGTCGCCCCGCCGAGCTCACCGCGCTGGAAGCCGGTGACGACCTGGGGCGCACCGGGAACGAAGTCGAAGGTCACCGACGACAACGCCGACGGTGCCGCCCAGAACTTGGCGTTGCGCACGAGGGTCACCGATCGCCCCGGGACCTGGCTGGCGATCAGGAACGGCCCCCCGGACAGCAGGTCGGCCACGGGATCGGTGAAGCCGTGGTCGAAACCGACCGACCGGGCGATGTGGGCCGGGATCAGATTGGCGAAGAGCGAGCGCCAGTCGGCATACGGAGTGGAAAACGTCGCCGTCACGGTGTCCGGGTCGTTGTCGGTCTCGGCCACGTTGGCGACTTGCGAATACCCGGCCGTGCTGGCCGGGGTGAACGGTGCGCTGCCCGTGTCGGTGAACCGGGCCTGGCCGCTCTGGGCCTGCCAGTTGTAGACGAAGTCGGCGGCGGTGATGGGCTGCCCGTCCGACCATTCCGCCTTGGGGTTGATCTTGTAGACGACGGTCTGCGGGTCGGCGGAGGTCTGCACGGCCGAAGTCACCAGGTTGGTGTCGAGCTGCTCGCTGTAGTCCGGCCCGGTGACGAACACCGAGGGAAGCACGTTGGCCACGACCAGGGCGACATCGCTGTCGGCGGCACCGGCGGCGAGCGGGTTCCAGTTGGTCGGCGCGGTCGGCAGGGCGAAGGTCATGGCCGCGCTCGGGTCCAGCGTCGAAGAAGATCGCGGCGGGGGCGCCGTCGACGGGGGTGTTGCCCCGTGGCGAGCATGGCCGCTGCTACAGGCGCCGAGCGCGACGGCCACCAGGATCGTGCTCGTGGCGGCCACGAGCGGCGAGCGACGCCGCCCCACTAGGACGGAACGTCGGTCGTCGAGCGCGTGGCGGAGAGCTCGACGGGCGTCTCCAGGGGAAAATGGCACGCCGCCTGGTGTACCCCACCGAACGTGCGCAGCTCGGGCACGACCTCGGCGCACACCTCCTGGGCCCGGGGGCAGCGGGTGCGGAACCGGCATCCCGACGGCGGGTGGAGCGACGACGGCAGCTCGCCGGTGATGCCCGCCCCCGTCTTGGCCCGCTCGACCTCGGGCTTGGCCACGGGAACGGTGGCCAGCAGACGCGGCGGTGTACGGGTGGGCAGAACGCAGGTAGATGTCGTCCCCCGTGCCGATCTCGACCAGCTTGCCGAGGTACATGACAGCGATGCGGTCGGCCAGGTAGCGGACCACGGACAGGTCGTGGGAGATGAACAGGTAGCTGAGGTCGTGCTCCGCCTGCAGCCGCTTCATCAGGTTGAGGATCTGGGAGCGGATGGAGACGTCGAGGGCGGAGACGGGCTCGTCGGCCACGATCACCTTTGGACTGAGCGCCAACGCCCGGGCCAGGCCGATGCGCTGGCGCTGGCCGCCGGAGAATTCGTGGGGAAACCGGCTCAGCGCCTTGCGGGGCAGCCCGACCTCGTCGATGAGCTCCCGTATCCGCTGCTTGCGCGCCGTCGAGCTCAGGCCGCCGCGGATGGTCAAAGGCTCCCCTACGATGGTGTCGACGCGCATACGGGGGTCCAGCGACGCGTAGGGGTCTTGGAACATCAGCTGCAGGTTCTGGCGGGTATTCCGCAGCTCCCGGCGACCGAGGGCGTTCAGCTCCTGGCCGTCGAAGAGCACCCGTCCCTCGGTCGGCTTCTCCAGAGCGACGCCCATGCGTCCGAGGGTGGTCTTGCCGCACCCCGACTCCCCCACCACGCCCAGGGTCTCGCCCCGGCCCAGGGCCACCGACACGTCGGTCACCGCCTTCAAGGTCCCCACCTTGCGCTGCAGGAGGGCGCCCGCGGTCACCGTGAACTCCTTGGACACGTTGACGAAGTCGAGGACGGGCGTGGCCTCCTCGGTGGGCGCCGGCTCGGCGCGCACCGGCTCCTCTTCCGCCAGCACGTCGGCCAGTAGCGCCTTGGTGTCGGCGGACACGCCGTCGCCGCTGGCCTCGACCTTGGCGGCCACCGCCTTGACGATCACGTCCGCCGAACCGGCGATGTCGTCCACGGACGTGGAGCGGGGGTGGAAGCAGGCGAAGGGATGGTCGGGGTCGCTGCCGCCCAGCGGTGGGTCGGAGGCCACGCACTCCTCGGTGGCGTACAGGCAGCGGGGGGCGAAACGGCAGCCGGTGGGCGGGTGGGTCAGGTCCGGAGGGAGGCCGGGGATCGAGTACAGCTTCTGGGTCTTGTCCTGGTCGAGCTGGGGGATGGAGGCCAGCAGCGCCTCGGTGTAGGGGTGGCGCATCCGGGCGAACAGCGCCTCGGTGTCGGCGTTCTCGACCACCTGGCCGGCGTACATGACCACGGTGCGGTTGGCCCGCCCGGCGATCACCCCCATGTCGTGGGTGATGAGGATCATGCCCATGCCCAGCTCGGCCTGCAGGCGGTCGAGCAGGGCCAGGATCTGGGCCTGGATGGTCACGTCCAGCGCGGTGGTCGGTTCGTCGGCGATCAGCAGCTCGGGGTCGCACGCCAGCGCCATGGCGATCATGACCCGCTGGCGCAGACCGCCCGACAGCTGGTGGGGGAAGTCCTTGAGCCGCTCCTGGGGGCGGGGCATGCCCACCAGGTCCAGCACCTCGGTGGCCCGCCGCAGGGCGGCGTGCTCGGACACGCCGCGGTGGAGCTTGACCCCCTCGGCGATCTGGCGGCCGACGTTCATCGTCGGGTTGAGCGACGTCATCGGGTCCTGGAACACCATGCCGATCTTGTTGCCGCGGATCGACTGCATGGTGGCCACGTCGGCCGTGGCCAGATCCAGCCCGTCGAAGGCGATCGACCCGCCGGCGATGTAGCCCCCGTTGGGGAGGAGGCGCATGATGGACATGCCGGTCATGGTCTTGCCGCAGCCGGACTCGCCCACCACGCCGACGGTCTCGCCCCGCTTGACGTCGAAGGACACGCCGTCGACCGCCTGCACCGTCGACGAACGCAGGCGAATGTACGTCTTGAGGTCGCGGACCTCGAGGACGTTGGCGCCGGGGGCGGCGTCGACCGATCCGGTGGCGCTGGGGGACGAGGTGTGCACGCTCACGGGCGCGCCCTCTTCGAGGTTGCGGCCGCCTGCCACCTTGATTCGCTCATAATTTCGCTCATCGCTTCTGCAGTCTGACCTCGAACGAGTCTCGAAGGGCGTCGCCGATGAAGTTCACCGCGATCACGGCGAGGATGATCATGATCCCGGCCGGGTACACCTGCCACCAGAACCCGTTGCCGATCGCCGACTGACCGTTGATGGCGTCGTTCAGCATGCCCCCCCACGTCGGTATCGAGGGGGGCAGACCGAACCCGAAGTACTGCAGGGTGGACAGGAGGATGATGGCGTCGGCGATCTGGAAGGTCACGGTGACCACGACCGTCCCGATGGTGTTGGGGATGATGTGGCGCACGATGGCGCGGGTCGATCCGCCGCCCATGGTCCGCATGGCCTGGACGAACTCCCGGGTCCGCAGGGACAGGGTCTCGCCCCGGATCAGCCGGGCCGGGATGAGCCAGCTGATGGCGCTGAGGATGAGGATGAGCAACGTCTTGGTCGTCTGCTTCTCGACGCTGGCGATGTAGATGACCAGGAAGACGATGGGGATGGCGAAGCCGACGTCGACGATACGCATGATGATCACGTCGATCCACTTGCCGAAGAAGCCGGAGATGGCACCCAGCACCAGTCCGAACACGGTCGAGACCAGCCCGACGATGAAGCCGATCTCCAGCGAGATCTGCCCGGCGATCATCAGTCGTCCCAGGATGTCGAACCCGCTGCCGTCGGTGCCGAGGGGTCGGCCGGCGCCGGGCGAGGCGTTGGTCGCCTTGAGGCCGTTGGAGAGGATGAGCCGGCCGTTGGTCTGGTCGGTGTGGTAGAGGAGCGGGCCCACCCAGCAGAACAGCACCAGCGCCACCACCAGCAGGGCGCCGACGACGGCGAGACGGTTCTCCACGAAGGTGCGCAGGAACATGCGCAGGGCGGTGCCCTCGGCCTCGACCTCGCCGCCTTCCGGACCGGCGCCGACGAAGGGCTCCTCCGGCGGCGGCCTCCCCTCGATGATGGTCACTGGGTCACCTCCTCTCAGTAGCGGACGCGCGGGTCCAGGACGGCGTAGCCGATGTCGGCGAGCAGGTTGCCGATCACCACCACGATGCCGACGATGAACGTGATGCCCAGCAGCTCCAGGAAGTCGGCAGTCTGGGCCGCCCGGAAGTACTCCAGGCCGATCCCCGGATAGTTGAACACCTGCTCGATGATCAGCCCCGCCGTCAGGATCCCCGGGATGGACACGCCGATGAGGGTGACCACGGCAACCAGCGAGTTGCGCACCATGTGGCGCCACAGCACCAGGCGCTCGGGCAGGCCCTTGGCCCGGGCCGTTCGTATGTAGTCCTGGGCGAGGACGTCGATGGCCGACGAGCGCATGTACCGGCTGAACAGGGCGTAGATGGACAGGGTGAGCACGGCGACGGGCAGGACCAGGTTCTGGGGGTGGGCGATCATGCCGGAGAAGGTCTGGGCGTTGGGGTTGACCGTCCCGGGGAAGAGCTTCCAGTGCTCGGCGAAGATGAGGATGAACACCGCGCCCAGCCAGTACTGGGGCATGGCGTAGAGGAGGAAGCTGGCCCCGGTGCCCGCCGTAGTCCAGCGCCGAGTTGCGCCGCACCGCCTGGGCGATGCCCAGGGGGATGGAGATGAGCGCGGCGATCACCAGCGACACGCCGCCCAGCAGGACGTCCTTGGCCAGGTCCTGCTTGAAGATGGTGTTGACGCTCTCGCTGCGGTGGAACGAGTAGCCGAGATTGCCGTGGGCCAGCTGGACCAGGAACTTCCAGAACTCGATGTAGAACGGCTGGTCCAACCCGTACTTGTGGGTGAACGCCACCAGCGCCCCCTGGCTGGCCCGGGGACCTTCGATCCTCCGGGCCACCGCCAGGTGGTCGCCGCCCGAGCTGTTGAGCAGGCTGAGCAGGATGGTGGTGAGGAGCGTGACGCCCAGCGCCACCACCACGGCCTGGCCCAAGCGCCGGACGATGTAGCCGGTCATGGTCGAGCTGGTCCCGGCCTCCCTAGGAGGTGAAGTACCACTGCTCGGGGGTGATGTACGACGAGCTGTTGGGCTCCACACCCCCGAGCTTGTTGGAGATCAGCATCGGTCCATTGGGTGCGGGGTTGCCGAACGACGTGGGCTGCCACACCACCGGGTTCTGGCTGATGATGTAGTCCTGGTAGTCGTTCAGGGTGGACTGCGTCTGGCTGGCGGGGGCCGTGGTGGTCGCCTGGATGAGCTGGTTGGCCTTGGGGTCGTTGTAGTTCTCGTAGTTGGCCACCGCACCCGTCTGGAACAGCGACTCCCCGGTGGGATAGAAGTCCGGGGCGTAGATCCAGCCGGCGCCCCAGTTCTCCGCCGTCCACTTGCAGGTCGGGTCCGTCGGCATGCAGTTGACGGCGGTGGAGATCACCGTGTTGAAGTCGTGGCTGGTCAGGTCGATCTTGATCCCGACCTGGCCGGCGGTCGCCGCCAGGTTCTTCATCTCCTGCTCGGTGGCCGTGGTGCCGGTGGCGTAGTCCAGGTTGAACTCGAGCCGCTGGCCGGCGGCCACGCCGGCACCGCACTGGTTGGGGCCGCTGCCGGGCGACTTGCAGGTGGTCACGCCGCCGGGCACGACGTTCCAACCGTGGCTGGAGAGCATGCTCTTGGCCGTGGCCACGTCGAAGTTCACCGCGCTCCCCTTGCCCCGCGTGCTGGTGTAGGGGTTGGACGGTTCAAGCGGCACCGGCCCGACGGTCGGGTAGGCCCAGCCGTTCTGGAAGGCGGTGACCCACGCCTTCTGGTTGACCAGGTGCTGGAAGGCCTGGCGGAAGTACAGCTGGCGGAAGGTGGGCCCCATGGTCGGGTTGTTCTGGTTCAGGGGGAAGAAGTTGTAGCTGAAGGTGTACTTCGACTGCGACTTGTAGCCCTCGGCCAGGATCGAGTTGAGCTGGCTGGCGCTCTGCGGTGCCAGTGGCCCGACCGTCTGGCCGCTCGGCCCCCGCGTCTTCAGCGCCGTGGTCTCGGCGTTGTCGTCGGTGTACGGCAGCTCGACGAACTTGGCCACCGACGGCTTGGGCGAACCCGAGTAGGAGGCGTTGGGAACGAAGTCCACCTCACCGGCGGCGGTGAAGGCGCTGAGCTTCCACGGCCCGTCCACGACCGACCACAGGGGGCTCGACGCCCACGAGTTGACCAGCTTGGACTGGCTGTCGAGGAACTTGTACACCTGCTCGGCGCCCGCCGTGGTGCTGTCGGGCAGCGCGCCGTTGTCGGTGGTCGGCGCCGGCTGCGACAGCGACGTGCGGTCCCACGCCAGGGGCAGCGGGGTGATCTGGGACAGCTCGTTGTAGGTGAACCAGGTCGGGTTGTAGGACTGCGTCAGGTGGAAGACGATGGTGGACGGGTCCGGCGAGGTCATGCTGGACACGTTGTCCGGGAAGTACTTCTCGCCGGTGGCCCCGGGGGGCACGTAACCGCAGTAGTTGGCCGACGGGTCCGCCTTGTAGATGTTGACCCACTCCTCGACGTTGCGGGCGGTCACCTGCTCGCCGTTGGACCACTTCCAGTTGTTGAGCTTGACCGTGACCGTCTGGTTGTTGTTCGAGTACTGCGGCGGCTGGCCGATGCTGTAGTTGTAGTCAATGGCCGGGTTGTTGTTGTTCCCGTACCAGTACAGCGGCCGGTAGAGCAGGGCCGAGAGGTACTCGACGTTGTTGGTGCCGCAGACCTGGGCATTGGTCATCGGGAAGATGTAGTTGGGCGCGTAGTCGGGCTGGGCGCTCCAGTACACCGTGCCCCCCTGGGTCTTCGGCGTGATGTTGGGGTTGTAGGTGTTCAGGTTGGACGCCAGCGCGGTGGTGGGCGAGGGCTTGGCGCCGGTGTTGCCGCTGCCGCTGGTGCTGGCCTTCTTCGAGCTGGAGCCGCAGGCGCTCGCCACCAAGGCCACGGCGATGACCGCCACGACCAGCATCGACCGTCGCTTCGACGTAAGCACGATTCGGATCCTCCCTGTCCTGCCGCGTCCCGGTCGGACGCGGCCCGGTGATGACTGCTCTCCTACCTGTCCTGCTCTTGGGTCACTGCAAGCGGATCGCCAGGATGATCGTGGTGAAGAAGAACGCCACGACGGCGGCGACGGTCATGCGGTCGAGGTTGCGCTCGACCACCGTCGACCCGGCGGCGGCGGAGCCGAGGCCCCCACCGAACATCTCGGACAGTCCTCCCCCCTTGCCGCTGTGCAGCAAGACCATGACGATCAGAGCGATCGAAACGATGACGTGGACAGCCACGATGACTGCGGTGAGCAACCTGGACTCCCCTCCTTCTCCGGGTCCTTCTCAGGGTTCTCTCATGCTGGCGGTGCGACCCTAGCAGCGTGTCGGCCGCGATGTTGGCGGGTCCGTTACATATTTTCCGGAGCTGAAACAAACGCTGCGGCGGCCACCGCCCCGCTCACGCCCGACCAAAGCGGACAATCTGAGCGAACTCGGCGGGGTCCAGGCTGGCCCCGCCCACCAGGGCGCCGTCGATGTCCGGCTGGGCCATGAGCTCGGCCACGTTGTCGGCTTTCACCGAACCCCCGTATTGCACCCGCACGCCGGCCGCCCCGTTGGGGCCGTGGCGCTCGCCGACCGCGCCGCGGATGGTGGCGCACACCGCCTGGGCGTCGCCCGGGGTGGCGTTGCGACCCGTCCCTATGGCCCACACCGGCTCGTAGGCCACCACCGCGGCGCCAGCCTGCTCCGCCGACATCCGGCCGAGGGGGGCGTGGAGCTGGCGCAGCACCACGTCCGTGGTCTCCCCCGCCTCACGCTGGTCGAGCGTCTCGCCCACGCACAGTATCGGGGTCATGCCGGCGGCGAGGACGGCTCCCAGCTTGCGAGCGACCGTCTCGTCGGTCTCGCCGAAATGCTGGCGGCGCTCGGAGTGACCGACGATGACGTAGGAGACGTTGAGCTTGGCGAGCATCGGTGCGCTCACCTCGCCCGTGAAGGCCCCCTCCTTCTCCCAAAAGGTGTCCTGGGCGCCCAGGGCGATGGGAATGTCGTCGGCGTCGAGCATGGTCTGCACCGACCGCAGCGCAGTGAACGGGGGGTGCACGGACACGTCGACCGTGCGGTAGTCGCGGTCCTCGAGGCTGAACGACAGCTTCTGGACCAGGTTGATGGCCTCCAGGTGGGTCTCGTGCATCTTCCAGTTGCCGCTCATGAGCGGCTTCCGGGCGGCGTCGGGGCTCACGCCCTGGCCTCCGCAGTCCGCTCGGCGGCGGCACGCAGCGCCACCAGCCCGGGGAGGTCACCTTGCTCGAGGAACTCGAGCGAGGCTCCCCCGCCCGTCGAGACGTGGTCGACGCGGTCGGCCAGCCCGAACGCGGCCACCGCCGCGGCGCTGTCCCCGCCGCCGACCACGGTGAAACCGCGACAGTCGGCCACCGCCTCGGCCACCGTCCGCGTCCCCGCCGCGAACCGCGGGTCCTCGAACACCCCCATGGGCCCGTTCCAGAACACGGTGCCGGCCTCGCCGATGGCGTCGCTGAACGCGGCGGCGCTGCCCGGTCCGATGTCGAGCCCGGTCCAGCCGTCGGCCACGTCGGCGCCCACCTGGCGCACCTCGCCGTTCGGGCCCTGCACGGTCAGATCGGTCGGGATGAGGATGCGGTCGTCCGCCTCGGCCAGCAGCTTGCGGCAGGCCTCGACCTGGTCCCCCTCCAGCAGGGAGGCGCCGACGCCATGGCCGGCGGCGGCCAGGAACGTGAAGCCCATGCCGCCGCCCACCAGCAGGCTGTCGACGCGGTCCAGGAGGGACTCGATCACCCCCAGCTTGTCGCTCACTTTGGCCCCGCCGAGCACGGCGACGAACGGCCGCCGCGGCGCGTCCAACAGGCCGACCCAGCACCTCCACCTCGCGCGCCAGTACCCGGCCGGCGGCGCTGGGCAGGAACTCCGGCGGACCGACGATCGACGCGTGGGCGCGATGGGCGGCGCCGAAGGCGTCGTCCACGTAGAGGTCCTGGCCGGCGATCAGCTCCTCGACGAATGCCGGGTCGTCGGCCTCCTCGCCCGGAGAGAACCGCAGGTTCTCCCGGAGCTCCACCCGGGCGACATCGGCGCCGGCATCGGCCAATAGCTCGCCCAACCGGACCCGAACCGGCGCCACCGAGTACCGCGGGTCGGGCCTGCCGCCCGGCCGGCCCAGGTGGGTGCAGGTGGTGATCCGGGCCGCCCCCCGGTCGAGCAGCCAGGTGAGGGTGGCGATGGGCAGCCGTATGCGCAGGTCGTCGGTGATGCGGCCGTCGCTGAGCGGGACATTGAAGTCGCAGCGCACCAGGACCCGTTTCCCCTCGACCGGGGGCAGATCCTCGAGGACGGGGACTTTCACCAACCCTTCCTCTTGCTCATCGTTGGTTGGCGGCGCCCACGACCGCCGCCATGTCCACCAACCGGTTGGAGTAGCCCCACTCGTTGTCGTACCACCCGAACACCTTCACCAGTGATCCCATGGCCATGGTCAGCGGGCTGTCGAAGATGCACGACGCCGTCCGCCCCACGATGTCGGACGAGACGATCGGCGCCTCGCTGTACTCCACGATCCCCCGCAGCCGCCCCGACCGCCCCGCGGCCCGAAAGGCGTCGTTGACCTCGTCCACCGTGACCTCCCGGCCCAGGATCCCGGTGAAATCGGTGATCGACCCCACCGCGCACGGGCACCCGAAGGGCGGTGCCATCCAGGCGCCCCTTCATCGACTCCAGCACCAGCGAGGTGGCCCGGGCGGCACCCGTCGACGCCGGCACCACGTTGATCGCCGCCGCCCGCGCCCGGCGCAGGTCCTTGTGGGCCAGGTCCTGGAGATTCTGGTCGTTGGTGTAGGCGTGGACCGTCGTCATCAGACCCTTCTCCACGCCGAACGCATCGTCGAGCACCTTGATCATGGGAACGAAGCAGTTGGTGGTGCACGAGGCGTTGGACACGATGCGATGGCGGGCGGGATCGAAGGTGTCGTCGTTCACCCCGACCACGAAGGTGCCGTCGACGTTGGTGGCCGGCGCCGAGATCAGGACCCTCGGGGCGCCGGCGTCGAGGTGGGCGGCGGCCTTCTCGCCGTCGGTGAAGATGCCGGTCGACTCGACCACGACGTCGACGCCCAGCTCGCCCCACGGCAGGTCCTTGGGGTTGCGCTCGGCATAGGCCTTGAAGCGGTGCTTGCCGACGGTGATCTCGCCGTCGCCGGCGACCACCTCCTCCGGCAGGGTCCCCGCCGTCGAGTCGTACTGGAGCAGGTGGGCGTTGGTGGCGACGGGGAACAGGTCGTTGATGGCCACCACCTCGATCTCGTCCCCGCCTCGGCCTCTCGGGCCGGGTCTCCGCCTCGCTCGGGCCGGGTCCCCGCTCTCGGCCGCTCGGGCCAGGGCGGCGCGCAGGAAGTTGCGGCCGATCCGCCCGAAGCCGTTGATGCCCACACGAACCGTCATGATCGCTCCTCGGTCCCTCGGCGGCTGTCGTCGAGGTGTCCTTACTATGGCAGTCGCTCCAGTCTGGGCTCTACCCGTGGTGCCTCCGGCCGGCGTTCGCGCTGCGGTGGGTGGTCGGCCCACGCGTGGATGACGACACCGGGCCCGTCTACACTCGCCCGCTGCGTACAGCTTGGGGTGCCAGATATGGCGGAAGGGACGAACAGCAGCAAGGCGGAACCCGGGTCGTCCGGTCGCGACCACACCCCCGTACCCGGCCGGCGCTACTCGGTCGACGACGCCAACTGGCGGGACCTGCTCCTGGCCTCGCCGCTGGGAGTGGTCGTCCACGACCGCGATGGTCAGGTGGTCAGCGCCAACGCCGCCTTTGCCCGACTGCTCGGGTACGACGTCGAGGAAGTCCACGAGCTGGCCGTGAGCGACATCGTCCACCCTGACGACCGCGCCGAGCGTGACCGAACCGCGGCGCAGATGTTCAACGCCGAGATCGCCACCGCCACGGTCGAGCGCCGCCTGCTGCACAAGTCGGGAGCGATCGTCTGGGTCCGGGCCCACAAGTCGACCACCTACGTCGACGGTGAACCCCTCGTGCTGGTGTGCCTGCAGGACCTTCGCCCCGAGCGCGACCGTCTCGAGCACCTGGCCTTCGCCGCCACCCACGACCCGTTGACCGGGCTGCGCAACCGGGCCGGGCTGTTCGCCCACCTCGAGTATCTCGTCGCCCAGGGCGGCGGAGCCACCCTGGCCATGATCGACCTCAACAACTTCAAGGGACTCAACGACACGCTCGGGCATGCCGCCGGCGACCGCGTGCTCAGGCGGCTCGCCGCCCGGCTCACCGACTCCGCCCCGGCCGGCGCCATCGTCTCCCGGCTGGCCGGCGACGAGTTCGTCGTGGTGGCCCACCGCGGCTCGGGGGAGGCGTTGCGCCAGCAACTGCGGCGCTGCCTGGCCACCGCCATCCCCGCCGCTCCCGGGCAGGACTACTCGGCGACCGCGGCCATCGGGATCATCCCCGTCGAGCCCGGTGCCACCCCCGAGGACCTCCTCGATCGTGTCGACCGGGTGATGTACCAGGACAAGCCGCAGCGCCGCCCCACCTGAAGCGGCGGGCCGGCCGGCGCCGGCGTCGACGCCGGGGCTGAGCGAGGCGTCCCCATGCCGGATGCCGCATCCGCGGGTGGTTCGGCCCCCTTCCGGGGGCGGAAAATCTGCACGCGGAACGTTCCGAGGGCACTTTGGACACCCAGGGTCGTCGTTTGTACCCGCGGAGCTTTCCGCGAGTGGATTTTCTGCCCGCGGAAGGCCCTCCGCTCCCGCCCAGGTCGACCAGTTCGACCAGTTCACCCTCCTCGCCGCCCCCCTCGCCGTGGGATTTCACCTGGTCGAGCGGTTGCCCAGAGGACCTCGCCAAGCGCCGGGCGCCGCAGTAGTTTGGCGCGCAGCTGCTGTGTTCGCGGAGGCCGCCGTCGGGCGACCGGAAAAGAGGGTCCGCGGTGGGAGACATCGGCGACGAACGACCGGGGGTGATCGAGATCATCCCCACCACCGACCCGACGGCACCCCACGAGCCGGCGGCGCCGGATCCCGTCGAGCCGTTGCTGCCCGCCGCGCCCGAACCGGCGCCCTCCTCGCCGGGAGTTGGCTCCCGGCGACCGACAGGGCGGATCCGGTGAACGACGACTTCGACGGCCTCGGCGACGTCGAGCCCGTCATCGGCCCGGTGCGGATGGTCCGCACCTTCGAGATCGGCGACGACGGCGCCCTGCTGGCCATCAACGGGCGTCCCTCCACGCCGGCGTGGGTCGACGGTGACAACACCGCCAAGTGCCTGTTCGCCCGCCACCACGCGCCCGCGGTGGGCTGCACCTGCGGGTTCTACGCCTACAACGACCCGCGCTGGCTGCAGTACGGCGAGCAGAACAACGTCCTCGCCGTCGTCGAATGCCACGGTCGGACCATCGCCGGCACCCGGGGTATCCGCACCCAGCGAATCCGGATCGTCGCCCTGTGGCTGGGGAAGCGGGTGCCACCGGAGATCGCGGCGCGCGTGGCCGCCCGCTACCCGTCGGCCCGCCTGTTCGATCGCCGGCGCCAGATGCTCGCCACCTTTTCCCCCACGGTGCTCGACGGGCAGCGCCGGCCCAGCCGGCTGCTGCCGTGGCGCGTTCCCGTCGCCTCGTGGCTGGCCCAGATCGCGGTCATCGCCATCGCCGGCGTGACGGTCGTCGCCGTCGACCGGCCGCTGTCCCCTTCCCTCGTCAAGGTGCTCCTGGCGTCGGTGTGCCTGCCCGGTCTGCTGATCGTGGCCGTCTGCGCTGGCGCCGCCCAACGCCGCCGGGCCCGCGTCCCACCCACCACGGCGTGGGCCGCGTGCCGGCTGGCCTGGGTCATCCCCTGCGCGGTGGTGACCCTGGAGCTGCTCTCGGTCCGGGCACCCCAGTCAACACTCAGCATCGAAGCGGTGGTCGCGGTGGGCGCGGCTATCGAGCTCGCCGCCCACTTCGCGGTATCGGCGCGCGACAAGAGCGGGCGGTGGGCGAGCTTCGCCCCCATCCAACGGCTCGAAAAACGGGAACGCCAGGAGCAGCGCCGGCGCCGCCAGCAGCCGGCACCCAGCCAGCGCTCGGCGCCCGGGCCGGGGGAGCCTCGGCTGGGGCCCGCCACGTAACGGCCGGAGCCTGAGGGGCCGGCCGCCGCCCGTCGAGGCGGCGGCGGGGCGACGGCGGGGCGACGCCGGGGCGCCGGGTGCCGATGTCGGCCCCCGTTGCCGGCACGAAATGGACCGGATGTCCGGTTGCCCGACCGACGCGGCCCGTTTGTTCCAACCCCCCTGCCGGAGCGGCCACAAAACGGGCCGGACCAGCCGCACGGTCCGCAATCGTCGTCGCACGAGCGCAGAACCCACGACAAACGAACAGAACAACAAGGAGGCCCGCTACCCGCCCAGCGCGGCCAGCGCCGCCAGCACCCGACCCAGCCGAGCGACGTCGTGGGCGGCACCGTCGGCTCGGGCCAGCCGCTCGCTCACCACCCGCCCCGACCACGCCGCCTCCAACCCCGCCGCCCCCGACGCCCCCGCCCCGACGCCCCCGCCCCCGACGCCCCCGCCCCGCCGGCGTCGGGCTCACCGTCCACCACCATGGTGTCGACGGGAACCCCGTGGGCCAGGAGGGCGTCGAGGTGGCCGACGGCCCGAAACCCGTCGGTCTCGCCGGGCTGGGGCCGCAGGTTGCACACGTAGACCCGGCCGCCGGCCCGGGCGGCCAGGGCGTCGTGGATGGCGGGGACGACGCACGCGGCGAGGACGCTGGTGAACAGCGAGCCGGGGCCGATCAACACCTGGTCGGCCTCGGCGATGGCCCGCACCGCTTCGGGCGGGGCGGGCGCATCGGACGGAACGATGGACACGCCGGAGATGGCGCCCCCCGCGCCTCCCGCGTCGGCCACCCGCGCCTGGCCGACCACGGCCCGGCCGGCGACCTGCGCCTTGAGCACCACGGGGACGGACGTCGCCGGCAGCACCCGGCCCTCGACGTCGAGCAGGCGGGCGGCCTCGTCGAGCGCCAGGGTGAAGTCGCCGGTCGCCTCGGTGAGCCCGGTGATGATCACGTTGCCGAACGCGTGGCCCTCCAGCTCGCCGGCGGAGAACCGGTGGTCGAACACCCGGGCCCACAGCGACGCCGGCTGCGTCCCCGACTCCGGATCGCGGCGGGCCATGGCCACCAGGCAGCGGCGGATGTCCCCCGGGGCGGGGATGCCGAACGACTGGCGGAGCCGTCCGCTCGACCCCCCGTCGTCGGCGACGGAGACGATGGCGGTGAGGTCGCCGGCGTAGGTGCGCGCCGCGGCCAGGGTGGCGGCCAGTCCGTGGCCGCCGCCCAGCGCCACCACGCGGGGACCGCGCCGGCGCCGGCCCTCCGCCTTCTGCCCCCCGATCACCGAACTCGTTCGCTCACCGGTCGACGTCCCGGTGGTAGACGATGGGCTCGAACCCGTGGCGCCGGATGCGGGCGACCAGGTCCTCGGCCAGGGCCACCGACCGGTGCCGCCCTCCCGTGCACCCGATGGCGATGGTGAGGTACGCCTTGCCCTCTTTGACGTAGGCCGGGAGCAGAAAGCCGAACAATCCCTCGACCCGGTCCATGAACTCCGTCGCCTCCGGCTGTCCGAGGACGTACTCCCGCACCGGCTCATCCTGACCGGTCAGCGGCCGCAGGGTGTCGATCCAGTGCGGGTTGGGGAGGAAACGGCAGTCGAAGACGTTGTCCACGTCCAGCGGCACCCCGTACTTGAAGCCGAAGGACATCACCGCCACCTGCATGCTGGTGGCGTCGGCGGTGGTGAACACGTCCACCAGCCGCTCCCGCAGCTGGTTCACGTTGAGCTCCGAGGTGTCCACCACGATGTCGGCGCGGGCGCGGATGTCCTCCAGGCCGCGCCGTTCCTCGGCGATGGCGTCGGTGACGGCCTGCGAGCCCAGGGGATGGCGCCGGCGGGTGCCTTCGAAGCGGCGCACCAGCACCTCGTCGCTCGCCTCCAGGAACAGCAGCCGCACCCGCGCCCCGGTGGAGCGCAGCTGGTCGATGGCCGCGTCGAGCTCGTCGATCTGGGTGGCGTCCCGGCCGACCACGAGGGCCACACGGGGCGATTCGGAGCCGGGGGCGGCGGCCAGCTCCGCCACCTTGGTGATCAGCGTGGTCGGCATGTTGTCGATGACGAACCAGCCCAGGTCTTCGAGCGTGGCCCCGGCCTGGGAGCGGCCGGCGCCGGACAGGCCGCAGATGATCACGTACTCGGCCACGGCCACATTGTGGCGCGCCCGGCGGTCAACCGAGCAGCTTCTCGGCCCGCAGCAGCAAGACCCGGGGAATGGTGGCTGCGCCCGGATACTGCTCCAGGGCGCCGGCGAGGAACCCGGCCGGCGGAGGCGGCTCGGCCATGTGGGTGATGACGAGGCCGGCGCCGACCAGCCCGTTGACATAGAAGGAGAGGGGTCGGTGCACGTAGGGCAGCCAGATCCCCGGTTCGACCTGCTCCAGGCTCCGGTCCTCGTCGAGGTACGGCCCGATGCGCCAGTACTGCTCGTCGAGGATGTCGTCGTCGACCCAGCCCGACCCGGGCGTCTGCAGCAGCGGATGGTTGAGGAGGAACACGAAGCGCCCGCCGGGGCGCAGCACCCGCCCCACTTCGGCCAGGGCGCCGGCGGCGTCGGCGACGTGCTCGAGGACCAGGCACACCACGACCGCGTCGAAGACGGCGGAGGGGAAAGGGAGGGCCGAGGCGGTGGCACCGGCCACGCGTACCCTCCCGTCTCGCGCCGACGCCACGGCCAGCTGCGCCCAGGACGGGTCAACGCCGATCACCCGTCGGGCCCGCCGGTCCTCCCCCGCCCGCCGGGCGACCTGCCCTTCGCCGCAGCCCACGTCGAGGACGTCGGTGGCGCCGGCGAGGTGCTCGGCGGCCAGGGGCAGCAGCTGCTCGGCGTATTCCGGATCGGCCCCCTCGGTGAATCCTTTCTGCCACCAGGCGGTGACCACCCGGCTGTCCCAGCCGGCTTCCTCACATCGCCGCCGGCCAAGCCGCGCCGTGAGCAGCTTCTCGAAGGTGGCCAGGGCCACCGAGTCGGGAAGCCACGGCAGCCTCTCCAGGGTCTCGAACGAGGCGTCGCGCACGGCCCCCACCCCGCCCAGCTCGCGCAGCAGCCGCTTGCGCCGGCCCGGTCCCAGCCCGGGGATGTCGTCGAGCACCGAACGGGTCATGCGCTTGCCGCGCAGCGACCGGTGGTAGGTGATGGCGAAGCGGTGGGCCTCGTCGCGTATCTGCTGCAGCAGATAGAGGGCCTCGGAGCCGCGGCGGGATGCGGACCGGGTCCGGGTTCCCGGGCACGTACACCTCTTCGAACTGCTTGGCCAAGCGCGGCCAGGGGGATCTGCTCGACCAGGCCGAGCTGCTCCACCACGCGTTCGGCCACGCCGAGCTGCCCTTTCCCCCCGTCCACCAACAGCAGCTGGGGCGGGTAGGCGAAGCGCCGGCGGCGATCCTCGACCGGCTTGTCCCGATCGACCAGGTAGGCGGTCAGCCGGCGGGTGAGGACCTCGCCCATGGCCGCGAAGTCGTCGTTCTGGTCGACGGTCTTGATCTTGAAGCGGCGGTACTCGGCCGGCCGGGGCAGCCCGTCCTCCATGACGACCATGGACCCCACGTAGTCGGTGCCCTGCAGGTGGCTCATGTCGTAGCACTCGATCCGCAGCGGCGCCACGGGAAGGTCGAGCGCCTCTTGCAGGGCGTTGAGGGCGCGGGCCCGGGCGTTGTGGTCGCCGGAGCGCTTCAACCGGTGGCGGGCGAACTCCTCGCCGGCGTTGCGGTTGACCGTTTCCAGCAGGGCCTTCTTGTCGCCCCGCTGGGGGACGCGCACCTCGACGCGCGACGCCCCCCGGGCGCTGGGGTCGACGCTGCGCTCCACCCGGTAGCCGGTCCTCGCCGCCCACCACTCTGCATCCCGGGCGGTCGGCCGGGGCGGCCCCGGCGCGCAGCGCGCCCAGCCACGCCTCGATCAGCTCCCCTTCGTCGGGCGCGTCGGGGACGACAACGAGCGACGGCACCCCCAGGGTGGCATCGGCGTAGTGCTGCTCGAGGATGTTGGCGACCAGCTGGGCCCGGGTGAGGTCCTCGACCTTGTCGACGATGAACCCCTTGCGCCCCACCACCCGCCCCCGGCGGACGTAGAACACCTGGATAGCGGCTTCCAGCTCGTCCTCGGCGATGCCGAAGCAGTCCAGGTCCTCGGCCCGTTCGGTGACCATCTGCTGCTTCTCGATGGCCTTGCGCACCGTGCCGAGGCGGTCGCGGAGGCGGGCGGCGCGCTCGAACTCCAGATGGTCCGAGGCCTCCTGCATCTCGTTCTCCAGCCGGCGCAGCACGGGCTGGCTGTCGCCGTCGAGGAACTCGAGCAGCTCCTCCACCAGGGCGGCGTAGTCGGGCGGGTCGATGGCCTTGATGCACGGTCCCGAGCACTTCTCGATGTGGTACAGCAGGCAGGGCCGGCCCTGCTTCTGGTGGACGTTGAACTTGTTGTCGGAGCAGGTGCGGATGGGGAAGGTGCGCAGCAGCGAGTCGAGGGTGTCGCGGATGGCGTAGGCGTGGGCGTAGGGGCCGAAATAGCGGTCGCCCTTGCGCTTGGCGCCCCGCCGGACCATGGCGCGGGGCCACTCGTCGGCCACGGTCACGGCCAGGAACGGGTAGCTCTTGTCGTCCCGCAGCCGGACGTTGAAGCGGGGCTGGTACTGCTTGATGAGGCTGTACTCGAGCATCAGGGCCTCGACGTCGTTGCGGACCTGGATCCACTCGACGGTCTCCGCCGACGCCACCATCTGGGCGGTGCGGGGCGGGAGGTGGGCCGGGTTCTGGAAGTAGTTGGACAGGCGCGACCGCAGCGACGACGCCTTGCCCACGTAGATGACCCGGCCGTCCCGGTCGCGGAACTGGTAGGAGCCGGGAGCGTCGGGGATCGTCCCTGCCGGCGGGCGCTGCAGCACCTTCAAGTGTGCCAAGCAGGCAGCGGTTGGCGGCGCCCGTGGCTATGCTGAGCGGCACGCCGGCCCGGTTTCCGGCGACATATCCACTTCGAGGCCGACATACCCGCGGAAGGGCGACCGGGCTGTCCCCGCCGGCCACATCGGAGTGCTCAACGGAGGTCCCGCTTATGCTCCGGCTTCAACGCCCCCTTCCCGAGGGGTACACCGACGCCTCGCCCGACGCGCTGGCGGCGCGCATCGCCGACGCCAAGGCCGCCCTGGGCGACCGCCTGCTGGTGCTCGGCCACCACTACCAACGCGACGACGTCATGCGCTGGGCCGACGCCCGGGGCGACAGCTTCGGCCTGTCCCGGCTGGCGGCATCCAACACCGCCGCCGACCTGATCATCTTCTGCGGCGTCCACTTCATGGCCGAGTCGGCGGACATCCTGACCGGCCCCGACCAGCGGGTGGTGCTCCCCGATCTCAACGCCGGCTGCTCCATGGCCGACATGGCCGACCTCGAGTCGGTCGAGGAGGCGTGGGAGGCGCTGGCCGAGGTCACCGACGTCGACGCCGTCGTGCCCATCACCTACATGAACTCGTCGGCCGCGCTCAAGGCGTTCGTCGGCGACCACGGGGGCGCGGTGTGCACGTCGTCCAACGCCCGGGCCGTGCTCACCTGGGCCCTGGCCCGGCACGCGGAGGCCACCCAGGTCCTGTTCTTCCCGGACCAGCACCTGGGGCGCAACACCGCCTACCAGCTGGGCTTCGACGAGGCGGACATGGCCGTCTGGGATCCCCGCCAGGAGCTCGGCGGGCTCGACGAGCGGACGGTGAAAGGGAGCCGTTTCCTGCTCTGGAAGGGGCACTGCTCCGTCCACCAGCGGTTCCGTCCCGCCCACGTCGAGGCGTTTCGCGCCGAGTACCCCGAGGGGGTCGTCGTCGCCCACCCCGAGTGCGCGCACGACGTCGTCGCCCTGGCCGACGAGGTGGGCTCGACCGACCACATCATCGCCGTGGTCGACCGGGCGCCGGCGGGCACCACCCTCGGCGTGGGCACCGAGATCCACCTCGTCCAGCGTCTGGCGGCCGAGCACCCCGCGCTGCGGGTGGTGTCCCTCGACCCGCTCATCTGCCCGTGCTCGACCATGTCCCGCATCGACCCGCCTCACCTGTGCTGGACCATCGAGGAGTTGGCCCGCGGGGAGGTCGTCAACCAGATCGCGGTGGCGCCCGAGGTGGCGGCGGCGGCTCGGGTGGCGCTGCAGCGCATGCTGGACATCACCTGAGCCGGCGTCTGCCGGTGCCGCTCGCCTGCTAGGCCAGGCCGACCATGGGCGCGAGGAACTCGCCCGTGTAGCTCCCCGCCGTCTTGGCCACCGTCTCGGGCGTCCCCTCGACCAGGATCCGGCCGCCGCCGTCGCCCCCCTCGGGACCGAGGTCGATGACCCAGTCGGCCGTCTTGATCACGTCCAGGTTGTGTTCGATCACCAGCACGGTGTTGCCCTGGTCGGCCAGCCGGGACAGGACGCCGAGCAGCCGGCGGATGTCCTCGAAGTGCAGCCCGGTGGTCGGCTCGTCGAGCATGTACATCGTCCGGCCCGTCGAACGCTTGGACAGCTCGCTGGCCAGCTTGATGCGCTGGGCCTCGCCGCCCGACAGGGTCGGCGCCGGCTGACCGAGGCGAACGTAGCCCAGGCCCACATCCACGAGGGTCTGCATGTGGCGGGCGATGACGGGCTGGTTGGCGAAGTAGCCGAGCGCCTCCTCGCAGGGCATGTCGAGCACCTCGGCGATGTTCTTGCCCTTGAAGGTGATGTCCAGCGTGTCGCGGTTGTAGCGGGCGCCTTTGCACACCTCGCAGGGCACGTAGACGTCGGGCAGGAAGTGCATCTCGATCTTGATGGTCCCGTCGCCGGAACACGCCTCGCAGCGCCCGCCCTTGACGTTGAAGGAGAAGCGGCCGGGTTGGTAGCCGCGCACCTTGGCTTCGGTCGTGGTCGAAAACAGCCGGCGGATGTGGTCGAAGGCCCCCGTGTAGGTGGCCGGGTTGCTGCGCGGCGTCCGTCCGATCGGCGACTGGTCGATGCTGATGACCTTGTCCAGCGCCTCCGCCCCTTCGATGCGCCGGTGCCGGCCGGGAACCTCCTTGGACCGGTAGATGCGGGCCATGAGGGACCGCAGCAGGATGTCGTTGACCAGCGTCGACTTTCCCGACCCGGACACGCCGGTGACGGCGACGATGGTCCCGAGCGGGAACTCGACGTCGATCCCCTTCAGGTTGTGCTCGCGCGCCCCGCGGACCCACAGCGACCCCTTGGGCTCGCGCCGCATCTCGGGGACGGGGATGCGGCGCCGGCCGGCGAGGTACTGGCCGGTGATCGACCGGCGGTTCTTGATGAGCTGGCTGACCGAGCCGGACACCACGATCTCGCCGCCGTGCTCGCCCGCCCCGGGGCCGATGTCGACCACGTGGTCGGCGACCCGGATGGTCTCCTCGTCGTGCTCGACCACGATGACCGTGTTGCCCAGGTTGCGGAGGCGCATGAGCGTCTCGATCAGCTTGCGGTTGTCGCGCTGGTGCAGGCCGATGGACGGCTCGTCGAGGACGTAGAGCACGCCCACCAGTCCGCTGCCGATCTGGCTGGCCAGCCGGATGCGCTGGGCTTCCCCGCCGGCGAGGGTTCCGGCCGAGCGGTTGAGGCTGAGGTAGTCCAGGCCGACGTCGAGGAGGAACTGCATGCGGGCCCGGATCTCGCGCAGGACCCGGTCGGCGATGAGATGGTCGCGTTCGCTCAGCTCCAGGGCGGCCATGGCTGCCGTCGACTTGGCGATCGACAGGTCGCACAGGTCGAAGATGTTGCGCCCGGCCACGGTGACGGCCAGGCTCTCGGGCTTCAGGCGGGCCCCGCCGCACTCCGGGCAGGCGACTTCACGCATGTAGCCCTCGATGGACTCGCGCTGGTGGTCCGATTCCGCCTCGCGATGGCGACGGGTG
Organism: uncultured Actinomycetota bacterium; assembly: GCA_963757175.1. Lineage (GTDB taxonomy): Bacteria > Actinomycetota > Acidimicrobiia > Acidimicrobiales > Palsa-688 > CAVWQR01. The sequence goes on along the minus strand of CAVWQR010000005.1, from coordinate 130,727 downwards.
AGGTACGGCACCACGCCCTCGTAGTGGGTGTGGTAGCTGCGGGTGCGCCCGTAGCGGTTGCGGTACTGGACGTGGATCTGCCTGGTACCCGACCCGTTGAGGACCACGTTGCGCTGGGCCCGGGTCAGCGAACGCCACCGCGTGGTCGTCGAGAATCCGAACGTGTCGGCCACCGCGTCGATGACCCGGCCGAAGTACTCGCTGCGGCCGCCGGACCACGGGGCGACCGCTCCCTCCGCCAGCGACAGGTCCGGGTCGGGCACCACCAGTTCGGGATCGACCTCGAAGCGGGTCCCGAGTCCGTCGCAGTGGGGGCACGCACCGTAGGGCGAGTTGAAGGAGAAGTTGCGCGGCGCCAGCTCGTCGAAGGACAGCCCGCACGTCGGGCAGGCCAGGTGCTGGGAGAAGGTGAGCGTCTCGGGCTGCTGCTCTCCCTCCCGGGGAACCAGCTGGACCTCGGCCACGCCCTCGGCCAGTTGCAGGGCAGTCTCCAACGAATCGGTCAGCCGCCGCTCGATGCCGTCGCGGCGGACCAGACGGTCGACGACGATCTCGATGGTGTGGTTCTCGTAGCGGGCCAGCTTGGGCAGGGCGCTGAGCTCGTGGATCTCGCCGTCGATGCGGGCCCGGGCGTAGCCCTGGCCGGCGAGCTCGTCGAGGAGGCTCTGGTACTCACCCTTGCGGCCCCGCACCACCGGCGCCAGGACCTGGAAACGGGTGCCGTCGGGCAGCTCCAGGATGCGGTCCACGATCTGCTGCGGCGTCTGGCGCTGGACGACAGTGCCGTCGCGGGGGCAGTGGGGCACGCCCACCCGGGCGTACAGGAGCCGCAGGTAGTCGTAGATCTCGGTGATGGTGCCGACGGTGGAGCGCGGGTTGCGCGACGCCGACTTCTGGTCGATGGAGATGGCGGGCGACAGGCCCTCGATGAAGTCGACGTCGGGCTTGTCCATCTGCCCGAGGAACTGGCGGGCGTACGAGGACAGCGACTCCACGTAGCGGCGTTGGCCCTCGGCGTAGATGGTGTCGAAGGCCAGCGAGCTCTTGCCCGATCCGGACAGCCCGGTGAAGACGATCAGCCGGTCCCGGGGCAGGTCGAGCGACACGTTGCGGAGGTTGTGTTCGCGCGCGCCGCGGACGAGAAGGCGGTCCGACATCCGCCCCAGGCTACCAGCGAACAGGTGTTCGAGGCGAACCCTTCGGGGCTCGGGTAGACAACCCGTCATGACCCCGAACGACGCGGCCGTACCGCACCCGCGACCCCACGTGGTGATCATCGGCGCCGGGTTCGGCGGCCTGTCCGCCGCCCACCACCTGGCCGACCTCCCCGTCGAGGTGACCATGATCAACCGGGACAACTACCACGGGTTCTGGCCGCTGCTCTACCAGGTCGCCACCGCCGGTCTCGGCCCCGACGACATCGCCCGCCCGGTGCGCGCCGTGCTCGCCGGCCACCGCAACGTCCGCTTCCGCCTGGGAACGGTCACCGGCATCGACTTCGGCCGCCGCCACGTGCAGGTCGAGGGCGAGGAGGACGTGGCCTACGACTACCTGATCGTGGCCACCGGCTCGTCGGACAACGACTTCGGGATCCCGGGGATGCGCGACTACGCCTTTCCGCTGAAGTCGGTCCCCGACGCGGTGCGGCTCCGCAACCACATCCTCGCCACCTTCGAGTACGCCGACGCCGAACCGCAGGCGGTCGACGAGGGGGCGTTGACCATCGTGCTCATCGGCGGCGGTTCGACCGGCGTGGAGATGGCCGGTGCGCTCAGCGAGTTGATCGGCACCAACCTGGCTGCGGATTTCCCCAACCTCGACACCAGCGCGGCGCGGGTGGTGCTGGTGGAGATGGGCGGGAGCCTGATCGCCACGTTCTCCGCCCCGTCCCAGGCCGAGGCGCTGCGCACCCTCCGGGCCAAAGGGGTCGAGATCCGCCTCGACACCAAGGTGTCCGAGGTGGGCGACGGCAAGGTCGCCTTCGCCGACGGTTCCACCCTGGCCGCCCACACCGTGGTGTGGACCGCGGGGGTCAAGGCCAATGCCCTGGCCGACTCGTTCGCCACGGAGAAGGGGAAAGGGGGGACGGTGGGCGTGGGACCCGACCTCGCGGTCCCCGACCATCCCGAGGTGTTCTGCATCGGCGACGTGGCCGCGGCCACCGGAACCGACGGCGAGCAGCTGCCGCAGGTGGCCCAGGTCGCCATCCAGGGAGGGCGCCACGCGGCCAGGACCATCGCCCGGCGCCTGCGGGGCAAGCCCGGCCGCCCGCTTCCGCTACCACGACCACGGGACGATGGCGACCATCGGCCGGCGCTCGGCGGTGGCCGAGCTGCCCGGCGGGTTCCGTTTCGGCGGGACGCTCGGCTGGCTGCTGTGGCTGGGCGTCCACCTGGTGTTCCTCGTCGGCTTCCGCAACCGCATCGTGGTCCTGGCCAACTGGGCGTGGAACTACGTCACGTGGGACCGGGCCAGCCGGGTCATCCTCGACATGGGGACCACGGACGGGCGGTCAAGCTCCACTGAAGGTTGAGGGAGGGATTCAGCCGGAGGCCTGGCCGGCGTCGGGCGGGGGCGGCGGGCCGCCGTCGGCGGGGATCGAGGGCCACTGCCGGGTGGCCCGGCGGGGATCGGCCCCGTAGTCCTCGTCGCCCGCCCGGGTCCCGGGGCCGCGGTCGTCGCACCGGCGGCTGCTGGTAGGTCCCGTAGGCCGCGGTGGGCGCCTCCTCCCCCCGGCCGCCGTCCGCCCCGGCGTCAGCGCCCACGTCGGCGTCCCCGACGTCGTCGCCCTCGGCCATCTCGTCCATGCTGATCGGACCGTGGGGGCTGCCGGAGAGGAACTGGCGGATGATGGGGTTGTCGCTGTTGTACATCTCTTCCGCCGGCCCGAACCTGACCAGCCCGGAGCGGAAGAGCAGCCCCAGGTAGTGGGCGGTGCGCCGCACCGACTCGATGTTGTGGGTGATGATGAAGAACGTGGCCCCGCTCTCGGACTGGGCCTCGTTCACCAGCTTGTCCAGGTAGGCGACCCGCACCGGGTCCAGGCCGGAGTCGGGCTCGTCGAAGAAGATGATCTCCGGGTCGAGGACCATGGCCCGGGCCAGGCCGGCCCGCTTGCGCATCCCGCCGGACACCTCGCCGGGCAGCTTGGCCAGGTGGGCGACCAGGCCCACCATCTCCGCCTTCTCCAGCACGATGTTGCGGATCTCGCGATCCGACTTCTTGGTGTGCTCCACCAGCGGGAAGGCGATGTTGTCGAACAGGCTCATGGAGCCGAACAGGGCGCCGTCCTGGAAGAGCACGCCGAACTTCCGCCGGATCCGCAGCACCTCCTTCTCCCGCACCCCGACCATGGGCTCACCGTCAATGAGAACTTGACCTTCCTCGGGGTGCAGCAGGCCGATGATCACCTTCAGCAGCACCGACTTCCCGGTGCCCGACGGGCCCAGGACGGAGGAGGTCTTGCCCCGCGGAATGTCGAAGGAGATGTCCTCGAGGACGGTGTGGCTGCCGAAGCGCTTGGTCACGTGCCGCACCGACACGACCACGTCGTCGGGAGGAGGGTCTGTGAGCTCAGCGGGAGTGGGGATGGCCAGGGTCACGTCGGCGGACTCCTCGGGGATCAGCAGCGGAGCGTACCGAGACATTCGCCGCGTGTCGACCAAGTCCCTGGCGCCGACTCCGGGTCCCCGTCCTCCCGCTCCCGCCGAGCCGGCAAAACGCCTTAATCGCCCGGATGCACCGAAGTTGGCAGAAAGCGTCGACCTGTGGTTGCCTTTCGCCATGGGGGAGGGCGTGACGTCCGGCGGGCCCACGACGACGTTCCAGCAGCCCCCGACCCCCAACGGCTCCGGCGGCGGGGCCTTCAACCGGAACGGCAACGGCGCGCGGGCGCGCTCGTGGGCCGACCAGGGCCCCGAGCTGCTGGACAAGGCGCTCGGCGGCGTCCGCGGCCTCGGCGGCCAGGCCTCGAGCGGCTTCGAGCACTTCGGCGACCTGACCGCGACCATGCTCGACGCCCTGATCGCCACCGGGCGGGGCATCGTGCGGCGCACCTTCCCGTGGACGGAGTTCATCGAGCAGTCGTGGTTCCTGGTGTCGGTCTCGGTGCTGCCGACCATCCTCATCGCCTTCCCCCTGGCCCTGGTGATCGTCCTCGAGGTCGGCAGCCTGGCCAGCACCATCGGCGCCGCCTCGTTCACCGGCGCGGTCGACGGCATCGCCACCGTGCGGGAGATCGCCCCCATCGTGACCGCCCTGCTGCTGTCGGGCGCCGGCGGCTCGGCCATCTGCTCCGACCTGGGCGCCCGCAACATCCGCGACGAGATCTCCGCCCTGGAGGTCATGGGCATCGACCCCATCGAGCGGCTGGTCGCTCCCCGCGTGCTGGCCACCGTCGTGGTCGCCCTCTTCCTCAACGGCATCGTGGCCTTCACGGGCGTGGCCGCCGGCTACATCGCCGACGTGACCGTGCTGCACGGCACCGCCGGCGGCTTCCTCAACTCCTTCAGCGCCTTCTCCCAGGGCACCGACGTCATCGAGTCCATGCTGAAGGCGGGCATCTTCGGGGTCATCGCCGCCACCGTCGCCTGCTACAAGGGCCTGACCGTCCGGCGGGGCGCCGCCGGGGTCGGCGAAGCGGTCAACCAGTCGGTGGTCATCACCGGCGTGAGCCTGTTCATCGTCAACCTCATCCTCACCGACATCTTCCTCGTCCTCGTGCCCCCGAAGGTCGTATGACCGCCGCCGCCCCTTCCACCGACCGGCCCTCGGGCGCCGAGCGGGCCTGGGAGGCGACCGCCGACCGGGCGCGGGCCATCGGCAACGGCTTCGCCGACCAGATGGTGTTCCTCGGCAACCTGGTCATGTTCGTGTTCAAGGCGGTGGTGGCCGTCCCGCTCGTCCTGACCGCGCTACCGCAAGGAAACGGGACGGCTGATCATCGAGGTCACCTTCGGCGGGCGCATCCTGGCCGTGGCGGCCAGCACCGTGTTCGTGGTCGCCATCCTGTCCGCCGCCGTCGGCACCCAGATCGGCCTGGAGGGCTACCAGGGCCTCCAGGTCATCAGCCTCGGACCCCTCGCCGGCTTCCTCTCCGCGTTCGGCAACACCCGCGAGCTGGCCCCGCTCATCACCGGCTTCGGCCTGGCCGCCCAGGTGGGCTGCAAGTTCACCGCCCAGCTGGGCGCCATGCGCGTCACCGAGGAGGTCGACGCCCTCGAGGTCATGGCCGTGCCCTCGCTGCCGTACCTGGTCACCACCCGCATGATCGCCGCCCTGGTCGCGGTGACCCCGCTCTACCTCCTGGCCCTGTCCGGGTCGTACCTGGCCACCCAGCTGTCGGTCGTCACCACCGCCCACCAGGGCAGCGGCACCTATCTCCACTACTTCCACGTCTTCCTCAACGAGCGGGACATCCTCTACTCGATCATCAAGGTGATCGTCTTCGCCATCCTCGTCACCGTCATCCACTGCTACTACGGCTACAACGTCCGCGGCGGTCCCGAGGAAGTGGGCAAGGCGGCGGGCCGGGCCATCCGGGCCAGCATCGTGGCCATCAACTTCAGCGACATGCTGATGACGGTCCTGTTCTGGGGCACGGCCAGCGGGATCAAGGTGAGCGGATGACGGGGGGCCGGCGGTGACTGCCGCGCGCCACGGCGCCCGGGTCGACCTGACGCGCGTCCGCCTGGCCGCCTTGGGCCTGGCCATGATCCTCGGCATCGTGGCGACGGTAGGGATCATCCTCCTGCTGTTCACCGGCCAGTTCACCAAGGTCGTCCCCGTGAGCACGGTGCTGCCGTCGGCGGGCAACGCCGTGCAGATCGGGACGCCGGTCGTGTACCGCAACGTGACCGTCGGCCAGGTGAGCTCGGAGGGCAGCCTGCTGACCAACGGCACCATCGAGGTGGGGCTGCACATCAGGCCCCAGTACATCGGCCAGATCCCCCACGGCGTCACCGCCACGGTCGCGCCCAGCACCCTCTTCGGCACCCAGACGGTGATCCTCAATGCGCCGCCCCAGGTCGGCACCGCCCATCTCGCCGCCGACCAGGTCATCCCGCCCAGCGCCGGCGAGTCGTCGTCCATCCAGAACACGGTGTCGTCGCTCGACTACATCCTCAACGCCGTGCGCCCGGCCGACCTCTACCAGGCCTTCACCGCCGTGGCCCAGGCGCTCAACGGCCAGGGAACCGGCCTGGGCCAAACCCTCTCCCACACCGACACCTACCTCCAGCAGGCGCTGCCCTACTTCCCCACCGCCGAGGCCGACCTGGCCCTGCTCGTCCCCGTGGCCAACACCATCACCGCGTCCACGCCGAACGTGCTCGGCACGGTTTCCAACCTCAGCTCGGTGTCGCAGAACCTCACCGCCAACCAGACCAACCTGCACCAGTTCCTGGTCGCGGCCAACACCACTTCGAACTCGGCGGCGCAGTTCCTGGGGGTGGTGCAAGGGCCGCTCGAGAACCTCATCGCCGACCTCGGCCCCCTGCTGGCCGACCTCAGCCAGTCGCCCACCGAGATCTCCTCGATCCTGCAGGGGCTCGACCAGTTCGCCAAGTCGTGGAGCGCGGCCGAGACCCAGGGGCCGTACCTCAGCTTCTCCTCCAACGTGCCCATCGCCAACGCCACCGACCTCATCCTCGGCGCGGTGGGAGGAGGGCCCAACGCCGGGTCCCTCACCGCCCAGGGGCTGGGCAACAACCTGGTCAACCCGGCCACCTACAGCCCAGGAAAGGACTGCCCGTCGTACGGCAGTCTCCATGCCAACTGCTCCGGAGGCTCGTCGGGGCCCGCCACCGCCGCCCTGACCTCGCCCAATGAGCCCGGCCTGCAACTCGACTCGGCCATGGTTCCCGGCCCGGTCGCCGAGCAGGCGACCAGCTCCTTCTACGCCGGGTTCAACCACGGCCAGCCGCCGGCGTCGCCCGGGGCCACCGCCCTGCTGCTCTCACCGCTCATGACCCAACTGGTGGGGACCAAGTGAGCGAGCGTCGAGCGAGCGAGCCAATGTGGCAGGCCGGCGCAGCCCCAAAGGGGGTGCGCCGGTGAGCGCGGCCCGGGCCCACAAGGGGGTCCGCTGGACGCTGATCAAGCTGGTCGTCTTCGCCATCATCTCCGTGGTGCTGACCACGGTGGTGATAACGACCCTCCTCGACCTGCGCACCAACCCCAGCGAGAGCTACAAGGCCGTCTTCTCCGACGCCACCGGGTTGCAGTCCAGCGACATCGTGGCCATCGCCGGCGTGGAGGTGGGCAAGGTCAGCGGGGTGAGCCTGGGCCCCGACCATCACGCGGTCGTCAGCTTCACCATCAGCAGCAACCAGCACCTGACGACCACCACCGTCGCCCAGATCAACTTCCAGAACCTCATCGGGCAGCGGTTCCTGAACCTGCAGGCGGGCAAGACACCAGGCCAGCGCCTGAAGCCGGGCGGGACCATCCCTCTGGCGCGCACCATCCCCGGGCTCGACCTGACCACCCTGTTCAACGGCTTCCAACCGTTGTTCAACGTGCTCAGCCCGAAGTCGATCAACCAGCTCACCGGCTCGATCATCGACGTGTTCCAAGGGGAGGGCGGCACGGTCGGCAATCTCGTCAACCAGATCGGCAGCCTCACCCAGAACCTCGTCGGTCGTCAGCAGGTGATCGACCAGGTCCTGAACAACCTCACCCCGCTCGTCAACACCGTCGCCGGCCACGACCAGCAGCTGGGCCAGCTGATCGACAGCTTCGACACCCTCGTCAAGGGCCTGGCCGGCGAGCGGGGTCAGATCAACAACGCCCTGACCAGCGTGAGCGGCCTGACCTCGAACCTGTCGTCGGTGCTGGGCGGCTCGCAGCCGGCGCTCAACAACGACCTCGCCGGGCTGACGACGACGACCTCGGTCATCGCCAGCGACCAGCAACAGCTGACCGCACTCCTCCACAACCTGCCCGGCATGCTCAACGTCCTGGTCAAGGCGAGCAGCACCGGCGACTACCTCAACGTCTACATCTGCAACCTGGCCGTGTCGTCCAACGGCCCCATCAGCGTCAGCCTGGTGCCCAACTTCACCGCCACCCTGCCCGTGCCGACGGGCGTGGTGGGTGGCGCGACCAGCGCCGGGCCCGAGCCCGTCCAGCACACGCAGGCCTGCACATGAAGAAGTTCCGCGAGCAGAACCTCAAAGTGGTTGCCGCCATCGCCACGGCCGTCGCCGTGGTCGGCGTGCTCCTGGCGCTCAACCTGTCCAAGCTGCCGCTCATCAACAACAACAAGACCTACAAGGCCAACTTCGCCAACTCCGGCGGCCTGGCGGGCGGGGACATCGTCACCATCGCCGGGGTGCAGGTGGGCAAGATCAAGAGCCTGGCGCTCAAGGGCACCTACGTCCAGGTGACCTTCCAGATGAGCGGCGGGACCCACGTGGGCAAGGACACTTCCGTGGCGGCCAAGGTCCTGACGCCGATCGGTCAGGAGTACCTGGCCGTCAGCCCGGCGGGGCCGGGCCAGCTGGCGACCAGCGACGTCATTCCGCTGTCGCGGACCCAGACGCCGCTCACCCTGGTGAGCGACCTCAACGACCTGACGGCCGAGACCCAGCAGATCAACATCGACCAGCTGGAGAAGTCGCTCAACGTCACCACCCAGCTGCTGCAGGGCACCACCCCCCAGGCCATCAACGTGGCCTTCTCCGGACTGGCCCAGCTGTCGCAGCTGCTGGCCAGCCACACCCAGCAGCTCTCCCAGCTGGTGACCGGCGCCGAACAGGTGACCGGCGTGCTCAACACCCACAGCGGGGCGCTCATCGACCTGGTCAACCAGAGCGACCTGGTGCTGCAGGTGCTCAACAACCGGCGCCAGGCCATCCAGACCCTGCTCAGCACCACGTCGACCCTCGGCACCGAGCTCAACAACCTGTTCTCGGGCAACCAGGGCGAGCTCCAGCACCTGATCAACAACCTGCAAACGGTCTCGGGGGTGCTGGCCCATGACAGCACCGACATCGGCAACGCCTTGCCGCTCCTGGCCGCCTTCTCCAAGTACGGCGCCAACGTCAGCGGCTCTGGCCCCTACCTCGACGCCAACGCCCCGACGCTCCTGATCCCCGACAACGTGGCCGTCGCCTGCCAGAAGCAGCAGCCCATCCCCGCGGTCCAGGGGTGCCGGGTATGAGTGCCCTGAGCGCCGCCAACCGGCGCACCGTGCTCGTGGTGGCCGTCCTGCTGGTTGCCGTGGTCGGCGTCAACCTCGTCGCCTTCACCGTGCTGCGGGGCAGCAAGATGATGACGATCACCGCCCACTTCAGCGAGGCGCCGGGCATCTACTCCGGCAACCACGTCGACGTGCTGGGCATGCCGATCGGCAACGTCACCAGCGTGAAGCCGGGTCCCAATTACGCCACCGTGACCATGTCGATCAAGGCCGATGTCCCGGTGCCGGCCAACGTCATCGCCCAGCTCGACGCGCCCCAGGTGGTCAGCGACCGCTACATCGCCCTGACCCCGGCCTACCGGGGCGGCCCGAGGCTCGCCCCGGGAGGCGTCATCCCCGTGGGCCGCACCGCCGTGCCGGTGTCGGTCGACCAGATCCTCGACGAGACCGACAAGCTGGTCAAGGCCCTCGGTCCTACCGGCGCCAACAAGAACGGGGCCCTGTCGGCGACCCTCAAGCAGCTGGCCCAGACCCTCGGCGGGCAGGGGCCGAACATCAACGCCACCGTCACCGGGTTGGGCCAGACCCTCGGCGGTCTGCAGAACGTGTCGCCGGACGTGACCAACCTGCTCAACAACCTGGGGCAGTTCACCACGGCGGCGGCCCAGGACACCAGCGGCTTCAGCGCCTTCGCCAACGACCTGGCCGCGGTGAGTACCCAGCTGGCCGGTGACGACCAGGACATCGGCGGCGCCCTGCACAACCTGCAGACCTCGCTGGCCCAGGTGGCGACGTTCATACAGAACAACCGCGACGCCATCGGGGCCACCTCCACCAACCTGCAGACGTTCGCCAACACCCTGGCCAGCGAACAGCAGCAACTGGCCCAGGTGCTGAACACCGGGCCGCTGGCGCTGGGGAACTTCGCCAACGCCGTGGACACCGGCGCCCCCGGAGGGCCGTCGGTGCGCACCCGCCTCGACCTCTCCCCGGCGACCCAGCCGCTCAACGGGCAGGTCTGCGGGTCCTTCGCCAACGGCACCGGCACGGAAAGCGCCCTGCTGCGGGCGCTGCTCGTCACCGTCGGCGGGAAGCCCGAAGGTGGCGCCGCCCCCCTGAAGCCGTACTCACCGCTCGACCTGGTGTGCGCCTTCACCGCCGCCCTCCAGTCCCTCGGCACGCCTCCCGGTTCGCCGAGCGGACCGAACCTGTCGCTCAACGCGCTGGTGGGGGGCTGATGCGCCGCTCCCGCCTCCTCGTGGCCGCCGCCTCGCTGGCGCTCATCTGCTCCGGCTGCAACTTCAGCCTGCAGGCTCTGCCCAAGTTCAGCAGCCAGACGGGGCCCTTCTACAAGATCCACGCCACCTTCGCCAACGTCCTCAACCTGCCGGCGGACGCCCAGGTGCGCACCGGCGTGGCCACCATCGGCCAGGTCAGCTCGATCACCACCAACAACTTCAAGGCCAACCTCACCCTCGAGATCCGCACCAACATCAAGCTCCCGGTGGGTACCACCGGCCAGGTCCGCTTCGACAGCCCCCTCGGTGACGAGTACGTGGTGCTCGTCCCGCCCACCAACCGGCCCAAGGGTCCGTACCTCACCAACGGCGCCAACCTGTCCGAGCGCGACACCAGCTCGGCGCCGAGCATCGAGGATGCCCTGGCCGCCCTGTCCACGCTGCTGAACGGAGGCGGCCTCGACCAGCTCCACACCATCACCACCAACCTCAATGACACGTTCAACGGCAATCAGAGCCAGCTGCGCGACCTGATCACCCAGATCACCAACGCGGTGTCCTCGCTCTCCGATCACAAGTCCGACATCGACAACGCCCTGACGTCCATCGGCGCCCTGTCCCAGGCCCTCAACCAGGGGGTGCCGGTGATCACCACCGGGCTGGACACCATCACCCCGGCGATCAACGTGCTGGCCAGTGAGAACGGCGACATCAACCAGCTGCTCACCAGCGTCACCAACCTGGCCAACGTGGCCAACAACATCCTCGACCAGAGCGGCTCCCAGCTGGTGGGCGACGTCAACCAGCTGTTGCCGGTGGTCAACCAGCTGGTGTCCGTCGACCAGCAGCTCGGCCCCGACCTGTCCGACATCGCCAACTTCGAGCAGCTCACCCCCAAGATCGCGCCAGGCGACTACCTGCAGGTCTCCCTCAACGCCAACGCCCAGTTCCCCAGCGCGTCGGCCGCCACCACCGCCCAGACGACCGGCGGCAACCAGAAGCAGATCCTCGATCTCCTCTCCCAGGGGTTGCCGTGAGCGAGCGACGAGCGAGCGAACCCATGGGCCAGCGCGAGCGACGAGCCAGCGAACCCATGGGCCGGGGCGCCGCTGATCGGGCGCCCTCGAGGAGGGCGGCCCGGTGAGCTCCTCCACCCGCAGCCTCGTCCTCCGCCTCGGCGCCCTGGCCATCGTCGGCCTGCTGTCGGCCGCCTACATCGCCTTCGACGTGGCCGGCTGGCGCATCGGCAAGCAGAACTACACCGTGACGGTGGTACTTCCCCGGGCCGGCGGCATCTACTCCGAGGCCGCGGTCACCTACCGCGGCGTCCAGGTGGGCAAGGTGAGCAGCCTCCACCTGCGCCCGACGTCGGTCCAGGTCCGCCTGTCGATCTACCCGAGCGTCAAGATCCCCGGCAACGTGGTGGCGTCGGTCCGCTCGCTGACCGCAGCCGGCGAGCAGTACATGGATCTCGTCCCGGCCAAGGGCGATCCGCCGAACCTGCACAACGGCAGCGTGATCACCGAGGGGGCGTCGGTCAACGGCGTGCCCACCGTTCCGGTGGAGGTGGGCACCACCCTGGCCGACGCCGGATCGCTGCTGAACAGCCTCGACCCCGCCGACCTGCGCACCGTCACCCAGACCCTGGGGAGCAGCTTCGCCGGGACCGGCAACAACCTGCGCTCGATCGTGGTGGCCGGCCAGAGCCTGGTCAACGCCTTCGAGGTGGCCCTGCCCGAGACCGACGCCCTGGTCGTCAACGGCAACACCCTCCTCCAGGTGCTGAACTCGACCGACAACGCCTTCACCCAGTTCAGCTCCTCCCTCAACCAGCTGTCCGGTCAGCTGAAGGCGTCCAACGGCGACGTCACCGGCCTGCTCAACAACGGGTTGACGGTCAGCGCCAACACCAACCAGCTGCTCGCCCAGGACGCCACCGCCATCGAGAACAACCTGGCCAGCACGGCGACGGTGACCAACGTGGCCCAGAACAGCCAGCAGGCCACCGCCGCGCTGTTCCAAGTCCTTCCCGTGTTCGCCAACGACATCGGTGCCGTGGTCAGCCCCTCGGGCCAGTTGCGGGTCGAGCTCAACATCAACAGCACGTCGCCGGTGTGCTCCTACCTCCCGGCCAGCCAGGTGCCGTTGCCGACCCAACCGGTGGCGTCGGCGTCGCTCAACAACGGCAACACGTGCGTCAACTCGCCCATCAGCCCGAAGGGCATCGTGCGCGGCGCGGCGAATACTCCGTGAGCGGGAAGGACGTGGCTGCGTCGCCCGCCGCTTCTGAGGAGGACTGAAGATGGTGGAATCGGCAGACAAGCCCCGGCGCACCACCAAGCCGGCGGCCGAGGACCAGACCGACGCCCGTCCGGCCCGGCTGCGCAACCGACGGTCCATCAAGGCGGAGTCGACCCGAGCGTCGACCAAGGCGGAGTCGACCAAGGCGGAGTCGACCGAGGCGGAGTCGTCGGGACCGAAGCCCACCCCGTCCACGTCCCGCCCGCTGCGGGCGCGCCCACCCAAGGCGACCGCCGAAGCCGAGGCGACCACCGCGGCCCGCCGGACGCCGCGCCCCAAGCCAGCAGCGGCAGCCGGCGGGCAGAAGAAGGCCACGCCTGGCCGGCGCCGCCCGGCAGCGAAGCCGGAGACCGAGTCTGACCGCGAGCTCGCCGCCCGCCAGCGTCGCCGGGCGGCGGCCGCGGTCACCACCACCCGTTCCCGCACCGTCCGGGTGCCGGACGAGGACGACGAGATCGACCTTCTCGCCGACGACGTGGTCGCCGAGGACCTCGACGAGGACGAGGAGTTGCTCGACGACCCGCTGTCCGGCGCGACGCAAGCCCGCCGCCCGGCGTCGCCGCACCCCGGTGATCGGGACGAGGACGACCTCATCGACGACGAGGCGGTCGAAGACGACATCGACGAGTCGGACGAGGACGGGGCGGACGAGGACGACCGCCCCGCCCGCCGGCCCCGGCCGCGTCGCCCGCGGAGTCGCCTGAACCGGGCGGTACGCGCCCGGTTGCACCGCCCGTCGCCTCGCGCCGCCGCGGTCGGCATCCTCATCATCGCCGTGCTCGGCGCCCTGGTGTACTCCGGCCTGCGGATCCGGCACGACGACCAGATGAACTCGCTGCGGGCCAGCGCCATCAAGCAGAGCCAGGCCTACGCCGTCGACATGGCCACCTACAACTACCAAACCCTGGACGCCGACTTCGGCAAGGTGATGAACGAGTCCACCGCCTCGTTCCGCAATGACTTCAACCAGTCGAGCAACGCCCTCAAGAGCGTCTTCACCCAGTTCAAGGCCACCGGCACGGGCAAGGCGCTCGGCGGCGGCGTCGTCTCCCTGTCGAGCAGCCGGGCGGTGGTGCTCGTCGCCGTCAACCAGACGGTGAACAGCACCCAGGCCAAGAACCCCCAGAGCTACTCGGAGCGTCTGGAGGTCACCCTGGCCCGCCACGGTGACAAGTGGCTGATCCAGGCCGTTCAGGTGCTGTGACCGGTGGGGTTCGCCCGCCACGCCGGCGTCGATGGCGGGTGCTCGGCGTCCTCGTCGTGGCCGTGGCCTGCCTCGTCCCGGCGGCCACGTTCGCCGGCGGCTCCCGGCCGGCGTCGGCGGCATCGGTCGGTGGCAGCGTCGCCACCGACGTGACCAACATCTGCCCCGGCCTGCACGCCGTCTACCCCGGCGACAGTCGGGGCAGCAACTTCTACGGCCTGCCCGTGGCGGTCAAGATCAACGGCGGGGCGCTGACCATCGGCGCGGCGGCCAAAACCACCGGCATCATGGCGACGGTCTGTGGCTATTTCGTGCTTCCGACCATTACCGCCCGCACATCGTCCACCAACGTCAACAGCCCGGGCTCACCCAACGACTGCCCGGCGTGCTCCATCAGCTTCGCCCCCGCCGAAGTCGACGTCTACGACACCGTGGAGGTGCCGGCGACCATTGCCATAGCCGGACCGATCAGTACCTCCGTCGCCGCCGAACCGGCGGCCAATGGCGGGCTCAACATCAACTTCACCGCACCGGTCACCGCGTCGATCAGCGTCCCCGAGGCCGGCGTCACCTGCATGCTCGGCCCGGTCAGCGCCAGTCTCACCACGCAGACCAGCGGCACCCTGACCGGCGCACCCATCACCGGATCGCTGACCGGCGCCACTGCCACCGGAGTGGGCAACGCCTTCACCGTCCCCGCCGCCACCCCCTCGACGGACTGCCCCGCCGACCTCCTGCCCAGCCTCAACACCCTCGCCGGCCTGCCGGCTCCACCCGGAGTGGCCACCTTCACCGCCCCCTTCACCCTGGCCACCTCGCTGACCTAGCCCATGACCCGCTTCCGTCTCCTGCGATCCCGCCGCTCGCTCGCCGTCGTCGCCGTGCTCAGCGCCACCGTGCTGGTGCTCACGCCGGCGACGGCGGGAGCCGACTTTCTTCCTGCACCGCCGCAGGCGCCGCCGCTGCCAGCGGTCTGCAACACGCTGACCCCCAGAAACCCGCCCGGGCAACCCGCCGGCTACGGGCTGCCGGCCCACAACTACATCACCGGCGGAGTGTTGACCGACGGGTTCACGTCCGGGACGAACCTCAACGCCAGCACGTGCGGGCTGTTCGTCCTACCGCAATGGCCCCAGACCGACGACCCCCTCGATCCCGGTCAGGCCAGCACCGACCCCAACGGCACCCCCCAGAACACGGCGACGATCCCGCCGGACCAGATCAGCTTCGGGACGGGGACGCTCAACCTGGCCCTCGGTACTCTGTTGCCGGGGCTGCCAGCGGTGTCGATCGGAACGCTCAGCGTCCATGCCTCGACGATGGCCAAGGCCTGGGTGCGCAAGCAGCCGACGGCCAACGGGGCCATCAACGTCGACCTGATCACCACCTTGACGTCCACCATCAACGTCAACGGCCTGCTCACCTGCAGCATCGGGTCCAAGGATGATCCCGCGGTGACCACCGGCCCCGACCCCGGCGTCGACCCGGTGACCGCCGAGTTCACCACCGCGACAGTCAACGCCCCACCGGGCGGCACGCCGGCCGCGCCGGTCACCGGCCGGCTGGACAACGGCAGCGCGGTGGTGAACGCCCTGCCGTTCACCCTCCAGGTGGGCGGCTGCAAGGCGCTGGGCGGGATTCCGGCTTCGGTCCTCGAGACGGTGCTCAACTCCCCCCTTTCGCTCCCGCCGGATGGCGCCCGGTTCAGCGCCCCGTTCACGTTGCAGCTCTCGCTGACCTGACCGGCTCGCTTACCACCGCAGCGCAGCGTGCACACTGGGCACCGGTATGAGACACAAGCCGCTCCTGGGAGGACTCGCCCTCGCCCTCACCGGCTGGCTGGCGGCGTGCGGCGGCAGCGCGGCCGTGAAACCCCACGCGGTGGCGCCCACGTCGTGGCAGCTGCCGGCGCTGGCCGGACCGCCGTCGGTGGCCAAGTTCTGCACGCTCCTGGCCAACCAGATCGGCCACCTGGGTACGGTCCCGCGCAACAACCCCGCCCAATTCGAGGGCGTGCTCGTCGACTTCGCCGACGCCGTTCCCGCCGTCGTCGCTGCCGCCCCACCGGCCATCGCCCCGGCCGCCCAGTATTTCCTAGGAGCATCGGGCCGCTACTACCAGGCCCTGGCCGACTACAGCCTGCACGTCAAGGACGTCCCACCCAGCCAGGGCGCGCCGCTCAACTCGGCGCAGGGACAGGCGACCACGCACCAGTTCGAGGTCTGGGTCGAGCAGAACTGCCACTTCGACCCGCTGGCGCCGAACAGCATCACGCCGGCCATGATGGCCGCGCCGTCGACCACGCCCGCGACCTGAGCAGGGACCCGGCTACAGCTCCGCCGGCCAGCGAGCGTCCATCTCCCGTAATCCGCGCCGACAGGGCGCGCAGGAGGTTGCGGCTGAAGTTGGGCACGGTGTCGAGGAGCCGCTCGAAGTCCTCGGAGGCGAACTCGAGCACGTCCAGGTCGGTGGTCGCCCGCACGCTGGCCGAGCGGCGCCGGCCGTCGATGAGCGCCAGCTCCCCGATCATCTCGCCCGGCCCGGCCTTGCCCAGACTGGTGGTGCCCCGGCGCACCTCGGCGACGCCGTCGAGGATGATGAACGCCAGCCCTCCCACTTCGCCCTCCCGGGTGAGCACCGACCCGGCCGGCTTGGCCGTTTGCACCAGGACGGACGCCACGTGCCCGAGCTCGCGTTTGGTGCAGCGCTCGAAGAGCGGCAAGGACGCCAGCAGCGCAACCTTGTCGTTCTTGCTCACCCTCGCCATGGCCATAGCGGACGACCCTCCGTTCCCCAGCCCGGTGCCCCGGGACGCAGGGAAGGACTCTAGGGGATTTGCCCCAACCGGGTTGCCGAGCAGGTTCGGGCTCGGCTTAGGCTGCGGGGATGCCCCGCCGCACCCGTAGCCAGCGCCGGCGTCTGGCCCTGACCCTGGCCGGCGCCTCCGCCGCCGGGGCCGCCGCCGGCTTGGTCGCCGCTCGACGCCTCGACGCCTCGTGGGCGTCGCACGCCGACCCGATCCGGCCCGAGGAGTGGACGCTGCCGGAGGGGCAGTCGTTCGCCGCCGACACCCCCGACGGGGCCTCGCTCGCCGTCACCGTCGCCGGTGAGGGTCCGCTGGTCGTGCTGGCCCACGGCTGGACCAGCCGCCGGCAGATGTGGGCGCCGGTGGCCCATCGCCTGGTCGCCGCCGGCCGGACCGTCGCCCTCTACGACGAGCGCGGCCACGGCGAGTCGACCTGCGGGCGGGACGGCACCACCGCCGAGGCCATCGGCGACGATCTGGCCGTCGTCCTCCAGGCTCTCGACGCCCGCCATGCCGTGGTCGCCGGCCATTCCATGGGCGGCATGGCCATCCTGTCGTGCGCCGCTCGCCACCCCGACGTGCTCGGCGAACGGGCCGGCGCGCTCGTCCTGGTGTCCACGGCCAGCTCCAAGCTCGGCTCCGGGCGCTTCGAGAAGCAGACGGTGGCGTTCATGGCCTCGCCCCTCGTCGACCGGGCTCTGGCCGGGCCCTGGGGCCACGCCTGGGTGCGACGCTCGATCGGCCGGGACGCGGTGCTCGAGCACCTCCGGCACGTGCGCGACGACACCGCCGCCTGTTCGCCCCAGACCCGGTCGGGGTTTCTCGCCGCCATGCTCCCGCTCGACCTCAGCGACGTCCTCCCGTCGATCACCCTGCCCACCACCGTCATGGTGGGGAGTTCCGACCATCTCACCCCGCCGGCCCGGGCCCAAGCGCTGGCCGACGGCATCCCCGGCGCCACCTTGATCACCTTGCCCGGCCGGGGCCACATGCTGCCGCTGGAAGCCCCCGACGAGGTGACCGCCCAGCTCCTCGGAGCCGGGTCGGAAGCGGACTCGGCCCAGGTGGCGGGGGCAGGCTCCGGCTCCGACGCCGGCCGAGGGCCGGGTCGCGGCCTCGCCCGCGTCGCCCGCGTAGCCGAGCCTCGCCGGCGTAGCCGAGGGGTGGCTGCCGGTTCGTGGCCCCTTCGTCCGGTGCCCGGCCCCGTCGTGGCCGCGGAGGCAGACCAGTCGAGACGCACGGTCCACGGGGCGCCGCCAGCCTGACGGAAAGGCCACAAGCCCGCCTCCAGCCCCCCCGGCGCCCCCCCGGCCCCGGCGGCCCCGCGGCGGCCTCGGCGGCGGCCCCCGCCGGCCGAGCCGGGCCGGGCGTCAGGTCGCCCACTCGTGGCCTCTTCGTCCGGTGCCCGGCCCCGTCGTGGCCGCGGAGGCAGACCAGTCGAGACGCACGGTCCAGGTGGCGCCGCCAGCCTGACGGAAAGGCCACAAGCCCGCCTCGCCCCACCCCCGCCCCCGACCCCCGGCTCAGCCCCCTCGTCCCCCGGGGCGCCGGCCGAGGCGCGGGTCAGGGTGTAGGCGCGCACGTGGCCGACGTGTTTCAACGGCCGGACGCGCGACCGGCGCACGCGGTAACGGTCGTCTCCCTGGAGAACGGCGGCCAACTCCTCGTTGATCAGCACCCGGCCGGGGCGCGAGGCGTCGGCCAGCCGGCTGGCCAGGTTGACGGTGGAGCCGAACACGTCGCCCTGGTGGTTGAGCACCGGCCCGATGGCCACGCCGGCGTGCACCGGGAGCCACGCCTCGCCGCGTTCGCCGGTCTCGACCAGGCCCAGGGCGATCTCGGCGGCCGCCGCCGGTGAGCGGACGGTGAACATGACCTCGTCGCCGATCAACTTGACCACCCGGCCGCCGCCGGTGGCGACGACGTCGGCGGCGGCGGAAAGAAAGTCGTCGACGATGCCCGTCAGCTCCTCCTTGCTCGCCGCGCTCGCCGCCCGGGTGAAGCCGCTCAGGTCGGCGAAGCCCACCGCCACCGGCGCGGCGCCGGCGTCCGCCGGCGAGGCCACGATGGCGGCGCGCTGGGCGGCGGCGACCAGGTGGCGCCGGTACAGGTAGCCGAACAGCCGGTCGAGCACGGGGAGCGCCTCGTCGCCGTAGCGGACCAGCCACAGCAGGCCGTCCACGGTCGCGATCCGGTCGTCCGGGCTCAGGACGTCGATGTGGGCGGCGGCCACCGTCGCCATGGCCTGGCTGGTCACCCGGGCCAGGCGCACCTGGGCCGCCCGGTCGAGGACGCCGATCGACAGCAGGTGACCCGGTCTCTTCCAGCGCCTCGACGTCGGCTTCGGTGTAGGCCGCTTCGTCGTCGGGGACGAGGGGGAACCCCATGGCGACCCACATGGCCCGGGCCAGGTCGCGGTCCACCCCGGTGCGTTGGCGGACGTCTTCGGCGGTGAAGCGCCGGCCGGCGCCGAGCACCACGTCCTCGATGAGCTTGAACAGCTTGGCCTCGTCGTCGAGGGATTCGGCGACGATCTGGGCGGCGGGGTCGCCGCCGGCGCGCACCGCGTCGCTGCGCGCCCGCCCGGCATCCTCCGAGCGGCCCGAACTGCCGTCTGCGACCGGGACCGGGTCGAGGGGCTCGGACGAGCGCCGCTTGGTCATCGCTCCATCATCGCATCCGCCCCGTGCCGGCCGGCCCGACGTGGGCTGGCGGTGCCGGCGCTCTCAGGGCGCCGGCGTGGCCGCGCCGGCCGCGGCCTCGTCCTTGAGCTCGCCGCGCAGGTCGGCGATCTCGTCGCGCAGGGTGGCGGCGTACTCGAAGCGCAGGTCGGCGGCCGCCTCCCCCATCTCCTCCTCCAGCGTCTGGATGAGGCGGAACAGCTCGCTCCGGGGCAGCTCGGCCAGGTCGCTGCGGGCCCGCTCCCGCCGGCGACTCCCCCGCCCCGCCCCGACGCCGGGTACGGGGACGCCCTCGGGGCCGCCGACCCGGACCAGCGACAGGATGTCGGTGATCGCCTTGCGGACGGTCTGGGGGTCGATGCCGTGCTCGGCGTTGTAGGCCTGCTGCATGGCCCGGCGGCGGTGGGTCTCGCCGATGGCCCGCTGCATGGACTCGGTCATGTTGTCGGCGTACATGACCACCTGGCCGTCGACGTTGCGGGCCGCCCGGCCGATGGTCTGGACGAGCGACGTCTCCGAGCGCAGGAACCCCTCCTTGTCGGCGTCGAGGATGGCCACCAACGAGACTTCGGGCAGGTCGAGGCCCTCCCGGAGCAGGTTGATCCCGCACAGCACGTCGAACTCGCCCCGGCGCAGGTCGCGGATGATCTCGATGCGCTGCAGGGTGTCGATGTTGGAGTGCAGGTACCGGACCCGGACGCCCATCTCCAGCAGGTAGTCGGTGAGGTCCTCGGCCATCTTCTTGGTCAGGGTGGTCACCAGCACCCGGTCGCCCCGGCCCACCCGCTCCTTGATCGACTCGATGAGATCGTCGATCTGCCCCTTGGTCGGCTTGACGATCACGTCGGGATCGACCAGACCGGTGGGACGGACGATCTGCTCCACCACCTGGGTGGACTCGCCGACCTCGTACGCCGACGGCGTGGCCGACATGAACACGCACTGGTTGATGCGCTCGTAGAGCTCGTCGTAGCGCAGCGGCCGGTTGTCCGCCGCCGAGGGGAGGCGGAACCCGTGCTCGATCAGCGTTTCCTTGCGGGACCGGTCGCCTTCGTACTGGCCGTGCAGCTGGGGCACGGTCTGGTGGGACTCGTCGATGACCAGCAGGTAGTCGGAGGGGAAGAAGTCGAGAAGGGTGTGGGGCGGCTCGCCCGCCACCCGCCCGTCGATGGGGCGGCTGTAGTTCTCGATGCCGGAGCACGAGCCCACCTCGGCCATCATCTCCAGGTCGTACGAGGTCCGCATGCGCAGCCGCTGCGCCTCGAGCAGTTTCCCCTGGGCCTCGAAGAACGCCAGCCGCTCCTGCAACTCGGCCTCGATGCGGGTGATGGCGGTACGCATGCGCTCGTCGCCCGCCACGTAGTGGGTGGCGGGGAAGATGACCAGCTCGTCCAGCTCGGCCAGCGACTCTCCCGTGAGCAGGTCGACCTGGTTGATGCGCTCGATCTCGTCGCCGAACAGCTCGACGCGCACGGCATGCTCCTCGTAGGCGGGGTGGACCTCGATGGTGTCGCCCCGCACCCGGAACTTGCCCCGCACCAGGTTGGCGTCGTTGCGCTCGTACTGCATGTCCACCAGGCGCCGCAGAATGGCCCGCTGGTCGTGGTCGGCGCCGCGCACCAGGTGGAGGATGCGCCGGGAGTACTCCTCCGGCGAGCCCAGGCCGTAGATGCACGACACCGACGCCACCACGATCGTGTCGCGCCGGGTGAGGAGGGCGGAGGTGGCCGAGTGGCGCAACCGGTCGATCTCGTCGTTGATCGAGCTGTCCTTCTCGATATAGGTGTCGCTCGAGGGCAGGTAGGCCTCGGGCTGGTAGTAGTCGTAGTAGCTGACGAAGTACTCGACGCGGTTGTGGGGGAAGAACTCGCGCATCTCGTTGGCCAGCTGGGCGGCGAGCGACTTGTTGGGGGCGATGACCAGGGTGGGACGCTGCACCGCCTCGATGGTCCAGGCGATGGTGGCGCTCTTGCCGCTGCCGGTGATGCCGAGCAGGGTCTGGAACCGGTCCCCCCGGCCGACCCCCTCGGACAGGGCGGCGATGGCCTCGGGCTGGTCGCCCGCGGGCGCGAACTCCGAGACGACCTGGAACGGCGGCACGGGACGATGGTACCGAGCAGGTCGGACCAAAAAAGTCGGCGCGCCCCCGTCGGACCGGTGCCCCGCCGAGCGACACTTGGGTCGTGAACGCCCAGCCGGCCGACGCCGGCAACCCCGCGGGCGGCGCCGGCGCCGCGCTGGTCGACGTGTTCGACCACGCCGTACCCCGCGTGTACGGCTACCTCCTGGCCCGCTGCGGCAACCGGGCCGAGGCCCAGGACCTCACCTCTCAGACGTTCCTCGCCGCCGTCGACGCCGTGCGCCGGGACGATCCGCTGACGGTGTCGGTCCCGTGGCTGGTGGGCGTGGCCCGCCACAAGCTGGTCGACCACTGGCGCCGCCGGGGACGCGAGGAGCGCCGCCTGGCCGCCCTGGCCGCCGAGGACCGCGCCGCCGAGGACGCAGTCGTCGAGGACCCGTGGGACGCCCAGCTCGACGTCCTCAGCGCCCGGGCCACGCTGGCCCGCCTGTCGCCCCATCACCGGGCCGCGCTCACCCTCCGCTACGTCGACGATCTCCCCGTCGCCGAGGTCGCCGACGTCCTGGGCCGGACCGTGCACGCCACCGAGGCGCTGCTCGTGCGGGCCCGGATCGCCTTCCGGCGCGACTACACGAACGAGGCACCGCCCGATGCCTGATCCCTTCGACGCCCTGCGCGCCCCCGACGAGCCCGTCGATCCCGACCCCACCTTCACCGCCCAGCTGCGCGTCCGCGTCCAGCGGTCGCTTTCCCTACCCCGAGGAGTCACCGTGTCCGACCTGACCGATCCCGTCACGTCCGAAGCCGCCAACGCCGCCACCTCCGACCCGATCCGCCACGGCGACGTCGGCTACACCTCCCTGTGGGTGCCCGACGAGACGCGTGCCCGGCGCTTCTTCTCCGCCGTGCTCGGGTGGCCCGAGACCGGCCACCGCCAGGCGGCGACTCCCGGCGGCATCGACCACGGCTTCGCCGGCGGGGTGGAGCGCAGCACGCTGATGGCCGCCTATGCCGTCGACGACATCGCCGAGACCGTCGAGCGCATCGTCGACGCCGGCGGTCAGGCGGAGGCGCCCACCCAGGAGCCGTGGGGCCTGACCGCCATGGCCACCGATCCCGAAGGGGTGCGCTTCGCCGCCTTCCAGCTCCCGGCTACCGGTCGCCGCCCGCGACCGGCGGCCAACGGTGTCGAGGCCGGCGACCTGGCCTACATCACCATGGAGGTGGGGGACTCGTCGGTGGCCCGCCGCTTCTACGGCGACGTCCTGGGTTGGACCTTCGAGCCCGGCCACGTGGAGGACGGCTGGGGGCCCGTCGATACCGCGCCCATGACCGGCATGCACGGCGGCCACGACCGGCCGCGCCTCGTGCCCATGTACCGGGTGGAGGACATCCGCGCCGCGGTGCGGCGGGTGGAGGCCGCCGGCGGCACCGCGACCGAGCCCGAGCTGCAGCCCTACGGGTGGAGCGCGGAGTGCACCGACGACCAGGAGACCTTCTTCTACCTGTATCAGGCCTGACCGCCGGCCGCGTCCAAGCTGCCGATCCACGCCCACGTGCGGTCGACCTGGGCGTCGAGGGCCTCGCGGTCGCCGGCGTTGTCGATGACCACGTCGGCCAGCGACCGGCGCTCCTCCCGGCCGAGCTGGGCGCCGATACGGGCCCGGGCGTCGGCCTCGTCGAAGCCCCGGAAGCGCACCAGCCGCTCCACGGCGACCTCCACGGGGGCATCCACGACGATCACGCCCGCAAACGGCCAGCGGTCGCGGGTCTTCGGCGTCAGCAGGGGGATGTCCAGCACCACCACCCGGTCGGTGTCGGCGTGCTCGGCGACCCGCTCGAGCATCACCTGGCCGATGGCCGGGTGGGTGATGGCGTCGAGGTCCCGGCGGGCGGCCTCGTCGGCGAACACCACGCCGGCGAGCGCGCCCCGGTCGAGGCGCTTGTCGGCGTCGAGGACAGCCGGGCCGAAGCGCTCGACCACCGGTCCGTAGGCGCGGCCGCCGGGCTCGACCACTTCCCGGGCGATACGGTCGGCGTCGACGACGACCGCGCCCCGCTGGGCCAGTGCGTCGGCCACGGTCGACTTGCCCGAGCCGATACCTCCGGTGAGCCCGACGAGCAGCATGGGCGGCGAACCTAGCCGCCCGGCTGCCGTGAGAACCCTCCTCTTCTGGTCCTTCCGTACTAGCTCGCCTCGCGCACAAATAGCTCCCCTGGGCCATTGCCCTGTTTGCCCCGAACGGCCAGGGTGGACATGAGGACCGAGAGCGGGACGGTCGCGCGCACCAGCGAGAGGGCAGATGCTGATGACCGAACCGACACCGGAAGCGCTGCGCCGACAGTTGCTGGCCACGCTCTTCGGCCCCGACGTTCCCGCCGGGCTGGACAGCCAGCTGTTACGCACCACTGACGTCGCCGCCCTGTTCCAGGTGTCGGAGCGGACGGTGTCGGAGTGGGCCCGGCGCGGGCGCATCCCGTCGGTGCGGACACCGGGTGGCCACCGCCGCTATCCGGCCGAGCAGATCCGCCAGCTGCTGGGCCAGACCGGGGCGCTCCTCGACGGGGAGTTCCCGGAGGAGTCGATCTCCGGCCGCTGAGGCGGCGGCTACTCGGGAACGTCGTCGGTGGGCGGCGCGGGCGCGTCCGTGGGCGGCGCGGACGCACCGGGGGCGGCGCCGTCGGCCGTCTCGTCGCTGCCGCCGGTCTGCTCCAGGTACTCGGCCCACGCCGCCTGGGCTTCGGACTCGGGCTCGAACTCCAAGGCCGGGCCCACGTAGTTGCCCTGGTCGTCGTAGGCGTGCTCGCCGAACGCCTCCCGGTACTCGGCGGCCACCTCGCCGCCCTCGGCGGCCTGCTTGATGGACAGGCTGATGCGCCGGCGCTGCAGGTCGATGTCGATGATCTTCACCCACAGCTCCTCGGCCGGGGTGACGACCTGCTCGGGCAGCTCGACGTGGTGGCTGGCCATCTCCGAGATGTGCACCAGGCCCTCGATGCCTTCGCCGACCTGGACGAACGCACCGAAGGGAACGAGCTTGGTCACCCGCCCGTACACCAGCTCGCCCACCCGGTGGGCGTTGGCGAACTCCTGCCACGGATCGACCTGGGTGGCCTTGAGCGACAGGCTGATGCGCTCCCGCGACAGGTCGACGTCGAGCACCCGGACCTCGACCTCGTCGCCCACGGCGACGACCGACGAGGGGTGGTCGACGTGCTTCCAGGACAGCTCGGAGACGTGGATGAGCCCGTCCATGCCGCCCAGGTCGACGAACGCACCGAAGTTGACCACCGACGACACCACGCCCCGGCGCAGCTCGCCGGGCTTGAGGTTGGCCAGGAACTCGTCGCGCTGCTCCTTCTGGGTCTCCTCCAGCCACGCCCGCCGGGACAGCACCACGTTGTTGCGGTTCTTGTCCAGCTCGATGATCTTGGCTTCCAGCTCGCGGCCGACGTAGGGCTGCAGGTCGCGCACCCGGCGCAGCTCGACCAGGGAGGCGGGCAGGAAGCCGCGCAGGCCGATGTCGAGGATGAGCCCGCCCTTGACCACTTCGATGACCGGGCCGTGGACGACGCCGTCCTGCTCCTTGAGCTGTTCGATCTTGCCCCACGCCCGTTCGTACTGGGCCCGCTTCTTGGAGAGGATGAGGCGCCCTTCCTTGTCCTCCTTCTGGAGGACGAGCGCTTCGATGTGCTCGCCGAGCTGAACGATCTCGTGGGGATCGACGTCGTGGCGGATCGACAGCTCGCGGGCCGGGATCACGCCCTCGGACTTGAAGCCGATGTCCAGCAGCACCTCGTCCTTGTCGACCTTGACCACCGTGCCGTCGACGATGTCACCGTCGTCGAACTCGACGATGGTGCCGGCGATGGCGTCCTCGAACGACTGCGAGCCGAGGTCGTTGGCCACGACCTGGCGGGGGACGTAGTCCCCGGACTCGTCGAAGTTGGCTTCCGCGGGCGAGGACTCGCCGGCGGTGATGGTCGGGGTGGTGTCGGACATGCGGTCGGTTGCCTTCTTTCCGGGCGGGGACGCTGCTCGCTTGCGGTCGTGGGCGGCGCCGGGGCGAACGGTTCGCCGCGACAATGCTACACCGGGTCGCGGTCACGGCTTCCGGGCCACCAGCAGCCATTCCGGGTGGTCGAGATCGGGCGCACGGGCGGCGTAGGCGCCGGGGGCGACGGCCCACAGACCTTCGACCGAGAAGCCGGCCCCGGCCGCCACCAGCCGCAGCTCGCGAGGCGTGAAGCACGTGGTCCACAGGTCGAACGACGCCTCGTCGCCGGCGGGGTTGCGCACGGCGGCCCGCTCGTGGTTCACGCCGAGGGCGGCGTCGAAGGTGTCGCCGTCCTCGAGGTGGCGGACGGCGAAGTAGGCGGAGAAGGCGGACACGGCGGCGACCGCGCCCGAGCGCAGCACGCGGGCCAGCTCGTCGATGACGGCGACGTCGTCGATCCCGCCCAGCAGGCCGAAGCCGCCCTGACACAAGCAGATCGCCGCGTCGAAGGAGGAGTGGGGAAAAGGCAGCCGTCGGGCGTCGCCACGCGTCCAGTGCCCCTCGCCCGCCATGGCGAGGAACGAGGCCGAGATGTCCAGGCCCACCACCCACAGGCCCCGCTCGGCCAGGGCCCGGCTGTGGCGGCCGGGGCCGCAGCCGACGTCGAGGACCCGCTGCCCGGGGCGCAGGCCGAGGGTGTCGACGAGGAAGCCCACCTCCTGGTCGGTTCCCTTGGTGAACGAGTAGCGCAGGTAGGCGGCGCCGGCGTGGTCGGCGATGGCTTCGAACCACCTCCCCGAGCGGCCGGCGGGGGCGGGAGCTAGGAGAAGGCCCGTCGGAGGGCGGCATCGACGAGCGATGATACGGGCGTGGAGGCGCACCAGCCGCTCCTGGCGCTCTACCCCCGGGCGCTCCCCGAGGTCTACGGTACCTGCTCCCCCGCTGCGGGGACAGGCCACGGCCGAGGACCTGACCGCGGAGACGTTCCTGGCGGCCGTGCGCCAACCGCCCCCCGATCTCAGCGTGCGCTGGCTCATCGGCGTGGCCCGGCACAAGCTGGTCGACCACTGGCGGCGGACCGAACGCGAAGAACGGCGGTGGAACCGTCTGGAAGCCGAGGCGGCCGAGGCCGAGGATCCGTGGGACGCCCCCCTCGACCGGGCCCGCGCCCACGAGGTGCTGGCCCGCCTCGGTGGCCACCACCGCGCCGCCCTGACCCTGCGTTACCTCGACGGCCTCCCGGTCCCCGAGGTGGCCGAGCAGCTGGGTCGCACCGTGCACGCCACCGAAGCGCTGCTGGTCCGGGCGCGCGTCGCCTTCCGGCGCGCCTACGAAGAGAGCTCCGACGATGGCTGATCCGTTCGACGCGTCCTGCGGCTGCGACGGCGCCCCGTTGGCTCCGAGGGCCGAGTTCGCCGAGGAGCTCCGCCGGCGCCTGGCGTCGTCTTTCCCCTCGGTTCCCGACCATCGCCCGGGTCGAGACCTACCTCTCCGTCGACGACCCGTGGGCCGCCATCGACTTCTACCAGCGGGCGTTCGGCGCCCGCCTGGTCGGCGAGCCCATCGTCATGCCCGACGGCAGCGTCGGCCACGCCGAGCTCGCCATCGGTGACAGCATCGTCCGCGTCGCCGGCGAGCACCCGCCCGAGGACGTCCGCAACCCGAGCTCCCTCGGCGCCACCACCGTGCAGCTGTACCTCACCGTGACCGACGCCGACGCCGTGGTCGCCGCCGCGGCCGCCGCCGGCGCCGAGATCCTCCGGCCGGTGGCCGACGCCTACGGCACCCGCATGGGCAAGGTGCGGGATCCGTTCGGCCACAACTGGTTCGTGTCCGCCGAGGCGGTCAGCCGCCCGTGAGCGAGAAGTGCTGGTAGTCGGTGCCCGTCGCCCAGCGCCCGCCCCACTGCCAGCCGGCGGCGGCGAACGCCTGGTTGAGCGGTCCGCCCGGCTCGGCCATGCCCGGGCGCACGTCGGACCGGTCGAGGTAGGCCGACCCGGCGGGCGGGATGACGGTGGACCCGTCGACGTAGGGGTTCTGCACGTCGTTGACGTCGATGGCCTCGCCGAAGGCGTGCACTGACCACTGCGGCGGGCCCGGCGCCACCGCGTCGCGGCAGTTGAACCCGGAGGTGTCGTCGGCCGCGGCGGCGGCGTTGTCGTTGCCGCCGTAGAAGTCCTCGGGAACCATCTCGAAGATCGGGAAGCGGTCATTGAACAGGGTGCGGAAGATGCCGGTCACCTGGTCGCCGACGGCGGCGTTGACGACCATGGCGCCCTGGTGGGCCTGGCCGTCGAAGCCCCAGTAGCTCAGGTGCAGCATCACCAGCTGGGAGGGGCTCACCGGGCACCCCGGCCGCCACGTGGCGGGCACGTCGGCGGCGGTGACGGGGCTGGTGGTGGCCGAGAAGGCCGCCGCCGCGGTCGTGGGTGGCGCCGTCGTCGGCGCCGCCGCGGTGGTGGCGCCGACGGTCGCCGTGGTGGGCGGCGGCGTCGCCGGCGGCGTGGTGATGCCGGGCACCGTGGCCGGGACTGTGGTGGCCGTGGTGGTGGCCGTGGTGCCGGACGTGGCGGGCGGGGCCGGGGCCGGGGGCGGCGCCGTGCCGATGGGCGCTGCCGCTCCCGCACGCCACCGCCCCGACGGAGAGGAGTGCGGCGCCGAGAAGGCCGCCGACGGGCCGGTATCGTCGACCGCGCCGGGCGTGCGCAGAGAGGATGGACCCGATGTCCGGGAAGCCTAGGACTGCGGTGTTGGCCGCCGCGTTCGCGCTGGCCGCCGGCGCCTGCGGTGCTTCGCACCCCGCCGGCGCGGCGCGGGTCGCCGTCTCCCACCTCGCCGCGCCCCCGTCGTCGGCCACCACCACGACGGCCCCACCCACCACCGTGCCGCCGGCGACGGCGCCCGCCCTGCCGCCGGCGTCGACCGCCCCGGCCACCACGCCGCCCCACCACCGCGGCTCCGGTGGCGACGACGACGCCGGCGTGTGCGCCCGGGCTGGCCGCCGACCTGGCGTCGACGGGCGGGGGCACCCAGCTGATCACCGCCGAGGCCGCCTCCTCCGCCACCGACGCGGTCACCGTCGACCCTGTGGCAGCGCGCCGGGACGTGCTGGGCGGTGGCCGGCGGGCCGTGGCCGGGGCTGATCGGCGCCAGCGGCTTCTCCGACCATCACGTGGAAGGCGACGACAGCACGCCCACGGGGATCTACAGCATCGGCCCGGTCATGTACGGCAACGCCCCCGACCCGGGGGTGGCCTACGCCTACCACCCGTTGGTGTGCGGCGACTGGTGGGACGAGGACCCGACCTCGCCGGCGTACAACACCTTCCAGCACGTGCCGTGCGGACAGAATCCGCCCTTCGGCGGCGGCAGCGAGGCGTTGTGGACGGAAACCGCCCCCTACCCGAGCTTCGCGGTGATCGACTACAACGCCGACCCGGTCGTCGCCGGCGCCGGCTCGGGCATCTTCCTGCACGTCGACACCGGCCAGCCCACCGCCGGCTGCGTCGCCATCCCGCTGCCCGACCTCGACGCCCTGCTGCGGGCGCTGCGCCCGGCCGCCGACCCCCACATCGCCATGGCCCCGGCCGGCGAGATCACCCGGTTCTGACGCCGATGCGCGCCACGACGTGGCGCATCTGCTGGTCGAACAGCTCGTCGAGGGGCTGGAGCCACGGCGGGAAGCCGCCGAAGAGCTCCAGGGACAGCATCCCGTGCAGCTGGGTCCACGCCGTCATGCACCCGGCCAGCGCCGCCGCCGGCAGGTCGAGGGCGTCGCCCCGCCGCCACGCTTCCAGCTGCGCCCGCAGCGCCGGGGTCAGCGTGGCTTCCTGCTCGGCCAGGTCGGCGCGGCCCTCGGCCACGCAGGACTGCATGACCCGGAACAGCACGTCGACGCCGCGACGGTGCTGGCGCTGGACCGCCTCGCCCGGGTCCTCGACGTGTGGCGAGCGGGTTCCGAAGATCAGCGCGTACTCGGTCGGGTGGGCCTTGGCCCAGCTCCGGTAGGCCCGCGCCGTCCCCAGCCAACGCTCGGCCGCGTCCACCTCGTCGTCCAGGCCGGCCTCGGCGGCTTCGAGGGCGTCGGCCAGCGAGGCGAAGCCGTCGGTGATCAAGGCGGTCAGCAGCGCCTCTCGCCCCGAGAAGTAGCGGTAGATGGCCGATCCGGTCATGCCCATCTGGCGCGACAGGGCGCGCAGCGACAGGGCGGCGGGCCCGCCGGTGGCGATCTGGTCCCAGGCCAGCCGTTTGATCTCGGCCACGGTGGCGTTGCGCACCCGCTGGCGCCGGCCGGGCAGGTCGGCGGCGTCCAGCTCCGGGTCGGGCCGGGCATCCGTCATGCCACCACCGTAACACTTGTCACTTTAGAGAGAATCCGTCTTGACGGTGAGCAGGCGTCACGCGACGATGGCGACCAACGGCCCGGCCCGCGCCCCGAGGAGATCCCGTGTTCGCACGCATCGGCCACCTCGTCACCGCCCGACCCAAGCGGGTCCTGCTCGTCGCCGGGGTGCTGCTCATCATCTGCGCCGCCGTGGGCATCCGCGCCCCCGGCCGCCTGCTCGGCGCCGGCTTCACCAGCCCGTCGTCGCCCTCCCAACAGGTGGCCAACCGCCTGGACGCCGACTTCAAGGCCGCCCCCAACCTGGTGTTCCTGGTCACCGCCCGCCAGGGCAGCGTGGACTCCCCTGCGGTCGCCGCCGCCGGCGACCAGCTGGCGGCCAGCCTGACCGGCCAGCCCGGCGTCGCCGCCGTTACCTCCTACTGGGCCACCCACGCCCCCCAGCTGCGCAGCCACGACGGGCGCCAGGCCCTGGTGATCGTCGACGTGGCCGGCACCGACAAGCAGGTGGCCACCCGGACCAAGGCGCTGGTCAGCCATCACACCGTCGGCGCCGGCGCCGGGGGGCCGGTCACCGTGGGCGCCGGCGGTACGTCGGCGGTCAACAACGCCATCTCCACCCAGATCGGCAAGGACCTGGCCAAGGCCGAGGGCCTCGCCGTTCCCATCACCATGGTGCTGCTGCTGTTGTCGTTCGGGTCGGTGGTGGCCGCCCTGCTCCCGCTCATCACCGGCGTGTGCGCCATCCTGGCCACCCTGGCGGTGCTGTTCGGCCTGTCGGAGTTCACCGACGTGAGCACCTACTCGCTCAACATGACCACGGCCATGGGGCTGGGTCTGGGGATCGACTCCGCCCTGCTGATCGTCAACCGCTACCGGGAGGAGCTCGGCGCCGGGCTGGCCCCGCCCGACGCCGTCCGGCGCACGGTGGAGACGGCCGGTCGCACGGTGGTGTTCTCCGCCGCGACCGTCGCCGCCGCCCTGGCCACCCTGCTGGTGTTCCCCATCTACTTCCTGCGCTCGTTCGCCTACGCCGGCGTGGCCGTGGTCGTGGTCGGCACCCTGGCTGCGGTGATCGTCCTGCCGTCGGTGCTGGCGCTCCTCGGCGAGCGGGTGAACGCCGCGCCCATCCGCCGGCGGGCGTTGACGCGCGACGTCGAGTCGCCGTTCTGGCGGCGGGTGGGCCAGGCGGTCATGCGCCGGCCGGTCGCCGCCGGCGTGCCCGTGCTCATCCTCCTGCTGGCGGTGGGAACGCCGTTCCTGAGCGTCCACTTCGGCCCGCCGGACGACCGGGTGGTCCCGGCGTCGACCCCGGCCCGCCAGGTGGACACCGCGGTGCGCGCCGGCTTCGCCAGCGGCGCCAACGACACGCTCGACGTGGTCACCTCGTCGGCGCTCAGCCCGCCCGCCGCCGCCCGCTACGGCGCGTCCATCGCCCGGCTGCCGGGAGTCGTGTCCCTGACCGAGCATCAGAGCCCCGAGGCCACGTGGTTCTCGGCCGTGATCGCCCCGGACCCGCTCAGCGGGGCGGCGGCGAACCTGGTCCACGAGGCGCGCGCCCTGCCGCCGCCTGCGGGGACCACGGCCTACGTGGGCGGCCAGGCCGCCTCCTTCGTCGACCAGAAGCACGACCTGGCCAGCCGCATCCCTCTCGCCGTGGCCCTGGTCGTCCTCGTCACCTTCGTGGTGCTGTTCCTGTTCACCGGCAGCGTGGTCCTGCCCATCAAGGCGCTGGTCCTCAACGCCCTCAACCTGACCGCGGTGCTCGGCGCCATGGTGTGGATCTTCCAGGAGGGGCACCTGTCGGGTCTGCTCGGCTTCACCCCGTCACCGACCAACACCGCCATGCCCGTGCTGCTGTTCTGCATCGCCTTCGGACTGTCCATGGACTACGAGGTCTACCTGCTGTCGCGCATCAAGGAGCTCCACGTCGCCGGCGCCTCCAACGAGGAGGCGGTGGTCGGCGGGTTGGCCCGCACGGGAAGGATCATGACCACGGCGGCGGGCATCCTGGCCGTGTCGTTCTTCGCCTTCGCCCTGTCGCGGGTGAGCTTCATCCAGCTGTTCGGGATCGGCACCGGGCTCGCCATCCTGGTGGACGCCACCCTGGTGCGCGGCGTCCTCGTGCCCGCGTTCATGCGCCTCGCCGGAGACGCCAACTGGTGGTCGCCGGCGCCCCTGCGCCGTTTCCACCGCCGCATCGGCCTGTCCGAGGACACCCCGCTCCCCGCACCGACGGGGTGACGGGCCGTCACCGGGACCTGTGGCCCGCGACCTCGGCGTCGCATCGGGCCCAGGCGGGTAGGACGGGGCCGAACGGCGATCACGCCGAACGCGCCACGAGCCCAGGAGGTCCCCGTGCCCGAAACCGCCGCTACCGCTTCGAGCACTCCCACCACGACCGGCACCACGACCGGCGATGCCGAGGCGCCGACGCCCCTCCCCGACCGGCGCGCCCCGTCCAGCCCGCCGGTGTCGGGCGCCAACGCCCGGCTGAAGACCGACCGGGGCACCACGCAGATCGCCGACCTGGTGGTGGCCAAGATCGCCAGCCTGGCCACCCGGGAGATCCCGGGCGTCTACACCCTGGGCCGGGGCCTGGCCCGGGCCATCGCCGGCATCCGGTCGCGGATACCCGGCTCGTCCACCGAGACGTCCACCAAAGGCGTCTCGGTCGAGGTCGGCGAGCGGCAGACAGCGGTGGACATCGACGTCGTCGCCGAGTACGGCCAGGACCTGGTCGAGGTCACCGAGTCGGTCCGGGCCAACGTCATCGAGCGCATCGAGGCCATGACCGGGCTCGAGGTGGTCGAGGTCAACATCACCGTCGACGACCTGCACCTGGAGGGTGACGAGGCCGACACCGGCCCCAGCCGCGTGGAGTGACGCCCGTGGCGGACACCGCCCCCTCGCGCGCCCGGGTGGCCGAGACGCGTCGCCGCCGCGGCGAGGGCCGTCGCCGGCGTGGCCGATCTGTCGCCGGGGCCGGCGCTCCCGCCGGTGTCCACCCTGGCCCCCGGCGGCGCCATCGTCGGGGTGCGCCTGGGCGAGGACCGGGTGGACGTGCACGTGGTCGCCGACCGCGTGCCGCTGCCGCCCCTGCTCGAGGACGTGCGCCGCCAGGTCACCGAGGCCCTGCGCGCCCTGGGCGACGAGCGCGGTGTGTTCGTGCGGATCGAAGACATCGTGCTCGAAGATGGCCCCGGACGAGCCCGGCCCGGGGCCGGGAACGGCCGAAGGCGCCTGATGCGCTATTTCAACCGCCTGCTGTCGTTCCTGGCCGGCGTGGCTCTGGTCGGCGTCGGCGTCATCGGCGCCGTCGAGGCCGTCTCGACCGGCCTGGACGACGGCTTCGTGTGGATCCCCGGCCACGAGTGGATCCACACCCTGCGCACGACCAACTGGTCGGCCACGCCCGTCGTCATCACCTTCGCGGCCATCACCGCCGCCGGCGTGGTGCTGCTGGTGGCCGAGCTGTGGCGCCGGTCGCGCCCCACCCTCGAGCTGTCCCTCACCGGGCTTCCCGCCGACCAGCTGTGGATGGCGCAACGACGCGCCCTCCAGGCCAGACTCGCCCACGAGGTGGTCGCGGCCACGCCCTGCCAGGCGATGCACGCCACCCTCGCCTACCGGAACGGGGCGTGGCGGCTGGACCTGAGGGGCACGGGACCGCCCGACATCCGGGCCGAGGTCGAGCGCACGGCGCGCGCCGCGCTGGCGAGGGTCGGCGCGCCCCAGCCGTCCGAGGTGCGCATCCGCCTGCGACCCATCCCCCAGAAGCGGTCGAAATCCCGCCTCGACGAGCGCACCGCCGGTAGCCGACCCGACCCGGCACCCACGCCATGAGAGGACGAGCCAACCGCGTCGGCTGGACGGTGGTGTCGGTCGTGTTCGTCGTCGTCGGCGCCGGCGGGCTGGCCCTGTCCCAGGGCGCGTTCGGCAGCCGCCGCCAACACACCGCCATCCTCAGCCCCGCCCTGGTGCGCCATTGGAACCAGGGCGGCGACACCTCGTTCGCCATCGCCGGCGGGGTGGCCGCCGCCGCCGTGCTCATCGGCGCCGTCCTGGCCCTCTTCCAGCTGCGCCGGCCCCGGCCCCGGCGCGCCCGCCTCGCCGATCTGCGTTACCGCGCCCGCACCGGCCGCGGGCGGACGATCGTGCGGGTCAGCGGCGTGCGCCGGGCACTGGAGGTCGACCTGGGCCGCATCGAAGGGGTCGAGCGGGCCGCCGTCGGCCTGGTCGACCAGGATCCGGCCATCCATGTCGACGCCCTGCTCGAGGTCGACGGCGACCATCCCCTGCCCACCGTCGCCGGGGCGGTGAGCGAGGCGGTCGGCCGCACCAGCCACACCGTGGGCCGGCCGGTGGCGGAGACGACCGCGCTGGTGCGCCTGACGAGCCGGCCCAAGCGACCCACTCGGCGGGTCCTCGAGTAGCGCCGCCGGTCCA
The DNA here is from genome assembly GCA_963757175.1 of uncultured Actinomycetota bacterium. Classification (GTDB taxonomy): domain Bacteria; phylum Actinomycetota; class Acidimicrobiia; order Acidimicrobiales; family Palsa-688; genus CAVWQR01. Next base: position 96,486 of record CAVWQR010000005.1, on the reverse strand, counting down.
GGCGGGTTAGTCGGCGGCTTCGATGTCGACCAGGTAGGCCTCGTGGACGATCTCCACGCCGAGGTGGCGGTGCTCGGAGATGTGGCGCAGCAGGTCGAGGGCCCGGGCCCGCACGGCGTCGACCGTCCCCGCATCGACGGCGACGAAGCGTGCGCGCCGCCAGGTCGTCGATCTCGGCGCGGAGACTGCGGTGGTCCCGTCGCAGCAGGTCGGCCTGATGGGCCAGGCGCGGGCTCACCTCGACCATCTCGGCCAGCAGCCCGTCCTCGGCCTCGTTGGCCGCAGTATGGCGATCGAAGGCGACGCGCAGAGCATCGAGCGCGGCTTCGACGCCCTGGGCCCACCGGCGGGGGTTCTGGCGCGAGACCTCGGCCAGCGCCCCTTCGAGGTCGGCGCAGGCGTGCCGCACCCCCGCCCGGTTGCGGCGCACCGCCGCCCAGTCGGGCGGCCGGTCGGCGTCGTTCCCCATGGCCAGAGCGTATTCGGCCGGCGCGGGGCCACGAGGCGGCCCCACCTCACCGCCGCCATCGAGCAATCTTGGGGGGTGGGTGCGTACCAGCTGGGGGTCCGGCGCTGCCCGCGCGCCCGCGCCGCCGTCGCCGTCCTCGGTCTGGCGTCATGGGCGGCGGCCAGCCTCGTCGCCCCCGCAACCACCGCGACGGCCGCCCCGCCCGGGCCCAGTACCTCCACCGGCAACTCCGGCCCGGCCACCACCCCGCCATCGGTGCCGCCGTCGGTGCCCACGTCGGGGTCGGCGCCGGGGCCCACGTCGTCGACCTCCACCGCACCGGCGGCGCCGCCCGTCGACATGGCCGCCATCACCACCGACCAGATGAACCTGGTCAAGCGGGAGCATCAGGCTGCCATCGACGCCGACCAGCGGGCCGTGAGCTCGGCCCAGACCACCCTGGGACGCGACCAGCAGGCCCTCGCCGGCGACCAGCAGCAGGCCACCAACTCCACCGCGGCGGTCACCCACTCCACCCAGACCCTGCAGTCCGACGAGGCGGCCCAGCGCCTGGCGGTCAGCGCCAACCAGCGCGCCAACGCCGCGGTCGACGCCGACCGGCAGCAGCTGCGAACCATCGCCGTGCAGATCTACGAGGGGCCGCCGACGCCGGCGACCCAGAACCTGCCGACCGCCGGCGCCGGGTCGGGGATCTCGGGGGCGCCCAGCCTGGGCCTCTCCGACCAGCTCCAACAGGCCCAGGAGAACGACGCCGGTCAGGTCTACTTCGGCGACGCCGTGGGGGCGATCGACCACACCGCCCAGCTCGACGCCGCCCGTCAGGCCCAGACGGCCAAGCAGGTGCAGCAGCTGACCACCGCGGTCTCGCGCGACACCACCGACCTGAGCAACGCCAACCAGCAGGCATCGAGCGCGGCCCAATCGCTGCAGACCCAGCGGGACGTCGTGGCGCGCGACACCCAGACGGCGGCCACGGCGGGCCAGCAGCTGACCACCGATCAGAACAGCCTCACCGCCGCGCTGGCCGCCCTGAGCGGTCCGCCGCTGGCCCGGCCGCGCCCGGCCGGAGACGCGTCGCCTTCCATCCTCGGCCCGGCGGCGCTCACCGCGGCCGAGCTCGTCAGCTGGTTCAACGCCCAGGGCTACGCGGACTCGACGTCGACCCCGATCCTCCAGCTGGCCCAGTGGTACCTGAGCGAAGGCCAGGCCGAGGGGGTACGCGGCGACATCGCCTTCGCCCAGGCCGTGCTCGAGACGGGGGGCTTCGCCTCACCCGACGCCGTCGCGGCCAACAACTACGCCGGCATCGGCCACTGCGACCTCTGCCCCAGCGGGCTGCCGTTCCCCTCCCCCCTGCTCGGCGTGCGGGGCCAGATCCAGCTGCTCCGGGCCTACGCCGACCCGTCGCTCAGCACCGCCCAGCTGGCCAGCCCGCCGGCCGTCGCCCAGGTGGCTCCGGAAGGCCAGTCCGTGCGCGGCTGCTGCGGCACCTGGCAGTCGCTCACCGGCGTGTGGGCCAGCTCGCCGATCTACGGCAACTCCATCCTCAGCCTGTACCTGTCGATGCTCGCCGCCGCCCTCGGGACCGGGGCGCCGCCCGGCGCGCCCTCCACCTCGGTCACCGCCCCGCCGGCGCCGCCGGCGCTGGCGCCCCCGGCGCCCTAGGGGCCGCGCTCACGACTCGCTGATGATGTTGGCGTCGCCGCCGGCGGCGGAGCGCACCCCGTCGATCTCCGACAGCGAGGTGGTGAGGGCGTCGACCGAACCCGTGCCCTGCACCAGCAGCGTGACCTCGACGACGTCGCCGGACGAGTCGGCCGTGGAGGTGTCCAGCTCGGCCACCCGGAACCCCTGCCCGGTGACCTCGCCGAGGATGGCGCGCAGCAGGCCCCGACCGTCGAGGTATTGCACCCGTATGGCGGACACTGCGAAGCGCGACCGCGGCAGACGCCGGACGAGCGGCTGGAAGCCGACGGCAACGATGAAGAAGCCGACGGTGACGGCCAGGGCCAGGAGCGGCAGGCCGGCGCCGCTGGCCGCCCCGATCGCCGCGCTGATCCACACCGTGGCCGCGGTGGTCAGGCCGCGCACCGCGTCGCGGCGCACGAAGATCAGGCCGGCGCCGATGAAACCGACGCCCGACACGATCTGGGCCGCCACCCGGGAGGGGTCGAGCACCACGCGTCCCGGGGCCAGCACGTCGGTGAAGCCGTACTTGCTGACCAGGACGAACAGCGCCGCCCCCAGGCCGACCAGGGCGTGGGTGCGCAGGCCGGCGCTCTTCTGGCGGATCTCGCGCTCCAGCCCGATCAGCGAGCAGAGGACGAAAGCGACCACCAGCTCGATGACCTGCTTCCAGCCCTCGCCGGATGGTTGGCCGAACAGGCTGGCGACCACGGGCGTGTGCGTCATCACCGCTGATCTACCCGGCCGGGCACCATTCAGCCGGTGACGACGTTGACAATGCGCCCTGGTACCACCACCACCCGGGCGATGGTCTTGTCCGCCACGTGAGCCCGAACGTTGGGATGAAGGAGGGCCGCTTCTCGCACCGCGTCCTCGCCGGCGCCGGCGTCGACTTCCACGGTGGCGCGCACCCGGCCGTCGACCTGCACCGGGTAGGCGACCGTCTCGTGGCGCAGCCAGTCCGGGTCGGCGACCGGGAAGGCGTGGTAGGCCAGCGTCTCGTCGTGGCCCAGACGGGACCACAACTCCTCGCCCACGTGGGGGGCGAACGGCGCCAGCATCAACACCAGGGCCTCGGCCACGTCGCGGGGCACGGCGGGCAGCCCGGTCAGGTGGTTGTTGAGCTCGATGAGCTTGGCGATCGCCGTGTTCAGCCGCAGGCCGTCCATGTCCCGCCCGACGCCGTCGATGGTGGCGTGCAGCACCCGCAGGGTGTCGGGCGCGGGGCCGGTGTCGACCACGGTGGCCTTCCCGGTCTGCTCGTCGAGGAGGTTGCGCCACACCCGCTGCAAGAAGCGTTGGGAGCCGACCACGGCGCGCGTCTCCCAAGGTCGGGACACGTCGAGGGGCCCCATCGACATCTCGTACAGCCGCAGCGTGTCGGCCCCGTAGCGGTCGGCCATCTCGTCGGGGGTGACGGCGTTGCGCAGCGACTTGCCCATCTTCCCGTAGCGGCGGGACACGGCGGCGTCCCGGTAGGACCAGCCGTCGCCGTCCTCGACGACCTCCTCGGCCGGCACGTAGAACCCCCGGTCGTCCACGTAGGCATAGGCCTGGATGTAGCCCTGGTTGAACAGCCGGCGAAACGGCTCCCAGCTGGACACGTGACCCAGGTCGAACAGCACCTTGTGCCAGAAGCGGGCGTAGAGCAGGTGGAGCACGGCGTGCTCCACGCCACCGACATACAGGTCCACGCCGCCCGGGTCCCCGTCGCCCTGCGGTCCCATCCAGAACCGCTCCAGGTCGGGAGCGACCAGCTCCTGGTCGTTGTCAGGGTCCAGGTAGCGCAGCTCGTACCAGCACGACCCCGCCCACTGGGGCATGGTGTTGGCTTCCCGGTGGTAGCGCCGGGGGCCGTCGCCCAGGTCGAGGGTGGTCTCCACCCAGTCGGTCGCCCGGGCCAGCGGCGGCTCGGGCTCGGTGTCGACGTCCTCGGGGTCGTAGACCGCGGGCCGGTAGTCGGCGACGTCGGGCAGCTCGACGGGGAGCATCTCGTCGGGCAGGGCGTGCGCCCGCCCGTCGTCGTCGTAGACGATGGGAAACGGCTCGCCCCAGTAGCGCTGGCGGCTGAAGAGCCAGTCCCGCAGCTTGTAGGTCACGCTCCCCTTGCCGTGGCCGGAGGCTTCCAACCAGGCGACGATCCTCACCTTGGCCTCCTCGACCGCGAGCCCGTCGAGCGAGACGTCGTCGTTGGTCGAGTTGACCACCGTGCCGTCGGCCGTCCACGCGTCCGCCCAGTCCTCCACGGCGGCGTCGCCCGGCCGGCGTCGCCACCTGGCGGACGGCCAGGCCGAAGGCATGCGGCAAACTCGAAGTCGCGCTGGTCGTGGGCGGGCACGGCCATGATGGCCCCGGTCCCGTACCCGGCCAGCACGTAGTCGGCCACGAACACGGGCATGGCCTCGCCGGTGGCCGGGTTGCGGGCGAAGGCGCCCGTGAACACGCCGGTCTTGTCCCGCGCCTCGGACTGGCGGGTGCGCTCGGGGAGGGCCGACGCCGCCCGCCGGTAGCGGGCCACCGCCTCCACCGGCGTGGCCGCTCCCCCGGTCCAGCTCGCCGGCGGGGGGCTCCCGTCGACCTCCGGCCAGGCGTCGGCAACGAGGCGATCCACCAGATCCAGCTCCGGGGCCAGGACCATGTAGGTGGCGCCGAAGAGGGTGTCGGGGCGGGTGGTGAACACCTCGATGTCCGTCACCCCGCTCTCGGCCGCTCGGGCCGGGGCCGCGCCGAGCACCGGGAAGCGGATGGTGGCCCCGGTCGAACGGCCGATCCAGTTGCGCTGCATCGTCTTCACCGACACCGGCCAATCGAGCACGTCGAGGTCGGCGAGCAGGCGATCGGCGTAGGCGGTGATCCGCATCATCCACTGGGTCAGCTCGCGGCGGAACACCGGGTAGTTGCCCCGTTCGGAACGTCCGTCGGCGGTGACCTCCTCGTTGGCCAGCACCGTACCCAGGCCCGGACACCAGTTGACCGGGACCCGGGCCCGGTAGGCCAGCCGGTGGGCATCCAACGCCTCCGCCTGCTCGGCGCTGGTCAGCTCGGGCCACGCCCGGCCGTCGGGAGTGGCGCGGCGGCCCGATGCGTACGCCGAGACCAGCTCGGCGATGGGCTTGGCTTTCCCCTCCTCCTCGTCGTAGTAGGCGTTGTAGATCTGCAGGAAGATCCACTGGGTCCACCGGTAGAACCCCGGGTCGGTGGTCGCCACCGACCGCGTCGGGTCGTGGGCCAGGCCCAGACGGTCGATCTGAGCCCGGTAGCGGCCCATGTTGGCCTCCGTCGTGGCCCGCGGGTGGGTGCCCGTCTGCACCGCGTACTGCTCCGCCGGCAGCCCGAAGGCGTCGAAGCCCAGCGTGTGCAGGACCCGCCGGCCCCGCATGCGCAGGTAGCGCCCGTACACGTCGGTGGCGATGTAGCCGAGCGGGTGGCCCACGTGCAGCCCCTCGCCCGACGGGTACGGGAACATGTCCAGGAGGAAGAACTTGTCGCCCGCGGTCACCCGCGGGACCACAAATGTTCCGTCCTCGAGCCAGCGCCGTTGCCAACGGCGCTCGATCGCCGCGGCCAAACGCCCGTCGTAGCGCTCCGGCGGGGCGGCGTCGGGCCCCGGCGCCACGGCGTCGGAGGGCGAACCTGCGGACATGGCCCCGCAGCCTACCGACCGGGCTGGCGCCGCCCCGGGGGCCAAAGTCCTGGGCGCGGGGCCGGCGCCTTGGTCAAACTGGCGGCCATGAGCCCGCCCGTTTCTCCCCTCGCTCGCGTCCGTCGCCACCCCGAACGAGCCGGCTACGACTTCGACCAGGTGGCGGCGGTGTTCGACGAGGCGCTCATCTGTCACGTGGGCGCGGTGCGCGGCGACGACCCTGTGGTGCTCCCCATGACCCACGGGCGTGCCGGCGACCGGCTGTACCTGCACGGCTCGCCGGCGGCGGGTCTGTTGGCGCCGGCCGGGCCTCCGGAGCGGGTGTGCGCCACGGCGACGATCGTGGACGGAGCGGTGTTTGCGGCGTCGGTGTTCAGCCACTCGTTCAACTACCGGTCGGCCGCGGTGTTCGGTCCCCTCCGGCCGCTGACCGACCCGGAGGAGAAGCGGGAGGCGTTGCGGCACGTCGTCGACCACCTCGCCCCGGGACGCTGGAAGGACGCCCGCCAACCGAGCGACGCCGAGCTGCGGAAGACGGCCGTGGTCGAGATGGTCATGGAGTCGTGGTCGGCCAAGTCCCGCTCGGGCCCGCCGGTCGAGACCATCGACGCCGACCGGGTCAACGGCGTGTGGTCCGGCGTGATCCCGGTGGGTACCGTCGCCACCGCCGACCCCTTGGCGCGCGACGCAGACGTCGGCGCGGCCGTGCCCGCCTACCTCGCCGGGTGGGGGCGGGCGCCGGCGGTCTGAACGCTCGGGGCCGGGGCGGCGGCTCGGCGCCGGCGGCCGGGGCAGCGGCTCGTGCGCAGTGGTTGTGGCCGTGGTTGCGGGCAGTTGTCGCGGCCAGTTGTCGCGTTGCGTGCAGAAGATGGTCCGTGGGCGGCCTCAACTGCGCGCAAGATCCGCCGGCCCCCCGGCCATGGGCGAAGAAGTGCACACAACCGCCGAGCGCACGCCACCCGGCGCCCGCCCGGGCGACCCCGGGGCTAGCCCTTGGCGTCGGCCCAGGTGTCGCCCCAGGAAAGGTTGAGCGACAGCGGCACCCGTAGCTCGACGGCGCCGGCCATGGCGGCGGTCACCACTTCCTCGGCGGCCGCCTCCTCCGAGGGCGGGACCTCGAGGATCACCTCGTCGTGCACCTGGAGGACCACCCGGCTGGCCAGGCCGCCCTCTTCGAGCCGGGCGTCGAGGCGCACGAGGGCCACTTTGAAGATGTCGGCGGCCAGTCCCTGGATGCCGGCGTTCATGGCCTGGCGCTCGCCGGCGGCCCGCACCTGGTACCGACCGGACTGCAGCTCGGGGATGAGCCGGCGCCGGCCGAACAGGGTCTCGGTGTAGCCCCGGTCGCGGGCCTCGGCCACCACCCGGTCCATGTACGCCCGGACGTTGGGGAACCCCTCGAAGTAGGCGGCCAGGATCTGGGCGGCTTCGTCGACGGGCACGGCAAGGCGCTGGGCCAGGCCGTAGGACTCCATGCCGTAGGCCAGCCCGTAGGAGACCATCTTGGCCTTGGAGCGCATGGCGATGGTGACGTCCGCCGGCTCCACCCCGTAGATGCGCGAGGCGGTCGCGGTGTGGATGTCGAGCCCGGTGGTGAAGGCATCGACCAGGCCGGGATCCTCGGCCAGGTGGGCGATGACCCGCAGCTCGATCTGGTTGTAGTCGGCGACGAGCAGCCGGCACCCGGCAGCGGGGATGAACGAGCTGCGGAACCGCCTCCCCTCCTCGGACCGTACCGGGATGTTGTGCAGGTTGGGCTGGTCAGAGGACAGCCGCCCGGTGCGGGCCACGGTTTGGTTGAAGGTGGCGTGGATGCGCCCGTCGGGGGCGACTTCGGCGAGCAGGCTCTCGCCGTAGGTGGAGCGCAGCTTCTCCACCTCCCGGTAGCGGAGGAGCGCCTCGATGATGGGGTGCTGGCCGCGGAGCTTCTCCAGCGACTGGGCGTCGGTCGAGAAACCGGTCTTGGTCCGCTTCTGGGGGCTGAGGCCGAGCTTGACGAAGAGGATGTCGCGCAGCTGCTTGGTGGAGTTGACCACGAACGGCTCGCCGGCGAGATCCTGGATCTCCGCCTCCAGCTTCTTGGCCTCCTCCGACAGCTCGGCGGCGAGCGTGCGCAAACCCTCGACGTCGACGCGGATGCCGGCGAGCTCCATCTTGGCCAGCACCCGCACGAGCGGGCGTTCGACCTCGTCGTACAGGGCGGACATGCCCCGCGCCGACAAGGCGGCCGACAAGGGCTCGACCAGGCGGGCGACGGCGGCGGCTCGTCGGGCGGCCACGTCGGCGGCGTCGGCTCCGCCGCCGGCCAAGTCCAGCTGGCCGGCGGGCGGCGCCTCGGGGCCGCTGAGGTCGAGGTGGGCGTAGCGGGTGGCCAGGTCCTCGAGCAGGTACTGGTCGCCGGCCGGGTCCACCAGGTAGGCGGCGATCGACGGTGTCGAGTTGCAGATGGGAAAAGTCCACGCCCAGCACGGCCAGACCCCGCATGAGGGCCTTGGCGTCGTGGGCGGAGATGTCGGCGCCGCCCGGGCCGAACAACCGACCCAGCCCGTCGAGGACGGACGCATCGGCCAGAAGCGAGTCGCCCATCCAGACCACGGGCGCGCCGGGGTCCTGCCGCGGACGCGAACGCCAGGCCGACCAGCGGCGAACGCCCCTCCCGCTCGTCCCAGGCCCCGGACACGGCCAGGGCGGCGCCGGCGGCCTGCCAGGCGCCGAGGCGGTGCGTGGCCTCGTCGGCGGAGGCCAGCGGGTCCACGACCAGGTCGAGGGCATCGCCGGCGTCCACCTCGGACCGGGCCGCAATTTCCCCTCCCTCGACCGCCTCCAGCAACCGGTCCCACAGGGTGCGGAACTCGAGGAAGTCGAACAGCCGCCGCAGCTCCTCACGGTCCCAACCGCCCATGGTCAGCTGGTCCAAGTCCGCCTCCAGGGGGACTTCGCGCACCAGCGGCGTGGCCTTGGCGTTGGTGCGCACCGTCGACTCGGCCTCGGCCAGGTTGGCCCGCAGCTTGGGGGTCAGGTCGTCCAGGTGGGCGAAGATCCCGTCCAGATCGCCGTAGGTGTTGATGAGGCGGGCGGCGGTCTTGTCCCCCACCCCCGGCACGCCGGGCAGGTTGTCGGACGGGTCGCCGCGCAGCGCGGCGTACTGGGGGTACTGGGCAGGGGTGACCCCCGTGCGCTCGGCGATCCCCGCCTCGTCGTACAGGACGTAGTCCGACACCCCCCGGCGGTTGTACAGGACCTTGACGTGAGGGTCCTCGACCAGCTGGTAGGCGTCCCGGTCGCCCGTCACGATGATGACGTCGTCGCCCCGATCGCGGGCCTCGGTGGCGAGGGTGGCGATGACATCGTCGGCCTCGTAGCCGGCGGCTTCCACGATCGGCATGTGCATGGTCTCCACCACCTGGCGGACCAGACCCAGTTGCTGGCGCAGGATGTCGGGGGTCTCGGCCCGCCCCGCCTTGTAGTCGCTCACCATCTCGTGGCGGAACGTGGGCTCGGGACGGTCGAACGCCACCGCGATGCGGTCCGGCTGGTGGTCCTTGAGCAGGTTGACGAGCATGGACGTGAAGCCGTAGACGGCGTTGGTGACCTGCCCCGACGCGGTGGCCATGTCCGACGGCAGGGCGAAGAAGGCCCGGTAGGCCAGCGAGTGCCCGTCCAGAAGCATGAGCCGCGCCATCCCGACGATGCTACGGCCTGGGCGCACCCGAGCGGCCGGAAGCGCCGAGCGGCCGGGCCGGCCGAGCGCCGGGAGCGCAACGGTACGCTGGCGTCCGTGGCTGACGGTTTCCACCCCCGCTGGAGGAGTACCTCGAGGCCATCCACGAGCTGGAGGAGGAGGGGGCGACCGTCATCCAGGCCCGGCTGGCCGAGCGTCTGGGGATCACCCCGCCGGCGGTTTCCGAGATGATGCGGCGCCTGCGCGACGACGGCTACGTGACCTTCGAGGGGCGTTCGATGCGGTTGACCGCCTCGGGCCAGGCGGTGGCCGAGAGCGTGGTGCGCCGCCACCGCCTGGCCGAGCGGCTGCTCACCGATGTGATCGGCCTTCCCTGGCAGCGCAGCCACCTCGAGGCCGGCCGGTGGGAACACGTGATCTCCGACGAGGTCGAGGAGCGTCTCATCGAGCTGCTCGGCCACCCCACGACCTGCCCGCACGGCAACCCGATTCCCGGGTCGGGTGCGGCGTCCGCCGTGCTCACCGCCTTGTCCGAGGCCCGCGGCGGCGACCACGTGCGACTCGAGCGGGTGACCGAGTCGGTGGAGATCGATGTCGACTCGCTCGACTACCTGGCCGAGCACGGCTTCGTCCCCGGCGCGGAGGCCACGGTGGCGTCCCGCGCCCCCGACGGCACGCTGACCCTCGACCTGGGGGACCAGAGCATCGCCCTCGGACCGACGCTCGCCGGCCAGCTCTTCGTCGCCGATGTCGCCTAGGCCGACGATGCGGCGATGACCGTGTCATCGAGCTGCGGCGCGGGAAACCCGAGCGCGCGCTCAGGGTTGGTCCGGGCCGGGGCGCAGATTGCCGTCGATGATCTGCTTGGCCACCTCCACCATCCGCTGCCGTCCCCGCATGGCGGTGCGCTGGATCCAGGTGTACGCCTCGTGCTCCTTCAGGCCGCACTCCTCCATGAGAATCCCCTTGGCCCGTTCGACCGCCTTGCGGACCTCGAGTCGCTCCTCGAGCGAGTGGACCTGATCGTCGAGCGACTGCAGGTCGGCGAACCGGCCGAGGGCGATCTCGATCGCCGGTAGCAGTTCGCTCTTCTGGAACGGCTTGACGAGGTAGGCGAGGGCGCCGGCGTCCCGGGCCTGGTCGATGAGATCCCGCTGGGAGAAGGCGGTGAGGATGAGCACGGCGCAGAGGCGTTCGGCGTTGATGTCACGCGCCGCGCCCAGGCCGTCCTGGCCCGGCATCTTGATGTCGAGGATGGCCAGGTCGGGGCGTTCGCTGCGCACGAGCGCCACCGCCTCGTCGCCTCGCCCGGTCTCCCCCACCACGTCGTAGCCCTCCTCCTCGAGGATCTCCTTGAGGTCCAGTCGGACGATGGCCTCGTCCTCGGCGATCACGACACGCACGGGCACGACTGATCTCCTTCGGGGTCGGGGGGCAACGGTGCGCCCACGGTCCGCCTGATCAAGGGTGGGAAACTACGGCACGCGCCGGTAGGTCGCCTAGTCCGAGGAGACGACGAGACGGTCAAGCAACTCGTCCTGGGCCCTGGTCAGCTCGGCGATCTGCCCCTGCAGCAGCCGGTGACTGCGCGCCATGGCATCGGCATGTCGTTGGGCGTCGCTGTGCTCGCGGTGCGCCATGGGGGTCTCGGAGACGAGAGATCGCAGCCGGGCGTCGTCGGCCGCCTCGTTGAACACGGCCAGCTGCTCGTCGAGCACGGCAAGCTCCGCCCGGGCGCGGCGCAGCCGCTCGGCGACATCGGTCAGGCGGCGCTCGATGAGGGAGCGGGACATGGTCCGGGCAGCTTACCGCTGGGCCGCCGCCCCGCCGCCCCGCCCGCCCCGGCCCGCCCGCTCCGGTCCGCGGTCCGAGGTCCGAGGTCCGAGGTCGATCAGGCCTCGCGCACCCAGCGGGCCACGGCGACGATCGACTGGTGCGGCGCAAGCACGGCCAGGTCCACCCCCGAGTTGACCGCGTCCGGCGGGCCCGACTGAGGCTCGACGCAGGTGGCGAAGTCGGGTTGGGTGAACACGACCAGGTCGGAGCAGGACGTTTCCAGCCGCAGGGTCACGGCGTCGGGCCAGACCAGACGCACGGGTTCGTCGGGGCGGGGGAAGCAGTCGTCCCACGGTCCCGGGGACACGGCGCCGAGCTCACCCGTCGGGATCCCCTCGTCGTCGCGGAGGTACATCCCCGATGGGGCGAACTGCAGCTCGAGGGGCCGGTCCGTCCCGATCTCCCGGCGCCACCACGGATGCCAGCCGACGGTGACCGGCATGGCGGCTTGGGCGGCCACCTCCAGCGTCAAGGTGATGCCGGTCTCGGCCAACTCGACTGTGTGGGTGACCGTGCCCGCGAACGGCCAAGGGTCCTCGAGCGTCCATCCCAGGCGGGCGGTCGTCTCTCCGAACTCCTGGTGGCTGGCGGGATGGTCGAACAGCGTCCCGTGAATCGCATGGGGCGGCGCGTTGATCGGCATGTGGTAGTCGTGCCCGTCGAAGGAGAAGTCGCCGTGACGGATGCGACCGGCCCACGGGACCATGAGGAACATCCCCCAGCGCGTCGGCGGTGGCGGGTTCTCCCCGACGATCTCCGCCGCCTGCGTCTCGGTGACGAGCAGCTGATGACCGTCGAACGACAAGGCAGCCAGCCGACCGCCGTGCTCGGGTGAGATCTCGGCCTGCGCGCTTCCCGCCTCGAGGGTGATCGTGCCCATGGTTTGCGACCTTACCCATGGCATTCAGATCTTTTTCAGCTCGATCGGCCACACTGGAACCGGTGAGGATCCTGGTGGTCGACGACGAGCCTGCGGTGCGTCAGGCGCTCGACCGCGCCCTCCGCTTCGAGAGTTACGAGACGGAGCTGGCCGAAGACGGCACCGCCGCGCTCTCCGCCCACGCCGAACGGCCCGCCGACGCCATCATTCTCGATGTCGCCATGCCCCGTCTCGACGGGATCCAGGTTTGCTCCCGCCTGCGGAGCGCGGGCGACGCCACGCCGATCCTCCTGCTCACCGCCCGTTCCGCCGTCTCCGAGCGGGTCGCCGGTCTGGATGCCGGCGCCGACGACTATCTGGTCAAGCCGTTCTCGCTCGAAGAGCTCCTCGCCCGGATGCGCGCCCTGCTCCGCCGCACCGCACCGCTGTCGGAGAACGAGGTGCTGCGCTTCGCCGACCTGTCGCTCGATCCCGGCACCCGGGAGGTTCGGCGCGGCACCCGGCGCATCGAGCTGACGCGCACCGAGTTCCTCCTGTTGGAGCTCCTGCTGCGCAACGCCCGCCAGGTGCTGGCCCGGGAGGTCATCTTCGACCGCGTCTGGGGGTACGACTTCGGGGCAAACTCCAACTCCTTGGAGGTGTACATCGGATACCTCCGCCGCAAGACCGAAGCGGAGGGCGAGCCCCGCCTCATCCACACCGTCCGGGGTGTCGGCTATGTGCTGCGCGAGCCTGCCGGGGACTGAGCCATGACCGCTCCGACGATGGCGCCCCGCTCCAACGCGTGGTTCCGCCGGGTGAGTTTCCGGTCCCGGCTCAGCCTGTTGGCGGCGGCCGCCGTCGGCCTGGCCTTGGCCCTGGCCGCGTTCAGCGCCTACTTCGCCGTTCGCCACCTCCTGTACGACCAGACCGACACCACGCTGACCAACGAGGGCCAGGAGGTCTGGAGCGCGCTGCAGGGCTCCCCTGAGGGGTTGGCCAGCCGCGGCGTCTCCCAGGCGATCGGCCACATCCAGGCCAGCAACGACCAGGCCGAGCTGGTGGCCACCGACGGCACCCGCTTTCCCTACGAGCAGGGCAACCGACCGCTGGCGACGCCGAACCTGCCCTTCAACGTGGTCCTCCCGGCCTCCTCGACCGCCAAGGCCCTGGCCCAGCCGAGCGCCGCCGGCGACGACAGCATCGGTACGGTCTCCGCCGCCGGCCAACGCTTCCGCGTCTACACCATCGGGCTGGGACCTCAGATGGTCACGACCGTCGACGGCCAGACCTCCTTCGCCAGCGTGGCGCTGGTCGTGTACTCGCCGTTGGCTCTGCTCGACCACACCCTGTCCGACCTGCGCCTCATCCTGCTCCTGGTCGGAATCGGCGGCGTCGCCGTCGCCTTGCTGCTCGGCTACCTGGCGGCGCGGGCGATGATCCGCCCGGTCGAACGCCTCACCGGGGCCGCCGAGCACGTGGCCGTGACCCAGGACCTCGACGCCCGGATCGAAGAGGACGGCAAGGACGAACTGGCCCGTCTGGCCCACAGCTTCAACGCCATGCTCGGGGCCTTGCAGGCGTCGCGTCTGCAACAGTCCCAGCTGGTGGCCGACGCCGGCCACGAGTTGCGCACCCCGCTCACCAGCCTGCGCACCAACATCGAGGTCCTGATGCGCATGCGCGACCTGCCCGAGGACGATCGGGCGGCGTTGCTCGAGGACGTCGGCGGCCAGCTGGAGGAGTTGACCACGCTGGTCGGCGACGTCGTGGAGCTGGCCCGCGAGGACGAGCAGGAGACCGAGCCCGAGGAGCTCCGTTTCGACGGCGTCGTGCAGCGGGCGGTCGACCGGGCCAAGCGCCGGGCGCCGTCGCTCACCTTCCGGGTCACCACCGAACCCGGCCTGGTGCGCGCCCAGCCGGCGCTGCTGGAGCGTGCCGTGCTCAACGTGCTCGACAACGCGGCCAAGTGGAGCCCGCCCAGCGGCATCGTCGAGGTGACCCTGCGCCGGCGGGAGGGCGCAATGACGCCGCCGTTCGTGTCGACCCCGGCGCCCCCGTTCTCCTCGGCCCCGCCCCCGCCGGACGTGCCGGCCCCCGCCGGCGCCCGGTCCCCCGTGGACCAACCCCAACCCCGACCGGCGGGCGGCAGCAATGGCGCCAACGGCGTCCCCGCCAGTTCCGGTGCGCCGTCGGCCGCTTTCCCGGCCACCGGCGCTCCGCTACCTCCGCCGCCTCCGCCGCCGGCCACCGCGAACCGGTGGGAGCTGGTTGTGCGCGACCAGGGTCCGGGCATCGCCCCCGAGGACATCCCCAAGGTCTTCGACCGCTTCTACCGCGCGTCCAGCGCCCGGGCCATGCCCGGCTCGGGGCTGGGGCTGGCGATCGTCCGCCAGGTGTTCCGCGGCCTCGGCGGGGAGGCCTGGGTCACCTCGCCCGCCGACGGCGGCACCCTCGTCCATCTCGAGGCGCCCGTCGTATCGGAGGACCCGACGTCGGCACCACCGGCGCCGCCCAATGGCCCGGGCTCGCCGGCCACCCTTCCCGCCTCTCCTGCCGGGTAGTGTCACACCACCTGGCCCGAGTGGCGGAACGGTAGACGCGGGGGCCTCAAAAGCCCTTGTCCGCAAGGGCGTGCGGGTTCGATTCCCGCCTCGGGCACCAAGCAAAGCCGCAGGTCAGACGCCTGGCGACGCCAAGGCTGGGTGGTGGGGGCCGGCTGATCCAGGTGACCGCTGGCGGCGCGCTCGGCGATGGTGAGTTCGCCCTTGCGGGCCCGGCGGCTGAGCCGGACCGTCGAAGCTCACCACCAGTTGTACACCAACGCCTCGAGCACCACGGCTTGGCCGATGCTCAGGGCGAGAAGCGCGCCGAGCGCCGTGGCGCGCTGACGCACCGAACGCCGGTGCCACGCGGCGAGCGCGGCACCGGCCATGATCGCGAAGAGCGGATAGGTGAACAACCAGGTGCGCTCCAACTCGCCTGGGACGAGTCTCGTGACCGACGACGGGAGCGCCGAGAACGCAATAAGCGGGATAAACAGTAACAATGGCCATGCCACGCGCTTGACGCCGAGAGCGGCGAGGGCCAAGGTGACGCTCCCCGCACCGGTCGCCCACCCAAGTGGGTCGACAACGAACCACCCAACGACGCCTTTCTGTCCTCCCGGGAGCAACCGGACCGATTTGTACGATGCAAACAAGTCGTATCCGATGCCGACGCGCAGGGCGACAATCGCAAGCGTACCGATCAGTGCTGCACTGGCAGCCAACCGAAGCAACTGGAACAATTCGCGCCGCAGCACGACCGCCGGTACAGAGCACAGAAGAGCACGGTGAAGCTGATCGCGTAGGTGAAAAAGGATGTCAAACCTACGGCGAGGCCGGTCGCGGCGGCTAGCCGCACGGATCGGCGACGTACCGCCCACACCCAGAAGGCGATGCTCGTGACGAGCAGTGTGGCGAGTGCGCTATCGAAGCTGGCAAACTCGAACAGCAGCGGTGAAGGCATCACGGCGAGCAGCACGATTGCGTACCGGCTTGCAGACTCGTCGAGCCACGCCCTGCACAGGAACCAGGTCGGTATGACAACGGCTGCGCTCATCACCGCGAGGACGAACGCCTGGGCCGCTGGGTGACCGGGCAGCAGCCCGTCGAGGGCGGCGAACACGGCAACGGCTCCCGGCGGGTGCGTACGTGAATGAATAGAGAACAGGTCTGCATTCAGGTGCGGAAAATCTCTGACGAAGCGAAGGAAACCGAGGTGCCTGAGCAGTGGGACGTCCGCTGGGTAGTCGTGGACACTGGCAGTCGCCGTCCGCAGGAACATGCGGTAGGTCTCGTGCGCCTCGCCGCGAGCCTGGTTGACCACCCAGCCGAGCGCGAGCATCAGGATGACGGTTCCGCCGACCACGTATCTTGAGGGAAGCGGCTCGCGCTTGCGAGTGATGATGACCGCCCAATAAAGGGCGACAAGTGCAAGAACAACCAACGCACCCCACCACGCAATAGACGAGGTAACATGAGGGTCGTAGGTGCCGAACCAAGATTTGAGATGCCAGTATGCGTCGAGGCCCGCGAGCAACGCCGTCACCGAGACCACCGCGAGGATCAGGACACGCTGGTGGTATCTCAACCGGGCGCGAGCGGTCGCAGACTGTGATGTCCGTGTCGACCGGCGAGCCCCGCCAATTTGGCTGCGCGTCTGTGCGCAGCTGTCGTACCTGCCAAGAGCTGACGTTCCCTCATCAGTCCGTCTGAAGGCCGGGCGGTTCTGACAGCCCGACGGCGAGAACCACCCGCCGACCGTGTTGACACTTCCCCAGCATGCCCGTCCAGGGCGGGCTGGGTGTTCCACGTCGTGCCCGGAGTGAGCGGCACCGAGCCATGCTTTGGCCCTCCCTGGCCCCAGCGGCGATGACGGTTCGTTCAGAAACCTACAAATCTGTTGACAGGTTTGCTCTGCTCATGGTAGAGGTATAGCTGTCCTTGGAAAGACGAGAGGTGAGCACGAGGAGGGAGTGTGAGCCAAATGCTGATGCGTACCGATCCGTTCCGTGATCTCGACCGCCTGGCCCAGTCGGTGGCGGGCACGCCGGCCCGGCCGGCGGCGATGCCGATCGACGCCTACCGCAAGGGCGACAACTTCGTGGTCGAATTCGACCTTCCCGGCGTGGCAAGCGACTCGATCGACCTCACCGTCGAGCGCAACGTGTTGACCGTCCATGCTCGCCGGGAACTGTCGGACAGGGACGCGGAGATGCTGGTGGCCGAGCGGCCGCATGGCACCTTCAGCCGTCAATTGTTCTTGGGTGAGACCCTCGACGCCGAACGGATCAACGCCGACTATCACGACGGGGTGTTGGCCTTGCGGATCCCGGTTGCCGAGCAGGCCAAGCCCAAGAAGGTGGCGATCAACGCCAGCGGAGACCGCCAGGCGATCACCGTTTGACGCCCCGCCCCAGCGGCAGAGGGTGGGTTAGCAGCAGCCGGCGATGTCGGCTCGCTGCTAACCCCTCAGGTCGGTGAGAGACGATGGACTCTTACCCCTTCGACCAGCAGCACCAGCCGTTCTTCACCGTGGGCCAGGTCGCCGACCTTCTCGGGGTGCAACCCGCCTTCCTGCGACGACTCGAGACCGAGGCGGTGGTCCAGCCGGAACGATCCGACGGCGGCCAACGCCGCTACAGCCGAGTCGAGATCGACATCGCCCAGCGGGCGGTGGAACTGATGAGCGAAGGGATGACCCTGGCCGGAATCCGACGCCTCCTCGAGGCCGAAGCGGAGGTGGCCCACCTGCGGCGCCAACTGAAAGAAGCCAAAGACAAGGAGAGGAGGGAGAGACTTCGCCATCGGGAAGGGACTTCCGGCCACGGCTGAGGGGGCCGTGGCCGGAAGCGCGTTTTCGGGCTTCGATCGCTGCCCGCCGCTCAGGGCTCCAGCGGTCGCCGCGGTTGGGACGCCACGTGGCGCCCCGCCCGGAACCCGAACACCACCCCGTGAGCGATGGTGGCCCCCCCGGAGGGGTAGGCCCAGCCGAAGGCGTTGGCCGCGGTGTTGCCCACGGCGTACAGGCCGGGGATGGCATCGCCGGCTCGGTCGACGGCCTGACCGTCGGCGGTGACCAACGGGCCGCCGTTGGTACCCAGCGTGCCGGGGTACAAGGCCACCGCGTAGTAGGGCGGCTGGTCGAGCGGCTTGAGCGACCCGGGCCCCATGAGCCCCCGCCGGTGGCGCCCGAAGTCGGGGTCCTCGCCCGCCTTGGCGTGCTGGTTGTACCGCTCGACGGTGGCCGCCAGGGTGTCGGGATCGACCGAGATGGCCGGGGCCAGGTCCCGGACCTCGGCCGCCTGCGGAACCCATTGGGGCGCGGGCCGGTCGGGGGCAATGGACAGGATCTGGGTGGAGTCCTTGGTCCGCCGGTCGAAGATCAGCCAGGCCGGCGCCCGGTTGGGAAAGGTGGCGGTCGACGGGTCGAAGGCGCCGAACGCCTTGGGAAAGTCGTTGTAGGGAACGGCCTCGTTGGCGAAACGGCGACCGTGACCGTTGACCACCAGCGAGGCCGGCGTGCCCCGTCCGCCCTCGAACTGGGGAACGGACCGGCCTCCCCGTCGCGGATGGCGGGGTCCAGCATGGCCGGCGTGCCCCAGTACGAGCCCAGGTTGGCCAGCTGGGCGCCGGCGTCGGCGGCCATCAGCAGGCCGTCGCCGACGTTGTTGGGCGGCGAGAGGGGAAGCACCTCGTAGCCGACGTAGCTGCGCACCAGGTCGGGGTTCCACTCGAAGCCCCCACAGGCCAACACCACCCCTTGGCGGGCGCCGACCGCCCGGCGCCTGCCGTCGCACTCGGCGACGACGCCGGTCACGGCCCGTCCGTGGTGGACGAGCTCGCGCACGGGGCTGGCCAGCCGGACGTCGACACCACGAACGAGCAGGCCCTTGAGCAAGGCGGCGATCAACGCTGCGCCCTTGGGGCGGGTGTCCTCCGCTTCCCGGCGGGCGAGCTCGGCAGCCAGCCCCTCGTCGCCGCCACCGAAGAGGTCCTCGGCCAATGTCGTGTAGGAGCCGAGGGACATGAGCGTTCCCCGGCTGACCAGCCGATCCCGCCAGTCGGGCAGCTCCCGCCCGACGGCGAAGGGAACGGGCTCGACCGAGCGGCCACCCTGCCGGCGGCCCGGGAACCCGTAGGGGAAGTAGTAGTCGGGGAAAAGGGCGAGCGCCGTGGTCCGCAGCGGGGTGTGCCCTTCCAGATAGGCGATGGCTTCGGGGGCGCTGTCCACGAACGCGCCGAACATGGCCGGATCGGAACGGTCGGCGGTGACGGCCTCCAGGTATGCCAGCGCGTCCTCGCGGTCATCGTCGATGCCGGCCGCGGCCATGTGGTGGTTGCGGGGAAGCCACATCACCCCACCCGACACGGCGGTCGTCCCCCCCAGCATGGCGGCCTTTTCCATCACGGTTACCTGGGCGCCCGTGTCGGCGGCGAGGGTGGCCGCCGTCAGGGCGGCGCCACCCGAACCCACCACGACGACGTCGACCACCTCGTCCCACCCCGTTGCTTCGCTCATGCTCCTCCCCTCCCCGGTCACCCCGCTTGCCCAAAACCTGAATGGGACTTCAGGAATGTAGCAGGTGACGATCTACACTGCGACCGTGACCGCTCCCGCCACCGGCACCCCGGCCGCACCTCGGCGGCCCCAGCGGCGGGGGGAAGAGCGACGCCGCCAGATCGTCGAGGCGGCGATCGCCACCGTCGAGGTGCGCGGCGTCCGCGGGACGTCCATGGCCGACGTGGCCAGGCGCGCCGGGATCACCGCCCAAGGCGTGCTGTACCACTTCAAGACCAAGGAGGCGCTGGTCTCCGAGGTCGTGGTGGAGCTGGAACGTCGCCGGGAGGAGGAGCTGCGCGTCCTCGTGGAGCCCGGGGGCCTGGGCATGCTCCGGGCCCTGGCCCAGGTGGGCGAGCGGGTTGCCCACCGCCAACACCTGGCCGCCCTCAACGTGGCCGTGGCCGCGGAGAACCTGGAGCCCGGCGACCCCTACCACCGCTTCTTCGCCGGGCGCCGCCGCCTGGATCAGGCCCTCCTGCGGCGGGGCCTGCGCCGAGGGATCGCCTCGGGGGAGCTGCGGGCCGACACGGACGTGGCCGGCGTGGCCGAGGAGATGACCGCGTTCATGGGCGGGGCGTGGCTGAACTGGCTGCTCGAACCGTCCCGGGTGGCGATCGGCCGCCTGTACCGACGCTATTTCGCCGACCTGGAACGCCGCCTGTCGGCCTGAGGGTCAGGTGCTTGGCCGACGCCAAATGGGGTAGCGGAAGAGGAATGAGTGACATCTTCGAGGAGCCACCGGACGACAACGAGGCGTACGAGAGCCTGGACGAGTCGCTCGATGCCGAGGACGCCCTCGGCGACGGACCCGAAGGCGAGCGGGAGCTCGATCGGGATCTGGTCGTCGACCAGGAGGAACTGGCAGAGCTCGGCGCCGACCTGGACGACCCCGAGCGCCTCTCGGTCCTCGAGGGGGCGATGGACGACCCCGACGGCTCAGGTCCGTACGACATCGCAGACGACAAACCGACCGACGGGGCCACCAGCGCAGAACGGGACATGGAGGTCACCGAGATCGAGCCGTGGGAGATGGACGAGGTGGCCGACGACACGCCCAAGGGTGACGCACCCGAGGGTCCTCGTCGGCACCTGCTCCTGGACGGACAAGACACTCGTCAACGACACCAACTGGTACCCGAAGCGGTCGATGTCGGCGGCCGACCGGCTCGCCTTCTACGCCTCGCGCTTTCCCGATCGCCGAGGCCGACAGCACCTACTACTTCCCGCCGTCGCCGCGGCTGACTCGAGGGTGGGCGGAGCGGACACCCGCCGGGTTCACCATGAACGTCAAGGGCTACTCCCTCTTGACGGGCCATCCCACCCGGGCGGAGTCGCTCTGGCCCGATCTCAAACAGGCGATCAAGCCCAAGTTCGCCGGCAAGCGCAACGTGTACGCGTCCCACCTCGACGACGACGCCGTGGAGGAGGCCTGGGAGCGATTCGAGTACGCCCTGAGGCCGCTGCGCGAAGCCGGCAAGCTCGGCGCGGTGCTGATGCAGTACCCGGAGTGGTTCACCGCCAACAAGGCCAACCGCGCCGAGCTGGCCGCCATCCGCCAGCGATGGGAGGATCTGCCGGTCTGCGTCGAGTTGCGCTCGCCCACCTGGCTGACGACCCCCGAGGACCGCGACCGAACCCTGCGCGCCCTCACCGAGCTCAACCTGGCCCTCGTCGTCGTCGACGCCCCGCGGGCATCGAAACTGCCGACGGTCCTGGAGGCGACCAGCCCCGACCCTGGCCGTGATCCGCTTCCACGGGCGCAACGACGAGACCTGGAAGAAGCCGGGCACCACCGCGGCCGAACGGTTCGAGTACCTCTACTCCAAGCCCCAGCTGCGGGCCTGGGTCCCCAAGATCGAGGCGCTCGCCGAGCGGGCCACCACCGTGCACGCACTGATGAACAACTGCTACCAGGACTACGGCGTGCGCAACGCCTCCGACCTGGCGTCGCTCCTACACGACTGACCAGGACTCGGCCGGCCGTCATCTGGTGCTGGTGGCCGGGTCGCTCGGGTGGTGGGGTGAGCGGCGTCGTCTCCGCGGTCATCCACGGGTGCAGGGGGAGCGACTCCAGGATCGACTGCATCTCGCCGGCGTCGTGGGCCCGCCAGAGGCCCAGGGTGCGCCCCTCCTCCCCGTCGGCGGGGAGCGTCCAGAGCCGCACGAGGTGTCTCTGCTCGGCCAGTTGGTGGGCACGTTGGGCCTCGCGGCCTTGGTGTCGTCGACCGTCGCACCGGTCGTGCCGTCGGGGACGACGGTGGTGAGGGTGATCAGGAACTCCATCGCTTCCGCCCCCGCCCCGGCAGGACAGCGCCGCCGCCGGCAACGGGCGCAGGGTCGTTCGGGTGGGACGCGAGCGGCGTGACCGCATCCTGCCACCACACGCGAAGCGGCATCGACGCCAGGACCTCCTCGAGCTGGTCGAGGTCGGCCGCGGCGAAGAGGCCGAGCGTGCGCCATTCGCCGGGCTGCAGAGGAGGGCGCCACAGCCGGCGCAGGTGACCCTGCGCGGAAAGCTCACGGACTGCGCCGCCTCGCGGTCCGCACGTCGTCAACCGTCTCTTCGGCCGTTCCTTGCGGAACCTGGGTCGTCATGGTGACGAGGTACTCCAATGTTCGCTCCCCGGTCGCTAACGGAAGGTGAGGCCGCCGTCGACGACCAGCTGCTGGCCGGTGACGTAGGCGCTCTCGTCCGACAGCAGCCAGATGGCGGCGTAGGCCACCTCCCATGCCGTGCCTTGGCGCCCCAGGGCGATGGGGACCCGGGTCCGCCCGGGGCGGCCGGCGCTGGCTCGCCGCCCGAGCGGGGTGTCGATGAGGCCGGGTAGGAGCAGGTTCGCCCGGGTTCCCGGCGCCGCCTCCATGGCGACGTGGCGCATGAGCCCCGCCAGCCCGGCTTTGGTGGCGTCGTAGGCGGGGATGTTCGTGCCCGGGCGCAGCCCCGCGGTCGAGCCCACGAACACCATGGACGAGCCTGGTCCCAGCACCTCCATGGCCCGCTGGGCCACGGCGAAGTGAGCCCGGAGGTTGACGGCCACCACCGCATCCCAGTCCTCGATGGTCGTCCCGGCCATCCGCCGTCCCAGCCCGATGCCCACGTTGAGGACCAGACCGTCGATTCCCCCCAGCTGGCTGGCGGCCTCAGCCACCAGGGCGGCACAGGCTTCGGCCTCGGTGACATCGGCGACCACCACGCTGGCCTCGTGCTCCTCGGCCCGGATCAGCTCGGCGGTGACCCGGGCGGCGGCTTCGTCGCGGTCGGCGCACGCCACCACGGCCCCTTCGCGAGCAGCCAGGACCGAGACGGCCCTCCCGTTGCCGATGGGCGCCTCGGGGTCGTCCGAGGGCTGGGTCCCCGCGCCCACGACCAGGATGCGCCGACCGTGGAGGCGTCCGCGGCCGGGGGCCACCCCGCGGCTCTCCGCCGGAAACCCGGCGGCGGGCCGGGCATCGGGCGGGTGATCGGTCACCTCCCGGCCGGAGACCCGGCGTCGCCCCACTGGGGCGTGGCGTCCGGCGGCAGCGGGACGGTGAACGCATTGAGGCTGAACGACACCAGCGTGTAGTAACCGCAGAGCGACACCAGCTCGACCATCCCGGCGTCGCCGAGGAGCGTCTGGGCGGCGGCGTAGGCCGCGTCATCGACGCTCCCGGTGCGAACGAGCTGGCTGGCGACGGCGTGCACGACCCGTTCGTCGTCGGCGGCGAACGACGGAGCCCGCCCCTGGGCCAGCGCGTCCAGGATGGCATCCCCGATGCCGTGGTTCCGAGCCATCCGGGCGTGCGCCCACCACTCGAACTCGGCGTGCCAGTGGGCGGCGACGGTGACGATGGCCAGCTCCAGCAGGCGGCGCTCGATCGATGTCTCGAACCGCAGGTGGGCACCGAGCGCCGCCAAGCGGCCGCCGGCCTCGGGTGCGTGGACCCAGGCGTTGAAGGGGCCGACCAGGCCGCCCTCGTCGTTGACCAACGTCGAGCCGCGTGAGGCGGTGACACCGTCCCAGACCTCGGCGGCCTTCTCGTCAAGATCCTGGCGACGCAGGTACGGGAGGCGACTCATGCCCCGGACCATAGAGGGGAACCGGTCAGGGCGCGTGCGTCGTGTTCGGGCGCGGGCACCCACCGGTACCCGTCCCAGCGCCACCAGTCCCCGTGCCCGTTCTGCCGGTAGACGGGGTGCTGGCGGGCACTCCGCTGCGCCCGAGCGGCGCAGCTGCTGGCGCCACTGGCCCGGCGATGGTTGATCGTGCACCCGGGATGGCGATACACCGTGGTCACCGTGCCGTTGCTTCGTCTACGGCGGTACAAGCGGACCGGTCCGACGGCGAGCGTCATACCCATGTCCCACCCCCGTTCTGCCTTACCGGCTCCGTCGTCATCCGTAGTTTTCTACAGGCTGGGCCGCTCCGAGGTGGATACCCCGCCGCCGCGCAGCCGAGCGGCCTGCTTCGTCAGGTGGTCGCGATCGGCGGTGCTGGTCGCCCGGGCCGCGGCCAGCGCGTACTGCTCGGCGGCGGTAGCGAGACGCCCGGCCTCCTCGTGGAGATAGGCCCGCACGGCGTACAGCCGGTAGCCGTCTCCGAGCCGCGAGTCGAGACCTTCGAGCGCCTCCAGTCCGGCGAGCGGACCGTTGACCTTGCCCACGGCCACCGCCCGGCTGAGGGCCGCCGCCGGGTTGTCGGCCACGGCGACCAACTCGTCGTACCACGCCAGTATCTGCGGCCAGTCCGTCTCCTCGGCCGTCTCTGGCGTCGTCGTGCAGGGCGGCGATCGCCGCCTGGATCTGGTACTCCCCCCGACGGCCCTTCGCCAGCGCCGTCTGCAGCATCCGGACACCCTCGGCGATCTCCGCCTCGTTCCAGCGGTTGCGGTCCTGCTGATCCAGGGGGACGAGCCCACCGTCGTCGTCGGTGCGGGCGGCGCGACGAGCATCGTGGAGGAGCATCAGCGCCAGCAATCCCGAGACCTCGGGTTCGTCCGACTCCAGCGCCAGCAGGCGGGTCAGGCGGATCGCCTCGGCGACCAGGTCGACCCGTCCCCCGTAGCCCTCGTTGAAGATCAGGTAGAGGACGCGAAGGACGACGGCGATGTCCGCCGGCCTGGTGAGCGGCTGCCCGGCGACGGCCCGCTTCGCCCGGCTGATCCGCTGCGCCATGGTCGCCTCGGGGACGAGGAACGCCTCGGCGACCTGCCTGGTGGTGAGGCCCGACGACGGCCCGGAGGGTGAGAGCGACCGCCGACCCCGGGCTGAGCGCAGGATGGCAGCACAGGAACAGCAGGAGCAGGGTGTCGTCGACCTGTTCCGTCGGGCCCGGCTCCCGGTCGTACGCGGCCGCGTCCTCCCGTCGCCGGCGCGCCGCTTCCGAGCGCCGGGTGTCGACGAGCTTCCGGGTGGCGACGGTGACGAGCCAGGCCGTCGGGGAAGCCGGCAGCCCGTCAGGCCAGTGCTGATGGGCTTCGAGCAGCGCTTCCTGGACGGCGTCCTCGGCCGCGGCGAAGTCGTTTCCGCGGCGGACGAGGGCACCCAGCGCCTGCGGGGCGGCATCCCGCCACGCTTCGTCGTTCACTCGGTGGTGGCCGGCGGGTCGCCCATCACCGGCCGTACCTCGAGCCACTCGTAGATCGGCTGGCCGCCCTGGCCCGGGGCGGAGGACACGTAGGCGGCGATCTCGTGGGCCCGGGCCTCGGATTCGACGTCGACGAGGAACCAACCGGCGACCAGCTCCTTGGTCTCGGGGAAGGGGCCGTCGGTGACGACGGGCGCCGCCTCGGGACCGCCGTAACGGACGTAGGCGCCGTCGGGGCTGACGGCCTGGGCGTCCACCATCTCACCGTTCTCGGTGAGCATGCGGCCGACCTCCCGCTGGAAGGCGATATGGGCGGCGATCTCATCCGGCGTCCACTCGCTCATGGGGGCGAAGCCCGGCGACGGCTCGGGGCCGCCGCGGTAGTGCTTCAACAGCAGGTACTTCGGCATGATTCGCTCCTTGGTGTCCGGGGCGGCGGTCCTGCCGCCTCAAGGTGGAGACGGAGCCGATCGCCGGTTCTCGACACGTCACCACCACGCCTGCCGGTGAGGTCGGCGAGGCTACCCACGGCGGAAGACGCGCACGCCGCGGCTAACGTGCGGCGCCGTGCTGGCGCCCGCCGAGACCCGGCCCCGGGCGACCTCCACGAACCGCGGCGCCCGGAGAGCCGCACGATGAAAGTCGCCGTCGTCCTCGCCGACAAGGGAACCGCCAACCCCCCGGCGGGCACGCTCAACCTGCTGAACGTGGGCTGGTCGGTCACCACCCTCAACGTCCAGCCCGACGGCAACGTCCTCACCCCGCCGCACGCGGTGGCGGTGTTCTTCGAGGTCGAGCTGCCCCGCTGCAACCAGCCCCTGGCCATGGTCGTGGAGCTGGTCACCGAGGACGGCCAGACCGTCACCGTGCCCACCGCCAGCGGCATTCAACCCCTGCACATCGCCCAGACGGTGACCGTGGCCCCGCCGCTCGAGGCGCCGGCCGGCACGCCCGGCCACGCCAACACCCTCCTCGAGATGGCTCCGGGGCTGCCGCTTCGTCCCGGTTCCTACCGCTGGCAGGTGTCCCTCGACGGCGAGCGGCACGAGGAGTGGACGGCCAGCTTCCTCGTTCGCGCCCCCCAGCAGCAGACCCAGGGCGCCGGCGACACCAGCTAGGCCCCGAGCCAGGTGTTACGTCCGCAGCCCGGGATAGGTCAGAATCAAAACCCGGGAGCGTCCCGGGAGCGGGAGGAGAGCGCAGGGTGCCAGCATTCGTGTTCCCCGGGCAGGGATCCCAGCGGCCGGGCATGGGCCGGGCCTGGAGCGAGCACCCGTCGTGGGAGCTGGTGGGCGACGCGTCGGAGGCCGCCGGGCGGGACCTGGCCTGGCTGCTGCTGGAGGCGGACGCCGAGACCCTGACCGAGACCAGGCACGCCCAGCTGGCGACGTTCACCATGGGTCTGCTGGTGCTCGACGCGGTCGAGCGGCTGGGCATCGAGCCCACGTCGTGCGCCGGCCACAGCGTCGGCGAGTACAGCGCGCTGGTCGCCGCCGGCGCCCTGGGCTTCGAGGACGGGGTCCGCGTGGTGGCCGAGCGGGGCGAGGCCATGCAGGCGGCCGCCGACGCCAAACCCGGCGTCATGGCGCTGTTCGACGGTTGCGACGCCGATACCGGCGACATCGCCTGCCGACTGGCTGACGGCGAGGTGTGGGTGGCCAACGTCAACACCCCCGACGAGGTGGTCGTGGCCGGCGAGGCGGGGGCGGTGGAACGGGCGGGTGGGCGCGCCCGCCTGCTCGGAGCCCGCCGGGTGGCGCCCGTGGCGGTGGGTGGCGCCTTCCACACCCCGTTCATGGTCCCGGCGCGTGACCGGCTGGGCAAAGCGCTCGCCGCCGCCGCCTTCCACCAGCCGGATGCCGCCGTCGTCGCCAACGTCGACGCCCTCCCCCACGTGACCAGTGAGGACTGGGCGTTGCTGCTGCTGGCCCAGCTGGTCAGCCCGGTGCGCTGGCGCCAGAGCATCCTGCGCCTGGCTGGTCTCGGCCCCAGTGCGGCCGGAGTCGACGTGGGCGGCGGCGAGGAGCTGTTCGTGGAGATCGGACCGGGCGGCTCGCTCTCCCGGATGATCCGGGCGACCGTTCCCGGGGTCGCCACTGTGGCGGTGGCGTCCCCCGACGACCTCGACCACCTGGTCGACGTGGTCGCAGGCGACGCCGCCTTCCGCCGCTACGCCGCCGGCCATCAGGGCGAGCGCCTGTACGTGTCCGAGCGGATGGTCATCAGCCCCGCCGCCGGCGTCTTCACGCCCGCCGGCCCCGCCGACGCCGGCGACCGGCTGGCGCCCCTGGCGGCGAATATCGAGGTCGGCGACCTCGTCGGCTCGGTGGGCGACGTCGAGGTGCGCTCGCCGTTCTCAGGCGAGCTCATGGGGATGCTGGCCCACGCCGGCGAGCGGGTACAGGCCGGCCAGCCCATCGCCTGGCTGCGCATCGAGCCGGCGAGGAGCGAGCCGTGACCACCGACGAGCACGCCCAGTCCGGGCCGGGCGACGCCCGAGGACCAACGCGAGGCTGCGCCATCACCGGCTGGGCCACCGCGCTCCCTGAGCAGCGGGTGACCAACGCCGACATCACCACCCTGTTCGAGACGTCCGACGAGTGGATCCGGGAGCGATCCGGCATCGCCGAGCGCCGCGCCGCCACCGGGCCCTTCGTCGCCGAGCAGCCGCCGGCGTCGCCGCCGGGCGGGGTCGGCACCACCGCCGCCCTCGCCATCCGCGCCGGGCGCGACGCCTTGGCCCGGCGCCGGCGTCGATCCCGCCGAGGTCGGCCTGCTCCTCCTGTGCACCACGACGCCCGACCAGGCGACGCCGGCGACGTCGTCGCCGGTGTCGGCCGCCCTGGGCGTCGGCGGAGGCGCCATGGACCTCAACGCCGCCTGCGCCGGGTTCACCTACGGCCTGGTCACCGCGGCCGGCATGATCACCACGGGGATCGACCGGGTCCTGCTCATCGGGGCCGAGACGCTCACCCGCATCACCAACTGGTCGGACCGCACCAACGCCTTCCTGTTCGGCGACGGTGCCGGCGCCGTGGTGGTGGAAGCCGTACCCGGCGAGGGTGGGCTGCTCGGCTGGGACCTGGGGGTCGACGGCTCGCTGCAGCCGATCCTCTACGCCGATCTCGGCTCGGGCATGGTGATGAAAGGTCAGGAGGTCTTCCGGCGGGCGGTACGCGCCACCGTCGAGTCCGCCACCGCCAGCCTGGAGCAGGCCAAGGTGGCGGCGGCGGACGTCGCCTTGTTCGTCCCCCATCAGGCCAACAGCCGCATCATGGTGGCCGTCGCCGACCGGCTGGGGATCGCCCACGACCGCATCGCCTCGGTCATCGAGACGACGGGCAACACGTCGTCGGCGTCGATCCCTCTCGCCCTCGCCGACGCCGCCAGCCGCGGGCGCCTGCACGACGGCGACCTGGTCCTCCTGGCCGGGTTCGGAGCGGGAATGACCTGGGCGTCCGCCGTCTGGCGGTGGGGCACGTGACCCCGCCCGCGACTCCGCCGCCTCGCACCGCGGCCGGTTAGATTTCGAGCCACAGCGACCCGAGGAGAAACCCGATGGACAACAGCGAGGCCTTCGACAAGTTCAAGCAGTGCGCCGTCGAGGTGCTCCAGGTCGACGCGGCCAAGGTGACACCGGACGCCCGCTTCGCCGAAGACCTCGACGCCGACAGCCTCGATCTGGTGGAGCTGGTGATGGCGCTCGAAGAGCAGTTCGACATCAGCGTCGACGAGTCCGAGCTGGAGGGGGTCGAAACGGTCAACCAGGCGTTCGATCTCGTCACCTCGAAGCTCTGATGCAGGCGATCCACGCCGCGCCGGGAGGTCCCGATGCGGTTCCCGGTCGTCGAGTCGCCATCACCGGCGTCGGCGTCGTCGGACCCTGCGGTATCGGCCGGGACGAGTTCTGGCAGGGTCTGCTGCGGCAGCCGGGCGAGGGCGTCCGCCACGTCACCGGTCTCGACGCCACGCCGCTGTTCGGCGCCAAGGAGATCCGACGGGTGGACCGCTTCTCGCAGTTCGCCGCGGTGGCGGCCGCCGAGGCGGTGGCGGACGCCGGCGGGGTCGAGGCCATCGGCGCCGATCCCGAGCGGGCCGGGGTGTTCGTCGGCACGGGCGTCGGTGGGATCGAGAGCTTGGAGTCGCAGATCGGCCTGCGCATGGAGAAAGGGGCCCGCCGGGTCAGCCCCTTCCTCGTGCCCATGATGATGGCCAACTCGTCGGCGGCAGGGATCTCCATGCGCTACGGATTCCGCGGGCCCTGCGAGAACACGGTGACGGCGTGCGCGGCGGGCACCCAGAGCATCGGCAACGGCGCCCGCCTCATCGCCACCGGTCGCTGCGACGTGGTCATCGCCGGCTCCTCGGAGGCCTCGCTGACCGAGACGAGCCTGGCCGGTTTCACCAACATGACCGCCCTCTCCACCTCCGGCGTCTCCATGCCTTTCGACGTGCGGCGCGACGGCTTCGTCATCGCCGAAGGCGGAGCCATCCTCGTCCTGGAAGAGCTCGAACGGGCGCGGGCCCGAGGCGCGCCCATCCACGGGGAGCTGGCCGGCGCGGCCAGCAACGCCGACGCCTACGACATCACCGCCCCCGCCCCGGGCGGCGCCGGCGCCGCCTCATGCATGGAGGAAGCGATAGCCGACGCCGGCCTCAAGCCGGCCGACATCGTCCACATCAACGCCCACGGCACCTCGACCCCGCGCAACGACGCATCCGAAGCCGAGGCGATCACCAAGGTCTTCGGGACGCCCGGGCCGCCGGTGACCTCCACCAAAGGGGTCACCGGGCACGCCCTGGGTGCGGCCGGCGCCCTCGAAGCGGTCGCCGTCGTGCTCAGCATGCGGCACCGTCTCATCCCCCCGACCTTCGGCCTGCGCGACCTCGATCCCGAGTTCCACATCGACGTCGTCGCCGGCGACCCCCGCCCGTGGGAGCCCGGCCCGGCGCTCTCCAACTCCTTCGGCTTCGGGGGCCACAACGGCACCATCGTCATCGTCCCCTGAGCGCCGCTTGCGGCGCGAAGCCGACCAAGCACAGGGGATCTGAGCGGCCATGTGATCCTCTGCGGCCTGCACAGCCTCGGCATCCGCATCGCCGAGCAGCTGCACCTCTCCGGCAGCCCGGCCGTGGCGGTGGCCGAGGACGCGGCCCGGGCGGCCTCACTGTTGGATCGGTGGGGAATCGCTTGCGTCGTGGGCTCCGGGCGCCGACCCCACGTGCTGCACGAAGCGGGCATCGGAGGGGCGGCCGCCCTGATCTGTGTCGAAGAGGACGCGCTCGTGGCCCTGGAAACGGTGCTCGTCGCCCGCGACCTGCGGCCCGACCTCCGGATGGTCGTGCAGATGGCCAACGCCGGGGTGGGACACGCCCTCACCGGCCTGATCGGGCCGAGGTCGGTTCTCGACACCGCCGCCCTGGCCGCACCGTCCATCGTCGAGGCGTGCCGGCGTCAGGCTGCCAAGGAGTTGAGCCTCGGCGGCGAACGCTTCGCCGTCGTGGATCATCCCGTCCCCGCCTCGGGCACCCTCCGGGACCTGATCGGCGACCTGGCCCCGGTGGCCGTCGTCGACCAGGCGGGCGCGGTCGAGCTCAGCCCGGGACGGGACACCACGGTCTCGGCCGGGGACACGGTGACGGTGATCGGCGCGCCCGACGACTTCGCCCGGGCCGGCGTCCCTCTCGAGCAACCACCGACGCCGGCCGGCGCCGCTCACGCCCGACCCCGGTGGCTGGGCTTCCCCCGCCGGGTGGCGCTATCGGCCTGGTCGCTGGCCGACCGGCCCC
The DNA here is from genome assembly GCA_963757175.1 of uncultured Actinomycetota bacterium. Classification (GTDB taxonomy): domain Bacteria; phylum Actinomycetota; class Acidimicrobiia; order Acidimicrobiales; family Palsa-688; genus CAVWQR01. The sequence goes on along the minus strand of CAVWQR010000005.1, from coordinate 65,847 downwards.
TGCGCTGGACGCTGCTGGTGTTCGTCGCCGTCCTCGTGGTGTCGACGGTGGTCCTCCGCCTCAGTTATCTCGACGGCGGTCCGCGCCTGTCCGTGCTCACCGCGGCCTTCTACACGGTCGAGACGGTGGCCACCATCGGGTTCGGCTCGGGCACCCAGATCCACGACCCCGCCTGGCTGGAGGTGTTCCTCACCGCGCTGATCATCATCGGGGTGGCCTTTGTGACCAGCGTGTTCGCCCTGGTCACCAACCTGCTGTTCAGCCGCCAGATGGTCCACGCCCTCGGAAGACAGCGGGTCACCCACATGCGCGACCACGTCGTCGTCATCGGCTTCGGCGCCGTCGGGGTCCTCGTGGCCCGCGCCCTCGTCGCCGCCGGCGAGGCGCCGGTCGTGATCGAGCGGGACGACGCCAACCGCCACCTCGCCCAGGGCCGGGCCCTCGGCCTGCCCATCGTCATCGGCGACGGCACCCTGGCCGAGACCCTCGACGCCGCCAACGTGACTGACGCCTCCGCCGTCGCCGTGCTGACCAGCAACGACCTCACCAACATCGAGACCGGCCTGGCCGTTCGCGACCATCTCGGTCCCGACCGCCTGGACGTCCCTGTCGTGATGCGCATCTTCGACCGCTCGCTGGCCCGGGGGATCGAACGCAGCTTCGCCTTCCGCAACGTCCGATCGACCTCCGCCCTGGCTGCCCCCTGGTTCGTCGGCGCCGCTCTGGGCCTCGACGTGCTGTCCACGTTCTACGTCCGCCAGGAGCTGCTGCTGGTGGCCCGCCTCACCGTGGCGCCCTCGGGCGGTCTGGCCGGCGTGGCCATGCAGGACCTGCCGGACAAGACCCGGGTGGTCGCCCTGGGTCGGGCGGCGAAGGCAGCCGGGGCGGCGGCGACGCTCGAGCACCCGCCCCGCCGCGACACCCGCTTCGCCCCCGGCGACCAGGCCTACCTGATCGGCCCCTACGACGAGCTGCTGGCCGTCCTGCGTCGAGACGCCACCGCCGGCGAGCTCAGATCGTGAACGCCAGGCGGGTGGCCACCTGCCGGCCGAGTCCGGCGTCGCCTTCGACCGCGATGTCGGCCAGGTGGTCGGCCGGCTCGACCCGGCCGCCGGCCAGGCGGGCGAAGAGCGTGGAGCCCAGACGCAGCGTGGTCGTCGCCGGTCCGTCCAGCCGTTCCGCGACCCGGGCCCGGCCGGCCACGACGACGTGGGTGGTGCGGCGCACCGGGCCGGTGAGCTCGATGGTCACCGAGGAGCCGTCGGGGGCGCCGGCCCGCTTGCCGATGATGAAGCCGAGACCGGCTTCGATCTCGTCCTGGGCGCCCTCGGCGCAGGCCCCGTCCTCGTGGCCGGGCCGGTCGAGCGCGGCGCGGATGTCCTGCTCGTGCATCCAGGTGTCGAACAGCCGGATCTGCATGAACCGTCCGTAGGTGGCGTCGCCCGCCGGCGTCCACGAGGCCGCCTCGAAGGCGGCGTCGTCCATCCCGGCCAAGGCCTGCCGACGACGGGCGATCAGTTCGCGGTAGCGCGCGACCAGCTCGCCGGGCGTCAGCGTGCGCGCCGCCTCGACCCAGCGCTCGTTGGCGGCGGCGATCTCGTTGCGGACATGGGACCGCTGGTGCGGGTCGATAGCGGTCTCGGGAGCGGGCTCCCCCAGCAGCATGGCCTCGGTGCCGACCACATGGGCGAGCACGTCGGCCACGTCCCATCCCGGCAGGCAGGTCGGCGTCGACCACTCGTCGGCGGCGAGCCCCTCGACGAGGGCGTCGATCGCCAGCCATTCCTCCACCAGCGCGTCGACCAGAGGTTCACGTCGGAGCACGGCGACAGGATAGGGCTGCCAGGATGAGCGCATGGCCGATCAGGATCCCGCCCCCACCGAATTCCTGCGCGCGTCCCAGCCGTTCATGGCCGTCCTGGGCGCGGAAGCGGTGTCGGCCACCCCCGACGAGGTCGTCACCCGGCTGGCGTGGGACGCCACCCGCTGCACGACCGGCGGGCTCCTTCACGGGGGGGCGCTCATGGCCCTGGCCGACGGAACCGGCGGTTGGTGCGCCTTCCTCAACCTCCCCGAGGGTGCCGGGACCACGACGGTGGAGTCCAAGACCAACCTGTTGCGCGCCGTGCGGGAGGGATCGGTCGTCACCGCCACGTCGCGGCCGCTGCACGTAGGACGCACGGTCATCGTCGTCGACACCGACCTGCGCGACGAACGGGACCGGCTGGTGGCCCGCACCACCCAGACGCAGATGGTCTTAAGCGGCTAGGGCGGCGGTCAGCTTGGCCGGCGTGTCCTTGGGCGAGATCTTGTACCACACCTGCGCCAGCCGGCCATCGGGGTCGACGAGAAACGCCGAACGCAGGACGCCCATGTACGTGCGCCCGTAGTTGCGCTTCTCGGTCCACACGCCGTAGGCCTCGGCCACGGCGTGGTCCTCGTCGGCCAGCAGGGGAAACCCGAGCCCGTACTTCTGGTCGAACTTGGCCTGCCGACGGGGCGGGTCGGGGCTGATGCCCACCACGGCGGTGTCGCCGATGTCGCCCAGGACGTCGCGCAGCCCGCACGCCTGGGTCGTGCAGCCGGGAGTGTCCGCCTTGGGATAGAAGTACACGAGGACGCGGCGGCCCCGGAAGTCCTTGAGCGCCACCGGTTTCTCGTTCTGGTCCTGGAGGGTGAACGCGGGCGCCCGGTCCCCCACCTGCAGCGTGTCTGCCATGGGCGGACAGTAGCGTGCCCGGCGAGATGATCTCGGCCTCCCGCTCGGACGAGGCGCTGCCGCCGGACGCCCCCGCCGACCTCGCCTTCGGCGCGTTCAGCGACACGCCGCCGTGGGTCCTGGCCGACGACCAACCGGCCTGGCGTCAGGGCGCCCCCGCGTTGCGGGCGGGCACCGCGGCCCAGGTTCCGCTGCTGCTGCGCCGCCGGCGCCTTCCCCCGGGACGGCGGGTGGTCAAGGTCGGCGTCGAGCTGGGCGGGGCCATCGTCCGCTGGATGGCCGTCGAACGCCGCCAGGGACGGCGCCACGGCGACCCCGGCCGCTCGCGCGCCGGCATCTCCCGCCGGCTGCGGATCGCCTTCGAGCGCCTCGGGCCGACCTATATCAAGCTGGGCCAGATCCTGTCGTCGGGCGAGGGGGTGTTCCCGCCCGAGCTGGTGGCCGAGTTCCGCCTCCTGCGCGACCACGTGCCGCCCGAGCCCTTCGCCGTGGTCAGAGAGGTGGTGGAAGAGGATCTCGGCGTGCCCCTGGAGCGCGCCTTCGCCACCTTCGCCACCGAGCCGGTGGCGGCGGCGTCGATCGCCCAGGTCCACGCGGCCACCCTGCCCACCGGGGAGCCGGTGGTGGTCAAGGTGCAGCGGCCGGAGGTGGCGTCGCTCGTTCGCATCGACCTGGCCGCCATGAGCTGGATCGCGCCGGCGCTCATCGGCCGCATCCCGGTGTCGGCGCTGGCCAACCCGCCGGCGCTGGTCGAGCTGTTCGCCGAGACCGTGGTCGAGGAGCTCGACTTCCGCCTGGAAGCGGACAACATGCTCGACATCGCCCGCATCCTGGCCTCGACCGGGCAGCGGGCGGTGGTCGTTCCCCGCCCTCACCCGGAGCTGGTGACCCGTCGGGTGCTGGTCATGGAGCGTCTGGACGGCTTCGGCTGGGACGACGTCGCCGGCATGCGCGGAGCCGGCATCGACACCAACGCCGTGGTGCGGGCGCTGATGATCGCCTTCCTGGAGGGCGCCACCCTGTTCGGGGTGTTCCACGGCGACCTGCACGGCGGCAACCTGTTCGTGCGGACCGACGGCCGGGTGGCCCTGCTCGACTACGGGATCACCGGACGGCTGGACCGCGAGCGTCGGGTGGCGTTCCTGCGCATGCTCATGGGCGGCACCATCAACGATCCCAAGTTGCAGCTCGCCGCCCTGCGGGACCTGGGGGCCTTGCCGCCCGACACCGACCTCGACGCGGTGATGCACGACCTGGGCCTCGACCGCCCGCCGTGGATCCCACCACCATGACCCCGGACGAGCTGCTCGGCGAGATCCGGGAGGTGACCAAGCAGCTGCTCGCCTACGGCGCCCGGTTCCCGAAGATCCTCATGCTGTTCGTCAAGGACCTGCTGTTCCTCGACGGCGCCCTGGCCACGCTCGCCCCCGACGTCGACCTGTTCGCCGAGATCACCGAGGTCGCCGCCTACTTCACCACCCGCTACGGGGCCCAGATCGCCTTGGACGTCGGCATCGACCCCCGCCTCCACCCGGTGGACATGGAAGGGGTGCGGGCCGGCCTGGGCGTCGGATCCGACGTCGACCGCCTCACCTACCGCGAGCTCCAGGCCCGCCGCCAGCTCATCCGCGACCGCATGGAGGACCACCGCCGCACCCGGCGCCGACGCCGGCGCCTCCGGTAGGAGAGGTCGGGCCCCGAGGCCCTCGTCGCCGGCGCCGACGGTACCCTGGGCCGCCCAGGCGCACCCCGCACCCGGGCACCCTTTCCCCAACTGCTCCCATGCAACGCGCCGATCTTCGCAACATCGCCATCGTGGCCCACGTGGACCACGGCAAGACCACCCTGGTCGACGCCATGTTGCGCCAGTCGGGGGCGTTCCGGGCCGGCAAGGACGTCGGCGACCGGGTCATGGACTCGACCGACCTGGAGCGGGAGAAGGGCATCACCATCCTGGCCAAGAACACCGCCGTCCCCTACGGCGGGCTCACCGTCAACATCGTGGACACGCCCGGCCACGCCGACTTCGGAGGCGAGGTCGAACGGGGACTGACCATGGTCGACGGCGTGCTGTTGCTCGTCGACGCCAGCGAAGGACCCCTGCCGCAGACCCGGTTCGTGCTGCGCAAGACGCTCGAGGCCCACCTGCCGGTCATCGTGGTCATCAACAAGATCGACCGGCCCGACGCCCGGCCGGCGGCGGTGCTCGACGCCGTGTACGACCTGTTCATCGACCTGGGCGCGGACGACGACCAGATCGAGTTCCCGGTCGTGTACTGCAACGCACGCAGCGGTCAGGCGGCGTTGGCGCCAGAGGACGTGGGGGACACGCCCGGCCTGAAGGTGCTCATGGACCTGCTGGTGGCGCACATCCCCGCTCCGGAGTACGAGGAGGGGCACGCCGTTCCAGGCCCTGGTCACCAACCTGGACGCCTCCCCCTACGTGGGCCGGCTGGCGCTGTGCCGGGTGCGCAACGGCCACCTGCGCAAGGGCGAGACGGTGGCGTGGTGCCGTCACGACGGCAGCCTCGAACGGGTGCGCATCAACGAGCTGTACGTGACCGAGGCGCTCGACCGGGTCGACGCCCCGGCCTTCGGGGGTGGGGCCGGGCGACATCATCGCCGTCGCCGGCATCCCCGACATCATGATCGGCGACACCCTCGCCGACGCCGGCGACCCCCGCCCGTTGCCGGTCATCACCATCGACGAGCCCAGCCTGTCGATGACCCTCGGGGTCAACACCTCTCCTCTGGCCGGCACGGCGGTGGACGGCGGGCAGGCGGGCACCAAGCTCACCGCCCGGCTCATCAAGAACCGCCTGGACGCCGAACTGGTCGGCAACGTGTCCCTCCGCGTCCTGCCCACCGAGCGCCCCGACACCTGGGAGGTGCTGGGCCGGGGCGAGCTGGCGCTCGCCGTGCTGGTGGAGCTCATGCGACGCGAGGGGTTCGAGCTGACCGTGGGCAAGCCCCAGGTCATCATCCGCGAGATCGACGGCGCCCGGCACGAGCCCATGGAGCGCGTCTCGGTCGACGTGCCCGAGGAGTACCTGGGGGTGGTCACCCAGCTGCTGTCCATACGCAAGGGGCGCATGGAGTCCATGACCAACCACGGCGGCACGACCGGCTGGTGCCGGATGGAGTGGATCGTGCCGGCGCGGGGGTTGATCGGGTTCCGCACCGGGTTCCTCACCGACACGCGGGGCACGGGCCAGCTCCACCACGTGTTCGAGGGCTGGGAACCCTGGCACGGCGACCTGCGCACCCGGCCCAACGGGTCGATGGTGGCCGACCGCAGAGGGCCGACCACCACCTACGCCCTGCTCAACCTGCAGGAGCGCGGCGCCCTGTTCGTCGGCCCCGGCGTCGAGGTCTACGAGGGCATGATCGTCGGCGAGAACGCCCGCTCCGAGGACATGGACGTCAACCCCACCAAGGAGCGCAAGCTCACCAACATGCGCTCGTCGACGGCCGAGGAGCTGGTCCGCCTGGTGCCGCCCCGGACGCTGTCGCTGGAGCAGGCGCTGGAGTTCATCCGCTCCGACGAGTGCGTGGAGGTGACCCCGTCGAGCGTCCGGCTGCGCAAGGCGGTGTTGTCGGCCGCCCAGCGGGGCCGGGAACGGTCCCGGGCCCGGGCCTAGGCCGGCGGGACGCGGGCACGGCGGGGCCGGCGGCTTAGCGCGGCGGGCGCGGCCGGAGGCGGGGCGGCCGGGGCGGCGGCGGCGGGGCCCGAGATGCGTGAAAGGTCGCGCCGCTCCCTGCGAACTGCGTGGCTGGTCGCGAGTACCGCACCCTCCCACGCAGCTGACGGGGAGGGGGCGCGCCAAACCACGCAGGTGCGGAGGCCGCGCCCACCCTCCCCGCCGCCGGCCGAGTCCGCACCCTGCCAGGATGAGCCCATGACCGACCGCAACCGCCGCATCGTCCTGGCCGAACGTCCGCGCGGCCCCATCGACGAGCGCACCACCCGCGTCGAGGAGGCGCCCATCCCCGACCTGGAGCCCGGTCAGGCCTTGGTGGCGGTGCGCTACCTGTCCATCGACCCCACCATCCGCACGTGGATGAACGAGGCCGAGGGCTACCTGCCGGCCATCCAGATCGGCGACGTGGTGCGCAGCGGCGGCCTGGGCGAGGTGGTGGCCAGCCGGGCCGACGGCTTTGCCGTCGGCACCCTCGTGTCCGGCATGACCGGCTGGCAGGATCACGTGGTGGTCGGGGCGGACGCGGCCGGCGTCAGCGTGCTGCCACCGGGCGTCGACCCCGAGGCGGCCATGAGCGTGCTGGGGACGACGGGGATCACCGCCTATTTCGGCATGCTCGACATCGGCCGGGTGACCGAAGGCGACGTCGTGGTGGTATCCGGGGCGGCGGGCGCCACCGGATCGGTCGCCGGCCAGATCGCCCGGATCAAGGGAGCCAAGCGGGTGGTCGGCATCGCCGGCGGCCCGGAGAAGTGCGCGTGGCTCACCGGCGAGCTGGGCTTCGACGCCGCCATCGACTACAAGGCGGAAAATGTCCGCCGGCGTCTCCACCAGACGTGCCCCGACGGGATCGACCTGTACTTCGACAACGTGGGCGGGGAGATTCTGGACGCCTGCCTGGGCCAGCTGGCCCTGCGGGGCCGGGTGGTTCTCTGCGGCGCCATCGCCGGCTACAACGCGGCGGCGCCGCCGCCCGGCCCGGCCAACTACGTCAACCTCATCGTCAAGCGCGGGAGGATGGAAGGGTTCCTCGTCCTCGACTTCGTGGGTCGGTTCCCGGCGGCACAGCAGGAGATGGCCGGCTGGGTGGCCGAGGGACGCGTGCGCTACCGGGTGCACGTGGTCGACGGGCTGATGAGCGCGCCGGACGCCTTGAACCTTCTGTTCCGCGGTGAGAACACGGGCAAAGTCCTGGTCCGGGTCTCCGATCCCGGCGGGGGCTGACACCGGGCCGGCGGGCTCACGACGCCGGGTCGCCGGCCTCCGCCGCCAGCAGCGCCGGGTTGTCGACCGCCAGCTTGTCGGCGACGGCGGCGCGCAGCGGGGCGATGAGCGCGTCCAGGCGATCGTCCCACCGGCCGGCGCGGATGGCGGCCGCCAGCTGGGCGTCGTCGGCCGCGCCCAGCGCCCGCAGGCGGGCGGCGTGGCGGGCGGCGTGGGCGGGCCCGAGCGCCAGCTCCCGCTCCACGATGCCGAGGGCGTTGATGGCCACCCGGGTCAGGAACTGGATGCGACCCGACGTGGCCCCGAACACCTCGTCGCTCAGATAGTCCCGCACGGCACCGGTTAGCTCGCCCGGGTCGGGGCGGTCGTGCGGCCCCCTGGTCCCGCGCGGGTCCGGCGCGGGCGCTCCAGGCGGGCCCGGCCGGGGCGCCGCCCAGGAGTAGGACCTGCCCACGGCGGCCGCCTCCTGCGCTGCCGCCCGAGCCGCCCCGGCCCCGGCAGCGGCGCCGCCGGCAGCCCCGCCCCCGGCAGCCGCCCCGGCGTCCCCGCCCTCGGCCAGCCGGGGCGCCAGCAGTCCGAGCAGGTCCCACTCCTGGGCGGCGGCCCGCCGGCCGATGGTCGCCAGCTCGACCGACCGCAGCCCCTGGTCCAGATGACGATGGGCCATGACGCCGCAGATCACCCCCCAGTCGAGGGTGCCGAACACCAGCCACCACCCGAACCGGCCGGCGTCGACGGGTCTCCCGCCGGCCTCGCGGTACGCGTCCAGCAGGGCGTCGACCGTGGCGAAACCACCCGCCTCGAGCGGGGAACCGAACCGCCAGGCGCGCACGCACAGCCACCCCAGGTCCTCCACCGGATCGCCCCAGTGGGCCCGCTCCCAGTCGATGACCGCGGCCAGGCCGTCCTCGTCGACGATGAGGTTGCCGCTGCGGAAGTCGCCGTGGACGAGACTCTCGGGCGCTGATTCCGGGCGGTGCAGCTCCAGCCACCGCCGGGCCAACTCGAACACGGGATGGGGGTCGCCGATGGCCTCGAGGGCCAGACCGATCCTCGCCAGGGGATCGACGGAGACGGCCGGCGCCACTTCGGCGCGGTCGATGCCGTGGATGCGGGCCAGCGCCTCCCCGCACTGGCCGGCCAGGCGCGACCGGGCCACGGCGAAACGCTCGTCGCGGAGGATCCGCCGCGGGATGGTCTCGCCCTCGACGTGGTCCATGAGCAGGAACGGCGCACCCAGGGTCGCCGGTCCCTCGTCGTGGGCGAGCAGTCCGGGCACGGCCACGCCGGCGCCCGCCGCGGCGCGCAGGCACGCCACCTCCAGCGAGGTCGTCCCGCTCCCGTCGGCTGAGGCCGGCCCTGAGGCCGGTCCCGCCCCCACGCCGTCGCCGGCGCCGGCCGCCAGACCCGGCGGGTCCCGCCGCAGGATCAGCCGGCGGCGGAGGCCGTCGGGGGCGGCGGCGACCAGCGACCATGTCTGGCGGCTGGCACCGCCCGAGAGGGCGTGCATCTCGCCCACGGTGGCGTCGGGCCGGCCCAGGGCGTCGCGCACCAGTTCGTTGAGCCGGTCGAGATCCAGGTCCTCGGCCACGCCGGCAGACCGCCGTCAGCGCCCGAGCTTCGGCGTGGCCCGCTCGACGATGACCTGGTGGTCGGCGCCGGCGGGCATGGCACCGAACGCCCGCCCTCCGCCGCCGTCCCCCAGACGGCTGGCGCAGAAGGCGTCGGCCACCGCCGGATGGCCGTCACGAACGAGCAGCGCCCCCTGCAGGGTCACGACCAGGCGCTCGACCAGCCGGCGGGCACCCGACTCGAGTGCACCGGGATCCGCGGTGGCCAGCGACGCCAGCTCGGTCGCCAGCCCGTCCATGGCCCGATCGAGGCGACGGTCGCCGCCGCGCGCCGTGCCCAGCTCGTCGGTCAGCGCCTCCACCGATGCCGGGGTGCGGGCCAGCGCCCGCAGCACGTCGAGGCAGATGACATTGCCCGACCCCTCCCAGATGCCGTTGAGGGGGCTCTCCCGCAGCAGCCGGGGCATGATCGACTCCTCGACGTAGCCGTTGCCGCCCAGGCACTCCAGCGCCTCGGCCACGGCCGGCGGGTGGCGCTTGCACACCCAGTACTTGCCGGCCGCAGTGGCCAGGCGGCGAAAGGCGTCCTCGGCCGGGTCGTCGTCCGCCCGGTCGTAGGCCCGGGCCAGACGCAGGGCCAGGGCGGTGGCCGCTTCGCTCTCGACGGCCAGGTCGGCCAGCACGGCAGCCATGAGGGGCTGGTCGACCAGGTCGCGGCCGAACGCCCGGCGGTGACGGGCGTGATGGCACGCCTGAGCCACGGCCTGGCGGGTTCCGGCGGCCGCGCCCAGCACGCAGTCCAGCCGGGTGTGGTTGACCATCTGGATGATGGTGGCCACGCCCCTCCCCTCCTCGCCGAGCAGCTGCGCCCACGCCCCGTCGAGCTCGATCTCGCTGGAGGCGTTCGAGCGATTGCCGAGCTTGTCCTTGAGCCGCTGCAGGCGGACCTGGTTGCGCTCCCCGTCGGGCGTGTACCGCGGCAGGAGGAAGCACGAGACGCCGGCGGGTCTCTGGGCGAGCACCAGGAAGACGTCGCCCATGGGTGCCGAGAAGAACCACTTGTGGCCGGTCAGACGCCACTCGTCACCGTCGCGCTCGGCCCGGGTGGTCCCGGCGCGTACGTCCGAACCCCCTTGCTTCTCGGTCATGCCCATGCCGGCCAGGGCACCGGCCTTGTCGACCGCGGGGCGGTCGGACGGGTCGTAACGCCGCGAGATCAGCCTCGGCCGCCACGCCTCCAGCAGCGTCGGCGCCGCGGTCAGGGCGGGGAGGACCGAGTAGGTCATGGAGATCGGGCATCCGTGGCCGGCATCGACCTGGCTCCACACGAAGAAACCGGCCGCCCGGGCCACGTGCCGGGCTCTGCCTTCCGCTCCGCGGCCGCTCGGGCCGGGCCCTCGGCCGCTCGGGCCGGCCCCCCGGCGCCCATCGCCGACGCTGCTGGAGACTTCCTCCCATGGGGCGGCGTGCAGCCCGTGGGACACGGCCACGTCCATCAGTTGGTGATAGCTGGGGTGGAAGTCGACACGGTCGAGCCGGTTGCCGTAGCGGTCGTGGGTGCGCAGCACCGGAGGGTTGGCGTTGGCCTGGAACCCCCACCCGATGGCCTCCTCGGACCCGGCCAGCGAGCCGAGGGCGTGGAGCTCGTCGACCGCCCAGCCGGCGCCCTCGCGATCGACCGCCTCGCGCAGCGCCGCATCGGAGGCGAAAACGTCGTAACCCGCCAGCGGCGGGGGCTGGTTGGACACCTCGTGGGTTGACGTCACCGGCAACCTCAGTTCATGTCGGGGTCGTCGGGATAGGCGGCGACCAGGGCGAGATCCGACCGCTGCCGCCGCAGCACCTGCTTCCACAGCGACGCCGGATCCGACGTCAGCCCGTCGCCGGGTTCACCGTCGACGACGAACCATCCGCCGGCGGCGATCTCGCTCTCCAGCTGCTCGGGCCCCCAGCCGGCGTAGCCGGCGAACACGCGCAGGCCCGCCACCCGCTGGGCCGCCTCGTCGGGGCCGAGGTCGAGGTCGATGGTGCCCACGTCGCCGGCGACCGACGCCCACCCCGTATCCGGGTCGGTGCTCGTGGCCACCGGCCCGGTGGATTGGGCCAGGGCAATCACGGTGGTCTGCTGTACCGGGCCGCCCACGAACACGGTGGCGGGGGCGGAGGCGACCTCTTCCCAACCGGGCAGCGCCTCGGCGACCGCAGTGTCGCTCGGACGGTTCAGGATCACGCCCAGGGCACCCTCGTCGCCGTGGGCGAGGACGAGAACGATGCTGCGGTCGAAGTTGGGGTCCGCCAGCCGCGGATTGGCGACCAGCAGGCGCCCGACGAGCTCGTCGGTCGCGCCGGTGGTCACGAGCCCCCCGCGGCGAACAGCGACCGGGAGCGGCTGCGGTCCCGGGCGTGGGCGTGGAAGTGGTCGGGGATCTGGCGCATGACCCGGTCGACCCGGTAGCCGCCGGGACCGAAGCGGGCGTCGGCCACGGTCGCCAGCCGCTCGAGCATGGTCGTCACCTCGTCAGGGGGCGGCTCGGCACCGTGACGGCGCCACACCACCATGGGCGAGTCGCACGCCTCGCAGTCGGCGATCCAGCACAGGTCGTCGGCGTGCCACCACCGGGTGATGGGAGCCGCCTCGCACAGCTCGCAACCGGCCGCGCCGGCGGGGCCGGGCCGAGCCGGGGCCTGGGGATTTTCGTCGCCACTACGGTCTGCGGTCATGCGTGGTGTCACCGTACTTCCCCTCCAGAAGAATTCTGTCGACATGACCGAGCTGCCGGAGCCGCCGGAGTCGGACGGCCCGGTGCTCGTCGCCACCAAGGCCATCGGGGTGTGCGGGACCGACGTGGAGATCATCGACGGCGACTACGGGTGGGCGCCGCCGGGCGAGCAGCGGCTGGCGATCGGCCACGAGTCGCTCGGCGAGGTCCTCGAGGCCCCGGCTGACGCAGAAGTGGGGAAAGGGGACCTGGTCGTGGGGATCGTGCGGCGGCCCGATCCGGTCCCCTGCTCGAACTGTGCCGTCGGGGAGTGGGACATGTGCCGCAACGGGCAGTACACCGAGTGGGGGATCAAACAGCACCACGGCTACGCCCGGGAGCGGTACCGGATCACCCCCGACTTCGTGGTCAAGGTGGAACCGTCTCTCGGGGCCCTCGGCGTGCTGCTGGAGCCGACGACCGTGGTGGCCAAGGCGTGGGACCACATCGGGCGCATCGGGCGCGCGCCCGTTGGCAGCCGAAGACCGTTCTGATCACCGGGGCCGGGCCCATCGGCCTGCTGGCGGCGCTGATCGGACGCCAGCAGGGCCTGGAGGTCCACGTGCTCGACCAGGTGACCGACGGGCTCAAGCCCGAACTGGTCACCGCCCTGGGCGCCACCTACCACCACGGGGCGGTGTCCGACATCGGCATCGAGCCCGACGTGGTGTTGGAGTGCACGGGGGTCGGTCAACTGGTGTTCGACGTGATGGAGGAGGCCGGCGCCAACGGCATCGTGTGCCTCACCGGCGTCTCCTCGGGCGGCCGCAGCCTGACGGTGGACGCCGGTGTGCTCAACCGGCGCATGGTCCTCGAGAACGACGTGGTCTTCGGGTCGGTCAACGCCAACCGCCGCCACTACGAGGCCGGCGCCCAGGCCCTGGCCGGCGCCGACCACGACTGGCTGGGTCGGCTCATCACCCGCCGGGTGCCGTTGACGCAGTGGCGCGACGCCTATACCCGGCGCGACGGGGACGTCAAGACGGTCCTCGAGTTCGCCCCTGCCTGAGCGCCGGGGATGGGTCGCGGCAAGGGCGGGGAGGACGGCCGCTACGCTCGGGGGCGGTTTCGACGCCGAGGAGGCAGTGCCACGTGAGCATCCCAGGATCCCCCGCCAAGCGCTCGCGGTCCGCCGAACAGCGACCCGGGGGCAAGCCCGGCGGGAGCGGCGCCAAGGGCGGCGGCGGCGGCGCCAAGGGCAACAACGAGGGCGATTCCCCGGCGAAGGCCAAGACCACCGTCCCGCCCCGGCCCGGCAAGAAGCGCCCTTCCGGGCCGGGCCGCCGGCCGGCGCCCGCCGCCGCCAAGCGCCCGCCCCGGGGCCGCGCCGCGACCGCCCAGCGCGCCCGTCACCAGCGCAACGTGCTCGCCGCTGTCGCAGTGGCCGTGGTCGTGGTGGTCATCGCCGTGTTCGTGATCGTCAAGGCCACCTCCAGCAGCAGCTCGAGCAACACCCGCCTGGCCATCAACCCGGCCCAGCTGGCCAAGATCACCACGCCGGTCCCCGTGGCCACCCTCAACGCCGCCGTGCCCAAGGCCGGGTCCAATGTCAGCCCGCCGACGCCCATCTCGGGCCCGCCCCGGCTGGTCAACGGCAAGCCCCAGCTGCTCTACATCGGCGCCGAGTTCTGCCCCATCTGCGCGACCGAACGCTGGCCGCTGACCGTGGCCCTCAGCCAGTTCGGCACCTTCACCAATCTGCGACAGATCCACTCGGCCGCCGACGACGGGAACATCGCCACGTTGACCTACTACCAGGCGTCCTACAGCAGCCCGTACCTGACGTTCACCACCTACGAGGTGGAAGACCGCAACAGCAAGCCGCTCGAGACGCCGTCCCCGGCGGCCGACGCCCTCTGGGTCAATGCGACCAAGAGCGTCCCCAACGGCCCCCGAACCTTCCCGTTCATCGACATGAACGGGAAGTGGCAGCTGACCAGCGCCCAGTTCAATGACAACACCTTCTCCAACGCCAGCTTCGCCACCATCGCCAACTCCATCGGCGACAACACCAACGTCTTCGGGGCCTACATCGACGCCGCCGCCTCCCAGCTGGTCAAGTCCATCTGCGGCGTGATCGGCAACAAGGCGCCCGTCTGCACCGCCCCGGGGAGCTGAGGGCCAATCCCGGTGGCGTCCGGCCGCACCGTCCAGAAGCGGCGCACGTCGCGGCCCCCTGCCGGTCGCGCCCAGGTCCGCCCCGACCTGGACGTCGCCACCGATGACGTCGACGTCGACGCCGAACCCGGCCTGCGCTGGCCGTGGGTCAGCGGGCTGATCCTGTCGGTGCTCGGCCTGATCGACGCCGCCTACCTCGCCTACGACCACTACAGCGGCACGGCGCCGGCCGCGTGCGCCGAGCACGGGGTCGTCAACTGCGCCAAGGTGACCACCAGCATCTACTCCAAGATCCACGGCGTCCCGGTGGTCGATCTCGGGCTGGCGTTCTTCGCGGTGATGCTCGTCCTGCAGCTGCCGGCGATGTGGCGCAGCACCAGCCGGGCGCTGCGCACCGGGCGGGTGCTGTGGTCGCTCGTCGGCGTGGGCACCGCCCTGTGGCTGGTGTACGCCGAGCTGTTCAAGATCGACAACATCTGCCTGTACTGCACCGCGGTACACGTGATCGCCCTGCTGCTGTTCGCCACCACCGCCTTCGCCACCGCCGCCACCGCGCCCGTGCCGGTCGACGAGTAGCCCAACGTCGCCGTGAGCAGCCAGACCTGGACCTCGGACGACGAGCCCGTCGTCGACGGGCTGCGGGCGGTGAGCCGGGGCGCGCCGCTCGTCCACTGCCTGACCAACATCGTGGTGGCCGGGTTCACCGCCAATGTCCTGTTGGCGGTGGGGGCTTCGCCAGCGATGGTCGAGAACGCCGAGGAATCGGGCCCGTTCGCCGCGGTGGCCGGCGCCGTCCTCGTCAATCTGGGGACTTTGTCGGCGGAGCGGGAGCGGGCCATGCGGAGCGCGGCGACCAGCGCCGCCGGCGCCGGCCGGCCCTGGGTGCTGGACCCGGTGGCGGTGGGCGCCCTGGCCCATCGCACCACGTTCGCCGCCGAGCTCCTCGACTGGGGACCGGCGATCGTGCGCGGCAACCCTTCGGAGGTCATGAGCCTGGCTGGCGCCGGCGGCGGTGGCCGAGGGGTTGACTCGCTGGCCGGATCGGGCGAGGCGGTGGACGCGGCCCAGGCTCTGTCCCGGGCGCGGGGGTGCGTGGTCGCGGTCAGCGGTGCGGTCGACTACGTCACGGACGGCTCGACCGTCATCGAGGTGCCCGGTGGTGACGTGCTGATGACGCGGGTCACCGGGGTGGGCTGCGCCCTGGGCGCCCTGATGGCCGCGTTCGTGGCCGCCAACGGGGGCGACGCCCTGGGTGCAGCCGCGGGAGCGTCGGCGGTGCTGGCCGCCGCTGGCGAACGGGCGGCCCAAGCCACCCGGGGACCGGGGTCGTTCGCCGTCGCCCTGCTCGACCACCTCGGCGCTCTGGCCCGAGCGGCCGAGAGCGGGACGACGGCCAACTACTGACAGGCGGCGATGGCGCCCGGCTTCGACCCCACCCTGTACTTCGTCACCGATCCCCACCTCTGTGCCGGCCGGGGGATCGGCGCCACGGTCGCCGAGGCGGTGTCCGGGGGGGCGACCGCGGTGCAGCTGCGCGACCCCGATGCCGCCGCCCGGGACCTGTTCGAGGCGGCCAAGGCGCTGGTCCGCCAGTTGCGCGGCTCGGGCGTGCCCCTGATCGTCAACGACCGCGTCGACGTGGCCATCGCCGCCGGTGCCGCCGGCGTGCACGTGGGCCAGTCGGACCTGCCGGCCGTCGCCGCCCGGCGCCTCGCCGGCCCCGCGCTGGTAGTCGGCCTTTCGGCGACGACGGTCGACGAGGTGGCCGACGCCGAGGCCCTTCCCCAGGGGACCGTCGACTACCTGGGTGTCGGCCCCGTCGCCGCCACCCCCACGAAGCCCGACCACGCCGCGCCGATCGGTGTCCGAGGGCTGCGCGCGGCGGTGGCCGCCACGGCGCTGCCCTGCGTCGCCATCGGCGGCGTCGGGCCCGCCGACGCCTCCGAGCTGGGCGCCACCGGGGCGGCCGGCATCGCCGTGGTCTCGGCCATCGCCGCCAGCGACGATCCTGCCGGCGCGGCCGCCGATCTGCGCCGCCGCTTCCTCGCCGGCCGCGTCGGCGGGCCTCGGTGAGCCCACCGCCCAACGTCCTTTCCGTGGCGGGGACGGATCCGACCGGCGGGGCGGGGATCCACGCCGATCTGAAGACGTTCTCGGCGCTGGGCGCCTACGGGCTGGCCGTCGTCACCGCGGTGGTGGCCCAGAACACGACCGGGGTCCGGGGCGTCCATCCGGTACCGGCCGCCTCGGTGACGGCGCAGCTCGACGCCGTGTTCGACGACGTCCGGATCGACGCGGTCAAGATCGGGATGCTGGGCAACCGGGACGTGATCACGGCGGTGGCCGAGGCCCTGGACCGGTTCCGGCCGCCGGTGGTCGTGCTCGACCCCGTCATGGTGGCCAAGAGCGGCGACCGCCTCCTCCAACCCGACGCCGTCGATGCCCTGCGCCGCCAGCTGGTGCCCCGGGCCGACCTGATCACGCCGAACATCCCCGAAGCCGCGGATCTCCTCGACCAAGGCGAGGCCGGCGACGTGGCCGCCATGGTCGACCAAGCCGGGCGTCTGGTCGCCGGCGGCGCCCGCCGGGTGCTGCTCAAAGGGGGCCACCTCGGCGGACCGGGCAGCGTGGACGTGCTCCTGGGCGACGGCGGGTGCGACCGCCTCGAAGCGCCGCGGGTGGCGACAAACAACGATCACGGCACCGGCTGCACCCTCTCCTCCGCCGTGGCCGCCCTTCGCCCCCAGCGGCCGGACTGGCCCGCGGCCGTCCGGGACGCCAAGGCCTACCTCACCGCCGCTCTCCAAGGGGCCGATCGGCTCGACGTCGGCGCCGGCCACGGCCCCGTCCACCACTTCGTCTCGTGGTGGCCGGCCGATTGAGCGCCGCGGTTAGTCGAGCGCGGCGCGCAGCCGACCCACGGCGGCGCCGATCGCCGCGGGGGGCTCGCCGTCGAGCACCAGGCGCATCAGGGCGCTGGCCACGACCACGCCGTCGGCTTCGGCGGCGATGGCGGCCGCCTGCTCGGGCCCCGACACCCCGAAGCCCATCACCACGGGCAGATCGGTGACCGCTTTGAGCCGCCGGGCCAGAACGGCGGCCGACTCGGCGAGCGTGGCCCGCTCCCCCGTCACCCCCATGACGTTGACGCCGTAGACGAAGCCTCGCGTCCGCCGGCACAGCTCGGCCAGCCGCTCGTCGGGGCTGACAGGCGCGGCGAGGAGCACGGGCGCCACGTGAGCCCAGTGGGCGGCGCGTTCCCAGTCCCCGAGCTCCTCGAGGGGGACGTCGGGGAGGATGGCTCCGCGCACCCCGGCCTCGCTGAGCAGCGGACGCGAACCGTCGATGGCCGGCCCGCACCACCAGGTTGTAGTACGTCATGGCCACCAGCGGGACGGGAAAGTCCCCCTTGCGGACGGCGTCGAGGATCGACGCCGGTGTGGCCCCCGCGGCCAGGGCGGCGACCGACGCCTCCTGGATGGTCGCGCCGTCCATGACGGGGTCGGAGAACGGCAGGCCCACCTCGACCGCGTCGGCCCCCGCGTCCACCATGGCCGCCAGCACGTCCACCCAGTCGGCGCGCACCCCGCCGGTGACGTAGGTGACCAGCAACTTCCGACCTCCGGCTCGTGCCCCTGCCAGCGCCGGCCCCAGGGGCACGCCGCGCGGGGGCGGCGCCGCGGCCGCCTCTTTCCCCTCTGTTTCTTTCACGGCAGCCCGGTCAAGAGAGGAGGCCCATCACCTGCTCTGCGTCCTTGTCGCCCCGACCCGACAGGTTGACCAGGACCGTCGAGCCCGCCGGCACGTCCCCCGCCGCCACCGCCCGGACCAGCCAGGCCAGGGCGTGGGCGGGCTCCAGGGCGGGCACGATCCCCTCGGTGCGCGCCAGCAGTTGCAACGCCTCGAGCACCTCGGCGTCGTCGGCCACCTCGTACGCCGCCCGGCCGCTGTCGGCCAGGTAGGCGTGCTCCGGGCCGATCCCCGGGTAGTCGAGCCCGGCCGAGATCGACTCCGCCTCCAGGATCTGGCCCCACTCGTCCTGCAGCAGGTAGGACCGCATCCCGTGGAGGACGCCGGGGACGCCCCGCCCGATCGCCGCACCCCCCGCCGCCTCCACGCCCACCAGCCGGGCCGGCGTGTCGACGAATCCGGCGAACGTTCCCGCCGCGTTGGACCCTCCGCCCACGCACGCCACCACCACGTCGGGGTCGGCGTCCAGGATCTCCCGGCACTGGACCCGCGCCTCGTCGCCCAGGACCCGCTGCAGCTCGCGCACCATCCACGGGTACGGGTGCGGGCCCATCACCGAACCGACGAGGTAGTGGGTGGTGGCCACGGACGCCACCCAGTCGCGCAACGCCTCGTTGACCGCGTCCTTCAGCGTGCGACTCCCGGAACGCACCGGCACCACCTCGGCGCCGAGCAGTCGCATGCGGAACACGTTGAGCTCCTGGCGTTCCATGTCGACCTCGCCCATGTACACGAGGCAGTCGAGCCCGAACAGGGCCGCGGCCGTCGCCGCCGCCACCCCGTGCTGGCCGGCTCCGGTCTCGGCGATGAGGCGGGGCTTGCCCATCTCCTGGGCCAGCAGGCCTTGGCCGATGACGTTGTTGATCTTGTGCGAGCCGGTGTGGGTCAGGTCCTCCCGCTTGAGCAGGACCCGCACGCCGAGCTCCTCGGACAGACGGGCGCAGTCGGTCACCGGCGTCGGCCGCCCGGCGTAGTCCCGCAGCAGCGCCTCGTAGCGCTGGTGGAATCCGGGGTCGGCCCACGCCCGCCGCCATGCCGTCTCCAGCTCCTGGCAGGCGGGGACGAGCGCCTCGGGCAGGAACCGGCCGCCGAACTCACCGAACCGCCCCGTCGCATCGGGCTCGCCCATGGCTCCCGGCTCGGCCACCCCTCGCGCCCCCGAGGCGGCGGCGCCGGGGGCCACTACTCCTCCATCCAGTCGTAGGGCGCCCGGCGGCCGGGTTCGTACTCCTCCGGCGCCGCCGCCTTGGCTGCGGCGACGAACTCGCGCAACCTGACCGGGTCCTTGCGCCCGGGCGACGCCTCCACCCCGCTCGTGGCGTCGACGCCGAAGGGGCGGGTGCGCTCGATGGCGCCGGCGACGTTGTCGGTGTCCAGCCCGCCGGCGAGGATCAGACGCTCGCCGACCGGGACCTCCTGGGCGAAGGCCCAGTCGAACACCTGCCCGGAACCGGGATGGGGTGCGTCGAGCATGATGGCCGACGCCTGGTAGCTGCGCGCTCGGGCCACCTGGTTCGACCCGGCCGGGAACGCCTTGATCACCCATCGCAGCCGTTTGGATACCCAGATGGTCTGGGCGACGGTCTCGTGCCCGTGCAGCTGGGCGCCGCGGAGGCCGCTGGCGTGGCAGATCTGCACCACCCGCTGCGGCGCCTCGTCGCGGAAGACGCCGACGGTGAGGATCTCCGGGGGCAGGCGCTTGGCGATGTCGGCGGCCACCTGCGGGGCGACCTGGCGCGGCGACGGGGCGAAGATGAAGCCCACGGCGTCGGCGCCCATGGCCACGGCGAGGAGGGCGTCGTCCTCGTTCGTCGTCCCGCAGATCTTCACCCACACGGCTCCGCTCCTCCTCAGCTCGCTTCGACGCCGCGCAAGGCGGCCACCGCGGCGGCCGGGTCCGGCGCAGTGACCAGCGCCTCGCCGACGAGGACCGCGTCGAAGCCGGCGTCGGCCAGGCGGGCGACGTCCCCGGCGTCCCGGACGCCCGATTCGGCCACCCGGACAACACCGTCCGGCAACACCTTGGCCACCCGGGCGGCCCGGTCGTGGTCGACCTCGAAACTGAACAGGTCCCGCTGGTTGACACCCACCAGGCGGGCTCCGGCGTCCAGCGCCGACTGGGCTTCGTCCTCATCGTGCACCTCGACCAGGGCGTCGATGCCGACGTCGTCCGCCAACGCCACGAGCTCTCGTAGTTGGGTCGGGGAAAACGCGGCCGTGATGAGCAGGACGGCATCGGCGCCCATCAGCCGGGCGTCGCAGACGTCCGCAGCCGCCACGGTGAAGTCCTTCCTCAACACCGGCAGCCCTGACGCGTGCCGGGCTGCGGCCAGGTCGTCGACGCTGCCGGCGAAGAACTCGGCATCGGTCAGCACCGACAGGCAGGCGGCGCCGCCCTCCCGGTAGGCCCTGGCCACCGCGGCGGCGTCCACCTCACGGGCCAGCGGGCCCCGGCTGGGCGACGCCCGCTTCAGCTCGGCCACCACGGCCATCGGCGTCGCCCGGGCCAGGGCGGCGGCGAACCCCCGGGCCGGCGGCTGCCGGCGGGCGGCGGCGGCCAAGGCGTCCACGTCGCGCCGGTCCTCCGCCGCCGCCGCTCGGTGGGCGGCGAGGATGCGATCGAGGTAGGTGGCGGCAGCCATGAGAGACAAATGGTACTGGCACGGGGTCCGTGCCCCGCCGATGCTTTCCCTTCCTGCCATGCTGGCGGCGATGGCTGCAGAACCGGGAACCATCGTGGTGGTCGAGGATGATCCCAACATCGCCGACCTGGTGGATCTCTACCTGCGCCGCGACGGCTTCCGGGTGGTGCAGGCGGCGGACGGCGAGGCCGGTCTCGGAGCGGTGGCCCGCGAGCAGCCCCGGCTGGTCATACTCGACGTGGGACTGCCCGGCGCCCTCGATGGCCTGGAGGTGTGCCGGCGGGTGCGGGCCGAGGGGGCCACGCCCGTGGTGATGCTCACCGCGCGCGACGGCGAGATCGACCGCATCCTCGGACTGGAGCTGGGCGCCGACGATTACGTGACCAAGCCGTTCTCGCCCCGGGAGCTCGTCGCCCGGGTCCGTGCCATCCTGCGCCGGTCCGACGCCGCCACCGGCAGCGCCCCGCCGGCGGTGCTCACCGCCGGCCCGGTGGAAGTGGACCTGGGCCGGAGAGAAGCTCGCCTGGACGGCGCGGTGGTTCCGCTGGCGGCGCGCGAGTTCGACCTGTTGGCCTACCTGGCGGACAACACCGGCCTGGCTCTGTCCCGCCAGCAGCTCCTCGACGGGGTGTGGGGGGCGGGCTGGTACGGCGACGAACGCACCGTCGACGTGCACGTCCGCCAACTGCGCAAGAAGCTGGGCCCCGCCCTGCCGCTGACGACCGTCTGGGGCGTCGGCTACCGGCTCGGGTAGGGATCCGATGGGGGCGAGGGACGCATGCGCCGGCGCCTGACCGTTGCCATGACCCTGATGGTGGCGGGCGCTCTTTTGTTCACCGGCCTGTTCACCCTGCTGCTCACCGTGCGCGACTCGCGCATCCAGACGCGCAACGAACTGCGCAACCAGGCCAACGGCTTGGCCACCAGCGTTCGCGGCGACGCCGCCGATGTCCGCCCCGGCGTGTCCCCCGGGCTGCGGCTGCGCCAGCTGCTCACCGTGTTGCGCCAACCGCTGAAGCTCGACGGCGAAGCCGTGCTGGTCGTCACCGCCGAGGGGGAGTTCGTCGACCCGACCCACCCCAACGCCACCCCGGTCCTCCCCAACGGGCTCACGGCCAGCCAGATCTCACCGGACGTTCTCCTGGCCGGGCAGACCATCACCGGCACACAGGGCAGCGTGGTCTACGCGGCGGTGCCGTTCATCGCCCCCGTCGCCTACAAGCGCGCCGGCCACCCCACCTTCTCGGGGCCGGCGACCGGGGTCGTCATCCTCACCCGACGGCCCCCCACCGGCCTGGGCGCGGCCGGTCCGTGGTTCCTCGTCTCCAGCGGGGTGATCATCGCCATCGCCCTGGTCGTCGCCAACCGTCTGGGACATCGCGTCGTCCGACCCATCGAGGCGGCGGAAGCGGTAACGGGCCGGATCGCCGCCGGCGACCTGGCCGCCCGGGTTCCCGAGCCCCCGAGAGCCGATCCCGAGCTGGCCGCCCTGACCCGGGCCATCAACACCATGGCCGCCGGGCTGGCCCAGGCGCGCAGCGCCGAGCGCCACTTCCTGCTGTCGGTTTCCCACGAGCTGCGCACCCCGCTCACCTCGATCCGCGGCTTCGCCGAGGCCATCGCCGACGGCGCGGCCGAAGACCCCCGCAACGCGGGCGAGATCATCGCCTTGGAATCCCGGCGCCTGGAACGCCTGGTCGGCGACCTGCTCGACCTGGCCAAGCTCGATGCCCGGCAGTTCTCCTTCGACATGGTGCCGGTCGACCTGGCCGAGGCGGTGGCCAACGCCGCGGACGGCTTCGCGCCGGCGGCCGCCGACGTCGGCCTCCGCCTCTCGGTCAGCGCCGAGGTCGGCGTCGGGGACCGGACGGCAGGGTCCGCAGGGCCGGACAGGGGGGCAGGGCCCGCGGCGGCGGGCGGGGCCACCTGGCCGGCGCCGGCGGGCGGAGGCGCACGGCCGCGGCGGCGGGCGGGGCCACCTGGCCGGCGCCGCCGCCGCCCGGCGACGCCCTGGTCGTCGCCGACCCCGACCGCCTGGCCCAGGTGGTGGCCAACCTGCTGGAGAACGCCATCCGCTTCGCCGCCCACGAGGTGCGGGTCGGGGTGCAGTCGGCGCCGGGCGCACCGGCCTTCTGGGTGGCCGACGACGGCCCCGGGATCCCCGCCGGCGAGCTGCCCCGGGTGTTCGAACGTCTCTACACCGCCGGCCGCCGGCCCGACCGCCCGCTCGGGTCGGGCCTGGGCCTCGCCATCGTGGCCGAGCTGGTGGCCGCCATGGGTGGCTCGGTGCACGCCGAGTCGCCCGTGGTCGACGGGCACGGCACCCGCTTCGTCGTCACCTTGCGGTCGCCGCCCGGGCCAGTCCGCAACCGGCGCCCGGTCCGCGTCGGGAGCGTGAGCGTTCGGCGCCCCGCTCAGCGCCGGCCCAGGATCTCGCCGTGGACGACCACGAACCAGCCGTCGGGCTGCTCCGCCCAGCGCCGCCAGCCGTCAGCCAGGGCCTCGAGCCGGGCGCGGGTGACGCCCTCGGCGCCGGCCTGTTCGGCGAACGCCGACGCCGTGACCCGCTCGGCCCAGCTGGCGGACCACCACGCCCGGTCCTCGGGGGTGGCGAAGCACCACACCGACCCGGATGGCCGCACGCTGCGGAGCCCGGCGCGCCGGGCCCACTCCAGCAGCCGGCGGCCGGCGTCGGGCTCGGCCCCGTTGGCCCGGGCCAGGCGGCGGTACAGCGACCGCCATTCCTGCAGCTCGGGGACGTCGGGGTACCACGTCATGGCCGCGTAATCGGCGTCGCGCGCGGCGACGACCCCACCCGGCCGGCACACCCGGCGCATCTCGGCCAGGCCGGCGACGGGATCGGTGAGGTGTTGCAGCACCTGATGGGCGTGAACGAGGTCGAAGGACCCCTCGACGGCGTCGAGGTGGTACACGTCGCCGAGCCGGAAGTCCACGCTCCCCGGCCCCAGTCCGGGGTATCGGGCCGCGGTGGCTTCGGCCTCCTCGAGGACTCCGGGCGCGTTGTCGATCGCCACCACCCGACCCGGCGCCACCCGGACGGCCAGGTCGGCGGTGATCGTCCCCGGCCCACAGCCCACGTCCAGCACGTCCATGCCCGGTCGGAGGGAGTCGAGCAGGTAGGCGGCCGAGTTGGCGGCGGTGCGCCAGCGGTGCGACCGCAGCACGCTGTCGTGGTGACCGTGGGTGTACCGCATGGTGGCGTACAGGCGGGGACAGGCGGTCAGCTGCCGGCCAGGGGAAGGCCCACCACCTCGGCGTGGGCCCCGCCGGCCACGGTCACCTCCGCCGGCGGGGTAATGGCGCGGGCGACGTAGCCGAGCCCGATCCAGCCCAGCTCCGGCGAATGGGCCACGCTGGTCAGCCATCCCGCCGACTTGCCACCCGCCTCGAGCGCGGCGCCGGGGTCAGCGGGCCCGTCGAGGCGCAGCCCGAGAAGGCGGCGGGCGACGTTGCCGCCCCGGGAGTCGATGCGGGCGACCAGTTCCTGGCCGGTGTAGCACCCCTTGGTGAAGCTGACGGTGGCGTCGAGGATGCCGGCCTCGGCCGGGATCGTCTTCTCGGTCAGCTCCGCGCCCATCGCCGGCACCCCCGCTTCGACGCGAAGCGCCCCGTACACGTCCGGATCCAGCGGGGTGACGCCGGCGGGAAGCGACGGCGCCGGCCCCAGGGCATCCACGCCCCCGAGCCCGCCGGCGACCAGCGTCGCCCATCCGGACGGGAGCACAACCGGGGCGCGGTCGTCGGGCGCCGGCGTGGTCACCGCCGGGCCGCGCTGGGCGGCCAGGCGCCAGGCCAGCGGTTCGATGTCCACCTTGGTGCGGAGCTTGAAGCGGGCCAGGCGGTCGGCGACCGCGCCCCCCAGCCCGCGTCGGTGTCGAGCAGGTAGCCGTCGTCGTCGGCGCCGCGCACGACCCGCACCAGGGCGTCGACCCGTCCGGCGGGGGCGAGGATCAGCGACCAGGCGGCCTCGCCGGGCGCCAGGCGGGCCACGTCCTGGCTCAGCTGGCCCTGCAGGTAGGTCTCGGCCTCCGGACCGGTGACCCGCACGACACCCCGCTCGACGGTGATCCCCGCGGCGGCGTGGTGGGCGGCGGCGTACTGGTCGGCACGCTCAGCCACCGGTCACCGCCTCGGACGGGCGGGCGCCGCTTCCGGACGCGGCCACCGGCGCGGCGACGCCGCGAGCGGCGCTGATCCGGCGGGCGCCGGGGACGGCAGCGAGCAACGCCGCCGCCTTGTTGCGGCACTCCAGGTCCTCCAGCTCGGGATCGCTGTCGGCGACGATGCCGGCGCCCGCCTGCACGCTGGCCCGCCCGTCGGGCCCGACGAGCATGGTGCGAATGGCGATGGCGGTGTCGAGGTTTCCCGAGAAGTCGAGGTAGCCGACCACGCCGGCGTAGGGACCGCGCTTGGCGGGCTCGAGGTCGTCGATGATCTGCATGGCCCGCACCTTCGGAGCCCCCGACACCGTCCCCGCCGGCATGGTGGCGCGCAGCACGTCGATGGGTCCGAGACCCGCTCGCAGCCGGCCGGACACCTCCGAGGTCATGTGCATGACGTGGCTGTAGCGTTCGAGCGTCATCAGTTCGGTCACCTCCTCGGTGCCGTAGTCGGCCACCCGCCCGACGTCGTTGCGGGCCAGGTCCACCAGCATCACGTGCTCGGCCCGTTCCTTGGGGTGCTCGACCAGCTCGGCGGCCAGGCGGCGGTCGTCCTGGTCGCTGCGCCCACGCCGGCGGGTGCCGGCGATGGGCCGGGAGACGACGGTCCCGTCGCGCAGGGTGACCAGCGGCTCGGGGGACGAACCCACCACCGAGAGCTCCGGGTGGCGCAGGAAGTACATGTACGGGCTGGGGTTGACCTGGCGCAGCGACCGGTACAGGTCGAAGGGGTCGGCCTCGAGGTCGAGCTCGAAGCGTTGGGCGATCACCGCCTGGAAGATGTCGCCCTCCACGATGTGCTCCTTGGCCGCCTCCACCGCCGCCGCGTACAGCTCGGGCGAAGTGCGCCGGCGCACCGCCGGCGGCTGTTCGTCCCGCTCGGGCGGCTCGACGATGGGTTCGGCAAGCGGGTCGGCGCCGGTTTCCGCCATGGCCTGCAGGCGCCCGATCGCCGCGTCGTACAGCGCGTCGAGGTCCACCGGCCCCGGCGGGACGGGGACGGCGTCCACGAGCGTGACCCGCTGGCGCCAGTAGTCGTAGGCGGCCAGCTGGCCCACCACCGAGACGACGGCGTCGGGATAGCCGAGCTCGTCGGGGGGGACGTCGGGCAGGCTCTCCACCTCGCGCACCACGTCGTAGCCCAGGTAGCCGACCAGGCCCCCGTGCAGCGGGGGCAGGCCCTCGAGGGCGGGCGACCGGTAGGCGACGAGCAGCGCCTCGATGGCGGCCAGGATGCCCCGGTCGAGGGGAACATTCGCCGGTAGGGAACCTTCGACCGCGATCCGGTTGCCCCGTGCCACCAGCGTCGCCGTCGGGTTGCGGCCGATGAACGACCATCGCCCCCAGCGCTCGGCGTGCTCCACCGACTCGAGGAGGAACGACCTCTCGCCGCCGGCGATCCGCGCGTAGGCGGCGACCGGCGTGGTCAGGTCGGCGAGCATCTCCCGCCACACCGGTACCACGGTGTAGCGCTGCGCCAGATCGAGGAACTCCTGGCGCGACGGGCGGATCATGGGGAGTGAGGCGGGGCTGCTTCCGGCCCGAACCGCCGGTAGAAGCAGCTGCGCTCGCCCGTGTGGCACGCGCCCTGTCCCTCCTGGTCGACGGAGAACAGCAGCACGTCGGCGTCGCAGTCGAAGCGGGCCTCCCGCACCCATTGCCGGTCGCCGGACGTGTCGCCCTTGCGCCACCGCTCCTGCCGGCTGCGCGACCAGAACACGGTGCGGCCCGTCTCCAGGGTCTCGCGCAGGGTGTCGTCGCTCATCCAGCCGAACATCAGCACCTCGCCGGTCGCCTGCTCCTGGACGATCGCCGGCACCAGGCCGTCGTCGTTGTAGCGCACGAGCGCCAGCTGCTCCTCGGTAGCGGCGATGGGCGTGGCAACGGGCATCACCTCATGGTAGGGGCGATTCGCCTAGAGGTAGAGCCCGGTCGACCCGTCGTTGCGCTCGGAGGCGACGGCGTGAATGTCGCGCTCGCGCATGATCAGGTACTCCTCGCCCTGCACTTCCACCTCGTAGCGCTCCTCGGGGCTGAACAGCACCTGGTCCCCCGCTTTCACCGCCCGGACGTGGGGGCCCACGGCCACCACCTCGGCCCAGGCCAGGCGGCGCGCCACCTGGGCGGTGGCGGGAATGAGGATCCCGGCGCGCGACGTGCGCTCGCCTTCGCTGCGGGGCACCTGCACCAGCACCCGGTCGGCCAGCACCTGGATCGCCTGTTTGCCGACGGCCGCCATCGCCCCAGCGTACCGGCGCGCCGCCGGGCCCGAGCGCAGCGGTCCCGGTCACACCCTGTCGGTAGGTTGCATGGCGTGAGCGTGAGTTCCAGCGACATTCCTGTCGGCGAGCGGGTGGCGGGGGCGGTCGCCGCTCTGGCCGACGCGGTGGGCGATCTGGACGCGGCCACCCTGGCCGGGGTCGACGCCGAACGGCTCATGAAGGAGTTCACCCAAGCCGAACGGGTGGCCCAGGCCGGCAAAGCCCTGTGCGCCGCCCGGGCCGCGGCGTGCGGGGCGTGGCGGGCCGCCGGGGAGCGTTCCCCCGCCGGGTGGCTGGCCCGGCGCACCGGCACCAGCGTCGGGGGTGCAACCGCCACCCTGGCCACCGCCCAGCGCATGGCCGAGGGACCCTCCGAGGTCCGCCACGCCTGGCAGTCAGGGAAGCTGTCGGCCGAAGCCGCCGGGGAGATCGCCGCTACCACCGAGGTTGCACCCCACGCCGGCGCGAGCCTGCTGCAAACGGCGGGGCGCGACACCATGGCCGGGCTCCGCCACGCCTGCCGCAACGCCCGCAGCGCCGCGGCCGACGAGGCCGACGAGCAGCGCCGCTACCAGGCGATCCACCGGGCCCGCAGCCTGCACACCTGGATCGACGGGGACGGCGCCGGGCGCGTCGACGCCCGCCTCACCCCCGATGCCCTCGCCCGGCTCCGCGCCTGCCTCCAACCGTTCGAGCACGAGATGTTCGAGACTGCCCGGCGCGCCGGACACCGGGAGCGCCACGACGCGCATGCCGCCGACGCCCTCATCGCCATGGCCGAAGCCGCCAACAGCGACGGCGACGGCGACGGGCGCCGCCCGCCGGCGCAGGTCATCGTGCGCGTCGACCACACCGCCCTGGCCCGCGGTCACACCATCGACGACGAGACCTGCGAACTCGACGGCGCCGGGCCCATCCCCGTGACCACCGCCCGGGCCATCGCCAACGACGCCTTCCTCGCCGCCGTGGTCACCAACGGCACCGACATCCGATCCGTCGCCCACCTCGGCCGCACCGTGACCGCCGCCCAGCGCACCGCCCTGGTCGCCCGCGACACCGAATGCGTCGTGCCCGGCTGCCACGCCCGCCACCACCTCGAAATCGACCACATCACCGGATGGGCGCTTACGCGCACCACCCGCCTGGACGACCTTGCGCGGCTGTGTCCGCACCACCACCGGCTCAAGACCTACGACGGCTGGACCCTCACCGGCCCGCCCGGACAATGGGCCTGGCACCCGCCACCCGGCGCAGCACACCCCGGTGCCCCGCCTGGCACGTTGTTCTCCCGGGACTGATCGTGGCGCGGCCTCTCGTCAGGGTCCTGAGCCGGGGCCGCCCGGTCTATCCGGTCTGGACGCTGGCGACCGCCGGCGGCGGCGGGGTGACCACCCCGTTCGAGTTGCAGCCACCCGAGTGCGAACAGGACGACGCGCCGACCACCACGGCGATCCAGAACACGACCGAGGCCAGCAGGCCGATGGCGCCGAGCACGATGCCGGCCACGGCCATGCCGTGACCTTCGGGCCGGTCGGCGCTGTTGCGGATCCGGGGCAGGGCGACCAGGCCGAAGACGACCGCCAGCAGCGGGACGATCAGGGTGAACCAGCCGACCAGCACCGAGGCGACCCCGAGCACCAGGGCGGCGACGGCCATGCCGTCGGTGCGCCGCCGCCAGACCGGGTGGGTGTAGTGGTACGGGTACCAGGATCCCGCCGCCTGCCCATAGCCGTACCCGGCGCCGTAGCCGGCGCCGTACCCGTACCCGGCGGCGGGCGGTGGCCGCCATCCGGGCGGTCCCCCGGACGGGGTCGCCTGCCACCCGGACCACGACGAACCCGGGTCCGGACCGGCGCCGGCGCCGGACCCGGACCCGTACCATCCCGCCCCCGGCCCCGGGCCGTACCAGCCCGTCCCCACCGAGGTTGCGTCTTCCTCGTCGGCCACGTACCGCCCCGGCCCGTACCACCCCGGCTCGGTCATCCGACCCGCCTCGTTCCCGTCCTGGCTGTCGGTCATGCACCCATTGTTGTCCTCCCGCCGGCCAAAGGGGAGATCGGGTCTTGGGGAGCCCAGGCCAGGCCGGCTCAGGGGGGACGGACAGACACGCCGGCGGCGGCCAGGTGGCGCTTGGCGTCGGCCACACTGAACTCGCCGAAGTGGAAGATCGACGCCGCCAGCACCGCGTCGGCGCCGCCGACGACGGCGCCGTCGACCAGGTGTTGGAGGCTACCCACCCCGCCGCTGGCCACCACCGGGATGGTCAGCACGTCGCTGACCATCCGGGTCAGGGTGAGATCGAAGCCGTCGCGGGTGCCGTCCCGGTCCATGGAGTTGAGGACCACCTCGCCGGCGCCCGCCGCTTCGCACGCCGTGACCCAGTCGACGGCGTCGACGCCGGTGGCCCGGCG
The DNA here is from genome assembly GCA_963757175.1 of uncultured Actinomycetota bacterium. Lineage (GTDB taxonomy): Bacteria > Actinomycetota > Acidimicrobiia > Acidimicrobiales > Palsa-688 > CAVWQR01. The sequence continues at coordinate 36,510 of CAVWQR010000005.1, read as the reverse complement.
CCCGCCGTGGGTGAACACCTCGTAGCCCGAGGCGATGCCGGGCGCGCCGGTGCGGCGGACGTCCACGCCGACGACGACGCACTGCGCCCCGAACGTCACCGACAGCTCGCCGATCAGCTCCGGACGCCCGACGGCGGCGCTGTTGACGCTCACCTTGTCGGCACCGACGCGCAGCAGGCGGCGGGCGTCCTCCAGGGTGCGCACCCCGCCGCCGACGGTCAGGGGGATGAACACTTCCTCGGCGCAGCGCCGAACCACGTCGACCATCGTCTCCCGGGCGTCGGAGGAAGCGGTGATGTCGTAGAACACCAGCTCGTCGGCACCCTCGGCGTCGTAGCGGGCGGCCAGCTCCACCGGGTCGCCGGCATCACGGAGGTCGCGGAAGTTGACGCCCTTGACCACCCGCCCGGCGTCGACGTCCAGGCAGGGAACGACCCGGATCGCTCTCATGCCGGCCCGGCCGGGAAGGCGGTGGACGCGGCCAGGGCGGCGGCGACATCGAAGTGGCCCTCGTAGAGGGCCTTGCCCACGATGACGCCGGCCAGGCCCTGGCCACCGCTGCGGATCGACCCCAGCGTGCGCAGGTCGTCGAGGCTGGAGACGCCGCCCGAGGCGATGAGCGGCGCCCCCGTCAGCTCGAGCAGGCCGGCCAGACCCACCACGTCGGGGCCGGCCAGGGTGCCGTCCCGGCCGATGTCGGTGACGATCACCGCCGAGGCCCCCGCGGCCATGGCCTCGGGTACCAGCTCCGCCACCCGCCGCTGGCTGCCTTCGACCCACCCCCGGAGCCGGACCTCGCCGTGGCGGTGGTCGAGGCCGACCGCCACACCCCCCGGCCAGCGCCGGGCGACCTCGGCGACCAGCTCCGGCGACTCGACCGCGGCGGTGCCGAGCACGATCCGGGCGACGCCGGCGTCGAGCAGGGCGGCGGCGTCGTCCAGGCTGCGTACCCCGCCGCCGGCCTGCACCGACAGGCCGGCCGACGCGGCGACGCCGACGATGGCTTCGCGGTTGGCGGGCTCGCCGGTGCGGGCGGCGTCGAGGTCGACCATGTGGACCCAGCGGGCGCCGGCGGCGGCGAACCCCCGGGCCACCTCCACCGGGTCGTCCCAGTACACCGACTCCCGCTCGAAGTCGCCCTCGGCCAGGCGCACGCAACGACCGCCGCGCAGGTCGATGGCGGGGAACAGCTCCATCACCACCGCCCGCCTACGCCTACCGGCACGCGGCCACGAAGTTGGCCAGGAAGGCCAGGCCCGTCGCGCTCGACTTCTCCGGATGGAACTGCACCGCCCACAGCCGGCCGCGCTCCACCGCCGCCGTCACCGGCCCGCCGTAGTCGCACGTGGCCGCAAGATGCCGATCGGGCGGAGCGGCGTAGGAGTGGACGAAGTACACCCACGGCTCGGCACCGAGGCCGCTCAGGCTCCGGCTGCCGGGCGCCACCTCGAGCCGGTTCCACTGGATCTGCGGGCGCTTGACTCCGTCCGGCAATGGCCGCACCTGGCCGGCGAGCACGCCCAACCCGGGGACCTCCGGCGACTCATCGGAACCGTCGTAGAGGAGCTGCATCCCCACGCAGATGCCGAGGAACGGACGGTCCCCCGCGGCCGCTTCGGCGGCGACGCCGGCCAGGCCACAGGCCCGCAGGGCCTCGGCGCAGCGGCCGAAGGAGCCGACGCCGGGCAGGACCACACCCTCGGCGTCGTCGACCTCGGCGGGGTCGGTGACCAGGCGGGCGTCGCCGCCGCAGCGCTGCAACGCCTTGGTGGCCGAGCGCAGGTTGCCGATCCCGTAGTCGAGCACGGCGATGCGCGGCCGTACGCCGTCGACACCCGCCGCCGGAGCGGTCAAGCGAGGAGGCCCTTGGTGGAGGGAACGCCGCCCCCCTCGACGCCCACCGCGTCACGCAGCGCCCGAGCGACGCCCTTGAACGAGGCCTCGAGGATGTGGTGGGTGTTGCGGCCCGAACGCATCCGCAGGTGCAACGTCATGGCGGCCGACGTCACCAGGGCCCGCCAGAACTCCTCGGCCAGCTGGGGGTCGAACGGCGGGTTCCCCAACGGGAACGCCTCGCCCCCTCCGCTCGGGTCGACGTCGTAGACGAGGAACGGCCGGCCGGAAAGGTCGAGCGCCACCTCCACCAGCGCCTCGTCCAAGGGGACGGCGATGGACGCGAACCGGCGCACGCCGGCCTTGGTCCCGAGCGCGTCGCGCAGCGCTTCGCCCAGGAGGATTCCGGTGTCCTCGACGGTGTGGTGGGTGTCGATGTGGAGGTCGCCCTCGGCCCGCACGGTCAGGTCGAAGCCGGCGTGCTTGCCGAGCTGGGCGACCATGTGGTCGAAGAAGGGCACGCCCGTGGCCACCTCCACCCTCCCGCTGCCGTCCAGGTCCACCTCGACGGCGATGGAGGTCTCCTTGGTCTGGCGCAGACGCTTGGCCCGCCGCGTCGAGCCGCCAGCACCGGCGCTCGCCGCCGCGCTCACGCCAGCACCTCGCCCAGGGCGTGGAGGAAGCGACCGTCCTCCTCCGGGGTGCCCACGGTGACCCGCAGGCAGCCGTCCAGGCGGGGCCAGGACGAGGTGTCCCGCACCAGGACGCCCCGGTCGAGCAGGCCCTGCCACACCTCGCTGCCCTTGCGCCGCTCGGGCCGGAACAGGATGAAGTTGGCCTGCGAGGGCCAGGCCACGACGGGCAACCGGGCCAGACCCGCTTCCAGGCGCCGGCGCTCGCCGACGATGGCGGCCACCCGGCCCTCCATCTCCTCGACGTGGGCCAGGGCCAGTCGGCCGGCGGCCTGCTTGAGGGCGTCGAGGTGGTAGGGCAGCGCCACCCGGTCGAGGGCGGCGACGACGGGTGCGGGCCCGACCAGATAGCCGAGACGGAGGGCCGCCATGGACCACGTCTTGGAGAACGTGCGCACCACGACCAGAGCGGTGGTGTCCTCGACGAGCCCGGTGGCCGACCAGTCGGCGAACTGGCCGTACGCCTCGTCGACCACGACCAGCCCCGAGGTGGCGTCGAGGACTCGGCGTACGCCGGCGGCGTCCTCGGCCAGGCCGGTCGGGTTGTTGGGCGAGCACAGGAAGGTGACTGCCGGCCGGACCGTTTCCATCAGACCGGCGACGGAGGCAGGGTCGATGGTGAAATCGGCACGCCGCTCGACCTCGGCCACCGCGGTGCCGGTCAGGCGGGCGATGTGGGAGTGGAGGGCGTAGGTCGGCTCGAAGGTGGCCACCGAACGTCCCGCCCCGCCGTAGGCCAGGCACAGGCACTGCAGCACCTCGTTGGACCCGTTGGCGCAGAACACCTGGTCGGGCCGGACCCCGTGCAGGTCGGCCAGGGCGGCGCGCAGCCCGGACGCCCCCCGATCCGGGTAGCGGTGGTAGGCGATGTCGCGCAGCTCGGCAGCCAGCTCGTCGATCCACGTGTCCGGCGGGGGGAACGGCGACTCGTTGGTGTTGAGGCGCACCGGGACCTCGACCTGGGGCGAGTGGTAGCCGGCGCGCACCCCGAGCTCCTCGCGAGGTTCGGGCAGGCTCATCGGTCGCCGGTTCGCAACCGGACAGAGTCGGCGTGGGCGGCCAGCCCCTCCGCCTCGGCCATGGCCACCACGTGGGGCGCCAAGCTGCGCAGGGCGGCCTCGTCGAGGGTCACCTCGTGCAGGTGCTTGCAGAAGTCGTCGACGCGCAGGGCCGATGCGAAGCGCGCCGTGCGGGCGGTGGGCAGGACGTGGTTGGGACCGGCGAGGTAGTCGCCGACGCTGGCCGGCGCCCACGGCCCGCAGAACACGGCCCCGGCGTTCCGCACCTGCTCGGAGCGGGCGGCGGCGGCCGGGGCCACCAGCTCGAGGTGCTCCGGGGCGATCACGTTGACCACGTCGATCGCCCGTTCGGGCCCGTCGACCAGGACCACGTACCCGGAACGGGCCAGGGTGGCGGAGATCTCCGCCTTCCGGGGGGACGCGGCGGTCAGCTCCTCCACCTTCTTGGCGATCTGCTCGGCGGCCTCCTCCGACCAGGTGACCAGCCAGGCCCAGCCCCCCGGTCCGTGCTCGGCCTGCACGACCAGGTCCACCGCCGCCCAGTCGGCGGGGGTGGTGTCGTCGGCGACCACCGCCACCTCGGACGGGCCGGGAAACGACGACGGCACGCCGACCACACCCTCCTGGGCGACCAGGCGCTCGGCCGTGGCCACGTAGACGTTGCCGGGCCCCACGATCACGTCGACCGCCGGCACCTCGGCGGTGCCGTAGGCCATGGCCGCGATGGCCTGCGCCCCGCCGATGCGGTACACCTCGTCGACGCCGGCGATGGCGGCGGCGGCCAGGGTCGGAGCGGCGATGCGGCCGTCGGGTCCGGGCGGCGAGCACAAGACCACCGCGCCGACGCCGGCCACGCGGGCGGGGATGGCCGTCATCAACACCGTCGACGCCAGCGGCGCCCGCCCCCCGGGAACGTAGGCGCCGGCGCGCCGCCACCGGCTGGCGGCGGTCGCGCACGACCACGCCGGCGTGGGTGTGGGTGCCGTCGGCGTGCAGCTGGGTGCGGTGGTAGGCGGCGATCGAGGAGGCCGCCGCCTCGAAGGCGGCGCGCAGCGGCGCGGGAATGCCATCCCGGGCGGCCGCCAGATCGTCGGCCGGCACCCGCAACCGGTCGATCGTGACCCCGTCGAACCGCTCGGTGAGCTGGCGCAGAGCGGCGTCTCCGCGGTCCCGCACCTCGGCGAGGATGGCCCGCACCGCCTTCTCGGGCCCGTCGTCGCCCGCCGCCGGCGCGGGGAGCCTCCCGGCCAGGTCGCCGGCGACCCCCCGCAAGTCGAGTCGGGTGAGCAGGCGCGCCATGGCAGCGACGAGACTACTGGGGTGAGCACGAACGCCGAACTGAGTTCCGCCGCCACCCTGCTGGCCGACCTGACGGCGCGGATCACGGCGATCGCCGAGGGCCTGCAGGGCGACGAGCGCGACGCCCTGGCCGACGGCCTGTTCGAGGTCGAGCGCGCCCTGGGCAACGCCCAGCGCCGGCTCAACCGCCTGGTCGAGACCGCGGACTAAACGAGGGGGCTGTCGGCAGCTGGGCCGAGGGGCAGAAGTCGGCCAGCACGCAGCTCTCGCAGCGGGGTCGACGGGCCAGACAGACGCGCCGGCCGTGCAGGATGAGCCGCAGGCTCAGCGCACCCCACTGCGCCCGGGGGACGAGGGCGCCGACTTCGGCTTCGATGCGCTCCGGCTCGGTCGCGGTCGTGAGCCCCAGGCGCCGGGTGAGGCGCTTGACGTGGGTGTCCACCGGGAACCCGGGCAGGCCCATGCCGACCGAGCGCACCACGTTGGCCGTCTTGCGTCCCACCCCGGGGACGGTGACCAGGTCGGCCATGGCCGGCGGGACCTGGTCGCCGAAGCGTTGGTGGAGCGCCGTTCCCAGCCCGATGAGGCTGCGGGCCTTGGACCGGAAGAACCCGGTGGGGCGGATCAGGTCCTCCAGCTCGGACGGCTCGGCCTCGCCCAGGTCCGCCGGCGTGGGATAGCGGGCGAACGCCGCCGGCGTCACCTGGTTGACCCGGGTGTCCGTGGTCTGGGCGGAGAGGACCGTCGCCACCAGCAGCTGGTAGGGATCGCGGAACTGCAGCTCGCACAGCTCGGCCGCCGTCCCCGGGTACTCCTCGGCCAGACGCCTGACCGTCTCGCGGGCCCGCCCTTTGGGAGTCCTCGGACCAGCCACGGGCCGAGGGTAGCGTCGAGGAATGCTCGCGCCCGATTCGGTTTCCGTGACCGAGTGGACCGCCGAGGTCGACGTCGGGCGCCTGATCTCCGCGGCCGAAGCGGTGGACGGCGTGCCGCCGCTCGACGAGCAGGCCCGCCGGGCTCTGCTGGTGGCCTCCAGGGCCGGCCGGGCCCGCGCCGACGGCGGCGGGTCCGGGTTCACCGCGGTGGTGGCCCGCGACGGGGGGCTGGCGGGCTATGCCCAGGTCGTCGGCGGGGCGGACGGGGACGTGGCCTTCGTCGTCGATCCCGCACACCGCGACCCCGAAGCCACCATCGCCCGGTCCCTGGCTGCCGCAGTGGCCGGCGCCGGCCCGGCGCGCATGGTCGTCAGCACCGCCCGCCCGGAACACGACCGCTTCGCGACGGATCTGGGCCTGCGCCGCCAACGGGCCCTGTACCAGATGCGCCGGCCGTTGCCGCTGCCCCATGACCTGGCCCAGGCGGGCGCCGGTCTGGCCACGCGGCCGTTCGTCCCCGGCGATGACGACGAGGCGTGGCTGGCGGTCAACAACCGGGCGTTCGCCGGACACCCCGATCAGGGCGGCTGGGACCTGACCACCCTCGCCGGTCGGAAGCAGGAGGCGTGGTTCGATCCTCAGGGCTTCCTGCTCCACGAGATCGACGGCGTCATCGCCGGCTTCTGCTGGACCAAGGTCCACGCCGACGCCGATCCGCCGTTGGGCGAGATCTACGTGATCGGCGTCGACCCCGCCTTCGGCGGGCGGGGACTGGGCCGGCAGCTGGTCCTCGCCGGCCTCGACCACCTCGCCGGCGTCCGCGTACCCGGCGCCCGGCCCATCGTCGGCATGCTCTACACCGACGCCGACAACACCGGTGCGGTCAAGCTGTACGTGGACCTCGGCTTCGAGGTCGCACCATGTCGACGACCGTCTACGGGCGCCACGCCGTCCACCCCGAGGCCTCCTCCAGCTGAGCGGCCAGAGCGAGCAGCGTCGTCTCGTCATCTTGGCGCCCGAGCAACTGGGCTCCGATGGGCAGGCCGGCGACGGCGAAACCCGCCGGCACGCTCACCGCCGGCCAGCCCAGCACGTTCCATGCCCAAGCGAAGGGCGCCGCCGCCGCCGAACGCTGACCCGACTTCCACCGCCCGAACTGCGAGGCGGTGGTCTTGCCCACCACGATGGCACCGGCGCGCCGGAGGCAGGCGACCACCTCGCTGTCGGCGCCACGGGGCAGGTGCCGGCCGGGGCAGGCGAACGGGGTCGTCTCTCCAGCCACGTCCACGTCGTCCTTGACCGCGACGGGGACGCCGAGCAGGGTCAGACGCTCGCCCGCGGCCAGACGTCGGTCGGCTTCCGCCGCCTCGCCCACCAGATGCTCGGACGACACCGCGCCCGTGGCCAGAGCGCGGGCCTGCTCGTGGAGGCCGGAGACGGTCACTCGGGCGAGTTCCTGTTACCCCCCGCCGAGCGCGAGACTGACGGCATGCCCGCCGGCAAGTGGCTGGACCGCAGCCAACCCCAGACGCTGATGAACGCCACCCTCCTGCTGTACATCAACGCCGCTCTGGGCCTCTTGTTCCTCCTGCTCGGGGCGCCGGCCTTTGGCCTTCTTGCCATCGTGGGCCAGGCGGTGTCCGGCTGGGGCATCGCCAACGAGAAGAAGTGGGCGTACTGGCTGGCCGTCGTGGTGGTCGTGCTGCTCCTCGCCGACCTGGTGTTGTTCTTCTCCGGGGTGAACATCATCAACCTGCTGTTCTACGCCGTGCTGCTCATCCTCCTGCTCCACCCCCAGAGTCGCGAGTACCGCCGCATCTGGTTCCATTGATCCGGGGTGAGGGATAGGCGCATGGCCGTCCCGACCCTGCCCCAGGGCGACGAGAAGGTGCGGGCCGTGCGCGGCATGTTCGACACCATCGCCCCGCGCTACGACACGGTCAACCGGCTGATGACCTTCGGGCTGGACCGGGGCTGGCGGCGCCAGACGGTCCGGGCCCTCGGCCTGGGCGGCGGGCAGCGGGTCCTCGACGTGGCGTGCGGTACCGGCGACCTGTGCCGGGAGCTGGTCCACGCCGGATTGCGCCCGGTCGGCATCGACCTGTCGATGGGGATGCTCGGCCACGCCCGCGCCGGCCGGGTCCCCCTGGTGCACGGCGACGCGCTGCGAGCCCCGCTGGCGGCGGCCAGCTTCGACGGAGCGGTGAGCGGCTTCGCCCTGCGCAACGTGGTCGATCTCGACGCCCTCTTCGTCGAGCTGGCCCGGGTGGTGCGCCCGGGCGGCCGGGTCGCCCTGCTCGACGTGGCCACCCCCACCAACCCGCTGCTGCGCGCCGGGCACCGGGTGTGGTTCGAGCATGCCGTCCCGCGCCTCGGCGCCCTCCTGTCCGACCCCGCCGCCTACCGCTACCTTCCCCGGTCGGTGGCTTACCTGCCGCCGGCGCCCGTCCTGCTCGACCGCCTGGACGCCGCCGGGTTCAGCCACGGCGGGCACCGTTCCCTGACCGGGGGCGTCACCCAGCTGTTCACCGCCACCCGGCGGCCGGCGTGACCCACACGGCGACGGCGGCGGCGCCCTCGGTGCGGGCCGGCTCGCCCGAAGCCCGCGCCCAGGCCGCCACCCTGGTGGCGCGCACCATCGACATCGCCGACCCCGGTGACCTCCTGGCGGTGGGCGGGCGCCCCGACGGGGTGGTCTGGCAGCGCGACGACCTCGGGCTGGCCGGTGTGGGCGCGGCGCTGCGCCTGGCGCTGCCCGATGGCATCGACGGCACGGCCGGCGTGCAGGACACCCTGGCCTCCGTCGCCGCCGAGGGCCGGGCCGAGGGACCGGGCCGGGGACCGGTGGCCATCGGCGCCCTGCCCTTCCACCGCGAGGAGCCCGGCGAGCTGATCGTCCCCCGGCTGATGGTGGGCCGCGACGCCGGCGGGGCGTGGTTGACGACCGTGGCGCCGGCCGGCGAGGAGGTCTCCCTGGAGGCGCTGGCGGGGACGCCGCCGGAGGAGCCGCCGGACGGGTTCACCCTGTCCTCGCCGATCCCGCACCAGGCGTGGCGGGCCATGGTGGAAGAGGCGGTGGACGCCATCCGCGCCGGCAAGTTGGGCAAGGTGGTCCTCGCTCGACGAGTCGACGTGGCCGCCAACCGGCCCTTCGTGGTCGCCGACGTCCTGGACCGGCTCCAGGCGCTGTACCCGACGTGCACCGTGTTCCACGTCGACGGCTTCATCGGCGCCAGCCCCGAGCTGCTGGTCGAGCGCCGCGGCCGCCAGATCCGGTCGCTGCCCCTGGCGGGAACGGTGGCCCGCAGCGGCGACGTCGACGCCGACGAGCGGCTGGTCAACGCCCTGTTCGACTCGCTCAAGGAGCGCGCCGAGCACCGCTTCGTCATCGACGCCCTTACCGCCGCCCTGGCCCCGGTGTGCGCCGACCTGGACATCCCCGAGCGTCCCACGGTGCTCCCCCTGCGCAACGTGTCCCACCTGGCGACCAGCGTCACCGGCCGGCTGCGAGCCGTCGGCGACGATGTTCCCTCCGTGCTCGACCTGGTGGCCCGGATCCACCCCACCCCGGCGGTCGGCGGCACGCCGAGCGCCGAGGCCGCCGCCTACCTGCGCGGCGTGGAGGGGTTCCCCCGCCGGCGCTACGCCGGCCCGGTCGGGTGGATGGACCAGCGGGGGGACGGTGCCTGGGCGCTCGGCATCCGCTCGGCGGACGTCGCCGGCGCCCACGCCAGCATCTACGCCGGCGTCGGCGTGGTGGAGCACTCGGATCCCGCCGCCGAGCTGACCGAGACGCAACTGAAGCTGCAGGCCCTGCTGGCCGCGCTCGTCCGGCCCTGACTCTCTCAGGCCAGGGCCCGCTGGACGGCGGCGTTGAGCCGGTCGTGGACGGCGACGTTGGCCTGCCGGGCGGTGCGGGCCAGCACGACACGGACCCCCGCGCCGGGTCGGCGGACGGCTTCTGCCAACTCGGGCGCCCTGGTCACCGTCTGCGGCGCCACGCCGTACGCCGCCGCCACCGCGGCCAGGTCGAGCCCGTGGGGAGTGCCCCACAGCCGCTCGAAGCGCGCCCCGTCGGTGGCGGTCGCCTGGGGAAGGAAGGAGAAGATCCCGCCGCCGTCGTTGTCGACCACCACCAAGGTGCAGTCCACGGCCCGCCGGGCCGCCCACAGCAGGGCCCCGGCGTCGTAGAGGAACGCCAGGTCCCCCACCAGCCCCACCACGGGGGCGCCGGCGCCGGCCAGGGCCACCCCGAGCGTGGTGGAGACGACCCCGTCGATGCCGTTGGCGCCCCGGTTGGCCAAGAAGCGCACGCCGAGGCGGGGGGCGGCGAACCACTCCACGTCGCGCACCGGCATGGAGGACGACGCCACCACCGTGGTCCCGTCGGCGACGGCGCCGGCGACGGTCCGGGCGACCGCCGGCTCGCTCAGCGCCGGGTCGGCGGCCAGCTCGGCGTCGATGGCCGCGGCCGCCGCCGCCTCCGCCCGCTGCCACGACGCCAGCCACGACGACGGCCGGACCGGGGGGCCGGCGGCGGCGACGGCCCGGCACAGGGCGGTGGGATCGAGGCGGGCGATCACGTCCACCCGCCGGTCGGGATCCGCCCACTGCCCCCACGGATCCACGAGCACCTGGCGGGTCCCGGCGGGCAGGCCGGCCAGCCACCCGGCCATCACCTTCGACGCCCACGGCTGCCCCAGGCGCACGACGACGTCGGGCGACCACCGGGCCACCTCGGTGGTGCGCAGCAGGGCGTCGGCGCTGGCCACCACCGTGGGATGGGGCAGCCGGCACCCGGAACGAGGGTCGGCCAGCACCGGCCACCCGAGCCGCCCGGCCATGGCCAGCACCGCTTCGGGATCGCCGCACCCGTCCCCGGCCACGATGAGGCCCCGCTCGCCGCCATCGGTCAGGGCGGCGACCACGTCCGCGGGCGGCGCCCCGCCGGGGTCGCCGCCGGTGGCGGCGTGCCACGGGGCGCCGCCCGGACGCCCCTCCGGTACCAGGGCTCGGGAGGCGGCGGGGTCGGAAGCCAGCAACGGCTCGCGGAAGGCCAGGTTCAGGTGCACCGGCCCCGGGCCGTCGGGTCCGCCTCGCGCCGTCGCCCACGCCCGCGCCGCAAGGGAACGCCAGGCGCCGGCGGCGGCCAGCTCCGGGGGCCCCGGGCTGGCGGCGAAGCGCACGGCGCCGCCGTACAGGCCGACCTGGTCCACGGTCTGAGGGGCACCGACGTCGTGCAGCTCGGGCGGCCGGTCGGCGGTGACGGCCAGCAGCGGGACCCGGGCGTGGTGGGCCTCGACCACGGCCGGGTGCAGCTCCACCGCGGCCGTGCCGCTGGTCGTCACCACCGGCGCGGGCCGGCCGCTGGCGGCGCCCAGGCCGAGGGCCACGAACCCGGCGCCCCGCTCGTCCAACACCACGTGCACCCGGATGCGGCCGTCGCTGTCGAGGGCGTGGAGCAACGGTGTCGAACGCGACCCCGGGGCCACCACCGCGTCGGTGGCGCCGGCGCGCGCCCACTCGTCGACCAGGGTCAGAGCGAACGCGTACTGCGCATCGGCCAGGGTCATGCCACCATCCTGCGGTGCTCGCCCGCCGCCAGTGGGGGTCGGGGCCTCCGCTCACCCTGATCCACGGCTTCACCCAGACCGGGGCCTCGTGGGGTCCCTTCGGGGAGCGGCTGGGCGCCATCCGCACGGTGACCGCAGTCGACGCGCCCGGCCACGGCGGCTCCTCCGACATCGTCGCCGACCTGGGCCGGGGGGCGGAGCTCATCGCCGCCGCCGGCGGGCCCGGGGCCTATCTGGGCTACTCGATGGGCGCCCGTTTCGCCTTGCGCGTCGCCCTCGACCGGCCCGAGGTGGTGGAGCGCCTGGTCCTCGTCAGCGCCAGCGCCGGCATCGACGACGCCGACGCCCGAGCCCAGCGGCGCGCCGCCGACGAGGCGCTGGCCGAGCGGGTGGAGACGGAGGGCGTGGAGGCGTTCGTCGCCTGGTGGCTGCGGCAACCCATGTGGGCCACGTTGGCCCCGGCCCAGGCGGCCGTGGACACCCGCCTGACCAACACGGCCGCCGGGCTGGCGTCCAGCCTGCGCCTCGCCGGCGCGGCGTGCACCGATCCACTCTGGGGCCGCCTCGGCGAGCTGACCATGCCCGTGCTGGTGGTCGCCGGCAGCCTCGACACCACCTACGTCCGGCGCGCCGAGCGGCTGGCCGCCGCCCTGCCCGACGCCCGGCTGGCCATCGTCGCCGGCGCCGGTCACGCCTGCCACCTCGAGCGTCCCGATGCGGTGGGTGAGGTGGTGGCGCCGTTTCTCATGTGATCACGGCCACGGCGATGCCGACGGTCAGCAGGGCGCCGAAGGCCATCTGCAGGCGGCTGGTCGCCCCCAGGACGCCGATCAGCTCCCCGCCCGCGGCCCCCCGCCGGACCCGATCGGCCGCAGCCACGGCGAGCGGCAGGGCCAACAGGGCGATCAGGGCCCACGCCCGCCACGCCGCCACTACCGCCAGCAGCGGGAAGGGGACGAGGACGCACGCCCGGTAGAGGCGTCTGGTGCGCCGGTCACCCAGGCGCACGGCCAGCGTCCGCTTGCCCGCGGCGGCGTCGCCTTCCCGGTCGCGAAGGTTGTTGACGACGAGCAGGGCCACGGCGAGCAGGCCGACGGGGACCGATGCCACCAGGGCCAGGGCGGTCAGCCGCTCGGTCTGGACGTACGCCGTGCCCGCGGTGGCGACCAGGCCGAAGAAGACGAACACGAACAGCTCGCCGAGCCCGGCGTAGCCGTAAGGGTGGGGACCCCCGGTGTAGAACCACGCCGCGGCGATCGCCGCCGCTCCGACGACCAGCAGCTGCCAACCGGCGACCGCCGCCAGCACCACGCCGGCCGCGCCCGCCACGCCGAAGGCGGCGAAGGCGGCGCCTTTCACCAACCTCGGAGCGGCCAGACCCGAGGCCACCAGGCGGGTGGGGCCGACCCGGGCGTCGTCGGTGCCCCGGATGCCGTCGCTGTAGTCGTTGGCGTAGTTGACCCCGACCTGCAGCGCCAGGGCCACGACCATGGTGACCGCCGCCCGCCACCACACCACCGATCCCTGGGCGCCGGCGACCGCCGTCCCCACGACCACGGGCACCGCCGCCGCCGGCAGGGTCCGGGGCCGGGCGCCGAGGACCCACCGCCTCGCGCCCGATGTGCCCATCGACGCGGCAAACTACCGCCCGTGGCCCGTCTGGTCGCAATCGACCTCCCCGCCGGCGCCGCGTGGGTCGACGCCCTGCGCGCCGCGTGGGAAGACGGCGACGCGGTGCTCCCGGTCGACCGCCGCCTGGCGCCCCCTGCCCGCCGGGCGCTCCTCGACGCCCTGGCCCCCGCCGTGGTCGTCGGCCCCGACGGGGCGGCCCGCCGGGCCGGCGGCGCCGCGGTCGCCGACGGCGACGCCCTGGTGATGGCCACCAGCGGCACCACCGGGGACGCCAAGGGGGCGGTGCTCACCCACGACGCGGTACGCGGCCTCGGCGGTCGCCACCTCCGCCCGTCTCGGCGTCGACGCCGATCGGCACCGCTGGCTGGCGTGCCTTCCCCTCTGCCACGTGGGCGGGCTGTCGGTCGTCACCCGGGCGCTGCTCACCGGGACGGCACTCACCGTTCTCGACGGGTTCGACGCCGGGCGGGTCGCCGGCGAGGGCGATCCCGCCACCTTGGTGTCCCTCGTGCCCACCGCGCTGGCGCGCGTGGACGCCGGCGCCTTCCACACCGTGGTGCTCGGGGGGTCGGCGCCGCCGGAGACGCGGCCGGCCAACGTGGTGACCACCTACGGGATGACCGAGACGGGCAGCGGTGTGGTCTACGACGGCGTCCCCCTCGACGGTGTCGAGGTGAGGATCGAGGCCGGCGCCGGCTTGCCGGCGCCCAATGTCACAGGCGCCGGCTTGCCGGCGCCATGATCACAGGCGAGATCCTCGTCCGGGGCCCCATGCTGCTGCGGGCCTACCGGGGCGAGCGGGGCCAGGAGTCCGTCCCCCTGGACGCCGGCGGGTGGCTGGCCACCGGTGACGCCGGCCGCATCGACCCCGGCGGACAGCTGCACGTCGACGGGCGCCTGTCCGAGCTCATCGTCACCGGCGGCGAGAACGTGTGGCCCACCCCGGTGGAAGCGGTGCTTCGCCGCCACCCCGGTGTCGCCGAGGTGGCCGTCGCCGGCCGTCCCGACGCCGAGTGGGGCCAGCGGGTGGTGGCGTGGGTGGTGCCCGCGCCCGGCGCCCCCGCGCCCACGCTCGAGGACCTGCGCGGCCTGGTCAGCGACCACTTGGCCGCCTTCGCCGCGCCCCGCCAGCTGGAGCTGGTCGACGCCCTGCCGACCACCGCCATCGGCAAGCTGCGGCGTTCGCAGCTGCGCTGAGCGGTTTCGGCGCCGCCTACCATCAGGCCATGCCGCTGCCTCCTCCGCACCCCCGCCAGACCTGCGTGGTGACCGGCGCCTCGTCCGGGATCGGCGAGGCCATCGCCCGCCAGCTCGCCGAGCGCGGCTACGGCGTGACGCTCGTGGCTCGCCGCGCCGACCGGCTGCGCGCGCTGAGCGACGAGCTGGCCCGGGCCCACCGGGTCCGGGCCGAGGTGGTGGCGGCCGACATGGCCGACCCCGAGGCCCGGCTCCGCCTGCCGGGCGAGCTGGACGCGCGGGGCTGACGCCGGCGGGCCTGGTGAACAACGCCGGCTACTCCACCTCGGGGCCTGCCCGCCACGCGGATCGGGACCGGGAGCTGGGCATGATCCGCACCAACGTCGAGGCCGTCGTCCACCTGTGCGGCCTCTTCCTCCCCCCCATGACCGCCAATGGAGCCGGCGGTGTGCTCAACACCGCGTCCACCGCCGCCTTCCAGCCCCTCCCCGGGCAGGCCGCCTACGCCGCGTCCAAGGCGTTCGTCCTCTCCTACAGCCAGGCGCTCAACGCCGAGCAGGCGGGGACGGGTGTGTCGGTCACCGCCCTGTGCCCGGGCCCGGTGCGCACCGAGTTCAACGAGGTCGCCGGCATCGGCCAGGAGGCGGCGGCCAAGGCGCTGCCCCGAATCCTGTGGCTGTCCGCCGACGACGTCGCCCACCAGGCCATCGACGGGATGGTCAAGGGCCGGGCCGTGGTCATCCCGGGCAAGGCCAACGCCGCCGGGGCCGCCCTGGCCCACCTGGCGCCCCGCCGGGTGCTGCTGCCCATCGTGGCCCGGCAGCACCCCTCCCTCCGCGCGAGGCTGAGGGGATGGAAACCACCGTCGATGAGATCGCCGAGGGCATTTACCGCCTCTCGACCTATGTGGCCGATGCCGACTTCTCGTTCAACCAGTACCTGGTCGCCGGGGACGACCCGCTCCTGTTCCACTGCGGCCTGCGCGCCCTGTTCCCGCTGGTACACGAGGCGGTGGGGCGCGTCCTGCCCCCGGAGTCGCTGCGCTGGATCGCCTTCGGCCACGTGGAAGGCGACGAGAGCGGGGCGATGAACCAGTGGCTGGCGGCGGCGCCCGGCGCCGAGGTGGCCCACGGCGCCATGGGGTGCATGGTCCAGGTCAACGACCTCGCCGACCGGCCGCCCCGCCCGTTGAGCCAGGGCGATGTGCTCGACACCGGCGGCCACCGGCTGCGCTACCTGGCCACCCCGCACGTCCCCCACGGCTGGGACGCCGGGCTGTACTTCGACGAGGTCACGGCCACGCTCCTCTGCGGCGACCTGTTCACCGCCGGCGGCAAGCACCCGGCGTCGACCGATGGCGACATCGTGACCCCGGCGATCGCGGCCGAGGACGTGTTCCGCGCCACCTGCCTCACGCCGGCGACGGGGCCCACCATCCGCACGCTGGCCGAGCTGCGTCCTACCCAGATGGGGCTGATGCACGGGCCGGCGTTCACCGGCGACGGGGCGGCGGCGCTCGAGGCCCTGGCCGACGACTACGACCGGCGGCTGGTCGAGCAGGGCGCCTGACCGGCGCAGCCCGAAATGGACCGACGGTCCGGCCGCAATCCCGAAATGGACCGAAGGACTCGGGGGGTCTGCACGCCGGGCCACGAACGGGCGCCGGCGTGCATAGGGGGCCACGAGCGGACGCTGGCTGCGTAGGGTGCGAGGGTGAACCGTCTGGCCGCCGAGACCAGCCCCTACCTGCGCCAGCACGCCGCCAATCCCGTCGACTGGTTTCCGTGGGGGGAGGAGGCGCTGGACGCCGCCCGGAGGCGCGACCGTCCGCTGCTGGTGTCGGTCGGCTACTCGGCCTGCCACTGGTGCCACGTGATGGCCCACGAGTCCTTCGAGGACCCGGCCACCGCCGCGGTGATGAACGAGCTGTGCGTCAACGTCAAGGTCGACCGGGAGGAACGGCCCGACGTGGACAGCGTCTACATGGAGGCCACCCAGGCGGTCAACGGCAGCGGCGGGTGGCCCATGACCGTGCTGTGCCTGCCCGACGGCCGGCCGTTCTTCGCCGGGACGTATTTTCCCCGCGACCGATTCGTCGCCCTGCTGCAGCACGTGGACGAAGCGTGGCGGGAGCGGAGGGCGGACCTCGAAGGCGACGCCCAGCGCCTGGCCGAGGCGGTCCGGGCCGGCGTGGCCCTTCCCGGCGCGCCCGGCGCCGGCTGGGCGGCGGACGGAACCACGGAGCCGGCCCCGGCGCCGGACCTGGTCGCCACCACCGCGGCCCGACTGCTCGGGTCGTTCGACCCCGAGTGGGGCGGCTTCGGGCGGGCGCCGAAGTTCCCCCAGCCGGCGATGGTCGAGTTGGTCCTGCGGGCGGCGCGGGTCGAGGAGGTCACCACCACGCTCGACGCCATGGCGTCGGGCGGCATCTACGACCATCTGGGCGGCGGCTTCGCCCGCTATGCGACGGACCGGCGGTGGCTGGTGCCCCACTTCGAGAAGATGCTGTACGACAACGCCCTGCTCGTCCGGCTGTACACCCACGCCTGGCAGGCGACGGGAAACGAACGCTGGCGCCAGGTGGTCTCCGAGACGGTGGACTACCTGCTGTCCCCGCCGATGCGCCAGGCCGGCGGCGGGCTGTCCTCCGCCGAGGACGCCGACAGCGAAGGGGTGGAGGGCCGGTACTACACCTGGGACCGGGCCGAGGTCGTCGCCGTCGCCGGACCGGCGGTGGCGCGCTGGTACGGAGTCACCGAGGAAGGCAACTGGGAGGGGAAAAACATCCTCTGGCGGCCGGAGCGCGGCGCGCTGGCCCGGCCCGACGAGGTCGAGCGGGGGCGCCGGGCGCTGCTGGACGCCCGCCAGCGACGGGTGCGCCCGGGGCTGGACGACAAGGTGCTGACCGAGTGGAACGCCATGGCGGTGGCCGCCCTGGCCGAGGCGGGCGCCGGGTTCCGCCAGCCGGCATGGCTGGACGCGGCCACTGAGGTCGCCGAGTTCCTGGTCGCCAACCTGCGCCGGGCCGACGGACGCTGGCTGCGCTCCTGGCAGGCCCGAGCGGCCGAGAGCGGGGCAACAGCTGGGGGTGGCGCCCGCGTCCTCGCCTACGCCGCCGACCACGCCTGGCTGATCGAGGCGTTCACCCGGCTGGCGGAGGCGACCGGAAGGCGGCGGTGGATCGCCGAGGCGCGCGAGGCGGCGGACGCCCTGCTGGGCCTGTTCGCCGACCAGGAGCACGGCGGCTTCTTCACCTCCGGCGCCGACGCCGAGGCGCTCATCGCCCGGCCCAAGGACACCTACGACGGCGCCATCCCGTCGGCCAACTCGGTGGCGGCGGCGGCCCTGGCCCGCCTCGGCGCGCTCACCGGCGAAGCTCGCTACACAGAGCACGCCAAGGAGGTCGTGGCCGCCATGGCCCCGGCGCTGGACAAGGCTCCGACGGCGTTCACCGGCATGGTCGCCGCCGCCGACCTGCTGAGCGCGGGCGTGGTGGAGGTGGTCGTCACCGGTGAACGTCCCGATCTGGTGGACGTGGTCGCCGGCGGCTACCGCCCCCGCACGGTGCTGGCGTGGGGCGAGCCCTACGAGTCGCCGCTGTGGGAGGGCCGCGACGGGCCCGACCAGGCGGACCGGGCGTTCGTCTGCCGCAACTACGCGTGCGAGGCGCCGGTCACCGCCGCCGGCGAGTTGAGCGCCAGCCTGGCGCGCTAAGGCGTCAGTTCCCGTCGTCGCCCGACCACGGCACCTGCCAGCGCGGGTCGGTGGGTTCTCCCTCGGCCACGAAGCGCAGGTCGACGGAGGCGCGCATGGTGTCGGTGAGGGTGTCGAGCGAGGCGTGCACGGTGTAGGGCGAGTGGACGGTGATGTCGCCGGGCGCATAGTCGGCCCACGACCACCGCTGCCCGAGCTGCTCCGCCACCCACGCCAGATCGTGGCTCAACGCCCGTTCGTCGCCGGGCCGGTCGGTCACCCGGCGCAGCTCGGCCAGCTGGTCGGCGGGCAGCCGGTGGGAACCGGCCAGGTACACCAGCCCGCCGGTGCGCCGGGGGCAGGGCCCGAGCGGGACCCATATCGTCACCAGCTGGTCGGACCCCTGGTCCAGGTAGGGGGCGTCACAGTGGGCCCGGGACGCGGTGGGCTGGGACCGGTCGAAGTGGCGCAGGATCTGGCGGGGCAGCAGCACTCCCCGGCGCCCCAGCAGGGTGGCGGCGACGTCCGCCAGCACCGGGTTCGCCGCGAACTCGGCGAACTCGGCGCTGCGCACCAGGTCGTACGCCGGGTGGCCGGCGGTTCCGTGGGCGGGCAGGCCGGCGGGACGCCAGCCCGAGAACACCCCCGCCTCCGGCGGTGTCCCCGGCGCCAGGTAGCAGGGATCGAAGGCGGCGAAGTACCGGCCCCGGAGCCGGCGCACGGCCCCCGGATCGACGACGCCGCGCAGCCAGAGGAAGCCGTCCTCGTGGTAGCGGCGGCGGAGCGCCTCGGGGTCGGCCAGCAGCCCGGTGCTGTCCCGCGCCGGGACCAGGTAGTCCGCCGTCTCGGGGATGGGCCGGGCGTTGGAGGTAAGTGTGGTCATATGACTGGCCGGTCGCGATCCGCCACAAGCAAACCATAGAGCATGACGAGGATCAAGCGGTGGCTCCTTTCCCAGTCGGGTGCGCGCGGTGACCGTCATCGGTCGCTAAGGTTGCGCGCTCGAGAAGGGACCCACCGCCCGCGCCCGGACGGCATCCACCGCTGCCCTTCCCCATTCCGCCACTATGAGCACTGTGACCGCCACCACCGCACCGGATTTCCAGGGTCCCGTCAGGGAGGTCCCCCGCCTGGAGGACGCCCCGGGTACCACCTTGGAGCTGCTTGTCCTGGCCGCCGACGAGCGTTACTGCGCCGGCGTGGACCTGGCGTCGGGCGCGCTGGTGCGGACGTGGTCGGCGGACCCCCCCGAGGCCCCGCTGCACAGCTACGACACCGCGCTGGTGACCCTGAGCGAACATCCCGAGACGGTGCCGGACCCCAGCCAGCCCGAGGCGCTGGCCGCGGTCGGGCGCCCCGAGCGCACCGGGCACCTGCCCCGCCGGCGGGCCGGGCGCCTCCTTCGCCCCCTGGTTCACCCCGCCGACGCACCGCTGCTGGGCTCCCACGCCCCGGCCGTCCCGTTCTGGGAGCGCCGGCGCGACCATCCCTCGATCGCCCTGGTGGAGCCCCATGGACGGGTCGTGCTGCAACGGCAGGGGACCTACCTGGCCTGCCACTTCGGCTGGCGGGGAACGATCGTCGAGCTGCCGTGCATCGACCGGCGCCTGGCCGCCGCCCTCGACCGCCAGACCGGGCGCATGACCGGGAACGGGCGCGACTACCGATTGGTGGTCGCCCTCCACCCCCCGATCGACGGGCACTGCCACAAGGTGGTCGAGGTGGTCCTCCCCCGCGTCTGAGCGGCGGTAAGGCTCAGGGGGCGTATTTGGCGGCCAGCTCCTCGGCCATGGCCCAGCCGAAGGCGATGAGCACGTCGCCCCGGCCGCGGTCGAGGGGGGCGAAGAAGGCGGCCACGTCGGCCGGGACCGAACCCGTCTTGGCCGGGGTGAAGTCGAACGCACCCCCCGGCGAGCCGTCCCCGGTCACGAGGAAGCTGCGGTCGTCGATACGGCCCTCGGCGCCGAAGCGCTTGGCCAGCCGCCGCCCCCACGCCCGCTCCTCGCCTGAGGCCTTGTGGCCGGGTCGAGGGCAGATGTCCTGCAGACCCTTGAACGACGACACCAGCGCCCCGGGCTCGAGAAACCGGGTGCCGACCAGGACGTCCTCGTCAGGGAAGGCGAGCACCGAGCGGCGGTACTGATCGGCGAGGAGCGCCTTGAGAACCTGATCGCGCTTGGCGTTGCGCTTGACCGACGCCATACCCCACAGCAGGCACGGCGTCCCGCCGATCCGCTCCAGGGTGCAGAAGGAGAAGCCGACCAGCCGGCCCCCGTCGCGCACCTGGGTGATGAGCACCCACGCTTCGCGCTGCTTGGACAGCAAACCGATGTCGAAACCCGCCGGACCGTCCGTGACGATGTCGGCCATGTCGCCCAACTCGCTGTCAGCGAGGGCGGTGCAGTCCTTGGTTTCGACGTCGAGCGCCATCCGGTGTCTCTCTCCTCACCACTACGGGACTCCTCAATTCTAGGCGTTCTGCCGGACTGAGTTCCAAAGGCACGCCGGCCCGAGCAGTTCGCGGAGCTCGGCCAGCAGACCGTGGCCGGTGTCCACCCGATGGTCGGCCGCCAGGCGGATCACCTTGGTGCCGACGTGCAACACGACCGGCGACAGGCCGGGATGATCGGCGAGCACCCGTTTGAGGCGGTCGACGCGGTGCTCGGAAAGGGCGTGGGTGGGGATGTCGAGATGCAGCTCTTCGTTGTCCTCCGCGCCCAGCTCGGGCCGCTTGAGCTCCAGGCAGATGAGCTTGGGGGATTCCTCGCGCAGATCCAGGCGACCCTTCACGCACACGATGGCGTCATCCACGAGCAGGTGGCCGACCTCGGTCATGGTGCGGGGGAACACCCACACCTCGACGGCCGATTCGAGGTCCTCGAGCACCAGCGTCGCCATCAGATCGCCGCGCTTGGTGTACTTGCGCGCCAGCGACGTCACCACCCCGCCGATCCAGCGGGTGTCGCCGTCCCTGCCCTGGTCGCGCAACTCGGTGATGAGGCAGTCGGTGTGGCGCCGCAGCGCCGCCTCCACCCCCTTGAGCGGGTGGTCGCTCACGTACAGACCGAGCATCTCCTTCTCGAACGCCAGCCGTTGCTCCTTGGCGAATTCGCGATCGGGGATCGGCAGCCTGGTCTCGTCGTACAACGCCGCGCCGTCGCCGTCGGAGACGTCCCCGAACAGGCTCATCACGCCCTGCTCCCGCTCCCGCCGGCGGACGAGGGTGCGATCGATGATCTGTTCGAAGACCAGGCACAGGCCCTGGCGGGGGTGGCCCAGGGAATCGAAGGCCCCGGACTTGACCAGCGATTCGACCGTGCGCTTGTTGAGCACCACGGGATCGACCCGGGCGCAGAAGTCGTAGAAGTCGGCGAAGGGGCCGCTGCGCTCGCGCTCGGCCACGATGCGCTCGACCAGGCCGGCGCCGACGTTGCGGATCGCCGACAGCCCGAACGGGATGGCCCCGCGTCCGGGCCCTTGCGGCAGGGCGGTGAAGTCGGACGACGACACGTTGATGTCGGGCACCAGCACCTCGATGCCGCGAGCCCGGCACTCGGCCAGGTAGACCCCCGTCTTGTCCTTGTCGTCCTTGACGCTGGTGAGCAGGGCGGCCAGGTATTCCGTCGGGTAATGGGCCTTGAGCCACGCCGTCTGGTAGCCGACCAGGGCGTAGCCGTAGGCGTGCGACTTGGTGAAGGCGTAATCGGCGAACGGCTCGATGACGTCGAACAGCTTCTCGCCGAGCTCGGCACCGTAGCCGGTGCGTTGGCAGCCGGCGACGAACTTGGCCCGCTCCTGGGCCATGAGCTCCCGCACCTTCTTGCCCGCCGCCTTGCGCAGGTTGTCGGCCTCCTCCAGGGAGTAGCCCGCGAACTTCTGGGCCACCCGCATCATGCTCTCCTGGAAGATCATCAGCCCCTGGGTGTCGCCCAGGGGCTCTTCCAGGTCGGGGTGGAGGTAGGCGATCGGCTTGCGACCGTTCTTGCGGTCGGCGTAGTCGTAGTGCATGTTGGCCGCCATCGGCCCCGGCCGGTAGAGGGCGTTGACGGCGGCGATGTCCTCGAAGCTGTCCGGCGCCAGGGCGCGCATGAGGGCGCGCATGGGCCCGCCTTCGAGCTGGAAGACACCCATCGACTCGCCCCGCCGCAACATGGCGTACACCTCGGGATCGTCGAGGGGAACGGCGTCGATGTCGGGGCGCGCCCCGGTGGACTCCTCGATCAGGTCCAGGGCCCGTTCGATGACCGACAGGTTCCGCAGGCCGAGGAAGTCCATCTTGAGCAGCCCCAGCTCCTCCACCCCGTGCATCTCGTACTGGGTGACGATGGGCGCATCCTCGGGGCGACCCCCGGGCTCGGGCTTGCGCTGGATGGGCAGATGCTCGGTGAGCGGATCGCCGGAGATCACCACCGCGGCGGCGTGGATCCCGTCCTGGCGGCGCAGGCCTTCGAGACCCTTGGCCACGTCGACGACCTGGGCCACGTCGGGGTCGGCCGCATACATCTGGCGCAGCTCGTGGGCCGCCCGGTAGCCGTCGACGTGCTTGGGGTCCTCCTCGAAGCACGCCCGCAGCGGGGTGTCGCGTCCCATGACCAGCGGGGGCATGGCCTTGGCGATGCGGTCGCCGAGGCCGTAGGGGAAGCCGAGCACGCGCGAAGCGTCACGCACGGCGGCCCGGGCCTTGATGGTCGAGAAGGTCACGATCTGGGCTACGTGGTCGGAGCCCCAGCGTTCGGCGGCGTAGCGGATCATCTCCGGGCGGTAGCGCTCGTCGAAGTCCATGTCGATGTCGGGCATCTGCTTGCGCCCGGGGTTGAGGAAGCGCTCGAAGAGCAGGTCGTAGCGGATGGGGTCGAGGCCGACGATGTAGAGGCAGTAGGCCACGCAGCAGCCCGCCGCGCTCCCCCGGCCCGGCCCCACCCGGATCCCCCGCTCCCGGGCGTGGCGGATCAGGTCCCACACCACGAGGAAATAGTCGGAGAAACCCATGTCGGAGATGACGCCGAGCTCGTAGCGCAGCCGGCCCTCGACGTCGCCGGGCAGCGGCGAGCCGTACCGTGCCGCGGCGCCGTTCATGGTCAGATGGCGGAGGTAGCTGTCGGCGTCGGCGAAGCCTTCGGGGCGCGGGAACGACGGGAGCTTCGGTTTGCCGAACTCGAGTGTCACCTCGGCCCGCTCGGCCACCCACAACGTGTTGTCGCACGCCTCGGGCACCTCGGCGAACAGGTGGCGCATTTCCCCCGCCGATTTCAGATAGTGCTCGTCACCCTCGAACTTGAATCGATTGGGATCGTCCATCGTCGAACCCGTCTGCACGCAGAGGAGTGCGTCGTGGGCGACCGCGTCGTGGCGCGACGTGTAGTGGCTGTCGTTGGTGGCGAGCAGGGGAGCGCCGATGCGCCGGGCCAGGTCGATCAGCTGGGGGTTGGTCTTGCGCTGGGTGTCGAGGCCGTGGTCCTGGAGCTCGACGAAGAGGTGCTGGCGCCCGAAGATGTCCTGCAGCCGGGCGGCCAGGGCGCAGGCCCGCTCGAAGTCGCCGCGCAGCAGCGACTGCAGCACCACCCCGCCCAGACAGCCGGTGGTGGCGATGACCCCGGCGTGGTGGCGCTCCAGCAGCTCCCAGTCGCAGCGCGCCTTGTACCAGTAGCCGTCCAAGTAGGAGTCGCTCGACAGCTGCATGAGGTTGCGGTAGCCCTGGTTGGTCTCGGCCAGGAGGGTCA
The DNA here is from genome assembly GCA_963757175.1 of uncultured Actinomycetota bacterium. Classification (GTDB taxonomy): domain Bacteria; phylum Actinomycetota; class Acidimicrobiia; order Acidimicrobiales; family Palsa-688; genus CAVWQR01. Next base: position 12,977 of record CAVWQR010000005.1, on the reverse strand, counting down.
GGTGGTAGTAGAGCTTCTCGCCCCGGTCGCCGTCGCCGCCGCCGTCGTCCACCCGCCCCCGGCGCGCCGGGCGGTCGTGGCGGGATTCGCCGGCCATGTAGGCCTCGGTGCCGATGATCGGCTTGATCCCCGCCTGGCGCGCCGCCTTGTAGAAGTCCAGGACGCCGTACATGTTGCCGTGGTCGGTGATGCCCACCGCCGGCTGGCCGTCGGCCGCGGCCCGGGCGACCACGTCGGGCACCCGGGCGGCGCCGTCGAGCATGGAGAACTCGGTGTGGGTGTGCAGGTGAGCGAACGAGGCACCCACGGCTCGGTTCACGCCTCCTCCCCCGGCCCCTGCCGGACTCCGGGTCACCGGCTTCTGACCGACCGGACTCTGACCATGAAACTACAACGCTGTGATTCCGCCGCCGAGGCTAGCGCGCCCCGGCTCCTCAGAGATACTGGCCGGGCGTCGACTGGCGCTCCGAACCGGGCGGCAGGCTGCGGCGGCGCATCTCCTCCAGCTGGGCCCGGGCCGCCGCCTGCTGGGCGAACAGCGTGGCCTGGATCCCGTGGAAGAGCCCTTCCAGCCAGCCCACCAGCTGCGCCTGGGCGATGCGCAGCTGGCTCTCCGACGGCACCTCGTCGGCCCGGAACGGCGAGGTCATGCGCCCCAGCTCGGCCCGGAGGTCCTCCGACAGCCCCTCCGACAGCTCCTGGACGGACGTGTCGTAGATCTCCCGGAGCCGGCTGCGGCTGGCCTCGTCGAGGGGCGCCTGACGCACCTCGTCGAGCAGCTGCTTGATCATCGAGCCGATCCGCATGACCTTGGCCGGCTGCTCGACCGACTCGGCGCCGCTGCGCTCGTCGTCTCCCTCGCCGAACCCTTCGCCGCCCGCTTCGCCGGCGGGAATGACGATCAGGTTGGGATTGCTCTCGTCGGGTGCCATGCGGTCCAGTCTGCCGCGCGGCGCAGCCGGTCCGGTCCGGTGCCGCTCCCCGGGCTGCATCACCCCCGGCGGGCGAGCAGGGGCACGAGCATCTCGTCGGCGGTGAGCGACCCGTGCCGGCACACCAGGCGGCCGTCGGTGCTCTCGCGGGGGTGGCGGTAACCCACCGGTCGATGGGCGACGACGGCGACATCGCCGTAGCGGGCCCGCAGCGACGGGTCCAGAGGCCCCCCGAACCAGCCGGCACCGATGAGGTCCTCGGCCGTCGCCACCCACGCCTCGGAACCGCAGCTGCGCTCGGCGGCGGCGAGCAGCTCGTCCCGCCGCCCGTCCTTGGCGTGCAGCCAGACGAACCGGGCCTCCCCCGAGGCCAGCCTGGCGGCGTCGACCACGTCCGGGCCCAACGTCCGCATGGCGTCGCCGACGTGCACCTGGCCGTGGTCGGCCGTGACCACCAGCACCGCACCGGGGGGGAGGGCGGCGCCGACCTCGGCCGCCAGGCGGTCGGCGGCGGCGACCTCGGCGTCGTAGTGGGGGCCGAAGCCGCGCGCGTGGGCGATCTTGTCCACCCCCTCGTAGTAGGCGTAGACGAATCGCTCGCCGCTCAGCAGCGCGGCCCGCACCTCCACCGCCATGCCGGACACGAGGGTGTAGGACCGCTCGGGTGACGCCCCTTGGTGGGCCAGGGTGAAGCCGCTCCCGCTGAACCCCTCCCGGCTGACCACGGGCACGGGCTGGCCGAGAAAGGCCGGGGCCCTCCCGAAGCTCTCGGGCGGCACGAACGTCCGGGCGTCGCTCCGGGCGGTGCGCCAGCGCAGCACGTTGAGGACCTCCTCGCCGCTCGGGCCGGCGACGCGGACGCGGTAGCCCACGATGCCGTGGACCGACGGCGGCGTGCCGGTCACGATGGAGCTGAGCGCGGTGGCGGTGGTCGTCGGCGCCACCGAGGTGATCGGACCGCCCGCCATGGCGGTCAGGGTGGGCGCCAGGTCCGGGCGGGCGCCGAGCTGGTTCCAGCCCAGTCCGTCCAGCACCAGCAGCACCACCTGGGGCGCCAGCCGGGCCGGCGCCGGCAGCCAGTCGGGCCGCCGCCCGGGCGGGGCCAGCAGGGCGGGGACCACGCTGGCGATCCCCGGCCCCCGGTAGTCCGGCACCACCGGCTCGGTCCTCGGCGACCTGGCCGGCCCCGCGCCCTCGGCGACGGCGATCACGCCGACGACCCGAGGGCGAGGTGCTTCCTGAGCTCGGCCTTCTCCACCTTGCCCATGGCGTTGCGCGGCAGGTGGTCGGCGAAGGTCACCCGCTTGGGGACCTTGTAGCCGGCGAGCCGGACGCGCACGGCTCGGCGCAGCGCTTCGGGGTCGGCGTCCCGGCCGGCGCCGAGCACGACCACGGCCACCACCATTTCCCCCAGATCGGGGTCGGGCACGCCGACCACCGCGCTCTCGTCGACCGCCTCGAGCAGCGTCCAGGGCGTCCTCGACCTCCTTGGGGTAGACGTTGAGGCCGCCGGTGATCACCAGGTCCTTGGCCCGCCCGACGATGGTCAGGTAGCCGTCCGCATCGAAGCTGCCGAGGTCGCCCGTGCGGAACCAACCCCCCGGGGCGAAGTCGGCGTCGGACCTCGGGCGGCGCCAGTAGCCGGCGAACACGTTGGGCCCCCGTACCTCGATGGCGCCGACCACGCCGGCGCCGGCCGCCTCGCCGGACTCCGGATCGACGATGCGGACGTCGACTCCGGCCAGCGGGGGGCCGACGGTTCCGGGCCGGCGCTCCCCGTGCAGGGGGTTCGAGCACAGCATGACCGTCTCGGTCATGCCGTAGCGCTCGAGGATGCGATGGCCGGTGCGTCGCTCCCAGTCCTGGTGGACGCCCGCCGGCAGCGGGGCCGAGCCCGACACGAACAACCGCACGCCGCGGCAGCGCTCCCGGTCGAGGCGTTCGTCGGCCAGCAGCCGGCGGTAGAAGGTGGGCACCCCCATGAACACGGTGACCTCGGGCAGCGCCTCGAGGACACTGTCGACACTGAAACGGTCCAGCCAGCGCAGCGAGGAGCCGGTGGCCAAGGTGACGTTGATGGCGACCAGCAACCCGTGGGCGTGGTAGATGGGCAGGGCGTGCAGGAGGCGGTCTCCGGGCCCGAAGCCCCACGCGTCGCGCAGCGTCGCCGCGTTGGACGCCAGGTTTCCGTGCGAGAGCAGCGCCCCCTTGGGCCGGCCCGTCGTCCCGCTGGTGTACAGGAGGACGGCAGGGTCGTCCGGCCCCACCGTTGCCGGCCGGAACTCAGCGTCGCCGTCGCCGGCGGCCAGGCTGCCGCGGCCGTACCCGTCGAGCGTGCGGACCTCGACGGGTCCGGGGTCGAGGCGACGGGCGGGGTCGGCGACGACCAGCGCGGGCTCGGCGTCGGCCAGAACGTGGGCCACTTCGTCGTCCGTGTACGCCGGGTTCATCGGCAGGTAGACGGCTCCCCGGCGCAGCGTCGCCAAGTAGAACAGCATGCTCTCGGGCGACTTGGCGACGAGGGACGCCACCCGGTCGCCGGGGCGAACGCCGGCGTCGTCCAGCGCGCCCGCCAACCGGGCCACCCGCCGCTCGGCATCGTCGTAGCTGAGCCGAATCCCGCCGGGGCGCTCCACCAGCAACCCACCACCGCCACCACGAACGGCGCCCTCGGCGAACAGGCCGGTCAGGGTCGGTCGAGCGTCACCCACCGCCGGGTGTCTACTCCGAGTCAGCGTCCCGCTCCAATGCGGGGTGTTGTCGCCGCCACCGCCGGCTCCTAGAATGGATCGTAGCCCGAGCTATTCGCCCGGGAACCGAAGGGGCGGCGAGGAGGACGCACGTGGCCCACACCTGGCACACGCCCCGCTCGGTCGCGGTGCCGAGGCTGGCGGCACGCCACGGCCGGCGTCTGGTGTACGCCCTCTTCGTTCTGGTCAGCAGCGGACTGTCGATCGGGGTGATCACCGCGGTCGCCTACTGGTCGCACCATCCCCTGGTGGTCCCCTCGCTCGGCCCGACGGCGTTTCTCATCTTCAACCGCTCCCAGTCCACCGTCGCCAGGCCCCGAAACGTGGTGCTCGGCCACCTGATCGGCGCCGTGGGCGGTTACCTGGCCCTGCTCTGCTTCGGGCTGCAGCACGCCCCGCCGGTGACCCACGGGGGGCTCACGCCTCCCCGGATCGGCGCCGCCGCCCTGTCGATCGCCCTCACCACCGGGGCGATGATCCTGTTGCGCGCCGAGCACGGACCGGCCGCCGCCACCACCCTCATCATCAGCCTCGGGTTCATGACCTCGATCGGCTCGCTCGGGCTGCTCATGCTCGGCGTCGTGGGACTGGTCGTGCTCGGCGTGGTCATCGATCGGCTGGTGGGCCTGCAGCTGCCCTACTGGGCGGGCCACGACGGGTCCGGCCCGTAGCGTGCGCCGGCCTTCCCTCGGAATGCGATAAAGTTACGTCGTATCACGACCTAATTTGGAATCGGATCCGAGGCAGGGTGGACCTTTTGGCAGACGACGACGAGCCGACCGCCGACGGGCGATCGCACCAGGGGGACACCGTGCTCTCGCCTCCTGGCGACGAGGGTGCGATCCCGGCCCCCTCCGCCGCCGAGCGGTCGTTGGCCGACTTCTCGATCACGGCCGGGGTGGGCCGGGTGGTCCTGCTGTCGATGGTGGTGGGAGCGGTGGCGGCGGTGGTGGCGCTCGGCCTGCTCAAACTGATCGGCCTGCTGACCCATCTCCTGTACTACGGCAACGCGGGGACGAGCCTGGTGCCGCCGACGTTGGACCACCTGGGTGCGATCACCGTGGTCATCCCCATCGGCGGCGGCCTGGTGATCGGGGCCATGGCCTACTGGGGCTCGGAGCGGATCCGCGGTCACGGCATCCCCGAGGCCATGGAGACGATCCTGGTCGGCGGGAGCAAGGTCGAGCCCCGACTGGCGGTCCTCAAGCCGCTCTCCAGCGCCGTCAGCATCGGCACCGGCGGCCCGTTCGGCGCCGAGGGCCCCATCATCCTCACCGGCGGGGCGTTCGGGTCGGTGATCGCCCAGTTTTTCCACCTGTCCGCCGCCGAGCGGCGGACCCTGCTGGTCGCCGGCGCCTGCGGGGGGATGGCAGCCGTCTTCGGGACCCCGGTGGCCGCCACCCTGTTCGGCATCGAGCTGTTGGTGTTCGAGTGGAAGCCCCGTTCGATGGTCCCCATCGCCCTCGCCGCGGTGGTGGCCGACGTGGTGCGCAACGTGTTCGCCAGCCATCACCTGATGGCCGCGGCCCCCCTGTTCCCCGTCCCCCCGCACGGCGCCTTCTCCTCCGTGGCGGTGGGCGCGGCCGCCGCGGTCGGGGTGGCGGCCGCCCTCCTGGCCTGGGCGCTCACCGCCGCGGTGTACGGCGCCGAGGACCTGTTCAAGAGGCTCCCGATCCACTGGGCGTGGTGGCCCGCCATCGGCGGGGTGGTCATCGGCGTCGGCGGCCTGATCGACCCGCGCGCCCTGGGCGTCGGCTATGCCAGCATCAATGCCGAGCTCGGCGGGCGGATCGCCCTCGGCGGACTCGCCACCCTGCTGATCGTCAAGCTGGTCATCTGGTCGATCGGCTTGGGGTCGGGTACGAGCGGAGGGATCCTGGCGCCGCTGTTGATCATGGGCGCCGCCCTCGGCGGGCTGATGGCCCCCGTCCTGCCCGGCGGTTCCAGCGCCACGTGGGCGCTGCTCGGCATGGCCGCCACCCTGGCCGGGGTGACTCGATCGCCGTTCACCGCCGTGGTCTTCGCCTTCGAGCTCACCCACGACATCGGCTCGCTGCTGCCTCTCCTGCTGGCCTGTGCCCTCGCCCACCTGGTCTCCAGCCTGGTTCTCAAACGGTCGATCCTGACCGAGAAGGTCGCCCGCCGCGGCTTCCACGTCGTGCGGGAGTACCACGTCGAGCCGCTCGAGGCGCTGTTCGTGCGCGAGGCCATGCTCACCGACGTGGTGCGGGCCCAGCCCGACCAGCCCGTCGCCGAGCTGCTGGCCCTGCTGCGCACCACGCCGGTCGTGCGCCGCCAGCGCCTGTTCCCGGTCGTCGACGACACCGACACGCTTATCGGCGTGGTGGCGCCCTCCGACCTCTTCGAGGGGGGCGACGGCGACTCGCCTGCCACCGTCGGCGGGCACGCCCGCACCGACGTGGTGGTGGCCCACCCCGACGAGACCTCTCGGGCCGCGGCCGACCGCATGGCCGAGCACTGGGTCGGCGCCCTTCCGGTGGTACGCCGCGGGGATCGCCGGGTGCTCGGGGTGATCACCGAGTTCGACCTGCTCAAGTCCCGCCAACGCCAGCTCGAAGAAGAACGACACCGCCAGCGCATCCTGGGGTTCTGGCGCCCCGCTCGCAGTTCCGTCGTGTCCCCCGACCGACCCGAGGGTAGCGAACCACTACAGGCAGTCGGAGCCTCGGCCCTTGCTGCCCGTCCCGGCAGCAAGGAGTGACCGTGACTTCCACCAACGACTCCGTCAGTCACCGTTTCCAGTACCACACCGTCGTCCTCGGACCCAGCCGGGGCCGTGGATCCACGTTGGACGCCGGCGAGCAAGCCGGTACCAGGCGCCCGGGCCCGGTCGTGGTCGGCGTCGACGGCAGCGGACCCAGCCGGTCTGCTGCCCGGCTGGCCGCCGCCCTGGCCCGGTCGCTCGACACCGAGGTGGTCGCCGTCCACGCCCTGCGGCTGGTAGCCGAGCTGATGATGGACATCCCGCCGATGGGGCTCACGGCGTGGCGCCGCCAGCTCGAGGCGAGGCTGGCCGGCGACTGGTGCGCGCCGCTGCGCGAGGCCGGCGTGGCCTACCGCGCCATGCTCGTCGAGCGACCGGTCGCCACCGCCCTCATCGGCGTGGCCGAGCGCGAACACGCCAGCCGGATCGTCGTCGGCACCCCCCACCACGGCAGCATCGCCCATTTCGGACGGGGCACGCTCCCCGAGCGCCTGAGCCGGCGCGCACCCTGTCCGGTCGTGGCCGTGCCCGCCCCGGGCCGCGACGGCCTGACCCACCTCGACGCCCTGGCCACCTGAACCGCGCCGCGCCGGCGGATCGGCGAGGTCGGCGACACTAACGTCGCCCCGATGAGCCCCGCCGCCGAGCCGTCGGTCCCGCCGACGATCCCGGCGGCGCTGGACTGGGCGGCGGCGGCCCATCCCGGGCGTGAAGCGGTCGTGGACGACGGTGTGCGCTGGAGCTTCGCCGAGCTGGCGGCACGCGTCGAGCACGCCGCTCGCGCCCTGCTGGCCTCGGAGGTCAGGCCCGGTGAGCGCATCGCCATCTGGGCGCCGAACCGCGCCACCTGGGTGGTGGCCTCCCTCGCCGTCTACCGCGCCGGGGCCGTGCTCGTCCCGCTCAACACCCGCCTGAAGGGACCGGAGGCGGCCTTCATCCTCGGCCGCGCCCGTGCCCGGCGCCTGTTCACCGTCACCGGCTTCCTCGGCATCGACTACATCGGCCAGTTGCGGGCCGCTGGCGTCGTCGATGAGCTCGACGAGATCGTCGTCATCGACGGCGCCACCCCCGACGCCGCCTCCGGCGCGGTGAGCTGGGCCGACCTCCTGGCGCGCGGCGACAGCACGCCCGGCGGGAAGCCGCCCGTTCTGGGTCCGGACGACATCTCCGACGTGTTGTTCACGTCGGGCACGACCGGCGCGCCCAAAGGAGCGATGCTCCGCCACGGGGCGTCGACGAAGGCGTTCAGCGTCTGGGCCGACCTGTGCGGGCTGCGCGCCGGTGACCGCTACCTGGTCGTCAACCCGTTCTTCCACTCTTTCGGGCTCAAGGCCGGGATCCTGGCGTGCCTGTTGCGGGGCGCCACCATGCTTCCCCAGGCGGTGCTCGACGTCGACGCCGTGCTCGAGCGCATCGCCACCGAGGCGGTGTCGGTGCTGCCCGGGCCACCGACCCTGTACCAGACGCTGCTCGAGCATCCCCGCCTGGCGTCGGCGGACCACTCGTCGCTGCGAGTGGCGGTGACGGGCGCCGCCGCGGTGCCGGTGGAGCTGGTGCGGCGCATGCGCGACGAGCTGCACTTCGAGCGGGTGCTCACCGCCTACGGACTGACCGAGAGCACCGGCATCGCCACCATGTGCCGGGCCGACGACACGCCCGAGACCATCGCCAGCACCTCGGGCCGCGCCATTCCCGGCGTCGACGTCGCCGTGGTCGACGAAACCGGAACGCACCAACCTCCCGGCGACCCCGGCGAGGTGGTCGTCCGCGGCTACACCCTGATGGCCGGCTACCTGGACGACCCCGACGCGACCGACGCGGCCATCGACGCCGCCGGGTGGCTGCACACCGGCGACATCGGTGTGCTCGACGAGGACGGCAACCTGCGCATCACCGACCGGCTCAAGGACATGTACATCGTCGGCGGGTTCAACGTGTACCCGGCGGAGATCGAAGCGACCATGCTGCGCCACCCGGCGCGTCGCCCAGGTGGCGGTGGTGGGCATGCCCGACGAGCGCATGGGCGAGGTCGGCGCCGCCTTCGTCGTTCCCCGGCGCGGCGCCGGCGTCGACGAAGCCGCGTTGATCGGGTGGTGCCGGCAGGAGATGGCCAACTACAAGGTGCCCCGCCGGGTCGTCGTGATGGAGGCCCTGCCGCTCAACGCCAGCGGCAAGGTGCTCAAGTGGGAGCTGCGCCGGCGCGCCGCCCCGCTCAGCTCCGGGTGAAGTTGGCGGGGCGGCGCTCCACGAAGGCGGTGGCGCCCTCCTTGGCATCGTCGGTGCTGAAGATGGGCCAACCGATCTCCAGCTCGCGGGCCAGGCCGTCGATCTCCGACAGGCCCTCGGTCTCCCGCACCGAGCGCTTGATGGCCTCCACGGCCAGCGGCCCGTTGGCGTTGATGAGCTCGGCGACCTCGAGGGCCTCGTCCAGGGCGGTGCCGGCGGGGACCACCCGGCCGATCAGCCCGATGCGCAACGCTTCGGCGGCGTCCAGGGCCCGGCCGGTGAGCAGCAGATCCATGGCCATGGTGAAGGGGATCTGCCGGCGCAGGCGGACGGTCGACCCGCCGAGGGGGAACAGGCCCCGGCGGGCCTCGAACACGCCGAAGGTGGCGCCGGCACCGGCGATGCGGATGTCGGTGGCCTGGAGGATCTCGGTGCCACCGGCGACGGCGTAGCCCTCGACGGCGGCGATGAGCGGCTTGGCCGGCTGGTAGTGGCGCAGCAGCGCCTTCCAGTGCAGCTCGGGGTCGTCCCGCCGTCGCTCGGCATAGCGGTCGTCACCCTGGGTGTCGCTGCTGAACGCCTCCAGGTCCATGCCGGTGCAGAAGTCGCCGCCCGCGCCGGTGAGGACGATGGAGCGCACCTCGGGATCGTCGTCGGCCTCCACCCAGGCGTCGGCCATGCCGACGAGCATCGGCGTGCTCAGCGCGTTCTTCTTCTCGGGCCGGTTCATGGTCACGACCATGGTGTGCCCGCGCCGTTCGACCTGGAGGTTCTCGGTACCCGACATAGAATCAGATTACAGGTTGGGGAAAATGCCTCCCTTCGGGGCGTACCATGGGGACGTGAAGGTATCGACCCGCGGTGACTACGCCAGCCGGGCGTTGCTGTCGCTTGCACTGCACGCCGAGGAAGGGCACCAGGCCACGTCCGTGCGCGACATCGCCGAGCGCACCGGGCTGCCCCAGCCCTACCTGGAGCAGATCCTGCTGGCGTTGAAGGGCGCCGGGCTGGTGCGCTCCAAGCGGGGGGTCGGCGGCGGCTACGTGCTGGCCCGCCCCCCCGGTGAGATCACCTTGGGCCAGATCGTCAGCTCGGTGGAGGGCCCGATCGTCGCCGGCGACTTCGGCGAGCCCCACCAGAACGGGGCGTGCGACCACGAAGGTCAGTGCGTGCTGCTGACGGTGTGGGCCGACGTGGGCGACCAGATGCGGCGCTACCTCGACTCGTTCACGCTGGCGGACATGGCAGTGCGTGCACGGGGCGGGGCCCCCGTTCCCGTGGCCTGAGCCGGACGATGGCCGTCGGGGAGGCATCCCGTCCGCCTGCCTACCCGGCGCAGTGGGAGGCCGACGTGGTGGCCACCGATGGCGGGACGGTCCACGTGCGGCCCATCGTCCCCGGCGACGCCGACGCCATCGTCGCCCTGCACGGACGGCTGTCGGATGAGACCATCTACTACCGGTTCTTCAGCCCCCTGCCGCGCCTCTCCGACCGGATGCTCGACCGGCTGGTCAGGGTGGACTACCACCACCGCTTCGCGCTGGTGGCCGAGCTCGGCGACCAGATCATCGCCGTGGCCCTCTACGAGCGCCTGCCCGACCGCAGGCCGGGCCACCAGGTGGAAGCCGAGGTGGCGTTCCTCGTCGACGACGCCCACCAGGGCCGGGGCCTGGGCACGATCCTCCTCGAGCACCTGGCCGAGGCCGCGCAAGAAGACGGGATCACCCGCTTCGTGGCCGACACCCTGCCCCAGAACGACCGGATGCTGCGCGTGTTCCACGAGGCCGGCTTCGCCGACGAGAACACCTACCGCGACGGAGTGGTCCGGGTGGTGTTCCCGATCGCCCCCACCCCGCGCTCGACCGAGACCCGGCACGGGCGTGAACAGCACGCCACCGCGGCATCCATGAGACGGCTGCTCTTTCCCCGAACCGTGGCCGTCATCGGAGCCAGCCGGCACCACCCGTCGTTCGGCTATGCCCTGTTGCGCCGGCTCCTCGACGGGGGCTTTCGGGGGGCCGTCTACCCCGTCCACCCCGACGCCGATCACCTGGCCAGCGTCCGGGCGTGGCCGAGCGTCGTCGACGTGCCCGACCGCATCGACCTCGCCGTGGTGGTCACGCCGGCCGCCACCGTCCCCGACGTGGTCGCCGACTGTGTCCGGGCCCGCGTCGGGGGCCTGGTCGTGGTCTCGACCGGCTTCGCCGAAGAGGATGCCGCCGGCGCCGACGCCGAGCGGGAGATCGTCGCCGAAGCCCGGCGCAACGGGATGCGAGTCATCGGCCCGGGTTCCATGGGGATCGTCAACACCGACCCCGACGTGCGCCTGAACGCCACCCTGTCGCCCATGCCTCCGTCGGGATCGTTGGCCTTCGCCGCCCAATCCGGTGGTCTCGGAGTGGTCGTGCTCGACGAGGTCACCCGCCGCGGCCTGGGAATCTCGTCGTTCGTGGCCGCCGGCAACAAAGCCGACGTGAGCAGCAACGACCTGCTCCAGTACTGGGACGACGACCCGGCCACCACCATCATCGGCATGTACATCGAGTCCTTCGGCAACCCCCGGGTGTTCTCGCGGGTGGCCCGGCGCGTGTCGCGCCGCAAGCCCATCGTGGCGGTGGCCGCGGCCCGGGCCCGAGCGGCCGGGAGCGGGGAGCCGGCCCGAGCGGCCGGGAGCGGGGAGACGGCGTCGTCCCGCCCCGGCGTGCAACGACCGGTGGCTCACCAACCCGGGACCGCCGTCGAGGCGCTCTTCGTGCAGAGCGGCGTGATCCGCACCGACACGCTCGAAGAGCTCCTCGACGTGGCCCAGGTGCTGGCGTCCCAGCCCCTGCCCGCCGGCCGGCGGGTGGCGATCGTGGGAAACGCCGGCGGTCCCACCATCTTCGCCGCCGATGCCTGCGCCGACGCCGGCTTGGAACTGGCGCCGTTGTCCGTTCCCACCCTGGCGGCCCTCGGACCGCTGGCGCTGGCCGGCGCGCCCGACGGAGCCGGCCCCGTCACCCTCAGCGCCGGCGCCCCGCCCGGCGACGTCGGCGCCGCGGTACGGGCGGTCCTGGCCGACGACTCGGTGGACGCCTGTCTGGCCATCTGCTCGCTACCCATGCCGGCCATGGCCGACGCGGTGGCCGACGAGCTGGTGGGCGCGTCCGCCGCCCACCCTGACACCCCGCTGCTGGCCTGCGTGATCGGGCGCCGGGGGCTGCTGGCCGGCACGGTGCCGTCGTTCGCCTTCCCCGAGCCGGCGGTGCGGGCGCTCGAACGGATCGCCTCCTACGCCGGCTGGTTGCGCCGGCCGGAAGGCACGGTGGCCGCCCTGGGCGGCATCGACGCCGACGCCGCCCGGGCCATCGTCGACGCGCGCCTCGCCGCCGAGCCCGCCGGCGCCTGGCTGAGCGGTCCCGACACGGTCGCCGTGCTGGGCTCGTTCGGGCTGCGGGTGCCGCCCACCCGGTGGTCACCGACACCATCCGCCGCCGCCGCGGCGGCGAGCGACATCGGGTTTCCGGTTGTCGTCAAACCCGACAACGGCCCGACCGGCCCCCATGCCCGGCGCAGCGAGGTCCACCTGGCATTGGACTCGCCAGCGGCCGTCCGCGCCGCGGCCGAGGAGTTGGGCCGCCCGGTGATCGTGCAGGCCATGGCGGCCGCCGAAGTCGACGTCGTCGCCGGGCTGGTGCAGGACCCGGTGTTCGGTCCGCTGGTCACCCTCGGACCCCCGCGGGTGCTCGGCGAGTCGAAACCGCCCGCCGCCGCCCGGACGCTGCCGCTCACCGACGTGGACACCGCCGAGCTGATCGACGCCACCCTGGGTTCTGCCGGTGGCTTCCAGGGCCGGCCGGCGTTGGGGTCGGGGGGAGGCGCGGGATCAGCGACGTGCTGGCCCGGCTCGGGCAGCTGGCCGAGGAGCTCCCCGACGTGGCCGACGTGGAGCTCGACCCGATCCTCGTCTCCGACGAACGGGCCGCCATCACCGACGCCCGCATCCGGGTGGCGCGCTTCGTGCCCCACCCCGAGCTGGCGCTGCGCCGGCTGGGCTGAGGCCCATCCCGTCGATCCTCTCCCCAAAAAGGCGGACCGTTGTAGGCTGACGCTGTCGCCTGAGCGCGGGCTCCAGGAAGACGCCCGCCCCAAGCGGCTGATCTCAACGACGAGAGCTAGGGGGATTCATGGCGACGACCACTGACGTCACTGCGTCCGAAGAGCGGGCCAGCGGCCTCAGGCGCGACCTCGGCCCGGTCGGCCTGCTGTTCGCGGGAGTCGGCTCCATCATCGGCTCCGGGTGGCTGTTCGGCGCGTTCAACGCCTCGCAGCTGGCCGGTCCGCTGTCGATGTTCGCCTGGGTCC
>CAVWQR010000004.1:0-394439 GCA_963757175.1 uncultured Actinomycetota bacterium | reverse complement strand
TCCTGGATGATCACGATGATGTGCTTGATCTTGTGGATCCCCGCCGTCGACGCGCTGGAGGCGGGGGACGAGCCGCCCGAACTGCACGAGACCAGGCTGGTCGCCACCACCGCGACCAACATCACGCCCACGACAATGCGCCACGTCCTCGCTCGGGAGTGGAGCCTCGCCATGGTGGGCATCGGTGGCACAGATCGTCTCCCTGAATCCGTCGACCATCGGAGTCTGCGCCGCGGATGTGAGCAGACCGTTAGGAGCGGATGAGATGCCAATCAGGGATTGCCAAGTCGGGCGGCTCGCCGTCCGCCGATGTGACCGTCACGTTTCGGGAAGGTCGAGCCACTGTTGGCGGCGGGGGTGAGCGGCGGAGCGCAGGGCTGCGATCAGGTCGCCGGGACCGGCGATGTTGGCGATGAGGGCGAGGTTGTCGTCCTTGACGAAGCCGCTGCTCGCTGCGCTGCGCAGGAAGGCGTGGAACGGTTCCCAGTAACCGAGGACATCCACGGTGACGATGGGTTTGTCGTGCAGGCCCAGCTGGGCCCACGTGGCCATCTCGGTCAGCTCCTCCAGGGTGCCGAGGCCGCCGGGGAGGGCGACGAACGCGTCGGCCAGCTCGAACATCTTCTGTTTGCGCTCGTGCATGGACGCCACGTCGATCCGCGTGGTCAGGCGGGGGTGAGCGATCTCGCGTCCGAACAGGCCCCGGGGGATGACGCCCACCACGTCGCCCCCTGCGTCGAGGGCGGCATCGGCGAGCGAGCCCATCAGCCCGGCTGCCCCGCCTCCGTAGACGAGCATGAGCCCCTGCTCGGCGAGGAGTCGGCCGACCGCCCGGGCACAGGCGGCGAAGGCGGGATCCGACCCGCCCGACGAGCCGCAGAAGACGCACACGGCGCGGACGTCGGCCATGGCGTCACGCTATGCCCCACTCCGGGGACCGAGCCGCCGCTCAGGACCTCCGGTGGCGTCGGCCCGGCCGGTCGTCGGGGGCGGCCGGTGCGTCGACGAGGGTCAGGGCCAGGCGGGGGCAGGCGGCGACGGCGCGTCGGGCGTGGGTGTGCAGTTCGGGGGGAACGGGTCCCGGCGCCAGGAGCGGATACCCCCACCGGTCGAGGCGCACCCGCTCCGGCAGCAACTCGGCGCACACGCCGTGCCCGTCGCACATGGTGGGGTCGACGACGAGGACCTTGGCGCGCCTCATCGGGCCCCTACGGCAACCGGCGGCCCGGCGAGGGAGGTCGGAAGGAAGCTCGGGGCGTGAGCGGCGCGGCACGGGCCGTACCGTTCGTGGCCGAGGACCTCCTGGGGGAAGGCACGCAGGGCGCTGCGGGCGAGCGTTGTCGCCCCGTCGGGATGACGGCAGGCGCCGCGACCTTCGATGAGGCCGCACAGCTTCCGGATCCGCTCGGCGCTGCCGAGAACCGGACCAGGACCGAACGCCAGCTGCTCGGCCTCGGCCGCCAGCTCGGCTAGGCCGTGGACGCAGGGGCCACACTGACCGGCGCTATTTCCTTCGAGATAGCGCACCACCCGGGCAGTCTCGGCGAGCGGGCAGCTGCGGGCGGGGAGGACCGCCACCACCCCAGCGCCGAGGGATGCGCCGACGGATCGGACGGAGGCATCGGCGAGGGCGAGGTGCTCGGCGGTGCCGGCGTCGAGCCACGTGCCCCCGAACCCGCCCAGCAGCACGCCGGGCGACCCGGCTCCGCTGTCGCCGACCAGCCTGAGCACCTCGCCGAGGCGGGTTCCCAGGGCCACCTCGACGACGCGCGTTACGGAGGCGGTCACGGTGAGAAGCGCGCTGCCCGGGCTTTCGGGAGGGCCGAGCTGGCGGAACCACGTCGGTCCGAAGCGGGCGATCAGCGCCACTTGGGCCAGCGTCGCCGCGTTCTGGACGAGGGTGGGGCGGCTGTTGACCCCTCGGCGCCAAACCGGCGTCACCGTGGTGAAGCCGGGGATGGCGGCACGTCCGTTGACGGCGTTGACGACTGCCGACTCCTGGCCGGCGATGAAACCGTCGGGCTTGGCCACCAGTTCTGGGTCGATGCGATCGACCCCCCACTGGCGGCGACGGTCGACGGCGGCGGCCACTACCGTCAACCGCTCGGGTGGCGCGTAGACGACCACCCGGGAAGCGTGGAGAGCGCTGGCGGCCACCGCGGCGCCGTCGAGCACGAGGTGGGGGAGACGGCCGAGAAGCAAGGCGTCCTTGGCGCTGGCCGGTTCGCTCTCGGCGCCGTTGACGACGACAACCGGGCGGCCGCCGGATGCCGCCACCGCCTTCCACTTGGCCCCGGTCGGGTACCAGGCTCCACCCTGACCGCGCAGTCCGCTCTCGTCGAGGGCGCGCAGCAGCGCTGGTGCGCCCACCTCGCCGCAGCGGTCCCCACAGACGCAGGTGCTCGCTGAGATCGACCGGTCCGCCGTCGGGCGGCAGGCCCCGCAGCAGGCGCGGCAGCTCGGCGTTCGGCGCAGCCCCTGGCGGCGCGGCCGGGCTCACCGCAGGCCTCCTGCCGCGCTCTTCGCCGGCCGGGCCTGGGCCGCCACCCGTGCGTCGGTCGGGACACCGGAAGCCCGATGCGACCATCCGGGGCGCAACGGTCCGAGGTAGGCGAAGGCGACGATCGCCACCACCGCGACGGTTCCGCCCGCGGCGGCAGCGGTGCGTGCCGCGCCGGACAGGTCGCGGCGCACGGCAACCCACCACAGGCTGGAGCCGAGCACGGCAGCGGCGCAGCTCACGTTGACGGCGGTGACCAGCTGGTTGCGGGTGTCGGTACCGGTGCCGAGGGCGTGGACGAACGCCAGCGGCCAGCACAGGTAGGCGAACCAGTGCACCGTCCGCCACGCCTGATATCCGACCCAGCGGCGGAGGGCGCTGGTGACGAGGAGGGCGAGGAACAGGTCGAACGCCAGGGCTCCGAGGCCGACGTACAGCGTGCGGTAGGGGGTGCGGAACGGGACCACGGCGTCGATGAACGCGATGGGGACGTAGCCGTCGACCACCGTCGTCACCACGTGGATGGCGATGGTCACCACGCAGAGAAGCGACAGGTTGCGATGGAGGTCCTGGGAGAGGAAACGGGGCCAACGGTCGCTGCTCCAGCCGGCCGAGGCGGCGACACCGAGCACCACACTGGCGGTGAGCAGCACGAGGGCGACCATCCCGGTGGCGCGGGTCAGCACCCACAGCGCGCTCGGGTGGGTGCCAGCCGTCGCCAGGAGGGTCACCCGTCCCCCCGGGAGCCGGCCGGCACCGGGTCGGCGGGCCAGGCCGCGGTGGTGATGACCTCGCCGTCCTCGCCCACCAGCCGAGCGGCGAGGTCCTGTTCCTCGAGCCAGGTGAGCGCGGCCGGACCCTTGACCACCGCCGCGGTGGCAGCGACGTTGGCGTGCAGGCAGCTGGCCGCGGCGACCGTGACGGTGTGCCAGTAGGACAAGGCGGGGAGCCCGGTTCGGGGGTCGATCACGTGATGCACGTGATGAGGGCCGAGCCACCAGTGCCGGGCGGCGGTGCCGGACGTGGCCACGCCGCCCGCATCGACGGCGATCGTCGTCGTGACGTGGTCCGCCGGCGCATCCCACACCTCGGCGAGGCCGATCACGAAGCCCTCCTCGGGAGCGGGCCCGGCGACGGCGACGTCGCCGCCGAGCGAGACGATCACTCCCGAGTCACCCGCAGCCGCGATGGCCGCGGCCGCCCGATCTGCCGTGAGGGCCTTGGCGGTGGCGCCCAGGTCGAGGACGGCGTCCGGAGGGAGCGAAATCGTTTCGCCCTCGCGATCGACCATGAGCTGCCGCCAGCCGTGAGCGGGCGCCATCGCCGGCAGGGACGCGGCGCGCACCGCGGGCACCTGGGCGAAGTCGCGGTCGTAGCCCAAGCGGATCAGCGCCGGCCCGATGGTGGGATCCACGGCGCCGTCGGTCACCTCCGCCGCCCACAGGGCCCGCTCCACCAGGTCGAGGAGGTCGGCGCTGGCGGGCTTCGGTCCCGGCCCGGCGTGGTTGAGGAGGTTCAGCTCGGAATCGGGCCGGAAGCGGCTGGCCAGCCCGTCGACGCGGGTGAGCTCCCGGTGAAGGGCAGCGATGGCGGCGTCGAGGTCGCCGGCGCGGGTGACGAGCAGTTGGACGCCGGTGCCCAGGGCGCGGGTCTCGTAGAAGCCCGGTTGGGCCGGGTCATCGGGGACCATGCGGTCAACTGGCACCGGAATTGATCGTCGCCCTCGAGTGCGACAGGCGCGGGGCGGTGGTGGAGGGCGAAAGCGAGCCGGAGTTGCCCGAGTTGCTCGCGTCGCCGGAGTTGTTGGTCGTCGCCGACGAGGATCCTCCCGTCGACCCCGTCGGCGTGGTTGTCTTGACCGCGCTGTGGGAGTGGTTGTTGGTGGCCGTGGTGCGGGCGAAGGTGGCGGCGAACAGGCCGACGCCCGCCACGGCGGCCACGCCCACCGCGCCGGTGATGCGGGCGACTCGTTGGATGGCGGCGTCGCGCCGGCTGGTCCGGTCGGGCATGCGGCCAGCGTACGAACGCACCCTGGGGCCAGCATGAGGCCTGCCTGAGAACTGGCACAGACTTGGTAAAGCTCTGGTGTTGGCCTGGCCTGCCCCTGGTCAGTCCGGCGGCGACAGGCCGGCGAGGGAGTCGATGCTGGTGGCGTTCTTCTCGTCCCAGTAGGAGCGGATGCCGTCGGCGCCCTTGCGGGAGGCCCACTCGTCCATCGTCGGGCGGTGACCCTCGAAGGCCATGAACGGGACCCCGTACCCACACGAGTCGGCGACGCGGCGCACGGAGACGGTGACGATGGACCGCACTCCCACCCCGCGCGAGCCGGGGAAGCGATCGGCCAGGTCGCCGAACTCGGGGGAGTCGCGGAGCACCGCCCGGCCGGTACCGTGCAGCCGCACGATACGGGGCGGCCCGGCGAAGGCGCAGAACATCAACACCACGCGGCCGTTCTCGGTTAGGTGGGCGATGGTCTCGACGCCGCTGCCGGTCTGGTCGAGGTAGGCGACGGTGTGGTCGTCGAGCACCTTGAGCTCGTCGCGGTTGCCCTTGGGGGAGCAGTTGATCAGGCCGTCCGCCGCCAGCGGCGCGGTGGCCACGAAGAACACCGGCTGCGCCTCCAGCCAGCCGGCCAGCCGGTCGTCGATACCGTCATAGGTTCGGCCCACCCAGTCAGCCTACGGGCGTCGGCTAGGCGATGGTGAACCCTCCGTCCACCACCAGGGTCTGGCCGGTCACATAGCCGCCGGCGTCGCTGGCGAGGAACACCAGGGCGGCGGCCAGCTCGTCGGCGTCGCCGATGCGCCCGGCGAGGATGCGGCCCATCTGGGAGTCGAGATAGCCGGGTTGGTACTGGTCTGTCATCTCCGTTGCGAAGTATCCCGGCGCCAGGGCGTTGACCCGGATGCCCTTGCGTCCCGTCCACTGCTGGGCCAGGTCCCGGGTCAGTCCGAGCAGACCCGCCTTGGTGGCCGCGTAGGCGGCCTGGGGCAGCGCCGCCGTGGTCAGGGCGAGCATGCTGCTCACGTTGACGATGCTGGAGCCCGGGGCCATCACCCGCCCGCACGCCTGGGCCATCCAGTAGCAGCCGTTGAGGTTGACGTCGACCACGCGACGGAAGTCGTCGACCGCTTCGCGCGTCGCCGGCACCGCCGTGCCCAGCCCGGCATTGTTGACCAGGATGTCGACCCGCCCGAAGCGCTCGGCGGTGGCGTCGACGAGGCGCTGGCACGCCCCGGGGTCGGCCACGTCGGTGGCCACGCCGAGGCTGTGGCGGCCGGTGCGCTCGACCAGCTCGGCGGTGGCGGCCAGCCGGTCGGCGCGTCGGGCGCCGAGGGCGACGTCGGCGCCGGCTTCGGCCAGGGCCCGGGCGAAGACCACGCCCAGACCCGACGACGCGCCGGTCACGATGGCGACCCGCCCGTCGAGGCGGAACAGATCGAGGATCATGCGGGCACAGTAGTGACGCACCAGCAAGCATGGGCGGGTGCCCGACGCGTGGAATCCCGCCCAGTACCATCGCTTCGCCGCCGAGCGGCGCCAGCCCTTCGTGGACCTCCTGGCCCTGGTGGCGCCCGTCCCGGGCGGCCGGGTGGTCGACCTCGGGTGCGGGACCGGCGAGCTGACGGCCGAACTGCACCGGGCGAGCGAAGCCGCAGAGACGGTCGGTGTCGATACGTCGGAGGCCATGCTGGCCGAAGGGCGCGGGCGCGCCGGGGGAGGACTGCGGTTCGCGGCCGGCGACATCGCCGCCTTTCCCAACGACGACACGCCGGGGCCCTTCGACGTGGTGTTCTCCAATGCCGCCCTCCAGTGGGTTCCCGACCACCCCGGCCTGCTGACCCGCCTGGCCGGCGCGCTGAAGGCGGGTGGCCAGCTGGCGTTCCAGGTGCCGGCCAACTTCGATCACCCCTCGCACGCCGTGGCCCGGGAGGTGGGGGCCGCCGCCGGCGTGCCCGACCGGGTGGTGCCGGTGATGGCGCCCGAGCACTACGCCGAGGCGCTGGACGCGCTGGGCTTCGAGCAGCAGCACGTGCGCCTGCAGGTCTACGGCCACCATCTGGCGTCCACCGACGACGTGGTCGAGTGGGTGCGCGGCACCCTGCTCACGTCCTACCAGGCGGCGCTGTCCGCCGAGGAATTCGACGCCTTCCTGGCGTCCTACCGGGCCGAGCTGGGCGCGCGCCTCGGCGCACAACGGCCCTACTTCTACGCCTTCAAGCGCATCTTGGTGTGGGGCCGTCGCGCCACCTAGATCAGTGCTCGCCGCTTCGCACCGCAAGCGGTGCTCAGTACTCGATGCCCTTCTTGGCGCCGATGCCCCGGTCGTAGGCGTGCTTGAGCTTGCGCATCTCGGTGGCCGTGTCCGCCACCGCCACCAGCTCGGGCGCGGCGTCGCGCCCGGTGATGACCACGTTGGTCGCCGGCGCCCGGCCGGCGATGCCGTCCGCCACGCTCCTTCCCCGGTACCCAGCCGTAGCTGACCACGTAGGTGAGCTCGTCGAGGATGATCAGGCCGTAGTCGCCGGAGGCCAGCTTGTCGCGGGCGACGCTCCAGGCGTGGCGGCCCTTGGCCTCGGTCTCGTCCAGATCGGTCGACTCCCAGGTGAAGCCGTCACCGAGGGTGTGCCATTCGACCCCCAGATGGTCGGCGAGCTTGCGTTCGCCGGTCTGCCACTTGCCGCCCTTGACGAACTGGACGACCGCCACCTTCCAGCCTCGGGCCCAGCCCCGGCCCATGACGCCGAACGCGGCCGACGACTTGCCCTTGCCGTGACCGGTGTTGAGCACGACGACGGACGGGGCGCGCGCCATGGCTGCAACCCTAGGGCGCACCGGCGTAGCGTCGGCCGGCGGTGAAGCCCTTGCCCCCGCCTCCGGTGGCCACCACGTTGCAGGTGCGCTCGCGCCGCGAGGACGGCCAGGATCTGCCCGTGCTGGTGTGGCGTCTGCCCGGGCCGATGAGGGCGGTGGCGTCGGCGCCGCACGGGGGCGGGATCGGGAGCCGCCGGTGGGTTGTCAACGCCCAGGTGACGTCGTCGTACGGGCGGCGCGATCCGGCCGAGCATCTGGCGGGAATGGCGGTGTCGCTGGGCCTGGCGGGCAAGGGAGTGGGGATGTTGACCGCGGCCGACGCCCGCAGCTGGGCCGGGTGCGTCGATGGCGGGGTGGAGGTGGCGTCGACGGTGGGACTGGGCCATCCCACTCGGGCCGCGGCGCCGGACGGCTGCGACGTGCCGGCGGCGGGCACCATCAACGTCTTCGCCACCGTCCCCGTTCGGCTGTCGGATGCCGCCCTGGTCAACGCGGTAGCCACCGCCACCGAGGCCAAGGTGCAGGCGCTGGCCGAGCTCGGCGTGGCGGCGACGGGCACCGCGACCGATGCGCTGTGCATCGTGTGTCCAGAGGAGGGGAAAGCCGAGCCGTTCGGCGGCCCACGCTCCGAGTGGGGGGCTCGCTTGGCGCGCGCCGTCCACGCCACCGTGCGCCAAGGCGGTCAACGGTGGTACGCGTCGGCATGATCAGGCTGGTTCTCGGAGGGATCCGGAGCGGCAAGTCGGCCTACGGCGAGCGACTGGCTGCAGCCCTGCCGCCGCCGGTGACGTACCTGGCCACGGCCGTGGTGGCCGACGACGACTTCGCCCGCCGCGTGGCCACCCACCGCGCCAACCGACCGGCGGCGTGGTCGACGGTGGAGGCTGGCGCCGGCCTGGTGCCGGCCCTGCGGGCGGTGGACGGCACCGCCGTGGTCGATGCCCTCGGCACCTGGGTCGCTGCTGCATCGCGACTTCGCCGTCGACGTCGACGGGTTGTGCGCCGCCCTGCGTGAGCGGCAAGGCGACACGGTGGTGGTCTCCGAGGAGGTGGGCCTCGGCGTGCACGCCGCCACCGACGTGGGACGGCGGTTCTGTGATGTTCTCGGCGGGCTCAACCAGGAGGTGGCGGCGGTGGCCGACGACGTGGTCCTCGTCGTCGCCGGGCGGGCGTTGCCCCTCGAGGCCGGCTGATGCGCGAGGCGGTCGCCTTCCTCACCCCCTTCGGCGGCGCCCGCATGCCCACGCCGCGGGCGGTGCGCTGGTTCCCCCTGGTGGGCCTGGGGATCGGCGCCGCCCTGGGCGGGCTGTGGTGGCTGGTCGGCCGGGCATGGCCGTCGTTGCCGGCCGCGGCGATCGTGGTCGGCGCCGACCTGGCGGCCACCGGGATGCTGCACTTCGACGGTTTGGTGGACAGCGCCGACGGCCTGCTGCCCCACCTCGACCGGGCCCGGCGACTGGCGGTGATGGCCGAGCCCGGTGTCGGCGCCTTCGGGTTGGCGGTCGGCGGGGTGGTCCTGGTGGCGCGGTGGTCGGCCCTGGCCGCCTTCCGTCCCGGCGCCGCTGCTGCTCGCCGGGCTGTGGTGCCTGTCGCGCACGGCCATGGCCGCGGTGCTGGGCACCCAGCCCTATGCCCGTCCCGGCGGGCTGGCCACGGCCTTCCGAGGGTCGGTCCCCGTCGCCGTCCCGGTCGCCGGCGCGGCCGCCGCCCTGGCCTGTGCGATGGCCTGGCGCCCGCTCGCCGGCGGGGTGAGCGTCGCGGCCGCCGCGGTGGCCGCGGTGGCGGTGACGGCCTTCGCCCGGCGGCGCATCGGGGGGTTCACCGGCGACGTCCTCGGTGCCGCCGGAGTGGTGGCCGAGACGGTTGGGCTGGTCGTGGCCGCCGCCCGATGGTGACGGCCGGCAACGCGGCCGGCGCCGCGCTCGGGCTGGTCGCCGACCGGGTCGTGGGCGAGCCGCCCGATGCCTGGCATCCCGTGATCGGCTACGGCGCCGTCGCCCGCGGCGTGGAGGCCCGTCTGTGGGCGGACAGCCGAGGGCGGGGCGGGGTGTACTGCGCGGTGGCGGTGGGAGGGCCGGCGCTGGTGGCGGCGCGCTGGCGGGGCCCCGTCGCGGTGGCGGCGGCGACGTGGGCGGCGTCCGCCGGGCGCATGCTGGCCCGCACGGCCGAGCGGATCGGCGCCGCCCTGGCCGCGCAGGACCTGGCCGCGGCTCGCGGTCTGCTGCCGGCGCTGGTCGGGCGGGACCCGTCCGGGCTCGACGCCGATGAGGTGGCCCGGGCCGTGGTGGAGTCGGTCGCCGAGAACACGGTCGATGCCGTGGTCGCCCCCGCCTTCTGGGCGGCGGTGGCGGGTACTCCGGGTGTGGTGGCCCATCGGGCTGTCAACACCCTCGACGCCATGGTCGGCCACCGCGACGCCCGCTACGAGCGCTTCGGGTGGGCCAGCGCCCGGGTCGACGACGCCGCCGGGTGGCTGCCGGCGAGGTTGACCGCGGCGCTCGTGGCCGTCGTCCGTCCCCGGCAGGCGCCGGCGGTGTGGCGGACCGTGCGCCGCGACGCCCCCGCTCACCCGTCACCCAACGCCGGCGTGGCCGAAGCCGCTTTCGCCGCCGCCCTGGGCGTGCGGCTGGGAGGCACCAACCGCTACGGCGACCGCGTCGAGCACCGGCCACCGCTCGGCGCGGGACGGCCGCCGGCCCCCGCTGACATCGCTGCGGCCGTGCGCCTCAGCGGCGACGTGACCGCCCTGCTCATCATCGCTCTCGGCGGCGTGGCCGCAGCCGGGCGCCGGTTCCGCCGATGAGGGTGCCGTCGCCGGGGGAGCACGGGGGGGACGGCGCGCAGGTGGCGGCCGCCTTGGGCCTGGACCCCGCGACCATCCTCGACCTGTCCGCCAGCCTCAACCCCGCCGCTCCGGACCCCACGCCGGTCGTGGCCGCCCACCTGGACTCGCTCGGCCGCTATCCCGATCCCGGCGCAGCGAGAGCAGCGCTGGCCGCAGCGCTCGGCGTGGAGCCCACCCGGGTGTTGCTGACCAACGGCGGCGCCGAGGCCATCGCCCTGGTAGCGGCCGACGCGCCGTCGGCGTGGGTCGACGAGCCCGAGTTCTCCCTCTACCGCCGACATCTGCGCCGGGTCGAGCCTGGCGCGCCGCAATGGCGATCCAACCCCCACAACCCGAGCGGGATCCTGGCCGATCCCGCGGCCCGGGCCGCGGTGTGGGACGAGGCCTTCTGGCCGTTGGCGACCGGAACGTGGACCCGCGGTGACGCCGAGCGGGGCGCCCTCGTCATCGGGTCGCTGACCAAGCTCCTGGCCTGCCCCGGCCTGCGCGCCGGCTACGTCCTGGCCCCTGACGCCGAGACGGTGCGCCGGCTCGCCGCCCGGCAACCGGCGTGGGCCGTCAACGGGCTGGTGTGTGCAGCGCTGCCCGATCTGCTGGCGACCGTCGATCTGCCGGCGTGGTCGGCTGCCGTCGCCGCCGGGCGCCGGCGGCTGGAAGCGACGCTGCGTACCGCCGGCCTGCGTCCCCAGCCCTCCGACGCCAACTGGGTTCTCGTGTACGCGCCCGGGCTCCGCGACCGGCTCGCCCCGCTCGGCGTCGTGGTGCGCGACTGCGCCAGCTTCGGATTGCCGGGCACCGTCCGCATCGCCGTGCCCGACGCCGCCGGCCGGGCGCGCCTGGGCGACGCCCTGGCCCGGACGGCCCCGTGACCGGGCGGTGCGGGGGCGTGATGGTCTGCGGTACGGCCAGTGACGCCGGCAAGTCCACCGTGGTCACCGGGCTGTGCCGGTGGCTGGCCCGGCGCGGTGCTCGCGTGGCCCCGTTCAAGGCGCAGAACATGGCGAACAACTCCTGGGTGACCACCACGGGCGGGGAAATCGGCCGCGCCACCGCCGCCCAGGCCCTGGCCGCCGGGGTCGAGCCCG
Source organism: uncultured Actinomycetota bacterium (assembly GCA_963757175.1). Lineage (GTDB taxonomy): Bacteria > Actinomycetota > Acidimicrobiia > Acidimicrobiales > Palsa-688 > CAVWQR01. The sequence continues at coordinate 383,194 of CAVWQR010000004.1, read as the reverse complement.
AAGTGGCCATGAACCCCATCCTGCTCAAGCCCACCGGAGAGCGAACGAGCCAGGTGATCGTGGAGGGCCGGCCGTGGAAGACGACCGACGCCGCCGGCTACCACGCCGACAAATCCCGGCTACGCGCCCTGGTGGCCGCCGCGCTCGACGACCTGCGGACCCGCCACGACGCCGTCGTGTGCGAAGGCGCCGGGAACCCGGCGGAGATCAACCTGCTCGACGCCGACATCGCCAACCTGTCCGTCGCCGTCGACGCCGGCCTGCCCGCTCTGGTGGTGGGCGACATTGATCGCGGCGGGGTCTTCGCCGCCCTGTACGGGACGGTGAGCCTGCTGCCGGAAGACCAGCGTGCCGCGGTGCGCGGCTTCGTCGTCAACAAGTTCCGGGGAGACCCTGCCCTCCTCGGCGACGGCGCCGCCCAGCTGGAGCGGCGCTGCGGAGTGCCCACGCTCGGGGTGCTGCCCTGGGTGGGCGGCATCGACCTCGATGCCGAGGACAGCCTCGCCCTCGATCACCTCCCTGCCTCCGAGGGCGCGGCCGCGCTCGACGTCGCCGTCCTGCGCCTGCCACGCGTCGCCAACGCCACCGACGTGGACCCGCTCGTCGCCGAGCCGGGGGTCGCCGTGCGCTGGGTGGAAACCTGCGCCGCGCTGGGCCAGCCGGACCTGCTCGTAATACCCGGGACCAAAGCCAGCGTCGAGGATCTGGCCTGGCTGCGGCACACCGGTCTGGCCGATGGCGTCGCCGCCGTCGCCGCCCGGCCGTCGGCGACCGTCCTGGGGATCTGCGGCGGGTACCAGATGCTCGGCCGGCGCATCACCGACGCGGTGGAAGCGCCGCGGCGGCCGGGAGGGGAATTCAGCCGCTGTTGCGGTCGCCGGGCTCGGCCTGCTCGACGCCGAGACCACGTTCGCCGCTGACAAGGTGACCTCCCAGCGCCGGGGCCGGGCCCTCGGCTGCCCCGTCGCCGGCTACCAGATCCACCACGGCCGCACCGCCGGTTCCCGACCGTGGCTGACGCTGGACGGTGCTGACGAGGGTTCGGCCACGGCGGACGGCGTGTTCGGCACCAGCTTGCACGGCCTGTTCGAGTCCGACAGCTTCCGGGCGTCCTTTCTCCAACTGGTCTCCCAACGCGCGGCCAAGAGCTGGACGCCGACCGGTCTGCGTTTCGCCGAACTGCGCGCCCGTCGCGCCGACCGGCTCGCCGACCTCCTCGACGCCCACCTCGACCTGGCCGCCGTCGACGCCATGATCAGCGCGACCTGAGTGCGGGCAGGGCGGCGACGTCCGCCCAAGAGGACGCCACCACCCGGCCGGTCACCCGGCCGTCCACGACGAGGACGAAGGTGGTCGATTGGCGGACGCCGTAGCCCTCCCACACGTCACCGGCCATGACGACGGTTGCGCCCGCCGGCGCGGCCCGGGCCACCGCGCCCGGGCTCTCCATGCTCGGGTCCGGCGTGACGACGGCAGCCACCGGAGGACACCCGGCCGGGGGCGACGCCAGGTGCTCCCACCACCAGCCGCACGTGGCGCAGCCGGTGGTCAGGAAGGCCACCAGCCACCGCCCCTGGCCCACGTCCACTTCGATCGGCGTCCCGTCCGGACGGACACCGGTCACCGGCGGGGCATCGTCCACCAATCGACGTTACCGCCGGCGTCGTGCCAGTCTGCGGGGGTGAACGTCGGAGTTTTCGGAGCCACCGGTCCCGCGGGGCGCGCCCTCGCCGTCCAGTACGCCGCCATCGGAGTGGAGGTCGTCGTCGGCTCGCGCGCCAAGGAGCGCGCCTCCGACACGGTGGCCGAACTGCTGCAGGCGTGGCCCGATCGCCACCTTCCCCTCGTCGCCGGCGACAACGCCCAGGCGGCCGCCGCCGACGTGGTGGTGCTGGCCACTCCCTGGGAAGGGGCGCTGTCGACCGTCCAGGAACATGCCGACGCCCTGGCCGACAAGACGGTCATCTCCATGGTCAACGCCCTGACCCGCTGGGGGCGGCACATGGTCCCCATCCTCCCGCCATCGGGCTCCGTGGCCGCCGCCGTCGGTCTGGCTCTGCCGCGCTCGCGGGTGGCGGGCGCCTTCCACCACCTGCCATCGGGCCCGTGGGCCGACCTGGACCACCCCGTCGAGGCCGACGTCCTGGTGTGCGCCGACCAGCGGGCCACCGCCCGGGAGGTGATCGCCCTGGTCGACCGCCTTCCCGGGCTGCGGGGGATCGACGCCGGCGGGTTGAGCTGCGCCATGCCCATCGAGGCGTTCACCGCCACCCTGATCGAGGTCAACCGCCGCTACAAGACCCACTCGGCGCTGCGCCTCACCGGCGTCGACACCGGCCCCCGCCCGTAGCGTGTCCGGCGTGCCACCGGCCCCCGACCGCCCGCGCCCCATGCAGCTGTACGACACCGCCCGCGAGGCGGTGGTGCCGTTCGACCCCGGACCCACCGTCACTCTGTATACCTGTGGCATCACCCCTTACGACGCCGCCCACCTCGGCCACGCGGCGACGTACCTGGCCTACGACGTGCTCCAGCGGCGGCTGCGCGACCGGGGGCACACCACCCAGTGCGTGCGCAACGTGACCGACGTCGACGACGACATGCTCCGCAAGGCCCGGGCGCTGGGCGTCCACTACCTCGACCTGGCCGCCGAGGAGACGGCGAGGTTCGACGCCGACATGCGGGCCCTCGGCCTCCTGCCGGTCTTCAGCGAGCCCCGCGCCACCTCGGCCATCCCCGACATCCTGGGCTTCATCGGCATGGTCCTCGACTCCGGCCACGCCTACCAGGCCGGAGGCGGCGTCTACTTCGACGTGTCGTCCATGCCCGCCTTCGGCAGCGTGAGCCACCTCGACCGGGCCACCATGCTCGAGCTGGCGGCCGAGCGGGGCGGCCGCCCCGACGACGTCAACAAGCGCGATCCGCTCGACTTCGTTCTGTGGCAGCCGTCGGCGCCGGACGAGCCCGAATGGGAGTCGCTGTGGGGTCCCGGCCGTCCCGGGTGGCACATCGAGTGTTCCGCCCTGGCCATGCGCGAGCTGGGGGAGACCATCGACCTGCACGGCGGGGGATCCGACCTCATCTTCCCCCACCACGAGTGCGAGGCGGCGCAGTCCGAGGCGGCGACTGGCGAGCCCTTCGTCCGGCACTGGATGCACGTGGGCATGGTCCGCATGGGCGACGCCAAGATGTCCAAGTCGCTGGGCAACCTGGTGTTCGTCCACGACCTGCTCGAGGATTGGGAGCCGGAGGTCATCCGCCTGGCCGTACTGGCCCACCACTACCGGGACAGCTGGGAGTGGACCGACAAGCTGCTGCCCGAGGCGGCCGAGCGCCTGGCCCGGTGGCGCGGCGCGGAGGCGGCGTCGCGCACGTCGGCATCGTCGGCGGAGGCCGGTTCGCTGGCCGGGGTGCGCCGGGCGCTCGACACCGACCTCGACACGCCGGTCGCCCTGGACGTGCTCGACCACGCCGCCCACGCCGGCGAGAGCGTCCACGCCGGCGCCCGCCTTCTCGGCGTCGAGCTGGGGTCCGACGCGTGAGCCTGGACCGGTTGTGGGCCGGCTGGCGCCAGGTGTTCGTCTCCGGGGAGGCGACCGGCGACGACCGGGCCGCAGGCGACGCCGAGCTGGCCGCGTCGGTGGCCTCCGCAGTGGCGGAGGCGGGCGGGGACCCGTCATGTGTGTTCTGCCGCCTCCTGCTGGGAGGGCGTCCCGACGACGAGACCCACGTGCTGTGGCGCGACCCGGCCGGCCAGGCGGCGGCGGTGCTCAATGCCTTCCCGTACACCAGCGGGCACCTGATGGTCATGCCCGTGCGCCACACCGGGGAGCTCGAGACGCTCGGCGGGGACGAGGCGGCCGCGGTGATGGACGGCGTGCGCGCCGCCATCGTCGCCCTCAAGGCGGCCTACCGGCCGGGCGGGCTCAACCTGGGCGCCAACCTGGGCGCCGCCGCCGGCGCGGGCGTCCCCAGCCACGTGCACGTCCACGTGCTGCCCCGCTGGAACGGGGACACCAACTTCATGACCACGGTCGCCGACACCCGCGTCCTGCCCGAAACGCTGGAGTCGAGCGCCGCCCGCCTACGCGCCTCCTGGCCTCAGTAGCGCCGGCATCCCCGGTCAGTCATGTGACCGGCGCAGCTTGTCCCAGAGGTGCTGGGGCACCGGGTCGTAGCGCTCGTGGCCGACCTGGAAGCGACCCCTTCCGCCGGTCATCGACCGCAGGTCGATGGCGTATCGCAGCAGCTCCGACGTGGGGACGAGGGCGGTGACGGTGGACTCGCCGTCGCCCGTCTGCTCGGAGCCCTGGACCCGGCCGCGCCGGCCGTTGAGGTCGCCCATCACGTCGCCCTGGTAGGCGTCGGGCACGGTCACCTCGAGGCGGGAGACGGGTTCGAGGAGCGCCGGGCGAGCCTTGGCCATCGCCTCGCGGAACGCCAGGGCGCCGGCCATCTTGAAGCTCATCTCGGAGGAGTCGACCGAGTGGTACTTGCCGTCGAAACACGTGGCCCGCACGTCCACGACGGGCCATCCGAAGGTCCCGCCGCCGGCCATCGCCTCCTCGATGCCCTTCTGCACCGCGGGGATGAGCTGGCGGGGGATGACGCCGCCGACGATCTTGTCCACGAACTCGAACCCCTCGCCTCGCGGCAGCGGCTCGAGGCGGACGCTGGCCACGCCGAACTGGCCGTGGCCGCCGGTCTGCTTCTTGTAGCGCCCCTCGGCCTCGGCCGTCTCGGTGATCGTCTCCCGGTAGCCGACGACGACGTCTTCGGTCTCCACTCCGACGCCGAGGCGGGCCAGACGCTCGCAGGCCACGGCGAGGTGGGTCTCGCCCATGCCCACCAGCAGGGTCTGGTGGGTCTCGTCGTCCCGGCGCACCCCGAGCGCGGGGTCCTCCTCCTCGAGTCGGTGCAGGGCGGTCATCAGCTTGTCCTCGTCGCCCTTGGAGCGGGGTCGGATGGCGATGCTCAACACGGCCGGGGGCACCTCGGCCGGCGCCAGGCGCACCGGGTTGCCCTTGGCTGCCAGCGTGTCTCCGGTGACGGCGTCGGACAGCTTGGCCACCGCGCCCAGGTCGCCCGCCGGGACGGCGTCGAGCGGGAGCTGCTCCTTGCCCCGGAGGGTGAACAGGCCGTGGAGGCGTTCGTCGTTGCGCGTCCGGGAGTTGGTGAGCGTGGCGTCGGGCAGGACGGTCCCCGACAGCACCTTGAGGAGGGAGATCTTGCCCACGAACGGATCGGCGACGGTCTTCCAGACGTGGACCAGCGGCGACGCCGACGGGTCGGGCGTGGCCTCGGCCTCGACCCCTCCGGAGCCTGGATCGCCGGCCAGCACCCGGGCCGGGGGGCGTTCCAGGGGCGATGGACCGATCTCGCAGAGGAAGTTGGCCAGGCGGTCGACGGCCACCTGGCGGGCGGCCGACCCGCACACGACCGGAAATACCTGGGCGGACGCCACCCCGTGGGCCAGCGTCTTCTCCAGCTCGTCGAAGCGGGGCGTGTCCCCCTCGAGGTACCGCTCCATGAGGTCGTCGTCGGCCACCACGATGCCCTCCACCAGGCTGTCGTGGACGGCGTGCTCCTGGGATTCCATCTCGTCGGGGATGGGGCCGCTCGCCGGGGTTCCGTCCTCGTAGGTGATCGCCGTGTCCGACAGCAGGTCGGCCACCCCCCGGAACTGGGCCTCCTCGCCGATGGGCAGCTCGAGGGGGGCGACGCCGGCGCCGAAGGTGGCCTGCAGCTGCTCCAGGGTGCGGCTGAAGCTGGCCCGCTCCCGATCGAGCTTGTTGACGAACACCATGCGGGGCAGTTCGAGCTCGGCGGCGACCCGCCACATGAGCTCGGTCTGCACCTCGACGCCCTCGACGGCGCTGACCACGAACACGGCCAGGTCGGCGACCCGCAGGGCGGCTTCGGCTTCCGACGCGAAGTCGGCGTAGCCGGGGCAGTCGAGCAGGTTGATCTTGTGGTCGTGCCACTCGATGGGCGCCAAGGCCACCGAAACGGAGATGGTGCGCTTGTGTTCCTCGGGTTCGAAGTCGGTGACGGTGGTGCCGTCCTCGACGGCCCCCGTGCGGTTGATGGCACCGGAGATGCGCAGCAGCGCCTCGGTCAGTGTCGTCTTGCCGGCCCCGCCGTGGCCGACGAGGGCCACGTTGCGGATGTTCGCCGGCTGGTAACCCTTCATGTGGGAACCACCTCGCTCGTTTCCCCCCGGGTGCGCCCCGGCTGTCTCGCTGGTGCTGGTACGACCTCGTCGCAGCGTAGCGGCCCGATCGGTGTCCGATCAGCGCCGCTGAAGGGCGCGTCCGGGGCTTTGGAGACGGACCGGTGCTACCCTCGAAGTGGGAGCGCCGCGCCCGCGGTGCTCGTCCTATCGGTTCGCACCGGGAGTGGTGCTGTTGTTTGACGGACGATTCCGTACAGGGGTTGACCGGGTGGTGACCCCGGCGGGACAGGCGCTCCGTCGGACCGGCCTCTCGCCCGATCATCTCACGGCCCTGGGCCTGGTGATGGCGGTGCCGACCGCGTGGGCCATCGCCACCGGCCGGCTGGGGCTGGGCCTGGTGCTGCTGATCGTCTCGGCCGTGCCCGACCTGCTCGACGGGGCGCTGGCCAAGGCGAGCGGGAGGGCGTCGGTCCGCGGCGCCTTCTTCGACTCCGTGGCCGATCGGGTGACCGACGCGCTGGTCCTCGGCGGCGTGGCCTGGTACCTGCAGGGCCGCTACGGCGGGCACGCCGCCCTGCTCCCGTTTGCCGTGCTGGCCGCGTCGCTGCTCATCTCCTACGAGCGGGCCAAGGCGGAGTCGTTGGGCTTCCAGGCCAAGGGCGGCCTGATGGAGCGGGCCGAGCGCATCGTGGTCCTGTGCGTCGGCCTGGCGTTCAGCGTCACGCTGGTCCCGGTGCTGTGGATCATGCTCGGCCTGACCCTCATCACGGCCGTGCAGCGGTTCGTCAAGGTCTGGCGCCAGGCCAGCGTGCCGCCCCGGCCGGCGCGACCCGAGCCGAGTCTCATGGCGGTGCGGTGGCGGGCGTGGCGTGAGGCGAACGGCTGGATGCCCCGAGCCGACCGTTACGCGCCGGGCAGCCGGCGGGCCGGCGCCGGCCGCCGGGTCCGGGAGCGTCGGCTGGCTCGTCTCGAACGCACCCGTCTCGAGCGCCAGAGCGGCGATTCGTCGACGCCGGCGGGGACCCCTCCGCGCTGGTGGAGCGGACGTAGCGGCACCCGCCGGCCCTGAACCTGCGCCCCCTCACCCGTCCCGGGCTTCCGGCCGCCTTGGCGGTGGCCTCGCCGCTCGCCGAGCTGTTGCCCGGTCCGTTGACCCGCACGCTGGCCGAGACGGCGGGGGTCGCCGCCGCCCACAGCCCCACCTTGCGCGCCCAGCGCGCCCTGGTCGGCCGCCACCTGCGCCGGGTGTGCGGCCCGGATCTGGATGGCGTCAGCCTCCGGAGCCGGGTCGACGAGGTGTACGCGTCCCATGCCCGTTACTGGGCGGAGAGCCTGCGACTGCCGGGCGTGTCGACCGCCCGGATCGAAGCCGGGTTCTCGTCGAGCGGCATCGGCCGCATCGACGCCGCCCTGGCCCAGGGAACGGGCGCCATCCTCGCCCTCCCCCACCTCGGCGGCTGGGAGTGGGGCGGCCGGTGGTTGGTGGAAACCGGTCATCCCCTGACCGTGATCGTCGAGCGCCTGCGCGACGCCGAGGCGTTTGAGCGGCTCGCCGGCTTTCGCCGGCGGCTGGGCATGGACGTGGTGCCGACCGGTCCCGCCGCCGGTCGTTCGGCGCTGGCCGCGCTGGGCGCCAACCGGGTGCTGTGCCTGCTGTGCGACCGCGTGGTCGCCGACACGCCGGGAGTGGAGGTGGACTTCTTCGGCGAGCGCACCGCCCTCCCCGCGGGACCCGTCACCCTCGGGTTTCGCACCGGCGCACCCGTGCTTCCCACCGCCGTGTACTTCGGCCGCCGCACCGATGCTCACCTCGGGGTGGTGGGTGAAGCGCTTCCTCTGGAGCGGAACGGACGCCTGCGCGAAGACGTGCGCGCCGGAACCCAACTCCTCGCCGCCCGGCTCGAAGTGCTGATCCGCGCCGCTCCGACCCAGTGGCACCTCTTCCAGCCCCACTGGCCCAGCGACTCGGGGTAGGCGGCCGCGCCTCGGCGGCGTTGCGCGCAGTTGTCGCGGGCAGTTGTCGCGTTGCGCGCAGAACTTGCCTCGCCGGCCACCTCAACTCCGCGCAAGATCCGCCGATCTCCCTGGCGTCAGCGAAGTACTGCGCGCAACCGCTCAGCCAGGCGTGGCCCAGATCGCGCCGGTGACGGCGCTCCAGCTGATGGTCCCGGATGCGAAGTTGGAGGCACGGCCGGCCGGGATGGCGTACTCGTCGCTCACCGGGTAGCCGAACCGGCTGCGCTCCCAGCCGGCGGCTGCCCAGTAGGCGCGGATGGCGCCGTGGACCGACCAGGCCCCGGTTCGGGGCGTCCAGTAGATGGAGGCGCCGCCGCTGCCGGTGAAGTGGTTGAACCGGCCGGTTCCGTCGGGGGTGCCGTTCTCGTCGGTGAGGGGGTAGCCGAGGATGCCGGTGGGCCCGCCGAGGGCCAGGTAACGGGCGTAGATGGCACCGTGGACCGACCACGGGCCGGTCCAGGGGTGCCAGTAGATGGCACCGCCGACGGAGAAGGTGTTGTAGCGGCCCGCGCCGTCGGCAACCCCGGTCTCGTCGCTGGTGGGGTAGCCGAGGATGCCGGTGGGTCCGCCGAGAGCCCGGTAGTGGGCGAGGATGGCGCCGTGGACCGACCAGGCTCCGGTTTGGAGAGTCCAGTAGATGGCACCACCGAGGGAGAAGGTGTTGTAGCGGCCGGCGCCGTCGGCAACCCCGGTCTCGTCGCTGGTGGGGTAGCCGAGGATGCCGGTGGCTCCGCCGAGAGCCTGGTAGCGGGCGTAGATGGCGCCGTGGACCGACCAGGCTCCGGTGCCGCCGCTCCAGAAGATGGCGCCGGGGCCGGCGAAGGTGGTGTACCAGCCGATCCCGTCAGAGACCTGGGTGTCGTCGATGGTTGGAAACCCCAGAAAGCTGGTGGGCCCGCCGAGGGCCTGGTAGCGGGCGAGGATGGCGCCGCGGACGGCATGGGCTCCGGTGGCCGGCGACCAGAAGATGGAGCCACCGAGGAAGTCCTGGGCCTCCCCGCCGGCTACCGAGTAGACGCTGTCGATGGGCTTCCCAAGCGACGAGTTGGTCCCTCCGAGCCGCTGGTAGTAGGCCGCGACAGGATCGCTCGTCGCCGTCGCCACCAGCTGCTCGTTTTGCGATCCCTGCCCGTCGTTGCCGGTGATCAGATACTGCGCCGCGGCCTGACCAGCAGCGGTCGGCGTGAACGTCACGCTCTGGTGGAACACCTGGCCGGGGGCCAGCTGCTGGCCTTCGGAGATCGGGCTGGAGACGGTAAACGCCCCGGTCGGCGGGGCGGCCTTGGTGATGGTGAGAGGGATGTTCCCGGAGTTGGAGATGTCGAACGACTGTGTGGACGATTCGCCCACCGGGACGCTCCCGAAGCTGAGGGGGTTGGGCTGGATGCTCAGATGGGCGGCGCCGGCGACGGACGTGCCGGCGAGGGGCACGCTGACTCCTCCCGCATTGCTGTCGAGCATGAGAGTCCCGTTGTCGGTTCCGGCGCTGGTCGGCGCGTAGGCGATCGACATCGACACCGATCCTTGGGCGGGGATGGCGGTGCCGATCGCGGGCAGGCCGGTCGCCGTGAAGGGTGGTGCCGGTGGGCTCACACCAGTGATCGTCTCTGCCGTGGTGCTGGTGTTGACGACGTCGACGCTCTGGTCCTGTTGCGAACCGGTGGGCACCTCGGTGAACGACAAGGAGGAGGGGGCGGCCCCGAGGCCCGGGCTGGTACCCGTGCCTTGCAGGTCGGCGTCGACCTCTCCCTGGTCAGTGGTGAAGGCAAGCTGGCCGCTCGCTGATCCCCACGTGCTCGGGCTGAAGGCGACAGGCACGGAGAGGGTCTGGCCGGCGGCCAGGGTGACGGGCAACGCCGGCGGGCTATCCGCGAAGGGCGAAGACGTGGAGACCGCCGAGACCGTGACTTGGCGGGTGGCGGTGACCGTGGCCGTGGCGTTGGCACTGGCGCCGACGCTCACCGGGCCGAAATTGGTGGAACCGGACTGCAACGGCGCCGTGGTGGGATGACCGAAGCCGAGCACGTGGCCGTCACGGGTGCCGACGAAGACCCGGCCTCCGTCGACCCCCGGTACCGAGAACTTGGAGGCGGTTCCGATGGGCGCCTCGTAGACGAGGGGCAGGACGCCGTTTTGGGGGACGGGAGCGTAGGCGCGCAGCTGAGCCCCGGTCCCGGTGGACCCGCTCGCGTAGACCACCCAGACCAGGGCCGAGCCCGACGTGGTGCCATCCGAGGTCACCACCGGCGAGCCCGACGTATAGCCCAGGGTTCCCGCGCTGGTCCCCGTCGGCGACAGTGACGGAAGGCCGCTGCCGCTCACGGTGTACTTGTAGGCGCGCAGATAGCCCTGGTTTTCCACCGTGTACGCGTAGCCGCCGTCGCCACCCCAGAACGCGGGATGGCCCCACACCCCGTTGAACGGGCCGTTGACACTCAGGGCGGCGTCACCGCCGCCCGCGCCTTGGCCGGTGCCGCCCAGATGGTCGGCGTCGAGCAGGAACACCCGGCCGTCCTTGCCGACCTGCATGACCAGATGCGGATGCGCCGGGGTGCCAAATGGCTGCGGCAGCTCCATGGGTCCACCTGCGCCCAGGTCGGCGTCCTCCCGGTCCAAGTTGGCGTTGTTGGTCGGGCTGAAGAAGCTCTGTGGGCTGAGGGTGCCGTCGCCATTCACCTGCAGGCGCACGACGGACTCGGCCAGGGTGGCGGGCGGCGAGTCACCCGGGCCCGGCGGCGGGGAGATGCCGTTGCCCGTCGCCAGGATGATCCTTCCCGGGCCGTCGGAGATCAGGCCTCCGCCGGACTGCCAGATCCCCGCCTCGTTGGTCGAGGACCCCGCCTCGTCCGACCACATGGCCGTTCGGGCGCCCGTCGCCGCGTTGACCCCGACGACATCGCCCACGTAGGGCTCATAGTCGCAGTTGCTGGCGAACCCGGCGTACACGACACCGCCCATGAGCAGCAGCCCCGCCCGGTTGAACTCGGTCTCCGGCAGGAACGGGTGGGCCGGGTCGTTGTCCGGCGCGCCTTGGATCGCAACCGGCCAACCGGGACGCTCCGCCCCGGTTGCGGCATCGACCGCGTGGACGTACCAGTGGGGATGGGCGGGATCGGGACCGTCGTTCACCTTGGCGACCAGATACACCGTTCCCGTGGAAGGGTCGTAGACCGGTGTCGACGTGACCCCGATGTTCGGTGTCAGGTCCCCGCAGCCGGTGGTCGACGCCGGCCACGGGTTACCGAGGTCGCGCGTCCAGTGCACCGATCCCGTTGCCGGATCCAAGCCGTACACCTTGTCGTTCTCGGTGGCCACGACCAGAGTCCCGCCGGCCGTGATGGGCTGGCCGTACACCTGGCCGTCCACTGCCGTGGAGAAGAGCTGACCGAAGTCCGAGCTGGACACCTCGGACGGGGACAAACCCGGCTCGTTCGTATCCCATCCGGTCCGGAGGGTGTTGTAAGAGATCGTGGGATCGTCAGCGGAGGCCGATACCGCTGGCAACAGGATGCCCACCGAGGCGACGACAACCGCGGCGGAGCAGACCCGCGACCACCGACCCAACACGCCCGCCTTGTGCCTCATCCGCCGCCGTCCTTTTCGGGAAACGTACCTTTTTGCTCGTCCGGGGGCTATGGCCCGGACGAACCATCTGTGGAGAGATGCGGGCTAGACATCCCACGGCCGAGTGGGAATTACGCTGGCCCCGCCCCCGAGCCCGGTAACCGGGTGTTGCTCCCGGCCCAGCCCCACTGGCCGAGCGACCGGTAGCCTCCGGCGGTGCGCGTCGGCCTGGTCTGCCCGTACAGCCTGACCGTGGTGGGCGGCGTGCAGGGCCAGGTCCTCGGTCTGGCCCGGGCTTTGCGGGCGGACGGCGTCGAGGCACGCGTGCTGGCCCCGTGCGACGGGCCGCCACCCGAGCCGTTCGTCACGCCGCTCGGCAACTCCATCCCCGCCGTGGCCAACGGGTCCCTGTCGCCCGTGGCACCCGACCCGGCGGCATCGCTGCGGCTGCTGCGGGCCCTTCGCGACGAGGCCTTCGACGTCATCCACCTGCATGAGCCCCTCGCGCCCGGCGCCACCCTGACCGCCCTGCTGTTCGCGGCGGCCCCGACGGTAGGGACGTTCCATCGCGCCGGCGGACTCCCGGACGTGTTCCTTGCCGTCCGATCCGGTGCCCGGTGGGCGGCGGGCCATCTGGACGTGCGCTGCGCCGTCTCGGCCGCGGCCGCAGCCACGGCCAGGCGCTCGTTCGGCGGGACCTACGAGCCGGTGTGGAACGGCATCGAGCTCGAGCTCTACGAACGGGCGCCGCCCTGGCCCCGTCCGACGCCGTCGTCGGACCCGGTGCTGTTCTTCGTGGGCCGCCATGAGCTGCGCAAGGGCCTCGCCGTGCTCATCGACGCCATGGGCGAGCTCGGTCCCGCCGTGCACCTGTGGGTGGCGGGCGACGGCCCGCAGACCGAAACGCTGCGGGCGGCCACCGCCGGAGACGGTCGCATCGAGTGGCTGGGCGCCATCGGTGACGAGGAGAAGCGGGCGCGTATGCGGACGGCGGACGTCGTCTGCGCCCCGTCGCTCGGGGGCGAGAGCTTCGGCGTGGTGCTCCTCGAGGCCATGGCGGCGGGCAGCTGCGTGGTCGCCAGCGACCTGCCCGGCTACGCCACCGTGGCCCGCAAGGACAAGGAGGCGCTGCTCGTCCCGCCGGGAGATCCCGGTGCGCTGGCGGGCGCCATCCGCCGCGCCCTCGACGAGCCCGCCACCCGTGGCCGCCTCGTCGAGGCGGGAACGGTGCGGGCTGCGCATTTCTCCATGTCCAGCTTGGCCACGACCTATCGAGCCTTCTACGACCGGGCCGCCGGCCGGTAGCGCCCGCCGACCCCGGCATTAGTCTGCAACCGCCATGCTCGAGGCCGCCACCGACCCACGCGTCAACCAGCGGCGGGCGCGGGTCCTCGTGGCCGCCGCCGCCCTGCCGGCCGGTGTGGTGCTCGGCCTGGTCGGCCTGCTGGGTGGCGCCCTCGTCGCCGTGGTGGTCTTCGTGGTCGTCACCCTGCTCGTCGGTGGCGCCCTCTGGGCGACCGCCGATCGGCGGGCCCTGGCCGCGCTCGACGCCGCCCCGGCTGATCCGGTGGGCCACGCTCGGCTCCTCAACCTGGTCGAGGGGTTGTGCGTCGCCGCCGGGCTGGCCGTGCCCCGGGTGCTGGTCGTCGACGATCGGGCGTGCAACGCGGTGGCCGTCGGTCGCGACCCGAGGCGGGCAACGCTCGCCTTCACCACCGCCCTGCTCGAGGTCCTCAGCCTGATCGAGCTGGAGGGCGTGGTCGCCGAGCTGTTGGTGCGCGTCAAACGGCGGGACACGCTGCCCGGCACGGTCGCGGCCGGGACGGGCGGGCTCGGTCGCCGCCTCGGCCACCCTGCCGACCGCGATGAAGATACCGACTTGGACGCCGTGGCGCTCACCCGCTACCCGCCCGGCCTGGCCGCGGCCCTCGAGAAGATGCACGAGCGGGGCACCGCGGTCGCGGGGCCGTCCGCCCGTCTGGGTGAGCTGTGGTTGGCCGACCCTTCGGTGGAGCGATCGAGCGGTCCGGCGACGCCCCGCCGGTCACCGCTCGCCCAGCGGGTGGAGGCGCTGCGGGAGCTGTAATCCTGAGGTCGCCGGAGTGGGAAACCGCCCGCCGCCACCGCCCGGCCCCGTAGAATCGGCGCATGGCGACGAGCGAGGCCCCCCGGCAGACGCGTGAGGCCGCCCGGCAGACCGGCACGGACATGGTCAAGCGGGGCCTCGCCGAGATGCTGCGCGGCGGGGTCATCATGGACGTGGTCGACGCGTCACAGGCCAGGGTGGCCGAGGATGCCGGGGCGGTCGCGGTCATGGCCCTCGAGCGGGTTCCGGCCGATATCCGCCGCGACGGCGGCGTGGCCCGCATGAGCGATCCGGCACTCATCGAGGGCATCAAGGCGGCCGTCACCATCCCCGTCATGGCCAAGGCCCGCATCGGCCACTTCGCCGAAGCGCAGGTCCTCGAGTCGCTCGGCGTCGACTACATCGACGAGAGCGAAGTGCTCACCCCTGCCGACGAGGGCCACCACATCGACAAGTGGGGGTTCACCGTCCCCTTCGTGTGCGGCGCCAACAACCTGGGCGAGGCGCTGCGCCGCATCTCCGAAGGCGCGGCCATGATCCGCTCCAAGGGCGAGGCCGGCACCGGTGACGTCAAGGAGGCGGTCCGCCACCTGCGCTCCATCACCGGTGACATTCGCCGGATCACCACCGCCGATCCGGCCGAGATGTACTCCTGGGCCAAGGACCTGCAGGCGCCGGTTGGCCTGGTCGGGGAGCTGGCGGCGGCCGGCAGCCTGCCCGTGCCGCTGTTCTGCGCCGGCGGCATCGCCACGCCCGCCGACGCCGCGTTGGTCATGCAGCTCGGCGCCGAGGCGGCGTTCGTGGGGTCCGGAATCTTCAAGAGCGCCGATCCTCCCCGCTTCGCCCGGGCCATCGTCGAGGCCACGACCCACTTCCGGGACGCCGACCTGGTGGCCAAGGTCAGCCGCGGTCTCGGCGAAGCCATGCGCGGCCAGGAGTCGGCGAGCGTCGACACCCGCCTGGCCGACCGAGGCTGGTAGGCGCTCCAACCGGTACGCTGGGCCGGTCATGCGGAATGTCCCGCCAGGTGCCGGTCGTCGTGGCTCCCACCATCGGCGTCCTCGCACTCCAGGGTGATGTCGGCGAACACCGGCGCGCCCTGTACGAGGTCGGCGCCACGCCGGTCGAGGTGCGAAGCGCGGCGGGACTCGCTGGGCTCGACGGGCTGATCCTCCCCGGGGGCGAGTCGACCACGATGTCGCTCCTCCTCGACTCGGCGGGCATGCTCGGCGCCCTTCGAGCCGAGGTAGCTGCCGGCCTGCCGACGTTCGGCACGTGCGCGGGGATGATCCTGCTCGCCCGCGACGTGAGCGACGGACGTTCCGACCAACACCACCTGGGCGCCATCGACATCACGGTGCGCCGCAACGCGTTCGGCCGCCAGCGGGAATCCTTCGAGACCGATCTCGACGTCACCGGCCTCGCCGAACCGGTGCACGCCGTGTTCATCAGGGCCCCCGTGGTGGACCAGTCCGGCCCCGCCGTCGAGGTCCTGGCCCAACTGGAGGGAACGGACGGTCACCGACGGCCGGTGCTGTGCCGGCAGGATGCGGTGCTGGTCAGCGCCTTCCATCCCGAGCTGATCGGAGATCGCCGGCTGCACGACCTGTTCGTGCGCCAGTTGGTGGTCGGCGCCGCGCCCAGCGGACAGCGAGCAGAGAGGAACTAGCGATGTCAGGGCATTCCAAGTGGGCGACCATCAAGCACAAGAAGGGCGCGGCCGACAAGGCCCGGGGAAAGCTGTTCGCCAAGCTCATCCGCCAGGTCGAGGTGGCGGCACGCGAGGGAGGCGGCGATCCGGACGCCAACCCCACGCTGCGGACCATGTACCAAAAGGCGCGGGAGGCGTCGGTCCCTCTCGATACCATCGAGCGGGCCATCAAGCGGGGCACCGGCGAGCTGGAAGGGGTCCGCTATGAGCAGGTGTCCTACGAGGGATACGGGCCGTCGGGTGTGGCGGTGATCGTGGAGTGCCTCACCGACAACCGCAACCGGACCGGGTCGGACATCCGTTCGGTGTTCACCAAGAACGGCGGCTCGATGGCCCAGCCCGGTTCGGTGGCCTGGCAGTTCGAGCGCCGGGGGGTGGTGATCGTGCCCGGTGACGACGACGGCCGTGAGGTGAGCGAGGACGAGGTCATGCTGGTCGCCCTGGACGGTGGCGCCGAGGACGTGCGCGACACCGGGAACGGCTGGGAGATCACCTGCGCACCGACCGATCTGGCCCGCGTGCGCGACGCCCTGGCCAACGCCGGCGTACCGATAGAGTCGGCCGAGACGACCATGCTGCCGACGTCGACGGTCGAGATCGACAACCAGGGCGACGCCCGGCGGGTGCTGCGGGTCATCGACCTGTTGGAAGAGCTCGACGACGTGCAGAACGTATTCGCCAACTTCGACGTCCCCGACGCCATCCTCGAAGTGGTCGAGGCCTGAGGTGCCGGTCTCCGATGCCGAGCCCGGCCCCGGGGTGGGCGATCAGGCGCCGGCGTTCGACCTGGCCGGCACCGGTGGCCGCCGGTACCGGCTGAGCGACGAGCGCGGTCATCCCGTGGTCCTGGTCTTCTATCCGGCCGACGGGTCGCCCGTGTGCACCCAGCAGCTGCGCAGCTACGACGAGGACCTCTCCGACTTCGCCGCCCTCGACGCGGTGGTGTGGTGCCTCAGCCCGCAGGATGTGGCCAGCCACGAGAAGTTCGCGGCAGACATCGGGGTGAAGCTGCCGCTCCTGGCCGACGTTGACAAGGCCGTGGGCGCGGCCTACGGCGTGCTCGGGCCGCTCGGCTTCTACCGTCGCTCCGTGTTCGTCATCGACCAGGGCGGCACCGTCCGGTTCCTGCGCCGGTCGCTGACCAACATGACCTACATGCCGGCGGAACGACTGGTGGCGGCGCTGTCCGCATCCACCACCGCCTGACCGCCACCGGCTACACTCGAACAGGTGTTCGCACTTGGGGTGGACCCGGGGCTGTCGCGCTGCGGCTACGGCGCCGTGGCCGAGGAGCGCGGCAGGCTGGAGGCCGTCGCCGTCGGTCATCTGACGACGCCGGCGGCGGACCCGTTGAGCGAGCGCCTGGGCGTCCTGCTCGGCGACCTGCGCCGCCTGCTGGGCTGGTTGCGCCCCGAGGTGGTCGTGGTCGAACGGGTGCTGTTCCAGACCAATGCGCGCACGGCCATGGGCGTGGGCCAGGCCAGCGGGCTGGCCCTGGCCGCCGCGGCCGAGGCCGGCGTCCCCGTGGTGCAGTACAGCCCCAACGAGGTCAAGCAGGCGGTGGCCGGCCACGGCGGCGCGTCCAAGGAGCAGGTCCAGCAGATGGTGCAAGTGCTGCTGGGACTGCCCGAGCGACCGCGGCCGGCGGACCGGGCCGACGCCCTGGCCCTGGCGGTCTGCCACCTGAGCGGCGCCCGCCTGCGGGCGGCCGTGGAACGATCCGGAGCGGGCCGGTGATCGGTTCGCTGCGCGGCGTGGTGCTGGACCGCACCGCTCGCCGCGACGGCGCCGGCGAGGCTCTGGTCGAGACCGGCGGGGTCGGCTACCGGGTGGTGGTGCCGGGCGGGGCGTTGGGCCGCCTGGAGCTCGGGGCGTCCACCTTCCTCCACGTCCACACCCACGTGCGCGAGGACGCCCTGATCCTGTACGGCTTCTCGAGCCGCGAGGAGCGCGTCTGTTTCGAGGCCCTGATCGGCGCCCACGGCGTGGGCCCGGCCGTGGCCCTGGCCCTGCTGTCGGTCCACTCGCCGGCCGCCCTGCGCCGCGTCGTGGCCACCGGGGACGCGGAGGCCTTGACGCTCGTGCCCGGCATCGGCAAGAAGACGGCGGCGCGGCTGGTGGTCGAGCTGCAGGCCCGCCTGGACGCGGAGATGGACGACCCCGATCTGCGGGTGGTGGTGGCCGCCGACGGGCCGGCGCCGGCCCGCTTGGAGGTCCGCACCGCCCTGGCCGCCCTGGGCTACGGCGCCGACGAGGTCCGGGTCGCCCTCGGCGCCCTGCCCGATGACGGCACCGTCGAGGACCTGCTGCGGGTCGCCCTGCGCGAGCTGGCCGGGCAGCCGTGAGCGAGCTGGCGAGCGAACCCATGTCGCTGAGCGAGCTGGCGAGCGAACCCATGTCGCTGAGCGAGTGCGAGCGAACCCATGTGGCAGGCCGCCACCACCTCCTCGAGGTGGTGGCGGTGAGCGAGCTGGCGAACGAACCCGCCCGTCCGGTGGGACCGGCGGCCGATCCGTTGGAGTCCGCCGAGGAGGTCACCCTCCGCCCGCGTCGCCTGGCCGACTTCGTCGGTCAGTCGACGCTCAAGGAGCATCTGGGCATCGTCCTGGAAGCGGCCCGCAAGCGGGGCCAGGCGGCGGATCACGTCCTGCTCGCCGGGCCGCCCGGCCTGGGCAAGACGTCCATGGCCGGGATCATCGCCCACGAGATGGGCGCCGACCTGCGGATCACGTCGGGACCGGCGCTCGTCCGGGGCGGGGACCTGGCGGCCATTCTCACCAACCTGGGCGAAGGCGACGTGCTGTTCGTCGACGAGATCCACCGCCTGGGTCGGGCGGTGGAGGAGATCCTCTACCCGGCCATGGAGGACTTCCAGCTGGACATCGTGCTCGGCAAGGGGCCGACGGCCCGGTCCATCCGTCTCGACCTGCCCCGCTTCACGCTGGTGGGGGCCACCACCCGGACCGGCCTGATCACCGCGCCCCTGCGCGACCGGTTCGGCTTCGTGGCCCGTCTCGACTACTACGAGCCCTCGGATCTGGAGACGATCGTGGACCGCTCGGCGCAGATCCTGTCGGTGGCCATCGATGGGCGCGGCGCCACCGAGATCGCCCGACGATCCCGTGGCACGCCCCGGATCGCCAACCGGCTGCTCAAACGGGTGCGGGACTTCGCCGAGGTGCGCGGCGACGGGGTGGTCACCCATGCCGTGGCCCGCGAGGGGCTGGCGCTGTTCGGCGTCGACGAGCTCGGCTTGGACAAGGTCGACCGCGCCATCCTCGACGCGGTGTGCGCGCGCTTCGGGGGCGGGCCGGTGGGGCTGTCCACTCTGGCGGTGAGCGTGGGCGAGGAGCCCGAGACGGTCGAGGACGTCTACGAGCCCTTCCTGCTCCAGTCGGGACTGCTCATGCGCACCCCCCGAGGCCGGGTGGCCACGGCCACCGCCTGGCCGCACCTGGGCCTCGAGGCGCCGCCGGCCTGGGCCGATCGGCCGCCGCCCCCGGCTGACCGCCCGCCGGGCCTGTTCGGCTGACCGTCCGGCCCGCACCCCCAGCCGCCGGTAGCTTCCCGGAGTGTGGAAGTGCCCGACTACCACCTCCCCGAGGAGGCCATCGCCCAGGTTCCCCTCGCCCGGCGCGATGATGCCCGGCTGCTCGTCGCCGTCGACGCCGAGCGGCCGGTGGAGCACCGCCACGTGCGCGACCTCCCCGAGCTGGTCGGCCCCGGCGACGTCGTCGTCGTCAACACCTCTCGGGTCCTGCCCGCCCGGCTGCTCCTCACCAAGTCCTCGGGCGGGCGGGCCGAGGTCCTGCTGCTCGAGGCGGAGCCGGCGGGAACCTGGACGGCGCTCGTGCGCCCCGGGCGGCGGCTCCCGCCGGGCACGGTCCTGCACGCCGGCGACACCCCCGTGGTCGAGGTGGGCGAGCGCCTGGATGCCGCCGGCACCCGCCGGGTGCGCCTCCTCGGCCGGCCCGGGGAGGACGTGACCGCGCTCGAGGACGTCGGCCAGCTGCCGCTCCCGCCGTACATCCACACCCCGCTCGCCGACCCGAGCCGCTACCAGACGGTCTACGCCGATCGTCCGGGTTCGGTGGCCGCGCCCACGGCGGGCCTCCACCTGACCGACGAGGTCCTGGCCGAGATCCGCGGCGCGGGCGCCGCCGTCGCCCGAGTGGACCTGGCGGTCGGCCTGGCCACGTTCCGCCCCATGACCGCCGCCGCCGTCGAAGACCACGTGATGCACACCGAGCGCTACTCGGTGCCGGCGGCCACCCTGGACGCCTGCCGGCACGCCCGGCGTGTGGTCGCCGTCGGCACCACCACGCTGCGGGCGCTGGAGGCGGCGGCGGCCACCGGGTCGCTCGAAGGGCGCACCGACCTGTTCATCCACGGCGAGTACCCCTTCGCCGTGGTGGATGTGCTGTTGACCAACTACCACCTGCCCCGTTCCAGCCTCCTGGTCCTGCTCGAGGCGTTCGCCGGTGCGCGCTGGCGCGAGCTGTACGCCACCGCACTGGCCGAGGGCTACCGCTTTCTGTCCTTCGGCGACGCCATGTTGGTCGGCCGGCCTTCGTGACCGCGGCGCGCTTCACCGCCAGGGCCACGGACGGACCGGCGCGGGCGGGGACCGTGTGCACCGCCCGGGGCAGCTTTGCCACCCCGTGCTTCATGCCCGTCGGGACGCGAGGCGCCGTCCGCCTGCTGGCCGCCGGCGACCTCGACGAGCTCGGGGTCGAGGTCGTGCTGGCCAACACCTACCACCTGATGCTCCGGCCGGGAGCGGACGTGGTGGCCGACATGGGTGGGCTGCACCGCTTCTGCGGCTGGGAGGGTCACGTGGTGACCGACTCGGGCGGCTACCAGGTGTTCTCGCTGCGGCCGCAGGTCGACGACGAGGGGGTGACCTTCCGCTCGACCTACGACGGATCGTCGCACCGCCTCACCCCCGAAGGCGCGGTCGCCGTCCAGGAACGGCTGGGCGCCGATATGCAGATGGCCCTGGACGTCTGCCCCGGCCTGCCGGCGCCCGAAGGCGAGGTGCGACTGGCCACGGAGCGAACCCTGGCCTGGGCGGCGAGGGCCCGCCACGCCCACCGACGCCCCGACCAGTGCCTGTTCGGCATCGTCCAGGGCGGGACGTCGGTGCCGCTGCGCGCCGAGGCCTCGGCCGCCACCGCCGCCCTCGACTTCGACGGGTACGGCATCGGCGGGCTGTCGGTGGGCGAACCTCGCTCCGAGATGCTGCCGGCGCTGGCCGCGGCAGTGGATCCGCTGCCGGCCGACCGGCCCCGCTATCTGATGGGCGTCGGCGACCCGGTCTCCCTGGTGGAGGCCGTGGCGTTGGGCGTGGACATGTTCGACTGCGTGCTGCCCACCCGACTGGCCCGCCACGGCACCGCGTTGACGGCCGCCGGCCGGTTCCAGCTCAAGGCCGCCCGTCACGCGGCCGACGCCGGGCCCCTCGACGCCACCTGCCCGTGCCCGGTGTGCGCTCGTTACAGCCGGGGCTACCTACGTCACCTGTTCGTCGTCGGTGAGCCCACCGCAGGCCGGCTCCTCACCCTGCACAACGTGGCCTGGCTCCTGGCCCTCATGGACCGGATCCGGTCGGCCGTCCACACCGGAGCCCTGGGTGTCCTGCGCGCCGACCTGGCTGCCGTCTGGGGCGAGCCCGGCCCGCTCCGAAGGCCATAAGCAGAGCCCGGCCGGCTCCGAAGGCCATGAGCAGAGCCCGGCCGGCTCCGGAGGCCATAAGCAGAGCCCGGCCGGCTCCGAAGGCCATGAGCAGAGCCCGGCCGGCTCCGAAGGCCATGAGCAGAGCCGCGGCTCGGGATGTGGCCGATGCGGGGTCGAAGGGGCCCTGCGCTACAGTCGCTCGTCGCCCCCTCGGGCGCCGACCTCACGATGCATCTCCTCCCTACCCTCATCCACCTGGCCTCGTCGCCGTCGACGACGGCGAAGAAGACCAGTTCGTCGAGTTCGACGGTCACCTTCCTGATCCTCGCCGTGGTCCTGGTCGGCTTCTACTTCTTCTTCATCCGGCCCCGCACGCAGCGCAACCGCCAGCAACAGCAGAAGCAGAAGCAGTTCACCGTCGGCGACGACGTGGTGTCGATCGGCGGGATCACCGGCCGGGTGACCGGCGTGGACGACGACGAGGTCGAGGTGCAGGTGTCCGACGGGGTGGTGCTGACCTTCCTGAAGCGGGCGGTGAACCTCCGCAACCCGCCGGCGCCCCCGCCGCCGGCGTCGCCTTTCTCGCGACGGGCCCGGCCGGCGCCGCCTCCACCCCCCGATGACCGGGTGGACGAGGCGGAAGACGACGAGTTCGACGAGAACGACGCCCGTGACGACTTCGCCGACGAAGACGCGGGCGAAGAAGAGGTGGCGACGGAAGCCGACACTTCGGAACCGGACACCGCTGACGCGGGCGCTCCGGAGGACAACGCCACTGGTTCGGCGCAGCGCGGCGCAGGCGACGACGACGGTGGCGACCCCGGATCCGGAGCCGAGCCGGCCAGCGGGGACGGGACGACGACGGACAGGCCCGCCGGGCCGAACCGTCGGCGTCGGGGCAAGCGATCCCGGCGCGGAGGTGGTTCCGGCAACTCGCCCGGGGGGCGCTGATCCGTGCGGCGGGGCCTGGTGGTGTCCCTCATGGGCATCATCACCTTGGCGGTGGTCGCGCTGGGGATCACGATCGGTCTGGGTCACACTCCACTGCTGGGTCTCGACCTGCGCGGCGGGGTGTCGGTCGTGCTGCGACCCCAGGGCACGGCGGACAACGCCACCCTGCAACAGGCCATCGGCATCATCGACCGCCGGGTGAACGGGCTCGGTGTGGCCAACACCGACATCCAGCGCCAGGGCAACGACGTGGTGGTCAGCCTCCCCGGCGTCAAGGACCCGCAACGACCGTTGGCGGTGCTCGAGGAGAAGGCCGAGCTCCTGTTCCGCCCGGTCATCTGCCAGATCGCCTCGCAGGCGCCTCCCGCCAGGGCGTCGCCGACGACCGCACCGGCCACCACACCCACCACTGCGGCGCCCCCATCAGGAGCGTCGGGCGCGCCGCCGGGCGGGCCGGCGCTGACCCCGGCGCAGGCGCAAGCCGACTGCAGCAACGCCAACAGCGCCAGCCTTCCCTCCACATCGAGCCTCAACGACGTGGCCACCTCGGCCGTCATCCTCCCGGCCAGGGACGGGCCCGGGCGCTACATCCTGGGTCCGGCCGACCTGAAGGGGAGTGCGGTCAAGTCCGCCTCGGTGCAGGCACCGAGCTCGAGCAGCCCGCAGTACAGCGTGCAGCTCACCTTCACCAACTCCGGCTCCACAGCCTTCGACAAGATCGCCGCCCAGCGCTACCAGTACTACAAGGCCAACGCCAACCCCCCTGATCCGCGCAGCCTGGAGGCCATCGAGCTCGACGGCGTCGTGCAGTCAGCACCCCAGATCGAGTCGCCGAACTTCAACGGCGTCGCCAGCATCACGGGGAGCTTCACCTCCGGTCAGGCCAACGACCTGGCGGTTTCGTTGCGCTACGGCAGCCTGCCGGTGACCTTCGTCCCGCAGTCGGTGCAGACAGTGTCGGCGAGCATCGGCAAGGACTCGCTGAGGGCCGGCATCCTGGCCGGCATCGGCGGCATCGCGGTGGTGCTGCTGTACATGATCCTGTACTACCGGGCGCTCGGCCTGATCGTCGTGGTCGGCCTCGGCGTCGGCGGGGCGCTGCTCTACAGCATCATCGCCCAGCTCAGTCAGACATCGGGCCTGGCCCTGACCCTGGCCGGGGTCACGGGGATCATCGTGTCCGTCGGTATCACGGTCGACTCCTACATCGTCTACTTCGAACGGCTCAAGGACGAGATACGTGCCGGGCGGACCATCCGCCAGTCGACGGAGCGCAGCTTTTCGCGCGCCTTTCGCACGGTGCTGACCGCCGACTTCGTGACCATCCTGGCCGCCCTGATTCTCTACATCCTGACCGTTGGCGACGTCCGCGGCTTCGCCTTCATGCTGGGGCTGTCCACCCTCCTGGACGTGTTCACCGCGTACTTCTTCATTCGTCCCGCCGTCATTCTGGTGGGACGGCGCCGGGCGTTCACCGAGGCCCGCTTCATCGGCGTGGCGCGCGGCCTGGGTGCCCGACGGGTGAGGAGCGAGGTATGAGCACGGGGCCGGTCAGCGCCTACCGGCGTCTCTATCGGGGCGAAACGTCCTTCGACTTCGCCGGCCGGTGGCGCCGTTGGCTCGCCATCTCCGGGATCGTCATCGTCATCGGCATGGTCTCGGTGGGTGTCCGCGGCCTGAACTTCTCCATCGAGTTCAAGGGCGGGACGCAGTGGACCGTGGCCACCACGGCGTCCGTCTCCGATGCACGCAATGCCGTGGGATCGGTGAACGGCAGCCTCCGGCAGGCCACCATCACCCAGCTCACCAACCGCCAGAGCGGCCAGCGGGAGATCGAGGTCCAGGCGGCGGCCAAGGACACCGCCAACAACGCCGAGGTGTCGCAGGTGAGCCAGGCGCTGGCGAAGATGGCTCACGTCTCCGTCAACGAGGTCACCCTGAACGACGTGGGCCCCTCCTGGGGGTCGGACATCACCAGCAAGGCGGTCAAGGCGGTGATCATCTTTCTCATCGCCTTCACCATCTACATCTGGCTGCGGTTCGAGGGGAAGATGGCCCTGGCGGCCCTCATCGCTCTGCTCCACGACATCCTGGTCACCATCGGCATCTACTCTCTGTCGGGCTTCCAGGTGAGCCCGGACACGGTGGTGGCGTTCCTCACCATCCTCGGCTATTCGCTGTACGACACGATCGTGGTGTTCGACAAGATCGAGGAGAACACCAAGGGCCTGGCGTCCACCGGGCGCATCACCTACACCGACACCGTCAACCTGTCCATGAACCAGGTGCTGGCCCGGTCCCTCAACACGTCCCTGGTGGCCATCCTGCCCATCCTGTCGATCCTGGTGATCGGATCGTGGATCCTCGGCGCCAGCGCACTCAACGACTTCGGCCTGGCCCTGTTCGTGGGCCTCGCGACCGGGGCCTACTCCTCGCTCTTCATCGCCTCACCGGTCCTGGCCGTCCTCAAGGAGCGCGAGCCGCGCTACGCCCAGATCCGCCGGCGGCTGCAGGCGCGCCCCGCCGCCAGCAGGCCGCTGACCCCGGCGACGGTGGCGGGGGGAGGGGGAGGGGGCGGGAGGCCGGTTGCCGTCGCCGCCGGGGCGTCGGGCGGCCCCGGCGACGCCCGCTCGCCGGCTCGGGCGGCATCGGCCTCCGGCGCCCGCTCCGAGCCGCCCAAGTCGCCGGCGACGGCTGCGCCCAGGGGCCGGGCGGTGCCGCGGAAGCGGACCCGACCGGCGCGCCCCGCCGCCTCGGACCAGCCGGTGGCAGACGACGCCCCCCAGCCGACCGAGACGGCCTCGGCCGGTCATCCGGACGGCGCCGAGGGCGACGCCCGCAGCACCAACGGCGCCACCGACGGTGCCGCGCCGGAGCCGGCCGAGCGGCCGCCGCCCGCGCGCCCCGCCAACCGCCCCGCCCCCCGGCCCCGTAAGAAGCGCCGCCGCTGAGCCTCTCGGCCGCGTCGTGCGCGGGATGGGGTTGCCCGCTCCGGTACCGTGAAGAGATGGGGCACGACGTCGAAAGGATCAGCGAGCGCATCCGGGACATCCCGGACTTCCCGCAGCCCGGCGTCGTGTTCAAGGACATCACCCCGCTGCTGGCCGATGGTCCCGCCTTCGGCGCGTGCGTGGACGCCCTCGCCCGCCACTTCTCGGCGTCGCCGGTGGACAAGGTCCTGGGCATCGAGGCCCGGGGGTTCATCGTCGCCGCCCCCGTCGCCGTGCGGCTGGGTGCGGGGCTCGTGCCCCTGCGCAAGGCGGGCAAGCTCCCGTGGACGGTCCGGCGAGCGGAGTACATCCTCGAATACGCCACCGACGCCCTCGAAGTGCACGCCGACGCGGTGGCCCCCGGCGAGCGGGTCCTGATCATCGACGACGTGCTGGCCACGGGCGGCACGGCGGTGGCGGCGGCGACCCTGGCCACCGAACTCGGCGCCGAGACCGTCGGGTTCGGCTGCATCCTGGAGCTGGCGTTCCTCGGCGGCCGCCAGCGGCTCCTCGCTGCCGGGTTGGCCGCTTCGCACGGCGACACCGGCTCACCCTTGGTCGATCAGCGGGCCGGCCCTGACGGGAAGGTCGCGGACCTCGACGTGGTTTCCCTCCTCAGTTACGACCGTGCTGGCGTGCCGTGAGCGAGCGTCAGACGAGCGAACCAATGTGGTTGAGCGTGCGTCAGACGAGCGAACCAGTGTGCCTGAGCCACCGGAGGTGCAGGAAGGAGACAGGACAGCGTCGATGAGCGACCGGGTGATCAACGGTGGGCGGCGATCGGGCCGCGCCGAGGCGCCTTCGCGGGGCCGGGCCGTGGCCACCGTGGAGCGGGTCCTGCCGTGGCGGCGCCAGGTCCAAACCGCCGACGCGCTCACGCCGCTGCTGTCCGCCTACCGCGACCGGCATCCCAAGGGCGACACCACCCTGATCGTCGCCGCCTACGAGACGGCCGACCGGGCCCACGACGGCCAGCTGCGCCGCTCGGGTGAGGCCTACATCTCCCACCCGCTGGCGGTGGCGACCCTCCTGGCCGGGCTGGGCCTCGACGATGTCACCGTGGCCGCGGCCCTCCTGCACGACGCCGTCGAGGACACGGGCGTCGGAGCCGAGGACCTGGAGGCGGAGTTCGGGCCGGTGGTGGCGTCCATCGTCGACGGCGTGACCAAGCTCGACCGGGTTCGCTTCGACTCCAAGGCCGCCCAGCAGGCCGCGACCATGCGCAAGATGCTGGTGGCCATGGCCAAGGACCCGCGGGTCCTGCTCATCAAGCTGGCCGACCGGCTGCACAACATGCGGACGGTGGCGGCCATGCCCGAGTGGAAGCAGAAGCGCACCGCGCAGGAGACCCTGGACATCTACGCTCCGCTGGCCCACCGGTTCGGCATCCAGGACATCAAGTGGCAGCTCGAGGACCTGTCGTTCGCCACCCTGCACCCGCGCCGCTACGCCGAGATCGAGCAGATGGTTGCCACCCGCGCCCCGAGCGGGAGATCTACCTGGCCCAGGTGATCGACCAGGTCGACGGTCGTCTCCGCGCCGCGCGCGTCGAGGCTCAGGTGACGGGCCGGCCCAAGCACCTGTACTCGATCTACGAGAAGATGGTCGTCAAAGGTCGCGAGTTCGACGACATCTTCGACCTCGTCGGCGTCCGGGTCCTCGTGGACTCGGTCAAGGACTGCTGGGCGGCGCTGGGAGCCATCCACGGGGCGTGGGCGCCGATCCAGGGACGCTTCAAGGACTACATCAACACTCCGAAGTTCAACCTCTACCAGTCGCTGCACACCACGGTCGTGGGCCCGCAGGGCAAGACCCTCGAGGCCCAGATCCGCACCCGGGAGATGCACAACCGCGCCGAGCGGGGCATCGCCGCCCACTGGGGGTACAAGGAGGGGGCGTCGGCCGCCGACATCGCCTGGTTGCAGCGCATCGTCGACTGGTCGGCGGAGAGCAGCGACCCGGCCGAGTTCCTGGAGACGCTGAAGCTCGACCTGGAGACCGACGAGGTCTTCGTGTTCACCCCCAAGGGCGACGTCATCACCCTGCCGGTCGACGGCACCCCCATCGACTTCGCCTACGCCATCCACACCGAGGTCGGTCACCGTTGCATCGGCGCCCGGGTCAACGGCCGCCTGGTGCCGCTGGACTCCAAGCTCGTGTCGGGCGACAGCATCGAGATCTTCACCTCCAAGGTGCCCAGCGCCGGCCCAAGTCGCGACTGGTTGAAGATCGTGTCCACCCCCCGGGCGCGCAACAAGATCCGCCAGTGGTTCTCGCGGGAGCGGCGCGAGGACGCCATCGACACCGGCCGGGACGAGCTGGTCAAGGCCATCCGCAAAGAGGGGCTCCCAGTACAGAAGCTCACCGGTTCCCCGGTGCTCGTCGGCGTGGCCCAGACGATGAACTACGCCGACCTCGACGCCCTCCACGCCGCCATCGGCGAACGCCACGTCTCGGCCCAGTCGGTGGCCCAGCGCCTGGCTCGGGAGCTGCGCGACGGCGACCACGAGGAACAGCTTCCGTCGACCGTGCAGCGACCCCGGCGGCCCAGCAGCCGGCTGGCGAGCGGTGTCCACGTGGAAGGGCTGGACGACGTCATGGTGCGGCTGTCGCGCTGTTGCACCCCGGTGCCCGGCGACGAGATCATCGGCTTCGTCACCCGGGGTCGGGGGGTGAGCGTGCATCGCGCTGACTGCGCCAACGCCGCTGCCCTTTCCGCCACCGAGGTCGGGCGCATGATCGAGGTCGAGTGGGACCGCGACCGGGCGGGCAGTTTCACCGCCGCCGTCGAGCTCAAGGCGCTCGACCGGTCGCGCCTCGGCGTCGACGTCTGGAAGGTGCTCTCCGAGCTCCACCTGAACGTGCTGCGCAGCGAGACGCTGACCGGGACCGACCGGGTGAGCCGGATGCGGTTCGAGTTCGAGATGGCCGACCCCGCCCACCTCGACTCGCTGCTGAGCTCCATCAAGCGCATCGACAGCGTGTACGACGTCTACCGGGTCCTGCCCGGCCACGGAAACTGAGGATCACCCGGCCGGTACCCTGCGGTGATGCCCGGACCGCAGCTGCAGCATCCTCCGGGGACGTTTGACGTCCTGGCGCCGGCGTCGGCGCGCTGGGAACGCCTGGTGGCCGCGTTCGCGAGGACGGCGGCGTCGGCGGGGTACGACCTGGTCATCACGCCCACGTTCGAGGACCGGGCCGTTTTCCAGCGGGTCGGAGCGTCCACCGATGTGGTCCGCAAGCAGATGTACGAGTTCGAGGACCGGGGTGGCCGCCACCTGGCCCTGCGCCCCGAGATCACCGCCTCGTTGATGCGGGCGTTCATCGAGCACCGGCCGCCGACGCCGTGGAAGGTGTGGTGCGCGACGTCGTGCTTCCGCTTCGAGCGCCCGCAGGCGGGACGTTACCGGGAGTTCCACCAGCTGGATATCGAGGTCGTCGGCACCGCCGATCCCGACGTGGACGTGGAGGTCATCGCCCTGGGCCTCGAGTTCTACGCCGCCATCGGACTGCGCAGGGTGGAGCTGCTCGTCAACAGCCTGGGCGACGACACGTGCCGGCCCGGCTACCGCCAGTTGCTGCACGACTACCTGTCGGCCCACCGGGACGAGCTGTGCGACGAGCATCGGGAGCGGTACGGGGAGAATCCGCTCCGGGTGCTCGACTGCAACGACCCGGCATGCCGGAAGGTGAGCGCCGGGGCTCCCCGCCAGATCGACCACCTGTGCGAGGCGTGCGCCGCCCACCTGGACCGGGTACGGGGCGGGCTCGAAGCCCTCGGCATCGCCTATCGGATCGACACCAGCCTGGTGCGGGGCCTCGACTACTACACGCGCACCACGTTCGAGTACATCGGTGGCGCGCTGGACAGCGCCCAGAACGCGGTCGGCGGCGGCGGCCGTTACGACAAATTGGTTGAGGAAATGGGCGGCCCTGCCCAGCCGGCCATCGGGTTTGCCCTCGGCATCGAGCGCATCCTGCTGGCGCTGGACGCCGAAGGGGTCGGCACCGGCAGTCGGGCCCGGCTGGACGCCTTCGTGGTCGACTTCACCGATGGTGGTGCGGCGCGGGATGTGACCGCCACGCTGCGAGCGGCGGGGCTGCGCGCCGACCGGACCTTCGACCAGCGTTCTCCTCGGGCCCAGTTCAAGGCGGCGGACCGTTCGGGGGCGGCGGTGGCGGTCATCATCGGTCCCGACGAGGCCGCCGCCGGGACGGTGGCGATCAAGGACCTGCGCACCGACAGCGAGCAGGTCGCGGTGCCGCGCGCCGAGGTCGTGGGCGAAGTGGCGCGACGCACGGGCCCTGACCGGTGACGGCCGGCGACGGCGACCTGTTCTCGGCCGCGGTCGACGAGCGCCTGTCGGCCCAGGCGCCGCTGGCGGCACGGATGCGCCCCCAGCGCCTGGACGACGTGCTCGGCCAGGACCACCTGCTCGGTCCCGGGCGACCGCTCCGCGCCCTGATCGAGACCGACCGGCTGTCGTCGGTCCTCCTCTGGGGTCCGCCGGGCACCGGCAAGACCACCCTGGCCCGGCTGATCGCCGGGGCGACCAGACGAGAGTTCGTGCCCATGTCGGCGGTCACGGCGGGCGTCAAGGACGTACGCGAGACGGTCGCCGGCGCCCGCCGGGCCCTCGGCGAGCACGGGAGGGGCACCATCCTGTTCCTCGACGAGGTGCACCGCTTCAACCGGGCCCAACAGGACGCGCTGCTGCCGTCGGTCGAGGACGGGACCTTGACGCTCATCGGGGCCACCACGGAGAACCCCTTCTTCTCCGTCAACGCACCGCTGCTCTCCCGCTCGTCGCTGTTCCGGCTGGAGCCGCTCGACGAGGCGGCGCTGGCGGAACTGGTGCGCCGGGCGCTGGACCACGAGCACGCCCGGGCCGACGACGACGCCGTGACCCTCCTCGTCGATCTGGTGGACGGCGACGCTCGGGCCGCCTTGACCAGCCTGGAAGTGGCCCTGGCGCTGACCGCGGCCCGGGGCGGCGACCGGACGACCCTGGCCGACGTGGAGGCCGCCCGCAGCACCCGGGCGCTGCGCTACGAGGAGGACGACCACTACGACGTGATCAGCGCCTTCATCAAGTCGATTCGCGGCTCCGATGCCGACGCCGGCGTCTACTGGCTGGCTCGCATGCTGGCGGCGGGGGAGGACGCCAGGTTCATCGCCCGGCGCCTGGTCATCCTGGCCAGCGAGGACGTGGGCCTGGCCGACCCGCTGGCGTTCGTCGTGGCCGACGCCGCGGCGCGGGCGGTCGAGTTCGTCGGTCTCCCCGAAGCCCAGCTCAACCTGGCCCAGGCCGTCGTGCACCTGGCCACCGCGCCCAAGTCGAACCGGGTGGCGTCCGCCCTGTGGGCGGCCAACGCCGATGTCGCCGACCGTCCGGCCGGCGCCGTCCCCGCCCATCTGCGCGACGCCCACTACCGCGGCGCCGCCCGCCTGGGCCACGGTCGCGGCTACCGCTACCCCCACGACGACCCCGAGGGCTGGGTGGATCAGCAGTACCTGCCCGACGACCTCGCCGACCGGACGTACTACCAGCCGTCCGAACACGGCGAGGAACCGGAGCGTGCCAGTCAGCTCGGCCGCCGGCGCCGCCTCTAAGCTGTGCCCCTCATGGCTGGCACCGGCACGCTCGTGGCCAACGCTTCCTATGGTCCGGTGGCCATCGGCGTGACCGTGGTGGCGACGCTCGTGGTGGCCGCTCTGCTGGTCGCGGTGGTGATGCTGGTCGTCGCCGCCCGCCAGTTGCGTCGGGAGACGGGCGAGCTGCGCCGCCAGACCCGCGCCGTGCTGGCCGCCCTGGACGGGACGGTCACCGACGCGGCACGGGATCTCGATCGCGTCGACGACCTGATCGGCAGCGCCGAACGGATCACCGCCACCGTCGGCTCGGCCTCGCGCCTGGCCCAGGCGGCGTGGGCGACCCCCGTCATCAAGGTCATGGCCCTGGGTGCCGGCACCGCCCGGGCGTCGGAACGCATGCGCGGGCGTCGCCGTAACGGGCGCTGAGCCGATCCCGGGCGGGGCGGCCGACAGTCGGGTTTCGAGGAAGGGAGCGGAATGGTCAAACGGGTGATGTGGATGGGGACGGGCTTCGCGTGCGGGGTGGGCGTCACCCTGTGGGCCGACTACAAGGTCCGTCGCGCCGTCGGCCGCCTGACTCCGGGGTCGGTGGGCCAGCAGGCCGTTGACCGGGCCCGGGGCGCCGGCGGGAGCCTCCGCGCCGCGCTGACCGACGGTCGCGCCGCCATGCGGGACCGGGAGGGCGAGCTGCGCCGGCAGCTGCTCGACAGCGCCCGTCCGCCAGCCGACGCTCCCCCGGGCGAACCGGCACGCCTGCGTCTGGTCGCCGGGGCGGAGGCCGGCCCTCGCAGCTGACCTCCGCGCCAGTATCCTTTTGCCCTATGGATGCGAACGGGCTTCGTCGCGCCTTCGTGGACTTCTTCGTCGAGCGCGGCCACACCGAAGTCCCGTCTGCCGGTCTGATCCCGCACCATCCCCGCGCACCCCTGTTCACCAACGCGGGCATGAACCAGTTCATCCCGTACTTTCTCGGCGAGGAACGGCCCGCCCTACCCGAGGGCGACGACCGTCCAGAAGTGCGTTCGCATCCGGGGCAAGCACGACGACATCGAGCTCATCGGACGGACGACCCGGCACTTCACCTTCTTCGAGATGCTCGGGAACTTCAGCTTCGGCGACTATTTCAAGTCCCAGGCCATCCCCTGGGCCTGGGAGCTGCTGACCGAACAGCTGAAGCTCGACGGCGACCGGCTGTGGGTGACGGTCTATACCGACGACGACGACGCCGCCGAGATCTGGCGCGACGGTGTGGGGCTGCCGGCGGCGCGGCTCCAACGTATGGGCGAGGACAACTTCTGGGAGATGGGCGAGACCGGCCCGTGCGGACCCTGCTCGGAGATCTACTACGACCGGGGCGCCAGCTACGGTACCGCCGGCGGCCCGGCCGGCGGCGGCGAGGAGCGCTACGTCGAACTGTGGAACCTGGTGTTCCCCCAGTACGACCGTCAGGCCGACGGGCGGCTGACCGATCTTCCCCGGCCTGGGATCGACACGGGATTGGGGCTGGAACGACTGCTGGCCATTGTCGAGGACGTGCCGTCGGTGTGGGAGACGGGGGTGCTGCGCCCGATCATCACCCGGGCGGAATCGCTCACCGGCCGCACCTATGGCGATGACGGCGAGGTGGACGTGGCCCTGCGCATCCTCGCCGACCACGCCCGGTCCATGACCTTCCTCGTGTCCGACGGGGTGTTCCCCAACAACGAGGACCGGGGCTACGTCCTGCGCCGTCTCATCCGCCGGGCGGTGCGCCAGGCGTTCCAGCTGGGCGTGGAGCGGCTGGTGACCCCCGAACTGGTCGACGCCGTGGTGGAGGTCATGGCCCCGGGCTATCCCGACCTGGCCCGCAACCGGGACTTCGTGGCAGGCGTGGTCGGCCGGGAGGAGGAGCAGTTCCGCGCCACGCTGCGCTCGGGGCTGCGCCTCCTCGACGACGCGCTTGGGGGCCCGGCCGGCCCCGAAGGCCACCAGCGCGGCTCGACCGTGCCCGGGTCGGTGGCCTTCCGGCTCCACGACACCCACGGCTTTCCCATCGAGCTCACCCGGGAGATCGCCGCCGAGCGCGGCGTCGCCGTCGACGAGTCCGGCTTCGCGTCGGCGATGGAGGAACAGCGCCGCCGGGGCCGGGAAGCGGGTCGGGGTGGGGACGCCGGCGAGGGCTCACCGACCGACGCCTACCACGAGCTGTTGGACCGCTTCGGCACCACCCGCTTCGTCGGCTACGACACCGACGAGGCGGTCGCCCGGGTCCTGGCCGTCCTCCCGGGCAGCCCAGGCCGGAGCGAGATCGTCCTGGACGTCACGCCCTTCTACGCCGAGGGCGGCGGCCAGGTGGGCGACACCGGGACCATCCGCACCGAGACCGGTCGGGCCCGCGTCGAGGACACCAACTCCGCCCTCCCAGGGCTCACTCGCCATGTGGCGGTCATCGAGGACGGTTCGATCGCCGCCGGGCAGTCGGCCACGGCGGCCATCGACGGCGAACGCCGCGCCGCCATCCGCCGCAACCACACCGGCACCCACCTGGTGCACTGGGCGCTGCGCCAAGTGCTGGGCGACCACGTCAAACAGCAGGGGTCCCTGGTGGCGCCGGACCGTCTGCGCTTCGACTTCACCCACTACGGACCGCTCGGCGACGCCGAGCGCACCGCCGTCGAGGATCTGGTCAACGAGCGCATCCTGGCCGACGAGCCGGTCACCATCTCCGAGATGAGCCGGGCCGACGCCGATCGTGCCGGTGCCATCGCCTTCTTCGAGGAGAAGTATGGTGACCAGGTACGGGTGATCCGCGCTGGGACGCGCTCGACCGAGCTGTGTGGCGGGACCCACGTCGAGAGGTTGGGGATGATCGGTCCATTCGAAATCACCTCCGAGGCATCCATCGGCTCCAACATCCGGCGCTTGGAAGCCACGACCGGCACCGCCACCCTGGCCCACCTCCGTCAGGTGGAGTCCACCGTCGGCGAGGCCGCCGCCCTGCTCAAGGCCACGCCCGACGAGCTGCCGGCGGCGATCGAACGCAAGCTGGCCGACCTGCGCGCCGCCGAAGGGCGAGTGCGGGCGGCCGAGCAGGCCGCACTGGGCGATGTCGCCCACTCGTTGGCCGAGGCCGCCGTCGCCGACGGGGGCGCGGTGGTGGCCCGCCGCGACGGTCTCGCACCCGACCAGCTCCGTGAGCTCGCCCAGGCCGTCCAGAGCCATCCCGGCGTGGCCACGGTCGTGCTGGGCGGGAGCCCGGGCGGGGGCAAGGTATCCCTCGTCGCCGTGGTCGAGCCCGACCACCGCCCCGACGCGCCGGCACTGATCGGTCCCGCCGCCCGCTTGGTGGGCGGTGGCGGCGGGGGGAAGCGGCCCGAACTGGCCATGGCCGGCGGGCGCGACGTCAGCCACCTGGACGAGGCGTTGGACCAGGTCCGCGACGCTCTGGGTCTGTCCACGTCGTGAGCGCCCGCAGCGGCGTCGGCACCGGGCGCGCCCGTTTCCCCGCGGCCGGCAGGCTCCTCGGCGTCGACCTCGGCAGCCGGCGCATCGGGGTGGCGGTGTGCGACGACCGCCAGTCGGTGGCCAGCGGGGTGACCGTCATCCAACGCAGCGGCGATCGTCTGCGCGATCATGGTCGACTTGCGCAGCTCGTGGCTGAGTACGACGCCACCGGCGTGGTCGTCGGCCTGCCCCTGTCGCTCACGGGTGAGCGGGGACCGGCGGCGCAGGCCGCCCTCGACGAGCTCGACGAGCTCGCCTCGGCGCTGGGCGTCCCCGTGACCACGCACGATGAGCGTTTCACCACCATCCGCGCCAACCAGGCGCTGGCCGCCGCCGGTGCGGGCAGCCGGGCCCGCCGCCCGGTCGTGGACCAGGTTGCGGCGGCGGTGTTGTTGCAGTCGTGGCTCGACCGAGATCTGGGAGGCTCCCTCGATGCCTGACCGCCGAAGCGCAGCCGATCCCCGCTCGCGCCCGATCATCCGTGATTCGGGCGAGCAGCCGCGCGCCTATCCGGACGACTACGGCGTGGCCTCCCGCCACCAGCCCCAACCGGAACCGACGGCCGACGACGCCGCCGTGGTCGACCCGGCCGGCTACGACGATGCCGCCGTGGTCGACCCGGCCGGCTACGACGACGCCGACCCGGCCGGGTACGACCCTGACCCGGCCGCCTACCAGGCCGACGGGGTCTACGCCGAGCCGTTCGTGGAGCACGACCAGCCCGCCCAAGCCGTCGCCGTCGGTTACACCGAGCAGGGCGACACGGTCTACGCCCACGAGGTGGGCTACACCCCCGACGGCGAGCCGGTCTATGCCGAGGAGATGTACACCGAGCACGGCGAGCCCGTTCTGGCCGAACAGATCATCGGCGACCCGGCCGACGCCGACCAAATCGCCGGAGCGGTGTACGCCGAGGACGACCACCTGGCGGTCCTGCCCGGGCACGCCGGCGGCGGACCACCCCGGCACCGAGGCCGCCGGCGGGTGGAGCGCGAGCACCACCCTGTGCTCCTCGCCCTCGGCGTCCTGCTCGTCGTCATCGTGCTCATCGGCGGCGTGCTGATCTGGTGGGCCAAGGATCAGATCGACCCCGGCGGCAAACCGGGACCGGCGGTGACCGTCGTGATCCCGTCCGGCTCGTCGTCCAAGGACATCGGCAAGATCCTCGCCCGCCAAGGGGTCATCCATTCGGCGACGCTTTTCCCCTACTACGTCAAGGTGCAGGGCGGAGGCACCCTGTACCCGGGCAAATACCAGATGCCCAAGAACGAGAGCTACGGCACGGCCGTTCACATCCTCGAAGCCGGCCCCCAGATCGTCGAGGACCGGCTCACCATCCCCGAGGGTTACACCCTGGAGCAGATCGCCACCGCCATCGGCCGGCTGCCCAACGTGCACGTCGAGCGCGGCCTCGTTCCTCGCCGCCACCCGAAGCGGGAAGGTGACCTCGCCGTTCGAGCCGCCCGGATCCCACAACCTGGAAGGGCTGGTCTTCCCGGCCACCTACGTGGTGAAGAGCACCGACAGCGCGGTTGCCATCCTGCAGCAGATGGTCGCCGCCTTCGACCAGAACGCCAACCAGGCCGGTCTGACCGCCGGGGCGGCCAAGCTCGGGCTCACCCCCTACCAGGTCGTGGTGGTGGCCTCGATGGTGGAGAAGGAAGCCAAGCGTGACCAGGACCGGGGCCCCATCGCCAGCGTCATCTACAACCGGCTCCACCAGAACATGAACCTGGGCATCGACTCGACGCTGCTGTACGGGTTGGAGTTGACCAACCCCAACCTCAACCCGGCGACGGTCGACCCCCACACCCCGAACCCCTACAACACCCGGGACAACGCCGGCCTGCCACCCACCCCGATCGCCAACCCGGGCCTTCCCTCGTTGACGGCCGCCGCCAACCCGCCGAGCACCGACTACCTCTACTACACGGTGATCGGCCCTGGTGGCCAGACCGGGTTCGCCTCCACCAACGCCCAGTTCCAACAGCTCCAAGCCCAGTGCCGGGCCGCCGGCTACTGCAGCTGACCGGCCGCGCCCGGGGGCGCTTCCGATGACGCCGACGGCCGGGACCCACGTCGCCGGGGTCGTCGGCGATCCCGTCGGCCATTCGCTGTCGCCGGTGTTGCACAACGCCGCCTTTTCCGCCCTGGGCGTCGACTGGGTCTACGTCGCCTTCCCGGTCGCCGCCGGCCGCGGCGCCGAAGCGGTGGCCGCCATGCGCACCCTGGGGATCGCCGGCCTGTCGGTAACCATGCCCCACAAGCCCGACGTGGCCGGCGCCGTCGACCGCCTGACCCCGGTGGCGGCCAGGCTGGGGGCGGTCAACACCGTCGCCCGCGTCGCTCGGGGCGCTGGCGCCTTGGGCGCCGAGGGCGACGAGTTGGTCGGGGACAACACCGACGGCGACGGGTTCGTCGACGCCCTGCGGGTCGACGAGGGGTGGGACCCCGCCGGCCGGCGCTGCGTGGTCCTGGGCGCGGGGGAGCAGCCCGGGCGGTGAGCCTGGCCCTGGCCGGCGCCGGCGCCGCCGAAGTCGGCATCGTCGCCCGGCGGGCCGAGCCGGCCCAGGCGGCGGCGGAGCTGGCCGGGCCCGGCGGGCGGGTGCGTTCTCCTCGCGCCGTGGCCGAAGCCGACCTGGTCGTCAACGCCACCTCGGTGGGGATGAACGTGGTGGCGCTGCCCCGAGCCGCGGGGCGCGGGGCGGCTGGGGGCGGGGCGGCTGGGGGCGGCGAGCTTCCCTTCGGCCTGGTGGCCGGCGACCTGGGCCCGGGCCAGCTGGTGGTCGACCTGGTGTACGCGCCGGCGGTGACACCGCTTCTGGCCACCGCCCGCCGCCGCGGCGCCCGGACCGCCAACGGCGTGGGGATGCTGCTGCACCAGGCCGGGCGCCAGGTACGGGCGTGGACGGGTCGCCCGGCGCCCCTCGACGCCATGTCGGCGGCCCTGCTGGGCGCGCTCGGCTCGCCCGGCTCGCCCGGCTCGTCCGGCTCGTCGTGAGGCTCGACTCCGGGGGCCGGGGACCGGGGACTCGGCGTGGCCCCTTTGTCTGGTCTTGCGCTGGCCGTGGCCGTTGCTGCACCACAGTCGGGACGCAGGGTCCACGTCGGCGGAGAGACCAGACGGAGAGGCCACGTCAGAGCAGACACGACCGAGAGGACCGGCCCGGCGCCGGCCGCCGGCGGGGGAAGCATCTAGAGTGACCGGCGCTGATGGCCTGGCTGATCGTCGGCGCGACGGTGTTGGGGCTGGCCGTGGGATCGGTGCTGGGCACCGTCGCCGACCGGACGGCTCGGCGCGTGGCTGTCAGCCGGTGGTCGTTGGGGGCCGAGATGGCGACGGCCGGTGCGTTCGCGGCGGTGGCGTGGCGTTTCGGATGGAGCTGGACGCTCCCCGCCGAGCTGACCTTCACCGCCGGGCTGGCGGCCCTGGCGGCCTGCGACCTCCACCGCCTGGTCCTGCCCAAGCGCCTCGTCGTCGCCACCGCCGCCTCCACCGCTCTGTGGCTGCTGGCCGCCACGATGGTGGAGGGCAGCTGGCACCGCTTCGGCGTCGCGGTGGCGGCGGCCACCGTGGCCTACGGGTGCTTTTTCGCGCTGAACTGGGCGCGACCGGAGTGGTTGGGCTTCGGTGACGTGCGCCTGGCCGGGCTGATCGGTCTGGCACTCGGATGGATCAGCGTCGGCTGCGCCCTGCTCGGCTTCGTCGCCGCCAACGTGATCGGCCTGGTGGCGGCGGCCGGCCTGCTCGCCACCAGGCGCGTCACCCGGCGCAGCCCGCTGCCCTACGGCGTGTTCCTCGCCGTCGGCGCGGTGGTCGCCCTGGTGGGCGCAGGCGCGGGCTGAGGTCGTCCGTCGCCGGTGGGATTCCGGGCGGCCACTAGGCTCCGAAGGTGTGTGGCGCATGCTGACCGCAGGCGAGTCGCACGGGCGCGGGCTCGTGGTCATCGTCGAGGGCGTGCCGGCGGGTCTGGAGATCACCGAGGAGCAGATCCAGGCGGAGTT
Source organism: uncultured Actinomycetota bacterium (assembly GCA_963757175.1). GTDB lineage: Bacteria > Actinomycetota > Acidimicrobiia > Acidimicrobiales > Palsa-688 > CAVWQR01. Next base: position 344,938 of record CAVWQR010000004.1, on the reverse strand, counting down.
GTCCCGCCGCCGGCTGGGGTACGGGCGCGGCCCGCGGATGCGGTTCGAGCGTGACGACCTCACCCTGCTGGCCGGTATCCGCCACGGCCGGACGCTCGGGTCACCGATCGCCATCGAGGTCGCCAACACCGAGTGGCCCAAGTGGGAGCAGGAAATGGCTCCCGGCCCGGGCGCGACGGAGAAGCCCCTGACCCAACCCCGCCCCGGCCACGCCGACCTGGCCGGGATGCAGAAGTACGGCTTCGGTGACGCCCGCGACGTCCTGGAGCGTGCTTCGGCGCGCGAGACGGCGGCCCGGGTGGCGGCGGGGACGGTGGCCAAGCTGCTGTTGGCCGAGATCGGCGTCCAGATCGTCAGCCACATCGTCGCCCTCGGGCCCATCGTGGTGAAATCGGGTCGCCGGCCCGGACCCGGCGACCTCGATGCGGTCGACGCCTCGCAGGTGCGCTGCTTCGACGCCGAAGCCGAGCAAGCCATGATCGCGGAGATCAAGGCGGCGGCCAAAGTGGGCGACTCGCTCGGCGGTGTCGGCGAGGTCATCGCCTACGGCGTCCCCGTCGGCCTGGGCAGCCACGTCCACTGGGACCGCAAGATCGACGGCATGCTCGGTCAGGCGCTCATGAGCATCCAGGCGATCAAGGCGGTGGAGATCGGCGACGGCTTCGACGTCTCCGGCCGGCGGGGCTCCGAAGCCCACGACCCCATCGTCTGGGACGCCGAAAACGCCACCTACCGCCGGGAGAGCAACTGGTCGGGCGGTATCGAGGGCGGCATGACCACCGGCGAGCCCCTCGTGGCCCGGGTGGCCATGAAGCCGTTGGCCACGCTGAACCGGCCGGTTCTCAAGACCGTCGATGTCGTCACCAAGGCGGAGACGGTCTCGTTCAAGGAGCGCACGGACGTCACGGCCGTTCCGGCCATGGCCGTGGTGGCCGAGACGATGGTCGCGCAGGTCGTCGCCGGGGAGGCATTGCGGAAGTTCGGTGGAGACTCGGTCACCGAGCTGGTGCGCAACCGCGACGCCTACCTTGCCGCCCTGGCATGACGTCGACTGCGTCCGGGCCGACGCCGCCGAAGCCCAGCACGGGGGACCAGCGCGCCCGCGTGCTCCTCGTCGGCATGATGGGCGTCGGCAAGTCGACGGTGGGACGGCTGTTGGCCGCACGGCTGGGGTGGCCGTACCTGGACAGCGACGAGGAGATCGTCCGCACGACCGGGTCGACCGTTCCCGAGATCTTTGCCGAACGCGGCGAGGCCGCGTTCCGCGCCGAAGAGGCGCGGGTGCTGGCCGAGGCGACGAGTTCCGACGGTCCCGTGGTGATCGCCGTCGCCGGCGGTGCTGTCCTCGACGCCGGCAACCGGGCGCGCATCAGGGGAGCCGGGCTGGTGGTGTGGCTGCGAGCCGACGTGGCCACCCTGGCGGCGCGGGTCGGGTCCGGGGCCGGGCGGCCCCTCCTGGACGACGGCGCCAAGGTGGCCATGCCCCGCCTGTACGAGGAGCGACGCCCGATCTACGCCCAGCTGGCCGAGCTGGTCCTCGACGTGGACGAGCAGAGCCCCGCCCAGGCCGCCGAGGGGATCGTGGCCGTGCTGGCGTCCCGGGGAATCACCGCCCGTGCATGAGCTGATCGTCGATCTCGGCGCCCGCGCCTATCCCGTGCTGGTGGGCAAGGGCGCCCGCCATCGCCTGCTGGAGGTCCTGCCGGTCGGCGCCACGCGGGCGGCGATCGTGACCCAGGACGGCGTCGGCGTGACCGTCGACTCGGGGATCGACCAGCGCACGTACTTCCTCGACAACGGCGAGGAAGCCAAGAACATGGAGTCGGTCGAGCAGCTGTGCCGGGCATGGACACGCTGGGGCCTGACCCGCAGCGACGTCGTGGTCGCCGTGGGCGGGGGCGTGGTCACCGACACCGCCGGGTTCGCCGCCGCCGTCTACCACCGCGGCGTCAAGCTCATCCATCTGCCCACGACGCTCCTCTCGCAGATCGATGCCGCCGTGGGCGGCAAGACGGGCGTGAACCTCCCCGAAGGCAAGAACCTGGTCGGCGCCTACTGGCAGCCCGAGGCGGTGATCTGCGACACCGAGACGCTGGGCTCGCTCCCACCTCGTGAATACCGCAGCGGTCTCGGCGAGATGGCCAAATACGCCTTCTTGGGGGTCGACGGCCTGGCCGACCTGTCACTGGAGGACGCCGTGGCCGCCTGTGTGGCGTGCAAGGCCGAGTTCGTGGCTTTGGACGAGCGCGAGGCGGGACGGCGGGTGCTGTTGAACTACGGCCACACCCTCGCCCATGCCCTCGAGACCGTGGGTCGCTACGACCTCCGCCACGGGGAGGCGGTGTCGATCGGGCTGGTGTTCGCCGCCCGTCTGGCCCGCCGGCTGGGTCGCATCGACGCCGAGGACGTCGCCGACCACGAACGCCTGGTGCAGGGATACGACCTGCCCGACCGGCTGCCCGACGTCGTCGACGAGGAAGAGCTCATCGCGGTGATGGGTCGGGACAAGAAGGCCACGACCGGGCAGCTGACCTTCGTGCTGGACGGCCCTGCCGGTCTGGAAGTGGTCGGCGACGTGCCCGTCGCGGCCGTGCGCGACACCTTGATCGAGATGCGCCGGTGACGTCGCCGCAGCTGCGGCAGCCGCAGCTCCAGCCGCAGTCGGAGTCGCAGCTGCGGAAGCCGCAGCCGCAGTCGCAGCTGCTGCTGCTGCTCTCAGGGCCCAACCTGCGCCTGCTCGGCGAACGCCAGCCGGCGGTGTACGGGTCGGCGACCCTGGCCGACCACGTGCGCGTGGCCTCCGAGGAGGCAGAGGCCATGGGCTTGGCTCTGGAGCACGTGCAGGCGGACCACGAAGGCGAACTGGTCGAAGTCATCCAGCGCGCCCGCCACCGGGCGGCGGCGATCGTGATCAACCCGGGCGCATTCGGTCACTACGCCTGGGCGTTGCACGACGCCCTCGCCGCCTACGAGGGCCCGGTCATCGAGCTCCACCTCTCCAACCCCGAGGCGCGCCAGGGCTGGCGCCGACAGTCGGTCGTGGCCCCCGTGGCCACCGGGGTCATCGCCGGCCTCGGCGGCCTCGGCTACCGCCTGGCGGTGCGCGCCGTCGGCGAGCTGCTGCAGGACTCCGCCGGCCGTTAGCCCCCGGGGGTGTCCTCACCCGGGGCCACCAGGAGCTCGTCGAGAGAGCGCTCCTCGACGGCGGCGGGCGGCCGGGAGAGGTAGAAGTCGGCGAAATACCGACCGGTCGTTTCCAGGCCGGCGGGATCGCAGTTGTTCGCCACCGTCTCGCCGATGGCCCAGCGCTGCTCGTCGGCGTCGGCAAAACGGCGCTGGGGGTAGCACTGCGGGCTCTTCTCCGTGATCAGGCCCCGCTCGGCCAGACCGTCGGCGATGGGTTGGTAGTTGTAGGCGCGCAAGCAGAAGGCGGCCACCCACGGCTTGTTGTCGGACACGTCCAACAGGCCGTTGAAGGTACGCGCCGTGATGTAGCCCACCCCACCAGTCGTGGCGATCAGGTCGACTTCGTCGAGCTGTTTGGTCAGGTCGGGCGACGGGAGCGCGGCTTCCAGGTTCTCCACGAACCCCTCGTCCATGGCCTCGGTGTTGACGCCGTAGCGGGTGGCGTTGTCGGCCACGTCCAAGCCGATCACCCGGGGGGCGTCCGGCTGGCGGTGCCCGTCCAGCCACTCGGCGTCGGATCGGAGCAGCTCGTCGGTCTCGAGCCCCGAACCGACCGCGTCGCGGTAGTGGGCGTAGACGTCCTGGAGCTGCAGGTCGGTTTTCAGCAGGACGCCGCCCACGCCGTAGGAGCAGCACAGGTCGAGAACCGTCGGGGGGGAATGCTTGCTGCAATAGGGCAGCAGGGCAGCGAACATGTCGGCTCCGTGCTGGGGGATCTCGTAGTCCAGCTGGCTGAGGGTCCGGTAGTAGGACCGGGGGTCCGGCTGGTTGTAGATCTCGTTGAAGTCCGATTTGCCAGTTGACATGACATTCCAAGTTAGTGAGTGCGATGCGGGTGAACCACATCGCGCCGAGATATGGTCAGGCGCTCGGGGCTTCGCCCTCGCCGTTGAGGAGGGTGAAACGCCCGGGCCCCCGGTTGGCGAGCCAGGAGTCGAACCCCGGCGCCGGCATGGCCTTGGCCAGATGGAAGCCCTGGGCCTCGTCGCAGCCCAGCTCCACCAGCGCTTCCCAGGTGGCCCGGTCCTCGACACCCTCGGCCACGGTGGTGTGCCCGAGGCTGCGCGCCAGGTCGATGGTGGCCCGCACGATGGCCGCGTCACCGAAGTCGTGGCTCATCCCGGAGACGAACGATTTGTCGATCTTGACCTCGTGGATGGGCAGGGCCTTGAGCCGGGTCATCGACGAGTAGCCGGTGCCGAAGTCGTCCAGCGCCAAGCGGACCCCGATGTCGGTCAGGGCCCGCATGATCGCCGAGGACCGCGCCGGATCGGCGACGATGGAGGACTCCGTCAGCTCCAGGGTCAACCAACGCGGCTCGACGCCCACGTCGTCGAGGGCCTGACGCACGCGCCGGACGAGTTGGGCGTCGAGCAGGCTCCGGGCGGACAGGTTGACGGCGATACCGATGTGCAGGCCCTGGTTGTGCCACCGTTGCAGCTGGGCGATGGCGACCGCCAGCACACGCCAGGTGAGCGGGCCGATCAGACCGGACTGCTCGGCGGCGGGGATGAACTCGTCCGGGGGGATGGGCCCGTGCTGGGGGTGGGTCCAGCGCAGCAAGGCCTCGGCCCCGACGATCCCGCCGGTGCGCATGTCGGCCTTGGGCTGGTACCACACCTCGACCGCATCCGACTCCAGCGCCCGGCGCAGCTCGGAGGCCACGATGAGACGCCGGGCCGAGTGGTGGTCGATGGTGGGGTCGTAGACCTCGATGCCCCCACCGGAGGCCTTGGCCTCGTACATGGCGACGTCGGCTCGCTTGAGCAGCCCCGAGCTGTCGGTGGCGTGGTCGGGAGCGACGCTGATCCCGACGCTGGCGCGCAGTCCGAGCGACAGGCCGGCGGCGTCGAGGGGCCGGGTCAAGGCGTCCAACGCCGCCGTTCCTCGTTCCACGACTCCGTCGAGGTCGGGGAGGTTCCGCAGGACGAAGGCGAACTCGTCGCCGCCCAGGCGGGCGACCAGGCCGTCCTCGCCGACGGCGGCCGCGATCCGGGCTGCCACCTGTTCGAGGATGGCATCGCCCGCGTGGTGGCCGAGGGTGTCGTTGACCTCCTTGAAGCCGTCGAGGTCCATCAGCATCACCGCCACCAGCTCTCCCTCGCTGCGCTGGGCGAGAGCGTCGTGCAGCCAGCGGTTGAACAGGCTGCGGTTGGCCAGACCGGTCAGGGAATCGTGCAGGGCCTCGTGCTCGCGCGCCTTCACCTCGCGGCGCAGCCGGGTCAGCAGGCGCGTGCTACGGATGGCGATGCCGCTGTTGGCGGCCAGCGCTTCGAACAGGTCCAGCTGCGGCCCGCCGAAGGCGACGTCGCCGGCGCTGCCCGCGACGATGAGCACGGCCAGACGGTTGGTGCCGACGCTCAAGGGCGCGGCCATGGCGTACCGGGCGTCCATTTCGACGAGCGCGGCATCGGCGTCGGCGCGACCGCCACCCCGGATGATCCGGACCGGACCCCCCCGTTCGTACACCTGCGTCGCCAGCCAGGGCAGCTGGCGGCACCGTTGCCGGCCCAGGTGCCCGCCGGCGTCCAAGGTGAACAGGACGGCCCCCGGACCGGTGGGCAGCACGAGCGTGGCCGAGTCGGAAACGAACAGCTTGCGGGCTTCGTCGAGGACGGCGGGGACGACGGCGCCGAACGCCTCCAGGCGGCTGAGGCCCAGGGTGGAGCGGTACAGGCGGTCGAGGTTGCCGTACTGGTCCCGCAGTCCGGCCTGGGCCCGCTGGCTGAGGGCGCCGAGCACGGCCAGGCCGGCCACGAGGAGCGCGGCCAAGGCGTTGGTCCAGATCAGCGCCACCGCGCACACCGAGAGGAGCGCGCTGACCGGCAGGCTGCGCACGGTGTGGACGGCCATGGACGACAACGTCTGGCGGGCGACCTCGCGCGAGTCGTTGATCATCTGGCCCACGAGGACCACGGCTCCGGTGCAGAGGACTGCGGCGGTGGCGGCGACCAGGCCCGCCAGCCAGCCCCGGGGGTCGGTGGGCGGAGCCGCGCCGATGACGAGGTGGTAACAGACGTAGGCGGCTGCGGCCCCGCAGAGGAAGTTGGCCACGTTGTTGAACGCCCGGCTGGGCCGGCGCCGACGCAGGACCTGCGCGGCCACGTAGCCGGTCACCCCGGCGAGCAGGAATTGCATGGGGGAGAGAAACACGATGCCCACGATCATCGGGGCCTCGATGAAGTTCATGGTGGTGCGCTCGCCCCGATTGAAGACGATCACGTCAAAAGCACCCGTCGCCGCCAAACCGAGCGCCACCAGACTCCAGTTGAAATGATGTCCGTGGACCTGGTGCAGGGTGAGTGGCCCCGAGGCGAGCACGATGCCGACCCACGCCGCCGTGGCCAGGGCGGCCAGGCCCGTCGAGTAGGCCAGCCGGCGGGATCTGCGCCGCGCCGCTGAGGGCGGATCCGGCGCGTCCTCGGCGGTCGACGGGGTCGGAGCCGGGCGGGCGTCGGCCGTCCCGCCGGTCACCCAGCCGCGGAACCGGCCACCCGCGGCACCGACCAGACCGCGGCCCGTGGCACCCAGCAGGAATCGGGACGGACGATCCCGGCCGCCCTCGCCGCTGAGCGACCCGCGAACTTCCCGCCCGATGGGCAGTTCGTCCCGATTCACGATACGACTGTAGTCGACGTCACCGCTCGTGGTCGCCACCCCGGGCCCGGCGCCGGCCGGGGCCGGCTCCGGTCGGACGGTCGCCGGGGCAGGGACGGACGGCGGTCGCCCCGCGGTCGTCCCGCCGATCCCTCGCCGCGCCGGCTTGCTGGGCAGAACAACCGGCGGGGAGCGGCGCCGTCACCCGCCGCCCACGCGCGGCAAGTGCCGCGGCAAATACGTCGCGTGACAAAAGGCAGGAATGCGAGAAACTCGGCGATTTCGGGGTGACGGGAACGTCGCCACGCTGGACGGCATAAGCAGCACAAAGAGTGTCGGGAAAAGGAGCAGAAGGTGCAGAAATGAAGTGGGCCGCGGCGAGCTCTGGCAAATGGTTGACGGGCCGCCGGGAGTGGTGTAGTCCAGAGGCGGAAGAGCGGAGGAGCGGGAGGAGGTGGGCATTGTGGTTTGGGGCGAGTCGTGAACCGGCCTTGTGCACGCAGGTACGAGTGATTGCTTAATGCGGAGAGAAGCGAGGAGGTGAGTGATTGTGGTTTGGGGCGAGTCGTGAGCGGCATTTGGACGTGAACATTACCGGTGCTAATGACTGCGGAGGGAGGTGAGTGATTGTGGTTTGGGGCGAGTCGTGAGTTAATGCCGATGCGGGCGTTGGCGACTTTGGGTACCCGTATGCGCCGGGTACCTATTGGCGCGTCACCCGGTCGGCCAAGCCGTAACAAGTTTCTCGATCAATGCAAAAACATTCCATCCGTCCGAGGGAGCACTTGACGATATTTTCGCCTGCACGCGTGCAGCACCGGCTTCCGAGCGGTGATCACGCATGCTGAGCCGAGTCCATCCGCCAATTGCTCCCGCCCCGCCTCGACCGCGCCCTGCAGCCGAGCCGCCACTCGGAGAGCAAACAGCCGGCAGAGGGTCGAAGTTGGGCGCCCGCTTCTGGCGCCTTTTCGGCGCCATGGGGGTCTCCTCGGTGGGCGACGGGATGCTGCTGGCCGGGTTCCCGCTGCTGGCGCTGACGCTGACGCACAATCCGTTGCTGATCTCGGGCGTGGCCATCGCCGGCCGGCTGCCGGCGCTGTTGTTCGCCCTGCCGGCGGGAGCGCTGGCCGACCGGGTGGACCGCCGGCGGATGCTGGTCATCCTCAACGTGGCGTCGGCCGTCTCCCTCGGCGCCTTCGCCGGCGCGGTGTACGCGGGCTGGGACAGCATCGGCCTGCTGTACGCGGCCATCTTCGTGCTGGGCGCGGCCGACACCGCCTTCAGCATCACCGCCCAGGCCAGCCTGCCCACCCTGGTCCCGCCCGGTGAGCTGCCCGCCGCCAACGGCTACCTCCTCGGCATCGACGTGGTCGGAGAGCAGTCGGGCGGCCCCGCCCTGGGCGGCGTGCTGGCCTCGGCGTCGCTGGCCCTGCCCTTCGTGGGCGACGCCGTGTCCTTCGTGGCGTCCATCGGCCTCCTGCGCAAGGCGGTGCCCGGCCGGGCACCGGTGGCCCGCCAGACGAGCGTCGTGGCCGACCTCGTCACCGGGCTGCGGTGGTATCTGGGCGACCGGTTCCTTCGCCTGCTGACCCTCTTCGTGGGCTGCCTGGCCTTCTGCCAGTCCATGGTCCTGGCCCTCCTGGTGTTGTACGGCACCCACGAGCTGCACCTGAGCCGGGGCGGGTACGGGCTGTTCCTGGGCGTGGTGGCCGTGGGCCAGATCGCCGGCTTCTTCGCCAGCGGGCGGGCGCTGGCCCGCTTCGGAGCGACCCGCTGCATCGTGGGCGCCGGCGTGATCGCCGCCCTGTCCTACGTGGTGCTTTCCGGAAGTCGCAGCCTGTTCGTCGCCGGCGTGGCCCTGCTCGTCGAAGGGCTGGTGGTCAGCATCGGCTCCAGTGTTGCGTCCTCAGTGCGTCAGCTGGTGGTCCCCGCCGACCGGCGGGGCAGGGGCGGAAGCGTGTTCCGGATGATCGCCCTCGGCTTCGTGCCGCTCGGCGGTCTGGCCGGCGGGACGGTGGGCGCGCTCGCCGGCGTCCGGGCCGCCTTCCTCGCCGCCGGACTCCTCCAGCTGGTGCTGGTGGCGATCCTCGCCGTTCCCTTCGCCCGGGTGCTGGCCACGGCCTGGAAGGGCGACCACCCCCGCTGGGCCAAGGCCTGAGCTCGGATCGGGGCGCGGCGGACCACCGGAATCGGGTAGGCAGGGGACGTGGCCCCGCCCGCGCGACCAGACGCCGGATCGGCGGCGGCGACCAGCCCGCAGGCGGGCCAGCTGCTCGCCCCGATGGCGATCGCCGGTCGCCTGGACCGCCTGCGCCTCGGCCTGGCCGACCAGGGCGCCGACGCGCTGGTCGTCACCAGTCCGACAAACATCCGCTATCTCACCGGGTTCAGCGGGTCGGCCGGCATCCTGGTGGTGGCCGACGGCCGGGCCACGTTGGTCACCGACGGCCGTTACGGCGAGCAGGCCGGCCGACAACTGGACGACGCCGGCGTGGACGTCGCCGTGGAGGTGGCACCCGCCTCACGCCAGGCCGAGGCCGCCGGGCGCGGCGGTGCCCGCGTCTGCCGCCCGCCTCGGGCTCGAGGCGGCCCACATCAGCTGGGCCCGCCAGCGGGCATTCGCAGAGAAGTGGTTCCCCGACCGTGACCTGGTGCCCACCATTGGTCTGGTGGAGTCCTTGCGACGGGTCAAGGACGCCGGCGAGCTCGCCCGCCTCCAGGCGGCGGCGACGATCGCCGACGCCGCCCTGGCCGGGGTGCGCCCCCTGATGGAGGACGCGCCGACCGAGGCCGCCTTCGGGCTGGCGCTCGACACGGAGATGCGCCGGCTGGGCGCGTCGGGGCCGTCGTTCGAGACGATCGTGGCGTCCGGGCCGAACGGGGCCATGCCCCATCACCGCCCTGACGGCCGGCGCATCGCCCCCGGCGAGCCGGTGGTGTTGGACTTCGGGGCGACGGTCGACGGCTACTGCTCGGACATGACCCGCACCGTCTGGGTGGGCGAGCTGGGCGACGCCGACCTGCAGCGCGCCGTCGAGGTGGTGGCCGAGAGCCAGGCCGCCGGGGTGGCGACGGTGGCGCCCGGCGTGGCGTGCGCCGACGTCGACCGGGCGTGTCGATCGGTGATCGCCGCCGCCGGCTGGGAGGAACGGTTCGTCCACGGCACCGGCCACGGCGTCGGCCTCGACATCCACGAGGCGCCGTCGGTGGCGGCCACGTCGACCGATACACTGGCCGGCGGCCACGTGGTCACCGTGGAGCCGGGCGTGTACCTGCCGGGGCTCGGAGGTGTCCGCATCGAGGACACCGTGGTGGTGGACGACGATGGTGGCTGCTACCCGCTCACGTTGACCCCGAAGGACCGCTGATGGCCGCCGTCTCCACCAACGACCTGAAGAACGGGATGACCCTGAACCTGCCCGAGGGGCTCCTGTCGGTGGTCGAGTTCCAGCACGTCAAGCCGGGGAAGGGCGGGGCCTTCGTGCGCACCAAGTTGAAGAACGTGCGCACCGGCGCCGTCCTCGAGCGCACCTACCGCGCCGACGAGAAGCTCGACCAGGCGATCATCGACAAGCGCGAGATGCAGTTCCTGTATCTGGACGGCGGCGCCTACGTGTTCATGGACACCCGCGACTACGAGCAGCTGAGCGCCGAGCGGGCCAGCCTGGGCGCGGCGGCGAGCTACCTGAAGGAGGGCGACGCCGCCGTGCTGCAGATGTTCGACGGCGAGATCGTCGGCGTGGAGCTGCCGGCGGCGGTGGAGCTGACGGTGACCGACACCGAGCCCGGGCTGCAGGGCGACCGGGTGTCGGGCGCCCGAAAGCCGGCGACGCTGGAGACGGGTCTGGTGCTGCAAGTGCCCCTCTTCGTCAACCCGGGAGACCGGGTGAAGGTGGACACACGGAGCGGCGACTACCTGACGCGCGCCGGGACCTAGATCCGGCCATGGCCGCCGGCGTCCGCCACGAGGCCCGGGAGCGGGCCCTCGGGTTGCTGTACGAAGCGGAGGTGAAAGGGGCGACCCCCTCGGCCGTCCTCGCCGAGTTGCCCGTGACCCCCGACGCCTTCGTGGTGGAAGCGGTGCGCGGCGTGGAGTCCAGCACCGCCAGGATCGACTCGCTGATCGCCGGCCACAGCATCGACTGGGCGATGGATCGCATGCCCGTGATCGACCGCACCCTGCTGCGGATGGCGACGTGGGAGCTGCTGGCCCGGGCGGACATCCCCACCGGGGTGGTGATCTCCGAGGCGGTGGAGCTGGCCAAGGCCTATTCGACCGAGGAGTCCGGCCGCTTCGTCAACGGCGTTCTGGCCACCCTCGCCGGAGAGCTGCGGCTCGGCTCGGGGGGAACTTCGGGCTAGGCTGAATCAAAGGTTTGATTAAGCAGACCGGAGAGAAGGGAGAGGTCGTGGCCCACTATCGCTGCGTCGGGTGCGTGCCGCCGACGCGCCACACCCAGCACCGGACGCCGGAAGGCGGGCTCTACTACGAAGAGCTGGTCGGCGAGGAGGGCTTCCGCGGCAGCTCGGCGCTGCTGTACCACGGCAACATCCCTTCCGCCGTCACCGGCGTGGGGACCTGGGACCCGGACGCCGCTCTCACCCCGAACGCTCCGCTGCTTCCCCGCCACTTCCGCCTCCACGACCTGGTGGAGCCGGAGGCGTCGGGCGTCGACGCGGTCACGGGCCGGCGCGTCGTGCTCGGCAACCCCGAGGTTCGCGTCGGCTACGTGGCCGCCGGGGCCGTCTCGCCGCTGTACCGCAACGCCATCGGCGACGAGTGCGTCTTCGTCGAGTCCGGACGGGGAACGGTCGAGACCATCTACGGCCCCTTGGACGTCCGTCCTGGCGACTACGTGCTTCTGCCCCGGGGCACCACCCACCGGTGGGTGCCCCACCACGGTGAGCGTCTCGACCTGTACTGCATCGAGGCGTCGGGCCACATCGCCCCGCCCGAGCGGTACCTGTCGGCCACCGGCCAGTTCCTCGAGCACGCCCCGTACTGCGAGCGGGACCTGCACGGCCCCGGCGCGGTTGCCGTCGTCGAGGACTCCGACGTGGAGGTGTATGTGAAGCACGGCGACGGGGCCGGCGGCGTGGCCGGGACGGTGTACACCTACGCCCGGCATCCCTTCGACGTGGTGGGCTGGGACGGTGGCCTCTATCCGTACACGTTCAACGTGGCCGACTTTCAGCCCCTGACGGGCCGGGTGCACCAGCCCCCGCCGGCGCACCAGGTGTTCGCCGGCCCCGGGTTCGTGGTGTGCAACTTCGTCCCCCGCAAGGTCGACTACCACCCGTTGTCCATCCCCGCGCCCTACTACCACGCCAACGTCGATTGCGATGAGGTCATGTTCTACGTCGACGGCGACTACCGGGCCCGTCGCGGCTCGGGGATCGCCCGGGGCTCGGTGTCGCTGCACCCCACCGGCCACACCCACGGCCCGCAACCCGGTGCCTACGAAAACAGCCCGGGCACCGTGCAGGTGGACGAGCTGGCGGTGATGATCGACACCTTCCGACCGCTCGGGCTGGGGGAGGCGGGCCGGGCCACCGACGACGGCGTGTACTGGTCGACGTGGGGGGCACGGGGACCGGTGGGATGAGCTGGCTGGGTCTCGCTGCCGACGACCCCTTCGGCGTCCACAACCTGCCCTACGGCGCCTTCGCCGTCGCCGGCGGCGCCCCCCGCATCGGCGTGCGCATCGGCAGCCGGGTCCTCGACGTGGGGGCGGTTGCCAGCCAGTACCACCTCGACTGGGCGCCGTGGTTCGCCTCGGCGACGCTCAACCGCTTCCTCGCCCAGGGCCGGCGGGCGTGGGACCAGGTGCGCGGCACCATCGCATCCTGGGTCACCGACCCGCAACACGAAGCGGTGGTGTCCCCGCATGTGCTGGCGCTCGACGACGTCACCCTGCACCTGGCGTTCGACGTCGCCGATTACGTCGACTTCTACTCGTCCGAGCACCACGCCAGCAACGTCGGCGCCATCTTCCGTCCGACCGACGAACCGCTCCCGGCCAACTGGAAACACCTGCCCGTCGCCTACCACGGCCGGGCGGGGACGGTGATGGTCTCGGGAACCGACGTGGTGCGGCCGTGGGGTCAGCGGATGCCGGCGGGCGCGACGTTGCCGACGTTGGGACCGTCCGACCGGCTTGACTTCGAAGCTGAGGTCGGTTTCGTGGTGGGTACCCCCAGCCGGCAGGGTCAGCCGGTCGCCGGGCGCGACGCGTGGGAGCACGTCTTCGGCGTGGTGCTGGTCAACGACTGGTCGGCTCGGGACATCCAGGTCTGGGAGTCCGTTCCGTTGGGGCCGTTGTCGGGCAAGTCGTTCGCCACCTCCGTGTCGGCCTGGGTGACGCCGGTCGCCGCGCTGGCGGACGCGTTCGTCGCCCCGCCGCCGCGTACCGCCCCGTTGCTCGACTACCTGTCCGACGACGGACAGCGTTGGGCCCTGGACCTGTCGCTGGAGGTGCGCGTCAACGGGGAGGTCTTGTCGCGGCCGCCGTTTTCGACCATGTACTGGACGGTGGCCCAGCAGGTGGCCCATCTGACCGTGAACGGCGCCTCGTTGCGGGTCGGCGACCTGCTGGCGTCGGGGACGGTGAGCGGGCCGGCGCCCGACCAGCGCGGCTCGCTGCTGGAGATGAGCTGGGGCGGTGCCGAGCCGGTCGCCCTGTCCGACGGGTCCACCCGGGCCTTCCTGGAGGACGGCGACGAGGTCGTCATCGCCGCCACCGCGCCGGGGCCCGGCGCCCGTCTCGCCCTGGGGGAGGTTCGTGGCCGCATCGTCAGCCGCTGAGGCGGGCGCCGGCGCTGACCGTCACCTCGACTTCTGGACCTTTGTCGAGCTCGCCCTGCGGCGCCTGGGCGAGACCGCCCCGGAGGCCGACACCGACGCGGTGCGGGTCACGCTCACCCTCAGCCGCGCCGCCAGCGTGCTCGTCTACGACCTCGAGTCCCGCGTCCACCGTCCCCAAGGGCGTTCGTGGTCGGCATTCCGGGTGATGTTCGTGCTGTGGCTGGCCGGACCGCAGGAGTCCTGGCGCCTGGCCGAGCTCACCGGCACCAGCCGGGCGTCGGTGTCGGCCCTGACCAAGACCCTCGAGCGAGGCGGTCAGATCGAGCGCGTCCGCGGCGCCGGAACGCCGTCGGCCCGCCTCCTGGCCCTCACCGCCGCCGGCGAGGCCGAGGTGCGCCAGGCCCAGCGGGAACAGAACGCCCGGGAGACCCAGTGGGCCGAAGCCCTCGACGCCGGCGAGCGGGCGACCCTCGTGCGCCTGCTCAACAAGCTCCTGGATTCCGTCGAGGGCGGCCCGCGCCTGCGGCGTTGAGCCGGGCAGCCCGCGGCCGGGCTCCCCCGGAAGCGGGCCGCCGGCGGCTATGCTGCGGGCTCGACCGTGAAGCCGGTCCGGTGAGGCCGGCACGGACGAGGAGGTAGTGCGTGGCTGAACGCGAGCGGTCCCTGACGCCCCCGTACGGGGGCGTTTTCGTTGCCCGGTCGCAGGTCCTCGGTCCCGACGACGTGCGCCGGGCGACGTGGCGCATGGCGCACGAGATCATCGAGCACAACCATGGCACCGCCGACCTGCTGCTCATCGGCCTGCAGACGGGCGGGGTGTGGCTCGCCGGCCGCCTGGCCGAGGTGATCGACGGCGCCACCGGCGAGCAGGTTCCTGTCGGCACCCTGGACGTCGCCTTCTACCGCGACGACATCGGGCTGCGGCCGGTCCTGCCCGAAGCGGCCACCGACGTGCCGGTGGACCTGGACGGGCGGCAGGTGGTGCTCGTCGACGACGTCCTGTTCACCGGGCGGACGGTGCGTGCCGCCCTCAACGCCCTGTCGGACTACGGGCGGGCCCACAGCGTGCAGCTGCTGGTCATGGTCGACCGCGGCCATCGCGAGCTGCCCATCCGCCCCGACTACGTGGGCAAGAACCTCCCGACCCGCCGCGACGAGATGGTGGACGTCAGCGAAGCCGGCGTCGTCATCGGCGACGTGGTCAAGAAGTGACGACGCGGGGGAACGCGGTGGCCGACTCCCGCACCCGGGCCGACCACCAGCTCGAAGTCGACGCCGACCTTCCGGTCACCGGGGGGGCGGAGCCGTCCGCCAACAACGGGCCCCGGCATCTCCTGTCCGTCGCCGACCTGGGGGCCGAGGGCATCGGCGAGATCCTGCGCCTGTCCGACCGCTTCGTCGAGGTGAGCGCCCGCACCATCCCGCGGGTCCCCGCGCTCCGGGGCAGGACGGTGGTGTCGCTGTTCTACGAAGACTCCACCCGGACCCGCCTCAGCTTCGAGACCGCCGCCCGCCGGCTGTCGGCGGACGTGATGACCTTCTCGGTGGCCAACTCGTCGATCAACAAGGGCGAGTCGATCCGGGACACGGTCGAGACGATCTGCGCCATGGGAGTGGACGCGGTGGTCGTCCGCCACCGCTCGGCCGGCGTCCCGTGGCAGGTGGCCCGCTGGCTGGGGACCTCGGACCGGCTGCGCGGCGCCCCCTCGGTGGTGAACGCCGGCGACGGTGGCCACGAGCACCCCACCCAGGCCCTCCTCGACTGCTACACCATCGTGGCCGAGCGCGCCGCCCGGGGCCTGGGCGACCCGGTCGCTGACGTCGCCGACCGTCCGCTCGAGGGGCTGCACATCGCCATCGTCGGCGACGTTCGCCACAGCCGGGTGGCCCGCTCCGACGTGCTCGCCTTCGCCGCCCTCGGTGCCCGGGTCAGCCTGGTGGGACCGCCGACGCTGCTGCCGCCGGCGCTGGACGGGTGGCCGGTCGAGGTCAGCCATGACCTCGATGGGCTCCTTCCCTCGCTCGACGTGGTCTACCTGCTCCGCCTGCAACAGGAGCGCATGACCGAAGCCCTGCTGCCGTCCTTGCGGGAGTACACCGCCTCGTACGGCCTGACGCGGGCGCGCGCCGCCCGCCTGGCCGCCACCGCGCTCATCATGCATCCCGGCCCCGTCAACCGGGGCGTGGAGATCGCCGCCGACGTGGCCGACCGTCCCGACTCGGTCATCACCCACCAGGTCGCCAACGGCGTCGCCGTGCGCATGGCCATCCTCTTCCGCCTGCTGGGCTCCGGGGTGGAACATGCTCTCTGACCCGTCGCGCCTCGACGGGCCGCCGGTGGCGGTTCGTGGCGGCACGGTGGTCGACGAACGGGGGAGCCGCCGGGCCGACGTCCTGGTGCGCGACGGGCGCATCGTCGAGGTCGGCGAGGCGATCGAGGCGCCGCCGGCCAGCGCCGTGCTGGACGCCCGGGACTGCGTCGTGGCCCCCGGCCTGGTGGACCTGCATGCGCATCTGCGCGAGCCGGGTCACGAAGAGGCGGAGACGGTCTGCACGGGCGCTCGCGCCGCGGCGCGCGGCGGCTACACCGCGGTGGTCGCCATGCCCAACACCGAGCCGGCGATCGACAACGCCGCAGTCGTCCGTCAGGTCCACGAGCTGGGAGCCGAGGCGTGCTGCCACGTCGCCGCCGCCGGCGCCATCACCGTGGGCCGGCACGGCGCCCAGCTGGCGCCGCTGGCCGAGATGGCCGCGCTCGGGGTTCGCGTCTTCACCGACGACGGGAGCGGGGTCCAGGACGGGAGGCTCATGCGCCGGGCGCTGGAGTACGCGTCGGCGCTGGGCGTCGTCCTCGCCCAGCACTGCGAAGACGCCGCCCTGGCCGCCGGCGGGGCCATGAACGAGGGGTCCGTCTCCAGCCGCCTGGGCATCCCCGGCCAGCCCGCCGAGGCCGAGGAGCTGATGGTGATGCGCGACCTGGCGCTGTCCCGGCTGACCGGCGCGCCCGTGCACTTCCTTCACCTCTCCACCGCCGGGTCGGTGGCCATGGTGGCCGGGGCCAAGGCGGCCGGACTGCCGGTCAGCTGCGAAGTCACGCCCCACCACTTCACCCTGACCGACGCGTGCGTCGAGTCCTTCGACCCCGTGTTCAAGGTCCATCCCCCGCTGCGCACCGACGCCGACGTGGCCGCCATCCGCCACGGCTTGGCCGACGGGCGCATCGACGCCATCGCCACCGACCACGCCCCCCACCCGGCGGAGGCCAAGGAGCGGGCTTTCGACCAGGCGGCGCCGGGCATGCTCGGCCTGGAGACGGCGTTGGCCCTGGCCATCACCGAGCTGGCGCTGCCCATCGAGCGGGTGCTGGCGCTGATGTCGTGGCAGCCGGCGCGCATCGCCGGCCTGGACGACCACGGCGGCCCCCTGGTCGCGGGGGCGCCGGCCAACCTGACCGTGATCGACCCCGCCGCCACCTGGCAGGTCGACCCCTCGGCCCTGGCCAGCCGCAGCCGCAACACGCCGTACGCCGGGCGACGACTGACCGGACGCGTCCGCCACACCGTCTGCCGGGGCGAGCCCGTGGTCGTCGACGAGGAAGCGCAGCGCTAGGTGGCGCGCCTGCCTACGCTCCGGCCGGCGCCGACACCGGGCTTGCTGGTCCTCGCCGACGGCTCCAGCTTCGAGGGCGAGATCGTCGGCCATGCCCCCCCGGGCGGCGTCGCCACCGGTGAGGTGGTGTTCAACACCGTGCTCACCGGCTACCAGGAGGTCCTCACCGATCCGTCCTACGCCGGCCAGATGATCTGCTTCACCTATCCCCACATCGGCAACTACGGCGTGATGGCCGACGACGACGAGAGCCGCCGGCCCTTCTGCCGCGGCGTGATCGTGCGGGAGCTGACCGATCGGCCGAGCAGCTGGCGGGCCACCGAGAGCCTGGGCGCGTTTCTGGCCCGGCACCGCCTGCCCGGCATCGCCGGCGTGGACACCCGCCGGCTGACCCGGCACCTGCGCGACGCGGGCTCCATGCCCGCCGCCTTCGGGCCCCTCGAGGTCGACGACCGGGCGACGGAAGCCACCGACGAGACCACGTTGAAGCGGGCCGCGGCCGCCGCTCCCGGCACCGAGGGAATCGACCTGGTGGCCGAGGTGACCACCGCGCGGCCCTATCACGTGGGCGACGGCCGATGGTCGGTGGTGGCCTACGACTTCGGGATCAAGCGCAACATTCTCCGGCATCTCGGCCGCCTGGCCCGCGTCGAGGTGGTGCCGGCCGGCACGCCGGCGAGCGAGGTGCTGGCCCGCCGACCCGACGGGGTGTTCCTGTCCAACGGGCCCGGCGATCCCCGCGCGGTGGCGGGGGCGACCGACAACGTGCGCCAGCTGCTCGACCAGGTGCCCGTGTTCGGCATCTGCCTGGGCCACCAGTTGCTCGGCGCCGCCCTCGGCGCCGACACCTTCAAGCTGCGCTTCGGCCACCACGGCGGCAACCACCCCGTGCGCCGGCTGGAGGACGGGGCGGTGGAGATCACCAGCCAGAACCACAACTACGCCCTCACCGAAGGCAACATCCCCGGCGCCCGCGTCACCCACGTCAACCTGAACGACGGCGTGGTAGAAGGCCTGGCCTGCACCGACATCGCCGCCTTCGGTGTCCAGTACCACCCGGAGGCGGGACCAGGGCCGCACGACGCCCGTTACCTGTTCGACCGCTTCGATTCGCCTCATGGCCCGCCCGGGACGCCGACCCTGATGCCGCGCCGCCACGACCTCAACAGCATCCTGGTGATCGGGTCGGGCCCCATCGTCATCGGCCAGGCGTGCGAGTTCGACTACTCCGGCACCCAGGCGTGCCGGGTGCTGGCCGCCGAGGGCTACCGGGTGATCCTGGCCAACTCCAACCCGGCCACCATCATGACCGACCCGGAGTTCGCCGACCGTACCTACATCGAGCCGCTCAACGTGGAGACGCTGGCGGCGATCATCGACGCCGAGCGCCCCGACGCCGTGCTGCCCACGCTGGGCGGCCAGACCGCCCTCAACCTGGCCATGGCCCTCGCCAGCACCGAACCGGGGAAGAGCGAGAGCATCCTGGAGCGCTACGGCGTGGAGATGATCGGCGCCAGCGCCGAGGCCATCGCCACCGCCGAGGACCGGGAGCGTTTCAAGGAGGCCATGACCGGGATCGGCTTGTCCGTGCCCGACTCCGGCTTCGCCCACACCCTGGCCGAGGCCATCGAGGTCGGGGCCCGCATCGGCTACCCGCTCATCGTGCGCCCGTCCTACATCCTGGGCGGGGCGGGGACGGGCATCGGGGTGGATGCCGACAGCTTCGAGCACATCGCCGCCGGCGGCCTGGCGGCCAGCCCCATCTCGGAGATCCTCATCGAACGGTCGATCGCCGGCTGGAAGGAGTACGAGCTGGAGGTCATGCGGGACCGGGCCGACAACTGCGTGGTGATCTGCTCCATCGAGAACGTCGACGCCATGGGCGTGCACACCGGCGACTCCATCACCGTGGCCCCGGCCCAGACCCTCTCGGACGTCGAGTACCAGGCCATGCGCGACGCCGCATTCGCCTGCATCCGCCGCATCGGCGTGGAGACCGGAGGGTCGAACATCCAGTTCGCCATCGACCCGACATCCGGGGAGATGGTGGTGATCGAGATGAACCCGCGGGTGAGCCGGTCGAGCGCCCTGGCGTCCAAGGCGACCGGCTTCCCGATCGCCAAGATCGCCGCCCGCCTGGCGGTCGGCTACACCCTCGACGAGATCCGCAACGACATCACCCACGAGACGCCGGCCAGCTTCGAGCCGACCATCGACTACGTGGTGACCAAGGTCCCGCGGTGGGCATTCGAGAAGTTCCCCGGCATTCCCGACGTGCTCGGCACCCGCATGCAGTCGGTGGGCGAGGCCATGGCCATCGGCCGTACCTTCCCCGAGTCCCTGCAGAAGGGCCTCCGGTCCTTGGAGCGGGGGCGGCTGGGGCTGGGGTGCGACCCCGGTGAGACGGAGTACGACGACTGCCCCGACGACGACCTGGTTCGCCGCGCCGCCGCGGCCACGCCCGATCGCCCCTTCCAACTGGAAGCGGCGCTGCGCCGGGGCCTGCCGGTCGACCGGCTGGCGCTGGCCACCGGGGTGGACCCGTGGTTCCTCGACCAGATCGCGCGCATCGTCGACGAGCGCATGGCCCTGGCCGCGCGGTCCGGCCCCGAGGACATGTCCCGCGCCGCGTGGCGCCGGGCCAAGCGCCTCGGGTTCGCCGACGCCCAGCTGGCCTGGCTGTGGTCGAAATCGGGACGACCGGTCAGCGAGAGCGAGGTGCGCGCCGCCCGGCTCGCCGTCGGTGTGCGGGCGACGATGAAGACGGTCGACACCTGCGCCGCCGAGTTCGAGGCCCGCACGCCGTACCACTACTCGACCTACGAGGACACCGACGAGGTCACGCCCGGGCTGCGCCCCAAGGTGGTGATCCTCGGCTCGGGGCCGAACCGCATCGGCCAGGGCGTGGAGTTCGACTACTGCTGCGTGCAGGCCAGCTTCGCCCTGCACGACGCCGGCTTCGAGACGGTGATGGTCAACTGCAACCCGGAAACGGTGTCCACCGACTACGACACCAGCGACCGCCTGTACTTCGAGCCGCTGACGGAGGAAGAGGTCCGCAACGTCCTCGACGTCGAGGCGGCCAACGGCGAAGTCGCCGGCGTGGTGGTGTCGCTCGGCGGGCAGACGCCCCTGAAGCTCGCCGGCCGGCTGCCGGCCGGCATGATCCTGGGCACGCCGCCGGACTCGATCGACCTGGCCGAGGACCGGGAGCGGTGGTCGGCGCTGTGCGACCGCCTGGGGATCCCCCAGCCGGCCGGGGGCACGGCGGCCACGGTGGACGACGCCCTCGCCGTCGCCGAACGGGTGGGCTACCCGGCGCTGGTGCGACCCAGCTACGTGCTGGGCGGCCGGGCCATGGAGATCGTGTACGACGCCGACGATCTCCGGCGGGCGATGGCGGAGCTGGCCGGTTTCGGGAGCCTGGGACGGGAGGGTGGGCTGTCGGCGCAGCGCCCGGTGCTGATCGACCGGTTCCTGGAGGATGCCATCGAGGTGGACGTGGACGCGGTACGCGACGGAGACGGCGAGGTGCTGATCGGCGCGGTCATGGAGCACGTGGAGGAGGCGGGTGTGCACTCCGGCGACAGCGCGTGCGTCATCCCACCGCCGACGCTGCCGCCGGCGACCGTTGCCACCATCGAGGACCACACCCGCGCCATCGCCGCCGCCCTCGGCGTCCGCGGCCCGCTCAACGTCCAGTACGCGGTGCAAGGGAAACAGGACGACCTTCGCGTGTACGTCATCGAGGCGAACCCGCGGGCCTCGCGCACGGTGCCGTTCGTCTCCAAGGCCACTGGCGTCCCACTGGCCAGGATGGCGGCCCGCCTCATCGCCGGGGCCACGCTGGCCGAGCTGCGGGCCGAAGGGGTGCTGCGGCCGTCGGTGCCGGGCGAGCACGTGAGCGTCAAGGAGGCGGTGCTGCCCTTCGCCCGGTTCCCGGAGGCGGACACGCTGCTCGGACCGGAGATGCGCTCCACCGGGGAGGTCATGGGGATCGACACCACCTTCGGCCTGGCCTTCGCCAAGAGCCAGGCCGCCGCCGGCGACCCCCTCCCCGCCGACGGGACGGTGTTCTTGTCGCTGGCCGATCGCGACAAGGCGGCGGGGCTGCGCGTGGCGCTGCGTTTCGTGCAGCTGGGGTTCGCCCTGGCCGCCACCTCGGGGACGGCGTCCTACCTGGAGGACCACGGCGTTCCCGTGGAGACGGTGGTGGCCAAGGTGGGGGAGGGAGGGGTGGACGCGGTCGAGCTCATCCGCAGCGGCAAGGTGCGGCTGGTGGTGAACACGCCGCGCGGCGGCGGCCCGCGTGCCGACGGCGCCCACATCCGCCGGGCGGCCAACTCCCAGCGCGTGTCCTGCCTGACCACCGTGGCCGCGGCCCGGGCCGCGGTGGCGGGAATCGCCGACCGGGCGACGCATCCCTTGGCCGTCCGCAGCCTGCAGGAGCACCACGCGGACGGGCAGCTGCCGCTGGTATGAGGCCCGATCTGGCCGCCCGGGTGGGCGCCGTCACCCTCCCCAACCCGGTCATGACCGCGTCGGGGACCGCCGGTCACGGCGCCGAGCTGGGGGCGTACGTCGACCTGTCCTCGCTGGGCGCGGTGGTGGTCAAGTCGCTGTCGGCGAAGCCGTGGCCGGGCAACCCCGCGCCCCGGGTGCACCAGTCGGCGGCGGGAATGCTCAACAGCGTGGGCTTGCAGAACCCGGGCGTGGCCGACTGGCTCGCCCGCGACCACCCTCCGCTGGCGGCCACGGGGGCGCGCGTGGTGATCAGCATCTGGGGCACCTGCGTCGAGGAGTACCGTTCCGTGGCCGCGGCGGTGGCCGCCGCCCGACCGGCCGGGGTCGTGGCCGTGGAAGCCAACATCTCCTGTCCCAACGTCGAGGACCGGCAACGGATGTTCGCCCACTCCGACACCCAGGCGGCGGCAGCCACCGCGGCGGCGCGTGCCGGCCTCGCCGCCGCCCTGCCCCTGTGGGTCAAGCTCAGCCCCAACGTCACCGACCTGCCCGCCATCGCCGCCGCCGTGCTCGGCGCCGGCGCCGACGCCCTGGTGTTGACCAACACGGTGATGGGTCTGGCCCTCGATCCGGCGACCGGCGCGGCGCGCCTGGGCGCCGGTGGCGGTGGCCTGTCGGGGCCGGCCCTGCATCCCGTGGCCGTGCGCGCCGTTTACGAATGCCGCGTCGCCCACCCGCGAGCGCCCATCGTCGGTGTCGGTGGGGTGATGACGGGGGAGGACGCCGCCGAGCTGCTCGCCGCCGGCGCCGACGCCGTGCAGGTGGGGACGGCCACCTTCGCCGACCCGCGCGCGCCGGCCCGGGTTCTGGCCGAACTGCGTCGCTGGTGCACCCGCCATGGGGTGAAGGCACTCGACGACCTCGTGGGCCGGGCCCACCGCTTCTGCTAGGAACGGCGCCATGCCCGGCCCTGTCACGCGCGACCGCCTGGCCCTGGCGCTCGACGTCGACGACCGGGTGCTCGCCCTCCGACTCGCCCGCCAGCTCAAGCAATGGTTCGCCGTGGCCAAGGTGGGGCCCGAGCTGTTCAGTGCGGTCGGCCCTTCGATCGTGCCCGCGCTCATCGACGAGGGCTACCGCGTCTTTCTCGACCTCAAGCTGGCGGACATTCCCAACACGGTGGAGAAGACGGGCCGGGTTCTGGGGTCGCTCGGTGTCTCCTATCTGAGCCTCCACGCCGTCGCCGGCCCGGTCGCCCTGCGCGCCGGCGTCTCCGGCCTGACGGAAGGGGCCCGCCGGGCCGAGCTGGAGCCCCCGGGGGCGCTGGCCGTGCTGGCGCTGATCAGCGACCCGCCGGGGGACACCCACCTTCTCGACCAGCGGGTGCGAGCCGCGAGCGCGGCCCACTGTCGCGGCGTGCTGTGCTCGGTGCCCGATCTGGTGGAGGTCAAGCAGCTGGCCCCGAAGATGATGACCGCCGTCTCCGGGATCCGGCCCCCCGAGACCAGCGGCGACGCCAAGCGTTTCGCCACCACTGGAGAAGCGCTGCTCGCCGGCGCCGATCTGCTGATCGTCGGGCGGGCGGTCACCGCCGCCGCCGACCCCGCCGCGGCCGCGGCCAAGCTCACTGGAGGTGACTGAGATGGACGAACGGCTCCTGCCCCCGCCCATGGTGTTCGTGCTCTACGGGGCGACAGGCGACCTGTCGCACCGGCTGGTGCTCCCCGCCCTCTTCCGCCTGGCCCAGACCGGGCTGCTGCCGGAGCGGTGGCGCCTGGTCGGCAACGGGCGAGGCGACGTCTCCCACGAGGACTTCAGAGCCCGCGTCCACGACAGCCTGGAGACGTTCGGCCCCAAGCCGTCGGAAGGACCGTGGGACAGCTTCGCCGCCAGCCTTTGCTTCGCCGGCGGAGGCTTCGACACCGACAATCCGGGCAGCCTGCTCGAAGTCATCGACGAAGCGCGCCAGGAGCTCGGCGGCGACGCGCCGCTGCTGCACTACCTGGCGGTGCCGCCGACCGCGTTCATCGGCATGACCAACGCCATCGCCACCCACCACCTGGCCCAGGGCTCGCGGATCGTCTACGAGAAGCCGTTCGGCACCTCCGTGAAGACGTTCGAGGAGCTCGACCGGGCGGCCCACGCCGCCTTCGACGAATCGCAGATCTACCGCATCGACCACTTCCTGGGAAAGGAGGCGACCCAGGACGTCCACGTCCTGCGCTTCGCCAACGGGCTGTTCGCCGGGGCGTGGGACCACCGCCACATCTCCTCGGTGCAGATCGACGTGCCCGAGACCCTGGACGTGTCCACCCGGGGCTCGTTCTACGACGCCACCGGCGCGTCGCTGGACATGATCGTCACCCACCTTTTCCAGCTGGCGGCCGAGGTGGCCATGGAGCCGCCGCGATCGTTCGGTCCCGAGCACGTGGGCGCGGCGCGCGAGCGGGTCATCGGCCATTTCCGACCCATCGCTCGTGACGAGTTCTGCTTCGGCCAGTACGACGGCTACCGCACGGTCGACGGGGTGGCGCCCGATTCGCAGACCGAGACGTTCGTCGCCCTGCGGCTGTGGATCGACAACCAGCGCTGGCGCGGCGTTCCCTTCTACCTGCGCACGGGCAAGTGTCTGACCGCCTCCGGCCAGCGGGTGAGCCTGATGTTCCGACCACCGCCCGAGCGTCCCGAGGGCGTGGCGGTGGAGGGCAACGTGCTCACCTTCGACCTGGCCGAAGACGCCATCCGGCTGTCGCTGGTGGCCAAGAAGCCCGGGGTCGACTTCACCCTGGCCCCGGCCGAGGCCGACCTGCCGCTCGGCCAGGCGTTCCACACCCCCGTGCTGCCCGCCTACTCCCGACTCATCTACGAGGCCATGATCGGCGACCGGTCCACGTTCACTCGCCCCGACGGCCTGGCCGACGCGTGGAAGGCGGTCAACGTGCTCCTCCACGACAAGCCCAAGCCGGTGGTGTACGCCAAGGGGTCCTGGGGCCCACCGGGCGCGGCCGAGCTCATCGCTCCGGACCGCTGGCTTCTCGGCCAGTGAGCGCGGCTCGGGACGACCGGAGCGACGCGGCTAGGGTTTGGCTATGCCGCAGCCCCCCTCGCTTTCCCCCGATCAACGTCAGGCCGCCCTGGAGAAGGCGGCCACGGCGCGACGCTTGCGCGCCGAGCTGAAAGAGAAGCTCAAGATGGGATCGCTCACCCTCAAAGAGCTGCTCGGCCAAGCCTCCAGCGATGAGGTGATCGGCAAGATGAAAGTGCTGTCGGTCCTCGAGAGCCTGCCCGGGTTGGGCAAGGTCAAGGCCCGGCGCCTCATGGAGGAGATCGGCATCAGCGAGACCCGGCGGGTGCAGGGTCTGGGTGAGCAGCAGCGCAAGAAGCTGTTCGAGAAGCTGGGCTGAGCACCGCCGGCGGTGCCAAGCGACCGCACGGATAACCTGGCCGCGCCGGACACCCCCCTCATCCTGGTGGTGTCGGGCCCGGGGGGCGTGGGCAAGGGGACGCTGGCGAGCCGCCTGCTCGAGCTGGACTCCGATCTGTGGCTGTCACGCTCGTGGACCACCCGCCGGCGCCGGGACGGCGAGCCGGCCGACGCCTACTGCTTTGTGGACCGGGAGACGTTCGAGAAGCGACTGGCGGCGGGAGGGTTTCTCGAGTGGAACGAGTTCGCCCCCAACGGCCAGCTGTACGGCACGCCCGTACCGGAACCGCCGCCCGGCGCCGACGTGCTCCTGGAGATCGAGCCCAACGGCGCTCGCCAGGTCAAGGCGGCCCATCCCGACGCGGTGGTGGTGCTGATCGTCGCGCCGACAGAGGAGGCGCAACGGGAGCGGATGCAACGGCGCGGCGACGACGACGCCAGCATCGACCGGCGCGTCCAGCAGGGGCGGCGTGAGGTGGAGCTCGCACGCGGCCTGGCCGACGCCGAGGTGGTCAACGACGACGTCGACCGGGCGGCCCGGGAGGTGGCCGGTATACTGGCCGCCGCCCGCCGGGCGGGGCGGCGTTCACCGCCCGCCCGGGAACACTGATCGAGGAGCCGTAGCGCGCATGGCCGAACGCCAGCTAACCATGATGGACCCGCCGGTGGAGAACCTCCTGGCCCGGGTCGATTCCAAGTTCTCGCTGGTGTCCCTCGCAGCCAAGCGCGGCCGGCAGATCAACTCCTATTTCAACCAGTTGGGCGAGGGCCTGGGGACCATCGTGCCCCCGCAGGTGACGTCGGTGTCCCGCAAGCCGCTGTCGATCGCCCTGGAGGAGATCGCCGCGGCCAAGATCGGCTTCCACCGCGCCGAGCCGACCGACGAGGGCGACGCCCCGGAGACCGAGCAATAGCCACGCCTGCGCCGCCGCTCACCGGCCGGCGCATCGTGCTCGGGGTTACGGGCGGCGTCGCCGCCTACAAGGCCATCGAGGTGTGCCGGCGCCTGGTTGACGCCGGGGCCTTCGTGTCGCCGATCATGACCCAGGGGGCCTTGCGCTTCGTCGGCGCCGCCACCCTGTCGGCGCTGGCGTCCGAACCGGTGCGCACCTCGCTGTGGGAAAGCCCCGAGCCCATCCCCCACACCCGCCTGGGCCAGGGCGCCGACCTGGTGGTGGTCGTGCCCGCCACGGCCCGGGTGCTGGGCTCGTACGCGGCCGGTATCTCCTCGGACCTGCTGGTGGCCACGCTCCTCGCCACCCGGGCCCCGGTCGTGGTGTGCCCGGCGATGCACACCGAGATGTGGGAGCACCCGGCGGTGGCGGAGAACCTGGCCACGTTGCGGCGACGGGGGGTTCACGTGGTGGAGCCGACCACCGGTCGTCTGGCCGGCGGCGACCACGGCGCCGGACGGCTGGCCGACCCCGCCGACATCGTGGCCGCGGCGACGGCGGTACTCGGCGTCGAACGCCCCCTCGACGGGACGCGCGCCCTGGTCACCGCGGGCGGCACCCGTGAGCCGATCGATCCCGTTCGCTTCGTCGGCAACCGCTCGTCGGGCAAGCAGGGATACGCCATCGCCGCCGAGCTGGCTGCCCGCGGGGCCCAGGTGACCCTCATCACGACGGTCGAGCTTCCCGTCCCCGCCGGCGTCGACGTCGTCGCGGTGGAGACGGCGAGGGAGATGGAGCAGGCCGTCGCCCAGGCCGCCAGCCGGGCCGCCATCGTGGTCATGGCCGCCGCGGTCGCCGACTTCCGGCCGGCGCAGCCCGCCGACGCCAAGATCAAGAAGGCCGACGGCGTGCCCCGGGTGACCCTGGAGGCCACCCCGGACATCCTCGCCGCCCTGGGCCGTCATCGCTGTCCCGGCCAGGTCCTGGTCGGCTTCGCCGCCGAGACGCTCGCCCCGGGCCGATCCCTGGCGGACCTGGCCCGGGACAAGCTGACGGCCAAAGGCGTCGACCTGCTGGTGGCCAACGACGTCGCCGCCCCCGCCACCGGTTTCGCCTACGACACCAACGCGGTCACCATCGTCTCCGCCACGGGGGACGTGACCGAGGTACCCCTGTCCGCCAAAGCGACGATCGCCGCCGCCGTGGTCGACGCCATCACGTCCCGCCTGGACGACCGGCCCCGGCGGCACCCCCTTTCCCCAACTTCGTCCCCCGAGGAGCAATCGTGACCAGCTGGACCTTCACTTCCGAGTCGGTGACCGAAGGCCATCCCGACAAGATGGCCGACCAGATCTCCGACGCCGTGCTCGACGCCATGCTCCAGGAGGATCCCATGTCGCGGGTGGCGTGTGAGACGCTGCTCACCACCGGCCTCGTCGTCGTCGCCGGCGAGGTCACCACCAAGGCGTACGTGGAGATCCCCGAGCTGGTGCGCGAGGTCGTCACCTCCATCGGCTACACCAGCTCGGCCATGGGCTTCGACGGTCGGACCTGCGGGGTCACCGTCTCGCTCGGCACCCAGTCACCCGACATCGCCCAGGGCGTCGACACCGCCTTCGAGGTCCGCGCCGGCAGCAGTGGCGAGGACGTCCTCAACGCCCAGGGCGCCGGCGACCAGGGCATGATGTTCGGCTACGCCTGCGACGAGACCGACGATCTCATGCCCATGCCGATCTGGCTGGCCCACCGCCTGGCCCAGCGCCTGGCCCAGGTGCGGAAGGCCGGCGTGCTGCCCTACCTGTGCCCGGACGGCAAGACCCAGGTCACCTTCGACTACGAAGACGGGCGCCCCGTCCGCCTGCGCACCGTGCTCATCTCCACCCAGCACGGTCCCACCGTCGACCTGGAGACGCTGCTCAAGCCCGACCTGCGCGACCACGTCATCATCCCGCTCGTCCCTGACGCCTTCGCCGACGACCGCTACGACATCCTGACCAACCCCACGGGCAAGTTCGAGCAGGGCGGCCCGCACGCCGACGCCGGCCTCACCGGCCGCAAGATCATCGTGGACACCTACGGCGGCACCGCCCGCCACGGCGGCGGCGCGTTCAGCGGCAAGGACCCCTCCAAGGTGGACCGCTCGGCCGCCTACGCCGCCCGCTGGGTGGCCAAGCACGTGGTCGCCGCCGGCGCCGCCCGCCGCTGCGAGATCCAGGTGGCCTACGCCATCGGCGTGGCCCGCCCGGTGTCGGTGATGGTGGAGACGTTCGGCACCGAGAACGTCGACCCGGGCAAGATCAGCGCGGCGATCGGCGAGGTGTTCGACCTCCGTCCGGCCGCCATCATCCGCGACCTCGATCTGCGCCGCCCCCTCTACCGCAAGACGGCGGCGTACGGCCACTTCGGACGCAGCGAGAAGGAGTTCAGCTGGGAGCAGACCTCCAAGCTCCCCGAGTTCCGCAGCGCGCTGGGGTTGTAGGCCGGCGCGCTTGGCCGCTCCGCGGGTGGCCCGGGTGCTGCCCGACGTGGTGGGGATCGACAAGGAGTTCGACTACCTCGTGCCCAGCGAGGTGGCGGGCGAGGTGGGCGTGGGGACGATGGTTCGTGTCGTTCTCGGCGGCCGGCGCGTCGGGGGCTGGGTGGTCGCCGCCGACGTCGTCCCGCCGGCGGGGGTGGCGCTGCGGCCGCTGGCCAAGGTCCGCGGCTGGGGACCGGCGGAGGAGCTGGTGGAGCTGGCCGGGTGGGCGGCCTGGCGTTGGGCGGGGCGGCGGGCGCACTTCCTGCGCACCGCCTCGCCCGCCTGGGCGGTGCCGCGCCTCCCGCGAGCGGCGGCGTCAGCGGGGCGGGCGCTCCGGCTGGGGCGTGGCGGTGGGCGGCGGCGTCACGGGCGGCGCCACGAGCGTGTTGCGCCTGCCCCCGGCCGCCGATCTCACCCCGCTGATCACCCAGGTCGCGGCGGCTGGACCCACGCTGGTGATCGTGCCCACGGCCACGCGTGCCGGCGTCCTCGCCGACCGCCTCCGCCGCGGCGGACGCCGGGTGGCGCTGATGCCGGGGGACTGGGCCCAGGCCCGGGCCGGCTGCGATGTCGTCGTGGGCACCCGGGCGGCGGCGTGGGCGCCTTGTCCGGGTCTGGCCGCGGTCGTCGTGGTCGACGCACATGACGAGAGCCTGGCTCAGGAGTCGGTTCCCACCTGGAACGCGGCCGTGGTGGTGGCGGAACGATCCCGGCGGGCCGGCGTGGCCTGCCTGCTGGTGTCACCGTGCCCCACGCTCGAGCTGCAGACCGCGGGCCCGCTCTTGCGGCCCAGCCGCCACGCCGAGCAGGCGGGGTGGGCGCGCCTGGAGGTGATCGACCGACGCGGAGACGACCCCCGGCTCGGCCTGTGGTCCCAGCGGCTGGTGCGTCTGGTGCGGGAGTCCGAGCGGGTGGCGCTGGTACTCAACCGCCGAGGACGGGGTCGGCTGCTGTCCTGCGCGGCGTGCGGCGAGCTGGCCCGCTGCGAGCGCTGCGGGGGAGCCTTGAGCCAGGCCGAAGCGCTGTCGGAGTCCGGAGTGCGCCCGCTCGTCTGTCGTGCGTGCGGACTGGCTCGACCTCCGGTGTGCAGCCGGTGCGGCTCCACCCGCCTCAAGGTGCTGCGTGTCGGGGTGACCCGGGCGCGCGAAGAGCTCGAGGCGCTGATCGGCAAGGCCGGTCGGCGAGGTGAGCGGTCCGGCGAAAGGGGACACCGTGACCGTGCCGGTGGCGATCGGGACCGAGGCCATCCTGCACCGGTCCGGCCCGCTCGATGCCGTGGTGTTCGTCGACTTCGATCAGGAACTGCTGGCTCCCCGCTTCCGGGCGGGGGAGGAAGCGTTGGCCATGCTGGCCCGCGCCGCCCGCCTGGTGGGCGGCCGGCGGCGCGACGGGCGGGTGCTGGTGCAGACCCGGCTGCCGGACCATCCCGCGGTGCGCGCCGCGGCGACCGCCGACCCGGGCGTCGGCGACCAAGAGGAGGCCGAGCTGCGCGCCGCCCTGCGCCTGCCGCCGGCCGTGGCCCTGGCCACGGTGCGGGGCACGGGGGCGGCCGAGCTGGCAGCGGCGCTGGGTGCCGGCGGGGCCGGCGGCGGGGGGCGGCGCGGCTGGAGGTGGTCGGCCCCGATCGTGACCGGTGGCTCGTCCGGGCTGCCGACCACCCGACGCTGTGCGACGGGCTCGCCGGGGCGGTGGCGGCGCCCGGCGCGGGGCCGCGCCCCCCGTCACGGGGGGCGGGCGGGGGGCTCAAGGTGGCCGTGGACCCCCCGCGCCTGTAGCCGGCCGGGGTTCGTGGGGGCGCGGCCGGCGGTCTGTGGCCTCTCCGTCAGCGTGGCGCCCGGTTGCGGCCGGTTCGTCCCAAGGGGTCAGCCGGAGGGGCCACGACAGGCATGGGATGAGACAGAAAGGCCACGACAGGAGCCCGATGGCACCGAAAACCGCTCTCCGGGGTACAGCAGCCACCGGCCGCGGCCCCGCCCGCCGACGCCGACCGGGAGCGGACTACGGGACGGCGCCGGCGAGGTCGGCGACGATGATGCGGGCGAAGTTGGCCTCGCCCAGCAGGGTGGGGTGCAGCGGCGTCACTCCCGTCCCGGTGGGAAAGATGCCGGTCACCCAGTTGACGACGGGCTGGCAGGCGGTGTCGGCCGATCCGGGGGTGATGAAGTCGACGTAGGCGGCGTGGCGGGCGGCGGCCACGGTGGCGGTGTCGCGCCCGAGGCGGTCGATGAGGCCCTGGATGTAGTTGGCGTCCTGGGGCCACGCCGGCACGAGCGGGTAGCAGCCGCCGGGCGGGAGGTAGTCGCCGTAGCTGGTCACCAGGACCCGTGCGTGCGGCGCCCGCTGGTGGACGGCGTCGATGACCGCTCCCACGTTGACGGCCGCGGCATCGACCGCCTGCGCTCCCCGATCGACGCCGCCGGCCGTGTCGGTCGCTTCGCACGACGTGCCGAACGGGGGCGGGAGCAGATTGATGCACTTGGTGGCCAGGCCGGTCAGGTCGGCGTCGTTGGCCCCGATGGTGATGGTGACCAGGGTGGTGTCGGGCGTGACCGCATCGATCTGCGGTGGGACGCTGGGATCCCACGGCAGATAGGGCGGTTGGGGTGTGGTGAGAACGTTGGCGGTGGTCGCGCTGCTGCAGGTGACGTCGCGGAAGGTCCTGACCGACAAGGCCTCGGCGACCAGGTGGGCGTAGTCGTGGTCGGAGCGCAGGCAGGGGTCGAGGGCCACCTGATCCGGCAGGAGCGGGCCGGCGGCGAAAGAGTCGCCCAGCGCCACGTACGTCTGGTTGATGGGACCGCCGCCCGCCATGCCAGCGCCGGTCGCGCCCGCCGGCCCAGCCACGATGGTGGCCAGGGCGGCAGCGACCAGCACGACCGAAGCAGCGATCGAAGCCGCGACCAAGGCAAGGAGCGGCCGCCCCCGCCCCAGCCGGCGGCCCCGCCCCGGCCGTGGACCTCTGCCGGTCTCCCCAGGACCATTCATCGTGCGACCCTTCCCCGTGCGCCGTCGGCCTCACTTTAGCGACGGGCCCGGTGGTCACGCTCAGGCGCGCCGGTGGTCACGCCCAGGCGCGCCGGCGCAGCTCCCAGATGGCAATGGCGGCGGCCGTGGCCACGTTGAGCGAGCCCACCCGGCCGAGCTGGGGCAGGAAGGCCACGGCGTCGGCCGCGGCGAGCGTCGCCGGGGCGATGCCCCGGTCCTCGTGGCCCACCACGACACACACATCGGGTCCCACGCTCAGCTGGTGGAAGGGAACGGCCGCTTCGGCCAGCTCCAGCGCCACCACGCTGTAGCCGTCGTCGCGGGCGGCGTCGGCCGCGTCGGCGCCCCGGTCGAACGCCGACCACGACAGGTAGCGCTCGGTGCCCATCGACGTGCGCCCGGCGCGGTGGTGGGCCGGCGACGTGGTCTCGCCGGCCAGGTAGAGCTGGTCGACGCGGTAGGCGGCGGCGGTGCGGACGATGGCGCCCACGTTGAAGGGGGACTGGACGCCGTCGAGGAGCAACGCCACCCGCCCGGAGGTTCGGCGGTTCCACTCCCGGTGGAGCCGCTTGAGGTCCGTGGCGCCCAGCTGTCTCATGACGGGCGCCGCACCTCGAGCACCCGGTAGCCGGCCTTGGATGCCACCCGGCGCACGGCCCACCCCTCGGCGCCCAACCAGGCCGACAACGAGTCCGCACCCAGGTGACGCTGCACCACCAGCCACGCCTGCCCGCCGTCGGCGAGGCGCGCCAGCCAGTGGCCCAGCAGCTCGTGCAGCGCCGGCTTGCCGATGCGAACGGGCGGGTTGGACCACACCTGCGCGAACCGCAGCCCCTCGGGGACGTCGCCGGCGCCGACCGGGCGGATGTTGCCCAGTCCGAGGCGCGCCGCGTTGCGCGCCACCAGCTCCCGGGCCCGGGCGTTGACGTCCAGCGCCCACACCGAGGCGGCCGGGTTGCGCCGGGCGAGGGCAACGGTGATGGGTCCGTAGCCGCAACCCAGGTCCAGGAGGTCGCCGTCGGTCGGGTCGGGGGCCACGGCACGCAACAGGGCGGCGGTGCCCGGGTCGACGCGCGAGGCGGAGAAGACCCCCCGGTCGGAGACGAGCTCGACGGGACCGTCGGGCAGGCGGAGCTCGACGGTTGCCGGGCGGGACGCGGCGGCCGGTTCGGCGTCGAAATAGTGACCACCGGGCATGGCAGGGCCGAGGGTACCGGCGAGCGGCTTCCACCCGATCGGCGCCGGTACCATCAACCCATGGCCAACTACCAGATCCGCCTGTTCGGGGACCCGGTGCTGACGCAGCGCGCCACCGAGATCACCGACGTCGACGGGTCGTTGGTCCAGCTGGCGTCGGACATGGTCCACACCCTGCACGACGCCGACGGCCTCGGGTTGGCCGCCCCGCAGGTCGGCGTGGGCAAGCGCTTGTTCGTCTACCAGCTCCGGGAGGATGACTCGGTTCCGATCACCATCATCAACCCGACGATCGCCGAGAGCCGGGGCGAGTGGGAGTTCGACGAGGGATGCTTGTCCATCCCGGGGCTGTTCTTTCCCATCGTCCGCCCCAAAGAAGTCCATCTGACGGGGTACGACCTCGACGGCAACACAATCTCCATCGAAGCCGACGAGGTACTGGCTCGCTGCTTTCAGCACGAGCTCGACCACCTCGACGGGAAGCTGCTGATCGACATGCTGGACAAGTCCCAGCGCAAGGCGGCGATGAAAGAGCTCCGCCGGCGGGCCGAGACATCCGCATTTGACTAACGGCGCTGGTCTGGCCCGTCCCCCCCGGGGACGTCCGCAGCGGTTGGCCTTCCTCGGCACGCCGGAGGTGGCGGCCGGCGCGCTCGACCGGGCTCGTCGGCGCCGGCTTCGAGGTGGTCGTCGCCGTCACCCGGGCGGACAAGCGCCGGGGCCGGCGGGGTGCACCGACGCCGAGCCCGGTCAAGGCGGCGGCCACGGCGATGGGCATTCCCGTGCGCACCGGTCCGGAGGCGGCGGTCGAGATGGGCGCCGACCTGGGGGTGGTGGTCGCCTACGGGCGGCTCATCCGCCGCCCGGTGTTGGAGGCGCTGGCCATGTGCAACGTGCATTTCTCGCTGCTGCCCCGCTGGCGAGGGGCGGCGCCGGTGGAGCGGGCCATTCTCGCCGGCGACGCCGAGACCGGGGTGTGCGTGATGGCGCTCGAGGAGGGATTGGACACGGGCGGGGTGTACGCCCGGGTAGCGACGCCGATCGGTGCCGACGAGACCGCGGCCGCCCTGCGGAGCAGGCTGGGCGAGCTGGGCACCGCGGCTGTTGTGCGAGACGCTGGCGGTCGGCCTCGACGAGCCCGAGCCCCAGCACGGCGAGGTCACTTACGCGGCCAAGATCGAGCCCGACGAGTTGCGTCTGGACTGGGCGGCGCCGGCGGAGCAGCTGGCCCGGGTGGTGCGAGTGGGTCGGGCGTGGACAACGTGGCGGGGAAAGCGCCTCCTCGTGCTGGATGCCCGCCCCGTGGCGGGGACGGGCTCGCCGCCGGGCGAGCTGGCCGGGGTGCGGGTGGCGTCCGGTACCGGAGCGTTGGCCCTCGCCGTCGTCCAGCCCGAAGGTCGGCCGGCGATGCCTGCGGAGGACTGGGTGCGCGGCGCGCGGATACCGCCGGGCGAGCGCCTCGGTCCGTGACCGGGCCCGTCACCGCCCGTCGGGTGGCGCTCGACGTGCTCGTCGAAGTGGACCGCGGGGCGCGCGCCAACGTCGCCCTGGCCGCCCGGTTGGCCGGCACCCGTTTGGAGGATCGTGATCGGGGGTTCGCCACCGAGCTGGTGTACGGGACGCAACGGATGCGCCGGGCGTGCGACTGGCTGATCGACGGTTTCGTCCGCCCCGCCGCCGGCGGAAAACCGAGACGTCCGCTCGACGCCGACGTGCGCGCCGCTCTCCGCGCCGGTGCTTATCAGCTGGCGTTTCTGCACACGCCCGCCCACGCAGCCGTGTCCGCCACTGCGGCCGAGGTCCCCGGCCCGGGCCGGGGACTGGTCAATGCCGTGCTGCGGCGCATCGCCGAGCAGGCGGCCGCCGGGCCGATCCGCTGGCCGGACGAGGCCACCGCGCTCAGCTATCCCGATTGGATCATCGACCGCCTCACCGCCGACCTGGGACCGGCGGACGGGCGAGGCGCCCTGGAGCAGATGAACCGCCCGGCCCAGGTGCGCCGGCGGGCCGACGGGTACATCCAGGACCTGGCCAGCGAGCTGGTCGCCGACCACATCGGGGCGGAGCCGGGCCAACGAGTGCTGGACGTGTGCGCCGCGCCCGGCGGAAAGGCGACGGCCCTCGCCGGCACCGGGGCCTGGGTCGTGGCCGCGGACATCGATCCGGCGCGCGCCTCGGTGGTGGCCGCCACCGCCCGGGGTCTGGACCTCGGTGAGCTGGCGGTGATGGTGGCCGATGGCCGGCGACCACCGCTGGTGCCCCGAAGCTTCGACTCCGTGCTCGTCGACGCGCCCTGCTCGGGGCTGGGGGTGCTGCGCCGGCGCCCGGATGCCCGCTGGCGGGTCCGGGCCGGCGACGTGGAGCGGCTGGCCGCCCTGCAACGCCAGTTGCTCACCGCCGCCCTGGCCCTGGTGGCCCCCGGGGGCCGGTTGGTCTACAGCGTGTGCACCCTCACCCGCCCGGAGACGGCCGGTGTCGACCGCTGGCTGGCCGCCCGGTATCCCGACTGGCGTCCCCTCCCGCCTCCGGGCGCGCCGTGGCAGCCGGCGGGGCGCGGCGCCCTTCTCCTGCCC
Source organism: uncultured Actinomycetota bacterium (assembly GCA_963757175.1). Taxonomy (GTDB): domain Bacteria; phylum Actinomycetota; class Acidimicrobiia; order Acidimicrobiales; family Palsa-688; genus CAVWQR01. The sequence continues at coordinate 309,687 of CAVWQR010000004.1, read as the reverse complement.
CAGACGGCGGGAACGGACGGCATGTTCCTCCTCGCCCTGCGCGCCCCCCCGGGCCAGTGAGCGAGCTTGCGAGCGAACCCGTGTGACAGTGAGCGAGCTTGCGAGCGAACCCGTGTGCCAGTAAGTGGGACGCGCTCCCCGCTGACCGAGGCGGCGCCCCCGGTACCCTGCGTGGTGATGGTCCGTATCGCCCCATCGCTTCTGTCCGCCGACTTCGCCTGCCTCGGCCGCGATATCGACCGGGTCGCGCCCGAAACCGACCTGCTGCATGTGGACGTGATGGACGGGCATTTCGTCCCCAACCTGACCATCGGCCCTCCGGTGGTCGCGGCCATCCGTCGCCACACCGACGCCTTCCTCGACTGCCACCTGATGATCTCCAACCCCGGCGACTACCTGGAGGCGTTCCAGGCGGCGGGGGCCGACCACTGCACCGTCCACATCGAGGTCGGCGACACCGGTGGGCTCATCGAGCAGATGCGGTCCCTGGGCTTGGACGTGGGGCTGGCCGTCAACCCGGAAACGCCGTTCGAAGCGGTCGAGGCTTGGCTGGCTCGCATCGACCTGTTGCTGGTCATGAGCGTGCACCCCGGCTTCGGCGGACAGCGCTTCATCCCCGAGGTGGTGGACAAGATCCGCCGCGGCCGGCGGGCGGCCACCGACAACGGCCTCGACCTGCACATCGAGGTCGACGGCGGCATCGACGTCGAGACCGTGCCGGCCACCGCCGAGGCAGGGGCGGACACGTTCGTGGCCGGCAGCGCCATCTTCGATGCCGACGAACCGGTGGCCGCCGCCGGCGCCATCCGAGCGGCCGCCGTTCGAGCCACCGCGGCACGGGCCGCGGAGCAGCCATGACCGGGGGGCGCTTCGGAGCCGAGCCACCGCCCCTGGAGGGCGCGGCCCACCCGGCGAAGATCGTCACCGTCTCCGACGGGGTCGTTACCGGCAGGCGCGAGGACGAGTCCGGCTCGGCTCTGGCCGATGCCTTGACCGCCGGTGGCTTCGAGGTGGTCGAACGCTCGGTGATCGCCGACGGCGTCGCCGCCGTCGCCGGTGAGCTGGCCCGCCTGACGTCCGGGTTCGCCGGCCTGGTGGTGACCACCGGGGGGACCGGCTTCGGGCCCCGGGACCAGACCCCCGAGGGCACCCGCGAGGTCATCGAGCGGGACGCGCCCGGCCTGGCCGAGGCCATGCGGGCGACCAGCCCCCTGGGCCGGCTGTCACGGGGCGTCGCCGGCATCCGCGGCCGGAGCATCATCCTCAACGTGCCCGGCTCGCCGAAAGGCGCGGCCGAGAGCCTGGCCGCGGTGATCGACGTCCTCGACCACGCCCTCGCGCTCGCCGCCGGCCAGCCCACGGAGCACCCGTGACCGACGAGACGGCGCGGGCGGCCGACGACCGGGCGTGGATGGGCGAGGCGATCGCCGCGGCCAGGACGGTGCGGGCCGTCACCTCCCCGAACCCCTGGGTCGGTTGCGTCATCGTCCCCGACGGCGACGCGCCGGCCAGCGAAGGCGCCACCCGGCCCCCCGGAGGGCTCCACGCCGAGGCGGTGGCCCTCGAGCTCGCCGGACCCAGTGCGGCCGGTGCCACCGCCTACGTCACCCTCGAGCCCTGCGCCCACCACGGGCGCACGCCGCCGTGCGCCGACGCCTTGATCGCGGCCGGTGTGGCCCGGGTGGTGGTGGGGATCGAGGATCCCGACGAGCATGTCCGGGGTGCGGGCGTGCGCCGCCTGCGCGACGCCGGGGTGGAGGTGGACGTGGGGGTTGGTGCCGAGGAGGTCGCCGAGCTGCTGGCCCCGTATGTCAAGCACCGCCGGACGGGACGGCCGTGGGTGGTGCTCAAGCTGGCGGCCACGCTCGACGGGCGCATCGCCGCGCCGGACGGCTCCAGCCGGTGGTTGACGGGACCGCGGGCTCGGGGCGACGCCCACCGGCTGCGAGCCGAGAGCGACGCCGTGCTGGTCGGGGCGGGGACCGTGCGGGTCGACGACCCGGCCCTGACCGTACGTCTCTGCCGGGACACCGGCGCCCAGCCGCAGCGCGTGGTGCTGGGCACCGCCCCCGCCGGCGCCGCCGTCCATCCCGCCATCGAGCTGTCCGGACCGCTCCCCGCCGTGCTCGACGACCTGGGCAGGCGGGACATCGTGCAGGTCCTGGTCGAGGGCGGGGCGACCGTCGCCGGCGAGTTCCACCGCCAGCGCCTGGTCGACCGGTACGTGCTGTACCTGGCCCCCGCGCTGTTCGGAGGCGACGACGCCCGCCCCGCGTTCGCCGGTCCGGGGGCAGCGACGGTGGACGACCTTTGGCGGGGCCGGGTCATCGACGTGCGTTCGCTCGACGGCGACCTGCGCGTCGAGCTGGCGGCGGCGTAGGGGAGCGGGCGTGTTCACCGGCATCGTGGAAGAGCTCGGACAGCTGGACCGGCGGACCGAGGCGCCGGACGGCGGCCAACGCCTCGTCTTCCGCGCCCCCCTGGTGGCGTCCGATGCCCGACCCGGCGACTCCATCGCCGTCAACGGATGCTGCCTGACGGTCGTCGACGCCGGCGCAGGGTGGTGGGCGGCCGACGCCGTGACCGAGACCCTGGGGCGCACCAACCTGGGCCAGCTGCAGCCCGGCGATCCCGTGAACCTGGAGCGTGCCGTGCGCCTCGCCGACCGTCTGGGCGGTCATCTGGTGCAGGGGCATGTCGACGCCGTCGGCGAGGTGCTGGAGCCCGCTCCCGATCTCTCGGTCCGGGCACCGACCCACCTGCGCCGCTACCTGGTCGCCAAGGGGTCGGTCACCGTGGACGGCTGCAGCCTCACGGTGGTGGCGCCCACCGATGAGGGGTTCCGGGTCGCCATCATCCCCCACACTGCGTCGGTGACCACCTTGGGGCGCCGGCAGCCGGGCGCCGCGGTCAACCTGGAGGTGGACATGATCGCCAAGTACGTCGAGCAGCTGGTCGCGGCCGGAACGGCACTCCCGTGACCTTCGCGCCCATCGAGCGGGCCATCGACGCCATCGGTCAGGGAGGGATCGTGGTGGTCGTCGACGACGAGGACCGCGAGAACGAAGGCGACCTGATCATGGCCGCCAGCGCGGCGACCACCGAGACCCTGGCCTTCTTCGTCCGGCACACGTCCGGCCTCATCTGCGCCCCCATCACCGATGACCGCGCCGACGCCCTCGACCTGCCGTTGATGGTCGCCCGCAACACCGAGTCGCAGCGCACCGCCTTCACCGTCACCGTCGACGTGCGCGCCGGGACGACCACGGGCATCTCCGCCGCCGACCGAGCCGCCACCATCCGTGCCCTGATCGACCCGGCCACCCGCCCCGCCGACCTGGCCCGGCCCGGGCACGTCCACGTGCTTCGAGCCCGCGAGGGAGGGGTGCTGAAACGGGCCGGCCACACCGAGGCGGCCGTCGACCTCGCCCGCCTGGCCGGTCTGCCGCCGGCCGGGGTGCTGTGCGAGGTCGTCACCGAGGACGGTTCGGGGATGGCCCGGCGCGACGAGCTCGAGAAGTTCGCCGCCGAGCACGACCTCCCGCTCGTCTCCATTGCCGACCTCATCCGCTACCGGCGCCGGCAGGAAAAGCTGGTCACCCGGGTGGCCGAAGCCCGGGTCCCCACCGAATGGGGCGACTTTCGCTGCGTCGCCTACCGCAGCCTGCTGGACAATGAGACCCACGTGGCCCTCGTCAAAGGGGAGCCCGCCGGCCAGGACGACGTGCTGGTTCGGGTCCACAGCGAGTGCCTGACCGGTGACGTGTTCGGATCCCGTCGCTGCGACTGCGGCAACCAGTTGCACACCGCCTTGGAGGTGATCGCCAAGGCGGGCGTCGGCGTGGTCGTCTACCTGCGCGGCCACGAGGGCCGGGGGATCGGGATCGCCCACAAGCTGGAGGCGTACGAGCTGCAGGACGGCGGCCTGGACACCGTCGACGCCAACGTCGCCCTCGGCCTGCCGGTCGACAGTCGCGAGTACGGTATCGGCGCCCAGATCCTCGTGGACCTGGGCGTGACGACCATGCGGATCATGACCAACAATCCCGCCAAGCGCGGCGGCATCGAGGGGTTCGGCCTCACCATCGTGGACCAGGTGCCCATCCAGACCGAGGTGACCGCCGACAACGTGCGCTACCTGGAAGCCAAGCGCGAGCGGATGGGCCACCTGCTCGACGGCGTCCATCCTGCCGGCGGACACGACGCCGCCCCTGCCGACCCCGAAGTGGTGGGCGAGCTGGGGGAGACGCCGTCGTGAGCGCGCTCTTGGCGTGCGAGCCGGTGTGGCAGGCTGGTCCGCCCTCGGGGAGGGCGGACCAGTGACGACGTACGAGGGCGGGCTGGACGGGAGTGGGCTCCGGGTGGCCCTGGTCTGCTCGCGCTTCAACGGTTTCATCACCGACTCCCTGCTCGCCGGGGCGACCGACGGCCTGCGCCGCCACGGCGTGGCCGACGACGACATCGACGTGGCGTGGGTTCCCGGTGCCTTCGAGCTGCCCCTGGTCGCCCACCGCCTCGCCGGCGGAGGCAGCTACGACGCGGTCGCGGTGCTGGGTGCGGTCATCCGGGGGGCCACCAGCCACTACGACCTGGTCGCCGGTCAGTGCGCCGCCGGGGTGACGCGGGCGCAGCTCGACACCGGCGTGCCGGTGATCTTCGGCGTGCTCACCACCGAGACGGTCGAGCAGGCCATCGAGCGGGCGGGGACCAAGGCGGGCAACAAGGGCTACGAGGCGGCGGAGGCGGCGATCGAGATGTCCCAGCTGCTGCGGGCGATCCCCAAGCCCGCCACCTGAGCGTGGGAACGAATGCTGCGTCTGGTCCTGCCCAAAGGATCCCTGGAGAAGGCGACCCTGGACCTGTTCGCCGCCGCCGACCTCCCCGTGTGGCGCAACACGGACGTCGACTACCGGGCGACCATCAACGATCCCCGGGTCAGCGAGGTGCGCATCCTGCGGCCCCAGGAGATTCCCGGCTACGTCGCCGAGGGTCTGTTCGACCTCGGCATCACCGGGCGGGACTGGATCGAGGAGACGGGCAGCGACGTGACCTCCCTCGGCGAGCTCCCGTACAGCAAGGTGAGCAGCCAACCCATCCGCGTCGTGCTCGCCGTGGCCGCCGACTCGCCCGTCGAGAAGGCCGCCGACCTGCCCCAGGGAGCACGGGTGGCCACGGAGTACCCCGGACTGACCACCCGCTTCCTCCAGGGCCGCGGCGTCCAGGCCGACGTGCGCCTCTCCTACGGCGCCACCGAGGCCAAGGTCCCCGAGATCGCCGACGCCGTGGTGGAGATCACCGAGACCGGCCGGGCCCTGCGCGCCGCAGGTCTGAAGATCATCGACACCATCCTGGTGTCCTACACCGAGCTGATCGCCAACCCCGCCTCGCACCGCGACACCGAGCGCGGCCACGCCATGGGCCAGTTGCTCACCCTGCTGCAAGGGGTGCTCGACGCCCGGGGCCGGGTGCTCGTCAAGCTCAACGTGGCCGAGGGCAACCTCGACCGGGTCATCGACCTGCTCCCGGCCATGCGGTCGCCGACCGTGTCCAAGCTGTTCGGTGCCGACGACTACGCGGTGGAGAGCGTGGTGCCCAAGGCGACCATCAACACCCTCATCCCGACCCTCAGAGACCACGGCGCGACCGACATCATCGAGATGCCGATCGCCAAGATCGTGCCGTGACGCCCGCCGGGGCGGCCGAGCGTGGCGGGCGAGTGTCCGCCTTCGACGAGACCGTCGGGCTGGGGACGGTGACCGACGACGCCGGCGTCGAGCTCGGGTTTCACTGCACGCAGATCGCCGACGGCTCCCGGAGCATCGCCGTCGGTACCGCCGTGCGCGTGGCCGTGGTGGCCGGCCATCGGGGGCGCTGGGAGGCGGCCCGGGTGCGACCGGCGTGAGTTGCTACTCGCCCCCGGCGTCCCCGCCCGTGGACTCGGCCGAGCTGATCTGGACGAACGCCATCCGCAGCTGGGACAGTCCCTCCTTGAGCTGGTCCTCGGGCTCGCCCAGCCGGCCGACCATGCCCTCGACCAGGGCGGCCAGGGCGTCGATGGCCGTGCGCGCCTGGTCCAGCTGGGGAGGCTGTTGGGACAGGTGGAGGGCCGCCAGCTCGAACATGCCGAAGGCGTGGTTGGCCACCACCACCTCGGCGGGCGTGCGAGCCAGGCGTTCGGTCATCTCCGCCATCTGCTCGGCCGCCGCCTGCTGGTCCTCGGCGCTCGGTGCCGCACCGGGGTCGGGGCCGGGGGAGGACGCGGCCGGCGACGGGTCGGTCCGGCCCTCCCGACGGATGGGGCGTTCGCCGTCAGGCGTCCAAAGCGTGCTCATTGCTGTACCCTACGATGAAACTGAACACGGGAAGCGGGGCTCCGGTCCCCACCCGGCCACCTGGGCCGATCCGTCGGGCTGGCGTGCGCCCGGGTCGATCGACCGCCTTGGGGCGGGCGTTGCTTTCCGACGCCCGCCCTCGTCGCGCCAGCGGCGGGGTCCGACCCTAGGAGTGATGCCGCATAGCCGCTGCCACTGACCACAACGAGCATCGGATCAACGAACGGATCCGGGCCCGGGAGGTCCGCCTCATCGATCCCGACAGCAACCAGCTCGGGATCAAGCCCTTGCCCGAAGCGCAGGCGATTGCCCGCCAGCTGGATCTGGACCTGGTCGAGGTGGCCCCCGAGGCCAACCCCCCGGTCTGCAAGATCATGGACTTCAACCGCTTCAAGTACGAGGCGTCCCAGCGGGCCAAAGAGTCCCGGAAGAAGACCACGAGCACCAGCATCAAGGAGATGAAGTACCGGCCCAAGATCGGCAGCGGGGACTTCGACACCAAGACCCGTCGGGTGGCGAAGTTTCTCGGCGAGGGCCACAAGGTCAAGATCACCATCATGTTCCGAGGCCGCGAGATGAGCCATCCCGAGCTGGGCCGGAAGATCCTGGACCAGGTAGCGGAGACGGTCGAATCGGTGGCCAAGGTGGAGGCGGCTCCCAAGCAGGATGGTCGCAACATGATCATGGTCCTCGCCCCCGATCGGCGGGCCCAGCAGGCCGCCACCAAGGCGGCGCGTGCCACCGACGCATCACCCAACGGCAGCGCGCCAGCCGCGCCGCCCGCGCCCACCCCGCCCGCCGGCGCCAACGGCGCGGTTGCCGCCGCCCCGGCGCCCAACGAGGCCGCCGGGCAGCCATCCCCACAGGAGACGTGAACCCATGCCGAAGATGAAGACCGACCGTGGCGCGGCCAAGCGCTTCAAGGTCACGGGCACCGGCCGGCTGCGCCGGCGGCGGGCGTTCCGCTCCCACCTGCTGGAGAAGAAGCCCTCCACCCGCACCCGTCGCTTGGCCCGACCCACCGAGGTCGCCCCCGCCGACACCAAAGCGGTCAAGCGCCTGGTCGGGCGCTGACACCACGCTGAGACGACAACAGAGAAAGGAGCACCATGGCCCGGGTCAAGCGCGCCGTCGCCAGCAAGAAGCACCGACAGGCCACCCTCGAGGAGGCGCGCGGCTACTTCGGAAACAAGAGCCGGTCCTACCGAGCCGCCCACGAGCAGGTCATGCACTCGCGTCAGTACGCGTTCCGTGACCGCCGGGCCCGCAAGGGCGACTTCCGCCAGCTCTGGATCCAGCGGATCAACGCCGCCGCCCGAGCCAACGGTACGAGCTACAGCCGTCTCATCGCCGGCCTCCGGGCGGCCGACGTCGAAGTCGACCGCAAGGTGCTGGCCGACCTCGCTGTGCGGGACCCGGACGCCTTTGCTGCCCTGGTGACGGTCGCCGTCGCGGCCGGCGGCTCCGACGCCGAGCCGGCGGCCAGCTGAGCAGGCTCGCCTACCGTCACCCGCGCGTCCAGCGCGTCCGGCGGTTGGCCTCCCGACGCAGCGTCCGGTTGGCCGAGGGGTGCCTGATCGCAGAAGGGGCGAAGCTCATCGACGTCGCCCTCGACGCCGGGGCGAGGGTCGAGTCGCTGTACCTGGACCCCGATCTGCTGCATCCGGGTGACGGGGCTGCCGACGTGGTGGACCGGGCTGCGTCGAGCGGCACGCCGGTCTTTGAGCTGGCGCCCGGTGTCCTCCCTCGGGTCGTTGACACCGTCACCCCCCAGCCGCTGGTGGCCGTGGTCGCCGCGGTCGACGTCTCCCTCGACCAGCTCGCCGGCCGGCGACCGGACCTGATCGTGGTCTGCGTGGATGTGCGCGACCCGGGCAACGCCGGCGCCATCGTGCGTGCCTCGGAGGCGGCTGGCGCGTCCGGACTAGTCTCCTGCGTGGGATCTGCCGACTTGTCGAACCCCAAAGCGGTGCGTGCGTCTGCCGGTTCCGTATTTCATGTGCCGATTGTCGTGGGTGGTCACCCGGAGGAGGTCCTGGAAGAAGTGGCCCGATGGGGGCTGCAGACCCTCGGCACCGAGGCGCGGGGCGGCGTTGACTACGCCGCCGTCGACCTGACGGGCCCGATCGCGGTGGTCCTGGGCAACGAGGCTCACGGCCTCCCCGACAGCCTGCGGGCGACCCTCGACGCCCACGTCAGCATCCCCATGGCGGGGCGAGCCGAGTCCCTGAACGTCGGGATGGCCGCCGCCGTGGTCTGCTTCGAGGCCGCCCGCCAGCGGCGCGTGGGGTCGATGCCGTGACCCCGACCGAGGGCGACCTGTTCGCCCTCCTGCCCGACGGGGCTCTGCACCTGGACGCTGAGCGCCGGATCCTGCGGGCCAACCAGGCGATGGCCCGCTTCATCGGCTACTCGGTGAAGGAGCTGGTGGGAGCCGACTGCGGCGAGCTGCTCGCCGTGCGTGGACACGACGGCCGGCGGGTGTGGGCGCACGGCTGGAACGCGGGCGCCCATCTGACGTCGGTGCGCGGCATCGCCGAGCAGCTGGTCATCCTGCGGAGAGCCGACGGTCGTGACGTGCGTACGCTGGCGACGGGGACCTACCTCCGCGACCCTGGCGGCCGCCTGACCGGGGCGCTCATCTCCCTGAGGGACCCGGCGCGCCGGGAGGACCAGGCCGCCATGGGCATGGAGATCGTGTCGACCGTGAGCCATGAGCTGCGCTCGCCCCTCGCCTCGGTGAAGGGCTACACCAGCCTCCTGCTCAACCGCTGGGACCGCGTCGACGACGAGCAGAAGCGGATGATGCTCGAGCAGGTCAACCACGACGCCGACCGGGTCACCCGGTTGATCACCGAGCTGCTCGACATCAGCCGACTGGAGACGGGCCGGTTGATGCTGCGCCGCCAGTGGCTCGACCTGACCGCCCACATCCCCGCCATCGTGGACAAGGTGCGGCTCGAGTACCCCGACCTGGACGCCCGACTGGACCTGGCCGCCGAGTGCCCGCCGGTGTGGGCGGACGCCGACAAGGTCGAGCAGGTGCTGACCAATCTCCTGGAGAACGCCTGCAAGTACGCGTCGCCGCTCGGCTTGCGGGTGCAGACCAGCAACGACGACCAAGAGGTGGCCATCAGCGTCACCGACCACGGCGCCGGGATCCCATCGCAGGATCTCCCCAAGGTCTTCACCAAGTTCTTCCGTCGCTCCGAGGGCAAGCCCACCGGATCGGGGCTGGGGCTGTGGATCAGCCGGGGTCTGGTCGAGGCCCATGGCGGCCAGTTGGTCGCCACGTCCACCCTGGGCCAGGGAAGCTCGTTCCGCTTCACCCTGCCGCGCGCCGACCGCACGGAACTGGCCCGGGCATGAGGTCCGAGTCGACGGCGACCTTCGACGGCGAGCTCGAAATGGTGGAAGCCGAGGCTCGGCGGGCGATCCTCGACGCCGATTCGCCCGACGCGCTGCGGGCGGCCGAGAGCGCGGCCACGGGCAAACGCTCGGCCCTGGCCGGGCTGCAGCGGCGCCTGGGCGCGCTCTCGCCGACGGAACGACGCCACGCCGGCCACGCGCTCAACCAGGTCCGCGACCGCCTCGTCGCCCTGGCCCGGTCGCGCACCGACGAGCTGGCGATCCAGGCCCGCCGCCGTCGCCAGGAGGCCGAGCGCCTGGATCTCACCGAGACCGTCGCTCTCGGACCAGCCGGTGCCGATGTGGGGGTGCCCGACCGCGGCCATCTCCATCTGGTCACCCAGGTGCGCGACGAGCTGGAGGACACGTTCTGCGCCATGGGCTTCCGCGTCGCCGAAGGGCCCGAAGCCGAGACCGACTGGTACAACTTCGAAGCCCTCAACATGCCGCCCGACCACCCGGCGCGCAGCATGTGGGACACGCTCTACCTGCGGCTGGGCGCCCCCGGGACCATCCTCCTGCGCACCCACACCTCGCCGGTGCAGATCCGCCTCATGCAGCAGCAGCCGCCTCCCATCTACGCCATCATGCCGGGACGCTGCTACCGCCGGGAGACGCCCGACGCCCGCCACACGCCCGTGTTCCACCAGATCGAGGGCTTGGTGGTCGACCGCGGCATCACCTTCGGCGACCTGGCCGGGACGATCGAGGCGTTCACCACCGCGTTCTTCGGTCCGGGTATCCACGCCCGCTTGCGGCCCAGCTACTTCCCCTTCACCGAGCCCTCGGCCGAGTTCGAGGTCACCTGCCCGATCTGCGGCGGCGCCGGGTGCCGGACGTGCTCGGGCTCGGGGTGGATCGAGCTCGGCGGGTGCGGCATGGTCGATCCCAACGTGTTCGCCGCGGTCGGCGTCGATGCCGAGGTGTACTCCGGCTTCGCGTTCGGCTTCGGCATCGACCGGCTGGCCCAGGTCCGCACCGGCCTCGACGACATGCGGGTCCTGCTCGACAACGACGTGCGGTTCCTCAGCTGGTTCTGAGAGGCTCGGTGCTGGTCGCTTCGCACCGCAAGCGGCGCTCAGTGTCTCAGACATCCGTGGCACCGGCAGAAAGGACCCCGACCGCCAGCCATGCGCGCCCCCTGTCGTGGCTCCGTGACTTCGCCCCCTTCGACGGCACCGCCGCGGAGCTCGGCGACGCGCTGAGCAACCTGGGCCTGGTCGTCGACGGGATCAGCGAGGTCGGCCACGGGTTGGACGGCGTGGTGGTGGCGCGCATCGAGGACGTGCGTGCCCACCCGGATGCCGACCGGATCCGCCTCGTCGACGTCGACGCCGGCACGGGGAACCCGCTGCAGATCGTGTGCGGCGCGTCCAACCTCCACGTCGGTGACCTGGTGGCCCTGGCGAGCGTCGGCACCACCCTTCCGGGTGGCGTCGAGATCGCCCGGCGCAAGATGCGAGGCCAGTGGTCCGAGGGCATGATCTCCGCTTCCGACGAGCTCGACCCCTCAGGCGAGCTCGGCCTGCCTGGCGCCACCGCTGATCGGGAGATCCTCGTTCTGCCGCCGGGGGTGGCCGAGCCCGGCCGGCCCCTCGCCGCCGCCCTCGACATCCAACCGGACGTGGTGTTCGACCTCGACGTCACGCCCAACCGGCCCGACGCGCTGTGCATGGCCGGCGTGGCCCGGGACCTGGCCGCCGCCCTCGGCCTCCCGTTCTCCTTCCCCGACCCCGGCGCCCTGCCCGCGGCCGAGCCGGAACTGGCGGCCGCGTCCCTGAGGGTCGACGCCCCCGAGCTGTGCCCGCGCCTCACGGCCACGGTGGTGACGAACCTGCCCCAGGGGCCGGCGCCGCCGTGGCTGGCCCGGCGCCTGGCGCTGGCCGGGATGCGCCCCATCTCGGCGGTGGTCGACGCCACCAACTACGTGATGCTCGACCTCGGCCAGCCGGTCCACGCCTACGACCTCGATCGGCTCCCCGGACGCGGCCTGCTCGTGCGCGGCGGCCGTCCGGGCGAAACCATGGTGACCCTCGACGACATCGAGCGCCCCCTCGACCCCGAGGACTGTGTCATTGCCGACGCCGAGGGCGGAGCCGTGGGCATCGGCGGGATCATGGGCGGGGCGTCCTCCGAGGTCTCGGCCGCCACCACCACGGTGCTGCTGGAAGCGGCGTGGTTCGCGCCCCAGGCCATCGCCCGCACCGGCAACCGCCTCGGGTTGACCAGCGAGGCGCGGGCCCGCTTCGAGCGGGGCGTCGACCCGGCGGTGGCGGCGCGGGCCGCGGCCCGCTTCGTGTCCCTGCTCCCCGGCTGCCGGCGAGGAGTCACCGACGACGTGGTCTCGCCGGCGCACCTGCCGGTGCCGGCCGCCGTGGCTTTGCGCACCGACCGGGTCAACGCCATCCTGGGCACGACCCTGGACGATGCCACCGTGGCCGGCTATCTCCGGCCGCTGGGCTTCGAGGTCACGGCAGCCGGCGCGGGCGTGGCCGACGTCATCGTCCCCTCGTGGCGCCCGGACACCGAGCGGGAGATCGACGTGATCGAGGAGGTGGCCCGGCTGCACGGCTACGCCCGCATCGAGCGGACATTGCCTCCGGGGATCCGCACGGGGGGCGGGCTGACCCGGCGCCAGCAGCAGCGGCGCGGGCTGCGGGACGTGCTGGCGGGCGCGGGGCTGTCGGAAGCGTGGACGACGACCTTCCTCGCCCCCGATGACCTGGCCCGGGCCGAGCTCACCGCCACACCGGTCGAGGTGGCCAACCCGCTCGACCAGGCCGAGTCCATCCTGCGCCCCTCGCTGATGCCCGGACTGCTCAAGGCGGTCCACCACAACGCCGCCCGGCAGCTCGGCGACGTCCGGCTGTTCGAGGTGGGCCGGGTGTTCCTGGCGCCCGGCGCGGGCGGGAGGATGGTGACGGCGCGGGCGCAGTGGCCTCGGGCAGGACGGGTGCCGGGGGACCGGAGGTCGACTCGCTGCCCGTCGAGCGGGAACGGATGGCGGTCGTCCTGGCCGGTGACGGGGCCGACGCCCGTCTGGCCGCCCGGATCTGGGCGGTGGTCGCCGGCGCCCTGCGCCTCGAAGGCGCCCGGCTCCGGGCCGCCCCAGTTGAGGGTCTCCACGGGGGTCGCAGCGCGCTGGTCGTCGGTCCCGACGGGCGCGCCGTCGGCCAGGTGGGGGAGGTCGACCCCGACGTGGCCGCCCGCTACCAGGTTCCCGGGCGGATCGGCTACATCGAAGTCGATCTCGACGGCCTGCTCGCCCTGCCCCGCCGGGCCGAGCGGGCCCCCACCACCAGCCGCTACCCGGCCAGCGCCATCGACCTGGCCTTCGTCGTGGCCGGCGCCGTCCCCGCCGCCGCGGTGGAGGACACGCTGCGCCACGCCGGAGGCGAGCTGTTGGAATCGATCCGACTGTTCGACGTCTACCCGCTGCCCGACGGGGCCGGCGCCGACGGGCCGGGGGGCCCCGGCGCCGGCCCGGGGGCGCGCAGCCTCGCCTACCGCCTCCGCTTCCGGGCGCCGGACCGGACCCTGACCGACGAGGCGGTGGCCCGGGCCCGCCAGGCGGCGATCGACGCCGTCGTCGCCCGCCACGGGGCCCGGCTTCGGGGCTGACCGGGTCGACGGCACCGCTTGTTGCATATCCATGCGACAGGCTGCATGGAAATGGCTACACTGGTGGGATGGCAACCCGGCTGCGAGCGGCGGTCCTCGGGGCGTCGGGCTACGCCGGCGCCGAGCTGCTGCGCCTGTGCGCCGGCCATCCCGACCTCGAGGTGGTCGCGGCCAGCGGCGAGTCCCAGGCCGGCGAAGCCGTGGCCGACCGCTACCCGAGCCTGGCCGCCGCCTACCCGGCGCTGCGCTTCGACGCCACCACCCCGGCCGCGGCAGACGGCGCCGACGTGGCCTTCCTCGCCCTGCCCCACGGCGCGTCCCAGGACCTGGTGCCGAAGTTGCGGGGCCGGGTCAAGGTGATCGTGGACCTGGCCGCCGACTTCCGCCTGCACGACCCCGGCGCCTATCCCCGGTGGTACGGCGAGGAGCACCGCCACCCCGAGCTGCTCGGCGAGGCGGCCACCGGCATCCCCGAACTGTTCCGGTCCCAACTGGCCGGCGCCGGTCTGGTGGCGGCGGCCGGCTGCTACGTCACCGCCGCCGCCCTGGCCCTGGCCCCGCTGGTGCGCACCGGGATGGTCTCCCCGACCGGCGTGGTGGTCGACGCCGCCAGCGGGGTGTCCGGCGCCGGGCGGTCGGTCAAGGCGGCCACCCAGTTCAACGCGGTGGACGAGGACTTCTGCGCCTACGGGCTGCTCGACCACCGGCACACGCCCGAGATCGAGCAAGCGACCGGCGCCCAGGTGATCTTCACCCCCCACCTGGCGCCCATGAACCGGGGGATCCTGGCGACCGTGTACGCCCGGCCGGTGGTGGACGACCCCGACCCGCTGGGCGCGCTGGCCGACGCCTACGACGGCGAGCCGTTCGTGGTGGTCGCCGAGCGCTCTCCATCGACCAAGGCGACCCTCGGGTCCAACTGCGCCCACCTGACCGCCCGCTTCGATCCCCGCACCGGCTGGATCGTCGCCCTCGCCGCCCTGGACAACCTGACCAAGGGCGCGGCGGGGCAGGCCATCCAGTGCGCCAACCTCGCCCTGGGCCTGGACGAGACCGCCGGCCTTCCCGTTGCCGGGCTGTACCCGTGAGCGACACGCCCACCAGTGACCGGGCGGCGGCCGGGCTCGACGCCACGGGGAAGGCCGAGATCCTCATCGAGGCGCTCCCGTACATTCGCCGCTTCTGGGGCCGGACCGTCGTGGTCAAGTACGGCGGCAACGCCCTGGGCGGCCCGACGGGAGAGTCCCAGCAGGCGGCGCTGGCCAGCTTCGCCACCGACATCGTCCTCATGCGCTCGGTCGGCATCCACCCCCTGGTGGTCCACGGCGGCGGCCCGCAGATCGGGGCGCTCATGGCCCGGCTGGGCAAGGAGGTGGAGTTCCGGGACGGCCTGCGGGTGACCGACGCCGAGACCCTCGACATCGCCCGCATGGTCCTGGTGGGGAAGGTCAACCGCGACATCGTGTCGGCCATCAACGCCCACGACCCGCTCGCCGTCGGCGTCTCCGGCGAGGACGCCGGTCTGCTGGTCGCCAGCGCCCGGGATCCCGGCCTCGGTTTCGTCGGCGACGTGCATGACGTCAACCCCGATCTGCTGACCCGGCTCCTGGCCGAGGATCTCATCCCGGTCGTGGCCACCATCGGTTCCGACGGCAGCGGCCAGTCCTACAACATCAACGCCGACACCGCCGCCGGCGCCATCGCCGCCGCGGTCGGCGCCGAGAAGCTGGTGTACCTCACGGACGTCGCCGGCATCTGCCGGGTGCCCGACCAGCCGGCGACGCTGCTGGCCTCGGCCGACGCCGACCAACTGGACAGCCTCATCGTCGAGGGCACCATCACCGGCGGGATGATCCCCAAGGCCCGCTCGTGCGCGGCGGCCGTGCGCGCCGGCGTCGGCCACGCCCACATCCTGGACGGCCGAGCCCCCCACGCCCTGCTGCTCGAGATCTTCACCCGGCGGGGCATCGGCACCATGGTGAGTCCGTGAGCGAGCCGGAGGAGAGCAACCCAGTGTCACCGAGTGCCTCGCTGGCCGGTACCCGCCTCATGCGCACCTACGCCGACCCGCCCGTCGTCTTCGTGCGGGGGCAGGGAAGCCGGTTGTGGGACGAGGACGACAACGAGTACCTCGACTTCCTCTCCGGGCTGGCCGTCACCTCGTTGGGCCACGCCCATCCGGCGGTGGCGGCAGCCATCGCCGAGCAGGCCCGCACCCTGCTGCACGTGAGCAACCTGTACGGGACGCGACCGCAACGGGAGGTGGCGGCGACCCTGGACCGGCTGGTCGGTGGCGGCGGCCGGGTGTTCTTCGCCAACAGCGGCGCCGAGGCCAACGAGTGTGCGCTGAAGCTCGCACGCAAGTGGGGCGGGCACGGTCGGTACGCGGTAGTGAGCGCGTACGGGTCGTTCCACGGGCGGACGTTGGCCACCTTGCACGCCACCGGGCAGCCGAGCAAGCACGAGGCGTTCCAGCCGCTGCCGGAGGGCTTCCGTCACGTCGCCTGGCGCGACATCGACGCCTTGCGCGCCGCGGTGGATCCGAGCGTCGCCGCCGTGCTGCTCGAGCCCGTGCAGGGCGAGGGCGGGGTCAACCCGGCGGGCGCCGAGTACCTGACCGCCGTCCGGGAGCTGTGCGACGAGCGGGGCATGCTGATGATCCTCGACGAGGTGCAGACCGGCCTGGGCCGCACCGGGCGGTGGTTCGCCCACCAGCACGACGGCGTGCGGCCCGACGTGGTGACCATGGCCAAGGCGCTGGGCAACGGCGTGCCCATCGGGGCGTGCTGGGCCCGCGAGGACGTGGCCGCCGCCTTCGTGCCGGGCGACCACGCCACCACGTTCGGCGGCCAGCCGCTGGCCGCGGCGGCGGCGGCGGCCACCCTGGCGGTGATGGAGGCGGAGGACGCGCCCGGTCGGGCGGCGCGCCAGGGCGCCCGCCTGAGCGCGGGCCTGGCCGAGCTGCCCGGGGTGCGGGCGGTGCGCGGTGCGGGACTGCTCGTGGCCGCGGAGTTGGAGGAGGGGAAAGGGGCGGCCGCGGTGACGGCGGAGTCCCTCGGTGCCGGTCTGATCGTGAACGCGGTGACCCCGAGCGCCTTGCGGCTGGCGCCGTCACTGCTGGTGAGCGACGACGAGATCGACCAGGCGCTGGCCATCCTCGACGGGGTGCTGTCGTAGTGCGCCACGTCCTCGACGTCGACGACCTCGACGCGGACGAGCTGGCGCGCGTCCTGCAGCTGGCCGGCGAGCCCGAGCCCGATCCGGTGCTGGCCGGCAAGGGGGTGGCCCTGCTGTTCGAGAAGCCGTCCAACCGCACCCGCAATTCGACCGAGATGGCGGTGGTCGCCCTGGGCGGCCATCCCCTGTCGCATCGCCGCCGCCGAGGTGGGCCTCGACGTGCGCGAGAGCGTGGAGGACGTGACCCGCACCCTGGCCCAGTACCACGCCGCGCTCGGGGCCAGGGTCGATGACCACCGGACGCTGGAGCGCATGGCCGCGCTCGACGTGATCCCCGTCGTCAACCTGCTCTCGGACCGGGCCCACCCCCTCCAGGCGCTGGCCGATGTCCTGACCCTGCGCCAGCGGTGGGGGACGCTGGGCGGCCAGACCCTCGCCTGGGTGGGCGACGGCAACAACGTGGCCCGCAGCCTCCTGCTGGCCTGCGCCATGGTCGGCGTCGACGTCCGCCTGGCCACGCCCGCCGGCCACCCCCCGGACCCCGTCGCCGTGGGCGAGGCGCGCCAGTGGGGGATCGACGTGACCTGCACCACCGACCCGAGCAAGGCGGTCGACGGCGCCGACGCGGTCGCGACCGACACATGGATCTCCATGGGCCAGGAGGATGACCGCGCCGAGCGCCTCGACGCCTTCGCCGGCTACCAGGTGAACGTCGGCCTCATGGCTCGTGCCGCGCCCGGCGCCGCCTTTCTCCACTGTCTTCCCGCCCATCGGGGCCAGGAAGTCAGCGCCGAGGTCATGGACGGACCGGCCAGCGTGGTCTGGGCGGAGGCGGCCAACCGTCTGCACGCTGCCCGCGGGCTGCTGTGGTGGCTGCTGGCCCAAGCGGCCGAGAGCGGGGTCGCAGGGTGACCAAGACCCAGCGCCAGCATCGCATCGCCCAGCTGCTGGAGCACTCGCCCGTCACCAGCCAGTCGCAGCTCGTGGAGCTGCTCGGCGGGGCGGGGATCGAGGCCACCCAGGCAACGGTGTCGCGCGACTTGGAAGAGATGGGCGCGGTCAAGGTCCGCGTCCCCGGGGGCGACTCGGTGTACGCCGTCCCCGAGCTTCCCCACGACCGCATCGCCCCCGAGGATCACCTGCGCCGGGTTCTCGGCGACTGGGTCGTCGACGTCGCCCACTCGCAGAACCTGGTGGTGGTGCGCACCCCGCCCGGCTCGGCGCACGTGGTGGCCTCGGCGCTCGACCGGGCCGGTTTGCAGGAGATCATGGGCACGGTGGCCGGCGACGACACCCTCATTGTCATCGCCGACGAGTCGGCCGGCGGCGCAGGGGTGGCCCGCCGCCTGGCCGACCTCTCGGGCCTGTAACCAACCACGAGGAAGAGACAAGGAGAACGCGGTGGCGAAACGGGTCGTGCTGGCTTACAGCGGCGGGTTGGACACCTCGGTGGCGGTGCGCTGGATGCGCGAGGAGCTGGACTGCGAGGTGATCGCCCTGGCCGCCGACGTCGGCCAGGGCGGCGACTGGGACGCCATCCTCGCTCGGGCCGCCGCCGCCGGCGCGGTGGACGCCTCGGTGGTGGACGTGCGCCAGGAGTACGCCGAGGACTTCGTCGCTCCCGCCCTCAAGGCCAACGCCAAGTACGAGGGCAAGTACCCCCTCATCTCCTCGCTGTCCCGCCCGGTCATCGTCAAGCACCTGGTGGCCACCGCCCGCCGCGTCGGCGCCGACGCCATCGCCCACGGCTGCACCGGCAAGGGCAACGACCAGGTCCGCTTCGAGGTCTCCACCCGGGCGCTGGCCCCCGACCTGGACGTCATCGCCCCCGTCCGCGGCTGGGGGCTGACCCGCGAGCAGTCCATCGAGTACGCCCAGCGCTACCACATCCCCATCACCGTGACCAAGGCCAGCCCCTACTCGCATCGACCAGAACCTGTGGGGACGGACCATCGAATGCGGGATCCTCGAGGATCCGTGGGCGGCGCCGCCGGAGGACGTCTACGAGCTGACCACGCCCACCGCGACCGAACCCACCGAGATCGTCATCGGGTTCGAGGCCGGCCTGCCCGTCTCCCTCGACGGCCGACCGCTCCCTCTCCACCAGCTCATCGGTGAGCTCGACCGGATCGTCGGCAGCTACGGCTGGGGGCGTATCGACATGATCGAGAACCGGCGCGTGGGCATCAAGAGCCGGGAGATCTACGAGTGCCCCGGGGCGCTGGCCCTGCTCATGGCCCACGCCGACCTCGAGGACCTGACCTTGGAACGCGACCTGGCCCACGAGAAGGCGCGCCTCGAGCCGCGCTACGCCGAGCTGGTCTACGACGGCCTGTGGTTCTCCCCGTTGAAGCGCGCCCTGGACGCCTTCGTCGACGAGAGCCAGCGCTTCGTCAGCGGGGAGGTGCGGCTGCGCTGCGAGCTTCCCGGCCGCTGCATCGTCGCCGGGCGGCGTTCCGACGTCGGGCTCTACGACTACGAGCTGGCGACCTACGAGGCGGCCGACCGGTTCCGGCACCAGGACGCCGAGGGATTCGTCCGCCTGTGGGGCCTCGGCACCGAGACCTGGGCCGCCCGGCAGTCCGTGCGGGGTTCGGGGACGTGACGCTCTGGCAGGGGCGCTTCGGCCGCCAACCGGCGGACGAGTTGCTGGCCTACAACAACAGCCTCCCCGTCGACCGCCGCCTGGCCGCCGACGACCTGACCGGGTCCCGGGCCCACGTGCGCGGGCTGGCCCGGGTCGGGTTGCTGTCCGCCGACGACGCCGCCATCCTGCTCGCCGCCCTGGACCGGGTGGGCGAGGAGCTGGACGGCGGCAGCTTCGCGTTCGCCCCCGACGAGGAGGACATCCACACCGCCATCGAGCGCCGGGTGACCGAGATCGCCGGCGACGTCGGAGCCCGGCTGCACACCGGTCGGAGCCGCAACGACCAGGTGGCCACCGACCTGCGCCTGTTCGCCAAGCGGGAACTGGCCGGCGTGGCCCGCCGACTGGTCGGCCTGCAGCGGGTGCTGTACGAGCGGGCCCGGGAGGCAGGCGACGCCTACCTGCCCGGCTACACCCACCTGCAGCGGGCCCAACCGGTGCTCCTCGCCCACCACCTGCTGGCCCACGGCTGGGCGCTGGGGCGCGACGTCGACCGGCTGGCCGACACCCGCCGGCGGCTGGACAAGAGCCCGCTCGGCGCCGGTGCCCTGGCCGGGTCCTCGCTCCCGCTCGATCCCGACGGTGTGGCCGCCGACCTCGACTTTGCCGGCCGGGTGGAGAACTCCCTGGACGCGGTCTCCGACCGGGACTTCGTCGCCGAGGCCCTCTTCGACCTGGCCCTGGTCGGCGTGCACCTGTCCCGGATGGGTGAGGAGCTGGTGTTGTGGTCGAGCGAGGAGTTCGGGTTCTGCCGCCTCGACGACGCCTACGCCACCGGCAGCTCGATGTTGCCCCAGAAGAAGAACCCGGACATCGCCGAGCTGGTGCGGGGCAAGGCCGGGCGGCTGATCGGGAACCTGTGCGGGCTGCTCGCCACCCTGAAGGGTCTGCCGCTGTCGTACAACAAGGACCTGCAGGAGGACAAGGAACCGCTGTTCGACGCCGTCGACCAGGTCACCCTGGGGGCGGCCGCCCTCGCCGGCATGATGGCCAGCGCCACCTTCGACGTCGAGCGGATGCAACAGGCGGCCGACACCCCCGCCGCGGCCGCCGTCGACCTGGCCGAGTGGCTGGTCGAGCGGGGCACCCCCTTCCGCCAGGCCCACGCCACCGTGGGCGCGCTGGTGCGCGACGCCCTGGAGCGACGGGTTCCTCTGGCCGAGCTGGTGGCGGCCCACCCCGCCCTGGGGGCCGACGCCGTCGCCCTCCTCGAACCGGGCGCCGCGGTCAGCCGGCGTACCTCGCCCGGCGGCGCCGGGCCCGGCCCGGTGGCGGTCCAGCTCGACGCCTTCGCCGACGCCCTGCACGGCCAGGCCGCCGATCTCGGAATCGCCGACGTCTGACCCCTTGGCCCCTTGGAGGCGGCCGGCCCGCCCGCGCCGCTGGTTCGACCGCGACCCGCTGCTGGTGGCGCCCCAGCTGCTCGGCCTGCTCCTGGTGACCGGCGACGGCCGGGCCGGGCGGATCGTCGAGGTCGAGGCCTACCGGGGCGCCCAGGATCCGGCCAGCCACGCCTTCGGCGGCCGCACGCCGCGCAACGCCACCATGTTCGGGCCCCCCGGCCACCTCTACGTCTATACGAGCTACGGGATCCACACCTGCGCCAACGTGGTGTGCGGCCCGCCGGGGGTGGCGGGGGCGGTGCTGCTGCGCGCCCTCGACCCCGTCGCCGGGCTGGCCGCCATGCGGCAGGCCCGCTGGAGCAGCCAACGGTCCCGGCGCGACCTCGACCTGTGCCGGGGCCCGGGCCGGCTGTGCCAGGCGCTCGGCATCCGGCGCGATCACGACGGCGCCGACCTGGTCGCCGTCCCGAGGCGCGGATCGGGTCGGGGTTCGGCCTCCTTGGGGGCGGGCTCCCCGACCGCAGAGGGCGCGGTGTGGCTGGCCGACGACGGCACGCCGCCCCCTGCCGTGGCCGTCAGCACCCGCATCGGGCTGTCGGTGGCGACCGACCGGCCCTGGCGGTGGTTTGTGCCCTATCATCCGGGTGTGTCCCGACTGTCCCGAGTGTCCGATTGACGACGCCGGGGACCGGCGGGCAGGGACCGGCAGGGCAGGGACCGGCAGCGGGCGCGGCGAATTCCTTGGCGGCCGTCCGCCATTTCCCGGTCGGGTCGCCAAGCGGGGAGGGCCTGCGTGTCGCTGGAAGTGCATGGGATGAGCGGTTGGCGTCGCTGAAGCTGCGCCGGGCCCTGGCCGGCGCCGCCGGCCTGTTGCTCCTGGCCGGGGTCCTCGGCGTGGTCGCCCACGGCCAGGGCACATCCCACCGCCCCGGGGGCGCCGCCGTCCATCCGGTCCGGGTGGCGACCGGACCCTGGGCGACGATGCGCAGCAACACCGTGGCCCCGACCTCCTCGGCCCGGGGATCCGCGGCACCGGCCAAGGGATCCTCCGGCGTCATCCGCACCACCGCGGCCGCCGCCGCCCTGCCAGCCCCGTCCGGGCAGCTCCCGGCGGTCGCCGCCGTGAGCACGCCCGAGGAGGTCGACGCGGTCGTCACCCTGCCGGGGACGGTCACCGATCCCGAGATCCAGACGCTCACCCACACCCAGGGAATCGCGGCGATCGAGGAGGTCGACAGCGGGACGGTGCAGCTCGCCGGAGCGCCGGCGGTGACCTTCGGGGTCGATCCCGGAACCTTCCGCAACTTCACGCCGACGGCCAGCGCCACCGACAACGCCCTGTGGCAGTACATCGCCGGCGGCGCGGTGGCGGCGTCCTACGACATGGCCAGCGACCGCAAGCTGACCCTCGGGGCCCGCCTGCCGATCACCCCGGCCGGCGGCCAGCCGCCGACCTCGGGCTGGGTCGGCGCCTTCGTCTCCATCGGCATCCCCGGCGTGGACATGGTCGTCAGCGACAACGAATCCGACGCCCTGGGCCTGGTCCACAACGGCGGGCTGCTGGTCAGCGCCCCGCAGATGGATCCCACCGCCCTCGGCACCGCCCTGCGCCAGGCCCTGCCCGGCGCCAACGTGGACGTGACCAGCCCCCAGCTGGTGGCCGCCGCCACCCAACCGGTTCCGGGCGCGCCGGTGCCGGCGCCGACGACCGCCACCGCCACCGCCATCAAGGCCGCCCTCTCCCGGGTGGGCGACCCCTACGTGTACGGCGGGAGCGGGCCCAACGACTTCGACTGCTCGGGCCTGGTCGGCTGGGCCTTCGCCCAGGCGGGAATCTCCCTGCCGCGCACCGCGGCCCAGCAGGCGCTGGCGGGCACGCCGATCACCTACGCCCAGGCCCAGCCCGGCGACCTCCTCTTCTGGCACTACGACCCGAGCGATCCCGCGTTCATCGACCACGTGGCCATGTACCTGGGCAACAACATGATGGTGGTGGCGCCCTACACCGGGACCGATGTCCAGGTCGCTCCCGTCCCCATGGCGGACATGGCCGGCGTGGTGCGGGTGCAACCGGCGGCAGCCACCCAGGTCGGCGGCTACCGCTTCCCCTGAGCTGCGCCGGTCGGTTCCGTGCTGCCTCGAGCGTTTTCTTGACACGGCCGCGGGCGCGAGATAGAGTGACCAGCCGCTCGGGAAACAGGTTGTAGGTTTCCCGGACGTGCCGGATCCTCCGTGGCCACGCCACACCCGGTCCGGCGCCCAGCACCACGTGAGGTCCACCTCCGCTCCGCTCAGGAGTGCGTGTCCGACGCGGTCGCACCTTGAAAACGGAACAGAGGAAGCCAAAAGCTAGTGCGGGCGTTCCGGTGCAATCTGCGCCGGCACGTCATGAGAAACAAGTAGCGCTAGACGGACAACAGACCGTCCAGTGCCAGTCGGCTCGCCGTCGCCATACGACGGGCCGGCTCTTCAAGGATGTGGTGGTCGCCTCGGCGCCCACCGGATCTCGATGGAGAGTTTGATCCTGGCTCAGGACGAACGCTGGCGGCGTGCTTAACACATGCAAGTCGAACGAGGTCCATCCGGTGGCAACACCGGTGAAGACCGAGTGGCGAACGGGTGAGTAACACGTGAGCAACCTGCCCCGAAGACCGGGATAACAGCGGGAAACCGCTGCTAATACCGGATACCCCCACCAGGCCGCATGGCCCGGTGAGGAAATGGATTCTGCTTCGGGAGGGGCTCGCGGCCTATCAGCTTGTTGGTGGGGTAACGGCCCACCAAGGCAACGACGGGTAGCTGGTCTGAGAGGACGATCAGCCACACTGGGACTGAGACACGGCCCAGACTCCTACGGGAGGCAGCAGTGGGGAATCTTGCGCAATGGGCGAAAGCCTGACGCAGCAACGCCGCGTGAGGGACGAAGGTCTTCGGGTTGTAAACCTCTTTCGAGCAGGGACGATAGTGACGGTACCTGCAGAAGAAGCCCCGGCCAACTACGTGCCAGCAGCCGCGGTAATACGTAGGGGGCGAGCGTTGTCCGGAATCATTGGGCGTAAAGAGCTCGTAGGCGGCTTGGTAAGTCGGATGTGAAACCTCCAGGCTCAACCTGGAGTCGCCATCCGATACTGCCATGGCTAGAGTCCGGTAGGGGCCCACGGAACTCCTGGTGTAGCGGTGAAATGCGCAGATATCAGGAAGAACACCGGTGGCGAAGGCGGTGGGCTGGGCCGGCACTGACGCTGAGGAGCGAAAGCGTGGGGAGCGAACAGGATTAGATACCCTGGTAGTCCACGCCGTAAACGTTGGGCACTAGGTGTGGGACCTTTCAACGGGTTCCGTGCCGTAGCTAACGCATTAAGTGCCCCGCCTGGGGAGTACGGCCGCAAGGCTAAAACTCAAAGGAATTGACGGGGGCCCGCACAAGCGGCGGAGCATGTGGCTTAATTCGAGGCAACGCGAAGAACCTTACCTGGGTTGAACTACGCAGGAAAAGCCGCAGAGATGCGGTGTCCGCAAGGGCCTGCGATAGGTGGTGCATGGCTGTCGTCAGCTCGTGTCGTGAGATGTTGGGTTAAGTCCCGCAACGAGCGCAACCCTTGTCCTATGTTGCCAGCGGGTAATGCCGGGGACTCGTAGGAGACTGCCGGGGTCAACTCGGAGGAAGGTGGGGATGACGTCAAGTCATCATGCCCCTTATGTCCAGGGCTGCACACATGCTACAATGGCCGGTACAGAGGGCTGCTATTCCGCGAGGATGAGCGAATCCCAAAAAGCCGGTCTCAGTTCGGATCGCAGTCTGCAACTCGACTGCGTGAAGTCGGAGTCGCTAGTAATCCCGGATCAGCAACGCCGGGGTGAATACGTTCCCGGGCCTTGTACACACCGCCCGTCACACCACGAAAGTCGGTAACACCCGAAGCCGGTGGCCCAACCATTTGGAGGGAGCCGTCGAAGGTGGGATCGGTGATTGGGGTGAAGTCGTAACAAGGTAGCCGTACCGGAAGGTGCGGCTGGATCACCTCCTTTCTAAGGAGCTTAACTGGGCCCATCCGGGCCCGGTCACTCCCAGTTGACCACTAGCTACTCGGTCGACCGGGCAGCACCGCTCTCGCAGGTTTCGACCTCGGGCGGCGCCCGCCAGCCGATCGGGCGACCTCTGTTCCGTTTTGAGGGTACGGCCCTCACCCGACGGCCTCAGACCGTCAGGAAGGCAAAGCCCCCGCTCGGGGGCCTCTTGTCGCTCCCGGCCAGACCAAGCGGCTCCGCCGCCGTCCGGCCGGCGCTCCTTGAGAACTCAATAGCGAGCACGAGCATCTTTGTTCTCCAAGCTACAAAGAGCCAACGGTGGATGCCTTGGCGCCTGAAGCCGAAGAAGGACGCGGGTGGCTGCGATAAGCCACGGGGAGCTGCCTACCGAGCTTCGATCCGTGGATGTCCGAATGGGGAAACCCACCGCTGCGAGACAGCGGTACTCCGGTCTGAACACATAGGACCGGTAGAGGGAACCGGGGGAATTGAAACATCTCAGTACCCCGAGGAGAGGAAAGCAACAGCGACTCCCTGAGTAGCGGCGAGCGAAACGGGAAGAGCCTAAACCGAGCCGGTGTCAAGCCTGGTGGCGTTGCCGGTTCGGGGTTGTGGGACTCGGAGGAGAGGGCACCAGCCCCCTCGAGGAGTTACAAAGCTGCTACCTAGCAGAAGCGTTTTGGAACGTCGCACCGCAGAGGGTAAGAGTCCCGTATGCGAAAGGTAAGCAGCCTCCTTCCGAGCACCCGAGTAGCGCCGGAACCGTGAAAGTCGGCGTGAATCTGCGAGGACCACCTCGTAAGGCTAAGTACTCACAGGCGACCGATAGTGAACAAGTACCGTGAGGGAAAGGTGAAAAGCACCCCGGGAGGGGAGTGAAATAGTACCTGAAACCGTTGGTTTACAAACAGTCAGAGCGTCGTCAGCGCTTCGCGCGCTGGCCGCGATGGCGTGCCTTTTGAAGAATGAGCCAGCGAGTTACCGTGCGTGGCAAGGTTAACCCGTGAGGGGGAGCCGGAGCGAAAGCGAGTCTGAATAGGGCGAGTCAGTCGCGTGCGGTAGACCCGAAGCCGAGTGATCTACCCATGGGCAGGCTGAAGCGGGGGTAAGACCCCGTGGAGGGCCGAACCCACCCTGGTTGAAAACAGGGGGGATGACCTGTGGGTAGGGGTGAAAGGCCAAGCAAACTCGGTGATAGCTGGTTCTCCCCGAAATGCATTTAGGTGCAGCGTCGGACGTTCAGCATCGGAGGTAGAGCACTGGATGGGCTAGGGGGCCTACAAGCTTACTGACCCCAACCAAACTCCGAATGCCGATGCTCCAGAGTCCGGCAGTGAGACTACGAGGGATGAGCTTCGTTGGTCGAAAGGGAAACAGCCCAGATCGCCGGCTAAGGCCCCTAATTCGGAACTAAGTGGTAAACGATGTGGGATTGCACAGACAGCCAGGAGGTTGGCTCAGAAGCAGCCATCCTTGAAAGAGTGCGTAACAGCTCACTGGTCGAGTGGTCCTGCGCGGACAATGTAACGGGGCTCAAGTTCCGAGCCGAAGCCGCGGACCTCAGCGAGAGCTGGGGTGGTAGGGGAGCGTCGATCCCGCCGCGAAGCGCCGGTGTGAACCGTCGTGGAGCGAGATCGAGTGAGAATGCTGGTATGAGTAGCGAGAGAGGGGTGAGAAACCCCTCCGCCGTAAGCCCAAGGGTTCCTGGGGAAGGCTAATCCTCCCAGGGTGAGTCGGGAGCTAAGGCGAGGCCGAAAGGCGTAGTCGATGCACAACCGGTTGATATTCCGGTACCGCCGTGTCCGCGCCAATCCCAAGCCGGGGTACTAAGGGGCTGCCTTCGGGCGAACCGACAGACCCGGGGCGGGCAGCGAAGGCGTGACGCAGGAGGGTAGGTGAACCCCACCGTTGGTTGAGTGGGGGTAAGCGTGTAGGGCGAGGACCAGGTAAATCCGGGCCTCACGAGCCTGAGACGCGAATCCGAGCGACATAACGCGAAGTCACTGATCCCATGCTGCCAAGAAAAGCGATCGTCGTTAGCTGACACGGTGCCCGTACCCCAAACCAACTCAGGTGGGCGGGTAGAGAATACCAAGGCGATCGGGAGAACTGTGGTTAAGGAACTCGGCAAAATGCCTCCGTAACTTCGGGAGAAGGAGGGCCCCCGTAGGGTGACCGACTTAGCGTCGCGAGCCCGATGGGGCCGCAGAGACCAGGGGAAAGCGACTGTTTACTAAAAACACAGCAGCGTGCGAAGTCGCAAGACGATGTATACGCTGTGACGCCTGCCCGGTGCCGGAAGGTTACGGGGAAGGGTTAGCTCGAAAGAGCGAAGCTCTGAACCTAAGCCCCGGTAAACGGCGGCCGTAAGTGCTAAACGTTGCGGCTCCAGATCGGTAACGATCTGCGATCAAACCTTGCTATATGCTGGAAACCCCGTGTATCCGGCGGTACTCGTTCACGGTCACACCCCCTTCGTAGGGTCGGACCGTGGACAGTGACAAACCGACCGGTGCGGACAATCAGCAGGAAAGGCCAAGTTCTGCAACCTGGCTGGATGCTCTGCCGGCCGACCTGGGCAACTGGGTCGCCGGCTTCGTCGATGGAGAAGGGAGCTTCAACGTCCCCATCCGTCGGCTGCGTAGTGGCAGGATGCCACTTCGCTCATCCAGTCGGGCCGACACTTGTCGCCAGAAGGGTTCGAGGAGATCCTCCTAGTGAGGCGAACCATGAACCGGGGCGGCAAGCGACGGCGCAGCGATGAAGCACTTATCGCTGCGGTGCGTTCTTGGAATCCTCAGAGACCATACGCAAGGCTCCCTCTTTGAAGCAGAGGGATGAAGATATGGCCCACGCCCCATAGCGATATGGGGAGTCCGTGAACTATAACGGTCCTAAGGTAGCGAAATTCCTTGTCGGGTAAGTTCCGACCTGCACGAATGGCGTAACGACTTTCCTACTGTCTCAACCACAGACCCGGCGAAATTGAAGTACGAGTAAAGATGCTCGTTAGCTGCACCAGGACGGAAAGACCCCGTGGACCTTTACTACAGCTTGATGTTGGGTTTTGGTACTTGTTGTGTAGGATAGGTGGGAGACTTGGAAGCCTCAGCGCCAGCTGGGGTGGAGTCAACGTTGAAATACCACCCTTCATGTGCCGGGACTCTAACCCACGTCCGTGATCCGGATGGGGGACAGCGTCAGGTGGGTAGTTTGACTGGGGCGGTCGCCTCCTAAAAGGTAACGGAGGCGCCCAAAGGTTCCCTCAGGCTGGTTGGCAATCAGCCGTCGAGTGCAATGGCACAAGGGAGCTTGACTGCGAGACCTACAGGTCGAGCAGGTGCGAAAGCAGGGCATAGTGATCCGGCGGTTGCGTGTGGAAGCGCCGTCGCTCAACGGATAAAAGGTACCCCGGGGATAACAGGCTCATCTTCCCCAAGAGTCCATATCGACGGGAAGGTTTGGCACCTCGATGTCGGCTCGTCGCATCCTGGGGCTGAAGTCGGTCCCAAGGGTTGGGCTGTTCGCCCATTAAAGCGGTACGCGAGCTGGGTTTAGAACGTCGCGAGACAGTTCGGTCCCTATCCGGTGCAGCCGTAGGAAACCTGAGGAAGGCTGTCCCTAGTACGAGAGGACCGGGACGGACGCAGCTCTCGTGTGCCAGTTGTCCTGCCAAGGGCACGGCTGGTTAGCGACCTGCGGAAGGGATAAGCGCTGAAAGCATCTAAGTGCGAAGCTCGTTCCAAGATGAGGTTTCCCACAGGGCAAACCTGGTAAGGCCCGTGGTAGACGACCACGTTGATAGGCCGGAGGTGTACGCACAGCAATGTGTTGAGCCGACCGGTACTAATCGGCCGAGGGCTTGGGACATTTCCTGCTCGTGCTCGCTATTGAGCGCTCAGTGGAGCGGCGGCCTCGGCCGCGCCCGCTTCGAGCGAGGTTTCCGGTGGCCATAGCGGCGGAGTCACACCCGTTCCCATTCCGAACACGGAAGTTAAGCCCGCCAGCGCCGATGGTACTTGGGGGGCGACCCCCTGGGAGAGTAGGACGCCGCCGGAATAGACCGAACCGCTGCCCCGCACCGCCTAGGTGCGGGGCAGCGTCGCGTCCGGGGCTCCTCGGCGGGGGCGTCGCCGGCCACCGGTACCATTTCGCCATGGCTCCTCCCGAACGCCGACCGCGACGCGCGCCCGGCGCCGATGCCAAGAGGGGTCGAGACCGCCGAACGGCCGACGGCCGGCCCCAGCGGAGGACCGGCGACCCGTCGGCGCGCGCAAGGGCAGGACCGGTCCCGGCGGCAAGGCGCGAGCGACCGGGGCCGGCCGGGGATCCCAAGGCCACGCCGGCGGGCGAGACTCCCAGCGTGATCTGACGAAGCAGAGGAAGCCGCCGCCCGCCGCCGCGCGTGGGCAGGCACGGGGAGCCCGGGTGCCGGGACGGACGCCGCCTCGTCCTCCCTCCCGAGCCGGGCGCGGAGCTCAGCGGAGTGAGGACGCCACCAGTTGGCCCATCGGTCGCCGCTGGGGGTCAGTTGCCCGTCGGGGGGCACGTCAGATACGCGATCCTGACTGGCGCGGAGCGACCGGCCCGGGCCGTTCGCCGGACCGACCGGGCGAGCGGCGCCCGGCGCCCGGCCGCGGTGCCGGTGAGGAGTCCTCGGCGTCCGAGCTGTGGCGGGCGGCCATGCGTCGAGCGGGCCAGGCCCCGGAGACCGACGGCCACGCCGCCAGCCCGCCCGCCGCCTGGCAGCCCGATGAGACGTGGGTTCGCGACGACTCCGCCAGCCCGGCCGACACCGGCCCATCCGCCGAACCTCAGACGCCGGCGGAGGGTGGCCGCCGGCGCCACAGCGTGCCCGGGCCGGTCGTGGAGGAGCTGGCCGGCGTGGCCGGGCGCCAGCGGGGGACCAAGCTCGCCGCTCGACTGGCGGAAGCCACCTACGCCTATGACCGCGATCGCTACCAGGACGCGCGCCGCATCCTGCGGCCGCTGGTCACCGAAGCCGCCGATGCTCCGGCGGTCCGGGAGCTCAACGGACTGGTGCTGTATCGCCTGGGCCGGTGGGCGGCGGCGGCCAAGGAGCTGGAGGCGTACCGCCTCCTGTCCGGCTCCTACGACCAGTACCCGGTGCTGGCCGACTGCTACCGGGCTCTGCGCCGGTACCGGGCGGCGGACCGGTTGTGGGCCGAGCTTCGCGACGCGTCACCGAGCGCCGAGCTGGTGGCCGAGGGGCGGATCGTCGCCGCCGGGTCCCTCGCCGACCGAGGTGACCTGCCCGGCGCCATCACGGTGCTCGAGCGCAGCGGCCGCAACCTGCGCAGTCCACGGCCCCACCATCTCCGGCAGTGGTACGCGCTGGCCGACTTGTACGAGCGGGCTGGGGACCTTCCCCGCGCCCGGGACCTGTTCGGGCGCATCGTGCGCTGGGAGCCGGACGCCTATGACGCCGGCCGGCGCCTCCGCGCCCTGACCTGACGCTCCTCGCCCCGAACGGGATCAGTACCGCCAGCGGGTCGCACCACCGGGTGCGGCCGTCGCCAGTGCCGTCGCCGCGCGTGGGCTGATTCGGTAGACGAACCAGGGCGGTGGTCCGGCCGAGGGAGCGCTGAACTCGGCGGTGAGGGCCCGCCCCGTCTCGTCGGCGCGGGCGGGCCACCCCCCGGCAGCCCAACGCTCGGCCATGGCGGCAACGGTCGGGGGATCGGTGATTTGGTCGGCGCTGCCCTCCACCACGAGATCGAAGTCCTCGGTGGCGAGACTCAACGCGCAACGGCGGTCCCGAGCCAGGTTCCTTCCCTTGCGCGTCCCCTCCCCGGTCTCGAACCAGAACGCCTGGTCGACCCAGATGGCGCCGACACCGGTGACATGGGGGCTGCCGTTGGGGTTGATGGTCGTCAACCAGCACGTGTGCCGGTTCGGGCCGCCGGACCCCGGCGCCTGGGCGATGCCTGCGTCGAGCCGCGCCTCGATGGGTGCCCACTCGAGGGTCGGCAGGTCGTAGAGATCAGCGAGGTTGGTTGCTTCCACGGCCGATCTGACGTTCACCGGGGTCGGAACTCATCGGTCTGGCCGCCTGCTTTCCGCCGCGTCGATCGGCGTCACACCCGCGGCGTAGCGTCGGCCGCGCCCCGGGTGCGCCGGCGGCCTCGCCTGATCGGCTCGTCCACCCGGAGAACCTCGACCCTGAGGAGCGGGGACGGTGCCGCTCGGCCACTGCATGCGCCGGCGCCGCCTCGCGGGGTCCGGACAAACGGGAGGGAGGACATGATGATCAACCTGGTGACGCTCGAAGGGCGGCTGGCCCGTCCGGCGGGCGAACGGCTGCTGCCGTCGGGGAGCCGACTGCTCTCCTTGGAGGTGACTGTCCCCCGTGCGCAAGGTCCGGCCGAGACCGTGCCGGTCGCCTGGTTCGATGCTCCGGCCGCGGCGGCGACGTGGGAGGTCGAGCGCCGGGTCCTGGTGGTCGGGCGGGTCCGACGCCGTTTCTTCCGCGCCTCGGGGGTCACCCAGAGCCGGACCGAGGTCGTGGCCGAGACCGTCCTGCCCGTCACCTCCGTGCGGCGAGGTAGGCAGGCGCTGACAGCTGCGATCGCAACCCTGGAGGCGGCCGCCGCCGACCTGGGAAGCTGAGCGGATCAGCCGCCGCGGCTGCGCCGGAAGGCACGCCAGGCTGCCCGCCAGGACGGGAGACGCTCCCATTCGGGGTGGGTGCGGTCGATCATGCCGAGCAGCTGGCGGGGTGCGGGGTTGACGTATGGCGCGCCGTCGAGGACCACGGTGGGTACCGTCTCATTGCCA
This sequence comes from uncultured Actinomycetota bacterium, assembly GCA_963757175.1. Lineage (GTDB taxonomy): Bacteria > Actinomycetota > Acidimicrobiia > Acidimicrobiales > Palsa-688 > CAVWQR01. Next base: position 278,332 of record CAVWQR010000004.1, on the reverse strand, counting down.
TCGGCTACAGACCGGACGAAGGCGGCATGCTGCGGGTCCGCCCAGATGTTGTGCCAGGACACCGGCAGCCTGGCGCGGCAAAGCGCGTGACGCAGCCGGAGGCAGAACGGGCAGCCCGGCCGCCAGTAGACGTCCACCACCGGCCGGGGTGTGGTTTCGGTCATGTCCGGACTTCCTAGCCGCGTGCGGCGCCCGGTTTCTCGCGTCGGCCAGCTACCGGCCGGCGTCCACCGGGTCGGTGTCGGTGGTCGATGAGTCCGCGCCGCCGGCGCCGTCGTACCATCACCCCCGCACCCGGGGAGACGACACAAGGAGGACCTGTGACCGCCACCGTCGACCTCGGACCCGCTGCCCATGGCGTCGCCACCGTGGCCGGCGCCGTCACCGACGACGATTTGGATCGGCCCACCCCGTGCCCGGAGTACGCGGTACGGGACCTGGTGGCCCACCTGCTCGGCCTGAGCCTGGCTTTTCGCGACGCCGGAGCCAAGGCGGGCGCCTCGACCCAGGACTCCGCCCCTGGTCCGGCGCCGCTCGAGGACGCGTGGCGGGCCCTGCTGCCCGAGCGTCTGACTGCCTTGGTGGCGGCGTGGCGCAGCCCCGACGCCTGGGAGGGGACGACCCGCGCCGGCGGTGTCGACATGCCGGCCGCCATCCTCGGCAAGGTGGCGGTCAACGAGCTGGTCATCCACGGCTGGGACCTGGCGCGCGCCACCGGGCAGGAGTTCACCGGGGACCCGGCCAGCGTCGAAGCCGCTCTCGATTTCGTGTCGGCGACCGTCGAGCCCTCCGGCGCAGCCGCCCGTCAGGGCATCTTCGGGCCGATCGTCGAGATCGAGCCCACCGCCCCGCAGCTCGACCGGCTGCTCGGTCTCAGCGGCCGCGACCCGGGGTGGGCGCCACCGGGCCGTACCCGCTGACCGCCCTCCCCGCCGGTCACCGTTCCCCGGGGGTGCGCGCCGGCGCCCGGGTAGGCTCGGCGTGTCTTCGTCAACCGTCGGCCCCCGAGGAGCCCGTCATGGACCTACCGAAACTGCTCGGCGACGAGGCCGAGTCCTTGCTCACCCACGACTGCAAGGGCGTCACCCGCGACGAGCTGATTCTCCCCGGGCCCGACTTCGTCGACCGCATCGTGTCCGAGTCCGACCGTCCCGTTCCCGTGCTGCGCAACCTGCAGCAGATGTACAACACCGGCCGGCTGGGCGGCACCGGCTACCTGTCGATTCTGCCCGTTGACCAGGGCATCGAGCACTCCGGCGCCGCCAGCTTCGCCAAGCACCCCGCCTATTTCGACCCCCGGAACCTCATCGAGCTCGCTCTCGAGGGCGGCTGCAGCGCGGTGGCCCTGACGGTGGGCATGCTCGGCTCCGTGGGACGGCGTTACGCCCACCGCATCCCCTTCATCGCCAAGCTCAACCACAACGAGCTGCTCACCTACCCGAACGAGTACGACCAGTTCATGTTCGGCTCGCCGCAGGAGGCATTCGACCTCGGCGCGGTGGCGGTGGGGGCCACCATCTACTTCGGCTCCCGGGAGTCGCACCGCCAGCTCCAGGAGGTGTCCGAAGCTTTCCAGGAAGCCCACGCGCTGGGAATGTTCACCGTGCTGTGGTGCTACCTGCGCAACGACGCGTTCAAGCACGAAGGCGTCGACTACTCGTTGTCCGCCGATCTCACCGGCCAGGCCAACCACATGGGCGTGACCATCGAGGCCGACATCATCAAGCAGAAGCAGGCGGAGAACAACGGGGGCTACACCGCGCTGAACTACGGCCGCACCGACCCACTGGTCTACGACGAGCTGACGACGGACCATCCCATCGACCTGACCCGTTGGCAGGTCGTCAACTGCTACCTGGGCCGGGTCCCGCTCATCAACAGCGGCGGCGACTCCAAAGGCGACAGCGACCTGGCCCAAGCCGTGCGCACGGCGGTGATCAACAAGCGCGCCGGCGGTACCGGGCTGATCACCGGGCGCAAGGCCTTCCAGCGCCCGACCAGGGACGGCGTGGAGATCCTCAACGCCGTCCAGGACGTCTACCTCGACACCAGCGTCACCATCGCTTGATCCCCCGCCGGCAGGCCTGAGCCGCCGCCGCCCGCGCCGGCGGTCTCCGTGGCCTCCCGTGCAGGCGTCACCGCCGACTCGGCCACTCTGTCCCACCCCCTGGGACAGAGTGGCCGCAAAGCGCCGTTGGGGACGACGCAGAGGCCACGACAGCGACCTCGACCCCGCTCGGCCGCCCCACCGCCCCGGCTCGCCACCCCACCGACCCGACCGGTGGGCCCCTGGGGCACGACACCGACGCTCCGCCGGCATGTGCCGGTCGCGGGCCCGACTCTTCTAGACTGAGGTTGCACTTCACGGAAGGGACCGCATGGCAGACACTGCGTCGCGCGAGCGCCCGGTCAAGGACCTTGATCGGGTGGTCATCCGCTTCGCCGGCGATTCGGGCGACGGGATGCAGCTCACAGGGGACCGTTTCACGACGTCCTCGGCGCTGTGGGGAAACGACCTGTCCACGCTGCCGGACTTCCCCGCCGAGATCCGGGCCCCGGCCGGGACCCTCGCCGGCGTGTCCGCCTTCCAGGTCCACATCTCCGACCACGACATCCTCACGCCGGGCGACTACCCGAGCGTGCTGGTGGCCATGAACCCGGCGGCGCTCAAGGCCAACCTCCGCGACGTGGCCGCCGGCGGCACCATCCTGGTCAACGGCGACGCCTTCGACGAGCGGGCCCTGACCAAGGCGGGCTACGACAAGAACCCGTTGACCGACGGCAGCCTCGACGGCTGGACCGTGTACGAGGTGCCCATGACCTCGATGACCCTCGAGGCGGTCAAGCCCAGCGGCACCAAGCCCCGCGACGCCGAGCGGTCCAAGAACTTCTTTGCGCTGGGGCTCATCTCGTGGATGTACACCCGGCCCACGGAGCCGACCCTGGCGTGGATCGACGAGAAGTTCGGCAAGACCCCGATGGTCGCCCAGGCCAACACGCTGGCGTTCAAGGCGGGGTGGAACTTCGGGGAGACCACCGAGCTGTTCGACTCGCACTACGAGGTCAAGCCGGCCACCCTGCGCCCCGGGACGTACACCAACATCTCGGGGAACACCGCGCTGGCCTGGGGTCTGATCGCCGCCAGCCAGCTGGCCAAGCTGCCCATCTTCCTCGGCAGCTACCCGATCACGCCGGCATCGGACATCCTCCACGAGCTGTCCAAGCACAAGAACTTCGGTGTGCGCACCATGCAGGCCGAAGACGAGATCGCCGGTATCGGCGCGGCCATCGGCGCCGCCTACGCCGGGTCGCTCGGGATCACCACCACCAGCGGTCCGGGCATCGACCTGAAGACCGAATCCGTCGGTCTGGCCGTCAGCCTCGAGCTCCCCCTGCTGGTGCTGAACATCCAGCGGGGCGGCCCCTCGACGGGGCTGCCGACCAAGACCGAGCAGGCCGACCTGCTGCAGGCCATGTTCGGCCGGCACGGCGAGGCCCCGGTCCCCATCGTGGCGCCCCAGACTCCCGGCGACTGCTTCTATGCGGCCATCGAAGCCGCCCGCCTGGCGGTCAAGTACCGCACCCCCGTGTACCTGCTCTCGGACGGCTACCTGGCCAACGGGGCCGAGCCGTGGCCGCTGCCCGACGTGGACTCGCTGCCGGATATCAGCGTGGAGTTCGCCTCCAGCACCAACCACACCACCGCCGAGGGCGACGAGGTGTTCTGGCCGTACCAACGGGACCAGGAAACGCTGGCCCGTCCGTGGGCCATCCCCGGCACCCCGGAGCTCATGCACCGCATCGGAGGCCTGGAGAAGGCGGATGGCAGCGGGGAAGTGTCCTACGACCCGGCCAACCACGAGCTCATGACCCGGTTGCGGGTGGGCAAGGTCGCGGGCATCGCCGGCGACATCGCCGACGTCGAGGTGGACGACCCCGACGGGCTGGGAGGCGCCGAGCTGCTGGTCGTCGGGTGGGGGTCCACCTTCGGGGCCATCGGGGCCGCTGTCCGCCGGCTGCGCGGCCGGGGCCGGCGCATCGCCCACGTCCACGTACGCCATCTCAACCCGTTCCCGTCCAACCTGGGCGACGTGGTGCGCGCCTACCCCAAGGTGCTGGTCCCGGAGCTCAATATGGGCCAGTTGTGCAGGCTGTTGCGAGCCGACTTCCTCGTGGACGCCCGGGGGCTCAACAAGGTGATGGGCGTGCCCTTCCGGGCCGCCGAAGTCGAACAGGGCATCGTCGAGCTGTTGGAGGAGTCGCCGTGACCGACGTCGCCGTCCCGACCACGACCAAGAAGGACTGGTCGAGCGACCAGGAGGTGCGCTGGTGCCCCGGCTGCGGGGACTATTCGATCCTCACCGCGGTGCAGATGCTGATGCCCGAGCTGGGGGCGAAGCGGGAGGACACCGTGTTCGTGTCGGGGATCGGGTGCAGCTCCCGGTTCCCCTACTACATGAACACCTACGGCGTTCACTCGATCCACGGCCGGGCGCCGGCCATCGCCACGGGCATCGCCACGTCGCGGCCCGACCTGCACGTGTGGGTTATCACGGGCGACGGCGACGCCCTGTCGATCGGCGGCAACCACCTCCTCCACGCCCTGCGCCGCAACGTCAACCTGACGATCATCCTGTTCAACAACCAGATCTACGGACTGACCAAAGGCCAGTACTCGCCGACGTCGGAACCGGGGAAGGTGACCAAGTCCACGCCGTTCGGGTCGGTCGACGAGCCCTACAACCCGGTGTCGCTGGCCTTGGGCGCCGAGGCCAGCTTCGTGGCCCGGACCCATGACATGGACCGCAAGCACATGATGGCCACGTTCAAACGGGCCTACGAGCACCAGGGCGCGGCGCTGGTCGAGGTGTACCAGAACTGCAACGTGTTCAACGACGGCGCATTCGAGACCATCCTCAAGAAGGATGCCCGCCCGAACATGCTCATCCCCCTGGAGCACGGCCAGCCCATCCGCTTCGGCCCGGAAGGCGAGCACGGCGTCGTCATCGACGACCAGGGCAAGGCCAGCGTCGTCGACGTGAGCGACGTCGGCGAGGATCGCCTGGTCGTGCACGACGAGGCCCGCGACGATCCCAGCCTGGCGTTCACCCTGTCGCGGCTGGCGAAGGCGCCCACCAGCCCCACGCCGATCGGCGTTTTCCGGGCGGTGAGCCGCCCGGACTACGGCAGCCAGCTGCAGGCCCAGCTCGTCGCCGCGTCCAACCAGAAGGGCCCGGGGGAGCTGCGCAAGCTCCTGGCGTCGGGCAACACCTGGACGGTGGAGTAGCCGGAAGCGGGGAAAGTGCCGCCCGTCCGGATCCGGGCCCGGATGGTGTCACATAGCTTGCCGGGGTCGGTAGGGTCTTGCCGAGCGACGGCCCGAAGGAGTGCCCATGGCACCAGCTGTGACCCCGCCCGTACAGGTGTACTTGCGACCCGAGGATCTGACCTCCGCCCTGGAGAGCGATGCCCGCCACGGCTTGCGCAAGCGACCACCGGAGTTGGCACCGACGTGGCTCTACGACCCGGTCGGGTGTGACCTCTTCGAGCAGATCTGCGAGCTGCCCGAGTACTACCCGACGCGGACCGAGCGGGCCATCCTGGCCGACCACGCCGACGAGATCGCCTCCCTGACCGGCGCCCGGGCGGTCATCGAGCTGGGCTCGGGGACGTCAGAGAAGACGCGGTTGCTGCTCGACGCCCTGCGCACCAAGGGCAGCTTGCAGCGGTTCGCCGCCCTGGACGTGGCCGAGCCCACCTTGCGCAGCTCGCTGGCCACGCTGGCGGCCCGGTACCCGGGGCTGGAGGTGGCCGGCGTGGTGGGGGACTTCCTGGAGCACCTCGATCGCATCCCTTCGGGCGACGGCCGGCTGGTCGCCTTTCTCGGAGGCACCATCGGCAACCTGGACCCCTCCGGCCGGCAGCGCTTCCTGCGCGCCCTGGCGTCGACCCTGGCCGACGGCGAATGGCTGCTGCTCGGCACCGACCTGGTCAAGGACCCGGCCCGGCTGGTGGCGGCCTACGACGACGCCGCCGGGGTGACGGCTGCGTTCAACCGCAACGTGCTGACGGTGCTCAACCGCGAGCTGGACGCCACCTTCGACCAGGCCCAGTTCGACCACGTAGCCCACTGGGACCCCCGAGCCGAACGCATGGAGATGCGGCTGCGCGCCCGGGAGGACGTCCACGCCGACGTGCGCGGATTGGACGTGGGCCTCGACCTGGCCGCCGGCGACCACATCCGCACCGAGATCAGCAGCAAGTTCCGCGTCGAGGGGGTGGCGGCGGAGCTGGGCGGCAACGGCTTTGCCGTCGTCGAGACCTTCACCGACGAGCACGGAGACTTCGCGGTAACCCTGGCGCAGCGGGTCGAGCCGATGAGCCAGTCGGCCACCACTACCACGGCCGTCGACGCGCCGGTCGCCGACGCCGCCGGCTACCAGCGCGTCCGGGACCGTACCGAGGCGCTCGCCGAGCCCCTTTCCCCCGAAGACCAGACCGTGCAGTCGATGCCCGACGTGAGCCCGACCAAGTGGCACCGGGCCCACACCACCTGGTTCTTCGAGGAGTTCATCCTCGACCACTTCGAGGGCTACCGACGCTTCGACCCCGCCTACTGTTACCTGTTCAACTCCTATTACGAGGGTGTCGGGCCCCGTCAACCACGCGCCCAGCGGGGGATGATCACCCGCCCCGGCATGGACGAGATCCGCGCCTACCGGGCCCACGTCGACGCGGCCATGGCCGAGGCGCTGTCGGTCGACGAGCCGCCCACCGCCCTGACCGAGTTGGGGCTTCACCATGAGCAGCAGCACCAGGAGCTTCTGCTCATGGACTGCAAGCACGTGCTGCACCAGAACCCCCTGCGGCCGGCGTACGGCCCGGCGGCGACCGAACCACCTCCGGCGGGACCGCTGAGCTGGATCGGTCTCGACGGCGGCCTGGTGCACGCCGGTCACGACGGGAACGGCTTCGCCTTCGACAACGAGAGTCCACGCCATGCCGTGTGGCTGGAGCCGTTCCTGCTGGCCGACCGGCTGGTGACCGAAGGGGAGTGGAGGGCGTTCATCGACGACGACGGCTACCGCCGACCCGACCTGTGGCTGTCGGACGGCTGGCACGTCCTGACCGCCACCGGCCAGGAGGCGCCCCTGTACTGGGAGCGGGACGGCGACGGATGGGCGACCTTCGACCTGAACGGCGGTCTGCGCCCGACCGACGATGATCGGCCCGTCACCCACGTGAGCTACTACGAGGCCGAGGCCTACGCCAACTGGGCGGGATCACGGCTGCCGACGGAGATGGAATGGGAGGCGGCCGCGTCCAGCGACGCCGACGGGCTGCGCCAGCTCGACGATCAGGCGTGGCAGTGGACGGCCAGCGCCTATCTGCCCTATCCCCGCTTCGTGCCCAACCCGGGCGTGGTGGGCGAGTACAACGGCAAGTTCATGGTCGGTCAGCACGTGCTGCGGGGCGGTTCGGCCCTCACCCCGCCGGGCCACGTGCGCGTCACCTACCGCAACTTCTTCCCGCCGTCCGCCCAGTGGGCCATGTCGGGCGTTCGCCTGGCGCGGGACCCCTGACCGGGCGCTATTCGCTGCGACTGAACGAGACGATCGCCACCCCGAGCATGGCCAGGCCGACGACCGCCACCACCGCGATCTCGAGCAGGGTGGGGACGCGCCAGCCCAACCAGGTCACGCCGGTATCCAGCCGGGCCCGCGTCACCGCCGAGAGGTGCAGGTGGGCGAAGACGAGGCGGCGGATGGGGTCGACGGCGTAGGTCAACGGGTCGAGCCGATTGAGGACGGTCAGCCACGTCGGCAGGTTGGATGCGGGGAACATGGCGCCCGAGAGGAAGTACAGGGGGAGCAGGAGCATCTGCGTCAGGGCCATGAACGACTGCATCTGCCTGATCCGAGCCGACACCATGACGCCGAAGGCGGTGATGGTGAAGGCCAGGAGAAGCTGGATCCCGAACACCGAGATCATGAGCAACGGGACGTAGGGCACGCCGACCAGGCCGGCGATGGCGATCACGACGATGCCCTGGAAACCGGCGACGGTGGCACCGCCGAGGCACTTGCCGATGACGATGGAGCTGCGCCGGACGGGCGCCACCAGCATCTCGCGCAGGAACCCGAACTCGCGGTCCCAGACGATCGACGCCGCCGCGAACATGGCAGTGAACAGCACCGCCATGCCCAGGATCCCCGGGTACAGGAACGTTCGCAACGAGAGGCCGCCGGAGAAGCCGGCGGTGAGCCGGGACAGGCCCGTGCCCAGCACGAAGAGGAACAAGAACGGCTGCACCAGCGAGGTGCCGATGCGAAGGCGGTCGCTGAAGAAGCGGACAACCTCGCGCTCCCACACGATCTTGATGGCCCGGAACTCCCCGGCCCGGGTGCGGGTGGCCACGCGGACGTGGGCGACCGGCGGCGCAACCGGCGGGCTCGTCAGGGTCTCTGCCACGTCATCGCCTCCCGACGGTCAAGCGCGCCATGGTCTCCCGGCCCCGCTGGGCGACGGTGGTCTCGGCGTCGCGGATGGTCTTGCCGGTGTAGGACATGAACACGTCGTCGAGGGTGGGGCGGGCCACGCTGACCGACCGGATGGCCAGCGGGAGTTCGGCGAAGAGCCGGGGGACGAACTGCTCGCCGCCCTCCACCGAGAAGGTGACCGCACCTTCGACCACGGTCGCGGTCAGGCCGAAGTGCCGCTGCAGGGCAGCGATGGCGGCGGGGTCGTCGTCGGTCCGGATCTGGACGCGGTCCTTGCCGACGGACGCCTTGAGGGCTTCAGGAGTGTCGAGGGCGATGATCTCGCCGTTGTCGATGATGGCGATCCGGTCGCAGTACTCCGCCTCGTCCATGTAGTGCGTCGTCATGAAGATGGTGATGTCCTCGGCCGCTTTGAGCTCGCTGATGTAGGACCAGATGGACGAACGGGTCTGCGGATCGAGCCCCACCGTGGGCTCGTCCAGGAACAAGACCCGAGGCGAGTGCAACAGGCCACGGGCGATCTCCAGGCGTCGCTTCATCCCCCCCGAGAAGGTGGCGACCTTGCTCTTCCTGCGGTCCCACAGCCCGACCATCTCCAGCACCTGGCGCATGCGCTCGTCGAGACCGCTGCGGGGCACGCCATACAGCTCGGCGTGCAGCCGCAGGTTGCGCTCCGCGCTCAGGTATCCGTCCAGGGTGGGGTCCTGGAACACCAACCCGATGTGGCGGCGGACCTGGTCACGCTGGTGGACCACGTCGAAGCCGGCCACCGTGGCGCTCCCCCGGGTCGGCGTGACCAGGGTGCAGAGCATGCCGATCGTCGTCGACTTGCCGGCCCCGTTCGGGCCGAGAAAGCCGAACGTCTCGCCCGTGTAGACGGAGAGGTCGATGCCGCGGACGGCTTCGACGTCGTCGTAGGACTTCACCAGCCCGGCCACTGCCACCGCCGTGGAGGTCCCGGCTTCCGTCGCCGGGGACGGTTCGGTCATGGTTGGTGTCCTTGCATCGCCAAGCCACGAACCTACGCCCGCCGGCGGTGTCGGCGGCGTCAGCCGATCAACTCGCGCATGACCAGGCCGGTGCGCGGCTTGGGCCAGAAGAATGTCGTCTTGGCCGGCATGCGCTGCCCGCCCCGGCCGACGTGGGCGATCTGGTCGACTCTCGCCGGGCGTACCAAGACGGCAGCGTCGGCCTGCCGGGCGGCGACCGCGGCCGCCGCCTCCCGCCATCCGTGCTGGTAGACGAGGCCATGCGACGGCAGCTCCCCGAGAGCGACGTCGAGGCGGCTGGTGTCCAGATCGTGGGCCGCGGCGGCCGTGGTCACCTCCCGCGGCCGGGCCAGCCACGTCCCCGCTGGCGTCACCACCGCCAGCGACCCGGCATCGTCCATTCGGGCGCTGATCGTCGCGTCCACCGGCGCGGTCGGCGTCAGAGCGAAGAACGGGGCCAGCGCGCCGGCAAAGTCGAAGCCGGGCGGCAGATCCGACAGAAGTCGGTGAATGGGCTGCACCGAGAGCTGGTCGTCGCTCAGCTCGACGACCAGAGTGAGGACCGCGTCGTGGTCACCGGCCACGGCCCCCCCTTTTCCCACCTCCTTTTGATAGGCCAAGGCCACCTCGTAGCGGTGATGGCCGTCGGCGACGAGCACCGGCTCCTTGCCCACCAGCTCGCTGATCCGCTTGGCCGACGCCGGCTCGGTGATCGGCCACAGCTCGTGGACCACGCCGTCGGGATCGGTCGCCCGCGCCGCGGGATGCGCCGGCGGCGCGCACGCCTCGGCCAGACCCGGCACCGGCGACAGCGCCCAGATGGGTGAGATGTTGGCGGCGCACGCCCGCAACAGCTCCAGGCGGTCCGTCTTGGCCTTGGGCGTGGTGTGCTCGTGGGGAAGGATGCCGCTGCCGGGCGGCTCCAGGCCCAGCGCCCCGACCGCCCCGACGGTCTGGCGGGCGACGCCGGCAGCGTCGACGAACGACATCCGATACCCGTAGAACGCCGGCTGGCGATCGCGTTTGAGGACGCCGCCGTCCCGCCACGCGTCGAGCAGCTGGCGAGCCGCCTGGTACGGATCTTCCCGCCCGTCGGCGCGGGGCAGCTCCAGGCGGACGGCGTTGAGCGGGCTGCGGCGCTCGAGCTCGTCGCGTTCCTCTTCGCTGATCACGTCGTACGGAGGGCACACCACGTCGTCCAGCGACGGAGCGTGCCGGGGCGAATAGCGCAGGCCGGCAAAGGGCTCGAATCGGGGCACGACCCTTGGCTAGCAAGCGCGGCCGCGGTTGAGCAACTGCCAGACTCTGCGGATGCTCTGCGTACTCGACCTCGACGGCGTCGTCTGGTTGGCGGGCCGGGCCATCGCCGGCTCCGCCGACGCCATCGACCGGTTGCGGGCCGCCGGCCACCGGGTCGTCTTCCTCACCAACAACTCGGGGCCCACCCTGGGCGACGACGCCGACCAGCTGCGCGCCGCGGGGATCACCGTGGACGCCGACCAGCTGGCCACCTCGGCCCAAGCGGCCGCCAGCTTGATCGACCCGGGCTCCACGGCGGCGGTCGTCGGCGCCGCCGGCATCCACGAGGCGCTGAGCGCCCGAGGCGTGAAGGTGGTCCCCGCCGACGCCAACCCGGCCGCGGTCGTCGTCGGCCGCACCGTTGCCCTCGACTACGACGAGCTGGCGGCGGCGGCCACCGCCATCCGCACGGGCGCCAAGTTCATCGCCACCAACACGGATCCGACCTATCCCACACCCGACGGGCTGGTGCCCGGGGCCGGCGCGGTGGTGGCCTTCGTCGCCGCCGCTGCCGGGCACCAGCCCGAGGTGGCCGGCAAGCCCAACCACGCCGTTGTCGACCTGATCCGGGCGCGCTACGGCGCGGTCGACGTGGCTATCGGCGACCGGGCCGACACCGACGGGCTCTTCGCCCGAGCGGCCGGCGCCCGCTTCGCGCTGGTGCTGTCAGGGTCGACGGCGCGAAGCGACCTCCCCGTCGACCCCCGACCCGACCTGCTCGCCGACGACCTCGCCGGGGTGGTGGACCGGCTGCTGGCCTGACCGGCCACCTGGTCCGGCCACCAGGCCGGGGAGGGCGCTCATGTCGTCGAACACGGCATCGGCGCCGGCCAGGCGGGAGGGAGGAGTCGAGGCCGGCGTAGCCGTACACGGTCATGCCTGCGGCCCGAGCGGCGGCCACGCCGGCGGCGCTGTCCTCGACCACGAGGCACCGTTCCGGCGCAACGCCGAGGCTCCGGGCCGCGTACAGGAAGAGGTCCGGCGCCGGCTTGCCTGCTGCGACCTGGTCGGCGCTGAACAGCCGCTCGCCGAAGAGCGGAGCGAGACCGGTCACGGCCAGCGCCAGGCGGATGCGCTCGGGGCTCCCCGACGACGCCACGCACAGCTGCCAACCCTGCTGGGCCAGGCGGGTAGGCAGCCTCCCTGGCCCCCGGGACGGCATGCAGGCGGGATGGGAACGCGGCGAACAGCTCGTCGTGGTAGCGCGTCTCGAAATCCGTCGGGAGCGGGCGTCCGAGCTGCTGTTGGGCCGCCTGGCGAACGAAGGCCATGGTGGTGCCGAGGAAGCGGTCGATGCACTGCTGCTGGGTCAGTTGCCAGCCGTATCCGGTGAGCAGGCGGGCCAGAACCTGGTTGGCCAACCCTTCGCTGTCAACCAGCACACCGTCGTTGTCGAAGATCACCAGATCTCCTCGGGACACGAGGTGAGGCTAACCCCAACTCCGCCAAGCCGACCCCGGCGAGCCAAGCGCGGCCGACAGGCCGCACCGACCGCCACAACCACCGGCCCGTCGCCGGCCGACCCGAGCCGGCCCAGGCCGCTGGCCCGGGCACACGCGAGACGGCGGGGGCGCGACCACGGCGCGCCGCGCGCGCGGTCTACCCGGCCGCCTGGCCGCCTCGCGACTGACCGCGGCGCGCCCTCGCGGCTCCGCGTCGCTCCCCCCCCGCGCTGGGCCGGCCCTGTCCCCGCTCCCGCGCCGCCGCGCCGGGCGGCCGCCGCGGCGCATCGCACCGCCGCGGACCGCCGCGCTGCGCGCCCCGCAGCTCGCCGCTCCCGCGCTTCTCGCCGCCTTGCGCACGTCGGTGGCAGCCAGTGTGGCCGTGATCGCCACCACCCCCCCCAAAAGAGCGTTGGCCAAAGGAGGCGAGTACCATCGCATCATGGCTCGCGACGATCTGTTCAAGAAGTACCAGGAAGTGGGCGCCGAGTTCATCGACGCCACCCGGGCACGGGCCGAGGAGCTCCTCCGGGAGGTCGCCCGTCTCAGCGAGGCCACCCAGCGCCAGGCGCGCGACCTGCGCGAGGAGAGCCTGCGCGGCACCGACCACGCCATCGCCGCGCTCCGGCGGGAGGTGGCGGGCCAGTTGGATCAACTGGGATTCCTGACCGGCGTCGAGACCGACCGGGTCGACCGCCTTCTCGACCAGGTGGAGAAGGGCGTCCGAGCGGTGCTCGCCGCCGCCTTCCCTGCGGAGTCGTCCCCGGGCTCCCGCCGGACCGGCAAGAAGAGCGTCACCAAGAAGGTGTCCGCGAGCAAGAGGAGCGGCGCCAAGAAGGCCGGTACCAAGAAGGCGGCGGGGACCAAGAAGGCCGGTGCCAAGAAGACCGGTGCAAGAAGACGGTGCGAAGAAGGCGGCAGGGACCAAGAAGGCCGGCGCCAAGAAGACCGGTACCAAGAAGGCGGCGGGACCAAGAAGGCGGGCGCCAAGAAGGCTCCGGCGGCACCCACGAGCCCGGCCTCGGCGCCGACGACCCCGGCGCCGCCGCGACGACCCCGCCGCCGGCGACCCAGTCCTGACCGTCCGGCGGCGCCTGGACGCCGAGCTGGTTCGGCGGGGTCTGGCCTCCAGCCGGGCCCGCGCTCACGAGCTGATCGCCACCGGCGGGGTCACGGTGGCCGGCGCCGTCGCCGACCGTCCGGCGCGCCTGGTCGCCGCCCACGAGCCGATCGACGTGGCCGGTCCCCGGCCCCGGTTCGTGAGCCGGGGCGGGGAAAAGCTGGCCGCCGCCCTGGACCATTTCGCCATCGCCGTCGAGGGCCGGCGTGCGCTCGATGCGGGCGCGTCGACTGGTGGGTTCACCGACTGCCTGCTCCAGGCCGGCGCCCGCCGGGTGGTGGCGGTGGACGTCGGGCGCGGCCAGCTTCACGAACGCATCCGTGACGACCCTCGCGTGGCGGTGCACGAGCGGACCAACATTCGCCACTTCCGGCTGAGCGACGCCGGTGACGACCCGTTCGACCTGGTCGTGGCCGACCTGTCGTTCATGTCCCTGGTGACGGCGACGCCGGCGCTGCTCGGGCTGGCCGCCCGGGGCGCCGACGTCGCCGTGCTCGTCAAGCCCCAGTTCGAGGCCGGTCGGCGTCAGGCAGCGCGAGCGCGGGGTGTCATCCGGGATCCCGAGGAGTGGTCGGGCGCGCTTCTCCGGGTCGGGGCCGCGCTGGAAGCGGGCGGAGCGACCATGATGGGGGCCATGGTTTCGCCCCTGCGCGGCGCAGACGGCAACGTCGAGTTCTTCGTCCACTGCCGCGCCACCGCCTCGCCCCTTCCCGCTGACGGCCTCGACGCCCGCCTCGGTCTGGACGAAGCCCTGGTCGCCGGCCGGCGCCTGGCGGAGGGCGCGGGACGCCCGCTGGCCGGTCGGGAGGGCTGAGGTGGCGACCGTCGGGTTCGTGACCCACGCGGCGCGCCAGGACGCGGTGAAGCTGGAAGAAGAAGCCATGAGCTGGCTCGTCGCGCGGGGGCACAAGGCGCGGCGGCTGCTGCACTCGGGCCCCGGCTGCGAAGAGGTCGACGACGCCGTCCTGGACGGCATCGACCTGGCGGTGAGCCTCGGCGGTGACGGCACCATGCTGCGAACGGTGGATCTGGTGAGTCCCGGGGGGACGCCCGTGCTCGGCGTCAACGTGGGGCACCTCGGCTATCTGACCGAGGTGGAGCCGGCCGACCTGTGCGACGCCCTGGCCCGGTTCCTCGCCGGCGACCACGCCATCGAGGCCAGGACCACCCTGGCGGTGACCGTCATCGGCCCCGAGGAAAACGGCGTCCTGCTGCGACGAACGGCCCTCAACGACGTGGTGCTGACCCGACCGTCGGGGACCCACACCGTTCAGGCGGCGCTGGCCCTGGAGGGGGAGGCGTTCCTCACCTACGCCGCCGACTCCCTGATCGTGGCCACGGCGACCGGTTCGACGGCCTACAACCTCTCCGCCCGCGGCCCGATCGCGTCACCACTCACCCGTGTCCAGATCGTCACCCCGGTCGCCCCCCACATGCTCTTCGACCGCTCGTTGGTCGTGCCCATGGACGACGACATCGCCTTCTCCGTCACCGACGGCCAGCCCGCCGAGCTGGTCATCGACGGGCAGCGCGCCGGCAGCCTGCAACCGGGGGAGACCCTGCACTGCTGCGGCGGGACGCGCGACGCCCTGCTCGTCACGTTCGGACGCCGGCACTTTCATCGCATCCTGAAGCGCAAGTTCAACCTCGCCGATCGCTGAGGGATGCTGGCCGAACTACGAGTCCGGGATCTCGGGATCATCGACGATCTCACCTTGGTGCTCGACGACGGCATGACCGCCCTGACCGGCGAGACCGGCGCAGGCAAGACGCTGGTGGTCGAAGCGGTGGAGCTGCTTCTCGGCGGTCGTGCCGATCCCGTCCTGGTGCGCCCGGGTGCGAGCGAGGCGGTGGTCGAGGGCCGCTTCGTGGCGCCGGGCGGCGCCGGCGACGACCTCATCGTGGCCCGGGCCGTGCCCGTGCGCGGCCGGAGCCGGGCGTACGTCGGCGGGCGCATGGCGCCGCTGTCGGCGCTGGCCGATGCCACCGCGGCCCTCGTCGACCTCCACGGCCAGCACTCGCATCAAACCCTGCTGTCGGCGACGACCCAGCGGGCGGCGCTGGACGCCGCCGGCGGCCTGGACACCGAACCCGCCGCCGCCGCCCGGCGTGCCCTCCGGGAGCTGGACCGGGCCCTGGCCGAGATCGGCGGTGACCCCCGCGCCCGGGCGCGTGAGGTCGACCTGCTCGCCTACCAGCTCGAGGAGCTCGACGCCGCCGGGCTCGACGACCCCGAAGAGGACGCCAAACTGGTGGAGGAGGAGGAGCGACTGGCCGACGCCGGCGCCCACCGCCAGGCGGCGGCCGGCGCCCACGAGCTGCTCAGTGCCGATGGCGCCGCCCTCGACGGTATCGGCGCGGCGGTGGCGGCGGTGGCCGGGCGCCGGCCCCTCGCTGACCTCGAACGCCGGCTCCGGGGACTCGAAGCCGAGGCGGCGGACGCGGCCAGCGAGCTGCGAGCCACGGCCGAGAGCTTGGAGGACGACCCCGAGCGCCTGGCTGCCATCGGTGAACGCCGCCGCCAGCTGAGCGAGCTGCGGCGGAAGTACGGCGAGTCCGTCGGCGAGGTCATGGCCGAGCGGGAGCGGATCCGCGCCCGGTTGGCCGAGTTGTCGACCCACGAGCGCCGCGCCGCCGACCTGGCTGCCCGGCGCCAGGAGGCGGCGGCCCGCCTCGCTGCCGCCGAGACGGCGCTCGGCGACGCCCGCCGCCAGGCCGCCCCGGCGATGGCCGCGGCGATCGAGGCGCAGTTGCACACCCTGGCCATGCCCCGAGCCCGCTTCGAGATCGCCGTCGGGGACGATCCGCCCGGCGAGGCGGTGGCGTGGTCGCTGGCGGCCAACCCCGGCGAGCCCGCCCTCCTGTTGACCAAGGTGGCCTCGGGCGGCGAGCTGGCCCGCACCATGCTCGGGGCCCGACTCGTCCTGACCCGGGCCGGCGCCGGCGACGTGACCGAAGCGGGCCGGACGCTCCTGTTCGACGAGGTCGACGCCGGCATCGGCGGGGAAGCGGCCGTGGCCGTCGGGCAGGCCCTCGCCGCCCTCGCCGCCGGCGGCCACCAGGTGGTGGTGGTGACCCATCTTCCCCAGGTGGCCGCCTTCGCCGACCATCAGGTGGCGGTCGACAAGTACGAGGAAGCGGGGCGGACGGTCGCCCGGGCCCGGCCCCTCTCCGACGGCGACCGCGTGGTCGAGCTGTCCCGGATGCTGTCGGGCCGGCCCGACAGCAAGACGGCCCGCGACCATGCCGCCGAACTGCTGGCCCAGGCCAGAGCGGCCGGGAGCGGGAAATCAGCCCGAGCGGCCGGGAGCGGGAAATCAGCCCGAGCGGCCGGGAGCGGCGCGCGACCGCGGGGGGCGCCGGCCGACGCCCGCTGAGGCGGCCGGGTCCCCGGCGTTGTCGCACCCTCGCGCTACCGTGGCGCGGGCTCGAAAAGGAAGTGAGGACTTGGCCAAGCACATCTTTGTCACCGGGGGCGTGGCCAGCTCTCTCGGCAAGGGGCTGACGGCATCGAGCCTCGGTCGCCTCCTCAAGAGTCGCGGTCTGCGGGTCACCATGCAGAAGCTCGACCCGTACATCAACGTCGACCCCGGGACCATGAACCCCTACGAGCACGGTGAGGTGTTCGTGACCGAGGACGGAGGGGAGACGGACCTCGACCTCGGCCACTACGAGCGCTTCATCGACGAGAGCCTGCACCGCGAGTCCAACGCCACCACCGGCTCCATCTACCAGAGCGTCATCGCCAAGGAGCGGCGCGGGGACTTCCTCGGCAAGACCGTCCAGGTCATCCCCCACATCACCGACGAGATCAAGAGCCGCATCAAGCGGCTGGCGTCGGATGCCGTCGACGTGGTCATCACCGAGGTGGGCGGCACCGTCGGCGACATCGAGATCCTGCCCTTCCTCGAGGCGATCCGGCAGTTCCGCAAGGACGTGGGGCGGGACAACGTGTGCTACGTGCACGTCACCCTGGTTCCCTACCTCGGCCCCTCGGGCGAGCAGAAGACCAAGCCCACCCAGCACTCGGTCACCGAGCTGCGCAGCCGGGGCATCCAGCCCGACGTGATCATCTGCCGCAGCGACCGGGCGATCTCGCCTGGGCTCAAGCGCAAGGTCTCCCTGCTCTGCGACGTCCCGGTGGAAGCGGTGGTGTCCTGCATCGACGCGCCCAACCTCTACGAGATCCCCTTGGCGTTGCACGAAGAGGGGCTGGACGACTACGTCTGCCAGCTGCTCCACACCGGCGACGATCCCGAGCACCGCCTCGACATCTCCCGGTGGGAGCGCCTGGTCGAGCGGGTCGAGGCCGCCACTCGGCCGGTGCGGATCGGGCTGGTCGGCAAGTACGTCAACCTGCCCGACGCCTACCTGTCGGTGGTGGAAGCACTGCACCACGGGGGCTACTGGCACGGCGCCGACGTCAGCATCGACTGGATCCCGGCGGAGGAGGTCGAGGGCCTGCTGACCGACGGCCGCCTGCGCGAGCTGGACGGGATCGTCCTCCCGGGCGGCTTCGGCGAGCGGGGCATCGAAGGCAAGATCGCCGCCGTGGGCTACGCCCGCGAGCACGACATCCCCTGCCTGGGCCTCTGCCTCGGCCTCCAGGTCATGGTCATCGAGTACGCCCGCAACATGGCCGGCCTGGCCGCGGCCAACTCCCGGGAGTTCGACTCCTCGTCACCCCATCTGGTCATCGACCTGATGGACGAGCAGCTGGAGGTGGTCGACATGGGCGGGACCATGCGGCTGGGCACCTACCCGGCCCGCCTGGCCCCCGGATCGCAGGTGGCCGAGGCCTACGGCGAGGACTTCGTCTACGAGCGCCACCGGCACCGCTACGAGTTCAACCCGCAGTACCGCAACCGCCTCGAGGAGGCGGGTCTTCTCTGCAGCGGCACCTCTCCGTCCGAGCGGCTGGTCGAGTTCATCGAGCTTCCCGGCCACCCGTTCTGGGTCGGCACCCAGGCGCATCCCGAGTTCCGCAGCCGTCCCGACCGACCGCACCCGCTCTTCCGCCAGCTGGTCGGTGCCGCCCTCGAACGGGCTGACGGACGGGCGCCACGGCTTCCCGAGATCGACGACCTTGCCACCCTTTCGCAAGCTCGCTGAGTCCGAGGTCTACCGCGGTCGGCTGATCTCGGTGGCCAAGGGCACCTTCGAGAGCGGGCAGGGGGAGCGGTTCGAGCGGGAGATCGTCCACCATCCCGGCGCGGTGGTGGTCGTGCCGGTGCACGACAGCGGCGAGGTCACGCTCGTGCGCCAGTTCCGTGCCGCCATCGAGGACCAGCTGCTGGAGGTCCCCGCCGGCAAGCGCGACGTGGACGGCGAGCCTCCGGAGACCACCGCGGCGCGTGAGCTGGCCGAGGAGGTGGGGCTGCGCCCGGGGCGGCTGGAACTGCTGGCCCGCTTCTACAACTCGCCCGGGTTCAGCGACGAGCTCTCCTGGTGCTACCTGGCCACCGATCTGGAAGAGGTCGACGTTGACCTGCAAGGTGTCGAGGAGCAACACATGACCGTCGAGCGCTTGGCCCTGGCTGACGTGTTCGACCTCGTCGCCGACGGACGGATCGTCGATGCCAAGACCATCGTCGGCCTCAGCCTCGCCCGCCAGCGCGTCGGGTGAGGGGGTCGGGGACGGGAGCCTCGGCCCGCCGCCCCCGCTTTCCCCACCGCTTCCGCTGGCCGCCGAGGAGTTCCTGACGTGGCTGTCCGTCGAGCGGGGACGCTCGGCCAACACCCTCGCCGCCTACCGGCGCGACCTTCGCACCTACGGGGCCTGGCTCGCCCGGCGGGGCGACGACATGGGCACCACCGCCGAGGACACGGTTGCCGCCTATGTGGCCGCGCTGCGCGCTTCGGGCCGGGCGCCGGCGTCGGTGGCCCGCGCCGTCGTCGTCGTCCGCTCCCTGCACCGCTTCCTGGCCGACGAGGGCGTCGCCGCCACCGATCCCGCCTTCGACCTCGCCGTTCCCCATGTTCCCCAGGGACTGCCCAAAGCGCTCTCCGAGGGCGAGGTCGAGCGGCTGCTGGGGGTGGTCGCCGGCGACGACCCTCCCGCCCGCCGCGACCGGGCCATCCTGGAAGTCCTCTACGGGACGGGTATGCGCATCTCTGAACTGGTCGGCCTCGATCTGGCGGACGTTTCCCTGGACGACGGCGTGGCCCGGGTGCTCGGCAAGGGCGACAAGCAGCGCATCGTCCCCCTCGGCCGGTTCGCGGCGACCGCCCTGGACCAGTGGCTTTCACCCGGCGGGCGTGGCCTGCTCCAAGCCCGCCGGCGGCCGCCGCGCGGCTCCAATCGGGGTCCGTCGTCGCCGCGGGCCGGCCGGCGGGGCGGCCGCAGTGACGCCGAGGCGGTGTTCCTCAACGCCCGGGGCGGACGCCTGTCACGGCAGGGAGCTTGGGGCATCGTCGGCGCCCACGCGTCCAGGGCCGGTCTCCGCGACCGCTTGACGCCGCACGTGTTGCGCCACTCGTGCGCCACCCACATGCTCGATCACGGTGCCGACATCCGGGTGGTCCAGGAACTGCTCGGCCACGCCTCCATCACCACGACCCAGGTGTACACCAAGGTGACGACCGAGCGCCTGCGGGCTGCCTACGACGCCGCCCACCCCCGCGCCACCACGTCCCGGGCCTGAGCCGGCGGCGGCGTGCCGATGGCGGCGGGCGGCGGCGACCCAGACCAGCTGCCGGTCATCCGCTCGTCAGGCTGTGGACGCCCTGGGTACACTCCAGGTGTGCCGTCTGACGCCGCCATCGGGGGTCTCCGCGCCGCGCTCGAGGAAGAGCGCGAGGCCCTGAAGCGCGAGTTGGGAGAGCTCGGCTACGGCTCGGAGCAGGGTCTCTCCTACGACGCCAACTTCGCCGACACCAGCCAGGTCACCGCGGAGCGTGGTGAGACCGGGGCGCTGGTCGCCCGGCTGGTGGAGACGCTCAGCCAGGTGGAACGGGCCCTGGACAAGTTCGACGCCGGGACCTACGGCGTGTGCGAAGGGTGCGGCGGGGCCATCGCCCCCGCCCGCCTCGAGGCCAAGCCGGAAGCCCGTCACTGTATCGACTGCGCCGCCGCTCGCCGATAGCGGCCGGGCCGCCGCCGGCGGGCCGGGAACCCGTCCTTGGGGGGCCAGGAAACCGCTGGTGGCGGTGGGTGAGACCGCGGCCGGTGACCGGCGAGACCACTGACTGCGGTCGGGGCGGGCCGCCCGCCGACCGGGGGCCTCTCCGACCGGCAAGGATGAGCCGATGAGCCGGCAGGCGACCCAGACGCTGATCGTGATCGGCCTGGTCGCCCTCGCCGTCTACGGGCTCCGCCACCGCGTGGGACTCGACTCGCTGCTCATCTTCGTGGTCATCATCCCCTCGATCATCCTCCACGAGGTTTCCCACGGGGTCGCCGCCCTCGGCTTCGGTGATCCCACGGCCAGAAACGCCGGCCGGTTGACCCTGAACCCCCTGCCCCACGTCGATCCCATCGGGACGCTGGTGCTCCCGGGGATCATGGCCCTGGTGGGGGTGGGGGCGTTCGGCTATGCCAAGCCCGTCCCCGTCAACCCGGGGCGGATGCGGAGTCCCCGCAACGACAGCCTGGTCGTCAGCCTGGTGGGTCCCCTCACCAACCTGGTTCTGGCCGCCGCCGCCACCCTCGTCCTGCGCTTTGCCCGCCCGGCCAGTGTGGTTACCAGCATCCGCGTCCTCGGCCTCGGCTCGGTGGCGGTCGGCGACCGGCTCCTGTACCTGGCCGGATTCCTCAACGTGCTGCTCGCCGTGTTCAACCTGATCCCCGTCCCGCCGCTCGACGGCTCGGCGGTGATCGAGCGCGTGCTCCCGCGCCGGTGGTGGCCGGCGTGGCTGACCATCCGCCAGTACTCGATGCCCATCCTGCTGCTGCTCGTGCTCCTGGGACAGGGTGTCCTGCAGCACATCTTCAACCCGGCCGAGCAGGCGTGGGACCATCTCCTCGGCGCCGGGAGCTGAGCTCGGCCACGCCGCCCCGCCGGCCACGCCGGCGAGGCGCGAGGCACGCCGGAGGCGCGAGGCGTGCTGAGGGGCGTGAGCTGGGTTTGCGCGCAGTTGTCGCGGCCGACGATTCATTTGCGTGCAGAACCCGCCGCCATGGGATAGCCAACTGCACGCAAAATCGAGACCAACGGCCCGACCGGGCAAACAACTGCGCGCAAAACCAGCCCGAGGGCCGAGCGGGGCCGGACGCCCCGCCGCCGGCCACGCCGGCGGCCGCTCAGCCCGGCGGCAGCAGCCCGATGGCGTCCCGGGCCCGCCCGTAGGTGGCGCTGGCCACCTCGCCGGCCCGGAGGGCACCGTCGGCCAGCACCTTGGTCAACCCGGCGGGGTCGGCGATCAATGCCTGATAGCGCCGTTGCAGGGGTTCGAGCATGGCGATGACCGCCGCCGCCGTGTCCGCCTTCAACGGACCGTAGCGGGTGTAGTCGGACGCCACGGCGGCGACGTCGCGTCCGGTGGCGATGGCGAGCAGCTCGAGGAGGGTGGCGACCCCGGGCTTGGCGTCGGGGTCGTAGCGGACCGGGTCGTCGGCGGGGTCGGCGTCGGTGACGGCGCGGGTGATCTTGCGCTCGATGGCCTTGGGGTCGTCGAGGAGGAGGATCACTCCCTGGTCGGAATCGGCGCTGGTGGACATCTTGTTCGTGGGGTTCTGCAGGTCCATGATGCGCGCCCCGCGTTGCCGGGAGGGGATGGTGGCTTCGGGGACGACGAAGGCGGCGCCGTAGCGGTGGTTGAAACGCTGGGCCAGGTCCCGAGCCAGTTCCACGTGCTGGCGCTGGTCGTCGCCCACCGGCACCTGGTCGCTGTCATAGAGCAGGATGTCGGCCGCCTGGAGGACCGGGTAGGTGAACAGCCCGGCGCGCGCCGCGGACTCTCCCCCCGCCGGCAGCTTCTCCTTGAACTGCGTCATGCGGCGCAGCTCACCGAAGCTGGCGGTGCACTCGAGGAGCCAGGTCAGCTGGGTGTGCTCGGGAACGTGGCTCTGGACGAACAGGGTGCAGCGCTCGGGATCGATGCCGGCGGCCAGCAGAAGGGCGGTGATGCTGAGCGTGGCGTTGCGGACCTCGTCGGGTTCCTTGGGAACGGTCAGGGCGTGCAGATCCACCACGCAGTAGAAGGCGTCGCTGTCGTACTGGCCTTCCACCCACCAGCGCATGGCGCCGAGCAGGTTGCCGAGGTGCTTGGCGCCGGTGGGCTGGATGCCCGAGAAGACCCTGGTCATCGGGTCATGGTATGCCCGTGGCCTGCGCCCCCCGCCAGTAGCATGTACGAGTGCCGTATCAGGTCACCACGCCCGTCTTCGAGGGGCCGTTCGACCTGCTCTTGCATCTGATCAGCCGGGAGCAGGTCGATCTGTGGGAGGTGTCGCTCTCTTCCATCGTCGACGAGTACGTGGCGACGCTGGAGCAGATGCGCGGGCTGGACCTCGAGGTGGCGACGGAGTTCCTGCTCATCGCCGCGGTGCTCCTCGAGCTCAAGGCCCGTCGGCTGCTGCCCGGCGCCGACGATGTCGACATGGACGACGAGCTCGAGCTGTGGGAGGAGCGTGACCTGCTCCTGGCCCGGCTCCTGGAAGCCAAGACCTTCAAGGACGCCGCCGGCGCCATGGGGCGGCTCATGGACGGCGCCGCTCGCAGCGCCCCGCGCACGGCGGGCATGGAGGAGCGCTTCGCCGGCCTGCTGCCCGACGTGCTCGACGGGGTGACCCCCGATGACCTGCGCGCCGCCCTCGTCGCCCTCACGTCTCACACCCGGGTGTCGCGCGTGATGCTCGACCACGTGGCGCCGGTCCGCGTCAGCGTCGCCGACGCCGTGGCCGAGCTGCGGGCCGAGCTCCCCGCACTGGGCCAGGCCAGCTTCCGGCGGCTCACCACCGGCATCACCGATCGCCTGATCGTGATCGTGCGCTTCCTCGCCGTGCTCGAGCTGTACAAGCAGGGCGCGGTGGAGCTCGACCAGCCCACCACCTTCGCCGACCTGCAGGTGCGCTGGCTCGGCGACGACGACGTCCGGCCGGCGACGCCCGGGACGCCGGCGGGGGCACCAGCGGTGGGGGAGTACGCCGGGTGATGGAGGCGTCGGTGGTCACCGAGCCCCACCGGGCCATCGAGGCCATCTTGATGGTGGCCGAGTCGCCGGTGGAGCCCCACCTGCTCGCCCAGCTGCTCGAGCTGCCGCCGGGCCGGGTGGTCGAGCTGTGCGACGAGCTGGCCGAGCAGTACCGCCGCGCCGAGCGGGGCTTCGTCCTGGTGCGGGTGGCCGGCGGCTACCGATTCCAGAGCCATCCCGACCTGGCCGGCTACCTGGAGCGCTTCGTCCTCGACGGCCAGACATCGCGCCTGTCGGCGGCGGCCATGGAGACCCTCGCCATCGTCGCCTACAAGCAGCCCGTCTCCCGGGCCCAGGTCGCCGCCATACGCGGCGTCAACGCCGACGCCGTGCTCCGCACCCTGCTGCAGCGCGGCTACATCGACGAGGTGGGCCGCGATCCGGGGCCGGGCCAGGCGGTGCTGTACGGGACGACCCCGTTGCTGCTCGAGCGGCTGGGGCTGGACCGCATCGAGGACCTGCCCCCGCTGGCCCAGTTCGTGCCCGGGCCCGAGATCATGGAAGCCCTCGAGCAGGGGCTCCGGCCCGACCACGACCGCCGCACGCCGACCCCGCCGCCGACCCCGCCGCCGACCCGGCCACCCCCACCCCCGACCCCGACGACCAATGAGCGGGGCGGGCGACGCCCCGCCCGGCGAGCGGCTGCAGAAGGTCCTGGCCCGGGCGGGCATCGGCAGCCGCCGGACGTGCGAGGAGCTGATCGCCGACGGGGCGGTGACGGTGAACGGCGAGGTGGCCCGACTCGGCCGGCGGGTCGACCCCGCCCAGGACCGCGTCGAGGTCGAGGGCGTCCCCCTGTCGGTGCGGCCCGGGCTCGTCTACTACCTGCTGAACAAGCCGGCGGGGGTGGTGACCACCGCCTCGGACCCGCACGGCCGCCCGACGGTCATCGCCCTGGTGCCGCCCCAACCCCGCGTCTTCCCCGTGGGCCGGCTCGACGCCGCCACCGAGGGGCTGCTGGTGGTCACCAACGACGGGGACCTCGCCCACCACCTCACCCACCCGCGCTTCGGAGTGGTCAAGGAGTACCTGGCCGAGGTGGCGGGAACGCCCACGCCGGCCGAGGTCCGCCGCCTGCGCCAGGGCGTCGACCTCGACGACGGGCGCACCGCGCCGGCGAAAGCCTCGCTCCTGGCCCCCGGCGTGCTCCGCATCGCCATCCACGAGGGGCGCAACCGCCAGATCCGACGCATGTGCGACGCCGTGGGACACCCCGTGCGCCGACTGGTGCGGACCCGGATCGGTCCGGTGGCCGACCGGTCGCTGGCGCCCGGCCAATGGCGGCCGCTGGCCCCGGGAGAGGTTCGGGGGTTGGAAACGGCTGCGGCCCGGCCCGCGGCCGCCCCGGTAGGGTGATGCGCCGTGCCGCCCGCCGTCCGCGCCCTGCGCGGCGCCACCACCGTGGATACCGATACCGCCGAGCAGGTCACCGAGCGCACCTGCGCGCTGGTGGCCGCCATGTTGGAGCGCAACGCCGTCCACCACGACGACCTGATCAGCATCCTGTTCACCGCCACCGACGACATCCACTCCCAGTTCCCGGCGACTGCGGCGCGGACCCTCGGCCTGGGAAACGTTCCGCTCATCTGCGCCCGTGAGCTGGACATCGTCGGCGGCGCCGGTCGCTGCATCCGGGTGATGATGCACCTGTCGACCGACCGGACTCGGGACGAGCTCCACCACGTGTACCTCGAGGGGGCGAGCGGTCTGCGCGACGACCTCCCCGAATGACCGGATCCGAATGACCCGAATGGCCGACGGCAACGGCGCGCCCCGGCCGACCGGGCTGCCGACCGGGCCCAGATCGTCGGCACCGGGCTGATCGGCGGCTCCCTCGGCCTGGCCCTGCGGCGCCAGGGGTGGTGGGTGAGTGGCGTGGACCGCGGCGCGACCACCGCGGCCCGGGCCTTGGAGCTCGGCGCGCTCGACGAGGTCGGCGAGGATGGCAACGCCACCGTCACCTTCGTCGCCACCCCGGCCGGCGAGGTGGTCGACGCGGCGCGCGCCACGCCCTGGCCCGGGGCGGGGCGGTCACCGACGTGGCGGGAGTCAAGGGCCCGATCGTCGCGTCCCTGGGCGCCGAGAGCCGTTTCGTCGGCGGGCACCCGATGGCCGGGTCCGAGCAGGACGGTATCGACGGCGCCGACCCCGAGCTGTTCGTGGGGGCGACGTGGGTGTTGACCCCCACGGAGGAGACCGCGCCCGACGCCTACGCCCGGGTCAGCAGCGTGATCTCGTCGCTCGGCGCCAACGTGGTGGCGGTGCCGCCCGAACGCCACGACAACCTGGTGGCGCTGGTATCGCACGTGCCCCACCTGGCCGCGGCGACGCTGATGAACCTGGCGGCCGACGCCGCCACCGAGGACGCCACCCTGCTGCGCCTGGCCGCCGGCGGGTTCCGGGACATGACCAGGGTGGCCGCCGGCCAGCCCGGCATCTGGCCCGACGTGGTGACCGAGAACCAGGAGGGCATCGCCGCCACCATCGACCGCCTCATCGCCGCCCTGGTGGAGGTCCGCCAGGTGGTGGCCAGCGCCGACCGGGCCGGGCTGCTGGCGCTGCTGCAGCGGGCGCGCGACGCCCGGGTGAACCTGCCGACGGGCGCGCCGCCGCCGGACCAGGCCACCGAGCTGCGGGTCCCGGTGCCGGACCGGCCCGGGGTGATCGCCGAGGTGTGCACCCTCCTCGGCGGGCTGGGCGTCAACATCTTCGACATGGAGATCGCCCATTCGGTGGAAGGCGACCGCGGCGTGCTGGTCTTCGTGGTCGACGCGGCCAACGCCGCGGTGGTGCGCAAGGTGCTCGGGCGAGCGTTCGTACCACACCTCGCTGCGACCGCTGGACGGCTGAGGAGATGGGGAAAGGCGCGGCCGCGGCGGCGTCGGTCCTCGAGGTCGCGCCCGCCTCCGACGGCCTGCGAGGACGGCTGCGGGTGCCGGGGGACAAGTCGATCTCGCACCGGGCGCTGTTGCTGGCGGCGCTCGGCGAGGGGACGTCGCGCCTGCGCGGTCTGGCGACGGGCGACGACGTGGCCCGCACCCGGGATGCCATCGCCGCCTTCGGTGCCGAGGTGGAACGGGCAGGCGACGGCGAGCTGGGCGTCGTCGGCGGACGGGCCCGTCTCCACGAACCCGACCAGCCCATCGACGTGGGCAACTCGGGGACGGCGATCCGCCTCCTCGCCGGCTGGGCCGCGGCCATCGACGGGCTCACCGTCCTGCACGGCGACCGGTCGGTCGCCGGCCGGCCCATGGAACGGGTGGTCGACGCCGCTGCGGGCCATGGGCGCCGGCGTGGACGGGCGGGACGGCGCCCGGTACCCGCCGCTGGTGGTGCGCGGCGGGCGGCTCCGGGGGATCGACTATCGCCCGCCGGTGGCCAGCGCCCAGGTCAAGGCGGCCGTCCTCCTCGCCGGCCTGGCCGCCGGCGGGGAGACGACGGTCCGCGAGGCGGTGGCCACCCGGGCCCACACCGAGGAGCTGCTGGCCGCGACCGGGGCGGACATCAGCGTGGACGCCGGCGCCGTGACCGTGCGCCCGTCAGCGGTCGCCCCGCTCGACCTGGACGTCCCCGGCGATCCGTCGCAGGCCGCCTTCTGGGTGGTGGCCGCGTCGATGGTGCCCGGCAGCGAACTGGTCGTCGAGAACGTCTACGTCGGCACCGCCCGGGCGGGCTTCGTGGCCGTCCTGCGGCGGATGGGGGCCGACATCCGTCTCGAGGCGGAGGACGAGCGCGGCCCGCACCGCCGACCTGCACGTGCGCTACCGGCCGCTCACCGCCACCGGGGTGGGCGGCGCCGAGGTGCCCGGTCTGATCGACGAGATCCCCGTGCTGGCGGTGGCCGCGGCCACCGCCGACGGGCACCACCGTGTTCGCCGACGCCGGTGAGCTGCGGGTCAAGGAGTCCGACCGCATCGCCACCATCTGTCGGGAGCTGGCCGCGGTGGGAGCGGCGACCCAGCCTCGCCCCGACGGGCTGGCCGTCACCGGGAGCGGAGGCGTCCCCTTGGCCGGCGGGGAGGTCGCCTCCCACGGCGACCATCGCATCGCCATGGCGCTGGCCGTCGCCGGCCTGGCCGCCCGCGGACCCGTACGCATAGCAGGATGGGAGGCGGTGGCGACCAGCTACCCCGAGTTCGAGGAGGTCCTGCGCCGGTGCGCGTCATAGCCATCGACGGCCCCGCCGGGTCGGGCAAGTCGACCGTGGCCCGGGCGGTGGCGGCCCAGCTGGGCCTCCACTATCTCGACACCGGTGCCATGTACCGGGCCGTGGCCTTCGCCGCCATCCGGCGGGGCGTCGACCCCGAGGACGCGGCGACCGTGGCTCAGCTGGCCGAGCAGCTCGACCTCGAGGTGACCGACGGCACGGTGATGGTGGACGGCGTCGACGCCGGCATCGAGATCCGCAGCCCCGAGGTCACCCGGGCCGTCAGCGTCGTCGCCGCCAACCCCGCGGTGCGCCGGGAACTGGTGGCGCGTCAGCGGGAGTGGGCCGCCGCCCACGACGGCGGGGTGGTCGAGGGCCGGGACATCGGCGGCGTGGTCTTCCCCGACGCCCCCACCAAGGTGTATCTGACCGCCGCCGACGACGAACGGGCCGGGCGGCGCAGCAAGGAGCTCCTCGACATGCACTACGACCAGGTGGCGGCCGACATCGCCCGCCGGGACCACGTCGACTCGACCCGGTCGGCGTCCCCGCTCGCCGTGGCCCCCGACGCCGTCACCGTCGACACCACCGGCCGCAGCGTCGAAGACGTGGTGCGAGCCGTGCTGGAGTTGGCCCGCCCATCCCGCGAAGCCACGTGAGCGACCGCGGCGACCGGATCTGGTGGGCCTTCGCCCGCGGGGTGGTGGCCGGATTCTGTCGCTTGTTCTGGCGGGTCAGGGTCGTGGGCAGGGAGAACGTGCCCAGCACGGGCACGTTCATCCTCGCCCCCAGCCACCGCTCGTACGTCGACACCATGCTCTGCGGCTGCGTGACCACCCGCCGTCTTCGCTTCATGGCCAAGCACACGCTGTGGAAATACGGCTGGTCGGGCCGCTTCTTGGCGTCGCTGGGCGGCTTCCCCGTGCATCGGGGAACGACCGACCGCGAGGCCCTGCGCCGGTGCGAGGAAGCGATCGCCGCCGGCGAGCCGGTCGTCATCTACCCGGAAGGCGAGCGCAAGGCCGGTCCCACCATCCGCCCCCTGCTGGACGGCGCCGCGTTCGTGGCCGGACGCACGGGGGTGCCCATCGTGCCGGTGGGCATCGGCGGCAGCGAGTGGGCCATGCCGAAGGGCGCCCGCTTCCTCCACCCGGTCAAGGTTGCCATCGTGATCGGTCGCCCCCTGCCGGCGCCCGCCCGTTCCGAAACCGGCCGGGTGGCCCGGCGCACGGTGGCCGAGACCACCAGCGCCCTCCACGCCGAGCTCCAGCGCCTGTTCGACGACGCCATGCGGCGCGCCGGCCGACTCGAACGCTAGGGCACCAAGGCGGCGAGCACCTCGGCGGCGGGCACGGCCCGGTCCCCGACCCCGCCGCGCCCGGCGGCGTGCGGGTCGGCGTCCGGCGCGAAACCGACGACGGCCAGCGCGGCAGCCATGTCCCGGGTGAGCTCCCGCAGCTGGGGCGGGATCGGGAAGTACTCGTCCTCCTCGACCGCCCGGCGTTCCTCGACCCCGTGGCGCGGCGCCAGCCTGGCGATGACCTCGTCGACCAGCTGCTCGGGCGCCGAGGCACCGGCGATCACGCCCACCGTGCCGGTGAGATCGTCGGGCAGTTCGTCGGCGCCGTTGATGCGCAGCACGCGCCGGCATCCCCAGCGCGACGCGGTCCGGGCCAGGGCCATGGTGTTGGACGAATTGTGCGACCCGATCACCGCCACTGCGTCGCACTGGGCGGCGATGCCCCGCAGCGCCGCCTGCCGATTGGTGGTGGCGAAGCACAGGTCGCTGCGTTCGGGCACCCACAGGTCCGGCCACCGCTTCTCGGCCGCCTCCCGGATGGCCTGCCACTCGTCGACCGCCAGGGTGGTCTGGGCCAGGAAGGCGACCGGGCCCCCCGGGTCCGGCAGCTCGTCCAGCTCTTCGAGGGTTTCCAACCGATGCACCCGGCCGGGGGCCACGGCCATGGTCCCGACCGCCTCCTCGTGGCCCTGGTGGCCGACGTAGACGATCTCGTAGCCCCGGCCGGCGCGCAGCTCGACCTCCTTGTGCACCTTGCGGACCAGGGGGCACACGGCGTTGACGACGGCACCGCCGCGCTCCCGGGCGGCGGCCACCACCTCGGGGGCCGAGCCGTGGGCCGACAACATCACCGGGGCGCCTTCGGGGACGTCGGCGATGTCGTCGACGAACACCACGCCCATGGCCTTGAAGCGATCCACCACCGCCGCGTTGTGGACGATCTCGTGGAAGCAGTACACGGGCGGCTCGAAGACGCGCACCATCCACGCCAGCGCCTTGATGGCCATCTCCACGCCGGCGCAGAAGCCCCGGGGGGCAGCGAGCAGCACCCGGTCGACGTCCACGACTGCAAGGGTAACGGCGGACACCCAGTAGCCTTGCGCGGTCATGTCCCTGCCCCGCGTGGTGGCGGTCACCCCCGGGTCGCCCGCTGACCGGGCCGGGCTCCTTCCCGGCGACGACATCGTCGCCATGGAGGGCCAGGTCCCCCGAGACATCATCCAGTACCAGATGCTGGCCGACCGCCCCGTCCTCGAGATCGAGCTGAACCGGGGCGGGCTGGAGCTCTCGGCCACCCTGGAGCGCGACGGCGCCGAGTCGCTGGGGATGGAGGTCGACGCCGCCCTGTTCGACCGGGTCCGCACGTGCGACAACCACTGCGAGTTCTGCTTCATCCACCAGCTGCCCAAGGGCATGCGCAAGTCGCTGTACGTGCGCGACGACGACTACCGGCTGTCGTTCCTGTACGGCAACTTCACCACGCTCACCCGGTTCACCGAGGCCGACCTGGAGCGAGTGGTGACCGAGGGCCTGTCCCCGCTGTGGGTGAGCATCCACGCCACCGACCCCGAGGTGCGCGCCCGCATGCTGCGCAACCGGCGGGGGGCGACCAGCCTGCGCTGGCTGCGGGCCCTGCTCGACCACGGCGTCGAGGTCCACGGCCAGGTGGTGGTGTGCCCAGGGATCAACGACGCCGACGTCCTCGACGACACCCTCACCGGCGTTCTCGACCGCTTCCCCGAGCTGGCCAGCGTGGCGTGCGTACCGCTCGGCGTGAGCCGCTTCAACGCCGAAGGCGCCATGCGCGTCCACACGGACGCCGAGGCCGCCGCGGTGGTGGACCTGGTTGAGGGCTGGCAGCCGGTGATGCTCCGGGCGCTCGGGCGCCGGGTGGTCCACGCCGCCGACGAGTACTACCTGCTCGCCGGGAGGCCCTTTCCCCAACTCGGCACCTATGGGGACCTGGCCCAGCACGACAACGGCGTCGGCATGGTGCGCGCCTTCGAGGCCGCCTTCGCCGCCGGCGCCAGCGACGAGCGGTCCGGGCCCAGCGGGTTCTTCCAGTCGGTCGACGGGGCACCCGCCGTCGGGTACCGGGCCCCACGGGCCCCGGGTTCGGTCACCTTCCGGCCCCGCCCCGACGCACCCGTCGCCGTGCTCACCGGCGCCTACGGCGCGCGGGTCCTGGCTCCACTCGTCGCCGGCACCGCCCGTCTGGTCACCGTCGACAACCGCTTCTTCGGCGGCAACATCGGCGTCGCCGGGCTCCTGACCGGACCCGACGTGGCCCGGGCGCTCGCCGACGAGCCCCCCGGACACCGCTACCTGCTGCCCGACGTGTGCCTTTCGGGCGACCGCTTCCTCGACGGCTCCACGGTGGGGGACCTGCCCCGCCCCGTCGAGGTGGTGGCCAGCACCGGCGCCGCGCTGCGCCAGGCGCTCGGCGTCACCGCCGCCATCCCGGCATGACCGGGGCGCGCCCGCTGGTCGCCGTGGTCGGGCGGCCCAACGTGGGCAAGAGCACGCTCGTCAACCGGATCGTCGGACGCCGCGAGGCCATCGTCGAGGAGCGGCCCGGCGTCACCCGGGACCGCAAGTACCTCGACGCCGACTGGGTGGGGCGCGAGTTCACCGTCGTGGACACGGGAGGATGGCTGACGACCGGCGACAGCCTCGCCGCCCAAGTCAGCGCCCAGGCGGAGAACGCCATCACCGCCGCCGCCGTCATCCTCCTCGTGGTCGACGCCACCGTCGGGATCACCGACGAGGACGTCCGGGTGGCCGGCCTGCTGCAGCGCCTGGGCCGACCCACCCTGGTGGTGGCCAACAAGGTCGACGGCGACAGCCGCGAGGCCGACGCCTGGGCCTTCGCCCGGCTGGGCCTGGGTGATCCCCGTCCCGTCAGCGCCCTGCACGGGCGAGGCGCCGGTGACCTCCTCGACGAATTGGTCGCCCTCCTGCCCGACGAGAAGGAGGGGAAAGAGGCCACCGCCGTGATCGACGAGCCCGACGGCGCCACCGCGGTCGCCATCGTGGGTCGCCCCAACGTGGGAAAGTCGACGCTGTTCAACCGGCTGATCGGCGATCAGCGTTCGGTGGTGCACGAGCTGCCGGGCACGACGCGCGACACCATCGACACGGTCATCACCACCGACGACGGCGAGATCCGCTTCATCGACACCGCCGGGATGCGGCGCCGGGCCAAGGAGGCGCGTGGCGCCGAGTTCTACTCGTTGGTGCGCGCCCTGCAGGCCATCGACCGGGCCGAGGCGGCGGTGCTGGTGATCGACGCCACCGCCGGCGTGACCCGCCAGGACCAGCGGCTGGCCGAGCGCATCGACGCCGCCGGCAGTCCGGTGGTGGTGCTGCTCAACAAGTGGGAGCTGCTCGACGCCGAGGCGCGCGCCCGGGTCCAGGCCGACGTCGCCGACCGGCTGGTCTTTCTGGCCTACGCGCCGGTGCTCAAGATCAGCGCCCGCACCGGCCTCGGCGTCCACAAGCTGGCGCCGGCGCTGGCCCAGGCCATCGACGCCTACCACCGGCGGGTGCCGACCGCGGAGCTCAACCGGGTGATCGCCCGGGCCCAGTCCGCCCATCGGCCGCCGGCGGGCCGGGTGCTGTACGCCACCCAGGGGGCCGCGGATCCGCCCACCTTCACCCTGTTCGCCACCAAGACGATCCCCGCGCCCTATCTGCGTTACCTGGAGCGTCAGATCCGCGAGCACTTCCAGTTCGGACCGACGCCCCTCAAGCTGAGGGTGAGGCGGCGCGCCGAGTAACCCTCGACCACAGCCCCGCCCCGCGGGTCAGCGACGGACGGGTAGCGTTGCACCATGTTCGCCCAGCCCTGGCTGGCCGCGGCGGCGGTTCTGTGTGCACTGGCGGCGGCGCTGTGGACCCGGGCCGCGTCCCGCCTCAACCGGGCCACCCACCGCATCGAGGCGGAGACGGCGGACTCGGCTTCGGGCCGGCAGGCCACCGAGCTGGCCCGGGCCGCCTTCGAGAAGAACCTCCACAACTCCATCCTCTACTGGGTGCTGACCGTGGGCTTCCTGGTGGCGTCGTTCTCCACCACCGCCTGGTTCGAGATCCCCCTGCTGGCCGTGAGCATCCCCGTGGTGATCTCGTTGCGCGGCGGCCGCAAGCTGTACGACGAGGCCCGGCTGGCCGAGGAGCGGGCCAAGCTGGAACGGCGGGCGGAAGAGGTCCTGGCCCAGGAGGACCTGGCCCCGCGACGCTGGTCGGACCGCCTCGCCCCCGAGGACCTGCCCATCATCGAGGGCTTCGAGCTGGGCCGGGTGTACGAGCCGGGCACGGGGATGATGGCGGGCGACTTCTACGACGTGTTCCCGACCGGCGGCGGGCGCCTCGGGGTGGTGATCGGCGACGTCGCCGGCCACGGCATCGAACCGTCGATCACCGCCTTCCAGGTCAAGTACCTGCTGCGCAACTTCCTGCGCCAGTACCGCGACCCGGCCCAGGCGTTGGAAGAGCTCAACAAGGTGCTCTCCGCCAGCGGCCGGCCCGAGGACCTGGTGTCGGTGTGCACGGTCATCTTCGACCCCCTGGCCAAGACCACCCGCCACGCCTCCGCCGGCCACCCCGCGGCGTGGCTGTGGCAGGACTCGGAGATGCAGGCGATGCGCTCGACGGGACCGTTGCTGACCCTGGATCCCGAGGCGACCTACTTCTCCCGGGAGCTGCCGCTGCTGCCCGGCGACGTGGTGCTGCTCTACACCGACGGCCTGGCCGAGGCCCGCTCCGGCGGCCAGCTCTTCGGCGAGGAACGCATCGCCAACCTCATCCGCCGCGATCCCGGCCAGGACGCCGACGTGATGTGCAAGCAGTTGCTGGAAGCGGCCCGCGACTTCGCCTCCGAGCCGCTGACCGACGACGTCGCCATCCTGGCCATCCGCCGCACCTGAGCGCCCGGCGCATTGGTGGTTCGTGCCTGGCCCAGGCCGGCGGGCGCCTCGCCGGGGCCGCTTCCGCGGGTGAAAAATCAACACGCGGAACGCTCCGCGGGTGAAACGCCGACTATCGACGGTGTTTCTGCACGCGGAGCTTCCCGTGCAGATTTTCCACCCGCGGAAGGAGCGTCCGCCGCGTGGTAGTTGCGGGGCCCGACGCCGTAGCGTGGTCGCGGAGGTAGCTGAGTGCCCTGGTGCGACGACTGCAGCAAGTTCTGGAACGCGGCCAACGTGGGCCGGGCCGGGCAGTGCCCGACCTGCGGGCGGGTCATCACCAAGACCCGCCCCAAGGCGCCCTGGCACTTCAAGCTGCTCCTCGTCGGGCTGGCCGGCTACCTGGTGTACCGGGCCTACTGGTTCATCGAGTGGCTGCCCAAGCACATCTGAGCGCCGCTTGCGGTGCGAAGCGACGAACACCGAATTGACGTTGGGCAAGTTCTCAGCCGCTTCTTGGCCGGCGCTTCGCTCGGGCTCAGGCCGAGCGGGAAGGTTGCCTCCAGTCGGATGACGGAGGAAGACCGTGGAAGCACCGGAAGCCCCAGCAGCCAAGGCTCGTGGAGTCGGGCGAGATCGTGCCGCGGGGGATCGGGACGCCTGGCGCGACCTGCGCCAGCGGGCCCGGGCCCTCACCGAGGAGGCCCGCTGCCGGGCCGGGAGCGGGCAGCCGCCCGAGCCGGCGTGGCTGCGGTCGGCCGGGGCGTGGCTGGCCGGGGCCGCGCCCGGGTGGCAGGCGCTCACGGGTGACGCGCCGCCGGAGCGCACGTGGTGGGCCATCGCCCGCGGCACGGACCTGGACGCGTGGCTGATCTGCTGGCCGCCGGGCGTGCGCCTCGACTTCCACGACCACGGCGGTTCCTCGGGCTGCATGTGGGTGGTGGACGGCCAGCTGGACGAGACGTGGGTCGATGCCACTACCGAACCGATCCGCCGCCGGCGGGTGCGAGCCGGTCGCGGCGTGGCCTTCGGCCCCGACTACGTGCACGCCGTCGCCAACCGCACTTCGGTGCTGGCCACCACCGTGCACCTCTACGGCCCCGACAGCCGCCCCGTCCGCGACTACCGAGTCGACGGCGCCGGCCGCCTCCGCCGGGTTTCGGCCGGCGAGCCCGCATCCCTGTCCTGGTAGGGTCAGGGCCGTAGATCCGGGCTGTGGCGCAGTTTGGTTAGCGCGCTTGACTGGGGGTCAAGAGGTCGGGAGTTCAAATCTCCCCAGCCCGACCGGAAGCCCAGGTCAGGGTGGTGCGGCGTGGTGGATAAGCCGCCGGCTCGGCGTTTGTCAGCCATTGTCAGCGGGAGGTGCGATGCGACGCCCGGCGTCGGCGGTATTCAGCCTCGACGAGGCCCGCTTCCAGCGTCTCGCCAGGGAGCTAGGCCGCCGAGCTACTGCCAGGTGTTCCTCAGCGAGGTCGCAGAAATTGGGGAGTGGCGGAGCGCGGCGCGGCTCGCCGGCCGGCGCCTTGGCTGGCGGGTACGGACTGAGGTCGCCTATCGCGCCGTGGTCTATTCGGCGATCGCGGGTCGGTTCGCGTGGCCTACGAGGTTGTCCCACCGCTGAAGAGCTGATGGCACCGGGATTCGTCTACTCGACGGACAGGTGGGGCTCGTGGAAGTGGAGGGAGAGCTCGTCGGCGTAGCGGCTTCCGAGACGGGTTCCGTGCTCAGCGAGCCAGCTCATCAGGCCAACGGTGCCGGTGGCTGGCGCATCCGAGTCGGCGAGCCCGGCCGCCATCGAGCGGTATTCATCGCGGTCAGGACCCGTCGCGAAGTGCCGCCGAGCACCTGGGAGGCGCCTAGCAGCGCGGGGGCGGGGACATGAATAATGCGTGCGCCGCTACCGACTGCGCCGCGAATCGCCTTCGACCAGCTCGACGAAGCTGGGACGGTCGGGCCCGACGGCATCGATTGCTACGGTCCCCGGGCCAAGTGGCTGCCTCGAGCGGAGGCCGGCCAAGTCGTCCCATGATGGGCCGCACCCGGTAGCGGCCGTCGCCTCCGACGCCGAAAACGGGCAGGTGGCGGAGCAACCAGGCGATGTTGTTGAGCAGCACGCCTCGCTCGTCGAACAGCACCGAGGGCCGAAGCACAGCGTGAGGGACCCCGACCTTACAAGGGCCCGCTCGACCAGCGCCTTTCCCCCGAAATACGGAAAGGGCGAGGCGGCCGAAGGGTGCAGGATCGAGACGTGGACCACCTTGCGCACCCCTGCTCGGCGAGCGGCGCGAAATAGGGTGCGGGAATTCTCCACCGCTAGGGCGTGGTCGATCCCGCCGTGGGCGAAGCGATCCAATAGGTGTTGTACAACGTGGTCGCCCCCGAAGCGTCGCGGCGAGTGCCCGCGGGTCGTCGAAGTCGAGCGGCGCAACCTCGATTGCGTGCTGGTCACGGCCGCGCTTGGGATGGCCGGTGACGGTGCGAACCTGTCGGCCCGCCCGCAGAAGCTGGGCGGCGATCGCACGCCCGGAGTAGCCGAAGGCGCCCGTCACTACGTCGAGCCCAGTGTCACAAGCGGCCGCCGGCGAAGGCTGCCGCCGCTCAGCGTCGACCTTGACCTGCGGACACATGAAACCACGATACCTGGCCGCTCGGATAGGAAACCTTCGATCGCTCGACGCG
The DNA here is from genome assembly GCA_963757175.1 of uncultured Actinomycetota bacterium. Classification (GTDB taxonomy): domain Bacteria; phylum Actinomycetota; class Acidimicrobiia; order Acidimicrobiales; family Palsa-688; genus CAVWQR01. Next base: position 241,817 of record CAVWQR010000004.1, on the reverse strand, counting down.
GTGAGCGGCCGGGAAGGTCGCAGCGCCGCCTTCCCTCGCCCGCTTCCGAATAGGCTCCACTAGTCGACTGGCGCAACGCCACCCTCATCGGCTGTCGACGAAAACCGACGGACGCGGCGGGGTGGTGGCGACGGTTAGCTGCTCGCCTTTCGGCGGCCAGCCGTCATAGTGCTGCACGGTCGGCGGGTTCACCGATCCGACGTCGGCGCAGCCAATTGCGACCGTCCGGTCGCCCTTCTGGACGATCACGATCACCTCGCTCACACTAATCTCGCTGGCGGTGCCGGATACTTGCCACGCGGCTGACCGGTCGCCTCCTAGCGGCGAGGCACTGTTCGACACCCACGTCACAGCGACGTCCTATCGGTGCGGCGCCACGGGCACCCCGTCGTGGCCGTGGCGCCGCTGTCCGTTCGGTACCCACGCCGCCCGTTTAGAACCTTTTCCATGTGGACGCGGCAGGGTCCGCGACCCAAGATCGTGTCGGTCAGCCCCGAGGCCACCTACGCCGAGGAACGATACGATATCGGCGTCGGCGAAACGGGCCGCAGAGCAGGCTCGTGGCGACCCGAGGCGACCGCGCGGGCCGGATCGGCTCAGGCGGGCGAGCCGAAAGTCGCGATGCCTTGTTCCTCGGTCGCCTCACGCGAATGATTGTTCCTTCTCCTGCCACCAAGAACCTCCTTGTTCCGAGTCGCCGCCGACGACAGATGCCGCGCACGCGGGCAGCGTCGGATCGCGCCCTGGTCAGCTGCTGATTCGCTCGTGGACCGGCGGCTCGGGGCCGCATCGATCCGCGTGAACCCCTCCAAAAGCGCCGGGACGGTCCAGCCCCCGCCGCTCACGTACCCTGGCGCCGGCGGGGTCTGGCGCGCCAGGTGTCCGTCGGCGCCGTTCGCCGATCAGGGGACAGTTAGGCCGAATCCCGGCGGGTACTCCTTCGCCGCATGGGGAGAAGGGTCCCCAGCCCTCGGCGGCCCGGGCCATGACCCCCAATCCGCAGCAGATCGGGGGTCGTGCCGCGTCACTGTCCTGGGACTGCCTTGTCTCCATCGGCAGGGTTCCCCGCCGGGCTCCCCACCCCGGGGGTGCCGCACCGGTCCGTCCCCGCTCGGCGCCCGGACGCGTAGTCTCCCGCTCGTACGGTAGGCGGCGTGCAGATCTCGCCGCCGGCGCCCAACGATGAGGCTTTTCCCCACATACCCCCGATCCCCAGTTGTGCGTGGTCTTGCGGCATGTGAGCAGGCCTGGAACCATGGCGAGACGTCTACCTCGGGGGGAACTGTGTACGCCGTCTTCGCAGAGGTCAATGCCGAGGAATCACAGAAAGAGGAGGGGCGTAACTTTCTGAACAGAACGCTGTACCCATGGTGAAAGCGAGTGGTGCCAAGGCTGCGTTTTGGCTTGCACCCATGGGCGGTGGGGTGTCAGCATGACGGTGTTCGACACTGAGGACGAAGCGCGCAAAGCCGCCGAGCCTTTGCAGGTCGGAGAGCAGAGCCGGGCCCAACCCGTCGGTGACGTTCAGGACCGTCGAGGTCCGAGAGGTCATCGCCAGCCTCTGACTCCAGGAGCCAGGGCACCGGCCGACCGTGGCGTCGCACCGGGGTAGGTTCACATCGATGGTGTATGGGGGTGCCGAGCCAGAGCCGGTCGACGGTATGGCCGATCGGGAAGACGACAGGTGGGTAACGATCGCCCAGGCGGCGGAGACCCTCGAGCTGTCGGCGCACCAGTTAGTCGATCATGTTGCCCACTAGGGCGTGCCGGTCGTCCGGCGTGGCCATAAGCCGGGCGTGCGCCGAGCCGACATCCTCACCTACTTGGAATCGCCCCGGCTCGAGCGAGGCGACCCCAGCCGAACCGCCGCTCTATCCCGGCCGGGTCCGCCCGAAACTAGGCCGGCGCTGATAGCGCTCTGGGCCGCTCGTCGTTGCAGCCGTCATGTTCTGCGCTGGTGTGGTCCTGCTCGTCGAAGGTGGGGTCGCGGACGCCGACGACCACTGGTGGAGGGGTTGGCGCCCTATCAGCAGGCGCCAAGGCAGAGGAGTGGCTGGACCAGCAGTAAGGACCTCCTGGCATCACGTCAGCTCACCGACGACCACCGCCGGCTATGTGCAGTTCAACCGGTCACGAGCGCATGAGGTCGTCACCGGACTGGCGTGCGGCGTCGCGCAGCTGCCACGGCTACTCGCCCGGGGACTGCGACGGCGTAGGAGCGTAACGGCACGGGCAGGTAGTCTACTAGAACATCTCGCTTGTCCGAGGGGGCGCATCGTAATTGGCGCAGTGCTCGTTGGTACATGAGACGCCGGTCCGCTGGGCCTGTTGCGGTTGTTCTTCGACAGGAGCTGAGGCGTACTCGACGACAGCCGGCAGGCCACGTTGGGACAGGCCTCCGGTCGGCGGAACGGCTGACGAGGACTCATTGCTTCGACCATACGTGCTCGGGCCGTGGGAACGCTCAGCCGATCCGTCGTCCCGGTCCGCTACCTTTCTGCTGTGCTCCTGACCAGGACTCTGACGAGGAGTCGGATGTCGACTAGGCGTTCGACCTACTCCGCCTAGGCAGGCCCCCATGGCACCGTGACGCCGCCCTGCAAGAAGCATCCGGAGCTCAACTGGTTTCTCGGTTATTCGAGCGTAGCCCGGCGGCCACTAGGACGCTTCGAGCGTTCGGAGTCAGGCCGGCGGGTCGTTGTCCCGGTTCGCGGCAGCTTTGGGTCCGCCGGTGCGCTCAGTGTTCGACGGGCGGTCTGGAGATTCCGCTTCATCGTTGCGCTCGGCGACGTCTTCGGGCCGGTCGTTCTCATGGCTGGCAGCACCTTCGGCGGGATCCTTGCCAGTTTCGCCGCCATGTCCTCCCATTTGGTCGTCGGCATCCGACATATGTTCTCCTTTCGATCTCACGGTCCCCGACGGGACCGAACAGGACTAGGACGGCGCTGTCGTCGCTAGGTTACGTCAAGGTCGTTTCCGGGGCCCGGCGCGAGGCTTTCTTCCCGTCGGGCTGCGTTCCCCGTCCGCTGCTACATGGGACTACCCATCCGTGCCGGGTCGAACCGGCTCGGGCCAGAGGTGGCCGGGGCACAGCGTCGCCTGGAGGGCCGGCGTGATCCCCGTGTCCGTCGCCCAGATAAGCACCCCGATCCGCCGCGGGGGTCCTGTCGCGTACGGACTGTCAGGTGGCTCGGCTTGGTCAGGTCTCGTCCTGGGCTTGGAGGGCGACACCTTGCAGGAGCTGGATCGGGTTGAAGCCAGTTCGCGGCCAAGGGCACGGAGGCTTGCGGTGGCGACCAGTATGAGTCCCTGGACGACCTCGGCAAGGGTGTAGTCGTGGGCTTCGACCAGGGCGGCGAGCGACGCCGCGCCGCGCAGATGGTTCTTGTCGAAGCTGGGCGTGAGAAGGGCGATGGCCGCCTGGGTGGCCCTCACCGGGTCGGCGTCGTCACCGATTACGTCGAGGTCGCCTCGGGGGCGTGCCACGCCGCGGTAGGTACCCATCGAGGTGGGGCCGAACCGGCCGGGGCGGGCCTCGGACAGACCAGGATCGCCGGTGCTCCCGGGCCGCAACGGCTCTTCTGGCGAAAAGCGCTACGTGCCGGGTGGCGCTTCGGGTTGCTCAAGCCGAACCCGTTGAACAGAACGGGGAACGCCGTATCCGACGCGCCGCCGCGACCGTCTCGGCGTCGGCGCGCATGTCCACGGCTCGGGCGCAGCTGACACGCCCTTCGTGCCATGATCCCAGTGTTGGACGATGCGGGGCGTGGGCGTCGGACCGGGCCGCTGTTCCGGCTGGTCGCGATCCAAATGGCCGGCCGGTTCACCGCCCTACGCCGCTCACTGGGAACGGCTGGCTGTCGCTATGAGAGGCGGTGGCTGGCCCTGGACACTTGTGTCGAGCGTGTCGAGCATCTCGACCGTCGTTTCCCTCGCCGGGGCGGAGGGGTAAGTTCCGAGCCGGACCGGCGTTGCCATCCCAGACTCCGTCGGGACACGGCTTGGGGTCCCGATCTTGAGTCGGGGGCCCCCTGTTCGCGTCGAGGTTGAGGCGGTTCCAGACCAGCAGCATGGGTAGCAACACGCAGCGGCGCCCCCGCACTGACAGGTGCCCGTGGCGCCGCACCGGATGGGGACGTCGTGAGCTGGCCCGCATGACCGGCGCAGCCGGCGGGGCGGCCCGCGCGGGCCTTGCCGGCCGCTTGTCGAGGGCGCCGAGCGGTGCTCACCGCTCGGGCCGGCGTTCAGTTATCCGCCGATGTTCGCCTGTCGAGGATCGACGCCGCTCTGGTCGCGTGGAGCTCGAGGTCCCTGTGGGTCGCTCGGCGGGGGTGTCGTCGGTGCCAGTGTCGACCCGCCCCGCTTCTTTTTCCCGGCTCCTTGGCGACATCCTCGCCACCGCGGCTCACGCTTTCGCCCACCCCTTCGGGTGCCGTCTCGCCGCCGCCGCCGCCGGTTGGCCCGACCTGGCTTTCGCGGTCCGTATCGGTTGGCGCCTCTTCGCCGCGCAGTTGGCGCTCGACGCCCTTGGCTCGCTCTTGCTTGTCGTCTCCGGGCATCTTCTGCCCTCCCGTCTCTTGGCTGCGGAGTTCCCGTGATGGGATGCGGGAAACGGTGCGGCGTCTGGCAGCGCCGAATACGAACGGTGAGTTGGGTTCACGGCGATGGTGTGCGAGGGGCGGCTCGAGCCCGAGCCGCGCAATGGAGTGACCCATCGGGGCGACGGCGGGTGGATCACCGTGGCCGAAGCAGCAGCCACACAGGGACTAAGCGTCGAGCAGTTCGAGCGCCACGTCCACAATCGGGTGGCCCGGTCCCCCGGCGCGGCCGGAACCGGGCGTCCGACGTGAGGACGTTGTCGCCTACCTCGAATCGTCGACCGGATCGTCCCGATTAGCAAGGGCCCTGGCCGGAGTCAAGGTCGGCGCACGGCGGGTCGAGTGCGGATAATGGCCGGCGCCGGTCAGACCTCACCGCGAGGGTGGTAGCCAGGGTGGTAGCGCTTCGGGCGCAATGGCGACACTGGAGACCGGCATCAGACTTCACGAGGCCCTCGACCCAGCCACCCTCGCGGCGGCGGTCGTGCCCGTGTTCTCGTGCTAGGAAGGGTTGTTTACAGCCTGGGAAGCCTTGTCCCCGGTTTGAGAGATCTTCTCCGTGGCGGTGTCCGTCACCTGCTTCGCGGACTCGCCGACTTGATCGGAGACCTTCTGGACCTGAGGATGTCGGCCCACCTGGCGGGCCCAGCTCTCTACCCGCTCATCGGGACCTCTGCCTGACGCGAGCCGAGAACGAACCCGACAACGCCACCGACGAGAAGTGCGAGCTTCGGCATAACTAGATCTTCCTTTTGTGAGGTCCGATGGTCTCTTGGCGTGCTGTACACCCGCCCCGCCGTCCAGTATCCGCTTGGAGGCTTCTCAAACCGGACGCACCGCGGACTCTGATCCGGAAGGCTGCCGCTACGAGAAAGCTTTGGCCCGTCCCCACTGCCGTAACTGTCGGCGCGCCTTGATGAAGCGGGCCGTCCTCGCGGGCGAGCTCGACGAGACCGTCGTCGAGGGGGTCGCCCACCCGGCGGCAGCGAGGAGCCTTGGAACTTCTCTCGTCCTGCGCCGTTTGTACGGCCTGGGTTAGGGTATTGCCGTTCCGTGGAGAACGGCGTTGTGGGCCTTGGCGGCGTGTCCTGGAAAGAAAACGCAAGAGGCATCGGTGAGACGCGGCGTATGACCCAGCGGCCTACGGGCACGCCATGGCCTCCGATTACGATGAGCTCTATCGAGGGATACCCGACACCGAGCCCGCTGTGGAGTGCCTGGTTGGCTTGGCCGGCGGCGGTCGGGTGCTGGAGATGGGCATAGGGACTGGCCGTCTGGCCTTGGCCTTGTCGGCCCGTGGACTCGCCGTGTCGGGCATCGAGGGCTCGCCGGAGATGGTGGAGGTGTTGCGACGCAAGCCGGGGGGCGATCAACTCGAGGTTGTCGTGGGTGATTTTGCCGACACCCGAGCGCCGGGCTGCTACGCGCTGGTCGTTCTAGCCCTCCACACGATCTTTGGTTTGCCTAGCGTGGACCGCCAGATCCGTTGCTTCAGGAATGCCGCAGATCATCTCGGGCCGGGGGGCCGATTTGTGGTGGAGGCATCTGTGGTCCACCCAGCCGATTTCGTCAACGGTCAAGCGGTTACTTCCCGTTTTTCGGGCGACGACCATGTTGAGCTCCAGGTTCAGCGTTTCGACCCCGTGTCTCAGCGGATGCGGATCGCCAACATCCATCTGGCTGATGAACGGGCCGTGCGGATCAACTCGATCTCCAACCAGTACACAACCCCGAGAGAGTTCGATCTGATGGCACGTCTGGCGGGGCTGCGTCTCGCCTCGCGCGGGAGGACTGGCAGGGGACGACCTTCACCGGTCAGTCCCGCCGACACGTTTCGGTGTACCAGCTAGAAGGCGTGGCTTCGGCGCCCTCATGAGGCAGGCAGAGGCTCTCAACTGCGCCGTGACCCGGTTGCGCCTTGCCGGATGCTCCTGCGCCGACGGCGACGCTCGTCTCCTCCTCGAGGATGTCGTCGGTGTGCACCGTCTTGGAGGGCCGGAGGACGAGTTGCCCGGCACGACCATCGAGGCATTCATGGTCCTGGTCAGCGAGCGAGCCAGACGTCTTCCTTTGGCCTACGTGCGGCGCAAAGCGTCGTTCCGCGGACTCGACTTAGCCGTCGACCAGCGTGTCTTTGTCCCGCGACCAGAAACCGAGCTGCTCGTTGAGGCGGCCGCCTTGTCCGTCCCTGTAGGCTCCCGGGTGCTCGAACCCTGTACTGGTTCGGGGGCGATAGCCGTCGCCCTCTCCCACGAGCGCCCTGACCTCGACATCACCGCGAGCGATACGAGCCGGGACGCCGTCGACGTACGCGACGAGAAATGCTCAGAGACATCGAGCACGAGAATACGGGTCGTACACGCCGACGGGATCGCCCGGGTACCGGGAGGACCCGTCGACGCTGTGGTCTGCAACCCCCCCTACGTCGCCGAGAACGAGCGGGGAGCCGATACCTTGCCCCCGGAACTTGAGCACCACGAGCCCGGGCAAGCCTTTTGGGCGGGATCCGACGGTCTGGACGCGTTCTCGCCGCCTCATCCCCGAGCTCTACGACACGGCACGCGCTGGGTCGGCTTCGAGGTGGGGGATGGCCAACACGAGACGGTGGCAAGCCCTGTTGGCCAGAAGTGGTTTCCACGTGCGACGGCGCTGGCGAACACCCGCCGGGACCGTCCGGGCTGTGGTAGGGGAACGATGACCCCGTATCCCCGAGCCCGAGACGAGGAAACTGTCATCACCCCATGCCGGGACGGGCCGCTGCTCGTGCGAGGCAACTTTCGTGTCGTTGGCCAAGACGGTGCGGCCATCATTACCTCGCGCCAGACCGTTGCACTGTGCCGGTGCGGAAGGTCCGGGATGCGACCGTTGTGCGACGGTAGCCACCGCACAGCTCGCTTTCGTGCCACAGGAGGCGCAGAGGGGCGTGCTCGCCGCTTCGATGACGAGGACAGCTGATCAGTCAGCCATGACAGCACCGTCATCCTCCGCGCCCCGGTGGGGCTTCCTCCGCCGGCCGGGCCGCTGTCGGCTCATCTGATCGACACCCTTTCCGGCCCGCTACGGCAAGTGGCCACCAACTCCCCAGGTCGACGATGCAGCGGGGCTACGATGATGACGACCTGCACTTGGCGCTCTATCTCTGCTTCGAGGTCGGCTACCACGGTTTTGCGGGCGTCGAAAGGGACTGGGCCAACGAGCCGACCCTTCTTACCGTGCGGGACCGTCTGGGCGAACGCTTTCTCGCAGCGGTTGCACGACACCTGTCGGCCCGCTCCCGGCCGGGGAGGACATGCCGAGTCGCCTTGAGAGCCTGATTGGCACCGACGACACCCCCTCGGTCGCAATGCGCCTTGCTCGCTACGGGACGCCTGACCAACTGAAAGAAATGCTCGTCCACCGATCGGTCTCCCTCCTCAAGGAGGCGGGTCCGCATTCTCGGGTTTTGCCAGTGGCTCTCCGGCCGCCCAGAGGCCACACTAGGGGAAATCCTCGCCGATGAGCTCGGCGCCGGTCGTCTGGAGCGGATGCACTCGGAGACTGTCCCGCCCGGGAGCCACTACGCACTCGGACTCGACTCCCGAGAGAACGCCTACCTCGACCGGCTCCCAGGGGTGACACTGGCCGCCACCAACCTCACCTCGGTGCTGTGTGACAAGCCCAGCCGCGAGGGCGCGCTGTTGGGCCATTTGGCGGTAACCGAGATGACCTCTGCAGCTGCCAATCGCCACTACGGCCTGGCCCTGCGCCGTCTCGGATTTGATGGCCCGCGCCGCGACGGAGTACTTCGACGAACACGTGGAAGCCGGCACCGCGGTTCATGACGTTGTCGGTGCACACGACATGGCAGGCGGCTTCGCCCTGGCCGAGCCTGAGCTCGCGGATACCGTCCTGCGGGGCGCCCAGATGCTCATGTGTGTCGAGGGCACCATGGCCCGCCACATGCTCGCAAGCTCGACCCGCGGCCACAGCTCGCTCCGACGACCAAGGGCGTACGACGACCGTGGCCATAGCCACCAGCACCACGCTGCCGACAGCAGGGGGCCCTAGCTCATCCTTCGATCTGGCACGAGGCGTCGATGGCTCAACGGAACCCGTCCTGACCAGAGCGAGGCCCCCGTCGGTCCTGCAGTTTCGAATAGGCGAACTGCGAGGAGTCGGCGCCGGTAAGGGCAACGGCGACGACGGCACTGCCAACGGTACTGCCGAAACCGGCCGAGCGAGAAGCAGGTCGGGCTTCGCGTGGAACTCGATCTCGGTCAGACCCGGAGCAGTCATTCGTCCGTTTGTGACTCCTTCAACCCGCTGACGGATCTGCATTCACCCTAAGCCGTCGTTTCTGAAGGGCGCGGTCGGGTATTGGCATTACGTGCTTCTCGACGTCCTCGTCGCCATCATCATTGTTGTCATCGCTGCTGTCCTCGGGCTCGTGGTGCATCCCGTGCTGTGGGTGATCGTCATTGTGGCCGTCCTGTGGTTGGTGGGGCGCAGACGTGCCCGAGCCTGACCGCCGTCTCCGCGGCGCCCCGGGGACGAAAGCAACACGGCGCGGGCCCGGTGCCGTGGCGCCCTCCGGTGGCTGCTGATCATCCAGATCGCCGATCCCGTGCCGCGTCGCCGAGGGGTCCGGCGTACCCAACACCGTCGACCCGCCGAGGAGGGATCGCCCTCCATCACGACCACGGATTCGCCGCGGGTGTCCTCGCTCCGATGCTGCGGGCGCGCCAAACAGGCCACCCTGGCTGCGCCGCTCCCCTGCAGTCGAACAAGGCGAGAACTCGCAAGCCACCCCGGGATGGGTCATTTGGTGGACGACGTCGCAGATGGGTATGGGATGCGAGGGGACCTGTGTGGGCTGTCCCGCTGTGTCCCTAGAGGAGGAAAGTTATGCCTGATCGTCGCCGTTCGAGCCGATCGTCATCGGAGGTAACCCAGCCGGTCACCGACGACAGCGTCCGGGTCCGGCACCTGAGTCACTACCAGTTCTCGTGGGTGGCCCAGGAGCCTGGCGAGGCGGGGGTGTTCACCTTGCAGCTGGTGCTCGATCAAGGAGCATGGGAGGAGGTGCTGACGGTGAGCCCCGAGGACGCCGAGGTGCTCGAGGGCTCCTCGCCCACAGTCACGACGCTTCCTTCGATGTGGGACGGCGGGTGCTGATGTTTGGTACTGCCCCCGTCGGCCACACTTGAGGTCCCCTGTTCGAGCGAAGGAGCGTTGAACTATGGGTACCTACATGCTGTTCAGTACGTTGACCCCGGAGGGCCGGCAGACCTTGCATGCCAACCCTGACCGCGTCTTGGGAGTGAACCAAGAGGTCGAAGACTTCGGCTGCAAGGTGATCGCCCAGTATGCGACCCTCGGCCAGTTCGACTTCGTCACCATCATCGAAGCCGCTGACGGTGAGACGGTCGCCCACCTGTCCATCGATCTGGGTTCTCGTGGCACCGTGAATGTTTGGAGCGTTCCCGCGCTGTCGGTGGAGGAGTTGCGCACCAAGCTCAAGGCCAAGGAGCAGCTGGCCGCCGCTCGGTCGTCGGTGCGAAAAACAAGCGAGGAGGCGCCCCTAAGGATTGAGATCGCCGGGCCAGTGCCGGCTTTCCCGGCCAGTGCCCGTCACCTGCGGCCCTCCATCCGTCAGCCCAAGCCGCCGTTGTGCTGAGCGCTTCAGGCTAGGTCGATGTCGTCGATGCTGATGTCGACCTCGCTGACCTCGATGGTGGTGGCATCGGCGATCCCGGCGATGACGTTGGCGCGGATGTTGTCGGCGACGTCTTCCAGGCTGGGCGTGGGCTGGGCGGTGACGCCGAGGGTGACGGCGACGGCGTCGGCGTTGACCTCGGTGATATCGACGCCGTCTGCGCCGTAGCGCAGTCGCGCTGGCGGTCGCGGCCTCGTCGTGGTGGCGCAGGCTTTACCGTGAGAGCGGTAACCCCCGGCGTGTCTTGGGTGGCGGTGGAGGCGAGGAGACCGAGCACCCAGGAGGTGACAGTGGTGACCCCTTTGGCACTGGTCGCGGCAACGTGGTGCGGCGATTGAGCGAGCCTTCGCACGCGACGGAGGATGGTGGCCAGCAACGTGCGGGGGACGTCGACGTCTTGATGAGCCCAATGGCGAATGGGCTCCCAAAGCTGGTGGAACTCGCTGATTGCGGCCTGACAGTACGGGCAGTTCGCTTCGTGGGCGTCAGGAGGCAGCGGATTCTGGTCCGCCGCCAAGCTGAGGAGACGTTCGGGATTGGTGCCACACGACGTGTCCCAGCGGGGAGCAGTCATGGTGTTTCGTCCAGTCCCCGGGCCAGCTCGACGCGGGCTCGGTTGAGTCTGCTCTTGACGGCGGTCACGCTCACTCCGAGGATCGTGGCGATCTCGCCGTAGGCTAATTCTTCCACCTCACGCAGGATGAGCACTATGCGCTGTTCGGGAGTGAGGCGGCTTATGGCGGCGGCGGTGGTTTGGATGCGTTGGCTGGCCTCGAACTCGGTTTCGGGTACTCCGAGGTTTCCTGGTCGCTCCGAAAGCTCGTCGAGGGCGGCGGTTGGCCGGCGGCCGAGCTGCTTGAGACACCGGTTGGTGGCCAGGCGGTAGAGCCAGGTCGAGAACTTGGCTTGTCCCCGGAAACGTCCGATGGCCCGCCACGCAGTGAAGAAGGTGTCCTGGGCGGCATCCTCCGCCTCGCTTCGGTCGCCGAGCATCCTTAGGCAGAAGCGGAAGATCGGTAGCTGGTAGCGACGGACGAGTATGTCGAAGGCGCGCAGGTCGCTGTCGGCCGCTCGGGCCACGAGCATGCCGTCGCCGAGCTCGGTCATCCCCGCCCCTTCACGGTTTCGGAGCATACCGGTGCTGCCCTGTGGCCACGCCTAGCGGCACGGCCAGGCGCCCCAGCGGAGGCGAGCGGTTCGCGCAGACGGTTTTTTTGGAAAGTCCCGGAACTTTCGGCTCTGGTTGGGATCTAACTCTTCGAACTCGCTCGCCCGAGACCGCTGGCGGCTGGATTGGTACGTCCGCCGGAGGAGTAGGGAGAACTGTGATGTCCCGCAAGCAGTACGCGTTTGTGATTGGCGTGGTCTTGGTGTGGGTGGCGTGGAGCGCCGGCTGGGTCGTCTTTGCGGCGATCGCCGCCGGGCTGATCGGCCTGGCCTCGTCCAACTTCTCGAGGGCGACCTGGATTTGAACGAGCTGAGCGAACGTTTCCGCTCCTCCTCGGCGAGCTCACGCAACCGCTGACCTGTAAGCACACCTATGCAACATCTCGTCCGATCTCTCGTGTCCGTCCCTTATAAAAGGTGAGGTTGTCTAATGTCTGATAGTTCTTCCACCTCGACTGCTCCGTCGACGGCCGCTGCCCAGCCGTCCGGCACTGGGAAGCAGCCCGGTGCGTCCTCCAACCAGCGCTCGTCTTCGCTGGAACGCAGCCAGCAGGGCGGCGCGGGGACCCGCTCCGCAGCGACCGGGGCTTGACCACGATCTCCTCGTCGGTCGTGGCCAAGATCGCCGGATTGGCCACCCAGGAGATCCCCGGCGTCCAGGCCATGGGCAAGAGCGTGAGCCGTACCTTGGGGGCGCTGAGCCAAGATCCCGGGTGGCCTCGCAGGCGACCAGTCAGGGTGTCTCGGTCGAGGTCGGACAACGCCAGGCCGCGGTTGATCTCGACATCGTCTGCTACTACGGGCAGAGCATCGTCGAGATCGCCGAGGCCATCAGAGAGAACGTCATCGAGCGTATCGAAGGCATGACCGGGCTCGACGTGGTCGAGGTCAATATCGGTGTCGACGATCTGTACATCGACTCGGACGGGGACAACGGCGGTTCCCGAGTCGAATGACCGGACTGGGGCCGTCCGACCACGTCGGACGGCGAGGCCGGCATTGCCATCGCCGTTGCCGATGCCGTTGACCGGACCGGCCTTGTGCGCCGGTCCTCCGGTCGCGGGGTGGAGGTTGCCACGTTCTACCCGGGTGGCAAGGCGACCGGCGTGCTGGTTCGCGACGACGTCGTGGCCGTGCACGTTGTCGCCTTGCAACTGCCCTTGGACGTAATTATCCCGTTGTGTCCATCGCGAGGTTCAGTCCGTGCTGGACCGCTTCTCGCTCCGCGGGCGGATCGAGCTCATTATCGATGACCTCGACGTCGCCGCCCTGCCGTCGGCTCGGGTTCGCTGATGCGAGCCTTCAATCGTGTCGTCTTGCTGGGGTTGGGACTGGCCCTGGTCGGTGCCGGCGTCATCACCATTATCGAAGCCATCTGGTCGGGGACGGGGTCGGGCTTCGTGTGGATCCCGGGATCCCAATGGGTGTCGACCTTCCGGTCGACGGCATGGTCGAGCCGGTTGGTCATGGGCATCAGCGCCGCCGTTGGCGCCGTTGGCCTCCTCCTGGTTGTCGTGCAGATTCGACCGCAGCGCAAACGAACCGTCCCGTACCACCCGACGTGGCCGGGGACTGGTCCTCTTGCGCCGTTCAACCGAAGGTCATCTGCAACGCCGTCTGGCGGGAACGGTGCCGACGAGCCCGATCAAAGCCCGGCTCGATCCCAAGGCGAGAAAATGGTCCTTGAGGCTCAAGGCACGGGCGGCGGCCTCGACCCGTCCGGTTCTCGATCGCGCGGGGCGCTCCGAGCTGGCCCTGCTGCACGCCCCTGAAGGATCCCAGGTGCGAGTGAAAACCACCAAGGCTCCGAGCGGATCGTGAGCGGACTGTCCCATGGGTGATCGACGCAACCGCGGCATCCTCGCCCTGCTCGGTTTGGTGCTGTTGGTCGGCGGCGGCCTGTCAGCATGCCTGGGAGGAGGGTGTTCGGAGTCCGACTGCCAACAGTGATGTCTTCGATCCCACCGTCGTCCGGTGGTGGAACGAGGGCGGTTGGATGTCGTTTGCGGTGGTGGTCGCCATCGGCGCAGTGGGCGTGCTGATCGGCGGGTATCTGCTGCTTTCCCAGTTGCGGCGCAACGACGGCAAACGTCGCACGCCCACCGTCAGCTTCGCTCTCCCGACGGCGCTCGAGGCCAGACCACACTGCGTTCGCCGGCGCTCAGTCGTGGCCTGGAAACCGACCTGGAGAACATCCCCGACGTTCACGGGGCCATGGTCGGACTCTTCGGACAGTACCCCGACATCGAGCTTCGAGCGGTCCTCGAGGTCGGTGACGACATTGACCTCGAGCACTTGCCCGCAAGGGTGGACGAGGCCCTCGGCCGCTTGCAGGCCACCGCCGGCGTCCGCCCAACTGACCCGCAAGTAACGGTGCGCTTCACCGCCGCCAGTCGGCAACGCCAGATCGCCTGACAACCCAACCAACGGGAGGTAGCACCCATGAAGTTTGATCCCCATCAGATCGCCAACCTGGTTAGCCAGCTCGGCGGAAACCACCAGCAAGCCGCCCAGCAGCTATCCGGCCAAGGCCAGATCGACCCCCAGCAGCACGCCGACCAGCTGCAACAGATGGGAGTCGATCCCCAACAACTGCAAAACGGCGGTTACGACCAGCACCTCCAAGCCCAAAACGCCCCCGACTTCGGTGGCTACCAACCCGGCCAGGATCTCCCCAGCAACAACCCAACTTTTAGCCACCTGACAAATAACACCAACGCATGAGGAGCTCAGAGCTATGACCAATACTGACCCGCAGGACTTCGCGGCCTGGATCGGCTATGCGGTAAAGGACGCAGCCGGCGAGAAGGTCGGCAAGGTCTCACAGATCTATATGGACGACGAAACCGCTCAGCCCGAGTGGCTGGCCATCAACACCGGCCTGTTCAAGAGCCGGGCGTCGTTCGTGCCCTTGCAGGGCGCCGCGCCGACGGCGACAATCTGGTCATCGCCTACGACAAGGCGAAGGTCAAAGACGCCCCCCGGGTCGAAGAAGACGGCGACGGATTCCTGGCCCCGACGAAGAGACAGGAGCTGTACCGCTACTACGGCCGCGAGTACACGCGTCTACCGGTGACCAGTCGGAGACTGGCGGGCGCAGGACCGTTCCGGTGAGGCGGGCTGACGGTCGTGACACGTCGGGGCCGACCACCGACGACGCCATGACCCGCTCCGAAGAGGAGTTGCGGGTCGGGGTCGAACGCCGCGAGGCCGGCCGTGCCCGGCTGCGGAAGTACGTCGTCACCGAGCAGGTCACCCAGTCGGTGCCGGTGTCTCACGAAGAGGTCCGCGTCGAACGCGAGCCGATCACCGACGCCAACCGCGACGCCGCACTCGCCGGGCCGGACATCTCCGAAGAGGAGCACGAGCTCACCCTTTACGAGGAGCGTCCGGTGGCCGCAAAAGAGGTCGTGGCCAAAGAACGGGTCCGGCTTGGCAAGGAAAACGGTCACCGACGAAGAAACCGTCGGCGCCGAGCTGCGCAAAGAGCGCGTCGAGATGGAAGGCGACCAGTCCGACCGGCCCAGCCGGCCCAAGCGCTGACCTCCCAACACAGAGGCCCGGGGGCGGCATCCAGCCGCCCCCGTTCCCGGCGCTGCGCCACCCCGCTCCACAGCCGGACGTCATCGGTTGCCGCGTCCCGTCCGTCCGACGCTGTCTGTCACCTGGAAGTGGCCCCACCTGACGTCTTCGCCTGACTCGGCTCACCCCACGAGCGGATCAGAGCGGCGGCTCGACGACAACGGCGACCGTGACAACGCGGAGGTGGTCCTTTCCGAGGAGCAGCTGGTGGTGTTCAGCCAGTGGGCGCCCTACCAGCGCATCAGGGTGGCACGACGAATCGTCATTGAGACCAAAACCGTGACCCTCGACGTGCGACGCGAGGAACTCGTGCTCAAGACTCCCCTCGACGAGGCCGGCGTTGCCGCCACCGGGCGCAATACGACGGTTCCCATTGACATGGTCTCACGAAGAACGGGTCTGTATGACCCGCGAGGTCGTCCCCGTCGAACGGGTCCACCTCAGCGTCGACTCGGCGGAATGGACCGTCGAGCTGGACGCCAGTGTGGCTGTGGAGCAGGCCCGCGTCGACCAGCGGCCGAGCTGAACCTGACAAGGAGCGGCTCATTGATTCGGTGCCCTTTTCCAATCCGACCACCGGTGATGCTGCAAAACGGCAGTAACCCGTATGCCACGGCTCCCTCGGTTGACACGTTCACCCAAGAGGTGGCGGGAGGACCGCTTATGAAAACGTCGCCGGCCGGGTCGAGCGCCACGCCGGCCGGCGTGTGCAGGCCGCTGCCGATCGGGCTCTAGGTGCCGCCGCCGGCGAGCACTCGGACAACTTGTTGAGGGTGTCGGCGATGAAGACGTCCGTGGGCGGTGAGTGCTCCGCCCTCGTCAACCATCAGCCCGGTCGTAGCCTTGCGGGTGATGCTGTTCGAAGGAGAGGGCATTCGTCCTGCGCCGGAGTATCTTGGCCTTTCCCTGGCGGATGCCGAGCGGCTGTCCGTGGGGTGCGTGACCGGCGGATTGTGCATGCCGAGCAGCGATGGGCGCTGACCGCGGAGCGTCGGCCTAACCGGCTGAACCTGCTGCTACGCAAGGGGGTAGTGGTCGAGGCGGCCTGGTTCTAGGCCGGTGCCCAATGGTGTAGCGAGATGCCGAGCCCGAGATCGCCGGAGAGCAGCCGCCGAGGCCCACGCCGCGTGACGTGCCGCCCGCAGTCAACGTGTCGATCGAACCAGATGTCGAGGCCGCCCCACTGAACCGACAACCGGGATTTCGGTTCTACCATGCCGCCATGACCGTGGCCGTCGAGGAGAGCAACCGGTGGATGTTGCGGGCTCGTGACGCCATGGACCGCACATACGCACAACCACTCGACATCGCCGTGTTGGCCCGGGTTGCCCAGGTATCGGAGGCGCACTTCATCAGGACGTTCCGGGTTACGTTCGGGGAGACCCCCCATCGCTACCTGCAGCGTCGCTGGGTCGAGCGGGCGATGTTCCTGCTCCGGCGAGACCGACCGGAATGTGACGGAGATCTGCGTACGAGGTCGGCTTTACAGCCTGGTACGTTCAGCCGGACGTTCCGTGAGATCGTGGGCGAGACCCCGACGGAGTACCGGCGGAGCAGCGGCCAGGTCGCAGCCCCGACCTGCTTCACCATGGCATGGACGCGACCGAGCAGTTTTGGAGAAGCGCCCGCAGTGCGCTCACTCCGTAGCATCGGGTCCATGCTGAACTCCATCCGCATCTCCCACGTGTTCGTGCTCGATCAGGACCAAGCCCTCGATTTCTACGTGGGCAAGCTCGGGCTGGAGGTACGTAACGACCTCGACCTTGGCTTCATGCGTTGGCTCACCGTCAGGGTCCCGGGCCAGCCCGACCGTGAGATCTTGTTAGAGCGCCCCGGCCCGCCGGCTATGGACGAGGCCGCAGCCGACCAGGTACGCGAGCTCATCACCAAAGGCGCCAGTGGCTTCGCCGTTGGCTTCACCACGACCGACGTCAAGACCACTACGAGACACTCGTGGCAGGGCGTCGACATCACCCAGGAGCCGGTCGAACAGTCCTACGGCACCGACATCGGCATCCGTGACCCGTTCGGCAACCACATCCGGATCGTGCAGTTGCCCACCGAACGGGCGGGCTGAGCAAGGGCGCAGTCGGCGGTCAGACCTCTTTTGCCCTTTGCCTTGGAGCTCCGCCACCAAGGTGGCGTAGCCGGCGGCAGTCAGCATGCGGCGCAGGTCGACAACCTGCTGGACGTCAAGGTCTTTGTCCTTCGGAGGGGTGACGACCTCGGTTTGGCCATCGACGTGGACGACGAACTTGTCGTCGTGGCGCCGATCCATGGATCCGACTGCCTCGAGCAGGGACAGGGCGGCGTGCCACGCCACGTTGTGGCTGGTGGGGTGCTCGAAGGTCTGCAGCAGGGTGTCACGGTGACGGCCCCTTATGTGTGGGGGGCCTGAGGTCGAGGACATGTGGGTCCTTTCCTTCTCCTGGGACCATATTGGCGGCTCAATGTCCCGTCAGGTGGATCACGCCGACGTCCGAGAGACCGTTCAGCACCAACTGGACGCCGAGCGCAGCCAGCAGGAATCCGAACACCTTCTCGGTCAGCAACATCCGGCTCTCGTCCAGTTGCTGGCTCACCCGGTTGGCCTACGCGGAAAACCACCACATCGAGAGCGAAGACCAACGCCATGAGTCCGAAGACGACGGCGAACAGGCTGACCGTCCCGGAATCGCCGGACAACGTCACCAGCGCGACGATTCCAGCCGGATTGAGCAGATACGGGACCGCTAAGGGGAACACGGCCAGGCGCATCGGGTCGCTGGACGTCATTGACCGGTGTCGGGTCTCGGGATCCCCCGGACCGAGGATCATCGAGACCGAAATGACAAACAGGATGATGCCGCCGGCCACGGACAGCGCACCCGGGGAGAAGTGCAGCAGCCGGGTCAACAGCTCGCCCAGCAGGACGAGGAGGACGGCGACGACCCCGGCGGTCACCAGCATCTTGCGGCTCACGCGCTTCTTGGTGGCCGCGTCCATGCTGGCGGTCACCTCGAGAAAAGGCACCGCCGCGATCTTGGGTCCGATGCCGATCAAGAGAAGCAGGAAGGTGTCGATGACGAAGGCGGCGTCGATCGACTTGAGCTCCGCCGCGGACGAGGCCACGAGCACGGCGGACACCCGGCGAGCGTAGCCTGCCCGTCGTGGGCCTCCCGCCAATGGCTACCATCCTGCCGACGCGTGAACGGAGGCCTCGCTTGAGCGATTCAGAGCGCGAGTCGGGCAGCCAGGGTTCTCGACACGGTCGGGTTCTTCGGGAGCTGACCAAGAGAGTCGGCCGGGGAGACACCTACGTCCTGCTCCTGGTGCTGCTCCTCCTGGCCTACTTCCTGATGTCGTTGCTGCCCGCCACCACGTGGGGCCGTCTGCTCGTCGAGGTGGTCTCGGGCTCCACCCTGGTCATCGCCCTGCGCACGTCGCACGCCAAGCCCGGGCTCCAGCGCGTGGCGGTCATCGCCGTCGCGGTCGGCTTCGTACTAACCCTGCTCGGGTCCGAGCTCACGGCCGTCCGCGGCCTCGTCGGGCTGGTGCTGGTGGCCCTGCTCGTGGTGACTCCGCTCGTCATCCTCAATCGCATCCTGCGTCATCCGTCCGTCAACATCGAGACGATCGCCGGTGCCGTGGACGTCTACATCATCCTGGGACTCATCTTCGCCGGCTTCTACCGGGCCGTCGGCGACATCGCCGGATCACCGTTCTTCGTACAGGTCCAGCACGCCAGTCCCAACCAGTTCATGTACTTCAGTTTCGCGACGCTCACCACGGTGGGCTACGGAGACCTCACACCGGCGATGAGCTTCGGCCGCTCCGTCGTGGTCCTCGAAGCTCTGACCGGGCAGATATTCCTGGTCACCCTGGTGGCCAGGCTGGTGTCCCTCTGGCCCCGACGCAATCGCGAGGATCAGTCCTGATCCCGGTCAGGCCATGACCGCCGAGACGCGTTTGTTTTTCACCGCTCCGGCCAGGGCGAGGTGGTCGGCTTCGCTCTGATCGGCGTACGCCTCGGCGAAGTCGATGATCGCCCGATCGAACAGCGAGCCACGCCCCAAATATGACGCGATGGCGATGGGGTCGCCGGAGCGGGCGTGGGCCCGGGCCAGCGTCCACCCGCACATCTCGCCATAGAGGCGCATCCCGGGGCACCATCGTCTCCGACCTCGGCCGAGCCCTTCCAGTCCCACAGCTGGCGCACGTAGAAGTCCCGGGGCCGGCCGTCGATGCCCTCGACGCGCACCCAGCCGAGGAAGATGTCGCTGGTCGCCTGCATCAGCCGCTGGCCCTCCACCACCCGCCGGCCGTGGTTGTCGAACCGGCTCTCGCCGACGAACCGCTCCAGCACCGACGGCTCCGCCTCCTTCGCCTGCAGGAACAGCGGGTCGCCGCCGTCGCGCCCGATGAGCAGGACGATCCACGCCCGCGTGCCGACGCTGCCGACGCCGACGACCTTGCGCGCCATGTCCACCACCTGGTAGCCCTCCAGCAGCTGCCGGCGGTCGGGCTGAAGCGTCTGCGGCGTAGTCGACGGATCATCGACCGCATCGCCTCGCTGTTGGCGTCGTGCTCGACGCCGGGAACCAGCTCGGCCAGGCGGACGATCAGCGGCGGATCGCTGACGATGCGGACGCTCCCGTTCACCGGGCTGGCCAGCCTGTTGAACGCCCGCATGCTGTCGCGGGTCTGCGGCCTTGGCCACCACGGCGGCGACGCCCTTCACCTGCCGGCGGCGGGCCTGGGCCCGCCACTTGTTCAGCGTCACCGCGTCCATACGGGCGTACCACCGTCGAGATAGCCCATCCCGGCGAACCGCCACATGGCCTGTCGATACGACCGCACCGCCGCGCCCACGACCCCGGCGCGCTCCTTGTCGGCAAAGCCCGATGCCGGCCGGCGATGGCCAAGCTGGCAGCCAGCCGCTTGACGTCCCACTCCCAGGGCCCCGGCAGCGTCTCGTCGAAGTCGTTGATGTCGAAAACCAGGTCCCGCTCGGGCGACGCGAACACCCCGAAGTTGGCCAGGTGGGCGTCGCCGCAGGCCTGGACCTGAAGCCCGGATGTCGGGGTGTCGGCCAGATCCGACGGCCATCACCAGCGCCGCGCCGCGGAAGAAGGCGAACGGCGAGGAAACCATGCGCCCGTATCGGATGGGCACAAGCTCCGGCACCCGGCTGGCCGCCTGCTCCTCCAGCAGCTCGATCGGATCACGCCGCTTGGCCGGCGGTTCCCAGCCGGCGTGGCTCGAACGGGCGCGTGCGCTCGGAGGTCCTTTCCGTATGCCGCCCGGTCAGCGGGCGTCTGAGGGGCACCTCTCCGCGAAGGGCCAACTGTTGCGGTCAAATTGCCACCGACCTTGCCGTTTCACGCGCACGAGGCGTCCGATTTGGAAAGCCCCTTTGGCGAAAACCAGTATTGCCGGTAGGACCCGGGATTGCCAGGCTGGATCGGGTCGGCTGGGAAAAGGGAAAGATGGCGAGTGCGGGTGATTTGGGGGAATTGCCCGAGCTCGCAGGCGTGCCGATTAGGCTTCTCGCCGCGACTGAATCCACGAAGGACGCAGAACCGGGGAAACCCGCAATGACCGTGACGTCGCCGGCTGATGCCGTCGCCCTTCTTCGGTCGCGAAGCTACCTCGCTCTCCTGGTACTCGCCGCCATCATCGGTGCACCCGTCGCCGGCCGGCGCCTATTGGTTTCTCTACCTCGTCAACGACCTGCAGAAGTGGCTGTTCGCCGGCAACTATCTGCCCGAGGCACTGGGCTTTCACGGCGAGCCTGTCTGGTGGCCGCTCCCGCTCGTCGGCCTGGCGGGCGTCCTCGTGGGGCTGACGATCCGCTACCTGCCGGGCACGGGCGGCCACTCGCCCGCCGACGGCTTCCAGGCCGGCGGCACCCCGTCGCCCCGAGACCTGCCCGGGGTCCTGGTGGCCGCCCTGGCCGGCCTGGCCCTGGGCGTGGTGATCGGGCCGGAAGCGCCGCTCATCGCTCTGGGCGCAGGGCTGGGCGTCTGCGCGGTACGGCTGGCCCGGCGGTCGGTCGCCCGATCAGACGTTGGCCGTGGTCGCCGCAGCCGGGAGCTTCGCCGCCATCAGCACCCTGCTCGGTTCGCCGCTTGCCGGTGCCTTCCTTCTCATGGAGGCTTCCGGAATGGGGGGGCCGGTCCTCGGCCTGGTGCTGGTACCGGGCCTGCTGGCTGCCGGGGTGGGCACGCTCATCTTCGTCGGCCTCGACGCCTGGACGGGCCACGGCACCTTCTCCCTGGCTATTCCCAACCTGCCGCATTTCGGGCGGCCCGACGTGGCCGAGTTCGGATGGGCTCTGGCCATCGGGCTGGCCGCCGCCCTCCTTGGTTGGGCGATCAAACGGCTCGCCCTCCTTCTCCGACCGTATATCGAGACGCGCCTGCTGATCCTCACACCGGTCGTCGGCTTGGCCATCGCCGGGCTGGCGATCGCCTTCGCCGAAGGAACGGGGAAGGGGTCCTCCGAGGTGTTGTTCTCCGGCCAGACGGCGCTGCCGTCGCTCCTGACCCACAGCGCCACGTTCTCGGTCGGCGCCCTGCTGTTGTTGATCGCCTGCAAGGGGCTCGCCTACGGCGCGTCGCTCAGCAGCTTCCGCGGCGGCCCCACCTTCCCGGGCATGTTCATCGGAGCCGCCGGAGGGATCGCCCTGTCCCACGTGCCCGGATTGCCTCCGGTCGCCGGCGCCGCCATGGGTATCGGCGCCATGACCGCGGTGATGCTCGGCCTCCCCCTGACTGCGGTGCTGTTGACGACGCTGTTCCTCGGCTCGGACGGCCTTCCCGTGATGCCCCTGGTGATCGTGGCCGTGGTCGTGGCCTACGTCGCCAGCGCCCGTCTCAACCCGAGACCGAAACCCACCTCCCGCCCCGTCCCGCCCGCGTCGGTGGTGGCAGGATGAGGAGATGAGCACGGAGCGGCTGGAGGCCCAGCGTACGATCGGGGCCGACCCGGCGACGATCTTCGCCGTGCTGTGCGATCCGCACGGGCACGTGGCGATCGACAGCTCGGGCATGCTCATGGACGCCACCGGCGATCCCGTTTCCGGCGGTCGGCGACAGCTTCGTGGTGCACATGGATCGCGAGGCGCTCAATGACGTCCCCCTCGGCCGCTACGACGTGACGGTCACCATCACCAGGTTCGTCCGTGACCGGGAGATCGCGTGGACCATCCTCGGGGTCATCCGCCCCCAGATCGGGCACGTCTACGGCTACACGCTCGAGCCGGTCGACGACGGCACGCTGGTCACCTCCTACTACGACTGGTCCTCCATCGACCCGGAATGGAGGGACAAGGGCATCTTCCCGGTCATCTCCGAAGCCGCGCTCCGCGCCACCCTGGGGATCCTGGCCCGGACGGTGGCCCGGACCAGCCGGGCCACCGGGTAACCGCCCGCCGGCTCACGGCGCGGTGTACACGTCCGGTCCGAACGAGTCGACCCGGGGTTGGAGGGCGTCGCCCAGGTGGGGGACGCCGAAGATGTCCTCGATGCTGCGCAGGGTCGAGTAGTGGTTGTAGGGCATGGCGCTCACGGTTCCCGGCTTGATGAACTTGGAGAGGAGCACTGTCTCCACCCGCCCGCCGCCGGGGCCTTGCATGCCGGGCAATGCGGTATCGGGGTGGGACGGGGTGAGCCCCGCAGTCTCGCCGCAGCAGGCGGCGTTGGTGCTGCCCTCGTCGAAGGTGATGACGATCATGCCGTTCTGCTTGTAGGCGGGCGAGGCCATGATCCGGGGGATCCAGATCTGCAGGAAGGCGGCGATCTCGGTGAGTCCCCCAGGGTCGCCGTTGCTGCACGGAGCGTCATGGCCGTCCATGCACACATTGGGCCCGACAAAGGAGAAGTTGGGCGTGGTGTTGACCGAGGCCAGATCCTTGAGCAGGGGCTGGAAGAACCCGTGCTGGTCGCAGTAGGTCGTGTCCGCCGTCACCGACTGGAAGTACATGAAGCCCTGGTGACGGGTGACGTACTGGTCGCCCGGCGTTGCAGCTCTCGGTGTTGTCGGGCTGGCCGACTGCGGGATGGCCGCACGCCGGGCCCGCGAGGTCTGCGTGGTGTGGTCCCGTGGGGTCATTGCCCATGTCCTGCATGTAGGCGGTCCAGGTCAGCCCGGCGTCGGTGAGCTGGTTGCCGAGCGTCGGGACCGAGGCGGGATAGACGCACCCGTCCCCGACGAGCTGGTTGAACGGCTTGAGCACGAACGCGCTCGCCGGGAACGGTGTCCAGGTGCCGCAGTCGTTCTGCGTGTCGGGGTTGGGGGCCTGCCCGCTGATCTGGGCGATGTAGTTGTCGGCGCTGTCGTGGCCGACCCGTAGACTCGGTCAGCAGGGCGCCCTCGGCGGGCAAGGTCTTGGCCAGGTAGGGGTCGGCCGACGGATTTCCTCGGTCTGGGCGTAGCCCTCGCTCTCCAGGTCGATGTACCAGACGTGCTTGATGGCGGGTGGGGCGGCCGCGGCGGTCCCCGTCGACGCCGTGGCGGGGCCGGCGGTGAGGACGCCCACGCCGATGAATGAGTCGCCGGCGGTCTGGCCGCCCACCGGCGGGGTTGCGAGCGTGGCACCGGCAATAAACGGACCGGCAGCGTGGAGGTGAACGAACACCGGCCGGGCGGTGAAGGCTGGGCCAAGACCCTCGTTGCAACCCGAGCCTCGTGATCTGAGTCTCCGCCCCGGCCGACGAGGCGCGTCGTTAGAGTTCGGCATGGCCGGACGCCAAGGCCGACGCCGTGGTGCGGCGGCCGCCGTGTGGCAGGGACTCATCGGTCGTCCTCTGCGCGCGTCCCAGGCAGCCAAGGAGCGGATCACTCCCGTCGAGGGACTCTCGGCCTTGTCGCTCGACGCGCTGACCTCGGTGGCCTACGGGCCCGAGGCCATCATCGTGGTGCTGGCGGTGGCCGGCGCCGGGGCGCTGCACCTGGTGCTGCCGATCACGGTGGCCATCGTCGCCCTGCTCGCCATCCTCGTGTTCTCCTACCGTCAGGTGATCGACGCCTACCCGGGTGGGGGAGGCGCCTACGCGGTGTCGCGGGCCAACCTGGGCGCGGGCACGAGCATGGTGGCGGCGGCGGCGCTGATCATCGACTACACCCTCACCGTGGCGGTGTCGATCGCCGCCGGGGTCGGCGCCTTGACTTCGGCCTTTCCGTCGTTGAGGTCGGCCACGGTGCCGATCTGTCTGGGGATCCTGTTCGTGATCACCCTGCTCAACCTGCGGGGGCTGGGCGAGACCGCCCGGGCGTTCCTGCTCCCGACGTTCGTGTTCATCGTGGGACTGTTCGCCATCATCGCGGTCGGGCTCATTCACCCCCTCGCCCTGCACGCGCCCCAACCCGGTCGACCCCTGGTGGCCACGTCCGGCCTGCAGACGGTGTCCCTCCTTCTGGTGCTCAAGGCGTTCTCGGCCGGCTGCAGCGCCCTCACCGGGGTGGAGGCGATCGCCAACGGTGTCCCGCTGTTCAAGGAGCCCCGGGTGACGCGAGCCAAGCGGACCGAGCTGCTCCTGGGGGTGATCCTCGGGCTCATGCTGCTGGGCCTGGCCGTCCTCGCTGACCGCTGGAAGGTCGGGCCCCGCTCGGGCCAGACCGTGCTCAGCCAGATCATGGCCGACGCCGTCGGCCGCCACTGGGCCTACTACCTGGTGTCGCTGACGATCACCCTGGTGCTGGCCCTCGCCGCCAACACCTCCTTCGGCGGCCTTCCCGTCCTCGCCGGCCTCCTGGCCAGAGACAACTACCTGCCCCACCTGTTCGCCCTACGCGGCGACCGCCAGGTGTTCGCCAACGGCATCTGGGCGTTGGCGATCCTGTCCGCCGTCCTCCTCGTCGCCGTCGAGGGCAACACCAACACCCTCATCCCCCTCTTCGCCATCGGCGTGTTCACCGGCTTCACCCTCTCGCAGACGGGGCTGGTGGTGCACTGGCGCCGGGCCCGACCGCCCCACTGGTCCCGCCGGGTCGTGGTCAACGGCCTGGGCGCCCTCGTCACCGCCGTCGCCACCATCATCTTCCTCGTCACCAAGTTCACCGAAGGCGCCTGGGTGGTCGTCGTCTCCGTGCCCTTGCTCGTGCTGTTGTTCCTGCGCATCCAGGCCTATTACCGACGGGCGGGCGAGGACCTGGCCCTGAACCGGATCCCGCCTCACCCGTCGGGGCGTCACACCATCGTCGTCGTCCCGGTGTTGGGCGTCTCCCGGCTCTCCGCCCACGCCCTGAACGAGGCCCTCTCGCTCGGCCAGGAGGTCGTCGCCGTGACCGTGGTGGCCGACGAGACGGACGACGCCCATCCGGGACCGACGCCGATCGAGGAGGAGTGGGCGCAATGGGATCCCGGGGTTCCCCTGCGGGTGCTGCACACCGACTACGCCTCGGTCGTCGAGCCTGTCGTGGAGTTCATCGACGAGCTCCGGCAGAGCGACGACAGCCAGATCGTGGTGCTCATCCCGGTGGTGATACCCGACCGCATCCGGTACCGGTTGCTCCACAACCAGACCGACCTGGTCCTGTCCAACGCCCTCCGACAGCGGACCGACCTCGTCGTCGCACGCGTCGCCTTGCCCCTGGCCACCGAGGAACGCCGCCCGACATTCGGCCTGGGTGGCGCCGCTACCGTCGAAGCGGTGAACGATCGGGCGAGGCGCCGGTGAGCCCGAACCGGGCGCTGTTGGTGGTGGACGTGCAACGCGACTTCTGCGAAGGCGGCAGTCTGGCGTTGGCGGGGGCGCGGCGGTCGCCGCCCGGGTGACCACCTACCTCGCCGACCACGGCCGCGACTACCAGCTCATCGTGACCACCCGCGACTGGCACGTCGACCCCGGAGGCCACTTCGCCCCGCCGGGCACCGCCCCCGACTTCGTGGACACCTGGCCGCGCCACTGCGTGGCCGGCACGGCCGGCGCCGACTACCACCCGGCGCTGCGTCTCCCCGATCACACGGTCGAGGTGCGCAAGGGAGCCGAGCGGGCGGCCTACAGCGGCTTCGACGGAACGGACGAGTCGGGCACACCCCTGCTCGACCTCCTCCGGACGGCGGGGATCACCGAGGTCGAGATCGCCGGTCTGGCCGAGTCCCACTGCGTCAGGGACACGGCCCTCGACGCAGCCCGGGCCGGGTGGATCACCACCGTGCTGAGCGACCTCACCGTCGGCGTGAGCCCGGAGACCACCGAAGCCGCCCGCCGGGCCATGGCCGGGGCCGGGGTACGGCGCCGCACCGCCTGAGCCTCACCGCCCCGCCTCACGCCTGGCGGTGGACGGCGGTCAGGTCGTCGAGGGATCCGGGCCGCAGCGCCACCAGGCGCCAGCCCACCCGAATGAGCAACCAGCCCAGGCGGGCGGGGACCCCGGGGCGGGCGGGACCAGGCGACGCGGCGGCGGGCCGGGCGGCCGCGGCCAGCAGGTCGGTGCGGTGCTGGCGGGCGAGTTGTTCGGTCATCCAGGTGGTCATCGGGGCCCTCCCTTTTCGCTCCCGACGGCACCCTAACAAGGTTTGCATTGCGATCGGCCGATTTCTTGATATAGTCATTTACCTATGGCAGTACTGGATGAACCTCGCCGCCGACCACGTTGTGGACCGCCCGCCGCTCCCTGGTCATGGAGTGGGACTGGGCGCTGTGCCTGCACGCCCCGGCCAAGGACTCGGCATACCCCATCCGCTCGGCCCGGTTCGCCGACGCCCCCGGCCTGGAGGAGCGGGTTCGGGCCTTCTGGGACGACGGCTACGACGAGTTCAGCGAGCTCGTCCTGCTCGCCCACCGCAGCGGGTGCCTGTGGGAGACCGACGGGGCCCGCATCCTCGCCCGAGTCGGCGAGGCGGCGGAGACGCCGCTCGGTGAGGAGCCGCTCGACAGCGAGCAGCCCGAGCATCGCCTCCGCGTCCTGGAGCGTCTCGAGCGCCTGCGGCTGGAGCCCCAGACCCGGCAGGCCTGGCTGCGACTGATCGCCGACGTGGCCGCCGCCCTCGCCGCCCGCTGGGAGGACGAGGGGATGGCCTTCGTGGACCAGGCCGTGCAGTCGCTGCAAGGAGAGGCGGAACGGGCCACCGATTGGACCGACTTCAAGCGCCTGGGGTTCAAGGGCTGCTGGGAAAAGGACGAGCGCAAGCTGCCTACCCTGTGCGACGGCGCCGTCCGGGCCGGCGGCGAGGTCGTCGTCGTCCCTTCCTGGGTGGGCGGCAAGGGTCTGCTGCTGTCGTTCGGGGACCTGGTGATCCTCAGCAAGCACCCGTCGCAGCCGACCCCGCCGTCCGACGCCACCCGGGAAACGGCCAAGCGGCTGCGTGCGCTGGCCGACCCGACCCGGCTGGGCCTGGTGGAGCAGCTCAGCCACCATCCGCGCAGCGTCGGCGAGCTCGCTCGCGACTTTCGCCTGGCGCAGCCGACCATCAGCAACCACGTCCGCGTGCTGCGAGACGCGGGACTCGTGCAGGTGGGGGCGAGAGGCACCGACCGCCGGCTGGTGGTCGACGCCGCCGCCACCCAGGCCCTGATGGACGAGGTCCGCAGCCGCCTGCCCGCGCCGTCGCCCGCCGGTAGCGAGGGCACCTCGCTGGCGCAACCACGGCGCCACCGGATAGACCCTGGCGGGTGACTCCCGAGGAGAGCCGGCTCCTTCGATCCGGCGCATCCCTGCTCGCCGCCCATCTCCGTCACGACGACACCTGGCAGGAGGCGTTGCTCGGCCAGTTCGACGACGAGCCGTCGCGGTTGGCGGACGCCTTCACCTATGTCACCATCACCGCCGCCACCATCGATGCCACCATCTCCGGGCGCAACCTGTCCGGGGTGCTCGACGGCCTCGACGAGGTCGACCTGGCCCTGGTCCCCTCCAGCGGGCCGCTGCGGTGGGCGGACGCCGTCGACCTGGCCATCGGCGTCTCGGGTGGCAACAAGAAGCTGATCGACGAGGCCGCAGCCCAGCTGGACGTGCCCACGGCCATCAACTCCGCCTACAGCCTGGCGCTGAGCGTGCTGTCGGATCTCCAGTCCCGCACCGCCCGCTCCTCGCTGGAGTGGGCCGAGGTGCTCATCGAAGGCTCCAACCTGCCCGGCTGACCGGGCGCGGCACGGGCTTACGAGGCGACCAGGTCGCCGTAGTCGGCGTGGCGCTCGATCCAGCGGGCGATGAACGGGCAGCGGGGCACGACCCGCTGGTCCCGGGCGCGCACGTCGTCCAGGGCGGCGCGAGCCAGCCGCCCGCCGAGCCCCTGGCCCTCGAAGCGGTCGTCGATCTCGGTGTGCTCGAACGTCACCACGCCGTCGTCGCCGGCGCCGGGCTGGTAGGTGACGAAGCCGGCCAGCTCGCCGCCGCTGCGGATCTCGTAGCGGTGGGCGTCGAGGTGGTTGGACACGGCGTCGTCAGCGGTGGGAGCGGTCGTCACGGTGGGCCTCCTGATCCGATGCCGGCAACCTATCCGGCGCCCGGGGTTGGTCGACGGTTCGATGTGGGCAGGAACCTCCTGTGGCCGACACGTGCACCCACCTCGACACCATGGTGACGACCGACGCCAGTGGGGACGGGTGCGTCGAGTGCCTGCAGACCGGGGGACGGTGGGTGCACCTGCGGCGGTGCACGTCCTGTGGCCACGTGGGCTGCTGCGACAGCTCGCCGGGTTTGCACGCCACCGCCCACTTCCACGCCACCGGCCACCCTGTCGTCCAGTCCTTCGAGCCGGGCGAGGATTGGGACTGGTGCTACGTCGACGAGCTGGCGTTCGAGGTCCCCGGCCAGGCGCCGACGCCGTCGCACACCTGAATACAACGATCCCCGGGAACATTTCTCCGGCGCCGGACGCTGACCGGTTCATGGCTCCGACGCGTGATGTCGCCGACTTCTGGTTCGATCCGCTGTGCCCGTGGGCGTGGATGACGTCCCGCTGGATGCTGGAGGTCGAACAGGTCCGGCCCGTCGACGTGCACTGGCACGTCATGTCCCTGGCCTACCTCAACTCCAGGCGTGAGGACCTGCCCGAGCAGTACCGCACGCTGATGGCCGAGGCCTGGGGCCCGGTCCGGATCTGCATCGCCGCCGCCCAGCGCTACGGCGACAAGGTCCTGCTCCCGCTGTACACCGCCCTCGGGAACCGGTTCCACCTCGAGCAGCTGCCCCGTGAGCGGGAGACGTACGTGGCCGCCCTGGCCGAATGCGGGTTGGCGGAGGACCTGGCCGATGCCGCCGACTCCACCGAGTACGACGAGGCCCTGATCCGTTCCCACCACGAGGGGATGGACCAGGTCGGCTACGACGTGGGCACGCCGGTCATCAGCGTCAACGGGGTGGCCTTCTTCGGCCCCGTGGTCACGCCCACTCCCCGGGGAGAGGCCGCGGCCAAGCTGTGGGACGGGGTCCTGCTCGTCGCCGCCACCGACGGCTTCTTCGAGCTCAAGCGGAGCCGGGAGCGCCCGCCCATCTTCGACTGACCGGAGACTGACGGCATGGACCGTCCCGCAGGTGGGTAGAGCCTGGCCGTGGGCCTCGTCTTGTTCGTGTTGCTCGTGGCGTTGATCCTGGGCGGCCTGGGGTTCGTCGCCCACGTGTTGTGGATCATCGCGGTGAT
Source organism: uncultured Actinomycetota bacterium (assembly GCA_963757175.1). GTDB lineage: Bacteria > Actinomycetota > Acidimicrobiia > Acidimicrobiales > Palsa-688 > CAVWQR01. Next base: position 212,206 of record CAVWQR010000004.1, on the reverse strand, counting down.
CGTGTTCATCTTCTGGCTGGCCGGGTGGGCGTTGGAGCGCGGCAGCCGGGCAGGGAGCCGCCGGCGCTGGTATCGGCGCTATTAACGCCGCCCTGCGTGCGGCGGGGGAGGACCGGGACCGCTGAGCACACCGAGAGCATCGGGGGCCCCGTTCGTGGTGGTGGCCAACCGGCTGCCGGTGGACCGCGCCGACGACGGTTCGTGGCAACCGAGCCCCGGCGGTCTGGTGACCGCCTTGGCGCCGCTGATGACCGAGCAGCGGGGCACGTGGGTGGGGTGGTCGGGCGCGACCGACGAACGCCCGGCTCCCTTCGACGCCGCCGGCATGCGCCTGGTGCCCGTGCCGCTGTCGACCACGGAGGTGGCCGAGTACTACGAGGGCTTCGCCAACGCCACCCTGTGGCCGCTGTACCACGACGTGACCGCCCCTCCGGTGTTCGACCGGCGGTGGTGGGACGCGTACGTGGACGTCAACGACCGGTTCGCCTCGGTGACGGCCGAGGAGGCGGGGAAAGGCGCAACCGTCTGGGTGCAGGACTACCAGTTGCAGCTGGTGCCGGCCATGCTGCGGGGTCGCCGGCCCGACGTGCGCATCGGCTTCTTCAACCACATCCCGTTTCCCGGCTACGAGATCTACGCCCGCCTGCCGTGGCGCCGTCAGGTGGTCGAAGGCCTCCTCGGGGCCGACCTGATCGGCTTCCAACGCCGCCAGGACGCGTCCAACTTCCTGCGCGCCGCCCGGAGGGCGGCCGGCGCCACCACCCGGGGGTCGACCGTGGTGGTCGAGCCGCCGGCCGCCGACGGCTGGGCCAGCGGCACCGACGGAGCCCGCCCCACCCGGCCCCGCGAAGTGCTGGCGGCGTCTTTTCCCATCTCCATCGACAGCCGCGGGCTCGAGTCCGTCGCCCGCCAGGAGCGCACCGCGGAACGGGCCGCGGGGTGGCGCGCCGACCTGGGTGACCCCCGGGTGGTGCTGCTCGGCATCGACCGGCTCGATTACACCAAGGGCATCCGCCATCGGCTGCAGGCCTACGGAGAGCTCCTCGACGAGGGGGCCATCGCCCCGCCCGACGTGGTGTTCGTCCAGGTGGCCAGCCCCAGCCGTGAGCGGGTCGAGGAGTACCAGCGGCTGCGCGACGAGGTCGAGCTGGCCGTCGGGCGCATCAACGGCGAGCACAGCACCCTGGGACGCCCCGCCATCCACTACCTGCACCGCTCCTTTCCCCGCGACGAGATGGCCGCGCTGTACCTGTCCGCCGACGTCATGGTCGTCACTCCGCTGCGCGACGGCATGAACCTGGTCGCCAAGGAGTACGTGGCCTGCCGCTTCGACGAACGGGGCGCGCTCGTCCTGTCCGAGTTCACCGGCGCCGCCGACGAGCTGCGCCAGGCTTTCCTGCTCAACCCCTACGACATCGACGGGACCAAGCAGGCCATCATGGCCGCGGTGCGCGCCGAGGGCCGCGAGGTCACCCGCCGGATGCGGGCGCTGCGCCGCACCGTCGCCGAGGCCGACGTGTACCGCTGGGCGTCGACGTTCCTCGACGCCCTGGCCGCCACCGCCCGGACGCCGGCGCCCAGCGCCTGAGCCCCCCGCGGCCGCGGTTCTGCTGTGATAGGGGAGTGCGTCACGCAGAGAGTTGGTTCGCCGGTGTTCACGGTCGCCGTCTGTACCGCCAGAACTGGCAGCCCGACGGAGCGCCGATCGGCGCGGTGGTGGTCGTGCACGGCTTCGGGGAGCACAGCGGCCGCTACCAGCACGTGGCCGCCGCCCTGGTGGACGCCGGTTGGGCCGTGTTCACCTTCGACCAGCGGGGCCACGGGCGCTCCGAGGGTCGGCGGGCAGTCACCGACCACCTCGACTGGCTCCTCGCCGACCTGGACGCCATCGTCGACGAGGCGACCGCGGCGATGGGAGGACGCAAACCGGTTCTCCTCGGCCACAGCATGGGCGGCGGCATCGCCGCCGCCTACGCCGTCGAGCACCAGTCGAAGCTGACCGCCCTGGTCCTTTCCGGGCCGGCGCTCGACGTGGGCGCCGCCATCCCCGCGCCCCAGCGAGTCGCCTCCCAGGCCATCTCCGCCCTGGCGCCCAATCTGGGTGTGATCACCCTTCCCCCCAGCGGGGTGAGCCGGGACCCGGCCGTGGTCGCCGCCTACGAAGCCGACCCGCTGGTCCATCACGGCAAGGTCCCTGCCCGCACGGGCCGGGAGATGCTGCGCGCCTCGGACCTGCTGGCGGAACGGGCCGGCGAGCTGCGCCTCCCGCTGCTCATCCTGCACGGCTCGGCCGATCAGCTGGTCCCCGTCGCCGGCAGCCACAAGCTGGAGCGCACCGCCGGCTCGCCGGACAAGACCCTGACCGTGTACGACGGGCTCTACCACGAGATCTTCAACGAACCCGAGCAGGCCCGGGTCCTCGCCGACGTGGTGGCCTGGCTCGACGCGCACCGCCCGCCGCCGACGGACACGTGAGCGAGCCGGAGGCGAGCGAACCAACCAGCAGACCGCGTCGCTCGACCTACCTGCGCTCCGGCGTGGCGGCGTTGGTCGTGCTGGTGGTGATCGGCCTGGGCATCAACTTCCTGTTCCTGTCGCCGAAGACCCCCAGCCACAGCCTCCCCGGCACCGAGGTGGCGGCCAGCCTGGCCCGCAGCATCCAGGCCCAACGGCGTACCTCCACCCCGCCGCAGGTCCAGTGCCCGGCGAACATCGTCCTCCGCGCCGGCGCCACCTTTACCTGTGTCCTGATCGAGAAGCCCCACCCGGTGGTCATCGACGTCAGCCAGATCGACGCCCGCGGCGATTTCCGGCTCAACGTCACCGGCGCGGCGCCGGGCCCGCCGGCGACACCGACGACGGCCTGACACCCCCGGGCCGGCGTCGAGGGCACGACTCGTAGACTGCGGAGATGGTGACGCCGAGCGCAGCCCCGGCGCAGCGGGAGCCCGCCGCGGGAGAGGACCGCGTCCTCACCGTCGCCAACGCCTTCACCGCCCTGCGGCTCCTGTGCGTGCCTCTGTTCGTGGTGCTGCTGGCCCAGCCCCACCGCCGCTACTGGTGGGCGGCGGCGGTGCTGCTCGCGGTGTTGGGCGCCACCGACTGGGTCGACGGCCAGTTGGCCCGACGCCTGCACCAGGTGTCCACCGTAGGCAAGGTCCTCGACCCGACCGCCGACCGCGTCCTGTTGGTGGTGGCCGCGGCCGGCATCCTCGCCGTCGGGGCGGTCCCGGTGTGGGTGGCGGTGGTGGCCCTCACCCGGGAAGCGCTGGTCGCCGGCACCGCCGTCGTCCTCGCCCTGGCCGGCGCCCGGCGCATCGACGTGGTGCTGGTCGGCAAGGCGGGCACGTTCGGGCTCATGTGCGCCCTCCCGCTCTTCCTCGCCGGCCACGCCGCCCATCGCCTGGCAGGGAACGGCCGAGGCGCTGGCGTGGGTGGCGGTGATCCCGGCCATGGCCCTCTCCTGGGTGGCCGCCGCGGTCTACGTGCCCCGGGCCCGCACCGCCCTGGCCGAGGGCCGGGCGGGGAGCAGCGGCCCGAGCGGCCGGGAGCGGAGTCGCAGCCGATGAAAGCGGTGATCATGGCCGGCGGAGAGGGCACGCGGCTGCGCCCGCTCACGTCCAACCAGCCCAAGCCCATGATGCCGCTGGCCAACCGGCCCATGATGGAGCACGTCGTCGCCCTCCTGAAGCGCCACGGCTTCGACGACATCATCGTCACCGTGGCCTTCCAGGCCAACGCCATCCGCACCTACTTCGGCAACGGCGACGAGTTCGGTGTGCGCATTGCCTACGCCACCGAGGAGACGCCGCTCGGTACCGCCGGCTCGGTGCGCAACGCCATGGACGAGCTCGACGAGCCCTTCCTGGTCATCTCCGGCGACGTGGTCACCGACATCGACCTCGGCGCCATCGTGGCCTTTCACGAGCAGAAGAAGGCGCTGGCCACCATCGGCCTCAAGGCCATGGACAACCCGCTCGAGTTCGGCATCGTCATCACCCGTCCCGACGGGTCCATCGAGCGCTTCCTGGAGAAGCCGACGTGGGGGCAGGTGTTCTCCGACACCATCAACACCGGGATCTACGTCCTCGGTCCGGAGGTGTTCGACTCCATCGCCGCCGGCGTGTCCGTCGACTTCTCCAGTGAGGTGTTTCCCGCCCTGCTGGCCGCCGACAAGCCGCTGTTCGGCTACGTGGCCGAGGGCTACTGGGAGGACGTCGGCACCCTGGACGCCTACATCAAGGCCCATCAGGACGTCCTCGACGGCCAGGTCGACCTCGACATCCCCGGCTTCCGGCTCGGCGAGGGGGTGTGGCTGGGCGAGGGGTCGGAGGTCGATCCGGGCGCCAAGGTCAAGGGCCCGGCGGTGATCGGCGACTACTGCCGGGTCGAGTCGGGGGTCGAGCTGGGCGAGTACACCGTGCTCGGATCCAACGTGCGCGTCGGCGCCGACTCCTTCGTGGAGCGGTCGGTGGTCCACGACAACGTGTACCTGGGCCCGGGCGTCCGCCTCCGGGGCGCGGTGGTGGGACGCTCCAGCGACCTGCGGCGAGGCGCCCGCCTGGAGGAGGGGGTGGTCCTCGGCGACGAGTGCTTCGTCGGCGACAACGCCGTCATCAACCCGGGCGTCAAGGTGTACCCGTTCAAGACGGTGGAGCACGGCGCCGTCGTCAACTCGTCGATCGTGTGGGAGTCCCGCGGCGCTCGCAACCTCTTCGGTCGCCTCGGCGTCACCGGCCTGGCCAACGTGGACATCTCCCCGGAGCTGGCCGTGCGCCTGGCCATGGCCTACGGCACGACGATGAAGAAGGGCTCGGTGGTGGTGGCGTCGCGCGACACCAGCCGGGCGGCGCGCGTGCTCAAGCGGGCCATCATGGTGGGGCTGAATGCTGCGGGCGTCGACGTCGCCGACCTCGAGGTGGCCACCGTCCCCGTCACCCGCTTCGGCGTGCGCAACGAGCGTGCCGCCGGCGGCCTCACCGTCCGTCTGGCCCACGACGACCCCCAGTCGGTGGTCATCCGCTTCTTCGACCAGAACGGCATCGACCTGTCGGGGACGACCCAGCGCAAGATCGAACGGCTCTTCTACCGGGAGGACTTCCGCCGGTCGCTCGCCGGCGAGATCGGCGACCTGACCTTCCCGATGCGCATCCCCGAGTTCTACACCCAGGTGCTCATGGAGGGCATCGACGTCGACCGGGTGCGCGCCGCTCGGTTCAAGGTGGTGCTCGACTACGCCTACGGGGCGGCCAGCTTCGTGATGCCGAACGTCCTGGCCAAGCTGGGGGCCGAGGTGCTCTCGGTCAATCCCTATGCGTCCACCCGGCAGTCGCTCACCTTCGACCGCGGCCGCCAGGCCGAGCGGGTGTCGGAGCTGGTCCGGGCGTCGGGCGCCCACCTGGGCGCGGTGATCGACACGGGAGGCGAGCATCTCACCCTGGTCGACGACGGCGGCCACGTCCTCTCCGACAGTGAGGGGCTGATGGCCCTGCTCCACCTGGTCCTGGCCGCGGGCGGGTCCCGGCGGGGTGTCGACGGCGCCACCGTCGCCCTGCCGGTATCGATCGGCCGGGGGGCCGAGGCCATGATCCAGCGGGCGGGTGCCGAGCTCCTCTGGGCCAAGCTGTCCACCGCCCAGCTGTTGGAGGTGGCCAACCGTCCCGGCGTCGACTTCGCCGCCGGCGGCGACGGAGGCTACGCCTTCCCCGCCTTTCTCCCCGCCTACGACGCCGTCGCCGCCTTCGTCCAGACCCTGGCCCTGCTGGCGGCCGGCCGGTCGCGGCTGTCGCGGATCGTCGCCGATCTGCCCGCCGTTCGCATCGCCCACGAGAGCGTGATCACTCCCTGGGAGAAGAAGGGGCTCGTCATGCGGATGATCCTCGAACGCAGCGCCCAGGACCACGAGCTGGTGCTGGTCGACGGGGTCAAGGTGCTGCACGATGACGGGTGGGCGCTGGTCCTTCCCGACCCCGACGAGCCCGTCACCAATGTCTGGGCCGAGGGTGTCACCGAGACCGAAGCGCGGGCGCGCGCCCAGGAATACGGACGGCGCATCCGCAACCTCTTGCGGACGTGAACAGTCGGTAACGGCCTCGGCGCAGACGGGCGAACCCGGCAGGTTTGATTGCTGTAGGGTCCGGAATCATGAATGTCCCCGACGGACTCCACTACACCTCCGACCACGAGTGGGCCCGACTCGAGGACGGCAAGCTGCGCGTCGGGATCACCGATTACGCGCAGGATGCGCTCGGCGACGTGGTCTTCGTCCAGCTCCCGGAGCCGGGAACCAGCCTTGATGCCGGCCAGTCTTTCAGCGAGGTCGAGTCGACCAAGTCCGTCTCCGACGTGTACGCGCCGCTGGCCGGACGTGTAGTGGAGGTCAACACCGAGCTGGCCGACGCGCCCCAACGACTCAACGAGGATCCGTACGGCGACGGGTGGCTGTGCGTCATCGAGCCGGCCGACCCGGACGCGGCCTCGACGCTGCTGGACGCCGACGCCTACCGCGCCTTGATCGAGGGTTGACGGACGGACGGGTGACGGCCGCCTTCTGCAACCGCTGCGGGCATCGCAACCCCGAAGGGGCGAACTTCTGCTCGTCATGTGGCGCGGTGCTGGAAGGGGACCCCAAAGCCGACGCCACCACCAGCATCACCCTGAGCCCGGTGGAGGCCGCTGGTGAGGTCGGCGAGGAGGAGATCGTCGTCAGCGTCGACGACGTCCCTACCGGCAAGGGCGTTCTGGTGGTGAAGCGGGGGTCCAACGCCGGGTCGCGTTTCGTGCTCGGCGCCGAGCTCACCAGCCTGGGGCGGGGGCCCGAGAGCGACATCTTCCTCGACGACGTCACCGTGTCCCGTCGTCACGCCGAGATCCGGGCGACCAACGCGGGCTTCGTCGTGCGCGACGTGGGATCGTTGAACGGGACGTACCTCAACCGGGAGCGGATCGAGGAAGCGCAGATAGCCAACGGCGATGAGCTGCAGGTCGGCAAGTTCCGGCTGGTGTTCCTCGCCGAGGTCCAGGGGGGATAGCCAGGTGCCCGAACGTACCCACCTGTCGATCGGAGAAGTGCTTTCGCTGCTCCGCGAGGAGTTTCCCGACGTCACCATCTCCAAGATCCGTTTCCTCGAGAGCCAGGGGCTGGTGGATCCGGAGCGGACACCGTCGGGGTACCGGAAGTTCTACGACCACGACGTCGACCGGCTGCGCTGGATCCTGCGCCAGCAGCGGGAGCACTTCCTGCCCCTGAAGGTGATCCGGGGCCGCCTGTCGGAAGGCGCCGATCGTCCGAGCAGCGCCGCGACGTCCGGCAACGGTGGAGCACACCGCCGAGCACCCGGCGCTCGCCCCACCGCGGCCACGCGGTGCCGGGGTCGAAGCGGGACGGTCGCCGGCGCCGGTCACCGCCCTGCACCCGTCCGCCGATGCCGGCCAGCAGTCCGACGAGGAGCCCGCGCCGGTTCCCCCGCCCGGGCCGACGGCGGACAACGGGCGCGCCGGGTCCGCCATCCCGTCCTCCGGACGCGAGGAGCGGGCCGCCACCGGAGAGTCCGAACCGGGTTCCACGGCCGGCCGGCTGTTCAACCCGCCGGCCGAGGCGGCGGCCGGCTGGGCCGACCGGGGACGAGGACGCCGCCCGACCTGGCCGCCACGCGGCGACGCCGGTAGCGCACCCCGCCCGGCCGAGGCGACGCCGGATGCGCCCGAGCCGGCCCGCTCGACCCCGGGCGGCGAACCGGGCGCGGGCAGGTCGGGCGCCCCGCGCTCCGGCGGCGACGCCGCCGACGCCGGGCGCAAGCGGGCGGACAGCGAGGAGCCCGAGACGCCCGCGGCGCGGGCGGGCGGGGGACGGGCGCGGCGCCGGCGGGCCCAGCCGCCCCCCGACGACGACACCTACACGCTCGACGAGCTGGCCGAGGCGAGCGGACTGCCCGAGGCGGCGATCGCCGACCTGGACCAGTACGGGCTCATCGTCGCCTCGTCGTCGGGCGGCACGGCCTTCTATCCCGCCGATGCCCTCGGCGTGGCCCAGGCCGCCGCCGGGTTCGCCGGCCACGGCATCGAAGCCCGGCACCTGCGCGTGTGGCGCACCGCCGCCGACCGGGAGGCGGCGCTGTTCGAGCAGGTGGTCACCCCGCTGGTCCGCCAGCGCAACCCCCAGGCCCGGGAGCAGGCGTCCACCACCCTGGACGAGCTGACCGGCCACGCCGCCGCCCTGCACCAGGCCCTGCTGCGCCGGGCGCTCAAAGAGCTGCGCTAGGCGGGCTTCTCCCCGGCTTGGGGGCGAAGTAGTTTTTCGGCGGGCGCTAACGTACGCCCATGGTGGAGATGCACCTCTCTGCGGTGCGGGTGGAAGTACCGACCAACACACCCATTCTTCTCTTGCAAGAGACCGAGGGCGCCAAGCGGACGCTGCCGATCTACATCGGTCCCAACGAGGCGACCGCCATCGCCTTCGCCCTGCAGAACGTGGTGACCCCTCGGCCCATGACCCACGACCTGATCCGCGACTTGCTCACCGAGCTCGGCGCGGCCGTCGAGTGCGTCGTCATCACCGAGCTCCGTGACCGCACCTTCTTCGCCGAGATCCGCATCCGTCACGGCGACCGGGAGCGGTCGATCTCGGCCCGACCCTCGGATGCCATCGCCGTGGCCACCCGGACCGAGGCGACCATCTACGCCGAAGAGGCGCTCCTCGACGCCGAGGGAGTGGTGCTCGAGGGCGAGGAGGACCACGAGGACCCGCCCGAGGCCACCGAGCTGATGTCGGAGTTCCGCCAGTTCATCGAAGGCATCCGCCCGGAGGACTTCGACTCCTGATCTCCGCCGTCCGGGCCGCCGGCCGCCTCACCCCGCGGCCGGCACCCGCTTGCGCCCGCCTCCGGCGTCGGTCACACTGATGTAACTACTGGGCTGTCGTCCCACGAAACCATCCTGGAAAGGCCGCGCGACGATGGCAGACACGCTTTCCCCAGGCCCATCGGCTTCCCCAGGCCCGCCCGCCGAGGGCTACCGAGGGCCCCAGGTGTGCGCGGTGGTCGGCATCACCTACCGGCAGCTCGACTACTGGGCCCGCACCGACCTTTTGCGGCCGTCGATCTCCGAGGCCCGCGGCAGCGGGACCCAGCGGCGCTACTCCTACGCCGACCTCGTCCGCCTCAAGGTCATCAAGCGGCTCCTCTCCGCCGGGGTGTCGCTCCAGCAGGCGCGCCGGGCCATCGACTGCCTGCGCTCCTCGGGCGAGGATCTGGCCACGGCCAACCTGGTCATCGACGGGGGGACGTCGGTCCTGGCCCATTCCGGGGAGGAGATCGTCGACCTGCTGCGCGGCGGGCAGGGGGTGCTCAACATCGTCCCCCTCGCCGGCGTGGTGTCGGAGCTGGAGGCGGCGATCACCGAGCTGCAGCGCGCCGACGCCCAGCCACCGGGCCAGACCTCGGCGCAGGACACCCCGGAAACGCCGCCCCCGGCACCCCTACCGGGGCCGCGGCCACGGTCCCGCCGGTGCCCTCGGCGGGTCGCACCGGCAGCTGATCCGGGGGGGTTCGGATTCCGGCGCCCGCGCCGTGAAGAAGATGCAGCGGCGATGCTATGTTCATCGCCACCTAACAGGGGGGTGGTATGGCAGGCGTATACAGCAGGCGGGATTTTCTTTCCGGGACCGCGAAAACGGCGGCAGGCGTCGCCTTGGTCGGCGGGGGCGCAGGAGGTCTGCTCGCCGCGTGCGGCGGCACCGCCGGCGGCGGCAGCGGCGCCAGCACCGGAACGGTCAGCGGGCGCACCACGGCCGCGCCCAAGCGCGGCGGCGTCCTCAAGTGCGGCCTGGAGGCGGACTTCAACAGCTTCAGTCCCACCACCGGCCAGTTCGACACCTCGGGCCTCATCTACGCGTCGACGGTGTTCGATCCGCTCATGGCCATCGACAGCGCCGGCAAGGCCCAGCCCTACCTGGCCCAGTCGATGACGCCCAACGGTGACTACACGGTGTGGACCATCACCTTGCGGTCCGGGGTGATGTTCCACGACGGCTCCCCGCTGACCTCGGCCGAGGTGGTCAACTCTCTGGAGGCCGTCCAGCACGCCGCCCTTACCGGGCCGGCCCTGTCCAATCTCGACACGGTCAAGGCCACCGGGCCCCTGACGGTGGTGCTCACCACCAAGACGCCGTGGGTGGCGCTGCCCACCTACCTGGCCTTCCAGCTCGGCTACGTGCCGTCGCCCAAGACCATCGCCACGCCCAGCGGCGGCATGCACCCGGTCGGCACCGGCCCGTTCGTGTTCAACGAGTGGGTCCCGGGGTCGCACTTCTACGCCAACCGGAACCCCAACTACTGGCGCAAGGGCCTGCCCTACGTCGACCGCGTCGAGTACAACACCATCCCCGACACGACCAGCCGGGAGAACGCCCTGCTGGCGGGGACGATCGACATCATGCACTCCAGCGACTCGATCAACCTGCGCGATCTGCGCGGCAACGGCACCGTGCAGTATCTGACCGACGAGAACAACAACGTGGGCGAGCCCAGCATGGACTTCGCCATGATCAACACCGCGACCCCGCCCACCAACGACATCCGGGTGCGCCAGGCGCTGGCCTACGCCGGGGATGCCGCGACCATCCAGCAGGTCTACAACTTCGGGCTGTACAAGCCGGCCACCGGCCTGTTCCAGCCGGGTTCCGTCTACTACAACGGCGCCGACAACGCCGCCTTCCCGCAGTTCAACCTGGCCAAGGCCAAGCAGCTGGTGCAGGAGTACGAAGCCGAGAAGGGCAAGCTCACCGTCGAGCTGGCCACCGTCAACACCCAGCGCGACGGCGAGCTGGTCCAGATCGTCCAGCAGATGTGGCAGAAGGCGGGGATCACCGTCACCCTCAAGCAGGTCGAGCAGGTCCAGCTGATCACCAACGCCCTGGAGGGCAACTACCAGATCAACACCTGGCGCCAGTTCAACGTGCCCGACCCCGACGCCAACTACGTGTGGTGGAGCATTCCCACCGCCGCCCCGGTGGGCAGCTCCGCCCTCAACTTCGCCCGCAACAAGGACCAGCAGATCCAGAAGGCCCTGGACACGGGGCGCACCAGCACCGACCCGTCGGCCCGCATCGCCGCCTACCAGGAGATCAACCGCCGCTTCACGGCCGACCTGCCCTACCTGTGGACCAACCGCACGGTCTGGGGCTGCTACGCCCGCAAGTCGGTGGAGAACTTCAACGGCCTCGACCTGCCGAGCGGCGCGCCGGCCATCAGCTTCTCGAGCGGGATCTTCTATCCCGGGTCGACCTGGTTGAACGTCTGAGCCCGAGGGGCGATCCGCATGCCTTTCGTCATCCGCCGGCTGTTGCTGCTCATCCCGGTGCTGTTCGTGGTCACGTTCGTGTCCTTCTACCTGACCAACCTGCTGCCGGGCGATCCGGCGGTGGCCGTGCTCGGACCGGGCGCCACTCCCCAGGCCATCGCCCAGGAACGGGTGCAGCTGGGCCTCAACGAGAGCATCATCCAGCGCTACGGCAAGTACCTCGACCACCTCGTCCACGGCGACCTGGGCAAGTCGTCGACCACCCACGAGCCGGTGTCCACCGAGTTGGCCCAACGGCTGCCCGTGACCGTCGAGCTGCTGATCCTGTCCCAGATCATCGCCTTCGCCCTTTCCATCCCGCTCGGCGTGCTGGCCGCCCGAAGACCGGGTTCCCTGCTCGACCGGCTCAGTACCGGCGGGGCGTTCGGTTTGCTGGCCATACCCGGCTTCATGCTGGGCGTCCTGCTCGTGTATCTGTTCGCGGTCAAGTCCCACCTGTTTCCGGCCACCGGGTACACCCGGCTGACCGCCGACGTCGGCCAGAACCTGCGGGCCATGGTCCTGCCGGCCGTGACCCTGGGTCTGGGCTCGGTCGCCGTCTACCTGCGCGTGCTGCGCAGCGACATGATCGCCACCCTCCAGCAGGACTTCATCACCATGGCCCGGGCCAAGGGGATGTCGCCCCGGTGGGTGCTCATGCGCCACGCCTTCCGCCCCTCCACCTTCACCCTGATGACGGTGGCCGGGCTCAACATCGGCACCCTGATCGGCGGTGCCCTGGTCGTGGAGCAGGTCTTCGCCCTGCCCGGTATCGGCACGCTCAGCGTGACCGCCATCGAGCAGCGCGACTACCTGACCGTCCAGGGCGTGGTGGTGGTGGCGGCCACCGGCTTCGTGGTCATCAACTTCCTGGTCGACCTGCTCTATGGCGTGGCCGACCCGCGTACGAGGCTGACCCGTGCCGCCGCCTGACGACCCGGTCGTGACCGACATCGCTCCCGCCGGGGCGGCGCTGAGCGTCGGCGCGGGGAACGCCCCCGGCGTCATGGCCGACGCCGAAGAGACGACCACCACCAGGAAGCTGGGCTGGTTCTTCTGGGTGTGCGCCGGCTGGCTGGCCCTGGTGATCCTGGGGGCCATCTTCGCTCCCATCCTGCCGCTGGCCAGCCCGACCAGCACCGCCCCGGGGTCGGTCCCCTTCGAGCTGCCCAGCATTCACCACCTGCTGGGCACCGACACCCTGGGGCGCGACCTCTTCTCCCGGGTGGTCTACGGCGCGCGCATCTCCCTGGTCGTGGGCTTCGGGTCCATCGCCTTCGGCCTGGTGGTCGGGGGCCTCATGGGTCTGGTGGCCGGCTTCGTCCGCGGACCGGTCGACGCCGCCCTGAGCGCCATCGCCAACATCGCCCTGGCCTTCCCCGCCCTGGTGCTGCTGCTGGCGGTGGTGGCCTTCCTCGGCGCCCACCTGGTGAACATCACCATCGCCATCGGCGTGCTGTCCATCGCGCCCATCTTCCGGGTGGTGCGGGGCTCGACGGTGTCGTTCGCGGAACGGGAGTTCGTGACCGCCGCCCGGGGACTCGGCGCGTCCCGGCGCCGGGTGCTGTTCCGCGAGATCCTGCCCAACGTGCTCCCACCGACCCTGTCCTACGCCCTGGTGTTCGTGGCCGTGGCCATCCTGGCCGAGGCCGCGCTGGCCTACCTCGCCCTCTCGGTCCCCCCGCCCACCGCCACCTGGGGCGGCATCGTGGCCGAGGGCCAGGGGTACCTGGCCACCGACCCCTACATCTGCCTGTGGCCGTCGATCGCCCTGTTCCTGACCGTGCTCGCCCTCAACTTCGTCGGTGACCGCCTCCGGGCGCTGTTCGACGTCCGGGAGGTCAACCTGTGACTGCGCCGGCGACGCTCCAGCCCGGGTCGGAGAGCGGCGACGGCCCGCTGCTCGAAGTCGAGGACCTGCACACCGGGTTTCGCACCCCCGAGGGGCTGGTGCGGGCGGTCGACGGGGTGTCCTTCCGCCTGGACCGGGGCCGGACCCTGGGCGTGGTGGGGGAGTCGGGGTCGGGCAAGACGGTGCTGGCCCGCTCGATCATGGGCCTCCTGCCCGGCTCCAACGTGGTCCGTTCGGGAGCGGTGCGCTTCGCCGGCCGCGATCTGCGGACCCTGAGCGCCGATCAGCTCCAGCACGTGTGGGGTCCCGAGATCGCCTTGATCCTCCAGGATCCCATGACCTCGCTCAACCCGGTGCTGCGGGTGGGCCGTCAGATCACCGAGTCCCTGCGCCACCACCTGCACCAGAGCCGGAGCCAGGCCAACGACACGGCCGTGTCCCTGCTGCGCTCGGTCGGCATCCCCGAGCCCGAGCAGCGCCTGCACGACTATCCCCATCAGCTGTCGGGGGGGATGCGCCAGCGGGTCACCATCGCCATCGCCCTGGCCTGCAATCCCCAGCTCCTCCTGGCCGACGAGCCCACCACCGCCCTGGACGTCACCGTGCAGGCCCACATCCTCGACCTGCTGGGCCAGGCCCAGCGGGAGCGGTTCATGGCCATGATCCTCGTCACCCACGACCTCGGCGTGGTGGCCGGCAGGACCGACGACATCGTGGTCATGTACGCCGGCCAGGTGGTCGAGAAGGCGCCCACCGACGTGCTCTTCGCCCACATGAAGATGCCCTACACCGAAGCCCTGCTGAAGTCGATCCCCCAGCTGAGCACGGCCAGCCACACCCGCCTGCTGGCCATCCCCGGGCGGCCGCCGTCACTGGTCAACCCGGGCGGGGGATGCCGCTTCGCGCCCCGCTGCCCCTACGCCCAGCCCCGGTGCCACGAGGAGGCGCCCCCGTTGCGGCCGGCGGGACCCGACCACCTGTTCGCGTGCTGGTACCCGGTGGGGAGCCCCGAAGGCGCGGCGGCCCTGGAACGCAACCTGGCCAAGGGCGTCACCGACGCCGACCCGTCGAGCGTGGCCGCGCCCCTCGCCACCGCCGACCATCCCCCGGTCGCCGACCACGGGCCCCCCGAGGCGGCGGCCACCGCCGTGGCCGAGCCAGCGCCCGCGGTCGACCCGTCGCCGTCGGCGCCGCCGGCGCCCGCGCCCCAGCTGCACGACAACGGGAGCCTGCTGCGGGTGGAGCACCTGGTGGTGGAGTTTCCCGCCGGCCGGGGACACAAGGTCCACGCCGTCTCCGACGTCAGCTTCGACGTGGCCCGGGGCGAGACGCTCGGCCTGGTCGGCGAATCCGGATGCGGGAAGTCCACCACCGGCCGGGCCATCATGGCCATGCCCCGGCCCACCGCCGGCACGGTCAACTTCGACGGCATCGACATGGGCTCGCTCTCGGAGTCGGAGCTGCGCCAGCTCCGGCCGCGGATGCAGATGATCTTCCAGGACCCGATCTCGTCGCTCAACCCCCGGCGCCGGGTGGGCGACATCATCACCGAACCGCTGGGTATCTGGGGCGCTACCGTCGGGCTGACCAGCAAGACCGCCCAGCGGGACAAGCTGGTGGAGGTGATGGACGCGGTGGGTCTCGACTACGACGCCCACGCCCGCCGCCACCCCCACGAGTTCTCCGGCGGCCAGTGCCAGCGCATCTCCGTCGCCCGGTCGCTCATGCTCGACCCCCAGCTCATCATCTGCGACGAGCCCGTGTCCGCCCTGGACGTGTCGGTGCAGGCCCAGATCCTCAACCTGCTCGAGGACATGAAGGCGCGCTACGGGCTCACCTTGGTGTTCATCGCCCACGACCTGGCGGTCGTCAAGAACGTCAGCGACCGGGTGGCGGTCATGTACCTGGGCAAGCTGTGCGAGCTGGCCAGCCCCGACCAGCTCTACACCGCGCCGGCCCACCCCTACACCACCGCCCTGATCGAATCCATCCCCGCGGTCGACGCGGAGCGGATCCGCGCCCCGGCGAGCGAGGCGATCGTCGGCGAGCTCCCGTCGCCGGTGCGGCCGCCTTCGGGCTGCCGCTTCCGCACCCGCTGCCCGAAGGCGCTGGAGGTGTGCGCCCAGGAGGAGCCGGCCATGCGTCAGGTCGGCGACGACCACTACGTGGCCTGCCACTTCCCCGATTCGGGCACCCCCGTCTCCCTGGGGGCCAGTCGGGACACGCGTCGGGTGGCGCCCACCGTCCAGTAATCTCGCTCGGTGAGCACCGCTCCCGACACGGCGCGACGTTCGCCCTTGGACGCCGCCCACCGCGCCCTCGGGGCGCGCATGGTCCCCTTCGGGGGCTGGGAGATGCCGCTGTCGTACCCGGACGGCACCGTGGCCGAGCACCTGGCCTGCCGGCGGGGCGCAGTGGCCTTCGACGTCAGCCATCTCGGCACCGTCCGGGTCGAGGGTCCCGAGGCGCTCGCCCGGCTGCAGGCGGCGTTCACCAACGACCTGACCAAGGTGGGACCCGGCCGGGCGCAGTACACCCACCTGCTCGACGAGGTGGACGCTTCGGTGCGCGACGACCTCATCGTGTGGTGGGTCGACGACGACCGCTTCGACGTGATGCCGAACGCGTCCAACACCGCCGGGGTGCGCGCCGCCCTGGACGGCGACCCCGACGCCCGGGTGACCGACACCACCGCGACGCGGGCGGTCATCGCCGTCCAGGGGCCCGACGCCCGGGAGCGGCTGTCAGCGGTCGCGCCCGACGCCGCCAGGGTGGGCCGCTTCCGGGTCGCCCGGTTCCGGTGGGAGGGCGTCGAGGCGGTGGCGGCGGGGACCGGCTACACCGGGGAGGACGGCGTCGAGTGCGCGGTGCCGGTGGAGGCGGCCGCCGCCTTCTGGGATGCCGTGCTGGGCGCGGGCGTGGTGCCCGCCGGCCTGGGCGCGCGCGACACCCTGCGCCTCGAAGCGGCCCTGCCCCTCCACGGCCACGAGCTGGGCCCCGGGATCACACCCCTGCAGGCGGGCCTGGGCTGGGTGGTGGCCTGGGACAAGCCCGGCGGGTTCCTGGGCCGGGCCCCGCTCGAGCGGGAGCGGGTGGAGGGCGTCCGCCGCCGGCTGGCCGGCGTGGCCACCGAAGGCCGCCAGCCGCCACGCGGCGGCTACCCCGTCCTCATCGGCGGGAAAGCCATCGCCGAGCTGACGAGCGGCAACTTCTCACCCGTGCTGGGCCACGGCATCGGCCTCGCCCTCCTCCCCACGGGGACGGAGCCCGGCACCGAAGTCACCCTCGACGCCCGGGGCCGGCCGGTGCCGGCCCGGGTGGTCCCGTTGCCTTTCGTCGCCAAGCACGCCGCCAAGACCACCGAAAAGAAAGGCTGAGGCCGCAGCGCACCATGGGCCACTACGTTCCCCACACCGACGAGGAGCTGGCCACCATGCTGGCCGACCTCGGCCTGTCCAGCCTCGACGAGCTGTTCGACTGCGTGCCCAGCGCGTTGCGGTTGGCCGGCGGCCTCGACATCCCCGAGGGCGTCGCCGAAGCCGACGTGGCCGATGCCATGGCCGGCCTGGCCGGCCGCAACCGCACCGGTGCCGACCTGGTGTGCTTCGCCGGCGCCGGCGCCTACGACCACGACATCCCCGCCGTGGTGCGCAGCCTCGGCGGTCGCTCGGAGTTCGTGACCTCCTACACGCCGTACCAGCCGGAGGTGGCCCAGGGCGTCCTGCAGGCCCTGTTCGAGTACCAGACGCTCATCGCCCGCCTTTCGGGGCTGGCGGTCGCCAACGCCTCGCTCTACGACGGCGCCAGCGCCGCGGTGGAGGCGGTCAACCTGGCCGTGGCCACCACCGGGCGCCAGACGGTGTGGGTGAGCGCCGGGCTCCACCCGCACTGGCGTCAGGTGCTGGAGACCTTCGCCGCCGGCACCGGCCACCGGCTGGTGACCGCACCGCTGGCCCGAGCGGCCGGGAGCGGGGTGGCGGCCGGCGGCGTGACCGACTGGGCGGCGGTCCCCGACGAAGGCGGCGAGGCGCCGGCCGCCCTGCTCGCCGCCTCGCCGAACTACCTGGGCTGCCTGGAGGACCTGGCCGCCGCCCGGGCGGTCGCCGACCGCCACCGGGCCCTGCTGCTCGCCGCCTTCGACCCGGTGGCCAGCGGGCTGCTGCGGGCGCCGGGGGAGCTGGGTGCGGACGTGGCGGTGGGGGAGGGGCAGCCGTTCGGCACGCCGTTGTCGTTCGGCGGCCCCTACCTCGGGCTGTTCGCCTGCCGGGCCGAGCACGTGCGCCGGCTGCCGGGGCGGTTGGTGGGGCGCAGCGTGGACACCGAGGGACGCACCGCCTACGTGACGACCCTGCGGGCGCGCGAGCAGGACATCCGCAGGGAGAAGGCGTCGTCCAACGTGTGCACCAACCAGACGCTGATCGCGGTGGCGTGCATGATCCAGCTGGCGTGGCTGGGCACCGGCGGGCTGCGGGAGCTGGCCCTGCGCTGCGCACGCGGGGCGCGCTACGCCCGGGAGTGCGCCACTGCCATCCCGGGCGTCGAGCCGCTCTACCAGGCGCCCACCCTGCGGGAGTTCACCCTGCGGCTGCCGGTGGAACCGGCGGTGGCGGTCGAACGCATGGCCGAGGAGGGGTTCCTGGCCGGGGTCCCCGTCGACGACCTGGGCGCCGGTGCGGGCATGCTGGTGGCGGTGACCGAACGCCGGACCAGGGCGGAGATCGACGCCTACGCCGCCGCCCTGGAAAAGGTCGTGCGATGACCACGACGACCGAAGATCAGACGGGGAAAACGCCGGCGTCGAGGCCGGCGCCCGGGGGGCGGGCGGCGAGCGCGCCGCTGCTCGGGAGGGCGGGAGAGCCGACCGTCTTCGACCTGTCGAGCCCTGGTCGGCGGGCGGCGACGTTCCGCGACACCGGCGTGCCGGAATGGCCGGCCGAGGAGCTGGTACCGGCCGACCACCTGCGGACCGAGCCGCTCCCGGTGGCCGAGGTCTCCGAGCGCGACCTGGTCGCCCACGTCACCCGCCTGAGCCACCGCCAGTACTCGGTGGACCTGGGCGCCTACCCCCTCGGGTCGTGCACCATGAAGTACAACCCGAAGCTGTGCGACGAGGCGGCCGCCCTGCCCGGCCTGGCCCGGGCCCATCCGGCCACGCCGGCGCCGTTCGTGCAGGGGTGGCTGGAGCTGTTGTGGTCGCTGTCGGACACGCTGTGCCGGGTCACCGGGATGCACGCGGCCACGCTCGCCCCGCCGGCCGGGGCGGCCGGGGAACTCACCGGCCTGCTGCTCATGCGCGCCTGGCACACCCAGGCGGGCGGGCCGCCCCGCAGCAAGGTCATCATCCCCGACTCGGCCCACGGCACCAACCCGGCGTCGGTCACCCTCGGCGGCTATCAGACGGTAACGGTTCCCTCCGACCAGCGGGGCCTGGTCGACCTCGACGCCCTGCGCCGGCGGCTGGACGACGACGTCGCCGGCATCATGCTCACCAACCCCAACACCCTGGGTCTGTTCGAAGAGGACATCGCCGAGATCGCCGCCGCCGTGCACGAGGTGGGCGGCCTGCTGTACTACGACGGGGCCAACCTCAACGCCATCCTCGGCGTGACCCGGCCGGGGGACATGGGCTTCGACATCGTGCATCTGAACTTGCACAAGACCTTCGCCGTCCCCCACGGAGGGGGCGGCCCCGGCGCCGGCCCGGTCGCCGTGTCGCAACGGCTGGCCGACTTCCTCCCCGGCCCGCTGCCGCAACGGGCCGCCAACGGCAGCTACCACTGGTCCACCCCGCCGCGCTCCATCGGCCGGGTCCACAGCTGGTACGGCAACGCCCTGGCCCTGGCCCGGGCGTGGTCGTACATCCTGGCCAACGGCGGCGACGGCCTGCGCCGGGTGGCCGAGGGTGCGGTGCTCAACGCCAATTGGCTGCGCCACCGGCTGCGCGGCACCTACGACCTGCCCTACGACCGGCCCAACATGCACGAGTTCGTGGCGTCGACCTCCTCCCTGAAGCGGGCCAGCGGCCTGCGGGCCCTGGACGTGGCCAAGGCGCTGCTCGAACAGGGCTTCCACGCGCCGACCGTCTACTTCCCGCTCATCGTCGAGGAGGCCCTGATGATCGAGCCGACCGAGACCGAGAGCCCCCAGACCGTGGCCGCCCTGGCCGACGCCCTCGTCGCCATCGCCGCCGCCGGGTCGGCGGCGGACGCGCCCAGGACCACACCGGTCAGCCGGGTGGACGAGGCGCGCGCGGCGCGCCGCCTGGTTCCCACCTGGGACACCGCCGGCTAGCCGCCGGGTGGCTTCCCGGACTGCAGGAGTGAGACCCACCGGTCCCGGTCGAGCGTCGCCGGGGCGGTGGTGGCGACGAAGTCGGTGACCAGGTCGGCGAAGCGGACGGGCGTTTCGACCTGGGGGAAGTGCCCGGCGCCCTCGATGATCTCCAGGCGGCTCCCGGGGATGGCGTCGTGGGCGGCGTGGGCGTGGGCCACGGGGATGATGCTGTCGCGTTCGCCCCACACGATCATGGTCGGCACCTCGGCCGCCAGGTACAGCCGGTCGGCGGCGCTCACCGACTGGCCGCCGGCGTCGATGACCCCGCGTACGGTCCGCACGAAAGCGCGTCGGCTGTCGGCGTCGGTCAGCGACGCGTAGGCCCGCCATGACTCGCTCACCCGCGCCGAGCGCAGTCCCTGACGGGAGAAGAACCGACCGACGGCGTCGCCCCAGTCGCGCACGAAGCCGGGGAACAGCAGCGGGGTGACCAGCTCGGCGCCGGGCAGGGCCAGAGCGCGCAACAGCCAGCTGACCTCGGCGCCCAGCCCGCCGCTGTCCACCAGCACCAGACGTTCGCAGCACTCCGGGTACTGGTAGGCCATCTGCATGGCGATGCCCCCGCCCAGAGACTGGCCGATCAGGGTGGCCCGCTCGATGCCCAGCACGGCGAGCAGGTCGCGCAGACCCGAGGCGTAGGCGCCCAACGAGTAGTCCCCGACCGGTTTGGCCGACTCGCCGTGGCCGACGAGGTCGGGGGCGAGCACGTTGAAGTGGCGGGCCAGCAGCTCGCTGGTCGGCGCCCACCCCTCGGAGCTCCCGGCGACTCCGTGGATGAGGAGCAGCTGGGGGCCGTCACCGGCCCGGTGGTAGGCCCAGTCGTGGCCGTGAATGCCGACGTGGGTCGCGGTTGCGGGCACCCGCGGCGCTCAGGCGAAGCTGAGGTTGATCGGCTGGGCGGCCGCACCCGGCGGGAGCGACACCGCCTGGCCCGACACGGTGAGCGACGTCGCCGCCGGCTTGCCGATCCGCAGCCAGGTGGGCACGGCCAGGGTCTTGGACTGCCCGGCGGTGAGGACGCCCTGGAAACTGATGGCGCCCGACGGCCCGCCGGTGCGGATCTCCACCCACGCCGGCGACGACGCGGTGACGGTGACCGAGGCCGTCGCCCCGACCTGGTAGGTGGCCTGGCCCGAGGCGGTGGAGGTGGGCGTCAGCGGCGGCGGGGTGGTCGGGGGCGGCGCCGTTGTGGTGGCCGCGGTGGTCGGCGGCGACGTGCGCACCGGGGTGGTGGAGGGTGCCACCGCCCGGGGGGCCGATGGCTTCGAAGAACCGCGCGAGGCGGCGACCACGCCACCCACCACGCCGACCACGACGATCGCCGCCACCACCGCTCCGATCAGCACAGGCCGCCTGCCCACCGTGCCCCGCGCCGGCCGCGCCGGCTGCCGCCGCCCAGGACGGTGCTGGCGGTGACGGTGGCGGGGTGGGGTCGGGGGGGGTGGGAGCGGCGCCACGTCGTCCATCGGCGCGGGGGCGTCATCGACGATGCGCACGAGCGTCTCCGCCGGCGGCAGGGGCGCCGGCGGGGTGGGCGTCGGATCGCTCCTCGCCGGCCCGGGGCGCGAGGCCGGGGCCGGGGCCGGGGCTCGACCGGGGTCGACGGCGGGCAGCTCAGCCGTGGGCCGGCGGTCGGCGCCCCGGGACGCGTCGCTGGCGCCGGCTTCGGGGGCAGCGACGTGGGACGGGGGCCGGGCGAAGCGCGACGCCGAGAACACGACCTGGGGGCCCGTCGAACGCCGGGGGGCGTCGGCGGCCACCACCCGCACGTGGGCGTGCACCGCCTGGTCGGCCGCGGCATCGCCGTTGCTGTGCACCCCCGCCGTCTCCTCCGGGGAGGAGGCGACATGGTTCCCTGAAGTCTCACCTTCGACTTGTGGTTGAGGATTACGGGTGCGGCCGCTGGAGATGTGCCCGAGGGTGTCCAGGGCACGATGGTGGTGGGCGGCCGCCCGCTGGCCCGAGCGCAGCTGGCGGACGACAGACGTGCCCAGGACGCCGGCGACCACCAGGACCAAGAGCAGGAGGAGTTGGTTCAAAGGGGTAAACTGCCCATCTCGTCGGGTTTGGACCCGCCAGCGCTACCGTTCGGTGGTACCAGCGGAGGCAGCGCTCTGGTGGATCCTGTCGCGCCGGCCCACCGACCAGCGCAAGCGTAGTCCGGCTCGGTCTCGGCTGCGGCCAAAACCGGGCCCCGATCGCCGGTTTTTACCGTTTTCTCACCGGCCCGCGTCGGCAACCGGGTAGGAGTCCGGCGTGGCGATCGAGGCAGCGCTGACCTATCCGGACCTCAGCGCCAAGGCCTACGAGCATCCCGCCGACCGGGCGGCGACGTCGACGCTGCACACCATCCCCCTCCTCGATCGGGTGCTCAAGGTGCTGAGCGATCTGGGCTTCGAGAAGCGCACCCGCCAGCTGATGCTCGGCGACGCCGTTCGCCTCGGCCCCGACCAGGTGCCTGCGGTGTGGAACTCCTACGTGCACGCCACCAGCGTCCTCGACCTTCCCGGCCCCCGGCCGGCGTTGTACGTCACCCAGCTGCCGGTGGCCAACGCCACCACCTTCGGGACCAAACACCCCAGCGTGCTGGCGTGGTCCCCGTTGCTCACCGACTACCAGCCCGACGAGATCGAAGCCGTGCTCGCCCACGAAGCCGGCCACGTCCTGTCCGACCACGTCTACTACACGACGGTCATGGTGATCCTCGCCCAGATCCTGCAGGGCACCCTGTCGGCCGCCCCGCTGGCCGGGCTGCCCGTGCGGGCCGTGTACCTGGCCCTGCTCGAGTGGGCCCGGGCGGCCGAGCTGTCCAGCGACCGGGCCAGCGCCCTGGCCGTGGGCGACCCCCGCATCACCTGCAGCATGCTCATGCGCATGGCCGGGGGACCGGTGGCAGAGATGAACGTGGACGCCTTCGTCCGCCAGGCGACCGAGTACGTGTCCGAGGACGACCTGCTCGCCCGGCGGGCCCGCTTCTCGTCGGAGATCAGCCGCAGCCACCCCTTCGCTGTCCGCCGGGTCAAGGAGCTGGTGGACTGGGTGGCGTCCGGGGACTACGACCGGATCCGCTCCGGCGCCTACGTGCGCCGGGGGGAGGAGCCGCCGCCGTCCGCCGAGTTCCAGGAAGCCGTGCGCCACTACCGCGAACGGTTCCTGGCCTTCATCGAACGGACAGGTGGCGGGGTGAACAAGCTCTCCAGCCAGCTCGCCGACTGGATGCGCACGTCGGGACGGGGCGCCGGCGACCAAGCCGGAGCCGACGGTTCCGACTGACGACCGGCCGAGGAGATGCCCGAACGGTGGGTCCTTGGACTAATGGGCGGCGGTGCCGTTTGACGGTGAGACCCCAGCGGCCCCGTTCTGAGTCAGCAAGCACAGAGCCCGTTCAGCGTCCATGAGCGAATTGCGCTCGGCCGGCTGGAACACCCTGCCACCTCGCTCACGGGCGAGCGTGACCAGCTCTTCGCATACAAGTCCGCCGGCCTCGGCGATGGCCTCCCAACCTTGGGCGCGCTCTTCGGCTGTGCCTGGTTCATCGCGGAACTGCGTGATCGCAGTACGCACGTTCGCCCCGGCCACCATCGCCTGTCGGTGTACGGCCGAGAAGTCGACGCTTTCGTCGGCGTCGCCGAGGATCGTCGTGAGATAGCGCCGCAGCGAACGGACCTCAGCGGCGATGAGCCTGGGGACCAGAACGGCGCCTCGATTGGGCCAAACTGGGGAGCCGACTCTCCACCGCGGCCCAGGCGCGAGCAATGACATGCGTGTCGTCGTGGAGGACACTGACGATGTTGGTGCCGGCCAGGATGACACCGAGCTCGAAGGCGAGTTGCGGAGGATCGACGCCTTCGGCCAGTTCCCCGCTCTCGGCGGCAGCTCGAGCTTCCTGCTCTAGTAAGTCACGCCATTGTTGTTGTACATGAGCCACCTCGTCGTGGACCCGGCCGGGCCGGGCTCCGAGTTCGGCGGAGATGCCCACGAAGAAGCAGCGTCCGGAAAGATTCGGCGTTCGACATACGAAAGAAAGCCCTGGCAGAGCAGCGAGCAGCCGCTGACGCCCCGGTTCTGATGCGGCCAGCGCCGGAGCGACCACTTCCGTGATGAAGCTGTCGCGAGCAGTCTTGATGGTCGCCAGTTGCAGTTCTTCTTTCGAGCCGAACAGAGCGTGGACACTGCTCTTCGGAACGCCCGTGACCTCGGCCAGACGTCCGATGGGCAGGCCTCGGGTCCCTCGACGGTCGCCAGCTGCGACGCCCGCTCGGCGATACGAGCTCGGGCCCGGTCTCCCGGTGCCCGGGTCCTGCGAGGTTGCACAACGTCTCGATCGGCCACGTCCTGCTTCTCTCCAACCGACATGACCCTTGCATCTTAGACGAACGGCCGTCTACAGTGGGTTTGGACGGTCGTCCGTCTAAACGGATCCCGGATGGATCCAGGCCGGGCGTTTCGAAAGGTCCTGTCGCGGGCGACGCTGGGGCTGGCGGCCATCACCGTCCCTCCCCCTCGTCGCCACGGCATGCCGGAGCGGCCAAGAAGGTGGCTCGGCCAAAGAGCCTCAACATCGACAAGGCCTGGCTGTGTGACCAGACCTACGCCCTGTGCACCTCGGCGCATGCGTACCTTCGAACACCAATCCGAACGTCTCGGTCTGCACGTGCAAAGTGACAAGCGGCTATGCCGTCGGCTTCAAGTCGTGCGACCAGCGAGCGCAGAAGGGCAACCAGCTGCACTCGAATTTCTCGCTTCCAGGATGTCAGCAGCTCGCACGTGATGACCTGCAGCCAGAAGGGACTCTCGGTCCAGTGCCTCGATGTCGTTTGTACGGTCGATGCCAACGATAGCCCACCAGGCCCTCTGTCAGTGCGTGAACATGAACACCACGAACTTCTCGACCTTCTGCGGAAACTGTGACACGAGCACCTGCTCGTCGGTCATCTGGTCGGCTACCACCGAGCCGAGTTCGACGCCCCGACTGCTCTGCGTGGTGCCCGGCATTGGGCACTCGACACCAGCAGCAGATTCGTGACGCGACCGGCCGACCCGACTAGGCCGCTACCGATCCAACGGGACACCTTTCGAAGCTGGGTAGTTTGGACGCGGGCCGGCGAAGGGAGGACGTGATGACGGACCAGCAGATGCCGCCGGATCTGAAAGGCTCGGGGCGGCAGGTGGTGGAAGCCGGGGGGCTACGGTTTGAGGCCACCTTCCGAGCGCCTGCGGGGGCTACGCTCCGCGTGTCCGGCGACGTCGACGGGCACGTCACCGAGCTGCTGCGCTTCGACGACTTCATCGAGGGACCCCACTACCACGTCCCCGCCACCGGTGATCCCGTCCCCTTCGACCAGGCGACGCTTGGAGAGCCGTTGGCGTGGTTCGTCTCCCAGCTCCGCGACCATCTCGCCGAGCTCTTGAGCGAGGCGGGGTTCGCCCGGATGCTCTCTGAAGTCGACCTCGATGCCGTCGCTGACCATGCCGAGGACATCCGGGAGGCGATGGAGGCGTGTGTGCCCGACGGCTATGTACGAGTGCCCGCCGGCCTGCGACGATCCCCTACCTGATCGCCGAAAGCAGCTCTACGGTGCCCCGTTCTCGGGGGCGAGCACCAGGTCCCGTTCGAGGACGTAACGGGCGGCTCCGGGTCCACTGGCAGGAGTGAACCGGCAGACCAGCGAGGCCTTCACCCCGACGACGACGTCGGAGTCCAGGTGGGGGCTGGCGTCGTGGAACAGATGGGTGACCACCCCCTGATAGCCGGGGGCGGTCACGATGAGGTGCAGGTGGGCGGGCCGCCACGCGGGCCGGCCGGTGGCGGCGAGCATGCGGCCGACGGGACCGTCGGTGGGGATCTGGTAGTCGGTGGGCAACACGGTGAGAAACCAGAACCGCCCGTCCGCACCCGTCTCGAACCGCCCCCGAAGATTGTCGGCCGGCTGGTCGGCGTCCTGCACCGCGTAGAGGCCGGTGGCGCTGTTCTGCCACACGTCGAGGACGGCCGAGGCGATCGGCGCGCCGGAAGGGTCGAGGACCCGGCCCGAGATGAGCGCGGCCTCGCCGTCCTCGGCCCGTTCGGCGATGTTGTCGCCCATCTCCCGCCACGGCGAGCCCGGCACGTGGAACGGGCCGAGGATCGTCGACTCGGTGACGTCACCGTTGGGCGCGTGGTTGACGGCGTCGACGACCATGGACAGGCCGAGGGTGTCGGACAACAGGATGAGCTCCTGTCGTGTACCGGTGCACGCCTGCCCGGCGGCGGTCAGGAATTCGACGCCGGCGGCCCATTCCTGCTCCGTCAACTGGTTCTCGATGGCGAAGGCGTGGAGGTGGCCTACCAACGACTGCATGAGCTGGCGCAATCGCGGATCGGAGGCGCCGTCGAAGCGGCGAGCAACCTCTTCGCTGATCTCTTCTGGCGTGGTGCGAGCGGTCCCGGCGATGGCTTTCATGCTAGGGCTCTGGGTCAGGCGCGGCTGGCCCGCCACACCACGTGCCGGGGCTCGGGGTCGCCGTGGCCGGTCGTCCGGGTGAGCAGACACCCGGCGATGGCGAACTCGAACAGGGCGTCGGCGTCGGCCGGGAAGGCAACGCCGAGTTGGGCACGCTCGGCGACGAACTGCTGACCGACGGCTGCTCGCAGCTCGGCGTCCTCGCTGAGCGTGGCCCGTCCCGATACGCAGAAGGCGTCCTCGTTGTCGGGGACGGGGAACGAGTGCAGGGCGAAGCGGCCGTTGCGCCGGAGGTCCTGCTGCTTGGGCGACGGAACGATGAACGCCACCAGCGCGCCGTCGGTGAGCAGCGGGCAGATCGGGTGCAGGCGAGGAGCGTCATCCCTGCCCGTGGTAGCGAGGAAGGCCAGGCCCACCCCGTGCTGATACAACAGCTCCCGGCCGGCCTCGGCCAGGTCGGGCCGTTGGCGGGCGAAGCTTCCCCAGCCGACCATGGGTCGCACGCTCAGGCCGGGATCCCGTCCACGTACACCACCCGGTTGGTGCGCACGGCGGGGACGGCGGGCCCGGGCACGACCACCCCGACCAGATTGAGCGGGTCGGTGGCGTTGACCATCACCTGCTCGCCCGTCCTCGGATCCCGGCGGGTGCGGGCCAGCGCCTCGGCGGCGGCGGGGAGGGCGTACTGCTCGCCGTTGAAGCCGGCGACGAAGCGGCCGCCGCGCACCAGCCCGCGGTCCTCCAGCCGGCGCAGGGCCCACTGGACGTCGCGCCACGGCAGGCGCAGGTCGTCGCGGACGGCCAGGTCCCGGACCACCACGCCCCAACGGTTGAGCAGCTGCTCGGCCACCGCCTCGGCCAGGTCGTGGCGATCGGCGCGCTCGTCGTCCAGGGTGCAGCCGTCCGGCACCAGCGACCACCGCCCGGCCGACGCAACCGTCGCCCCGTAGCGACGGAGCCGGGACAGCCGCGCCGGGCGCCCGCGGGTGCGAGCGCCGGCGGGAGAAGGGCCGCCCACCCGGGCCCGGATGGCGGCGAAGCCGTCGCACATGACCAGACCCCGGGCCACGCCGTCCCACAGCGCCCGCTCGACGTCGTCGGGCAGCCGGTGGGTGGCGGCGGCCAGGTCGGTAGCGAAGCACGCGCCCCGCTGGGCCAGCAGCTCGACCACCTCGGCGGTGGCCCCGGCGCCCGGCCCCTCGAGCGGCTCGCCCCGCCCGGCGGCGGCCAGCAGCCAGTCCAGATCACCCCGGAACACCACGGCGATCGGCGTGGCCTTCGACGGGGCGGCGGTGCCGGTGCCGTCGCCGGCCCGGGGCGTGAGGCGCAGCCAGGCGACCTCGCCGGCATGGCACAGCCCGTCCAGCCAGCCCGGGTCGTAGCGCTGGAGCCGGCGGGCCAGCAGCTCGCGCTCCCAGGACCCGGCGGCCGCCTCGACCCCCTGCAGCTGTTCGAGCACGGCCGACAGCCC
Source organism: uncultured Actinomycetota bacterium (assembly GCA_963757175.1). Taxonomy (GTDB): domain Bacteria; phylum Actinomycetota; class Acidimicrobiia; order Acidimicrobiales; family Palsa-688; genus CAVWQR01. Next base: position 184,770 of record CAVWQR010000004.1, on the reverse strand, counting down.
CGACTCGCCCGCGAGCTGGGTCCCGGGGGCCACGTGCTGCCACCGCAGCAGGAATCGCATGAAGTCCTGGGCGGTCGCCGGTTCGACCGACTGGCGGCGGGAACGCCGGGAGTAGCTGTGCATGCGGGCCAGGAGCCGGCGGGCCACCCACTCGGTGTCGGTGGCCTCGGCGCGGTAGCGGCCCTGGAACACGAACCCCTCCTGCTGCAGGGCGGCCAGACCGGACGCCACCCGGCCGGCGGGCAGGGTGGTGGCCGCGGCCAGCTCGGCGGCAGTGGTGATGCCGGTCAGCTCCAGGTGGCCGCGCAGCGTCCGGGTCACCGCGTCGTCGTCGCCGGCCAACGCGGCGCGCCCGACCGGCAGGGCTTCGGTGGTGCACCACAGCTCGGCGCCGTCGCCGCCGAGGACCCGGCCCGCCCCCGTTCGGCCAGAAGGTCGAACAGCGGCCGCCACTCGGCCCGGGGACGCAGCAGCACGGTGGAGGAGAGAAGGTCGTGGAGGTCGTCGGCGCTGTCCAACACCGGGCGGATCTCGTCCTGGACCGCGTCGATGGCGGCGGGATCGAGCGCGCCGATGGAGGACAGGTCCACGGCCAGGCCCCGCGGCAGGTGCACGGCGTTGGTGCGCCGGTTCTGGGACTCCTCGTCGTCCAGGAAGGCGTAGGGGCGGGCGGTGAGGATCTCGTGGGCCAGCACCGACGGCTCGGTCGTGTCCCGGCAGTGCACGCGCGACCTCGCCGGCCTCGATGCGCTCCAGCAGACCGCGCACCCCGTCGACGTCGAGGGCCTCCTGCAGGGTGTCGTCGATGGTCTGGCGGACGAGGACGTGGTCGGGGATCTCGATGGGGCCGACGACGTTGTCCTGGCACGCCGCCGCCTGGGGGAACACCGCGGCCAGCAGGTCGTCGGACTCCATGCGCTGGATGGGCGGCGGGTTGCGCCGGCCGCCCCGGAAGCGCAGCACCATGAGCGACCGGTTGAGGTTCCACCGCCATCGGGCCTGGAACATCGGCGAGTCCAGGATGGCGTGCTCGCAGGGTGCTCGGCCACCGTCCGGCTGGACAGATACCGGGGCACCTCGTCCAGCGGGAAGCTGTGATGCGGGCCGAGGGACAGCACGACGGCGTCGTCGCTGGCCGCCGCCTGCAGCTCGAAGTTGAAGCTCCGGCAGAACTTCTTGCGCAGCGCCAGGCCCAGGCTGCGGTTGATGCGAGCGCCGAAGGGGGAGTGCACGACCAGCTGCATGCCCCCGGTGTCGTCGAAGAACCGCTCCAGGACCAGGTCGTGCTGGGTGGGCATGACGCCGAGGGCGGCGCGGCCCACGGCCAGGTAGTCGACGATCATGGTGGCCGCGTCCGTCCCCACCCCGGCGTCGACCAGCCAGCGCCGGGCGCCGTCGGGATCCCCGGCGGTCACGAACGCGTCCACCCGGGCGCGCAAGCGCCGACAGCTCCGCCGACAGCTCGGCGGTGCGGGCCGGCGCCTCGCCCAGCCAGAACGGGACCGTGGGCGGAGTGTCGCCGGCGTCGCGCACCCGGACCACGCCCGCCTCGACCCGGCGGATCTGCCAGGAGTGGGTGCCGAGCAGGAAGATGTCTCCGGCCATGGACTCGACCGCCCAGTCCTCGTTGACCGTGCCCACCAGGGTGTCGTCGGGCTCGGCCACCACCCGGTAGTCGCCGGTCTCGGGGATGGCGCCCCCGGAGGTGACCGCGGCCAGGCGGGCCCCCTTGCGGGCCCGCAGCTCGCCGTTGACGGCGTCGTGGTGCAGGTAGGCGCCCCGCCTGCCCCGCCCGGTCTCGATCCCGTCGCTGACCAGCTCGACCACCTCGTCGAACGTCGCTCGCGGCAGGTCGGTGTAGGGCGCCGCCCGGCGGACCAGGTCGTAGAGGGCCGCCGTTTTCCCCTCCTCGGCCGCCGACCTCGGCCACCATCTGCTGGGCGGCGATGTCGAGCGGCAGGGGAGCGAGCCTGACGGTGTCGAGGTTCCCCGCCCGCACCGCGACCAGCAGCGCCGCGCACTCGACCAGCTCGTCGCGGGTCAGGGGGAACAGCCGCCCCTTCGGCGTGCCGCCCCGGCTGTGGTTGGAGCGTCCGACCCGCTGCAGGAAGGTGGCGATGCTGCGCGGCGAGCCGATCTGGCACACCAGCTCGACCGGCCCGATGTCGATGCCCAGCTCCAGCGACGCCGTGGCCACCAGCGCCCGCAGGTCACCGGCGCGCAGCCTGGTCTCCACCCGGTAGCGGCGCTCCTTGGACAGGCTGCCGTGGTGGGCGGCGACCACGTCCTCGCCGAGCCGTTCGCCCAGTTGGTGGGCCAGGCGCTCGGCCAGCCGGCGGGTGTTGACGAACACCAGCGTGGTGCGGTGCTCGGCGACGAGGGCGGCGATGCGGTCGACGGCATCGCCCATCTGCTCGGCCGACGCCACCGCCTCCAGCTCGCCCTCCGGCAGCTCGAGGGCCAGGTCGAGGTCCCGGCGATGGCCGACGTCGACGATGGCCGGCAAGGGACGGTCCCCGACGAGCAGCCGGCCGACGGTCTCGACCGGGCGCTGGGTGGCCGACAGACCGATGCGCACCGGGCGGACGGCGCACAGCGCCTCCAGCCGCTCCAGGCTGAGCGCCAGGTGGGCGCCGCGCTTGTCGCGGGCCACGGCGTGGATCTCGTCCACGATGACCGTCTCCACCGTGCGCAGCGCGTCCCGGCCCCGGCCGCTCGGTGACCAGCAGGTACAGCGACTCGGGGGTGGTGACCACGAAGTCCGGCGGCCGGCGCACCATCAGGGCCCGCTGCGAGCTGGACGTGTCGCCGGTGCGCACCCCGACCCGGATCGACGGGGCGGCCAGCCCCAGCTCGGCGGCGACGGCGGCGATCTCGGCGAGGGGCCGCTCCAGGTTTTCGGCGATGTCGACGGCCAAGGCTTTCAGCGGGGAGACGTAGACCACCCGGGCCCGGTCCGAGCTCGCCTCGTGGCCGTCGGCGTCGTGGGCCCTGTACAGGGCGTCGATGGCCACCAGGAAGCCGGCGAGGGTCTTGCCCGACCCGGTCGGGGCGGCGATGAGGGTGTCGCAGCCCCGGGCGATGAGCGGCCAGCCCTGGACCTGGGGCTCGGTCGGGCCGTCGGGGAAGCGCCGGCGGAACCACTCGGCCACCGCCGGGTGGAACGCGGCCATGGGGTCGGCGACATGCGGGACGGCAGGTTCGGCGAGGACAGTGGCCACCCGCGGGATCTTACGTCAGCGAACGCGTGTTCGGGGAGTGGGCGCATCGGCGGCCAGGACCGAGGCCAGGAGCCCGGGGAAGCGGCGCTCGAGCTCGTCGGCGCGCAGGCGGCTCACCCGGGTGGTGCCCTCCGTCCTGGTGGCGATGACGCCGCCGTCGCGCAGGAGCCGGAGGTGATGGGTCACCGTCGAGGGGCTCAGCGGCAGGCCCAGCGACGTGCACGTGGCCTCACCGCGCCCGTCGAGGATGCGGACGATCTCCAGGCGGGCCGGGTCGGCCAACGCGTGCAGGACGGTCCCGACGTCGAGGTCGTCGAGATCGGGCTGGGGCAGCCACTTGGTCCCGTCGCCCGGGAGTTCGTCACCCACGCTCTTACGATACCCATCGAAGGAATACTCCGACGGTCGTCGTAGTTGGCGACGACCATGGAGATGTCTTTGCCGCGCCTCCCTCGACTCGGTCGGGGCCCGGCGTTCTGGTCCTCGGCTGCGGTGTTCGCCGTGGTGCTCGGCGGGTCGGCGATGGCGTCGCCGCTCTATGGCGTGTACCAGGCGTCGTGGCACTTCTCCTCCACCACGCTCACCACCGTCTTCGCCGTCTATGCCTTCGCCCTCCTGGTCGTCCTGCTCGTCGCCGGCTCGGTCTCGGACCACGTCGGGCGCCGGCCCATGATGGCCGTCGGCCTTCTCGCCGAGGCCGGAGCCGCCGCCCTGTTCCTCACCGCCCACGGGCTGGGGGAGTTGTACGGGGCGCGGATCCTGCAGGGCGTCGCCACCGGAGCGGCGGCCGGTGCGGTCGGTGCCGCCCTCCTCGAGCTGCAGCCGCCGAGTCGGCCCACCCTGGGCCCGACCGTCAACAGCACGGTGTCGACCGGGGCGCTGGCCGTGGGTGCGCTCGGCGCCGGCGCCCTGATCCAGTACGCCCCGGCGCCCACCCGCCTGGTGTTCTGGGTGCTCATGGCCGCCTCCGCAGTCGGCCTCGGGCTGCTGGCCCTCATGCCCGAACCCGGCACCCGCCGCCGTCTGCATGCCGCCGTCTTCCGGCCGCGGGCCGGGATCCCACCGGCGGCGCGGCGGTCGTTCGTCGCCGCCCTGCCCGCCCTGTTGGCCGCCTGGGCCCTCGGCGGCCTGTATTTCTCGCTGGGTCCGTCCGTGATCGGCCAGCTGGCCGGCTCGCACGACGTGGTCTGGGGCGGCCTGGTCATCTTCCTGCTCGCCGGCAGCGGCGCGGTGGCGGCGCTCGCCCTGCGCCAGCTGCCGCCTCGGCGGGGCATGCTGGGCGGCAGCGTCGTCCTCGCCGTCGGCTCCGGGGGCACGCTGGTCGCGGTGGTGGGCCACAGCGCGGCCGGCTTCCTGGTTGCCACCGCCGTCGCCGGGATCGGCTTCGGCATCAGCTTCCTCGGCGCCTTCCGGCACCTGGCGTCCCTCGCCCGCCCCGACGAGCTGGGGGCGCTCATGGCGACCATCTACGTGGTGTCCTACCTGGCGTTCAGCCTGCCGGTCATCGCCGCCGGCGTGGCCGCCACCTCCCTCGGGCTGCACGACACCGCCATCATCTACGCGGCCGTCGTCACCACCCTCGCCCTGCTGGCCGCGGCCGACGGCCTGACGACCAGGCGAGCCTCGGGCGCCGCTCTTGGCCCCCAGGCGCGCACCGAAGCGTCCGGGTCGTGCCCGGAAAGGGTGGCGGTCTCCGCCAGCGGCCGCTGAACCTCGGTGGTGCAACCCTGCGGTTGCACCAAGCACGGAGCCGCCCGTAACCTCGGAGGCCATGGTCACCGTCCGAGATGTCGAGTACCGGGCCGACTCCAACGTGCTCGTCGGACGGCTGGCCGTCCCTGACGGCGAGCAACGACGGCCGGCGGTCCTCATCGCCCACGAGGCCAACGGGCTGGACGACCATCAGCGGGGTCGTGCCGAGCAGCTGGCCCGGCTCGGGTACGTGGCCCTGGCCATGGACTACCACGGCGGCGCACGCGTCTACACCGACCGGGACGAGATGTCGGCCCGCCTGGAGGAGCTGGGCTCCGACCCGGCCCGCATGCGCGCCCTCGGCCAGGCCGGTCTGGACGCCCTGCTGGCCGAGCCGCGGGCGGACCCGTCGGCCGTCGCCGCCATCGGCTACTGCTTCGGGGGCGCCATGGTGCTCGAGCTGGCCCGCAGCGGCGCCCCGCTCCAGGCGGTGGTCGGCCTCCATCCCGGCCTGGCGCCGGCACCGCACCACGATGCCCGCAACATCACCGGCCGGGTGCTGGTCTGCGTCGGCGCCGACGACCCCGTCGTGCCCCTCGACCATCGCCTGGCCTTCGAGGCGGAGATGCGCGCCGCCGGCGTGGACTGGCGCATCAACCTCTACGGCGGCACCCAGCACAGCTTCACCCATCCGGACGCCGCCCGAGCCGGCCTCCCCGGCCTGGAGTACCACCCCCGCTCCGATGCCCGGTCGTGGCGGGCCATGCTCGACCTGTTCGACGAGGTGTTCGGCCCGCTGGACCAGCCGCCGTGGTCCGAGGGCTCGCGCCCCTGACCGGGGCGGGGTCGCTGGCGGGCGCCGGCGGGCGGTGGCGCCGGGTGGCGGGGCGGCGGGTGGCGCCGCTTCCGCGTGCAGATTTTCCACACGCGGAAGCTTCCCGGTGCACAAAGCACAACTGGGGTCGTCGTTTGTACCCGGGGAAGCTTCCGCGTGCAGATTTTCTGCACGCGGAAAGCGGCTACCGTGAGTTTCTCGGATCCTCGAGCCAAGGCGCCCCGTGCAAGATCACCGATTCGACTTCGTCGTGGACGCAACGCCCGAAGAGGTGTGGGACGTCATCTGGAAACGGCAGCGGGCGGGGATCCAGACCGAAACGGTGACCATCGAGATCTGTCACCCCGGCGACGAGGAGGGCAACGGCCTCGTCCGCCACTGTCACTTCCCCGTGCCCAAGTACCTGCTCTCCGGAGGCATGGCCCAGTCGTGGGAATGGGTGACCGAGGCCCGCCGCCCCGTCTCGTGGCGTTACGACGCCATCGGCAAGCCGCTGTGGTCGCGGGCGGCGGGGTGGACGCGGCTCGAGGAAGTGGGGGAGGGCCGGACCCGCGTCTCGTTTCGCGAGACCTACGAGGTGGTCAACCCCGTCATGCGCCGTCTCCTGGAGCGCCGGGTGCACGAGTTCATCTCCAAGGACAACGACCGGCTCATCGAAGCGAGCGTCGTGCACGCCCTCCGCAAGGCGCGCGCCGGCACCAGCGGCGGCCGGCAGCAGCCGACCCGGCTAGTGCCGAAGCCGGCTGCGGGCAGACCGATGCCAGCACGCGCAGCCAGGTGCCCGGAACCCAGCCATGTACGTAACTTTACATAACGAGCATTCTCGGCGTTTGCCCGGGCGCAGCCGCCGTCCGGTCCCGACATCCGCTTCTGGCAACACCCGGCCTCCGCGGCGAGGTCGAGCTCCTGGCTCCCCGCCACCAAAGGGTGAAGTCTGGCGGTGAGGAGGTGCGTCGACGCCGAGGGGATGAACGCCCGGGTGGACCGTTTGCTCGCCGCGGCCGTCCGCTAGTTCGCTGCGAACAGGTCCACCCAGATGCCATCGGGGTCGACGACCGTCGCATAGCGTTGACCCCACGGCGCGTCATAGGGCTTCAAGAGCCCGGGATGGCCGGCCGCGGTCACCGTCTCGAACAGCGCGTCCACCGCCGCAGGTGAGCCGAGGCCAAAGGCGAGCGCCAACCGCCCCGCCATGGGAGGGGGTGTCCAGCCCGGATGCATGCCCGTGATGGTCTCGTCAGTGTCAAAACTCAACAGGCTGCCGCCGGGAAGTTCCGCCGCCACATGTTCCGGGTGCGGCGGTCCCGGTTCGGGGACCGGGAGGCCCAGCAGGCGATAGAAGGCGAGAGACTCCTGCAGGTCGTGGGCGAAGATCTGGGTGACCGCCGATGTCAAGCGAACCTCCATGGCGCGCAGCCTAAAAGGCGCGGCTCGACGACTCCGGAACTTTGACCGCGTCGCGACACTTGGCCCGGCGGGGCGGCCGTTTGCCACAGAGCCCGCCGGCGCGGGCAGAATCGGGGGGTGACCGAGGACAGCCAGAAGAAGCCGCGCATCCGGGGCGCCATGGGCCGGACGCTCATGCGGGTGCCGCTCCTGCGCCGCTGGTACATCCGGCGCATGCTCAAGTACATCGACAAATCCAGGGCCAAGGGGCGCAAGCTGCCGCCCGAGTTCGCCGAGCTGGCCCGCAACCTGGGGCGCATGCCCAAGGACCAGCGGGCCACGGCGTTGGAGGACGCCATGAACGCCGAGCGCGAGGGGTCGCTGGCCGCCAGCCGCGAGATGCGCCGGGCGGCGTCGGCCCAGCAGCGGCGGAGCGGCAAGGGCGCCGGTTACCGCCCCGGACTGCCCCCGGGTGCGATCCAGCAGGGACGCCGCCAGGCCAAGGGCCAGCCCAAAGGGCGCTGAGCCCCGGCCACTCCCGCCCCTACTACTCCCCCGGCGGCGTCATGGGGGCGCCGGCCTCCAGCGCCGCGCTCTCGGCCTCGGCGACCCGGGCCTCGGTGACGCGAGCGGTGGCGTCGCGCAGGCGGATGTCGCGCAAGCGGAAGGACAGCAGGAAGGCGGCGGCGGCGACGGGCACCGCCCACAGATAAGCATCGGTCATCCCGTGGGTGAAGGCGTACAACGGCCCTTCGTGGGGACCGTACCGCAGCACGTCGGCCGCCAGGTGCGACCGCTCCTGGGCGATGAGGATGGCGCCCAGCACGGATGAGCCGATGGCGCCGCCGAGGGTACGGAACATGGTGACCGACGACGAAGCCACGCCCATGTCCTCCGCCCGGGCCGAGTTCTGCACGGCCAGGACCAGCGTCTGCATGAACAGGCCCAGTCCGATCCCCACGACGAAGATGATCGCCGACAGAAGCCACGCGCCGGTGTGGATGTCGATCCGGGTCAGCCACAGTGTGCCCAGGGTGAGGATGGCGGTCCCGGCCACCACGTACCCCTTGTAACGACCGGTGCGCGTGATGAGCCGGCCCGACACGATCGACGTGAGCAGCAGACCGGCCATCAGGGGGAGGAGGCGCAGCCCCGAGACGGTCGGCGAGACGCCCCGAACCGTCTGCAGATACTGGGGCAGGAAGATGATGGCCCCGAACATCACCGCCCCGGTGATGAGGGCGAGGGTGTTGGCCACCCGGAACACGCTGTTGCGGAACAGCCGCAGGGGCAGGATGGGCTCGGCCGCCCGCCCCTCCCACCACACGAAGACGGCGAGCAGGACGAGGCCGACCCCGCCCAGGGCCAGGCTGGTGCCCGTGACCCGGGCGTCCTGGCCCACCTTCTGCACACCCACGAGGAACAGCGACATACCGCTCACGAGCAGCAGCGCGCCGGCGACGTCGATGGGCACCCGGCGGGCGTGGTGGTCCAGGCGCAGAACGCGGTTGACGACGATCAGGGCGACGATGCCGATGGGCACGTTGACGTAGAAGACCCACCGCCACGACGCCTGGTCCACCAGGAACCCGCCGACGAGCGGGCCGAGGACGGTGGACACGCCGAACACCGCGCCGAAGTACCCCTGGTAGCGCCCTCGCTCTCGGGGCGGGATGACGTCGCCGACGATCGCCATGGCCAGCGAGATCAGGCCGCCGGCACCGACGCCCTGGACGGCGCGGAAGGCGATCAGCTCGTACATGTTCTGGCTGAGCCCGGAGAGCGCCGAGCCGATGAGGAAGATGACGATGGCGATCTGGAAGATCGTCTTGCGCCCGACTATGTCGCTGATCTTGCCGTACAGCGGGGTGCTGGCCGTCGAGGTGAGCAGGTAGGCGGTTACCACCCAGCTGTAGAGATCGGGGCGGTGAAAGTCCTTGCTGATGGTGGTCAACGCCGTCGACACGATCGTCTGGTCGAGCGAAGCCAGCAGCAGGGCCAGCATCAGCCCCGACATGATGACCATGATCTGGCGGTGGCTGTAACCCGTGCTGGGCGCGGGCGCCGCCGCCTCGGCGGTGCTCACGCCGGCCCCTTCTTGCCGTGGCCCACTGGTTCGGGGAGGCCGGCCGCCAGCCAGTCGCACGCCTCGGCCACCAGGTCGGCCAGCTGGGCCTCGCCCCCCGTGTTCGCCCAGCGCAGGACGGCGGAACGCGTGGCCGCCATGGCCACACTGGCGACGAGGGCGGGGTAGATGTCCTTGGCCAGGTCCAGACCCGTCCGGATCCCGACGGCGGAGGCCAGGGCCTGTTCGGTGTGCGACCACATGGCGGCTTGGGCGCCGCGCAGGTGCGGGTCGGAGGTCACCAGCATCAGCATGCCGCGGAACCCTTCCACGGTCGGCTCGTGGGCCAGCAGCTCGGCCACCATCACTTCCCGGAGGGAATCGAGCACGGGCTCGTCCGCCGGCCGGTTGAGCACGCCCCGCACCACCCGGTCGACCCGCTCGGGGTCGTGGCCCAGCACCGCTTCCTCTTTCGACGAGAAGTAGTTGAAAAAGGTGCGGGGGGCGACGTCCGCCGCCTCGGTGATGGCCTCGATGGTCACCCCGGCGAGGCCGTGCTCGGCGGTCAGGTCGACGGCGGCGCGATGCAGCGCCTCACGGGTCGCCTGCTTCTTGCGCTCCCGCCGGGACAGCGGACCCCCCCGCTCGCCGACCCGCCCGCTCCCCTCTCGCGTCCGCTCCTGCGCAACCGGCACACCCGCACACTAGCGCTTTTTGCAGTTAATGCATCATTGCCGGGTGTGTGTCGTTGGTCACGTCGTCCCCGGGGTCAGCGCACCAGGCGGAAGAAGCGCCGGACCTCGTCGACGAAGACGGCGGGCTGCTCGAAGGCGGCGAAGTGCCCGCCCCGGTCCAGCTCGTTCCAGTAGCGCAGGTCGGTGTACTGGCGCTCGACCCACCGGCGGGAGGGACGGAACAGCTCCTTGGGGAAGGCGGAGACCCCCGACGGCACGCCGACCTCGGCGCTCGGCGTACGCCGGAAGCTCTCCCAGTACAAGCGGGCGGAGGACGCGCCGGCTGCAGGAAGCCAGTAGGCCATGACGTTGTCGAGCAGGCGGTCGGCTCCCAGCGCGCCCACCGGGTCCCCCCCGGTGTCCGTCCACGCCCAGAACTTCTCCAGGATCCACGCGCACTGCCCGGCGGGCGAGTCGGCCAACCCGTAGCCGAGGGTCTGGGGACGGGTCGACTGCTCGGCGGAATAGCCCGACTCCCATTCCAGGTAATGGGTCATGGCCGCCAGCGCGTCCTGCTCGGCGTCGGTGAAGTCGGTCTGGCCCGACTCGGGGCCGGCGATCGGCATGTTGAGGTGGATTCCGGCGAGCGGGCGCGGATGGTTGCTGCCCAGCAGGGTGGTCACCATTGCGCCCCAGTCGCCGCCCTGTGCCCCGTAGCGGTCATAGCCGAGGCGGGCCATCAGCGAGTCCCAGGCCGCGGCGATGCGTTCGACTCCCCAGCCGGTGGCCGCCGGCTTGTCGCTCCAGCCGTAGCCGGGCAGGGACGGGCACACCACATGGAAGGCGTCGGCCGGGTCTCCCCCGTGGGCCGACGGATCGGACAGCGGACCGAGCACGTCCAGGAACTCCACCACCGAGCCGGGCCAGCCGTGGGTGATGACCAGTGGGAGGGCGCCCGGCTCGGGCGACCGCACGTGGAGGAAGTGGATCGCCAAGCCGTCGATCTCGGTGCGGAACTGCGGGAAGGCGTTCAGACGACCCTGGCGCGCCGGCCAGTCGTAGCCCGTCGCCCAGTAGCTGCACAGGTCCCGCACCACGGCGAGCGGCGCGCCCTGTGACCAGTCGTCGACCGGCGCCTCTTCCGGCCATCGGGTACGGGCCAGGCGCTGGCGCAGATCCTCCAGCTCGGCCTCGCTCGCGGCCACGGTGAATGGTTCGATGCCGTGGGTCATCGGCGTCGCCGCACCGGTCGCCGTCCGGGCTACGGCTGCGACGACGGCGGTTGCTTGCGCTCCGCCGCCTTGGTCGCCCGGACTCTCCCGTCGCGCGCCTTCTTGCGACGGACGCGGTCGTGCTTCCAACGGACGGTGCTGCGCGCTCCTCGGCCCATGGCGCCTGACGCTATCGGATGCCGCCGTCGGCCTCGGCGAGGAACTCGAGCGTGGCGTCGATGAAGCGGAAATCCTTGGGCGTACCGAAGTGGTCGGCGCCGGGGAGGCTCACGAACCGGGCGTCGGGAAGCGCGTCGAGCAACGGGTCGACCGGACCGGCAAAGTCGCGGTCGCCGAGCACGACCAGCACCGGTCGGTGCAGGCCAGCGAGCTCCCCGGCATCCAGGGTCCGATCGGCTCGCCGGAGACACGCGGCCAGGGCGGCGGGATCGTTGCCCGGCGCCCGGGCGAAGACGGCGAAGGCCCGGGCCGCGCCCGAGCCGCTCGTGCTCGGCCCCCGTCGTCGTCGAACTCGCCGGACTCGACGGCCCGGGCGGCCGGTTCCGCGTCCTGCTCAGCGAAGAGGTTGGCCCCGACGCCGGCGACGACGAGGCGCCCGAAGCGCTCGGGCTCCGCCGCCGCCGCCCGCAGCAGCAGGCCGGCGCCGAGCGAGAACCCCACCGCGTCGACCGTCACCCCGGGCGGAATGGCTGCCGCCACCGCGCGGTGGAGATCGCGGTACGCCGCCGGGTCCTGAGGACGGGGGGCGGAACCGTGGCCGGGGAGGTCGAGTTCGATCACCGTCCGGCCGTCTTCCACCAGCAGATCGACCCAGCCCGGTTCCCGCCAGTTGCGTTCGAACGACGAGGCAAAGCCGTGGACGAGCAGCACGGGACGCGGCGACACCGCGGGAGCGTAGCCCCGCGTCGCCAGGCCACGGCCACTCGGCGGCTCGAGGGCGAGAAGGTAGGGTGAAGCGCGTGGCCCGCAGGATCGAGATCGAGCTCACCAGCGCGCGGCCCGACGGTACCTGGACGTGGCGCGCGGCCGGCGCGCGGGAACCCAAGGGTGTCCTCGACGGGGCGCTGTTGCCCGACGGCGCCAACGCGGGCGACGTGCTGCGCGCCGATGCCGATTTCGAGATCGACGGGATCTCCATCCTCGCCGTCCTGCCCCCGAAGGCCAAGCGCGAGGAGCCGGGCCGGCTGCAGGTCCTGGGCCCTTCGCGGCCCAGCAGCCCCGGGGTCACCACCCAGCTCGCCGGGCGTCCCGACCGCCGAGGCCGCGACGGAAGGGACCGCTCACGCGAGACCCGCGAACGCTCACGCGAGACCCGCGAACGCTCACGCGACACCCGCGACCGCCCCCGCGCCGGTGGTCCGCCCGACTCCCGGGGGCGCGAGGGACGCCGGTCGCCGCCCAGGAGGGATCGCCAGGCCGGCTCGGACAGCACGGCGGACGCCGGGCGCGACGGGTCCGCCGCGCCCGGCGCCGGCTCGCGCCGGGAGGCGCATCGCGCTGCGCCACCGGGGTCGTCACCGCGCGCCGAGGGGCGCCAGGGAGCCCGGAGGCTCAACCCGGCCAACACCCATCGCGCCGCGGTCCTCGACTCGCTACCTCCCGAGCAACGCCCCATTGCCGAGCAAGTGCTGCGGGGCGGGGTGCCTGCGGTGCGCACCGCGATCCATTTGGAGCGGGAGAAAGCCTCCGCCGAGGGGCGGCCCGCGCCCAACGCGGACGCCCTCGTCGCCATGGCCGAGGAGTTGCAGCCGCGGCTGAAAGCTGCGGAGTGGCGTGATCGCGCCGAGGCCGCGGCCAAGGCGGGCGACAATGTCAGCCTGCGGGATCTGCGCGCCATCGTCGCCGGCGCCGACGCGGCGCGCGGCGAGGAGCCCCGGGAGCTGGCGGCGTCGCTCCGGGCGCGCCTCGACGACCGGGTGACGTCACTGCGCGACGAGTGGGTCGCCGACGTCGCGTCGCACCTGGACGAGGGTCGTGTCGTGCGTGGACTCCGTCTCGCCGGCCGCCCTCCCGACCCCCAGGCACGCGTCCCCAGCGACCTCGCCGCCCGACTGAGCGACGCCGCCAGCTCGGCCATGGCGCCCGACACGCCGGCGGAACGGTGGTCGGCCCTGCTGGAAGCGGTCGCCGCCTCGCCCGTGCGCCGTAGCGTCCGCCCCGCCGGGCTCCCCTCCGAGGCCAGTCCGGACGTGGTGCGCGCCGCCCAGCAGCAGGCGGGGCGCGTCCCGGCCCTGGCTCCCATGCTCGGACTGTCCATCCCCCCGCCTCCCGGTCCCGTCCGCCCGAGCGGCCGGGAGCGGGGTGACAGCCCGAGCGGCCGGGAGCGGGGTGACAGCCCGACGGCCGGAGCGGGTACAGCCCGCGGCCGGCGGGCGCCTCGCCGGACGGCGCCACCCCCGCCGGAAGCGCGTGACGAGCCGGACGAGCCCACGGCCTCCCCGAGCGTCCCCGCCGGGGAGGAGAGCCCGAGCTTCTCGCCGTAACATTGGGCGGGTTGCGGGCCGTGCGGCGCGCCTCGGGCCACGTCGAGCGCCGGGGCATCGAGCACGTCCCCGCCGACGAGCGTTACGGGACGCCGCGATCGCTGGCCCTGATGTGGGCGGGAGCGCAGTGCAACGTGGCCAACGTCGATCTACGGCACCCTCGTCGTGGTCGCCGGACTCAACTTCACCCAGTCGGTGGTGGTCATCGTGGTCGCCAACGTCGCCTGGGTGTTGCCCGGCCTGGCCAGCCTCCCGGGACCGGCGGCGGGAACCACGACCTTCGGTGTGAACCGTGCCGTCTTCGGCGTCAACGGCAACCGGTTCCTCTGCGCGTGCAACTGGGCCATGCAGGTCGGCTACGAAGCCCTGGACCTGAGCCTGGTCGCCCTGGCTGCCGAGGCGGTCCTCAGCCGAGCGGGGATCCGGTCGACCACGGCCATGACGGTCGTGCTCGTTGTCGGGGGCGCCGCTGTCCAGGCCATCCTGCCCGCATTGGGGCATCGGAGTGTGGTCCGGGCGCTCAACGTGCTCGTCTTCCCCTTTCTCCTCCTCTTCGTCATCATGAGCGTGCTCGTCGCTCAGAAGCTCCACGTCACCGACGCCCACGCCGCCGGGTGGGCGACGTGGTTCGTCGGCTTGGCCCTGGCCACGTCGTCGACCGGGATCGCCTGGTCGAGCTATGGCAGCGACTTCTCCCGCTACCTGCCGGCGGCGACCCGGCCCGCTCGCACCGTCGCCGCCGTGGCCCTCGGCGGAGCCGTGCCCTCCGCCGCCCTCATGATCCTGGGCGCCGCCGTCGCCACCGTGGTGCGCAACGCCAGCGATCCGGTGTCGGGCCTCCCCCACGCCTTCGCCGGCTGGTTCGTCGTCCCCTACCTGCTCGTTGTCATCGTGCAGCTCCTGGCCCAGAACGCCCTCGACCTCTACTCGTCGGCGGTGACCCTGCAGGCCGTCGGGCTGCGCATCTCGCGTCCTCAGGCCACGTTGGTCGACGGCGTCCTGTCGGCCGGCGTGGCCCTGGCCATCGCCCTGTCCGGCTCGTTCAACTCCGTGCTGTCCGACTTCCTGCTGTTCATGTTGGTGTGGTTCACCCCCTGGGTCGCCATCTACACCATCGACTTCGGTCTGCGTCTCGGTCGCTACGAACCTGCCTCCATGTTCGACCCGGCCGTTTCCCGGATCTCGCGCCCCGGCGGGCTGCACCCCGCAGCCGCCCTCGCCCAGGTGGCCGGCATGGCTGCCGCCCTCGTCTGCATCCACACCTCGGTCTTCGTCGGACCTCTGGCCGGCGCCCTCGGCGGCGCCGACGTGAGCATCCCCGCCGCCCTGCTCGTCGCCGGCGGGCTGTACTGGTTCCTGGCCCGTGATTCGGTGCCGGCCGAGACCGACGCCGCCCTCAGGCCTCTGCTCACATCCTGAGCGGGCTGAGCGGAGTCAGGCGATGGTCGGCACGATGCCGTGCAGATGCAGGAACTCGGCCAACCCCTCCACCAGGTCGAGGTCGGCCACGTCGGGCTTGTCGACCCACGCCGCTTCGGCCGCGTCGTCCCCGGCCACGGGTGGCCGATCGTCGAGGACGGTTACGGCGAAGTCCAAGATGACGTAGTGGTAGCCGTCGCCGATGCGCTCCACCCAGCCGACGAGGTGGTCGCAGACCGCGGGCAGCCCGGTCTCCTCGGCCAGCTCGCGCACCACCGCCTCGGCCAGGGTCTCGCCCCACTCGACGCGGCCGCCCGGTACCGACCAGCTTCCCTGGGCCGGCCCGCGTCCTCGGCGGACGAGCAGGATCCGTTCCTCGTCGTGGGCGATGGCGCCCACGCAGACCTCGGGCCGCTCGGCTCGGCGGCCGTCGGGATCGGGCGCCCCCGGAGCGGTCGGGGAGCCGCCGCCCATCCCCGACGCCCCCATCAGGAATCGCGTCCGGGGGTCGAGCCGCCGGGCGCGGCGAGCTGGCGGTGCATGACCAACAACCGGGCGGTGAAGCCGTGCGCCTCGAAGAAGCCCTTGGCCATCCGATCCCCGGGCAGCGCCCGTCCGTCCATCCGCTGGCAACCGCGCTCGGCGCACCAGGCCAGCAACCACTCCATCATGGCTTCGCCCACGCCGACGCTGCGCCCGTCGGGCTCCACGAACAGCTCGTCGATGACGCCCAGCGGTTGGCCGCCGACGGAGTCGATGCGTGCGGCTCCGTAGCCGACGACCTCGCCGTCGAGCGTGCCGACCGCCACGGTGCGAACCGGGTCGGAGTCGGCGGGGAGCACGAACGGCGCCGGCTGCCTGCTCTCGGCCAGCAACAGCGCACCGCCCCGGCGCCCGGCCAGCTCGGCGGTCGCTTCGTCACGCAGTTGAAGGACGCGTGGAAGGTCGCCCGGAGCCGCCGGCCGAGCGCCTTCCATCACGGCTCGCTCACCGATGCTGCAGCTGGGCGATGCGGGCCAGGATGGTCCGCCGGCCCCGGACGGCGGACTCGTAGGCGGCCACGGCCGCCAGCTCGTCGGCGGAAAGGCTTTCCAGGCGTTGCACCACCTGGGGCGCCGACAGCGAGTCGTACCCGGGGATGGCCAGGCTGGCACTGGCGGGCGCCGGCGCCGGAGCTCCGGGGACCGCGTCGGGGTGGTCGGCGCCGGCCGGCGCGCCCGACGGCGCTTCCCCCGCCGCGTGGGTGGTAGCGCCGTTGGCATCGGCCGGCACCGACCGGGTCCAGGCGCCGTCGGCGGCACCGTCGCCTGCCGGTGCCGGGTGTGGCGGGGCCGACGCCGTGCTCCCGGCGGGGGCCGCCGGCGAGGCGGGCGGGGTGGCCCGCTCCGGCCTGGACGGACGGGCCCCTCCTGGCGGCGTGGGCGCCGGGGGGTCGACCAGGCGCAGCCGGCGACGTCCCTCGGCGACGGCGAACTGGCCCACCGCCCGAGCGGTGGTGGTGTGCCGGGTGAGGCGGGAACGGCCCTTCTCGGCCAGTTCCGGCAGCTCCTCCACCACGGTGACGGCCAGGCCGACGGGCGCGTAGAGGAACACGTCGAGCGCTCGTCCGAGCGGTGAGCGTTCAGTCGTCATCGGGAGATCTTTCCATGATCACGAAGGCTTCTCGATTCGCCCGGCTCGCGGCGACCGCGGCGGGTTCATGCCATTCGTCCCCGACGGCAGCGGGTGGATCAGACGCAGTCCCGGCACAGCCCGCGCTTTGGATCGGCGAGCTGGCTGGGGTGTTTGACCAGGAAGCACGACTGGCAGACGAACTCGCCCGGTTGCTTGGGAAGCACCTTGGAAGACCCTTCGGCGCGGTCGTCGCCGTCGGTCGGCTCGTCGTCGTCCTCTTCCTCCTCGGCGACGACCATGCGTTCCTTGAGGATGACATCGAGGCTGGCCTCGACATCATCGCCGCCTTCCTCGTCATCCTCCTCGTCTTCTTCGTCGTCGTCGCGAGCCGCCGCCTTGGTCGGGGCGGCCGGGGTCTCGGCAACGACCCCGTCGGCGACTTCCTCGACGGGGTCGACGACGGCCTCGACATCATCATCGTCGTCTTCGTCGTCGGCCAGGGCGTCCTCGTCGAGATCCTCCTCCTCGAGGTCCTCCTCGTCGAGGTCCTCGAGGTCCTCCTCTTCGAGGTCTTCGGGCTCGCCGGCGTCGTCCTCGACGACCTCCTCTTGGAGGTTCTTCTTCGGCATAGATGTGTCCTTCGGCAGGGTGTCGGACTCAGGATGGCGTGGGTCGCCAGCTACCGGCGCGGGGATGATAGATGCCGGAGCGGCGCAGGCCAACACGCGCCTCGGGGACCCTATTCCCCGTCCTCATCCCGTCCTCTTGCCCATCCTCGGTCCCGCCCGTGCGGTGCCCGGCGGGGCCGGCCCGGGCCGGCGCGACTGCGGGGCGGGGGCGGCGTGGGCCCCGTAGCACGACGAGGCCCGGGGACCTGGGGACCGTTGGTGCCGTCTGCGCGGCGACCGGAGTCTGGGGCCCGTGCGCCCGACGTTGTCTACTAGGTCCCCGGGTCACCCGGGCTGGGGCACAACGCCTGCCAGGCGCAACCCCCGTTGTGCCCCCATCATCGCAAATGCCAGCGGCGCTCGCCACCGGTCCGGCCGGAAATCCCGGCGCCGCCCTCCCCCGACCCCGGGCAGAAGGCGGCGGCCGGTACCTCCCCGCCCGCCGCATCGGTGGCCGTGCGACCCCGCGTGCTACTCGAAGCGGGCCTGCAGGCTCAGGACGTCCACCACGTACTGCTGGGTGACCGGATAGACCCCGACCGTCCTCAGGTTGGTCGGGCCCTCGTTGTAGGCCGCGGTCATGATGCAGGGGTTGCCGCCGACCGTCTCGCGCAGGCTGGCCAGATAGGCGGCCTCCATGCGGATGTTGTCGCTGGCCGAGTTGATCGACAGGTTGGTGCCCAGCCGCTGATTGACGGCGGCGGCGGTGCTGGGCAGCAGCTGGCCCACGCCGATGGCATTGGCGCTCGACACCGCCCCTTCCTGCCAGTTGGACTCCTCCCAGGCGATGGCCTCGACATAGGACGGGGACAGCCCGTAGTCCTCGGCCCACTGCACGAAGATGGGCCGGAGGGCCAGGCGCGACGGGTCGGCGGCCAGCGCCGCCGGCAGCACGCCGTACTCGCTGCCGCCGAAGCGTTCCGCGCAGAAGGTGTTGGCGCTCGGCAGGGCGGCCGACGAGGTCGCCGCGCTCGAGGCCGAGCTGACGAACTGGACGAACTCGAGGCCGAGCTCGACGAGCTGGACGACGAGCCCGTCCCCGGGATGACCAGGCTGCGGCCGATGGGAAGGATCTGGCTCAGGCTCATGCCGTTGGCCGCAGCCAGCTGGCTGACCGAGACGTGGTAGCGCTCGGCGATGGCCCACAGGCTGTCGCCGGCATGGACGGTGACCACGGTCGGCGAGCTGCTCGCGGTGTAGGCCGCCTGACCGGCCACGGCGAAGGCGGCCAGGGCGCCCGCCACGGCCACGCCCGCCACCCAGCGAGGAAGGGTGGCGACCCGGCGCCGGAGTCCCGCCACCCATTGGGGCAGGGCCACCAGCCGGGCCGCCGGTTTCGAGCGGGCGAATGCGCGCCTCGACATGAGAGATCTCCTCTCCCCACCCGCGCCGGGCAACGTACAACATCAACCTCCACCTCAGCAACCCCAGAGTGCACAAAAACCTCAGCTTTACCATCCGTAACGCTGAAGCTCTACTGAAAGTAGAGGTGTGTCCCGGGGATGGGTGGTCAGGACCGTCGGGACCGAACGGCTAGGAACGCCGGGCCCGGCGCTGCTCGGCCCGCCGCTCCCCCGCCAGGCGTTCCAGGGCGTCGGCCTCGTAGTCGCCGTGGTCGACGAAGTGCATGAACGCCGCCACCGCCCGGTGTCCGGCCTCCTCGGCGATGAGGCGGTGCATCTGCTGGCCCACCTTGCGGTACTCGGGATGGCCCTGCGGGCTGGTGCGCAGCTCGAGCAGGTGCATGGCCTCGCGGGCGTTGAGCTGCAGGCTGTAGCGGACCCGGTAGGCCAAGGCCACGGCATAGCCGGCCTGGGCGGCGCCGAACTGGTCGCCCAGGGCGTCGTACAGGGCCGCGGAACGGGCCATGGCGCCGTCGAACACCTCGGCCCCGCCGGCGGCGTCCACCGCCGCCGGGCGGGTGTAGCCGTGGTACGGGGTGAGGTCCTGCCACTCGACGGTCAGCATGCGATGGCGCTGCAGGTCCCGGAAGGCGCCGTAGTCGCTGAGCACGTCGAAGCGGTACCCGACCCGCTCCAGCGCCCGCCCCGGCCGCTGCCGGCGGCTGACCCGCTCCCCCACGTAGGCCCGGACCACGTCGAGGCGCTCGTCCACGGTCATGGCCGCCACCCGGTCGAGCACCGCCCTCTCGCTCAGGTGGGTGAAGGGGTAGAGCATGGCGCCGACCAGCTTCACCTCCCCTTCGGGATCCCAGTCGACCAGGGTCACCTGGGGACCGTCGTCCGGAGCGAGGGCGGCAGGGTCGGCCTCGGGAGGACCGAAGAGGGCGGCGGCCAGGTCGCCCATCACGGTGGCGTTCTTCTCCAGGTACGCCGACCACGCTCCGCCCCGGTCGGCGACGTCGACCCGCTTCACCCACGAGGGGATCACCTTGCGCAGCTCGGTCAGCATCAGCTCGCCGTAGGCGCGGGCTTCGGGCAGCGGGTGCACCCTCAGGCGGACGAGGAGCGCCTCGTAGGCCTGGCCGGTGCCGTAGATGCCGACGTTGGAGGTGGCCGCCGCCGGCAACATGCCGCGCAGGGCGTCGAACGCCTTGGCCGCCACCGCCCGGCGCCACACGAAGTCCGAGTCGCCGTCCGCCCGTGGGTAGCGGCTGGCGAACCACTCCTTGACCACCGGCAGCAGGTCGCGGTAGGCGTCGAACAGCCGGTCCATGTCGCCCACGTACCGGGCCCCCAGGGACGAGTCGAGGATGGCCGGGTCGCGGTGGTACCGGTAGCGCCCGTTGGCCAGGCGGCTGTCGTAGGCGATGTAGCGAGTGGACTGCTCCAGGTAGGCCATGAGGCGACCCCACTCGAGGATCTTGGTGAGCAGGTTGGACGCGTGCTCGCAGGCCAGATGAACGCCGCCGAGCTGGGCGACCGAGTCGTCGCCGTACTCGAAGAACACCCGGTCATAGAGCTGCTCGGCCCGGGCCAGGCCGACGGTGGCGTCGACACCCAGGTCGCCGGAGAGGTCGAGGTCGCCGACGAACTCGTCGAGGAACAGCCGCCGGAGGCTCTTGGCCGAGCGGGAGTAGCGGGCGAAGAGGGCGCCCTTGACCACTTCGGGCAGGTTGACCAAGGCGAACACCGGACCGTCGAGATTGGTGAAGTACCGGCAGAGGATCTCCGCCTCGGCGTCGGTCCATTCCTCGGTGGCCCAGGTGTCGGTGGTGGGACGCTGCATAGCAGGCGGTCAGCCTACGGGCGCCCCGCCTCGGAGGTGGGGGATGGGAAAGGGGCGACCCCGCCGGCCGGGCCCGGTGCCGCCCACACCCTGGCCGGCCGGGCCGGGGTCAGGCGCCGGAGGAGGTCGTCAACGCCGAGGAGGCGGCGACCACGTCACGAAAGAGCCGCTCGGCGGCGCTCCGGGCGGCCCGGGCGGTCTCGGGGTTGCCGGCCAGGCCGCCCAGCTGGCGCAGCAGGTCGATGAGCTGCTTGACGTTGCGGACGAAATCGCCGCCGGAGATCTCACCGTCCTCGAGCACGGCCGCCAGGTCCTCGCCGGCTGCCCACGCCCGGGCCACCCGGACGAAGCCGGAGTCGGGCTGGCGGGTGAGCGGCAGGCCGGCCGCGTCCTCGGCCCGGTTGAGCTCGCCGGCCAGCGCCTCGACCCGGGTCCAACGCTGGCGCAGCTCGGCGGCCGCCGACCGCAGGGCGGGGGCGGGGCGGACCCACAGCTCCGTCGGACCGTCGCCGGTGCCCCGCGACTCGAAGGTGAAGACCGACGCCAAGGCGGCCAGGTCGACGGCGTCGAGCCCGTCGAGCAGCCCCTCGGTGACGCTCTCGGCCACGAGCAGGTCGCACTCGTGGTACAGCCGGGCCAGGGTCTCGCCCCGCCCCGTGAGGCGCCACCCGTCGACGTACCCCCATCCCTCGAGCAGGTCGAGGACCCGGTCGAACTGGCGGGCGAGGGACTCCGTCCTCCCCTTGACCCGACGCTCGATACGGTCGGCCTCGCGGGCCAGGCGCTCGGCCCGGTCCAGGGCGCGCACGTGGGCACGAGCGTCGGGACAGCCCGCCACCGGGTGTCCCGACGCCGCCTTGGCCTGGGCGGCGGCGACGTCGCCCCGCCAGCGCCTCCGGCCCCCGATGGGGGCGTCGGGGCTCAAGCGGGCGGCGCGCAGGCGCCGAGCGGTGTCCCGGGCGAACGTCGGGCTGTTGGGTGCGTAGGGCACGGGCAGGCTCAGGCGTCCGACCGGCTGGGGCGGCGCGGCGAAGTCCTTGGCGTCAAGGGGGACCAGCCGCCGCTCGGTCGTGACGGCGCGCACCCGGATGTCACCGCCGCGCCGCCGGCTGGTGGACACCACCACCACCCGCCCGCCCGAGCGCCGGCCGGGAACGATGAGCACGTCACCCGGCTTGAGGCGCGCCAGGGCCGCCGTCACCTCGGCGGTGACGGCCGGCCGCTGATGGGCCGCCTCCTCGCTGGCCCGCAGCAACCGGCGGTACTCCTCGGGGTCGCCGCGGTCGCAGCGGGCCGCGGACCGGGCTTCGTGCAACGCCGCGGTCGTCCGCTCCAGCTGGGTCTCGAGTCGGACCACGTCGCTGTCCGCCTGGTACTGGGCGAACGACAGGTTGAGCAGGTGGTGGGCCACGTCGGGCGGGTAACGACGCACCAGGTTGGCGGCCATGTTGTAGGTGGGCCGGAAGCTGGATCCGAGGGCGTAGCTGCGCGCCCCTACCAATCCGGCCACCTGGTCGAAGGCCACCCACGGCGACCACAGGACGACGGCGTAGCCCACCTGATCGATGCCCCGGCGCCCGGCGCGCCCGGTCAGCTGGGTGTACTCCCCCGGCGTCAGGAACTCGTGGCGCTCGCCGGTGAACTTGGTCAGCTTCTCGATCACCACCGAGCGGGCCGGCATGTTGATCCCCAGCGACAGCGTCTCGGTGGCGAAGACCACCTTGACCAGCCCGGCCGCGAAGCACGCCTCCACCGCCTCCTTCATCGGCGGCACCATGCCCGCGTGGTGGGCGGCGTAGCCGGCCTCCAGGCCCGCCAGCCACGAGGGGTAGTCGAGCAGGCGCAGGTCGTCGTCCGCCAGCCCCTCGGTGCGGGCCTCGGCGATGGCCCGGATCTGCCGCCGTTCCTCTGCGCTGGTCAGCCGCGCCCCCTCCCGCATGCACTGGGTGACGGCGTCGTCGCACGCCGCCCGGCTGAAGATGAAGTAGATCGCCGGCAGCATGGCCTGGTCGTCGAGAAGCTCGACCACCTCGACCCGCCGCGGCGTGTACATGCGGCCCCGGTTGCGCCACCTCCCGCCGTCGCGGGCCGGGCGGGTCCGCCCGGCGGCCGGGCCCGTCCCCTTGGCCTCCAGGGCCGACGCCTCGGGATTGGGACGGCCGTCGACGAGCGTCGGCATCATGAGGAGGCGCTCGGAGCTGCGATCGCCGAGCAGGTACAGGTCGTGGAGCTCCACCGGCCGGCGGTCCTCGATCACCGCGGTGGTGTCCCCCCGGACGGTGCGGATCCAGTCGGCCAGCTCCTCGGCGTTGGACACCGTCGCCGACAGGCAGACCAGGTCGACTTCGGACGGAGCGTGGACGATGACCTCCTCCCACACCGGACCTCGGTAGGCGTTCTGGAGATAGTGCACCTCGTCGAGCACCACGTAGCGCAGGCCGGCCAGCGCCGGCGACGAGGCGTAGATCATGTTGCGCAGCACCTCGGTGGTCATGACCACGACGGGGGCGTCGCCGTTGATGGCGTTGTCACCCGTCAACAGGCCCACCGCACCGGGGCCGTGCTCGGCGACCAGCTCGGCGTACTTCTGGTTGGACAGCGCCTTCAGCGGCGTGGTGTAGAACGCCTTCGCCCCCTGGGCCCGGGCCCGGGCGATGGCGTAGGCGGCCACGACCGTCTTGCCCGCGCCGGTGGGGGCGGCGACGACCACGCTGTGCCCGGCGTCCAGGGCATCGAGCGCCCGACGTTGGAACTCGTCGAGATCGAAGCCCAGGCCGGTGACGAACCGCTCCCGCCGCGTGGCTGTCGCGGTGTGAGCGGTGGGCGAAGCGAGCGCCACCCCACCCTTTCTATCGGACGGGGCGCTACTTCTTGAGGATGCGCCCGAGCAGGATCGACGCCTCGTAGAAGATGTACATGGGGATGGCCATGGCCATGAACGAGAACGGGTCGCTGCTGGGCGTGATCACCGCGGCCACGGCGGCGATGATGACGATGGCGGCCCGCCGCCAGTGCCGCCACTTGGTCGATGGCACCACTCCGGAAAGCATCAGGAAGACCACGACGATCGGGTACAGGAACACCAGGCCGAAGGCCAGGCACATCAACACGTAGAGGTTGAAGTAGCGCGACGCGGTGAACAGGGGGACCACCGACGTGCCGCTCACCGAGATGAGCCAGTTGATGGCCTTGGGGAACACGAACACGGCGGTGGTGATCCCCATGGCGAAGAGAGCCACGGCCGAGAGGACGAACGGCACCGCGTAGCGTTTCTCGTTGTGGTGCAGCCCCGGGGTGATGAACCGCCACAGCTCCCACAGCACGACCGGGCTGGCCAACGCCAGGCCCACGTAGCCGGACACCTTGAGGCGCGTGGTGAAGCCCTCGAGGGGACCGTTGGTGATGAGCAGCCCGTGGGTGATGTCCCGCGTCGGGTGATGGCGGGCGTAGGCCCGGTAGGGCTCGATCATGAAGTGCAGGATGGGGTTGTAGAGGAACCAGGCGGCGATGCCCGCCACCACCACGGCGATGATCGCCACCACCAGACGGCGGCGCAGCTCGCCGAGATGCTCGGCGAGCGTCATCGCTCCCAGGTCCTCGCCGCCCTCCTCGGGCGAGCTCAAACCCCGAGGTTCCTCGGTCAGCGCCACGGTCGCCAGTCCCTTGCCACTCCCCGCTCAGTTCAGCGAGGGATCGTCAGGCGGCGGTGGGAGCGGTGTGGCCACCGCCTCGACCGGAGCGGCCCCAGGAGGCGAGGTCGAGCCGGACGAAGCCGGCGCCGACGGCTTCATCACCTCGCTGAGGGGGTTGACCACTTCGGTCAGCGACTTGCGGACCGAGTCGAGGCCGAGATCGCCCACCGCTCCCTGCAGGGCGTCCCGAGGCTCGGCCAGCGCGTCGCGGACCTCGGACTGCACGCCGGCGGACATGCGCCGCAGACCGGCGACCAGCCGCCCCAGGCTGCGCGCCGCCTGCGGGAGGCGATTGGGACCGAGGACAACCAGCGCCACGACCAGGAGCAACAACAGCTTCTCCGGGCTGAGGTTGAGCACGACCCGAGCTTACCGACGCTCCGGCGGGCCCTCGGCGCGCCGCAGTCGGGTGGCGACGACCTCGTCGAGCAGCTGGGCCAGGGCGGCGTTGGCCTCGGCACACGCCCGGCGCTCGGCGCCCACCCGAACGGCCAGCCAGCCGACCACGGGTGCCACCACGGCCGCCAACGCCAACGGCACCAGCCACCAGTCGCTCATCGTCGACATGCATGCCAGGATGAACGCCGTGCCGATCGGGTTCGCCCACCGCGGCGGTCGCCACCCGGGAACCAGGGAGAACACCCTGCCTGCCTTCGCCCTGGCGCTCGAGGCGGGGGCCGCGGGGCTGGAGACCGACGCCTGGCTCACCGCCGACGGTCGCGTCGTGCTCGACCACGACGGCACCGTGGGCTGGCGCCGGCGGCCCATGGCCGCGGTCGCTCGGGCTGCCCTGCCCGCCCACGTCCCGGACCTCGACCGGCTCTTCGCCGAGCTGGGCCATGACTTCGAGCTCTCGGTCGACATCAAGGATCCCGCCGCCGCCGCGTCCGTCGTCGACACCGTTCGCCGGGCCGGCGCCCAGCTCGGACGAGTGTGGCTCTGTCACGCCGAGACCGCCGTGCTCGCCGGCTGGTCGTCACTCGATCCCGCGGTGCGGCTGGTGCACTCGACCTCGCGTCGGCGTCTGACGGCGATCACGCCGAACCCGGCCGTTCACGCCCTCAACCTGCGCGCCCGGGAGTGGACCGCGGGCCTGATCGACGCCGCCCACCGGGCCGGGACGCTGGCGTTCGTGTGGGACGTCAACCAGCCGGACCTTCTCACCGGGCTCCTCGATGCAGGCATCGACGCCGTCTACAGCGACGACGTGACGACGATGGTGCGGGCCCTGGCCGCCCGGGCCACGCCCTGAGGCGCCCGACCCGCCATTGGGGCCTCCCGGACCCGGGGCCGATCACCTACCGTCGTCGGGTGCACGTGCCCGCGCAGCGCAGACGCGAGCCGAAGTTCCGGGCGGACATCGAAGGTCTCAGGGCGGTGGCCGTGCTGTCGGTGGTGCTCTACCACGCCCACGTTGGAGCCTTCAGGGGCGGCTACGTGGGAGTGGACGTGTTCTTCGTCATCTCCGGCTACCTCATCACCGGCCTGCTCTGGCGGGAGGTCCAGGACCGCGGGCGACCGTCGATGGGCGCCTTCTATGCCCGGCGGATGCGCCGCCTGCTTCCGGCGGCCATGTTGGTCCTGGTCGTGACCATGATCGCCGCTCTGATCTGGCTGCCACCGCTCGAGATTCCGTCGGTGTCGAAGGACGGCGTGGCCACCGCCCTTTACGGGGGCAACTACCGCTTCGCCCTCGCCCAGACCAACTACCTGGCGTCGTCGGGGCCACCGTCGCCGTTCCAGCAGTACTGGTCCCTGGGGGTCGAGGAACAGTTCTACCTGGTATGGCCCTGGCTGCTCGCTGCCGCGGCTATCGGGTGGCGACCACTTCGCCGGCGCCTGATCGGCGGCGACGAGCGCTGGCGGGGGCTGGAGAGGCTCCACCGCCCCATGGCTTCGACCGCCGTGGCCGTCCTCGGCGTGCTGGGGCTCGCCTCGTTTGCCCTCTCGCTGTGGCTCACCAGGGTCAACGAGCCCTGGGCCTTCTTCTCGCTCCCCACCCGGGCGTGGGAACTCGCCGCTGGCGGACTCGTGGCCCTGGCTGCCCCGAAGCTCCGTCTCCTACCGGACGCCCTGGCTTCGGCGCTCGGCTGGGCCGGCCTGGCGGTGGTGATCTGGTCGGCGCTGGCGTTCAGCGGCTCTACTCCGTTCCCCGGCACGGCCGCGCTGGCGCCGGTGGGCGGGACCGCGGCCGTCCTGGCCGCCGGCATCATCCACCGGCCATTCGGGCCGGTACTGGCGCTGGGGCGGTCCGGCATGCGCCTGGTGGGGCGCTGCTCCTATTCCTGGTACCTGTGGCACTGGCCGGTGCTGATCATCGTCCCCGTCGCCTTGGACCGCTCGCTCGACGTCTGGGAGTACCTGGCGCTGGCGGCCGCCAGTGGGTTGCTGGCCGTCGCCACCTACTACCTGGTTGAGAACCCGGCGCGGCGGTCACGCTGGCTGTCGGCGCGCCCCCGGCGCAGCGTGACCGGCGGGCTGGCGCTCAGCGGGGCCGGAGTCTGCGCGTGTCTCGTGGCGGCACAGTCGTTGCCGAGCCTGGTCGGCCACGGCACCGCGCCGTTGGCGGCCATCACCGCGTCACACCGCTCACCGGGCACGGCAACCGCCATGGACAAGCCCGCCGCGGCCCAGCTGGCCGCCGACCAGTCCCAGGTGGCGCAGGCGCTGACCGCGTCGGTCGCCCGGACCTCCGTACCCGCCAACGCTGAGCCACCGGTGTCCCAGGCCGCCCTCAGCAGTTCCCTCCCCTTCAAAGACGGTTGCCTCTTGAACTTCTACGTCACCGCGGTGGTGCCGTGCCAGTTCGGCGATACCAGTTCCTCGACCTCGGTGGTGCTCTTTGGGGACTCCCACGCCGCCATGTGGTTCCCCGCGTTCGAGCGACTGGCCGAGTCCCGGCACTGGCGGCTCATCGTGTGGGCCAAGGCGGACTGCCCGCCGGTCGTCGACGTCCGCCTGTCCGGGGCTGGCCTGTTCGGGGTCAACCCCAACGCCGGCTGCACGCAGTGGCGCAACTCCGTACTGGCCCACATCCAGGCGCTCCACCCCCTCCTCGTGGTTCTGGGCATGGCCCCCAACTACGCTCCGCCCGGCGGGGTCACCCAGGACGGCCCCCAGTGGCTACAGGGGGTCAGCAAGGTCATCCGGTCCGTGCGTACCAGCGGGGCGCACGTCATGGTGATGGGTCCCATCCCCTCGCCGTCAGGGTCGGTGCCCGACTGCCTGTCCACCCACCTCAACGACGTGGCCCACTGCGACGTACCGACCGGCGGCCACCACGACCCGACCCTGGTCGGCTACGACGTCACTGGTCTGGCCGCGGAGCGGGCAGCGGTACGAGCTGCCGGAGCCACCTTCGTCGACGTCAAACCCTGGTTCTGCACCACGACCACCTGTCCGGTGGTGGTCGACAACCTGCTCGTGTTCCAGGACAACACCCACATCACCCAGCCCTACGCCACCTACCTGGCTCCGCTCGTGGCCGACGAGGTACGCCTCGCACTCCCGTAGCCGAACCTTGGATCAGAACCAGTTGAAGCGCGAAAGCGGCCAGATCAGCACGAAGGCCTTGCCCACGATCAGGTTGCCGGAAATGGGGCCGAACACCCGCGAGTCGGACGAATCGGTGCGGTTGTCG
This sequence comes from uncultured Actinomycetota bacterium, assembly GCA_963757175.1. GTDB lineage: Bacteria > Actinomycetota > Acidimicrobiia > Acidimicrobiales > Palsa-688 > CAVWQR01. The sequence goes on along the minus strand of CAVWQR010000004.1, from coordinate 156,960 downwards.
CCGAACACGAAGTAGTCGCCCTTGGGCACGGTGACGGGCCCGAACGGTTGGCAGTTGTTGGGCTGGCTGGTCTGCTCGTTGCAGGTCCTGCCCTGCATCGCCTTGGGCAGCCACGTCTCGTTGAGTGGCTTGCCGTTGATGTCGACGTAGCCGCCCCGGGCGGAGACCGTCTCCCCGGGCAGCCCCATGATCCGCTTGATGAGGTCGCCGGGCCCGGGCGTGGTGTCGGCGGGCGGCTTCTTGAACACCACGATGTCGCCGCGGTGGACGCCGTGCAGGTCGTAGCTGAGCTTGTCCACCAGTACCCGGTCGCCGATGTGCAGGGTCGACTCCATCGAAGCCGACGGGATGTAGAACGCCTCCACCACGTACGTCTTCACCAACAGGGTGACCAACACGGTGGCCACGATGACCACGCCCCACTCGATGAGTCCGCGCCGACGGCGCCGCCCGGGGCCCGGCGATCCCGCCGGGGTCTCGGCGTCCTCGTCAGCGTCCGCGCCGACCGCTCGCTTCAGCGCGGGATTGGCCACCTTGTGGACCCTAGCGGCGCCCCGCCGGCGACTGCGTTCAGTCGCCCGGGCGGTATCGACGCAGCAGGCGAGCGGCCGCCGCCGGCAACAGCCCGGTATCGCCCTCGACGACGTGGGCGTCGGGACCGGCCCGCAACAGCAGGCGTTCGAGCCACGCCCGCCGTCCGGCGCGCAGTCGCACCCGGAGCACGTCGCCGGGGCGCTCGGTCACCCCCTCATTGGGATACTGCTCGGCCACCCAGTGTGCGGGGCGCTGGAGGTCGAGCACCACCACGGGATCGTCGGGGTCGGGGTCGTACACGCTGGGCGCGCCGCTCGGCGCGAGCCGCGGAGGCTCGGGCACCCGCGCCCCCGTCGGTGTGGCGTCCAGGATGCGGTCGAGGCGGAAGAGGCGCTCGCCGACGGCGCGCTCGCACCACGCCGACAGGTACCACTGGCCCTGGGCGTTGAACACCCGCCACGGTTGGACGACCCGAACGCTGCGCCCGTCGCGTCCGAAGGAGTAGTAGTCCAGTCGCAGCTTGGACCGCTCGGCGACCGCCCGTTGGACCACGTCCAACGTGCCGGCGTCGACGGGACCGAGCTCCACGTCGACCCCCTCCTCGGCGCCCACGCCGAGGATCGCTTCCAGCTTGGACAGCGCCCGGCCCAGGGCGCCGTCGGGATCCGCTCCTGGGGTGGCCAGCAGACCGGCTCCGGCCCCTACCAGGGCCAGCCCTTCCGGCGCGGTGAGGCGCAATGGCCGGCGGAACCAGTCGGCGAAGCGGATCCACACCCGCCCGTCGGCCACGTCGACCTCGATGAGGGTGTCCGGCGTGAACGGGTGGACGCCGCACAGGAACAGCAGGTCGAGATCGGCCAGCAGCTCGGCCTCCGACACTCCGAAGCGCTCGCACACTTCGGCGACCGGCGGACCGTCCCGGCTCGCCACCCACGGCACGATCGCCAGGAGGCGTCCCAGCCGCTCCCCTGCCGCCGGCCGGCTCATGGGACGCCGGCCAGGCCGGCCAGCCAGGCCTCCATGTCGGCGCGCAGCTCGGGCGGCGCCACCACCTCGGCGTGGTCGAGCAGACCGAGCACGAAGGAACGAAAGCCGGCCCGGTTGGTCACCGCCAGGCGGACGCGGAGCGATCCGTCGTCGCCCCGCCCGGTGACCGCATGGCTACCGACGAGCGCCTCCACGAACTGGGCCTGGGCCGCGTCGACGTGCAGCTCGGCGACCACCTCCGCCTCGTCACCCAGGCGCCAGGGCGGCGGGGCCTGGCCCGCCCGGTGGGCGGGGCGGACGAAGGCGCCGGCCGGCCCCACCGTCTCGACGTCGCCCTCCACCCGGTCGAGGCGGAACATGCGCTCCTCGTCCCGCCCGTGGTCCCGCCCGGTCAGGTACCACTGGCCCCGCCGGAAGGCCAGGTGCCACGGGTCGATCACCCGGGTCGCGCCCCGGTAGGCGAAGCGCAGCGCCTGGCGGGCGGCCACCGCGCCGAAGGCGGCGGCGACGCGGCGGTCGGTCGGCAGCTCGGTCGTCGGCAGTCCGGCGCCGTCGCCCGGCCTGCGCACCGCGACGCGCCTGACCCGTGGTCGCCCGACGAGCCGCCCGACGACAGCCCGGTGGTGGCGGCCAGCTTGCGCAGCGCCGCGGTGGTGGCATCCCCGCCCCATCCGGCTTCGATGGACACGGTGGAGGCGGCCAGGCGCAGCGCCTCCAGCTCGTCGTCGGCCAGGCCGGGATCGGCGAGCTCGTAGTGCTCCCGGGGGATGCGGTAGCCCTGCGGGCCGTCAGGCTGGGCCCGGTCGAGCGGCTCCAGCTCCAGGGGCAGTCCCATCTGGCGCAGCAGGTCCTTGTCCCGCTCGAAGTTGCGGCGGAAGGTCTCGACCGCTTCGGCGTATCCCCCGACCCGCCGGTGGATCTCCTCGCGCGTACAGGGGCTGCTCGGCGTCGATGAGCGCCGCCACCAGGTTGACCAGGCGTTCGAGGCGGTCCATCAGGCCCTAGAGGGAGTCGATGAGCTTCTCGACCCGTTCGTCGCGCGCCTTGAACGGGTCCTTGCAGAGCACCGTGCGCTGGGCCTGGTCGTTGAGCTTGAGGTGCACCCAGTCCACGGTGAAGTCCCGCCGGCGCTCCTTGGCCCGGCGGATGAACTCGCCCCGCAGGCGAGCCCGGGTGGTCTGCGGCGGCTCGTCCACCGCCTTGTCGATGGCCCCGTCGTCGCAGACCCGCTCGACCAGGCCGCGGTTCTGCATCCGGTAGAACAGGCCGCGATCGCGGCTCACGTCGTGATACTGCAGGTCCATGAGGGCGACCTTGGGGTGGGTCAGGGGGACGTCGTTGCGCTCCCGGAAGCGCTCGATCAGCTTGTGCTTGATGACCCAGTCGCACTCCCGGTCGAGGGACCACGGGTCGCGCTCCAGCCCGGCCAGGCAGTGCTCCCACATGGCCAGCGCCTGGTCCTCCAGCGGCGACAGGCCCTTGCTCTCCTGGTAGCGCTTGGCCCGGTTGAGGTACTCCGACTGGATGTCGAAGGCGCTGGCCTCCCGACCGTTGGCCAGGCGGATGCGGCGCTGGCAGGTGGTGTCGTGGCTGATCTCCCGGATGGCCCGGATGGGGTTTTCCAGGGTCATGTCGCGCAGGACCACGCCGGGGTCCTCGAGCATCCGCAACAGGATGCTGGTGGCGCCCACCTTGAGGAAGGTGGCGTACTCGCTCATGTTGGAGTCGCCCACGATGACGTGCAGGCGGCGGAAGCGCTCGGCGTCGGCGTGGGGCTCGTCACGGGTGTTGATGATGGGCCGGCTGCGGGTGGTCGCCGAGGACACGCCCTCCCAGATGTGCTCGGCGCGCTGGCTGATGCAGTACATGGCGCCGCGCGCCGTCTGCAGGACCTTGCCGGCGCCGGCGTACACCTGGCGGGAGACGAGGAACGGGATCAGCACCTCGGCGTAGTGGCCGAAGTCGTCGCGCCGGCTGGTCAGGTAGTTCTCGTGGCATCCGTAGGAGTTGCCGGCGGAGTCGGTGTTGTTCTTGAACAGGAAGATGACGCCCCGGATGCCCTCCTCGCGCAGCCGGGCCTCGGCCGAGGTGACCAGGTGCTCGAGGATGCGCTCGCCGGCCTTGTCGTGGGTGACGAGGTCGCCGATCGAGTCGCATTCCGGCGTGGCGTACTCGGGATGGCTGCCCACGTCCAGGTAGAGGCGGGCGCCGTTCTCCAGGAACACATTGGACGAGCGCCCCCAGCTCACCACCCGCCGGAACAGGTAGCGGGCCACCTCGTCCGGTGACAGCCGGCGCTGGCCCCGCAGCGTGCAGGTGACGCCGTACTCGTTTTCCAGCCCGAAGATGCGACGGTCCATGGGTGCCTAACTGACTGCCGGACGGCGGGAGCCGCCTCGGCGCACGCTACCGTGAGGACGTGAAGTCAGGGGACCGTTCCCGCGGCGAGCTCCGTGCCGCTCGCGACCTGGTGCACGTGCGGACGGTATCGACTGCGTTTCACGCCCGCGTCATCGCCGCCCGCCTCGGTGCCGACGGCATCCCCACCCAGCTTCGCGGCAACATCGGCGGCCCCTACCCCATCGGCGAGTGCTCGGTCTGGGTCGGCGCCGAGGATGCCGACGCGGCGTGGGAACTGCTGCTGGCCGACGAGATCGAAGCCGCCTTCGTTCCCCATCCCGACGACGAGGAGCCAGTGGCGTCCCGCCGGCGACGGCTGTTCGGGTTGACCCGGCGTCAGCTCATCGCCGCCGGGGGCATCCTGGCCATGCTGCTGGCCGCCGGCCTCTCGCGCGTCATCCCCTGACCCGCCGGGCTACTCGGTATCGTCCTCCGTCGACGCCTCGGCCCCGTCGACCTCGCCGCCATTGCCGTCGCCGTCGCCGGCTTCCTCGCCCCCGCCGCCGTCTGCGGCCGGCGGGGCGTCGGCGCCGAGCAGTTCGCCCACCTCGGAGGCGCGCAGGCGCTGGAACGTGCGCCGGCCGTTGTGGCGGGCCAGCAGGGCCACCTCCAGGTCGCCGGCGCCGAGACCGGGACCGTCGGCGGACAGGGCGCCGACGGCCGCGGACAGGGCGGCGGCCATGTCCCACCCGTCGGCGAAGCGCTCGTCCATGCGAGCGGCGATGGCGTCGGCCTCGCCGCCGAGCACGGTGAAGCGCTCCTCGTCGACCACCGAACCGTCGTAGAGGATGTGGAACAGCTGGTCTCCCCCAGGCTCGGTCCCCACCTCGGCCACCAGGATCTCGATCTCCAGCGGCTTCATCTCGTGGGTGAACACGTTGCCCATGTACTGGGCGTACAGGTTGGCGAGCGACTGGGCGTCGACGTCCTCACGGGAGAACTGGTAGCCCTTGATGTCGGCATGCTGCACCCCGGCCCGGCGCAGCTGGTCGAACTCGTTGTACCGGCCCACGCCGGCGAAGGCGACGCGGTCGTAGATCTCGCTGACCTTGTGCAGTGACCGGGACGGGTTCTCGGCGCAGATCAGGATCCCCTCGCCGCACGACGGTGGCGACCAGCGGCCGGCCCCGGGCGATGTTCTTGCGGGCGAAGTCGGCCTTGTCCTTCATGAACTGCTCGGGCGCGACGTAGAACGGCATGCTCATCGGCTGCGGCTGCCGCTCCTCACTCGGTCTCGCCCACGGCCGTCTCGCCGGCGGCCACGGCGGCGAACCGGGCGGCGACCTCGGCTTCCGACGCCCGCTCGAATCCCGCCTCGGTGATGGTGGCGACCGTCGGGTAGATCCCCCGCAGGGTGTCGGGGCCGCCGGTGGCGGTGTCCTCGTCGGCCGCCTGCCACAGGGCGGACACGGCGAGCTCGATGGCCGCCGCCCGGTCGAGCCCCTCCCGCCAGCCCAGCTTCACCGTGGTGCGCGGCGTCGCGGCCGCCGGAGCCGTCGGCGTGGAAGTCGGTCTCCTCGTAGCGGCCGCCCGTGGGGTCGTAGGTGTAGATCCGCCCCGTCCCCCGGCGCAGGTCGTAGCCGGCGAAGAGCGGGACCACGATGAACCCCTGCATGGCCATGGCCAGGTTGGCGCGCACCATCTGGGCCAGCTGGTTGGCCTTGCCCTCCAGGCTCAGCGCCGATCCCTCCACCTTCTCGTAGTGCTCCAGCTGCAGCTGGAACAGGCCGACCATCTCCATGGCCGGTCCGGCGGCGCCGGCGATGGCCACCCCGCTGTGGCGGTCGGCGGGGTGCACCTTGTCCATGGTGCGGTGGGCGATCGACGACCCTGCGGTCGCCCGCCGGTCGCCGGCCATGATCACGCCGTCCGCATAGCGGATGGCGGCGATGGTCGTGCCGTGACGGACCTCGAACGGCGCCCCCCCGGCCGCCTCCAGACGGGCGAAGGGGTCGGCGCCCAGGGCGCGCAGCAGCCCGACGAAACTCGGTCCCGGGCTCTCCTGGGGACGGAAGATGGGCAGGGTCATAGCGGGCGGCACCCTACAGGGCTGCAACCCGCAAGCAGGCCACCGCTACTGGCCGCCCTTTTGCACGTAGGAGCGAACGAACTCCTCGGCGTTGTCCTCCAGCACCTCGTCGATCTCGTCGAGGAGATCGTCCAGCTCCGCCTTGAGCTCCTCGCCGCGCTTCGAGCCGGCAGGGACCTCCTCGACCTCCTCCTCGGTGCGGGGGGGAGTCTGTTTCTTGATCTGTTCTCGTTCAGCCATGTTCCTGTCCTGCCTCCTACCTACGATCCCAACCGCTCCAGCAGCTCTGCCGGGCTGGAGCAGCTGTCGAGCAACTCGTCGACGTGTGCTTGTGTTCCCCGCAGGGGTTCCATCATCGGCACCCGGCGCAGCGGGTCGCCGCCGAGGTCGAACACCAGGGAGTCCCAGTTGGCCGCAGCCACCTGGGCCGACCACCGCTGCAGGCACTTGCCCCGGAAGTACGCCCGGGTGGTCGTCGGCGGCTCGGTGGTGGCCACCTTGACCGCCTCCGGATCGACCAGGCGCTCCATGCCCAGCCGGGCGAAGAGCGATCGCTGCGGGTTGACGTCGTGGTACTGCAAGTCCATCGCCGCCAGCTTCGGGTCCTCCCAGCTCAGCCCGTGGCGCTCGCGGTAGCCGTTGACGACCCGGTACTTGGCCACCCAGTCCAGCTGCCCGGCGAGCGACATGGGGTCCGCCTCCAGGCCGCCCAGCACCTGCTCCCACCGGTGAACGATCTGGCGGCCGATCTCCTCGCCCGCCCACCGCGTCGAACCCACAGTCCTCGCCGTACTTGCGAGCCAGGTCGAGATGCTCCCACTGCATCTCCAGGGCGGTCATGGTGCTGCCGTCGGCCCGCTCCAGCGGTCGGCGCAGCCCCAGGTCGTAGGAGACCTGGCGCATGGCCGAGACCGGCGCGGCCAGGGTGAAGTCGTGATCGCCGGCGCGGGCGAACCAGTCGTCCTCGATCATGGCCAGGACCAGGGCGGTGGTCCCCACCTTGAGCAGGGTGGCCACCTCCGACAGGTTGGCGTCGCCCAGGATGACGTGCAGGCGCCGGTACTTCTGGGCGTCGCAGTGGGGCTCGTCACGGGTGTTGACGATGGGCCGCTTGAGGGTGGTCTCGAGGCCGACCTCCTCCTCGAAGAAGTCGGCCCGCTGGGTCAGCTGGAAGCCGACCTCGACCCCGCCGGTGGTCGTCGCCTCGGTGCCGACCTTGCCGGCGCCGGTGAAGACCTGGCGGGAGACGAAATGAGGGATGACCGACGCCACGATCCGACCGAAGGGGACGGAACGATCCATCAGGTAGTTCTCGTGGGACCCGTAGGAGTTGCCCTTGCCGTCGGAGTTGTTCTTCAGCACCATCAGGCTCTGGCCGGGGGGCAGGAGCCGGGCGGCGGCGACGATCGAGCGGGCCAGGATCAGCTCGCCGGCCTTGTCGTAGAGGACGGCTTCGCGCACGTTGGAGCACTCGGGCGTGGAGTACTCGGGATGGGCGTGGTCCACGTAGTACCGGGCGCCGTTGGTGAGCACCGCGTTGACCAGGTGGGTTTCCACCTCCGGGGGCGCGGCACCCTCCCGGGCGAAGCCCCGGGCGTCGCGCCCGGGAGTCTCGTCCTCGAAGTCCCAGTTGACCTTGCGCGACAGCTCGGCCACGTACGCGTTGATCAGCGCCGACGACGCGGTGATGGGGTTGGGCTCGGCGGCTCCACGGATGACGATGCCGAACTCGGTCTCCAGTCCGAGCACCTTGACGATGGCCACGGAACTGACGTTATCCGTCCCCACGGCCAAGAGGGGTGAGCCCGGCCCCGAAGAACGGCAGGCAGGCCTCCACCCCGGACATCCGCACGTCCGGCGGCGACGACGCTTCCCACCGTTCCCGGGTGAGCAACAGGCGGATCACGGTGACGGCCTGGCCGCGGGGGGCGTCGATTTCGGTGCCATCGGTCACATAGCCGAGCTTCTGCGAGACCCGGAGCGACGCGGCGTTGTCCTCGAAGCCGGCGCTGCGGGCCTGGGCGGCGTCCAGGCCGGCAAAAGCCAGGTGGAGGACGGCCTGGCGCATGCGGGTGCCGACGCCGCGGCCCTGGTGCACGCGGCCCACCCAGGACCCGGTTTCCACCGCCCGGGTGGCGGCGAACCGGGTGGCGGTCACCGACTGGGTGCCGACGACGGCGCCGGCTTCCACCGCCACCAGGTGCAACCCCCAGGCCTCGGGCGTCCACTCGGCGCGCGCCTTCCAGTTCCACTGCAGCGTGCCGCGCGCCACCTCCTCGGGCGGGGCGTCGGTGAAGGGATGGGAAAACGGCATCACCTCGGGGTCGTGGATCCCCGTGCGGGCCAGCTCCGCCAGCTCGGCCAGGTCGTCGTCGCTGGGATAGCGCAGTTCGGTCCCGCCGTTGACCAGCCGCAGGCCGAACAGCGGCCACCGCTCGACCAGCGACGGCACGGACCCTACAGGTACTGTCCCGTGGTCACCCGCTCGATGGACCGGCCGCCCGTGGTCTCCTCGCCCTCGGACATGATCGTGCGGATGTAGACGATGCGCTCGCCCTTCTTGCCGCTGATCTTGGCCCAGTCGTCCGGGTTGGTGGTGTTGGGCAGGTCCTCGTGCTCCTTGTACTCCTGCTTGATCGATTCGATCAGGTCCCGGGTTCGGATCCCCCGGCCCTCGCCGGCGATGGCCCGTTTGATGGCCAGCTTCTTGCCCCGGCGCACGATGTTCTCGATCATCGCCCCCGACGAGAAGTCCTTGTAGTACATGACTTCCTTGTCACCGTTCTGGTAGGTGACCTCGAGGAACTGGTTGTCCTCGTCGCGGCGGTACATCTCCGACACCGTCGTCTCGATCATGGCCCGGATGGCCTTGTCCGGGTCGCCGCCGCCGAGGGTGGCCACCTCGCTGGCGTCGAGGGGCAGGTCGGCGGTGAGGTAGCGGGCGAAGATCTGGGCGGCCGCCTCCTGGTCGGGGCGCTCGATCTTGATCTTCACGTCCAGGCGTCCGGGGCGGAGGATGGCCGGGTCGATGAGGTCCTCGCGGTTGGAGGCGCCGATGACGATGACGTTCTTCAGCGTCTCCACGCCGTCGATCTCGGCCAGCAGCTGGGGCACGATGGTCGACTCCATGTCCGAGCTGATCCCGGTGCCGCGGGTCCGGAACAACGAGTCCATCTCGTCGAAGAACACGATGACGGGCACGCCCTCCTCGCTCTTCTCCCGGGCCCGTTGGAACACCAGGCGGATCTGGCGCTCGGTCTCGCCCACGTACTTGTTGAGCAGCTCCGGGCCCTTGATGTTGAGGAAGTAGCTGCGCGCCGCCCGGTCGCCGGACACGTCGGCCACCTTCTTGGCCAGGGAGTTGGCCACCGCCTTGGCGATCAGGGTCTTGCCGCACCCGGGCGGCCCGTACAGGAGGATGCCCTTGGGCGCGGGCAGCTTGTGCTCGACGAACAGGTCCCGGTACAGGAACGGCAGCTCGACAGCGTCGGTGATCGCCTCGATCTGGGCGTCGAGGCCGCCGACGTCCAGGTAGGAGATGTCCGGCACCTCTTCGAGGATGAGCTCCTCGACCTCGGGCCGGGGAAGCTTCTCGAGGAGCAGCCCGGTGCGGCTGTCCATCAGCATGGAGTCTCCGGCGCGCAGCTTCTCGCCGGCCAGGGTCTCGGCCAACTCCACCACCCGCTCCTCGTCGGCGCGCCCCACGACGATGGCCCGCGTCGCCTCCTCGTCATCCTCGACGAGCAGCTCCTTCAGGGTCACCACCTCGCCCGAGACCTCCGAGCTGCGGGCCAGGACCACGTTGAGGGACTCGTTGAGGACGACCTCCTGGCCGCGGTCCAGGGCGGCGGCGTCGATCTCGGGGTGCAGGGCGACCCGCATCTTGCGCCCGCCGGAGAAGACGTCGACGGTCCCGTCGTCGTTGGTGGCCAGGAACGTCCCGTACGCCGAAGGGGGCTGGGTGAGCTTGTCGACCTCTTCGCGAAGGGCGGCGATGTGCTCGCGCGCCTCGCGCAGGGTGAAGGTGAGTCGCTCGTTCTGGGAGATGGCCTGCTGCAGCTGGCCCTTGGTCTCGAGGAGCTTCTCCTCCAGCGTGCGCACCCGCCGGGGCGCTTCCTGGAGGCGCCGGCGGAGGGTGACCACCTCCTCCTCGAGCGAGCGCGCCTGGTCGGACAGTTCGGCCATCTCGCGCTCACGAGCGGCCGGGCGAACCTTGTCGGACTTGTCGGAGTCGGCCACGGCGATCCACCTCCTCCTCTCGAGTCAGCGACCCTACCTGCTCGGCCGCCCCACCCGGTGGCTTTGTCGCGTGGATTTTCGCGGGCACCGCCGTAACAATGGGGGCCGCTACACTGGGCCCGTAGGGTTTCGTATGACCCCCCGTACGACTGCCCCCGAGCGAGAGGCGACGCAGCGCAATGAAGGTCTGGATCGATCAGGATCTCTGCACCGGTGACGGTCTCTGCGAAGAGATCGCTCCTGCCGTGTTCACGCTCCTCGACGACGGGCTCTCCTACGTGAAGGAAGGCGACAAGGTGTTCGACAACCCCGGTGGCCACGACGGGTTGGCCAATGTCCCCGAGGGCATGGAGGACGCCACCAAGGAAGCCGCCGAGGAGTGCCCCGGAGAATGCATCTTCATGGAGTAGGCGCCTGACCGGCGTTCAGCTGCTCAGGCAGCCGCCGGTCGCCACCGACTGATCGTGGGGCTGGGCCAGCGCCGCCTGCAGTTCGGCGCCGGTGAGCGCATAGGCGGTGTTGTTCTGGCCCTCGGCGATGGCGAAGGCCACGCCCACCACCGACCCGGACGGGTCGACGACCGCCCCGCCCGAGTCCCCTGGCTGCAGGCCGGCAGCCAGGACGAAGACCCCCCGCTTGGTCTGCGCGGTGCCGTACAGGTTGGCGCCGACCGCCTCGATCTGCTGGGAGATGCGCGCCGGCTGGACGTCCAGCGCATTCTGGCCCTTGGGGTGGCCGAAGACGGCCACCTCCTGGCCCACCTGGCCCGTGCCGAGGGGGAGCGGGGCGTCGGCCAGGTTGTTCACCTGCAGCAGGGCCAGGTCGCGGTTGGGGTCGAACAGCACGACGGTGGCGGACAGGCTGCGGCCGGCATCGGTGAGGACCCGGGTCTGGCCCGGCGGTTCGCCGGCGACCACGTGGGCGTTGGTGGCGATCAGGTTGGACGCCACGGTGAAGCCGCTGCCGTCCTGGATCTCGTCGCAGGCCTGGCCTTCGACCTTGACGGTCGACGCCGCCACCCGCGTGGTCACGGGGGCCGACAGCGGGCTGGCCGCGGGGACCGAGCCGACCGGCGCCGCCGGGCGCAGGTCGTTGAGCACCTGGGGGAAGCTCTCCTCGCCCACCAGCCGGCGCAGGACCTGGAAGGTGTCGGGCGGAGCGGTCACGTGGGCGCTCAGCCACCGGGAGATGGCCGAGTCGGCGGTGACGCGCGCCGGGTAGCCGGGCACCGCCGTCAGGCTGGGGATGAGCAGCCACAGGAGCACCAGCACGCCGACCGCGCCGGCGATGGCGCCCACCCCCTGGTCGATGTGACGGACGGGGCCGAGGGGCAGCACGTCGTGCAGCCGCTCGCCGACGACCAGCCCCAGAAGCTGGCCGACGAACCCCCCGAACAGCAGCACGGCCACCGCCAGCAGCAGCCGGGCGGTGGGGGTCGGAGAGGGAGGCGGCGGACACGATGCGCGGCAGGAGCCGGGCGGCCAGGTACAGCCCCGCGGCCAGGCCGATCCACGACAGCGCCCGGGCCAGAAAACCGAGGCGGTAGCCGCCGACGGCGGCGGCGAGGCAGGCCAGCACGACGATGATGTCGAGGACCACGGCTATGCGTCCCGGCCGGCGGGGGTCAACAGCCGGGCGGCGGTGAGGAAGCCGGTGTGGGCGACCATGCGATGGTCGGGGCGCACCGACGCCCCGTCGACGTGCCAGCTGCGCTGCAGCACCTCGACCGTCTCGGCCATCCCGAAGCCGCCCCGGTCCAGCGTGCTCCGCAGCTCGGCGACCTGGCCGATGGTCGGCAGGTAGGCGACCAGAATTCCGCCCGGGCACAGCGCCCTCTCGGCGTGGGGGACGACCCGCCACGGCTCGGGAAGATCGAGCAGCACGCGGTCGAAGCCCGATTCGCCTATGCCCTGGTAGGCATCCCGGATCTCGGTTCGGTAGCGCGCCCCGGCCTCCTCGCCGAGGAAGGCGACGACATTGGCCCGGGCCCGGGCGGCGAAGTCCTCGCGGATCTCGTAACCGGTGATCCGGGCACCGGTGCGCAGCACCGCCATGGAGAGAGCGCCGGATCCGAGCCCCGACTCGAAGACCCGAGCCCCGGGGAACACGTCGGCCAGCAGGAGGATCGGGCCCAGGTCCTTGGGATAGATCACCTGGGCGCCACGGGGCATCTTGAGCACCACTTCCGCCAGCGTCGGCCGCACCGCCCGGTAGCGGGCGCCGCGCGTCGATCGCACCTCGATGCCCTCGGGCTGGCCGATCAGGGCGTCGTGGGCCACGGGGCCGGAGTGGGTGTGGAACTCGGCGCCGGCGGCCAGCGTCACCAGGTAGCGGCGATCCTTGGCGTCGAAGAGCAACACCCGTTCGCCGGCCTGGAACGTGCGGCTCAATTGCCCCGCTCCCGGCCGCTCGGGCCGGTCGCCCACTCCTGCCGGCCCGGTCGACCAGCTTGCAGAACGCGCACAGCTCGGAGACGGTCGGCGACCCGCAGCCCGGGCAGGGATGGAGGCCGTCCCGCTCCCGCTCGGCGACGGGCGCGACGAGGTCGGCGATGCGATCCTGGAAGCCGCTGTAGAACGCCGCCTTCGAGCCGGGCGAGCGCTCCTCGATCTCGTTGAGCGCCGCTTTGTAGCCCAGATGCCGGTTGCCCGCCGCCATCGGGCACTCCTCGACCTGGTAGTCGATGCCCCGGACCACGCAGTAGGCGGCGGTCTCCCGCTCGCCCAGGCGGATGAGCGGCTTGACCTTGCGCGCGAACCCGTGACTGGCCGGCAGCACCGGGCGCTGCCGCGCCAGGTAGGCCACATCCCAGCGCAGCACGTTGCCGAAGAGCACCGCGGCCTCGTCATCGAGGTTGTGCCCGGTGGCGACCACGTCGTAGCCCCCGTCCAGCGCCGCCCGGTTGAACAGGTGGCGCTTGGAGAGTCCGCAGGCCGAACACGGCGCCCGCCTGGCCGCCTTCGAGCCGGTCGGGATGTCGAAGCCGAGGTCGCCGGGCAGGTCGATCTCCACCAACCGGGCCTGGCGGGCCGCGGCAAAGCGCCGCGCATAGCCACCGGAGTCGTCGCTGTACTCCCCGATCCCGAGCCCCAGGTACAGGCCGTCGGCTTCGAAGCCGAGGTCCAGCAGCACGTCCCACAGGGCCAGGCTGTCCTTGCCCCCCGACACGGCCACCAGGACCCGTTCGCCCTCGGTTGATCATGTCGTTGCCGTCGATGGCCCGGACCACCTGCTCCCGGCAGTGACGGACGAAGCACTGGGCGCAGAAGGCGGCGTTGTGCCGGCGCACGTCGACGATGGCCGGGGCCCGGCACGAGCGACACTTCACCTGGCGCCACCGGAGATGACCGGCCTGATCTCCACCTCGGCGCCGTCGGCCACGGTTGCGTCACCGGTCACGAGCGTGCCGTCGACGATCACCAGGACCGACTCCCGGTTCAGCTCGAGCTTCCGCAGCAGCGCCTGCACCCCGAGCGGGCCGCGAAATTGCAGCTGACGACGGGGGTTGCGCAGCAGCACGTTCACTGCGGTTCGGCCTCCACCGCACCATCATGGCGGGTTGGTGGCCCGCCGGGTCCTCGCTCTAGCCCGGAAGCTCGTTGGTGACGGTGACGACCTGGCCGGGCGCCACCTCGCCCGACCACAACACCTCGTCCTCGCGCTTCAACGCCCGGAGGGCCAGATGGCCGACCAGCGACACGCCGCCGATCACGATCCACGTCCGGTTGCCGTCCAGCACGCCGCGCCGCCACGCATGGCGCATGCCGAAGCGCAGCAGCCGCCTCATGATCTGCGAAAGATCATCACCGGCGTCGGATCTCGACGACCGTCGACTTGCGCCGGCCGCGGGAACGGCCGAGGAGAAACGCGGCGACCACCACCGCCACCGCGGCGCCGACCCCGACATAGGTCAGCACCGGCCGGGCGTGCTGCGCCGTTTCGTTGACGTCTCCCTGCAACTCCCCCAGCTTGGCCCGAATGTCGTCCCGGGTGATCCGCCCGCCGGGCCCGCTGCCGTGGGGGGCGGCGCTTTCCCCGCCTCGTCCGAAACGACCGGGGCTCACCGATCCACCTTCGGGGTTCTGGTGATGCGGCTCACCGCCACCGCCGCCACCAGCAAGGCGAACAGGATCCCGCCCGTGTAGGGCACCCAGCTGAGGTTCTGGGCCAGATGGGGGCTGGTCTCCGTCTGGATGGCCCGGACGATGGCGAGGATGAACAGCACGCCGCCGATGGCGAGCAGCACCGCGCCGACCACGCCCCAGATCACGAACCGCACCAGGCTCTTGAGCGGGTCGACCGTCTCCTGTTTGGCGTAGGCGACGACCAGGTCCTTGAGCTCGGTGACCTGGCTCGTGGCCGACGACTTCTTGCGGTCGTCCCTCTTGCCGTCACCGGCGCTCGCAGATGCCATGGCCCGACGAGTGTTACCCGCCGTCCCGCCACCACGCAAGGATGTCGGGAATCGCCGTCGCCACCAGCCACCGGGCGGCGTTCGCCCCGGGGTAGGGTTTCGACGTGCCCGGTCTCCTCGTCGCCGTCCTCGTCGGCCTGGGCGTGTCCCAGCTCGGGATCTTCCTCACCACCATTTTCCTGCACCGCACGGTGGCCCACCGCGCCATCACCATGCGACGCCCGCTGCGGTTCGTCTGCCGGCTGCTGATCTGGCTGACCACCGGCATCCAGCCCCGCCAATGGGCGGCGGTGCACCGCCGCCACCACGCCTATACCGACGTCGACGGCGACCCGCACTCCCCCGTTCTCCGCGGGTTCACCGCCGTGCAGCTCGGCAACGCCTGGCTGTACCGCAAGGCGGCCAACGACGAGCGCACGCTCGCCCGCTACGCCCGTGACCTGCCCGAGGATCGCTGGGACGTCCTCGTGTTTCGCCACGGCCTTCTCGGCCTGGGCGTCGGCTACGGCCTCGTCGCGCTGAGCATCGGCTGGCAGCTGGCCCTGGTGGCCTGGGCCGTGCACATCGTCAGCTACCTGCTCCTCAACGGGGCGGTCAACGCCGTCGGCCACTCCTTCGGACGCAGGTCCTTCCCGGGCCGGGCGACCAACAACCAGTGGCTGGCCTGGCTGGTCGCCGGTGAAGGCCTGCACAGCAACCACCACGCCGCCCCCACCTCGGCCCGGCTGTCGATGAAGCCGACCGAGATCGACCCCGCCTGGCCGGTCATCCGCGTCGCCCGGCACCTGCGCCTGCTCAGCGTGCGCCACGACCGACCCCACCTTCTGGCCCGGGCCCACACCCGCCAGCCCGAGCTGGTCTGAGGGGCCGGACCGGTGGACATCGTCGCCGCCGTCTTCGCCGAGAACATCGACCTGCGATCGGTTCCCGGTCCCTCGACGCGCATCGACCTGTCCGGGATCATGTTCTCCCTCCCCGCGCCGCAGCCGCCGCCGGTGACCCTGACGCCGCACCTGATCGTGCTCGTGCGCTGCCATCCCGACGAGGCCGGCGACGGGATCCTGGAAGTCGTCTTCACCGACGAGAGCGGCGAGCAGGTCGCCCGCAACGTCTCGCCGTTCAACGTCGAGCCGGGCAAGTTCACCTACCGTCTGGTGCGCGGCGAGCTGACCTACGAGAAGCTCGGAACCGTCGAGGCCGCGTGCCGGCTGCTGCCGGACGGACCGGCCACCATCGTCCCCCTGACCCTGCTCCCGCCCACCTGAGCGCCGCCTGCGTGCGAAGCGACCAGCACTGAGCGCGACAGCGGACCGGGTCCCGTCCCATGCCGTTCGCCGCTTCCGTTTCCACCCACCCCGTTCCCGCTACGGCGACGGGCGAAGCCGCCGGCCAGATCCTCGACACCCTGGGCGCCCATCCCGATCTGGTGTTCTGCTTCACGAGCGGGGCGCACGCCGGCGCCCTGGAGGACATCGGCGCCGCCATACGGGTCCTGCTGGAGCCGACACTGCTGGTCGGCTCCGCCTCCTCGGGAGTGCTGGCCAACAGCACCGAAGTCGAAGCCGGCCCGGGCATCGCCCTGTGGGCAGGTCTGATCGGCCCGGTCGCCCCCCTGCGTGTCCCCGCCGCCGGGCCGGACGGCGCGGTGGTGGACGTGGCCCCGACGCCCGAACGGCCCTTCGCCGCCGCCGGGATGATCGTCATCGGCGATCCCTACACGTTCGCCGCCGAACCGTGGCTCGAGGCCGTCGCGACCGGAGCGGCCGGCGACGCCGTGCCGGTGGTCGGGGGCCTGGCGTCCGGCGCCCAGGGCCCGGGCGGGACGCGGCTTCTCCTCGACGACCGGATCATCACCGACGGCGCCGTCGGGGCGGTGGTCGGCCCCGGGAGCGGCTTCGCTCCCGTGGTCTCGCAGGGGTGCCGGCCCATCGGCCACCCCTTCGTGGTCACCGCCAGCAACGGCACGCTGATTCGCGAGCTCGGAGGCAAACCGGCGCTGAGCCGGCTGGTGGAGATCGCCCGCCAGCAGATGCCCGCTGACGACCTGCACCTCATCAACGAGGGGTTGCAGCTGTCGATCGTGGTCGACGAGTCCGACCCCGACCCGGGGCCCGACCAGATGGTCGTGCGTCCCGTCGCCGGCGCCGACCCGGCCACCGGCGCCATCGCCGTGGGAGGCGCCGTCGAGGTGGGCACGACCGTCCAGTTCAGCGTGCGCGACGCGGCGGCGGCCGACGCCGACCTGCACGCCGCCCTCGCCGGCCGCCACGCCGACGGGGCCGTGTTGTTCGCGTGCACCGGCCGGGGCTCGGGCCTGTTCGGCACGGCCAACCACGACGCCGAGACCATCGGCG
The DNA here is from genome assembly GCA_963757175.1 of uncultured Actinomycetota bacterium. Classification (GTDB taxonomy): domain Bacteria; phylum Actinomycetota; class Acidimicrobiia; order Acidimicrobiales; family Palsa-688; genus CAVWQR01. The sequence continues at coordinate 140,003 of CAVWQR010000004.1, read as the reverse complement.
AGGAGCTCGGGTTTCCCGCTTCGGCCGGGTTCTTCGCCGCCGGCGAGATCGGCCCGGCGGCGGGGCGGGCGCGCGTTCACGCCCAGAGCGTGGCTCTGGCCCTGTTCAGCGATCCGCAGCCGCTCGGCATCTGAGCAGGGCTCAGGGAGGGCTCAGGGAGGGCTCAGGGAGGGTTGCCCACCCCGACCCGTGGTAGAGATACCCCCATGAGCGCCACGACTTCGGAGACCGATCTCGACCAGCTCGGCATCAACGTCATCCGCGGCCTGGCGATGGACGCCCCCCAGCGGGCCGACTCGGGCCATCCCGGCACCGCTATGGCCTTGGCGCCGCTGGCCCACGTGCTGTGGTCGCGGGTGATGAAGCACGACCCCGCCCACCCGGATTGGCCCGACCGCGACCGGTTCATCCTGTCGCCGGGCCACGCCTGCATCCTCCTCTACTCGCTGCTGTACCTCTTCGGCTACGGCCTGGAGCTGGAGGACCTGCGCCAGTTCCGGCAGCTCCACAGCCGCACCCCCGGGCACCCCGAAGTCCATGACGTTCCCGGTATCGAGGTGACCACCGGTCCGCTCGGCCAGGGATTCGCCAACGGCGTCGGCATGGGCGTGGCCGAGCGCCTGCTGCGCGCCCGCTTCGGCAGCGACCTGGTCGACCACCACACGTTCGTGATCTGCAGCGACGGCGACCTGATGGAGGGCATCAGTCACGAAGCGGCGTCGCTCGCCGGTCACCTGGGCCTGGGTCGGCTCATCTACATCTACGACGACAACCACGTCACCATCGACGGACCCACCGAGATCACCCTCAACGACGACGCCGCCGCCCGGTTCCGGGCCTACGGCTGGGATGTACAGGAGCTCGGCGAGATGGCCAACGACACCGCCGGCCTGGAGCAGGCCGTGCGCGACGCCATGGCCGTCGAGGACCGCCCGTCGTTCCTGGTGCTGCGGAGCCACATCGCCTGGCCCGCGCCCCATCTCACCGACTCGCCCAAGGCCCACGGCAGCCCCCTCGGCGAGGACGAGGTCAAGGCGACCAAGGAGATCCTCGGCCTCCCGCCGGACGAGACGTTCTGGGTGCCCGACGAGGTCATCGACCACTACCGCAGCTCGGCCGGGCGAGGGGCGGAGGAGCGACGGAAGTGGCTCATCCGGTTCGAGAACTGGGACGGCGACCCTGCGGTGTGGGACGCGGCGTGGGCCGGCACGGCCACCACTCCCGACTTCGGGTCGCTCCTGCCGACCTGGAAGGCCGGCGAGAGCGTCGCCACCCGCCGGGCCCTCAAGCCCTGTCTCAACGCGCTCCTCGACGCCGTCCCCGGGCTGGTGGCGGGCGGCGCCGACCTGACCGGCAACACCGGGACCACCCTCGACGACCAGCCCATCCAGTCCAAGGAGCACCCGGAGGGACGCCAGATGGCGTTCGGCGTGCGCGAGCACGGGATGGGCGGGGTGCTCACGGGGATGGCCATGCACGGGGGGACGTTGCCCGTGGGCGGCACGTTCTTCTGCTTCAGCGACTACATGCGCGGGTCGGTGCGTCTGGCCGCGCTCAGCCAGGCCAAGGTGATCTACGCCTTCACCCACGACTCCGTCGGCCTCGGCCAGGACGGACCCACCCACCAGCCCATCGAACAGCTGGCCGCCATGCGCGCCATGCCCCAGCTGCGGGTCATCCGCCCGGCGGACGCCAACGAAACCGCGTACGCCCTGCGGATCGCCATCGAGCGCGACGGGCCGACGGCGTTGATCCTGTCCCGCCAGGGCACCCCCGTCCTCGAGGGCACCGCCGGCGCGGCGGCCGACGTGGCCCGGGGCGCCTACGTTCTCGTCGAAGGGGGCGACGACCCCGACGTCGTGCTGGTGGGTACCGGCACCGAGGTGGCGGTGTGCGTCGAGGCCGCCGACCTCCTCGGCGGGGCGGGCATCGCTGCTCGGGTGGTGTCCATGCCCAGCTGGGACCTGTTCGACGAGCAGGACGACGACTACCAGGACGAGGTGTTCGGTCCCGGCGCCCCCGTGCTGTCGGTCGAGGCGGCGGCCTCCTTCGGCTGGTCCCGCTGGGCCGACGACCACGTCGCCATCGACCACTACGGCGCGTCGGCACCGGGCGACGAGGTGCTCGCCGAGTTCGGTTTCACCGGACCGGCCGTCGCCGCGCGCGCCCGCGAGCTGCTGGCCGACGAAGCCGGAGACGACCGCGATGGAGAGGAACCGTAAATGACCCGACTGCACGACCTGTACGACACCGCCGGCCAGAGCCCGTGGATCGACAACCTGACCCGAGGCTCGGTGCTGGGCGGCGGACTCCAGCAGTTGGTCGACCGGGGGATCCGCGGGGTCACGTCCAACCCCACCATCTTCCAGAAGGCCATGAGCGGCTCGAGCGACTACGACGAACAGTTCCGCACCCTGGTGCAGAGCGATTCCGTCGACGCCGCCTTCTGGCGGATGGCCATGGACGACATCCGCGGCGCCTGCGGCGTGCTGAAGCCCGTCTACGACGCGTCCAAGGGCGGCGACGGGTACGTCTCCTTGGAGGTCAGCCCCAAGCTGGCCCATGACACCGACGGCACCATCGACGCCGCCCGCTCCATCCACCAGCAGCTGGACCAGCCCAACCTGCTGGTCAAGATCCCCGGCACCGAGGAGGGCGTGCCGGCCATCCAGCAGATGATCAGCGAGGGTCGCAACATCAACGTGACCCTGATTTTCAGCCTGCCCCGCTACGGCGAGGTCATCGAGGCCTACCTGTCCGGCCTGGAGGCGTTCGCCGCCACCGGCGGGGACCTGGGCACCGTCCACAGCGTGGCGTCGTTCTTCGTCAGCCGTGTCGACACCGAAGTGGACCGCCGCCTCGACAACCTGGGCGACAAGCTCCCCGCCGCCGACCACGACGCCTTGGCCGGTCGGGCCGCCGTGGCCCAGGCCAAGCTCGCCTACCAGCTGTTCGAGAGCCGTTTCTCGGGTCCCCGCTGGGAGGCGCTCGCCGGCGCCGGCGCCCACCGCCAGCGGCCCCTGTGGGCGTCGACGTCCACCAAGAACCCGGCCTACCCCGATCTGCTCTACGTCGACAGCCTGGTCGGGCCGCACACCGTCAACACCATGCCCGACGCCACCATCGACGCCTTCTTGGACCACGGCACGGTCGAGCGGACCATCGACATCGGCGTGGACGACGCCCGGGCCGATCTGGCCCGCCTCAGCGAGGTGGGCATCGAGATGGCCGACGTGGCCCAGGTGCTCGAAGACGAGGGCGTGGCCAGCTTCGCCAAGAGCTTCGAGGAGCTCGATCGCGTCCCTCGAAGCCAAGGCCAACGACCTGGGCGCCGGTCCGAGGTAGGCGTGGCCGACGCGGGCGGGGACCCCACCGTCTCCGGCGTCGCGCCGCCGGGGCGGCCGGCGGGCGCGGGGGTGGACAACCCGCTGCGGAGCGGCCAGCAGGGGTCCCAGCCCGCAGCCAGCCGGGCCCGGCAGGCGCCGCCGGGGGTGCTGGTGGTGTTCGGGGCGTCGGGTGACCTGACGGCGCGCAAGCTCCTGCCCGCGCTGGAGCAGCTGTCGCGCCGCCGGCTGTTGCCGGGTGCGTTCGCCGTGCTGGGCGTGGCCCGCACCGAGATGACCGACGAGCAGTTCCGCGCCGAGATGCACAAGGCGGTTCCCGAGGCCGGCCCCGGCTGGTCGGAGATCGTGGCCCGCAGCCGGTACGTCGCCGGCGCCTACGACGGCATCACCACCTTCGAGCAGGTGCGGGCGGTGCTCGACCAGATGGACGAGCGCATGGCCATGGTGGGCAACCGCACCTACTACCTGGCCACCGTGCCCGCCGTCTTCGCCGATGTGGCCGCCGGCCTGGGCGCCGTCGGGCTCAACCGGCCCAGCCGGCCCGAGCAGGCGGTGCGTCTGGTGATCGAGAAACCGTTCGGGCGGGACCTCCCCAGCGCCCGGCAGCTCGACGCCGCCCTGCACCAGAGCTTCGACGAGGAGCAGATCTACCGGATCGACCACTACCTGGGCAAGGAGACGGTGCAGAACGTCATGGCCCTGCGCTTCGCCAACGCCATGTTCGAGCCGTTGTGGAACCGCAGCTTCATCGACCACGTGCAGATCACGGTGGCGGAGTCCCTCGGCGTGGAGAAGCGCGGCGGCTTCTACGAAACGGCCGGCGCCCTGCGCGACATCGTGCAGAACCACGTCATGCAGGTGTTGGCCCTCACCCTGATGGAACCGCCGGGATCCGCCGACTCCCGAGGCATCCGCGACGAGAAGGTCAAGGCGCTGCGCGCCGTGGTCATCCCCACGCCGGCGGACGTGCGCACCGATGTGGTGCGGGCCCAGTACGACAGCGGCTGGAGCGAGGGGCGGGCCGTGCCCGGTTACCGCGAGGAGCCGGGCGTCGCCGCCAACAGCACCACCGAGACCTACGTGGCCATGAAGCTCAAGGTCGACAACTGGCGCTGGGCCGGCGTCCCCTTCTACATCCGCACCGGTAAGCGCCTGCCCAAGCGGGTCACCGAGGTCGCCCTCCAGTTCCACGGCGTCCCCCACCTGCTGTTCGACCGGTCCCAGACCGCCGGGCTGCACCCCAACACCCTGGTCATGCGCATCCAGCCCGACGAGGGCGTCACCGTCCGCTTCGGCGCCAAGGTGCCGGGCCAGGCGTTCCAGGTGCGCGACGTCCTCATGGACTTCTCCTACGGGGCGGCGTTCCTCGAGGCGCCGCCCGACGCCTACGAGCGGCTCCTGGTCGACGCCATGGTCGGCGATCCGACGCTGTTCATCCGCAGCGACGAGGTCGACCAGGCCTGGCAGGTGGTCGAGCCGCTGCTGGAGACGTGGGCCAGCGGGGGCGCGCCCATGGCGGGCTACGCGGCGGGCACGTGGGGTCCCCGCCAGGCCGAGCAGCTCATCGGCCGGGACGGTCGGCAGTGGCGACAGCCGTAGCCGTCGCCACCTGGGAGGGCGCCGGCGTGCGCCTGGGGCAGGTGGCGAGTGAGCTCGGCGTGCTCCGGCGGGTCGGCACGGAACGGGCGGCCCGGGCGTCGGTCATGACCCTGGTGGTGGTGGCCGGCAGCGACGAGGCCGCCGCCCGGGCCACCGAGGCCGTCCACGCCGTGGTCGCCCATCACCCGGCACGGGTGGTGGTGCTGCGCCCCGACCCCGACGCCGCCGCCGCCCTCGACGCCCGCGCCGAGCTGTTCCGGGTGGTCGAGACGGGAGCCGCCGGCGCCGGTGGTTCGGACGAGGTGCCGGTTTCGTTCGAAGAGGTCACCCTGGCGGTCGGCGGTCAGGCCGCCCACCACCTGGACTCGCTGGTTGACCCCTTCACCCTCGGCGACCTGCCGGTGGTGACGTGGTACGTCGACGCCCTGCCCGACGCCGACGCCGACCGGCTGTTGTCGGTCTCCCAGACGGTCGTGGTCGACACCCGCGACACCGACGACGCCCTCGCCCTGCGCCGCCTTCTCGAGCTGGCCCGCCGGCGGGTGGTGGTGGACCTGTCGTGGGTGCGCCTCGAGCCCTACCGCGACCTGGTCGCCAGCTTGTTCGACCCCCCCGAGTACCGCCGCTTCTGCCTCGGCGTCACCGCCGGCCGGGTGACGGGCAAGCCCGGCCCCCGCCAGCTCATCGGCGGCTGGCTGGTGGCCCAGCTGGGCCTGGCACCCCGCCAGGTGGAGCTGGCCGACGCCCGCCATCTGGCCATCGAGCTGCACGCCACGGAGGGCGGCGAGACGGCCCGGTTCGCCGTGGGGCGCCTCGAAGGGCGCCGGGGCCTGTGGGCGGGGACGAGCCGTCCCCGCCCGGTCCGCTCGGCGCCGGTCTCGCCAGGCGCAGACGATGGCGGCGGCGACCCGCCCGCGCAGGTGGTGGAGCTGCCGGACACGTCGCTGCCCACCGCCCTGGCGGCGGCGCTCAGCCGGATGTACGCCGATGACACCGTGTGGGCGGCCGCCCTGGCCGCCGCCGGCACCCTCGTGGCCTGAGGGGCCGTATGTCGTCCGCCGGGTGGGCGTCGGACCACTAGGTTCGCGGCGGTGTATGGAGACCTGATCGTCGTCGACGACGTGCCCGGCGCCTTCTCGGAGCGCGTCATCGGTGCTTTTCAAGCGCGGGTCGACGAGATGTTCTGCCTGGCCCTGAGCGGAGGTTCCACGGCCAAGGCCTGCTACCAGCGACTGGCGCCCATGAGCGCGCAGCTGATCGACTGGCTGTCGGTCAACGTGTACTGGGGCGACGAGCGGTGCGTGCCGCCCGACGACCCCGACTCCAACCAGCTGCTCGGCCGGCGCGAGCTGCTCGAAGCGGTGGGGGCGGCCAACGCCGTGTACCCCATGAGCTGCGCCGAGGGTCCCGATGCCTACCAGTTGCGCATCGGCGAGGTGGGCAAGCTCGACCTGGTGCACCTGGGGGTCGGGCCCGACGGCCACACTGCGTCGCTGTTCCCCAACTCCCCCGGGCTCGACGCCGACCCCGGCCAGCTGGTCACGCTCAACGAGGACCCGTCGGGACGCAACCCTCATCCGCGCATGAGCCTGACCTTCGCCGGAATCGCCCGCGCCCGTCTGGTCGTGGTCACCGTCATGGGCGAGTCCAAGCGGGAGGCCATGACCGCACTGGTCGACGGCGCCGACCTGCCCGCCCAGCGCATTCGGGCCGACGAGGTGGTGTGGCTCATCGACCGGGCGGCGGCGCCGGCTTCGCTCGTCGACTGAACCGCGGCGCCGCTTGGACTGCGGCCTCGGCGCCGCCTGCGCTCGTGGGCGTGCCACCCTGGAGACGATCATGGCCGACCACTCCCGCCCTCGCGGCTCGCCACCCCGCACCGGGCGGCCGGAGGTCGACGACCGCGTCAGCGACCTCCTCGACGCCATCCGTCCCTCCGCCAACCGCGATCAGCTGGCCGAGCTGCTGGCCACGGTCCTGCGCCTGGCCGAGGACCGCACCGACCGTCTCGACCTCAAGATCGCCAACGCCGCCCTGCGCGAGATGCGCGACGGCTTCCAGGTGTTCGCCCCCTACCGACAGGTGCGCAAGCTCACCATGTTCGGCTCGGCGAGGACCCTGCCGAGCGACCCGTTGTACGCCCAGGCGCGGGACCTGACCGCACGCATGGCCGAAGCGGACTGGTCGACGGTTACCGGCGCCGGTCCCGGCATCATGGCCGCCGGGCTGGAAGGCGCCGGGCCGGACCACGCGTTCGGCATCAACATCCGCCTGCCGTTCGAAACCGGAGCCAACGAGTTCATCGCCTCGGCGTCCAAGCTCGTCTCCATGAAGTACTTCTTCACCCGCAAGCTGCTGTTGGTGAAGGAGTCCCACGCCTACGTGGTCCTCCCCGGCGGGTTCGGGACCCTGGACGAGGCCTTCGAGCTGCTCACCCTGCTGCAGACGGGGAAGGCCGAGCCTGCGCCCGTGGTGCTGCTCGACACGCCCGGAGGCAGCTACTGGAAGGGGTGGGAGGCGTTCCTCACCGAGGAGGTGGCCGGCGCCGCCCTCATCGGCCCCGATGACCGCGTCCTGTACACCATCACCGACTCGGTGGCGGCCGCCGCCGACGAGATCCTGGGCTTCTACCGCAACTACCACTCCCTGCGCTGGGTGGGTGACGTCCTGGTGATCCGCCTCCAGCGGGCCCCCGACGACCGCCAGGCGGCCGAGCTGTCCGAACGGTTCGCCGACATCTGCACCCGCGGCGGCATCGAGGTCCTCGCCGGGCCCCTGCCGGTCGAGCGCCGGCCCGAGGACCACCCCGAGCTGCCGCGGGTGGCGCTGGCCTTCGACCGGCTCTCCTACGCCCGCCTGCGCCAGCTCGTCGACGCCCTCAACCAGCTCACCTGACGCCGCGCTCGGGCGGGACCCTCAGAGCCGGTCGGCGACCGCCTTGATCGCTGCCGCGCTGCCCATGACGCAGTCGTGGCTGGCCAGCACGCCGAGCGGGTCGCTGACGCCGGCGATCGGCGGCGCCGCCGGATTGACGAGGTTGGGCGATCCGGGCGTGGTGATGGGCTGGCGGCCGGCGCCGACCAGCAGCTGGGAGGTCAGCCCGGCGACCGGGTCATCGACGATGCGGTACAGGTTGTCGTTGGCGGTGCCCACGGCCACGTAGGGCGCAGCCTTGCCCTCCTTGGCCAGGATGGCGGCGTCGTTGCTGGGCGCGTTGTTCCACGCGCTCTGGAACTGGGCGAGCAGGGCCGGCGACGCCGGGAGCTTGATCAGGTTGAGCAGCGACATCACCAGCGGCCCGTTCCTGACCCCGTTGATGGGGCTGTCGAGCGAGAAGATCCCCCGGACCTCCGGCTGGCGGGACGGGTCGAAGTTCCGCAGGAAGTACTGCTGGGCCACGTAGCCGCCCTCGCTGTGGCCGACCACCACCACGTGGGCCTTGGGCCACAGGGTCTGGACCTGGTCGACCTCGCTGGCCAGCGCCGGCGCCACCGCCTGGGGCAGCGTCGTCGAGGGCATGCTCGTGGGATAGCTGGCCACGGTCAGGCTCGGCGCGCTGGCCGGCCCGACGAGGTGGACGCCGTTGTAGCTGAAGGGGAGGATCAGCGCCCCCGCGCTGCGCAACGTGGCCGTCAGGTTGGGCTGGGAGGCGCATCCCGGCGGTTCCTGGGAGGCCTTGGGATCGAAGTTGGATTCGATGGTGGTCAGCGCCGGCGCGCCCTGGGTCAGGGGGTTGTAGCTGCTGGCCGGCAGCGAGCTGGCAAACCCCGACACCAGAATGGCCACCGACGACGGTCCCGGACGGCGCCGACGTCTTCTTGGCGCTGCTCCCGCAGGCGCCGGCGACCAGCCCGAGCACGGCGAGCACGGCCAGCAGCGGGCGCGGCGGCGGCCCAGGGGCGAGCCCCGGTGGCGCGCTGGGCGCGTCCGAGCCACCGCGATAGGCGCGAAACGGGGGGACATGGCCACACACCATAAACGTCCGAATGGGCGCGCATGGCCCAAACCGGCGGGAGCAGGGGCGCTTACTCGGCGTCGTCGGGTTCGGCGAGCAGGGCGGCCGCCTTCTCCACCGCCCGACGGGCCCGGCTCAGACGGCGCTCGTCGACGGGCAGCTCCACCCCGCCGGCGTCGATCGACTCGCGCAGGCGCTCCAGGGCGAGGTCGGCCAGCTCCTCGGCGATGGCGTCGAGGCGGGCCTTGATCTCCTGGAACTCCCCGGCCACGGACGGGAACCCTATGCCGCCCGGTGGTCCGGTCCCGGCCGCGCCGGGCCGGGCCTCATTGGCGTTTCCCCTGCTGGGAATCGGACGAGCGGCGGGTACGCCCGGCACCTTCGGACTCGGCGAGCATGGCCTCGACGAGGGCGCGCGCCGCCCATACCGCGGTCGTCCGCTCGCGATCGACGTCCAGGCCGTGTAGATCCCGCAGGACGATCATGGCCTCCCACCCGATCACCATGGCAAGGGCGGAGACGAGCCGGTCGAGCTGCTCTTCGCTCAGCTGGCCGCGGAGGGGTGCGACCGCCTGCTCGATCCACTCGATCCGCCGAAAGCCGCGCTTCGCTCGCCCAGGGGTCTCCGGCTCTTGGGCATCGACGGTCAGGCGGATCAGCTGGCGCCCTAACGGAAGCGCGACCGGCGCCAGCCCCAGCAGGGTGCGGGTGAGCGCCTCCACCCGTTCGGCGGCGTCGGCGCCGGTGACCTGTTCATCGAGCGCAGCCTCGACCCCCGCGTTGCTCAACGCCCCGGCCGCGGCATCGATGAGCAACTGGTCGAGTGTCGGGAAATGCAGGTACACGGTGCGGCGCGAGACGTCCGCGGCTTCGGCGATCTCGTCGACGGACGGCGTATGGCCGGCGACGAGCAACTGGCCGGCGGCATCGACGATCGCCTTCCGCGTCCGACGTCGCTGAGACGCCCGTCCTCCGGTTGCGTCGGTCAAGAGCGGATCCGCCCAACAAGCGACGACGCTGGGCTTGACGGCGCTGCCATGCCAAAGTATAACAACGTGTAGCTACTACATAAGTATGTAGTGAATGCACAGGAGTAAAGGGCAAGGAGGACACGATGTCGCTGGTCCCGTTCGTGAACTGCTTCGAAGTCGCCCCCGGCCGCGAAGAAGCATTCCTGGCGCTCTGGCAGGAGGTCAATGCCTACATGGCCGCCAAGCCGGGCTATCTCAGCCACCGGCTTCACCGCTCGCTGCACGATGACGCCCGCTACCGGTTCGTCAACTACGCCGAGTGGGAGACCGCCGACCAGTGGAAGGCCGCCCACGACGACGGCTTCCGCCGGCTCCTCTCCAAGCCGGACTGGTCCGAGTTCACCTCCACCCACGCCCTGTATGAAGTTGTCCACCAAGGCGGGGTTCACGACCGGCGGCGACGCACTCATGAGCTGGCGTCCCTCCCGCACCGGCAGTCGCTGAGATCCACGGTTCGAACCTGCTCGCCGTCGGCACCGTCGGGTTCGTGTGCTGGCTGGTCCTGCTCGCCGTCACCAGCACCCGCGTGCTGCGCCAACCGTCCCACCCGGTGGCGACGCCCGGGCACGTTCGCGCCGCATGACCGAAAACGGGACGCCGGCCCGACCGGCGTCGCCAGCCTGAAGGGACACGACCACATGACCCCCACCCGACCGCAAGCCACCGCTCCCGCCGAGGACACAGCCAACCATCCCGAGAGCATCGACGTCGGCATCATGCTGCTCATCCACGACGCCTTCCGTCGGGATCTGGGTCGCCTCGTCACCGCGGTGAAGGCCCTCCCGGGCCGCGACAACCCGCAGGTCGCGGCCATATCCGACCATTGGCGCTTCCTGGACGACCAGCTGCGACACCACCACCACGTCGAAGACGACCAGCTGTGGCCCTTGGTCCGCGCTCACCTCTCCGGGACGCCAGCCGACCTCGGGGTTCTGGAGACGATGGAGGCCGATCATCGCCGGCTCGAACCGCTCGTCGACGCCGTGACGACGGGCTTAGCCCGTCTCCCGGACACAACGGGCTCGTCCGAGGACGGTGGGACCGTCGAAGCCCTCGAGCAACTGGGCGCCGCCCTCAGCTCCCACCTCGACGCCGAAGAGCGCCTGGCCGTCCCGCTGGTGAAGGCCAATATCGGAGTTGCCGAGTACGCCGGGTTCGTCAAGGCGCAACGACGGGCCGTCGGGCTCCGAGGGGCGGCACGGTTCTTTCCATGGATACTCGACGGTGCCGACACGACCACCACCCAGGCAACCCTCGGCCACCTGCCGGCGCCGCTGCGCCTGGCCTACCGCCACCGCTGGTGGCCTGCCTACGTGCGACGCGCCGCGGCGCTGCCGTCGTGATCGCCGCCGGTTCCCAGGTCGGTTGGGTCAGGTTCCGGGACGGGTTCCGAGCATCACTCCTCGCACGCTGCCGTCCGACATGAGCATGTTGCAGTTGGGGGAGGGTCCTGGTCCTGTCCCCTTCGCGACGAACAGATGCGGAGCGTCGTTCGCCTTTCGAGAGCCGATCCTTGCGGTCCGGTCCTCAGAAGCCGGCAATCCCCTTTCCGACGAGGACAACGCCGATGACGAGCAGCAGGACCGCCATGACCGTGGCGTTGTTGGCCCGCAACCAGGTGTTGAGCGAGCCCAGCACGTGCTCGGCTTTTGTCCCTAGGACCCGATAGAGCACGACCGGCACCACGACGGTGCTGGCGGCGAGGGCTCCGAAGACGACCGCAGCCACGACGTGACCTCCCGGCGAGGTGGGTGCCTGGGAGATGGCGATCCCGCCGCCCACGATCAGCAGGAGGTTCTTGGGGTTGAGGGCGGAGAGCCCGATGCCCAGCGCGCCGCTCTTGACCGGGGTGATGTTCTCGATCGCCTGGAGCCACTTGGGCAGGGGGGCCGTCTCGCTGGGCTCGGGACGCTTGTGCCAGTTCCGCACGCCCAGGACGAGCACGAGCACGCCCAGCACGAGCTTGACAACCGAGGTGCCGTGCGACGGACCGCCGCTCGACGTGGTGCCGATTGAGCCCGCTACGACCAACACGACGGCCGTGGCGCCTCCGATGCCCACGATCCAGCCGAGCCCGAAGGCCGTGCTGTTGGCGCCGGCTCGCTTGGACAGCAGCATCAGGATCACGGCGATAATCGGGATGGGGCTGATCGCCACCCCGATGGCAAGGGGAATGCTCTCACCGATCGCTTGTCCCATGGCTCCCCTCCTCGAACGTTGGTTCCTTGTCCACCGGCCGGGTCGGTGCCGCGGATGTCGATGCCGGACGCGACGTGGCCTTCACCGCGGCCCGCACCGTCGGGAACACCTCGATGGGCGAAGGGCCGCCGACCGTCTCGCCCACCGCCGCGGCCGAGAGGGCGGCGGTCGTGGACATGGGAAGCGGAGGCCAGTGTGGACCCCTCACGGCGGGGCCCGGGGGGGTGTCACGTCGCCCGATCCTCCGGGAGCGACGGACCTTCTTGGCTTCCTTCGGCGGTGTCGGTGGCTACGGCTTCCGATCACCGTGCCCATGACCAGCATCGTGGCACATAGTGTCGATGATCAGGATGGTCGGCCACACTGGCCGCCGGCTAGCAGTCCCGACAGGCCCAGTAACGGGCATCACCGGCGGGATCCGGGAGAGGACGATGATGACCGAACCACCGCTCTCCGGTCGCCTCGGGCAAGTCGCGATGGACGGCGAGCTGCCGCAACGAAGCGACCTTGGACTGATCTTCGACGAGCTCGACTACCAGCTGGCCACCCAGGCCTACCTCTGGGCCCTCCCCCTCGTCGCCTACGCCGAATGGCAACGGGTGCACCGCGAGATCTTCGGGGCTACCAACTTCGACCTCGTTCACTACGTGACCTACCGGGACCGGCTCGGGCTCATCACCGCCAACGCCACCACGCCGTACCTGCTCAACTTCATCGACCTGGGCGAGACGGGGCCGCTGATCATCGAGATGCCGGCGGGACCGACCGCAGGCGGCGTCTCGGACTTCTGGCAGCGCGAGATCGGCGTGATGGGCGAGATGGGTCCCGACCGGGGAAGGGGCGGCCGCTACCTGATCGTGCCGCCGGGCCAAGACGCTCCGTCGCTGGCAGACAGCAGGCTGCTGCAGGCCACCGGCACCCACGTCATGTTCGGCTTCCGCACCCTCGACCCCGACGCCGATCGAGCCCGCCAGCTAATCGAGCAGGTGCGTATCTACCCCTTCGACCGGCGGGACGACCCGCCGCCGACCCGCCTTGTCTCACCCGCCGGCCGACCGTGGTCGGGCGACCAACCCCGAGGGCTGGAGTACTGGGTCCGCGTGCACGACATCTACCAGTCGGAGATCGTCGACGAACGGGACCGCTTCTACCTGGCCATGCTCAAGCAGCTGGGCATCGAGAGGGGCCAGCCCTTCGTCCCCGACGAGCGGCTGACCAGGATCCTCCTCGAGGGCGCAGCCGCCGGTGAGCTCATGGCCAAGGCCAACACCTTCGCCAAGCGGTTCAGCGGCTCCCGGTACTGGCCCGAGCGGCAGTGGGACCTCGTCATCCCACTCGACAACTCTTCCCAGCGTGGTCCGTACTACGACCAGCTCCTGGAACGCGCTTCGTGGTTCTACGAGGCGGTGAGCTTTTCCGAAGCGATGAAGAGCCAGACGCCCGGATTCGGCCAGGCCTATCTCAGCACCTACACCGATGCGGAGAGCAACTGGCTAGAGGGCGCAAAGGCGTACACGCTCCACGTCCCAGCGAACCCGCCGGCCAAGCTGTTCTGGTCGGCAACGGTCTATGACGCCGACACCCGTTGCCTGGTGGACAACGCCCAGGGCCGGGGTGACCGGGGCTCTCGTGACCCTGAGCTGGTGTACAACGACGACGGTTCGGTCGAGCTGTACTTCGGGCCGCAAGAACCCGAGGGCCACGAGTCGAACTGGATCCAGACCGTCCCTGGTCGGCACTGGTTCTCCTACTTCCGGTTCTACGGCCCCCTGGAGCCGTACTTCGACCGCAGCTGGAAACTCGGCGACATCATCCCCACCGCACGATCCGAAGCCTGATATCCGAACCGGCCTTTCGTCCCAGACGGTCGACGTCAGGAGCCGGTGTCGGACGGGCAGCGGGTGCCCGCCGCCGGCGGCTGGAGGTCGACCAGGTAGGTGTCGACCCGGTTGCGCACGCACGAACTGAACAGGTAGCCGGTGTGCCCGTCGCCCACCCGGGTGAGCAGGACGCCGCTCGACAGCTGGGACGCCAACGACTGCGCCCACGCGTACGGTGTGGCCGGGTCGCCGGTGCTTCCGACCACGACGATGGGCGGTGAACCCGGGGCGGTGATGCGATGCGGCGGGTCGGTCGGGGCGCTGGGCCACACCGTGCACAGCAGGCCGCTGTAGAGGTTGGCGACCCCGAACACGGGTGCGGTCGTGGCCGCCGTCGCCGCCCCCGCTTCGATCTGGGCGGCGGACGGCCACGGCTGGTCGTCGCAGCTGATGGCGTTGTCGGCCACCACCTGGTTGCTGTAGGTGCCGTTGGCCCCCCTCCGCTGATGCGTTGTCCCACCACCTGGTTGCTGTAGTGCCTTGCGTTGCGCTCGACGTAGTCGTCGAACATGCTCAGCAGCTGGCTGAAGTCACCGTTGCCCGCCGCTTGCAACGCGGCGCCCAACTCGGGCCACGACTGGGTCGAGTACAAGGCGTCGGCGATGCCGTACAGCACCTGGGTGGAGCCGACCTGGCGGCCCTGCACCGTCGTCGGGTGCTGGCGGGCGCCGCTGATCAGGGCCAGGACCGCCGCCTCCATGTTGGCCCGGCCCCCGGCGGGCGTCCACCCGCAGTTGCCGGTGTTGGCCGCGCACCAGTCGAAAAAGTCGGCGAGCTCCATGTCGACCGCCACCGACTGGGTGTCGACCTCCTGCACGGCGTCGAGCGAGGGGTCGATGGCCCCGTCGAGCACCATGGCCCGGATGTGGGTCGGGAACAGGCCGGCGTAGGTGGCGCCCAGCAGCGTCCCGTAGGAGAACCCGAGATAGTTGAGCTTGGCGTCGCCCACCGCCTGGCGGATGCGGTCCATGTCCCGGGCGGCGTTGACCGTGCCCACGTGGGCCAGCAGGCGGCCGCTGCCGGCCTGGCACTCCTTGACCAGCTGGCTGTCCGCGCTGAGCAGGGCGTTGACCCCGGCCGGGTCGACCGGGGCCTCGTCCACCGCCAGGTACTGGTCGAGGTTGCTGCCCGGGCCGCAGCGGATCGGCGCGCTCCGGCCGACGCCGCGGGGGTCGAAGCCGATGAGGTCGAAGTGGGCCCGCAGCGTCGGGTTCAGCTGGGGGGCGACCTGGGGGAGGAAGGTCAGGCCGGAGGCCCCCGGCCCCCCGGGGTTCAGGAGCAGGCTGCCGATCTTGGTCCCCGTGGCCGGCAGGCGGTCGATGGCGATGCCGATGGTGCCCTGGTCGGGTTGGGAGTAGTCCAGGGGCACCCGCACGGTGGCACACTGCAGCCCCGCCGCGCCGAGGCCGGAACCGGTGCACGGCTTCCACGACACCGTCGACGCGTTCGAACCGGTCGCAGGTGAGCCGCCGGCGGCGCTGGTCGACGACGAACTGGAGGAGCTGGTCCCGCCCTGAGCGCCGTGGGACCCGTTCCCGCCGCTGCTGCAGCCCACCAGGGCCACCAGTGCGACCACCGCCGCCACCGACGCCACGACCCCCCGCCGGGCGCGGGCTGCCCGCCTGATCTGCACGGCGCTCGACGCTAGGCGCTCGTCCGTAACCCGGGGGACCGCCCGCTAGCGTGCGGAGGCCATGGGTTCCCTGCTTCTCGACCGCTACGTCGGCGCCCAGCGCGAGCGCATCGTGGCCACCCTGATCGAGTGGCTGCGCATCCCGTCCATCTCCGCCCAGCCCGAGCACGCCGGCGACGTGGTGGCGTCGGCCCGGTTCTGCGCCGGCCTCCTCGAAGCCGCCGGCCTGCAACACGTCGAGCTCCTCCACGCCCCCGCTCCGGCGGACGGTCCCGCCGGCGCGCCGGCGGTCTACGCCGACTGGCTGCACGCGGGCGACGACGCCCCGACCGTCCTCGTCTACGGCCACCACGACGTGCAGCCGGTCGATCCGCTGGAGGAGTGGACGAGCCCGCCGTTCGACCCGGTTATCGTCGACGGCGAGTGCCGGGCGCGCGGCGCCATCGACGACAAGGGCCAGACCCTGTACCAGATCGAAGCGGCCCGCGGTGTCCTGGCCACGGCCGGCGCCCTGCCGGTCAACCTCAAGTTCCTGATCGAGGGCGAGGAGGAGGTGGGCAGCCCGACCTTCGAGCAGCTCCTCGGCGCCCACCGCGACCGCCTCGCCGCCGACGTGGTGGTGGTGTCGGACACGGGGATGATCGCCGCCGACGTCCCGTCGACCACGGTGAGTCTGCGGGGACTGGTGGCCTTCGACGTGGCCCTGCGCACCGGCCGGGTGGACCTGCACAGCGGCCTGTGGGGCGGGACAGTTCCCAACGCGGCCCGCGCCGCCGCCCGGCTGGCGGCCGCGCTGCACGACGAGCGCCATCGGGTCACCGTCCCCGGCTTCTACGACCGGGTCCGGCCGCTCGGCCCGGCCGAGCAGGCGTCCCTCGACGCCCAGCCGTTCGACGAGGCCGATTTCCTGGCGACCGCGGGCGTGACCACGCTGGAAGGCGAGGACGGATACCGCCCGCTGGAACGCATCGGGATCCGGCCGACGGCGGAGATCGTCGGCCTCCGGGGTGGCTACGACGGACCGGGGATCAAGACCATCGTCCCGGCCACGGCCGGCGTCAAGGTGGCCTTGCGCCTGGTGCCCGACCAGCGTCCCGACGAGGTGAGCGAGGCATTCCGCGCCTGGGTCGCGGCGCAGGTCCCGCCGGGCGTCGAGGTCACGGTGACGCCCGAGGGCGCGGTCGCGCCGGCGCTCACCCCGGTCGACGACCCGGCCGTTGCTGCGCTGGCACGGGTCATCGAAAGGGTGTGGGGCCGTCCCCCGCTGTACACGCGCGAGGGCGGCAGCGGGCCCGAAGAGGCGCTGGGCCGGGTCCTCGAAGCACCCGTCCTGTTCCTGGGGGTGTCGCTGCCCGGGGACCGCTTCCACGCGCCGAACGAGCGCATGGTGATGGACCAGTTCTGGCGGGGGCTGCTGGCCGCCGGGGAGCTGCTGAACGAGCTCGGAGAGGTCGGATGACGAAGACGGTGAAGAAGGACAAGAAGCGGGGAAAGGGCGACCGTCGCGTCGCCCCACCCCGTGCTGCCCCGCCGCCGGCCGCGCCGGCGACGGCTGCCCCGGCCGGAGCGCACGAATGGGTGTCGTTCGAGGATCCGGAAGAGGACCGGACCTGGGTGTTCGACGTGACGTTTCTCCTGTCGCGCTGGACGTGCATCTACGGCCATGGCTGTCAGGGGGTGCTGACCGGGCCGGCGCCCGAGCTGGAGCAGGGATGCTGTTCCTACGGCGCCCACTTCACCGACGACGCCGACGTCGAGCGGGTGCAGGCCGCGGCCCGCACCCTGACCGCCGACGAGTGGCAGCTGGCCGACCGGGGCCGGCGAGGGGTGGTCCGCACCCAGCGCGACGGCACCCGCACCACCCGGCTGGTCGACGGGGCGTGCATTTTCCTGAACCGACCCGGCTTTCCCGCCGGCGCCGGGTGCGCGCTGCACCAGGCCGCCCTGCGCCGCGACCAGCTCCCCCTGGAGCTCAAGCCCGACGTCTGCTGGCAGCTGCCGCTCCGCCGGGAGGACCAGGTCGGCGACGGCGGCCACGTCACCTCCACGGTCAGCCAGTGGGACCGCCGGCATTGGGGCGACGGCGGCGAGGAGTTCCACTGGTGGTGCACCGAGGCGCCGGAGGCCTTCGTCGGCTCCCGGCCGGTGTGGCGGGCCATGGGCGCCGAGCTCATCGCCCTGGTCGGCCCCGAGGTGTACCACCTGCTCTCGGGCTACCTCGGCGAACGGGAGACCACGGTCTCCCTCCCCCACCCGACGGTGCGAGCCCGCTAGCTCAGGCGGTTATCCCGCTCCCAGCCGCTCAGGCTGTTATCCCGCTCCCAGCCGCTCAGGCTGGGTGCGACTCCGAGTCGGAGTAGTCGTCTTCCAGCTCGTCCTCCATGGCCATGCACCAGGCGGCGTGCTCAGAGCCGGGCTCGGCACCACATTCGGGGCAAGGCTCGACCTCCGCCTCTGTCGAGCGCTTCAGTGCACGCGCTTCTTCGAAGCGCCGATGCCGTCCCTTTTTCACGTGGTACTCCCCGATCGAGACGTGCGTTACCAGCGGGCAGTGTACCGCCCGGCCGCCCGTCCCGGGCGCAGGTACCATGCTGCCATGGCTGAGGGGTTCGACGTGGAGGCCATGATCGGCCGCTTCCAGGCCAGGGCCAAGGCCGTCCGCTCGCGCGGCCTGCCGCCGGTGGAAGGCGCCGAGCGCAAGCGCTTCGTCGAGCAGGCCCGGGTCGATTACATGGACTACGCCATGATCGGCGACGCCGACGCCAGCCTCGACGACGGGGTGCTGACCCTGACCATCGACTTGCGACCGTCCTCGTCCTCGTGAGCGGCGCTCCCTGGTGGGAGGACGCCGTCGTCTACCAGATCTACCCCCGGTCGTTCTGCGACACCGACGGCGACGGGATCGGTGACCTCGAGGGCATCCGCCGCCACGTCGACCACCTCGTGGACCTCGGCGTGGACGCGGTATGGCTGTCGCCCTTCTATCCGTCGCCGATGGCCGACTTCGGCTACGACGTGGCCGACTACTGCGACGTCGATCCGCTCTTCGGCACCCTGGCCGACTTCGACCGCCTGGTGGCTGACGTCCACGCCGCCGGCCTGCGCGTCCTGATCGACTGGGTACCCAACCACACCAGCGACCGTCACCCGTGGTTCCTCGATTCCCGCTCGTCGCCCGCCAGCGCCAGAAGGGACTGGTACCTATGGCGGGACGGGCGGGCGGACGCGGCCGGCGGCAGCGGACCTCCCGGCTCTCCCGGTCGCCTCCCCAACAACTGGCGCGCCGCCTTCGCCGGTATCGGCGGAGGCGAGTTCCCGCCGGCGTGGACGTGGGACGAGGCGACCGGTCAGTGGTACCTGCACTCGTTCCTGTCCGAGCAGCCCGACCTCAACTGGGCCCATCCCGAGGTCCGCCCAGGCCATGGCGGACACGCTGCGCTTCTGGCTCGACCGGGGCGTCGACGGGTTTCGCCTCGACGCGGTGCACGTCCTCGGCAAGGACCCCGAGCTGGGCGACCTGCCCGCCGACGTCGCCGCCCTCCCGGCCACCCTGGGCAACGATCGTCCCGAGACCCACGACCTGCTCGCCGAGCTGCGCCGGGTGGTGGACGCCTACCCGGACCGGATGATGGTGGGCGAGGTGTTCCTGCTCTCGACCGCCCAGGTGGCCCCCTACTACGGGACTTCGACCCGCCCCGAACTGAACCTGGCGTTCAACTTCGCGCCGCTGTTCGCGCCGTGGGAGGCGTCGGCGTGGCGGCGCGCCGTGGACGAGACCGAAGCGCACATCGGGCCCGTCGGCTGGCCGGCCTGGGTCCTGTCCAACCACGACCTCCCCCGTCACCGCAGTCGCTACGGCAGCGACGCCCGGGCCCGGGCCGCCGCAGTGCTGCTGTGCACGCTGCGGGGCACGCCGTTCCTCTACGCCGGCGAGGAGCTGGGCCTGGGCGACGCCGTGGTGCCCGCCGAACGTCGCGTCGACCCCGGCGGCCGGGACGGTCAGCGGGCCCCGCTGCCGTGGACGGCGGAACCGGGCCACGGTTGGGCGGGCGGTGCCGACGCCCGGCCGTGGCTGCCGTGGCCGCCGGGTGCCGACACCGACCGCAACGTGGCTGCCGAGGACGCCGACCCGGGCAGCGTGCTGTGCCTCTACCGCCGCTTGCTGGCCGTTCGCCGGGCGTCGCCCGCGCTGCGCCACGGCGCCATGGAAGCGCTGGACGCCGGTCCCGGCGTGCTCGCCTACCGGCGCCGGGCCGACGGCGACGAGCGCCTGGTGGCAATCAACTTCACCGGGGACGTCCAGCCGTGGCCGCCGGCGCTCGATCCCGGCGCATGGGTGGTCGAGGTCAGCTCCGACGGTGCCGGCGGCGGCGACCCTGGCATCCTGGGCCCCGACCGGGCCGTCGTGCTGCGGCCCGCCCCCGTCCCCGAGGAGAGCCCATGAGTGTCGTGGTCGTCGCCACCGTCTACCCCGCTGCCGAGCACCGCGACGAGGTCGTCGCCGCCTTCGAGCAGACCATCGCCCGGGTCCACGCCGAGGACGAGGGCTGCGAGCTCTACGCCCTGCACGAGGGCAGCGACCGGCTGGTCATGGTCGAGAAGTGGGCGAGCCCCGAAGCCCTCGCCGCCCACGGGCGGGGCGACGCCATGGCCGAGCTGGGCGGCCGCCTCTCCGGCAAGCTGACCGGCGACCTCGACCTGCAGGTATTGCAGGCCCACCCCGCGGGGACGCCCGACCGCGGCGCCCTCTGAGGTCTCGGTCACGGCCACGAGCGATGGCTCAGGACCAGGCGGTACCCGTCGGGATCGACGACGGTGACCCCCCACCGGTCCCAATAGGGATTGCGCGCCGCCACCCGCCGAGCCCCGGCACGCACCAGGCGATCGACCGAGCCTTCGTCGACGGGGCCGCCCACGTAGAGCACCAGGAGGTCCTCCTCGGTGGGGCGGGGTGGAGTCTCGCCGTGCGGGTCTCCCACCAGCTCCAGGTGCCACGCCGCCTGCGGCCACCCCAGCATCAACAGGGCGTGATCGCCCTCGGCCTCGATGCCGACCCGGTACAGCACCTCCAGGCCGAGGCCGTCCACCCAGAACCGCTCGGCTCGATCCAGGTCACGACTGGGACGGGCGACGCGAAGGTGGCTCGACGGGCTGGGCCGCACGTCCCCAGCTTGGCAGCCGCCGGCTAGCCGTCGGGGCGCCGGGCGAAGCTGTTGAGCAGGGTGCGCATGGCGTTGGCGACGGCGTGGCGAGTCGCCCTCGGGTTGGGCGAGTTGGCGATCAGCATGGCCCCCCGGGTGAGCGCCCCGAGCAGCAAGCGGGTGACCGTTTCGGGGTCCTCGACGGAAAGCGTTCCCGACGCCACCGCCGCCTCGAGCGCAGCCACGATGGCGGCGAGGGCGTAACGCTCGTCGAGCTCGGTGAACCGGGCCAGCCCGAGGACGGCCGGGGCATCGATGATGATGATCTGTTGCACGTCGGGTCGCAGCACGGCGTCGAGGAACGCCTCGAACCCGCGCGCCAGGGCCTCGACCTCGTCGTCCGCCCCTTCGCCGGCGCGCGCCGACGCCGCCAGCAGCTCGGCGTGAGCCTGCTCGAAGACGGCCTCGAACAGCATCGTCTTGGTCGAGAAGTGGTGATACAGGGCCCCGGTGGTCACGCGTGCTTCGCGGGCCAGGTCCTCGACCGAGGTGTCGGCGAAGCCCTGGCGTCCGAAGAGACGCCGTCCGGCCGCGACCAGCGCGGTCCGGGTCTGGGCCACGTGTTCGGCGCGCAGGGACGGGGCTCGCTCGGGCACGTCACCTGTGTAGTCCGTGGGATCCCCTCTTGCGTCAATCCGGTCGCTGGCATAGTATCACTATGTTGCCATTTGCCACTATCCAACGAGGTGAAGCTATGGGATCTGCCATCGACGCGCTGCGAGCGGACCGGGCCGCGCTGCTCAAGATCGGCGCCGGCCTGTCCGACACCGACTGGGCGGCGCCGAGCGGCTGCCCGGGGTGGTCGGTCAAGGACGTCATCGCCCACATGGGCGCGCTCTTCTGGGCCGCCGTCGACCCGTCCCAGCTCCCCGATGCCGCCGGACGGCCCGCCGAGGCCGCCCAGGAGATCTACGTCGAAGCCCGTCGGGCCCTGGGCCCGTCCGAGGTGCTGGCCGACTACGAATCGGTCAGCGCCGCCGCCATGGACGTGCTGGCCGGCTTCGCCGACCAGGACTTCGAGGTGCCCCTGGGCGATCTCGGGACCTATCCGGCGTCGGCGCTGCCGACGGCGTTCTGCTTCGACCACTACGTCCACATCCGCGACGACCTGTTCCCGCCCCGTGGCGCGCTGACCGGTACACCGCCGCCGTCCGACGAGCTGCGCCTCGCCCCCACCCTGGACTGGATCGAGACCGCCCTCCCCCAGCAGAACGGCGACGTGCTCGCGGCCATGACCGGGATGGTCGAGATCGTGGTCACCGGGCCCGGCGGTCGCACCATCAGGGTGGGATCCGGGGCCGTGGCCGGCCAGGTCACCTGCGACGGGCCCACGTTCGTCCGCCGTATCACCCAGCGTGCCCCGTGGGGCGAGACTCAGGGCGTTGACGCCGGCAGCCTCGACGTCCTGCGCAGCCTGCACGTGTTCTGAGCTGCTAGAGCGGGCGGCGGGAGCGCTCCTCGAGCACCAGCCGCCCGCCGGCGGCCACCGCCAGGGAGGCGTCGCCGTCGACCAGCCGGCGAAGGCGCCGCCCGACCAGCGCTTCCCGCCACCCCTGCCCCAGGCGGGCGTTGGCGTCGCCGCGGAGATAGGCGACGAGGTCGGCGCGGGTGGCCAGGAGGGCGGCGTCGATGTGTTCGTCGCGCGCCAGCTGGGCCACCCAGGCCGCGCCCAGCGCCACCGCCGGGCGCAGGTGGCGCGACACCTCCTCGACGGGCGCGACCTGCAGGGCGGAGGCCGGCAGGTCGTGGCCCCGCTGGACCGCGGCCAGGATCGCCGGGCCGACCCCGTCGCGCAGGTAGCGGCCGTCGAGGCCGCGCACCTCGCGCAGGTCGGCGATTGAGCGGGGGGGCCGCTGGGCCATGGCCTGGAGGGGCAGGTCGGGCAGGACCAGGCGGGGGGGAAGGTCCAGCTCCCGGGCCCGGCGCTCCCGCCACGCGGCCAGTTCCTGGGCCACGCCCCGGGATGCGCCGCGAAGCTGCCGGTTGTCACGGATGCGCCACCACACCTGCTCGGGGACGGCGGGACGGCGGGGACGGGCGAGCAGTGCCGAACACTCCTGTTCCGCCCACTCACGCCGGCCCCGGCGGTCGAGCTCGTCGCCGACGGCATCGGCCAGGTCGAGGAGTCGGTCGACGTCGGACGCGGCGTAGGCCAGCTGCGACGCGCCGAGGGGCCGGCGGCTCCAGTCGGTGAGGCGGTCGCCTTTGGTCACGCTGACCCCGAGGTAGGTGGCGGTCAGCGACGCCAGCGACGCCGAGCCGTGCCCGTTGAACCCGGCGGCCACCTGGGTGTCGAACAGGCGGCCCGGTCCCCGTCCGCACGCTCGCTCCAGGACCTCCAGGTCCTGCTCGGCGGCGTGGGCGACCATCGTCCCCGGCCCGGCCAGCAGGTCGGCCAGGGCGGCCACGTCCACCGCCAGCGGATCGATCAGAGCCACGCCGGCCGGGCCCTCCGCCGAAGGCGGCCACGCCACCTGGACCAGCGCCAGGCGGGGCCAGTAGGTGCGCTCGCGGTGGAACTCGGTGTCCAGGGCGTAGCGCGGCAGCGCCACCAGCCGCTGGATGAGCTCCTTGAGCCGATCGTTCTGGGTGACGATCTCCGGCGCGGCCGCGCCCGGGCTCACGCCGGTTCGGACCAGGCGCGCAGCTGGGCCAGGCTGCGGGCCAGCAGGCGGGACACCTGCATCTGGCTGACCCCGACCATCGCCGCGATCTCCGTCTGGCTGCAGCCGACGGCGAAGCGCAGGTTGAGGATCTGGCGCTGGCGCTCGGGGAGCCGGGCCAGCAGTGGAGTGAGCGCCAGGCGGCCGTCGACTTCGGCCAGGCGGGCGTCGCCCGCTCCCAGCCGGCTGGTGAGCGAATGGTCGTCGCCCGGCGAAAGGGGGGCTTCCAGCGAGGCGTTGTGCCGCAGTCCGCCGGCGTCGAGCGCTTCGACCACCTCGTCGACCGACGCACTGAGGCGCCGGGCCAGCTCGGTCAGCGTGGGCGAGCGCCCCAGCTCCTGGGTGAGCTCGTCGATGGCCTGCTGGGCGCGCAGGTGCAGGTCGTGGATGCGTCGGGGCAGGCGGACCGACCAGCCCCGGTCCCGCAGGTGGCGCTTGAGCTCGCCGAGGATGGTGGCGGTGGCGAAGGTGGTGAGCTCCGCCCCCCGGTTGGGATCGAAGCGCTCGATGGCTTTGAGCAGCCCGATGAGGGCGACCTGGTTGAGGTCGTCGAGCTCCTCGCCCCGTTGGGCGAAGCGCGCCGCCAGCGAGTAGGCCAAGCCCTGGTAGGCGTTGATGATCACGTCCCGGGCCCCCCGGTCCCGGGTTTCGAAGTGCTCGTGGATCGCCCGCCGGATGTGGTCGCGCGCCGCGCCGGCGGGAGCCGAAGATCCCATGCGCCCTCCTTCCGCGAGCGAGCTTACCCCCCCTCTGGAAGTCAACCGCCGTAGCTCATTCGGGTGTCTTCCGTGCGCAGGACGTCGCCGATCTCGTCGGCCGCGCCGCAATCGACGACCTCCCCGGCGAACAGGGTGTGCGAGTCAAAATCGAGGCGGTGACGGACCTCGCACTCGAGCCACGCCGCCGCCGAGGCGAGGATCGGGA
The DNA here is from genome assembly GCA_963757175.1 of uncultured Actinomycetota bacterium. GTDB lineage: Bacteria > Actinomycetota > Acidimicrobiia > Acidimicrobiales > Palsa-688 > CAVWQR01. Next base: position 115,574 of record CAVWQR010000004.1, on the reverse strand, counting down.
CTCCCCGGCGCCCGCGGCGAACGGCGAAGCCGTGCAGGGTCGACGCCGCCGCGTCCCAAACCGCCGGCTTGGAGAAGTGGCGGACCACGGGCCGGTCGTCGCGGTGGAGGATGGAGAGGGTAAAGGCGCCGCTCTCGTCGATGAGCCGGTGGGTGAGCGCGCCGGCTTCGATACTGACACCGAGGAGCTTGGGTGCGGTCGCCAGTTGCACCGCCCAGTTGGCCGTCATGAGGTTGAGCTCGTCTCCCGCCGCGCTCCCCACCAGGTACAGCCCGGACGGCATCGACCACAGCACCCGTCGGCGCAGCCGGTCGTAGGTGTCGGGGTCGGCGCCGGCCGGGATGGGGCCGACGACGTCGTTGACAGCGGCCACGACCGCGCACCCTAACCCGTCACGCGACGACGTGGAAGCGGAGGCCACGCAGGCTCGGGCGCCGCCCCCAGCCGGTGCGGCCGTCGAACAGCCGGGCCAGCGGCTCGACCTCGTCCGGGGTGACGGTGATGGAGACGCTCGCGTCGGCGAGCGTCCACGCCGGCGCGTCGGCGACGGCGAAGCGCACCTCGCCGCGCTCGCCCACCAGCACGAACGACGCGCCGTCGATGACCAGCTGCCGGCGCAGGGCAGGCCCGAGGGCGGCGGCGGCGCCGCCGCCCATGGTGACCACGGCGCGCCCGAACGGGCGCCGGCCCACGTCGAGCGTCCCCACACACAGCTCGCGGTGGGCGCGCCGAGGCGCCATGGCCATCTGCTGGTCGACCGCGGCTCGCCGGGCGGGGTCGTCCAGCACGCTGGCCCGCTCCAACCGGGTCGTCAGCCACTGGTCGTCCGCCCCCAGCAGCCCCATCACCCCGTCGGTGTCCCACGCCCGGCACGCCTCCAACTCATCGGCGGTCAGCCCCACGACCTGCAGGAACTCGACCCGCCCGAACGGCCCGTCCAGCGCCTCCAGCCCGGGGTCGGCGACCACGGCGGCGGCCGTCAACCGGCTGTCGGACCGCAGCTTGATCGGGCCGCGCAGGTCGAGGTGGTCGCCGGCCGCGAACGGGCGGCCGTGGGTCCCCACGTAGGCCGCCAGGTTGGTCAACAGGTCCACCACCCAGCTCGGCTCCTCGCCGGTATCCGGGGCGCGCATCGTCAGCTCGAACCCCCACCCGGACTGCTCGGGGTCGTCGCTCTGCTTCGACTCCAGCTCGCTGAGCCCGTAGGTCACCACGTGCCAATGTCCCGCCACGCGATGGCCGGTGAGGACCGACAGCGGCGGCTCCCCCCGCAGTCGGTTGGAGGTGGCCGGTTGCCACCGGTGGGTCGCCGGACCGCCGTCGGCCTCGTCGAGGTGGGCGTCCAGCGCCCGGCTGCCGCGACTCACTCCGGCCCGCTCCAGTCGGGGTCGAGCTGGCGCAGAAAGGTGGCGCAGCGTTCGACTTCGTCGGCCTCGCCGATCGCCGTCGCCGCCCGGCGCAGAGCGTCGAGGGAACGGAGGAAGCCCCGGTTGGTCTCGTGCCGCCAGCGTACGTACCCCGAGCCCCGCCACCCGGCCGCACGCAAGGCGTCCAGCCCGCGGTGGTAGCCCACCCGGGCGTAGGCATAGGACTCGACCGGATCGGTGGCGGACTCCGCCAGCTCCGCCCAGGCGGCGAGGAACCGGGGATGGGCGGCGGCGACCCGGCCGAGGGCGGGACGCCGCTGCGGACCGTCGGCGGCGGTGGCGGCCTGCAGGGCGGCGGCCGCGTCGTCGTCCGGAGGCGGCAGCACCGTCTCGGGCAGGCCGCCGTGCAGGGATACGTGCGAGGGGTCGGACATGCCAGCATCGTCGCGCATGACCTGCCCTTTCGACCTGATCCGCGACGGCGCCACGCCGGCGCACGTCGTGCTCGACGAACCGCCGATCCTCGCCTTCCTCGACCGGCGTCCCCTCTTCGCCGGGCACACGCTGGTCATCCCCCGCCAGCACTACGCCACCCTGGCCGAGCTGCCCGACGAGCTGGTCGGCCCGCTGTTCGCCGCCGCCCGACGCGTGGCCGCGGCCCTGCGCGTGGCGCTCGACGCCGACGGCGCGTTCGTGGCCCTCAACGACGAGGTCAGCCAGAGCGTGGCCCACGTGCACGTCCACGTCGTCCCCCGCCGCCGCAAGGACGGGCTGCGCGGGTTCTTCTGGCCCCGGCAGCACTACGACGACGATCAGCACGCCGCGGCCGTGGCGTCCGCCATCGCGTCGGCGGTTCAAGCGACGCCTTTCCCCACCTCGTCATGATCGAGATCATGCGCTTCCGCCTGGCGGCCGGCGCCGACGAGGCCGGCTTTCTGGCCGCCGACCGACGGCTCCAGACCGGCTTCGCCTACCACCAGGCCGGTCTGCTGCGGCGCACCACCGCCCGCAACGACGCCGGCGAGTGGATCGTCATCGACCTGTGGCGCTCCGAGGCCGACGCCGACGCGTGCGCCGAGCGCTGGGAGCACCATCGCCTCCCCGCCGAGTTCCTGGCCTTCGTCGATCGGGCCACCATCCGCGTCGAACGCTTCCGCACCCTCGACTAACTACTGCTGGACGAGCACCAGCGGGTTCCCCTCGGGATCCTCGACGGCGGCGAGCGTCGGGCCGCCGGGGACGTCGAACGGCTCGGCGGTGACGGTTGCCCCCAGCGCCGCGGCACGGGCCAGCGACGCGGCCAGGTCCCGCACCTGGACGTACAGGACCACCCCGCTCCGATCCCCCTGGCGCAGGTGGCCCGCCGGCCCCGGCTCGGGCCCGCCCAGGCCAGGGGCGACGCTGCGGATCGGCCCGTCGCCGATCTCCCAGTTGCACAACGCACGGTAGAAGGCCGCCTGGCGCTCCACGTCGCGTGCCACCAGCTCCCAGTGCACGACCGGCCGGGCCCAGTCGCCGCCGCTCTCGTCCGCGCTCACGGCCGCACCAGGGGCTTGACCAGGACCACGAACGCCAGGTCCGGGCGGGTCGGTACGCCGTAGCGCTCGTCGCCGTAGGGGAACGGTCGGGTCTCGCCCGTGGCCCGATAGCCCCTCCGCTCGTACCAGGCGAGGAGGTCCCGGCGCGGGCGCAGGACCGTCATCTCCATGGCCGCGGCCCGCCATTCCCCGCCGGCGATGCGCTCGGCCTCGGCCAGGGTGGCGCCCCCCACGCCGGCGCCCTGCCGGTCGGGTGCGACCGCGAACAGGCCGAAGTAGGCCATCGGCGCCCGCTGCTCCAGGTGGGCGCAGGCCACCACCGTCCTCGTCGGCAACGCCGAGCAGGACCATGCTCTTCGGTCGGTCGATGAGCTCGCCCACCGCGGCGGCGTCGGTGCGCTGACCGCCGAGCAGGCTCGGCTTCGGTGGTCCACCCCGCCCGGCTGGCGTCGCCCCGGTACGCCGACTCGACCAGGGCGACGACGGTGGCGACGTCGGCCTCGGTGGCCGGCCGGAAACGCACCTCCCGTCACCGCTGGGCCACCAGCACGTGCTGGGTGGCCCGCCCCCGGCGCAGGAGCACGAAGCGGCCGTGCAGGGCGTCGTCGGACCGCAGGATCCGGGCCGGGTCGGGTTCCCGCTGCCCGTTCACGTAGATGCCGCCCTGGGTGATCTCCCGCCGGGCCCGCCCCTTGGAAGGGGCCAGGCCGGCCAGCGCCACCGCGTCGACCAGCTCGACCCCGCCGGCCAGGCGACCGGCGTCCAGCTCGGTGGTGGGGGCATCGGCCAGGGCGGCGGCCAGCGTGGCGGCATCCAAGGTGGTCACGTCGGGGGTGAACAGCACCCGGGCCGCGTACCTCGACGCGCTCGGTCTCGCCGGCGCCGTGCACCATGGTCGTGACCTGGCGGGCCAGCACCCGCTGCGCTTGGCGCTGCTCGGGACGCTCGGCGGTGGTCTCGTCGAGGCGCTCCACCTCGGCCCGCTCGAGGAAGGTGAACCGGCGCAGGTAGCCGCCGACGTCGGCGTCGGGAACCCGGTACCAGAACTGGTAGAAGGCGTACGGGCTGGTGCGAGCCGGGTCGAGCCAGACGGTCCCCGTCCCGGTCTTGCCGAACTTGGTGCCGTCCGCCTTGGTCACCAGCGGCGACGTCAGCCCGTAGGCCGAGGCCTGGGCCATGCGCCGCACCAGGGCCACGCCTTCGGTGATGTTGCCCCATTGGTCGCTGCCGCCGAGCTGCAGCCGGCAGCCGTAGCGTTGGTACAGCTGGACGAAGTCCCACGCCTGGCACAGCTGGTAGGCGAACTCGGCGAACGACAGGCCCTGCTCGCGGTCCTCCAGGCGGCTCCGCACCGAGTCCTTGCGCACCATCTCGTTGACGGTGAACAGCTTGCCGACGTCGCGCAGGAAGTCGACGAGGACGACGGAGCCGAGCCACTCCTGGTTGTCGACCAACAGGGCATCGTCGGTCGAGCCTTCGAGAAACCCGGCGATCTGGGCGCGCACGGCGCGGCTGTTGGCGGCGAGGTCACCGGGGGCGAGCAGCGCCCGTTCCTCGCTCTGCCCGCTCGGGTCGCCGATCATCCCCGTGCCCCCGCCCACCAGGGCGATGGGCCGGTGTCCCGCTTCGGCGAATCGTCGCAGCAGGCACAGCTGCTGGAGGTGGCCCACGTGCAGGCTGTCGGCCGACGGGTCGAAGCCGATGTAGAGGGTGAACCGCTCGTGCTCCAGCAAGGTGGGCAGCTCGGCGTCGGTGACCTGGTGGACCAGGCCCCGCCACGTCAGGTCGTCGAAGAGTGCCCGCCCGAGCGGGTGCCGGCCCATCAGCTATCCCGTATCAAATGTCGAGGCCCTCCCGGCCGCCTTCACCCTCCCCCAGCCGGGGCAGCTGGTCGAAGATCGCCGGCGGGTCGCGCCACAACGGGGGCGGCGTGCCCGCCTCGGCGTCCCTGACGGCCCGCCACACCTTCTCCGGTGTGCAGGGCATGTCGATGTGGCGTACGCCGAGATGGCTCAGCGCGTCCACCACCGCGTTGTGGACTGCCGGCGTCGAGCCGATGGTCCCCGACTCTCCGATCCCCTTGGCGCCCAGGGCGTTCACCGTCGTCGGCGTCTCGGTGTGGGAAGCCTCGAACGAGGGCAGCTCGGCCGCGCTGGGCATCTCGTAGTCGGCCAGGGTGGCGGTGCGGGGGTTGCCGTCGGAGTCGAAGACCACCTCCTCCCACAACGCCTGGGCCACGCCCTGGGCGATACCACCGTGCTGCTGGCCGGTCACGATCAGCGGGTTGACGATCCGGCCGCAGTCGTCCACCGCCACGTGGCGGAGGGGGACCACCCGCCCCGTGTCCAGGTCGACCTCGACGACGGCGACGTGCGAGCCGAAGGGGAAGGTGGCGCCCCCCTGGTCCACGTCGCCCGCCCACGCCAGCGGGGTGCCCTCCTCGTCCGCGGCCGCCGCCAGCTCGGCCCACTCCAGGGCCCGGGCGGGCACGCCGGCGACGCCGACCCGCCCGTCGGTAACCACGATGTCGTCCTCGGCCGCCTCCAGCCGCCGGGCGGCCAGCCGGCGGGCCGCCTGCCACACCTCGTCGGCCGCCCGGTGGGTCGCGCCCCCGCCCACCTGCAGCGACCGGGATCCGCCGGTCCCCTGGCCCCGCGGGATGACCGCCGTGTCCGATTCCACCACCTGGACCGCGTCGACCGGCAGCCCCAAGCGGTCGGCGACGATCATGGCGAAGGCGGTGGCGTGTCCCTGGCCGTGGGCCGAGGTGCCCACGCCCAGGGTGGCGGTGCCGTCGGCGTGGACGTCGAGCGAGGCGTACTCGCTGGTCATGCCGCCCGCGGTCACCTCCACGTAGGTCCCCACGCCGATGCCGAGCACCCGCCGGTCGCGGCGCGCCCGACGCTCCGCCTGCTCGGCGCGCAGCTCGTCGTAGCCCGCGGCCCGCACCGCGGCTTCGAGGGTGTCGGCGTAGGCGCCGGTGTCGTAGGTGGTGCCCACCGCGGTGGTGGCGGGAAACTCGTCGGGGGCCAGGAGGTTGCGCCGGCGCAGCTCGACGGGGTCCAGGTCCACCTCGCCGGCGGCCACGTCCAGGAGCCGCTCGAGGTACTGGGCGGCCTCGGGTCGGCCGGCGCCGCGAAAGGCCCCGACCGGCGTGGTGTTGGTCAGCGCCGCCGCCGCCGCGAAGCGGACGTTGGGGATGCGGTAGGGCCCGGCGGCCATCATGCGGGTGGGGCCGAGGGCCAGCGCCCCGCCGAAGCCGGCGTAGGCGCCGCTGTCGCCCACCACCCGGGCCCGGAGCCCCTGGATGATCCCGTCGCGGTCCAGGCCCATCTCCACGTAGTGCACCTGGCCCCGGCCGTGGGGCATGCCGATCATGTTGTCCGAGCGGTCCTGGATCCAGCGCACCGGACGTCCGAGACGCCGGGCCAGGGCCACCACCACGGTGTGCTCGTGGGCCAGGCCGGCCTTGGCGCCGAACCCGCCGCCCACGTGGGGCGTGATGACCCGCAGCCGTTCGCGGTCCAGGTCCAGCACCTTGGCCACGGAGTTGGCGAAGGCGTGGGGCATCTGGGTGGAAACCCACACCGTGAGGTCGTAGTCGTCCCGCCCGTCGCCGGGAACGGCGAGGATGGCGTCGGCCTCCATGGGCACCACCGCGACGCGCGGACTGACCATCCTCAGGCGGGCGACCACCTCGGCGCCGGCCAGGGGATCCTCCGGTCCTCCGTCCAGCCCGGCCGCCAGGTTGGAGCCGACGTCCGCGAACTGCAGCGGTGCGCCTTCGGCCAGCGCCGCTTCGGGGTCGACCACGGCCGGCAGCTCGTCGTACTCCACCACCACCGCGCCGGCCGCGTCCTCGGCCTCCGCCGGCGTCGCCGCCGCCACCACGGCCACGGCCTCGCCCACGAACCGGACCCGGTCGGTGGCGAGCGGCGGGCGGGCACAGGCCTGGTTGAGCACGAACAGGCCGTGATGGGCGGGCAGGTCGAGGTCGGCCGCGGCCCACGCGCCCGCCACCCCGGGCATGGCCGCGGCGTCGGCCACATCCACGCGATCGGATGCGCGCATGGGCCTGCTGGGCGCGTGCGAAGGCCACGTGCAGGGTGCCCTCCGGCTGGTGGTTGGCGATGTAGGTGCCGCGACCGACCAGCAGGTCGGGGTCCTCCACCCGGCGCACCGAGGTCCCGAGGATCGAACCGGTCATGCTCCTGCCCCTTTCTTGCCGATCCGGTCGAGCAGGCCGTCGGCGGTGGCGGTGTTGATCACGCGGTCGGCGCCGATCCCGCACGCGGCCGCTTTGCGGGCCCCGTTGACCTGCCACTCCAGCTGACCCGGAGCGTGGGCGTCGGTGTCGATGGACACGACGCATCCGGCGTCAACGGCGACGGCCAGCAGGTCGTCGGGCGGGTCCAGCCGCTCGGGGCGCGAGTTGATCTCCACGGCTGTTCCCGCGTCGGCGCACGCCGCGAACACCGCAGCCGGATCGAACGTGGATGGCGGTCGCCCCCGGCCGACCACGATACGGCCGGTGCAGTGGCCGAGCACGTCGACCAGCGGGTTGCCCACCGCCCGGATCATCCGGGCCGTCATGGCCTTGGCGTCCATGCGCAGCTTGGAGTGCACCGACGCCACCACCACGTCCAGCTGGCCCAGCAGCTCGTCGGTCTGGTCCAGGCCGCCGTCTTCCAGGATGTCGACCTCGATGCCGGTCAGGATCCGGAACGGCGCCAGCTGCTCGTTGAGCTCGGCGACCACGCCCAGCTGGCGCCGCAGCCGCTCCGGCTCGAGGCCGTGGGCCACGGTCAGGCGCGGCGAGTGGTCGGTCAGGGCCAGATACTCGTGGCCCAGGTCGCGCGCCGCCGCGGCCATGTCGGCGATGGGGCTGCCGCCGTCGGACCAGTCGGAGTGGCTGTGCAGGTCGCCGCGCAGGGAGTCGAGGAGGGCGTCGGTGGCCGCGTCGGTGGCCTGCTCCTCCTCGCTCAGGGGCCCGGCCTCGGCTTCGAGCCGCTCCAGGTAGCCGGGTACCTCGCCGCCGATGGCCTCGGCGATGACCTCGGCGGTGCTCGGGCCGATCCCGGGCAGTTCCGTGAGGCGGCCGGCGCCGGCCAGCTCGGCCAGCTGCTCGCGTCCGGCGTTGGCCGCGCTGGTCGCCGCCCGGCGGAAGGCCCGCACCCGGTAGGTCGGCGCCTGCGAGCGCTCGAGCAGGTAGGCGATGCGCTGCAACGCCCGCACCGGGTCGCCGGCGTGGTCTGGGCCCGGACCGCTCATCGCTGCTCGTCCACCCGCGCATGCTAACGACCGGCGCCGACCTCGCTGCCCCTGTTGCTAATGGCCCTGGCCTTGGCCCTGACCCTTACCCTGGCCTTGCCCCTGACCCTGGCCGCCCGGGTTGGGGGCCTTGGAGGTGGGAGGCGTGGTGGGCGGCGGCGGCGCGGTCGTGACCGGCGCCGTTGCCGTCGTGACCGGCGCCGACGCGGTCGTCGGCCGGGGCGCCGTGGTCGGCGTCGCCGTGGTCGGGGTGGTGGTGGCCACGGTCGTGGTCGTCAACGCCGACGTCGACGCGCCCGCCTGCTGCAACAGCGACGTGACCCGCTGGTAGTTGGAATAGCTCAGCTCGCCGCGCTGATAATCCAGGTAGGCGGCGTTGAGCGCCTGTTGTGCCGCCTGAGCGCGGGCCGAGCCGGGCGGGAGCTTGGCCACCCCCACCAGCTGCTGGGCCAGGGCCACCGCCGCGCTCGTCCCGCTCTGCTGCAGGACCTGGGCCTCGCTGATCAGCGACTGGCCCAACGCGTCGATGGTGGTCGTGGGCGCCGCCGTCGTCGTCGTCGCCCGCGTCGACGTCGTCTTGGCTGCCGTCTTGGCCCGGTTGCCTCCCGAGAGCGTCAGCACGAGCACGATCACCACGACCGCGATCAGCGCCACCACGCCGGCGCCGATCCACCACTTCCTCCGGGACGAGCGCGGCGGGCTGTGCAGGCCCCGGGGTCCGGCGGCCACCGCCACCTGCTCGGCGGTGGGCACGGAACCAGGGTCGTAGTCGCCGCTGCCGTACCCGCCGGTGGCCAACCGGGTGCCTTCCTCGCCGAACTCGGTGGCCGGGTAGGCGGCCATCCCGGCGCCGGCCCAGCCGCCACCCTGGCTGCGCAGGTCGTCGAGCATGGCGCGGGCCGTGGGGTAGCGGGACTCGACGTCGCGGGACAGGGCTCGATCGACGATGGCCACGAGCCACGCCGGCGTGGTGGGGGCGGCGGCGGCCAGGCCCGGTGGCGGCGACGTGCGGCTGGCCTCGGCCACCGCCTCCGGGCTGTCGCCGCGGACGGGCTTGCGTCCGGACAGCGCCTCGTACATGACCACGCCCACCGCGTACAGGTCGCTGTGAGTGGTCGCCGGCCGGCCGGCGATGCGCTCGGGAGCGAGGTACGCCGGCGTGCCGATGACCATCCCTATCTGGGTGAGGTCGGCCACGGTCGGATCCGCCGGCCCGGCCCGCACGTCCACGCTCTTGGCGATCCCGAAGTCGGCCACCTTGGCGTGGCCGTCGTCGGTGAGCAGGATGTTGCCCGGCTTGATGTCCCGGTGGACCAGGCCGATGGCGTGGGCGGCGTCCAGGGCAGCCAGGACGTCCTCGGCGATCACGGCTACCTCGGCGGGTGGCACCGGCCCCTCGGCGATCCGGTCGGCGAGCGTGGGGCCGGGAAGGCGCTCCATGACCAGGTAGGCGATGCCGTCGTCCTCGCCGCTGTCGTACACGCCGACGACATTGGCGTCGGACAGGCCGGCCGCCGTCCGGGCTTCGCGCTCGAACCGCCGGCGCATCGAGTCGTCGGCCGCCACGCTGGCGCGCAGCACCTTGATCGCCACCGGACGGGTCAGGCGGGTGTCGAACCCGTCGTAGACCTCGGCCATTCCACCGTCGCCCAGTACTGGTCCGACCCGGTAGCGCCCGGCCAGCATCTGGCCTTCGCTCACCGTGCGGTCCATGGTGGGCCATCTTTAGTCGCTGGGAACGTTGGCACGCGTGCATACCGCCGCTCCACGTGGTGGTGTGGCGCGGCCGCGCCGGCCCGCTGGCTCGCCGCGGACCAGACTGCAGGCATGGCAGCCCATCCCGGCCGCGTCGCCGGCCTCCTGCTCACGGGCGGCAGCAGCCGGCGGATGGGGACGCCCAAGGCGCTACTGGCTCCGGCCGGTCGCGCCGCCGATCTCACGCTCGCCGGCCGCACGGCGGGTCTCCTCCTCGAGGTGGCCGAACCATGCCTCGAGATCGGTCCCGGCTACAGCGGGCTGCCCGCCGTGGTCGAGGATCCGGCCGGCGGCGGCCCGCTCGTGGCCCTGGCCGCCGGCGGCCGGGCCCTGGCGGGGCTGCGATCAGGGGTGGCGGCCGGGCCCAGCCGCGGTGGTCGTGGTAGCGACCGACCTTCCCGGTCTCGATACCTCCACCCTGCGCTGGCTGGTGGCCCGTCCTGGTGGCGCCACGGTCGTCCCGGTCGTCGCCGGCCGGCCCCAGCCCCTGTGCGCCCGCTGGGCCGTGGGCGACCTGCTGCTGGCTGGCGAGCTGGCGGCGGCCGGCGAAACCTCGCTTCGGGCGCTCCTCGACGCCGCCGACGTCGTCCTGGCCGACCCGGGGGAACGGGGCGGGCCGGGGACGGCCCCGTTTCTCGACGTGGACACCCCCGCCGACGCCCGCCGCTTCGCCCTGGCGCCGGCGTCCTCGCGGCCTGGCGAGCCGGCGGAGGAGGGGCGCCCCCCGGAGCGGGCCGACGCCCGGCCCCGGGCGGTGACGCCGGTGCGGGCCATCGGCGTCCGCCCGGGCCGCCACCTCGACATCCCCGAGCGGGTGGCGACCGAGGAGCCCCTCGAGGTCCGGGCCGCCGGCCCGGGTCAGGAGCCCGAAGCGGTCGCCGTCACCATGCGCACCCCCGGGCACGACTTCGAGCTGGCCGCCGGCTTCCTCGTCACCGAGGGCCTTGCCGTCCCGTCCGAGATCGCCACCGTCGCCTACTGCGCGGCCGCGGGCGGGGCGGCGGAAGGGCCGGCGGGGGCGGGCCCCGACCGCTTCAACGTCGTGTCCGTGTCGCTGACCCGGCGCTGGGCGCCGGCGGCCGCCCGCCGGCAGTTCCTGAGCACCTCGTCATGCGGCATCTGCGGCAAGGCGTCGATCGACGAGGTCGCTCTGGCCTGCCCGGTGGTGACACCCGGGCCGCCCGTCCCCGCCACCGTCCTCGCCTCCCTGCCCGACCGCATGCGCGAACGCCAAGCCGTCTTCGACCGGACCGGTGGGCTGCACGCCGCCGCCCTGTTCACCGCCGACGGCGAGTTGCTGGCCCTGCGCGAAGACGTCGGGCGCCACAACGCGGTGGACAAGATCGTCGGCCACCGCGTCCTGAGCCGTCAACCGGCACCGCCCGGCGCGGTGCTGGCCGTGTCCGGTCGGGTCAGCTTCGAGATCACCCAGAAGGCGGCCATGGCCGGCGTGGGCGTCATCGCCGCCGTGTCCGCCCCGTCCAGCCTGGCCGTGAGCGCGGCCGAACGCCTCGGTGTCGCCGTGGCCGGGTTCGTGCGGGGCGGGACATTCAACCTCTACAGCCACCCCGAGCGCGTCGACCTCGACGTCTGAGGGCGGGGACCTCGGTTGCTGGCGCCGAGATGTGCGGAATGGCGCGCCGACGTCGCTGCGATGCGCGGGAAGTTGCGGTACACGCGCCCTCCCACGCATCTCGTAGTACCCAGCCGCGCCCTCCCGCGCATCACAGGAGCCGGCGGCGCGCCCGCCCCTACGCCGGCTTGGGTTCTTTGGGCAGGCCCAGGATGCGCTCGCCGACGATGTTGCGCTGGATCTGGGCGGTGCCGCCCCAGATGCTCTCGGAGCGGGAGAAGAAGAACAGCGACTGGAGCGCGCTCACCTCGTAGCCGGGCCGGGGGACCCGCCGGCCCACGCCGGCGACGAACTCCTCGTCGCCCGTGCCGGTCAGCACCTGGCCCTCGGCGCCGAGGATGTCGATGGCCAGGTCCATGATCCGCTGGTGGTACTCGGACCAGAACATCTTGTTGGTGGCCCCCAGCGCCGCCACGCCGGGATCATGGCTGTCGTTGAGCACGCCGGTGAGCGACCGGTACCCGTTGATCTGCATGATCTTGACCGTGGACCACGCCTGTGCCAGTCCCTGCCGCACCACGGGATCGGTGTTGCGGCCCCGCTTGGTCGCCATCTCCACGATGGCGTCCCACTCCTTCTGGAAACGCCGGTAGCCGGTGGTGGCGCTCGTCCCCCGCTCGAAGCCGAGCGTGGTCATGGCCACGCTCCAGCCGTTGTTGACGCCGCCGACGACCGCGTCCCGCGGGGCGCGGGCATCGTCGAAGAACACCTCGTTGAACTCCGCCGAACCGTCGACCTGGGTGATGGGCCGGACGTCGATGCCCGGCTGCTTCATGGGGACCAGCAGGTAGGAGATGCCGGCGTGCTTGGGCGCGTCGGGATCGGTGCGGGCCAGCAGGAAGATGAAGTCGGCGTGCTGGGCCTGGGTGGTCCAGATCTTCTGGCCGTTGATGCGCCACTCGTCGCCGTCGAGCACCGCGGTGGTGCGCAGCCCGGCCAGGTCCGAGCCGGCTTCGGGCTCCGAGAACCCCTGGCACCAGGTGATCTCGCCGCGCATGATGCCGGGCAGGAACCGGCGCTTCTGCTCGTCGGTCCCCCACTGCAGGATGGTGGGGCCGACGAGGGTGTCGCCGAAGAAGTCGGCGCGCAGGGGCGCGCCGGCGCGGGCGAACTCCTCGTTGAGCACCACGGCCTGCAGGGTGGTCAGGCCCTTGCCGCCGTACTCGGTGGGCCAGGTGGCGCAGATCCATCCGCCCTTGAACAGCTTGGCGTTCCACTCGGCACTGAACGCGTCGCGCTCCTCGGCGGTGAGGTCCCGCTGACCCCAGTCAGCCGGCAGGTTTTCCTCCAGCCAGGCGCGGATCTCGGCGCGGAACGACTCGGCCTCGGGCGGGTACGTCAGGTCCATGGCCGCGATGGTAGACACCGGGGCGGGGAAAGACGCAGTCCCACTGCAACCGCCCGGCGGACGCGACCGGTCCCCCGGCCGCAGGGAGCAGGCGGGGGACCGGTTCAGACGCGAAAAGTCAGCTCACGCGTTGCACATTGGAGGCCTGGAGCCCTTTCGGGCCCTGGTTGACCTCGAACTCCACCTTCTCGTTCTCTTCGAGGTTGCGGTACCCATTCCCCTGGATAGCGCTGAAGTGTACGAACACATCAGGCCCGCTCTCCTGGGAGATGAAGCCGTACCCCTTTTCAGAGTTGAACCACTTCACGGTGCCAGTTGCCACAAACAATCCCTTCTTTTCCGTTGCCCGGACCCGTCGCAAACGGACCCGGCGGCCTCCGGCACGAGGCCGGGAGGGAACTGCTCGTGAACGATGCTGCGCCCTCGGGATGGCAACCGTAGCACGGCCACCCCCCGCCGGCGGAACAGGGATCTAACCTTGAGGCATGTCTGGGGAACATCGGCTCATCATTCGACGCGGCGCGGTCGCCGCCATCGTGGCGGGGTTCATGCTGGGCACCGGCGGGCTGGCCCACGCCGCCGGCGGGGCGCCGGGCGCCACCTCGAGCGTCCCGCCCGACGTCGTCGCCGCCAGCGCCGCCGGCGGCAACGCCGGCTGGTCGGAGGGTCCGGCGACCTACGGCACCACCACGCAGAGCGACGTGCCGGTCACCATGGCCGACGGAACGGTCATCTCCACGGACGTCATCTCCCCCACCACCAACGGCGCCGTCGCCCCGGGCCCGTTCCCGGTGCTGCTGACCATGACCCCCTACGGCAAGTCGGTCCTGGGCGCCGACCAGGTGCTGCCCACCCACGGCTACATCGAAGTGGTGGCCGACATCCGCGGCACGGGCACCTCGACGGGCACCTTCGGCCTGTTCGACCCGGCCCAGACCGCCGACGCCGTCCAGCTGGTCAACTGGGCGGCCAAGCTGCCCCACTCCGACGGCAAGGTCGGCCTGTTCGGCGCGTCCTACCTGGGCATCGACCAGCTCCTGACCGCGGCCGCGGTGGGCAAGAACTCGCCGCTCAAGGCCATCTTCCCGGTCGTCGCCGCCGACGACCTGTACCGGGACACCTCGTTCATGGGCGGCATCCCCGACTTCGAGTTCGACTCGGCCTACCTGGGGGCGCTCATGCCCGCGGTCAACGTGACCAATCCGCTCATCGACGCCGTGCAGAACCCCGGGAACCTGAGCGCCGATCTCACCACCGAGATCTCCCGCGTGGCCAACGTCGTCGGCTACAACGAGGCGTTCCTCGCCGGCGCCGAGCTCGGGAACGCCGACGCCTACGACGGCGCCTACTGGCAGGCGCGCGATCCCCAGGCGGTGCTGGCCAACATCGTGGCCAACGGCATCCCCGCCTACCTCGTCGGCGGCGAGTACGACCTGTTCCAGCGGGGCGAGCCGCTCAACTACGCCGGATTGCAGAACGCCTTCGACGGGCGGCCCACCGGCGCCCCCATGGTCCCGGGTCAGCCCGTCACCGGCCGCTACCAGCTGCTCGACGGCCCGTGGACCCACTTGCAGGGCGCCCTCGCCAACCTCGATCCCCTTGAGTTGGAGTGGTTCGACACGTGGTTGAAGGGCGCCGACACGGGCATGGACCGGACGCCGACGCCGCTGCACTACTACGACCTCGGCACCGGGAACTACGCGGAGACGACCACCTACCCGTTCACCGGGGCCACGCCGACGACCCTGTACTTCGGCGCCGGGACGCTCTCGACCACCCCGCCGGCGAGCGGCGGCGCCGACACCGAGGTGTGGTCGCCGGTGGGCAGCCCGTGCGGGCGCAGCACCGACCAGTGGGCCATGGGAGCCCTCACCCTGCCGACCGACGTGACCGGCATCCCGATACCCGCGTGCATCGACGACGACCGCACCACCGCGCTGGGGCCGACGGCGCTCACCTACACCACCGCCCCGCTCGCCTCGCCCGAGACCATCGCCGGACCCATCGGCGCCACCCTCTACGCGTCGGCGACCACCACCGACACCCAGTTCGTGGTCGAGCTGGAGGACGTGGCACCCGACGGCACGTCCACCCCCCTCACCGAGGGGGCGCTGCTCGGCCAGTTCCGCCAGGTCGACCCAGCGGCGTCGTGGCCGGGGGCCAACGGCACCTACCTGATGCCCTTCCACCCCTACACCCAGGCCTCGGCCACACCCGTGACACCCGGGGCGGTCACCCGCTACGACGTCGAGGTGTTCCCCACCGACGACACCGTCGCGCCGGGCCATCGCATCCGGGTGACGGTCTCGACCGTCGACTTCCCCCATCTGCTCCCCACCGCCGCCGAGCTGCCCGCCCTGCTCGGCGGCGTGTACACCGTCCAGCGCACCCCGGCGGCGCCGTCGTCCATCACCCTGCCGCTGATCCCCGGGTAGGTTCTCCCTCGGTGCCCCGCCCGGTCTCGGTCGTCCCCCACACCCACTGGGACCGCGAGTGGTACGCCCCCTTCGCCGCCTTCCGCATGCGCCTGGTGGCCATGCTGGACGAGTTCCTCCCCGAGTTGGAGAACGATCCCGGCTATCGCCGCTTCCTCCTCGACGGGCAGATGGCGGTGGTGGACGACTACCTCGCCGTCCGCCCCGCCGCCCGCGCCCCGCTCGAGCGGCTGGCCGCCGCCGGGCGGCTGTCCGTGGGCCCGTGGTACGTGCTCATGGACGAGTTCTGCTCGTCGGGCGAGACCATGGTGCGCAACCTGCAGCTGGGGCTGCGCCGGGCCGAGGACTTCGGGGGGGCCATGGCGGTCGGCTACCTGCCCGACATGTTCGGCCACGTGGCCCAGATGCCCCAGCTGCTGCGCGCTGCCGGCATCGAGCACGCCGTGGTGTGGCGGGGCGTCCCCGCCGCGGTCGACCGCACCGGCTTCTGGTGGCGGGCGCCCGACGGCTCCACCGTGCGCGCCGAGTACCTCCCCGTCGGCTACGCCAACGGCGCCGCCACCCCCCACGACGCCGGCGCCCTGGTCCGGCGGGTGGCGGTCCACGACGCCGAGGTCGCCGCCTTCCTGGGCTCCCCCGTCACCCCCCTGCTGTGGATGAACGGCACCGACCACCAGGCCCCCCAGCCGTGGCTGCCGGGCGTGGTCGACGAGGCCAACCGCAGCCAGGACGACCTGGCCCTGGCCATCTCCTCGCTGCCCGAGCACCTGGCCGGCGCCCCCACCGACGGCCTGCCGACGTGGGCCGGAGAGCTGCGCAGCGGCGCCCGGGCCAACCTCCTGATGGGTGTGCTCTCCAACCGGGTCGACGTCAAGGTCGCGGCCGCGCGCGTCGAGCGGGCGTTGGAACGGCGGACCGAGCCCCTGTGCGCCCTGTGGCTGGCCGGGCCGCGCTGGCCGGGCGACGAGCTGGCCCGGGCCTGGCTCGAAGTCATCCGCAACTCGGCCCACGACTCCATCTGCGCCTGCTCCGCCGACGAGGTCGGCACCGCCGTGCTGGAACGGTTCGGCGAGGCCCAGACCGTCGCCGACGGCCTGGCGGCCGGCGCTCTGGCCCAGGCCGCTTCCGACTTCAGCGTCCGCGGCCCGGTGGTCGTCAACGCCTCCGCCCGGACGCGTTCGGGTGTGGTCGAGCTGCGTCTGGACACGGAAGAGGCGCCCGCCGGCACCCAGCTCATCGAGAGCGTTCCTGCCGGCCGGACCACGCGCCAGGGCACCGGCGCCGACCTGGGCCGCTTCCTGGGCGAGCTCATGGCCGAGGGTTGGCTGCGGGCGGCCGGCGGTGCCGCCGACCTCAGCATCGGGGACGAGGGCGAAGGTCTGGTCGTGCGTTTTGCCGTCGGGCAACGCCGGGGCGCGGACGCGGCGTCGACCATGGCCGAAGCGTGGGCGCGGGCGGGCGCCGAGCGCGACCGCCCCCTGCGCGTGGAGGCGTCGCGGCCCGGATCGGTCCGCGTCGCCGCCCGCACCGGTCCCGTGCCCGGGTTCGGGTGGGCGGCATGGGCGCCGCCGCCGGATGACACCGCCGCGGTGCACGCCGACGGGGCCAGCATGGACAACGGCCTGGTCCGGGTCGAGGTGGACCCGAGCGACGGCACCTTCGCCGTCGACGGCCTGGTCGGCCTCGGGCGCCTGGTGGATGGTGGCGACGAAGGCGACACCTACACGTACTCGCCGCCCGCCGACGACACCGAGGTGGACCGCCCCGAGTCGGTGGCGGTGAGCGTGGTGGAGGCGGGGCCGGTGCGGGCTCGCCTGGCCGTCGACGCCACCTACCGGTGGCCGGCCCGGTTGACCGAGGGGATGCGCACCGGGGAACGGGTGGTGGAGGTGCGCACCGAACTCGAGCTGCGCGCCGGCGAGCGCCTGGTGCGGGTCACCACCAGCTTCGACAACCCGTGCCGCGATCACCGCCTGCGGGCGGTGTTTCCGTTACCCCAACGCGCCACCGGCTCCGAGGCGGAGTGCGCCTTCGCCACCGTTCGACGGGGCCTCGAGGCGGAGGGCGGTCCCCACGAGCGACCGACGCCGACCTTCCCGTCGCGCCGGTTCGTGAGCGCCGGCGGCCTGACCGTCACCCACGAGGGCCTGCTCGAATACGAGGTCGTCGACGCCGGCCGGGCGCTGGCCCTGACCCTGCTGCGGGCCACCGGCTACCTGTCCCGGCCCGCGCCCGCCTACCGGCCCAACCCGGCCGGGCCCGCCCTCCCCGTCGAGGGCGCCCAGCTGGTGGGGCCGGTCTGCGTCCGCTACGCCGTCGCCGTCGGAGCCGACGACCCCTATGCCCTGGCCGACGACGCCTGGCTCCCCCTGGACGTGGTGACCGGCCGGGGCCGGGGCTCCCGCCCGGCGTCCGGCCGCCATCTGGAGGTGACCGGCGCCCAGGTCTCGGCCCTGCGACGGCGAGCGAGCGGCACGGCCTGGAGCTGCGCGTCTACAACCCGTCGCCGGCGCCCACGGTCGTGACCGTCGCCGGGCGTTCCGGGCGCCTGGTCGACCTGCGCGGCGCGACCGTGGACCGCTTCGCCGAGGGGTTCGAGCTGCGGGCGTGGGGCATCGCCACCGCCGTGCTCGACGGGAGCTGATCAGGCCGCGGCCATCGGCGGGGCCCGCCAGCCGCCGCGCAGGGCCAGCAGGTGGCGGGCCACCGCCAGGGGGGTGCGATCCTCCAGGAACGGGCCCACGACCTGGACGCCGATGGGCAGCCCCCCGGCAGCGTGGCCGACGGGCACGACGGTCGAAGGCAGGTTGGCCACGCCGATCATTCCCGCCCAGGCGAACATCGACATCATCGGTTGCGCCTCCCCGTCCACGTCCAAGGTGCGGTCGGCGATCTCCCCCTCCTGGTTGTGGGGAAAGGCGGGCGTGGGGGTCACCGGGCAGAGCAGGACGTCGTGGTCGGTGAAGTACTGGCGCCACACGGCGAACAGCCGGGCCCGTTCCTCCTGCATGGCCAACCACGGCCGGTGCCCGCCGGCGGCCGCCTCGCCGGCGTCCGGGTCCATGCTGGGCGAGATGGCCGCGATCACGGCCTGGCCGAACAGGAGTGCGCCCTCGGCCATGGAGACCGCGGGGCGGTCCTCGCTCACGTCGGCGCCGGCGTCGGCCAGGGCCTCGGCGGCGGCCCGCACGGCGGCGGTGACCTCCCGGCTGACCGGCGCCGCCGGGTCCCCCGCCCACACGCCGACGCGGGCCCCGGTGGCGTCGGGCCGCCGGGCGCGCGGCAGGCGGAGGCGCCAGGCCACCGCGTCTTCGGGAAGGGGGCCGGCGACCACGTCGAGGATGAGCGACAGGTCCTCCACGCTGCGGGCGATGGGTCCGACCACGTTGACGTCGGCGTCGGTGGTGCCGCCACCGACGTGGTCGAGATAGCCGCGCTGGGGCACGATCCCGTAGCTGGGCTTGTGCCCGCAGGTTCCGGACAGGGCCGACGGGATCCGGATCGATCCGCCGATGTCCGTGCCCAACTCGAAGCTGGAGCACCCCGTCGCCACCGCCGCCGCCGCACCTCCCGACGATCCGCCCGGCGTCCGGCTCGGGTCCCAGGGGTTGTTGGTCGTCCCGAACACGTCGTTGTAGGTCTGGCCGTCGCCCGACCAGCGGGGCACGTTGGTCTTGCCCACGATCACCGCCCCCGCCCGGCGCAACCGGGCGACGGCCGGGGCGTCGGCTCCGGGGACGTGGTCGGCCAGCTCCCGCGCCCCACCCGTCGAGCGCATCCCCGCCACCTCGTGGGCGTCCTTGACCGTGATGGGCAGGCCGTGCAGCGCGCCGCGCCACGCCCCGGCCGCCGCCTCCTCGTCGCGCTCGGCCGCCTGCCGGCGGGCGCCGTCGACATCGAGGGTGACCACCGCGTTGAGCGACGGGTTGACGGCCTCGATGCGTCTCAAGGTCGCTTCCAGCAACTCGCTCGGCTTCAGCGTCCCCGATCGGATGGCCGCCTCCTGCTCGCCCGCGCTCCGCAACAGGACCTCGCTCGCGTCACCCATGACCGGAAGCTACTGCCACATCGGCTGGCGAGCTACATCCGTGGCGGCGCCTCGATGCCGAGCAGGCCCAGGCCGCACGCCAGGACCGACGACGTCAGGTCGCAGAGCCGCAGCCGGCTGTTGCGAACCTCGGCGGTCCCGGCGCGCAGCACCGGGCAGCACTCGTAGAAGGTGGTGAACGTTCCCGCCAGCTCGAAGAGATACGTGCACAGCTTGTGGGGGCTGGAGGATTCCGACGCCGCGGCCATCGCCGCGTCGAACCCGAGCACGGCGACGGCCAGGTCCCGCTCGGCCGGCTCGCCCAGGACCAGGGCGGCGTTTTCCCAACTGTTGCCGTCGGCGCGCCGGAAGATCGACCGGATGCGGGCGTGGGCGTACTGCAGGTAGGGCGCGGTGTTGCCCTCGAAGGCCAGCATCCGGTCCCAGTCGAACACGTAGTCGCGCGTGCGGTCGGTCGCCAGGTCGGCGTACTTGACCGCCCCGATGCCGACCATGCGGGCCACCTCGGCCGCCTCGTCCGGCGGCAGGTCGGGGTTCTTGGCCGCCACCGCCGCCGCCGCCCGGCTCACCGCCTCGTCCAGCAGGTCGGCCAGCTTGACCGTCGTCCCCTCCCGGGTCTTGAACATCTTGCGATCGGCGCCGAGCACGTTGCCGAAGCTGACGTGCACCGCCTCCGCCGGCGGCGTCAGCCACCCCGCGGCCCGGGCCACGGCGAAGCACATCTCGAAGTGCTGGCTCTGCGGGGCGCCGACGACGTACAGGGCCCGGTCGAACCCGCGCTCGGCGAAGCGTTCACGCAGGGTCGCCAGGTCCGTCGCCGCGTAGCCGTAGCCGCCGTCGGACTTCTGCACGATCAGCGGCAGGGGGTGCCCGTCCCGGTTGGCGAACCCGGGCGGGAACGCGCACAGCGCCCCGTCGCTCAGCTCGAGCAGGCCCTGGGCCGACAGCTCGGCCACCACGTCGGGCAGCCCCTGGTTGTAGGAGCTCTCGCCGCGCACGTCGTCGCGGGTGAGCAGCACGCCGAGTCGGTCGAGGACGGTGTCGATGTAGTCGAGGCTGCGGCCCACCAGCACGTTCCACAGGCGCAGCGTCTCCGGTTCCCCCGCCTGCAGCGCCACCACGCGCGCCCGGCTGCGATCGGCGAAGGCGGCGTCGCCGTCGAACTTGGCGCGCGCCCCCCGGTAGAAGCCCTCCAGGTCCCCGACCGACAACGCCTCGGCCCCCGCCTGCTCGCCCAGGTCGAGCAGGTGCTCGATGAGCATCCCGAACGGCGTGCCCCAGTCCCCCACGTGGTTCTCGCCCGTGACGTGGTGGCCGACGAACCCGAGCATCCGGGCCAGAGCGTCGCCGATGATCGTCGAGCGCAGGTGGCCGACGTGCATCTCCTTGGCCACGTTGGGGCCCCCGTAGTCGACCACCACGGCGAGCGCCGGGGCCGCGGGCTGCACGCCCAGACGAGGGTCGTCGGCCTGCTCGGCGGCGAGCTCGGCCAGCCAGCCGTCGGCGACGGTCACGTTGATGAAACCGGGCCCGGCCACCTCGAGCGCCGCGCACCACGTCGAGGTGTGCTCGTCGCTGTCCAGGGCGGCGACGACCTCCTCGGCCACCTGGCGGGGCTTGCGGTCCAGGCGCTTGGCCAGCCCCAGGGCGCCGTTCGCCTGGAAGTCGGCGTGGTCGGACGGGCGCACCACCGGATCGGCCCCCGGCGCGACCGTGTCGAACGCCGCCTGCAGGCGGGCGGTGACGAGAGCGAGAAGACCGGGCACGTTCCCATCGTCGCGGCTCGCCGGCGGTGGCGGCGAACCTGGGGGTACGTTGCCTCCCTCGTGGCGGTCACCCGGGACTCGGCAGCGCTGGAGTTCTCTGCCGTCGACCTGGACCGGGTCGGCGTGCCCGTCCTCCATTCCATCGACTGGTCGGTGGCTTCCCAGGAGCGGTGGGTGGTGCTCGGCCCCAACGGCTCGGGCAAGACCACGCTCATGCAGCTGGCTTCGGGCTATCTCCATCCCACCCGGGGGCGGGTCCGGATCCTCGGCGAGACCCTGGGCCGGGTCGACGTGCGCCCGCTGCGCGAGCGCCTGGGAATGGTCAGCGCCTCGGTGGCCAAGATGGTCGTGGGCTCGCTCCCCGCCCTCGACGTGGTCGTCGCCGCCCGCCACGGGGCCCTGGAGCCGTGGTGGCACGACTACGCCGAAGCCGACCGGGGCCGGGCCCGGGAGCTGCTCGCCGCCGCCGGATTCGCGGGCATCGCCGACCGGGCGTTCGCCGTGCTGTCGGAAGGCGAGCGCCAGCAGGTGCTGCTGGCCCGCTCGCTCATGAACCAGCCCGAGCTGGTCCTGCTCGACGAGCCGTGCGCCGGCCTCGACGTGGCCGGCCGGGAGCGGCTGGTGGCCCGCCTGGGCGCCCTGGCCGCCGACCCGGGCGCGCCCCCGACCGTCCTCGTGACCCACCACGTGGAGGAGATCCCCGCCACGTTCACCCACGTCCTGCTGCTGCGGGACGGACGGGTGGTCGACGCCGGGCCCATCGACGCCACCCTGCGCGCCGACACCCTGTCGGCCTGCTACGACATCGAGCTCGTCCTGGTGCGCCAGGAGGGCCGCTGGAGCTGCCGGGCGGCCTGAGCGGTCGGAGCGGCTGCGAGCGGGATGCCGGTAGTTTGACTCACGTGGCCGTGTGCCGAAGTTGCGGGACCGACAACCCGGGGAACTACCGCTTCTGTGGCCAGTGCGGCGCGGCGCTGACGGCCACGGTGTGCCCCAACTGCGGGACGCCCACCGAAGCGTGGCAGCGCTTCTGCGGGACGTGCGCCACGCCCCTGCCGTCGGCGCCCGGATCGCTCGGCGACGGCGTGCCGGTCACCCCGACCGAGGGCGTGCTGACGACCGGAGGGGCCGGGACCGTCGTCCCCGCGACGGTCCAGGAGCGCAAGCTGGCGACCGTGCTGTTCGCCGACGTGGTGGGCTTCACGTCGCTGGCCGAGCGCACCGACCACGAGGTGGTGGCCCGCATGGTCGACGCCGCCTTCCGCCAGCTGGGCGAGGTCGTCGCCGACCACGGAGGCACGGTCGACAAGTACATGGGCGACTGCGTCATGGCCACCTTCGGCGTCCCGTTGGCGCACGACGACGATGCCGAGCGCGCCGTCGCCGCCGGCCTGGTCATGCGGACCCTGGGCGGCGATCTCGCCTTTTCCATCGGGATCAACTCCGGCCAGGTCATGGTCACCGCGTTCGGCAGCTCGGGGGACGCCACGGTCATCGGCGACACGGTGAACGTGGCCGCTCGCCTGGAGAAGGCGGCGGGCCCGGGCGAGGTGCTCTGCGGCGCCCTGACCGCCGAGCTGGTCGGCGCCCGGGTGGCGTTCCGGCCCCGCCAGCCCGTGCTGCTCAAGGGGAAACGGGAACCGGTCGAGGTTTGGGAAGCCATCGCCGTACGCCGGGGAGACGCGGCCGAGGCCACCGACGAAGGGCCGCAGCTCGTCGGCCGCGACGACGACCTGGCGTTCCTCCAAGCGCAGTGGCAAGGGGTCCGTCGCGATGGCCAGAGCCGCGCCGTGGTGGTGTGCGGCGACGCCGGGTCGGGCAAGAGCCGCCTCGCCGAGGAGCTGGTCCGGGCGGTGTCGGCCGACGCCCGGATCCTGCGCGCCACCTACCCGGCGTACGGGGCGATGAGCGGTGCGTCGGTGGGCGGCGAGCTCATGCGCCAGCTCGGGCCGGTCGACGACCCCGAGCTGGCTGCCCGGCTGCGGTCCATTTCCGGCGACCTGGACCCGTCGCTGGAGTCGATCGACCCGCAAGGCCTGGAGTTGGAGCAGGTCTGGGCCGTCCGCCGGGTGCTGGAGGACAAGGCGGCCGACCGCCCGCTGCTGGCCGTGGTGGACGACGTGCACCGCAGCGGACAGCGGTCGTTGCAGCTGCTGGCCGAGGTGGCCAGCCGGCCGGTGGACGCGCCGGTGCTCACCCTGCTCGTGGGGCGCAGCGAGCCCGGCGACTGGCTGCGCCATTTCCCGTCGGCCACGACCGTGCGCCTGACGCCGCTCGCCCGGAGCGACGCCACCGCGCTGGCCTGCGCCCTCGTCGCCGACAAGCCGCTGGCTCCCGACGCGGCCGCCTTTCTCGTCGAGCGGGCCGGCGGCAACCCGCTCTATCTCCGGGAGCTGGTGGCCATGGTCCGGGCCCACGGTTCCCTCGTCGACGCCGGCGACCACTACCGCCTGGGCACCGACGACGAGGTCCCGGCCACCCTGCAGGCGCTGCTCGCGGCCCGGCTGGACGCCCTGGAATCGGCGCAGAAGCTCGTGTTCCAGCACGTCGCCGTGCTCGGCGACGGGGTGTCCGCTTCCGATGTCGCCGCCCTGGGTGCCACCGGCACGTCCGCGGCCCTCGGGTCCCTCGTCCACGGCGGGCTGTTGCGCCGGGATCCGGGCGGGGGCTATCAGGTGGCCGACCCCCTCCTCGCCGAGGTGGCCTACGAGATGCTGACCCGCAACCTGCGCGGCGAGCTGCACCACCGAGCAGCCGACGCGGTGGCCGCGCCCACCGAGCGGGCCCGCCACCTCGACCTGGCCGCCGACTATCTGGCCGACGACAAGACCGTCGCCGCCGAAGCGGCCGAGGCGCTGGCCGATGCCGGCGAGGAGCTGGTGCGCACGGCGCGCTACCCCGACGCCCGCCGCTTGTTGTCGCGGGCCGTCGAGCTCGGCTGCTCCCGCGCCTCGGCCCGGCTGGAGCTGGCCCGGCTGCAGGCGCTGGTGGGCAACGAGAAGGAGGCGCTGGAAACGCTGGCGGGGGTGGCCGACGATCCCGCTGATCCGGCGGTGGCCGCCGAACGGGAGCACACCGCGGCCAACACCCGGACGTTCTCCGACCCGGCATGGGCGCTTCCCCGACTCGAGGACGCGGCGGTCCGCTGGCGCGCCCTCGGGAACCCGGCCAAGGAGGGGTGGGCGCTGGCCAACGCCGGGGTGGCGGCGTTCAACCTCAGCCGCATGGCGGAGGCCGCCCATTCGCTGGACCGGGCCGTCGAGCTGTTCGGCGAGGCGGACGACCGGGCGGGAGCGGTGGCGGCCTCGTCGTTTCTCTGCCTGGCCCGGCCGACCGACCGTCGGGTCCCCGGCTGGCTGGCCGAGGCGCTCGAGTTCGCCGACCACGCCGGCGACCGCATGAAGCAGATGACGGCGCTGAGCCCGCTGGCCTGGAACCACTTCCTGCGCTCGCTGCTCGGTGACGCCGCCCAGACGGCCGCGGCGGAGGGGTTCGCCCGGCGCCAGACCGAGCTCGCCGAGGAGGTGGGCGCGGTCGACATCGCCCCCCACGGCCGGAGCCAGCTCGTCGTCATGGCCCGGCTCTCCGGTCGGGTCGGCGAGGCCGCCGACCACGCCGCCGCCCTGGGCCGGCTGGCCGCCTCCGGCGGGCACCAGGAGCCGTGGCTGGCGTGGGCGGCCAGCTTCTCGGTCGCCGTGGCCGGGGGCGCCTCCGGCGCGGCGCCGCCGGATCCGCCGGCGGGCGACCCCGATCCGGTCGCCGGCATCGCACGCGTCATCATCGCCACCGAGCTGGCCGTTTCCGGTCGGGCCGAGGAGGCCGTGGCCCGCTTCGACTGCGCCGAGCACCTCAGCGGCGGCCCCATCGAGGACCTCACGGCCATCGTGCCCGCGCTGGCGCTCGTCCTGGCCGGAGCGGCCGAGAGCGGGACCACAGCCGGAGCGGCCGGGAGCGGGACCACAGCGGGAGCGGCCGAGAGCGGGACCACAGCGGGAGCGGCCGAGCCGGCGGCGGCGGCCGGGCGGGCGGGCGAGGCCCGTCAGCTGGCGCAGCGGGCGGCGGGCGCCGCCGCCGCCCTGGACGCCAGCCCCGTCGCCCTGGCCGCCTCCGCCCTCCTGGCCGAGATCAGCGGCGACGTCTCGGACCTCCCGCCCCCGCCGGCGGACGCCGGCGGTGTGGCCCAGGTGCTCGTCCTGCGCGCTCACGCCCGGGCCGGCGACGAGGCAGCGCGCGACGCGCTGCGGCAGGCCACGAGGGCGCTGGCCATGCCGGGACTGGCGCTGGGCTAACCGGAGCGGACGCCGCCGCCGCGCCTCACAGGACGGTGACCGCCACCTCACACTCTCCTCACACCCGGGTCGCACGATCGGGATGTGGATCCCGCCGCCCAGATCCGCTACCTGTACCGCCGGGCCGGGTTCGGTGCCCGGCCCGACGAGGTGGCGGCCGGCGCCGCCCGGGGTTACCAGGCCGCGGTTGACGACCTGATCGCCGGGCTGGGCGAGGCCGCCGACCCGAGCGGCGACGCGCTGGCCGCCCCCACCTTCCAGCCGCAGGTACGCCCGGCCCAGGCGCCCCCAGGATCGGCGGCCCGCAAGCAGCTCGAAGCCACCTACCGCCAGGAAGCCGCCGCCCTCCAGGATTGGTGGTTCGACCGCATGATCGTCACCGACACCCCGCTGCGCGAAAAGCTGGCCCTGTACTGGCACGGCCACTTCGCCACCGGGCTGGCCAAGGTGCAGAACCCGGCGTGGATGTACCGGCAGAACGGGATTTTCCGCACGGCCGGTGCGGGACCGTTCGACCAGTTGACGCTGGCCGTCGCCCAGGACCCGGCCATGATGCTGTGGCTGGACATCGCCACCGATGCGGTTGGCCACGCCAACGAGAACTTCTCCCGGGAGCTCATGGAGCTGTTCACCCTCGGGTTGGGCAACTACGCCCAGGCCGACGTGGAGGCGGCCGGTCGGGCGTTCACGGGGTGGTCTTTCAATCCGGCAACCGGCGACTTCGTGCTCCGCCCGCGTCGCCACGACCAGGGCAGCAAGACGTTCCTCGGCCGCTCCGGCAACCTCGGCGGCCAGGACGTCATCGAGATCATCACCCACCAGCCGGCGTCGGCCCGCTTCGTCGCCGCCTCGGTGTGGAGCCATTTCGCCTATCCGGTGGCGCCGGCCGACCCCATCGTCACCGACCTGGTCGCCGCCTACGGACCCCGCCTGGACGTGACGGCTCTGGTGCGGGCCGTCTTCCTGCACCCGAAGTTCCTGGCTCCGCCGGCCGCCACCGGCCTGGTCAAACAACCCATCGAGTTCCTCGTCGGCGCCGCCCGGCAGCTGGGCCTCGACGCACGCCTGGCCCGGCGGGCGTCCGGGTCCGCCGGCCCGGGCGGGGTGCGGCTGGCCGAGCTGGCGACCGCGCTGGGCCAAACCATGTTCAACCCTCCGAACGTCGGCGGATGGCCCCAAAACGGGTACTGGCTGAACACGGCGACGGCGCTGGACCGTCTCAAGGCGGGACGGCTGATCGCGGCCCGGGCCGATCTGTCGGCCCTGCAGGCCGTGCCCGCCCGCCAGCGGGTGGCAGCCGCCGCCGAGCTGCTCGGCATCGACCCGTGGGGTCCGGCAACCGCCGCTGCCTTGGCCCACGTCGCCGGCGACCCGGTGAACCTGGTCGCCCTGGCCCTGTCCGCACCGGAGTACGTCCTGGCATGACCCCTGCGCTGACTCGTCGCCGCTTTCTCGCCGCCGGCGGTGCCGTCGGCGCCGCCGCCATCGTCGGCGGTGCCGTCCTCGTCGACGAGACGGGATCAGGGTCGCACCCCTCGGGCGTGACGGCGGGCGACGGCATCGCCGTCCTCGTCACCCTCTCCGGCGGCAACGACGGGCTCAACACGCTGATCCCCTACGGGGACCCGGCCTACCTGAAGGTCCGCCCCACCCTCGGCTACCAGCCCCACGAGGTCCTCGCCCTCGACCGGGACTTCGGCCTCAACCCCAAGCTCACGTCGCTGAAGCGGCTGTGGGACCAACGCCAGCTGGCCGTGGTCCGGGGCGTGGGCTACCCCGACGGGAGCCTGAGCCACTTCGAGTCCACGAGCATCTGGCAGACCGCCGACCTCGCCGGTGACGGCTCGACCGGCTGGCTGGGACGCTGGCTCGACGCCACCAGCCGAGACCCCCTGGAGGCGGTCAGCGTCGGCGACACCCTCTCGCCCGCCATGCGGGGGTCCCGGACCACCGCGGCCGCGCTGAGCGGGGCCACGGTCACCCTCCCCGGCCCGCCCTCGCTGCAGGTGGGACTCGGATCGCTGGTGGCGCCCAGCACGACGCGGCCGCCGTTGGAGGCGGAGGTGGCGTCGTCGGGCAGTGACCTGCTGGCCGTGCGCAGCCGGCTCGACGGTCTCTCCCCCTCGTCGCCCGCGCCCGGGCGCTTCGGGCGGGGCGACCAAGGCGTCGCTGGGCGACCAGCTCAACGTGGTCGCCTCGCTCATCCGGGCGGGGGCACCCACCCGCGCCTACCAGGTGAGCCTGTCCAGCTTCGACACCCACGCCAACGAGAAGGCGGCCCACGAGCGCGTCCTCGCCGAGCTCGACGCCGGGGTCGGCGGCTTCTTCCAGGCGCTGCACGGGTCGGCGCAGGCCCGCCGGGTGGTGCTGTTCACCGCGTCCGAGTTCGGCCGCCGTCCCGCCCAGAACGCCAGCGGGGGCACCGACCACGGCACCGCCTCGGTCCTGTTCGTGGCCGGGCCGTCGGTGGCTGGCGGCCGCTACGTCGGTGAGCAGCCCTCGCTGACCCGCTTGGACGACAACGGCAACCTGCTCTTCACCACCGATTTCCGCTCCGTGTACGCCACCATCCTCGGCGACGTCCTGGGCGCCGATCCCGCCTCGCTGCTCGGCGGGCGGTTCCCCACGCTCAGTCTGTAGGGCTCAGGCTCTAGGAGGACGCCTGGACCACGGTCTCCAAACGGTTGTCGATGTCCGCCACGGTGTAGAGGTTGCGGCCGAGCGTCTCGGTCAGCCACCGCTCCACCTCGGCGCGGGTGTGGCCCTCCGGCAACGTGCCCCAGAAGTCGAGCAACCGGTCCTGGACCGAGGTTGCCGACACCGATACCTGGTCGCCCAGCTCGTCCTTCCAGCGGGCCACGAACTCCTCGACGCTGCCGAGGTCCGTCGACGTGGTCTCGTCGGTCCCGCCGCCTTCGCTTCGTTCGATCTCCGTTGCCTCAGTCATTACCCAGTGCAGCGTAGAGCCTGGCGCTGACATTTCCGGACCGGCTGTGACGTTGGTCTCAACCGGCGTCGAAAACCGGGGGGCGCTGGTCCAGGTAGGCGGCCACCGCCTCGGCCTGGTCGGGCCCGGCGAGCAGCTCGAGCTGGCGCCGTTCCTCCTCGGCCAGCTGTTCGGCCGGCGTCCGGCCGGCGCTGTCGGACAGCAGCGCCTTGGCCGAGCGCACCGCCGTCGGGCTGCTGGCCGCGATCTGCGCCGCCAGGGTCAGGGCGTCCTCCCGGGGATCGTCGCTGACCCGGGTGGCCAGGCCCAGTGCCACCGCCTCGGTGCCGCTCACCATCCGCCCCGTCCAGGTCAGCTCCTTGGCCACGTCGACACCGACCAGACGGGGCAGGGTCCAGGTGCCGGTCATGTCCGGGACCAGGCCCCAACGGATCTCCAGGACCGACAGGCGGGCGTCGGGCGCCACCAGCCGCAGGTCGGCGCCCAGGGCGATCTGCAGGCCGCCACCGAGGGCCACCCCGTGGACGGCGGCGATGACCGGCACGGCCAGCTCGTGCCACACCCACGCCGTGTGCTGGCCGCCGTTGTCGATGCGCCCCGCGGGCCGGCGCACCACCGAACCCACGTCCTGCCCGCTTCCTCCGGAGAACCCTCCTCCGGAGAACATGGTGAAGTCGAGTCCCGCGCAGAACCCCCGCCCCTCGCCCGAGAGGACCACGGCGCGCACGGAGCGGTCGGCGGCCACCTGATCGCCCGCCTCGCCGATGGCCGCGAACATCTCCAGGTCGAGGGCGTTGAGCTTCTCCGGGCGGTTGAGGCGGACGTCGGCGACACCGTCGGCGACGCGGCACGTGACGCGGTCGGACATGCGGCCGACTCTATGCCTGGGCCGGCCCCACGGCCGGCGCATGCCGGGGCTGGCACCCCCCCGAGGCCCACCGGGCCATGATGATGCGGTGACGGACCTGGCCGCGACGCTCGAGACCATCGTCGGAGCCGCTCACGTGGTGACCTCCCCCGACGTCCGCGCCGGGTACGAACGGGACTGGACCGGCCGGTTCGGCGGCCCGTGCCAGCTGGTGGTCCGACCCGGTTCCACCGAGGAGGTGGCGGCGGTGCTGGCCACGTGCGGCGACGCCGGGGCGTCGGTCATCACCCAGGGAGGCAACACCGGGCTGGTCGGCGGCTCGGTCCCGGCGGCCAAGGAGCGCACCCCGCTCCCGGTCGTGCTCAGCACCCGGCGCCTGGACACCATCGGGCCGGTCGATGTCGCCGCCGCCCAGGTCACCGCGGGCGCCGGCGCCACCCTGGCCGCCGTCCAGGCGGCGGCGGGGGCGCACGCCCTGGAGTTCCCCGTCGACCTGGCGGCGCGCGACAGCGCCACGGTCGGGGGCATGATCGCCACCAACGCCGGCGGCCTCCACGTGCTGCGCTACGGCGCCGTGCGCGCCCAGGTGCTCGGCGTCGAGGCCGTCCTCGCCGACGGGCGGACCTTCCGCCGGCTCGACGGGCTGGTCAAGGACAACACCGGGTACGACCTGTCCCAGCTCCTGGTGGGCAGCGAGGGCACGCTCGGCGTGGTCACCGCCGCCCGCCTCCGCCTGGTCGCCACCCCGAGCGAGCACGCCACCGCCCTCCTCGGCCTGGACGACGTGGACGCCGCGCTGCGGGCCACCGCCGCCCTGCGACGGGCGACCGACGGTCTGCAGGCGGTGGAGATCTTCTTCGGCGAGGGCGTCGACCTGGTCGGCCTGCCCGAACCGCTGGCCGCCCGCTGGCCGGTGTACCTCCTGGCCGAGTGCGCCGGCCGCCAGGACCCCGCCGAGGGCATGATCGCCGCCCTGGCCGTCCTCGATCTTCCCGAGCCGGCGACGGCGCTGGCCACCGACGGGCCGGGGCGCTCCCGCCTGTGGTCCTACCGGGAGCGACACACCGAGGCGGTCAACGCCCTGGGCGTTCCCCACAAGCTCGACGTCACCCTGCCGGCGCACCGTCTGGCCGAGTTCGAACGGACCGTTCGCCACGTCGTCGCCACCGTGGCGCCGGGCGCCACCCTGGTGCTGTGGGGCCACGTCGGCGACGGCAACCTCCACGTCAACGTGGTCGGTCCCGCCCCCGACGACGAGACCGTGGACGACGCCGTGTACCGCCTGGTCGCCCGCCTCGGCGGCTCGATCAGCGCCGAACACGGCATCGGCCGGGCCAAGACCCCGTGGCTGGGACTCACCCGCACGGGGGCGGAGATCGACGCCATGGCCGCCATCAAGCGCGGCCCTGGACCCGACCGGTTTGCTCAATCCGGGTGTCATACTGGGGGGCGATGGCATCCCCTGAAACTCCGCTTCGAGAGTCGGCTTTCCGACGATGAGCGCCAGGCCCGCCTGGCTGCGCTCACCGAGCTGCTCGACCTGGTCCGCCCCGCCGTCCAGGCCGACGGGGGCGATCTGGTCCTGGTCGACGCCGACGTGGAGTCGGGCCGGGTGGAGGTGCAGCTCCAGGGCTCGTGCAGCTCCTGTGCCATCAGCGCCACCACCCTGCAGGCCGGGGTGAGCCGGATCCTCCAGGACCGCCTCGACTGGGTGACCGAGGTGGTCGGCGGGGTCGACGAGGAGATGGATTTCGAGGCCAGCGCGGCCATGGGCCAGGGCGGGTACGTCCCCAAGTACTGAGTCTCGGCGCCGGCGAACTGCCCCCCTTTGGGCCGTTCGGGCGCTATGTGACACATTTCACGCCGGGCTCTGGCAGGATCCGGGCCGTGGATCCCGTATCCTCCCGGGCTGAGCAACGACAAGGCGCCCGGGTGACAGTCCTAGAGACCGCCGGCAGGGCGCCGTAAGAGCCCATCCCCTCCGCCCCTTCCCTTTCCGGCGGAGGCTCGCGCCCGTCGCTTCCCTCTGAGCATTCCCTTCGTGGATCTCGCGCGCGGGCGCGCTGATCCACGAAAGGGGATCCTGTATGACCTCGACCTCTGGTCCCTCACGGCCCGCGCCCGGTCTGGAGCCGTCCTTCCGCCGCCGTCGGCCCGGGCAAGCTGCCCCGCCGCCTGGCTGCGGCAGCCGTCCCTGCGGCAGCGGTACCGCTGCTGCTCGTCGGCGCCGCCACCGTGGCCGGCGCCGCCCCCGCCAGCCCCACCGCGGCCCGCGCCGCCGCCGCCATTGCCCCCCAGGCGCCGGCGTCGCCGGCGGTGACCACCAGCGTCCCGGTGGCCAACGCTCCCGGCACGGTCACCGGCCAGGGCGACGCCCTCTCCCTGGGCGGACCCGGCGGTTTCGAGCCGGCGGGGACGGTGGGCCTGGCCCGCACCCCCAGCGGCCAGGGCTACTGGGTGGTCGGCGCGGACGGCGCCGTCTACAGCATGGGCGACGCCGCCTACCACGGCGGCCTCAACATCTTCCCCCTCCCCCACCCGGTCGTCGGCATGGCGTCGACGCCCGACGGCGGCGGGTACTGGCTGGTCACCGCCAACGGGGACGTGTTCCCCTTCGGCGACGCCCATAACTTCGGTGACGCCACCACCTTCCCCATCTCCCAGTCGGTGGTGGGCATGGCCGTCACGCCGAGCGGACACGGCTACTGGCTGGCGTCCTCCAGCGGTGCGGTCTACGCCTTCGGCGACGCCGGCTATCACGGCGGCGCCGACTCGGTGTCCCTGGCCCAGCCCGTGGTCGGCATCGCCGCCACCCCCACCGGACAGGGCTACTGGCTGGCCGGCGCCGACGGCGGGGTCTTCTCCTTCGGCGACGCCCAGTTCAAGGGGTCGATGCCCGCCTTCGGCGTTCCCGCATCGGTCACCGCCATCGCCGCCTCCCCGACGGGCCAGGGCTACTGGCTGGCCGACCGCAACGGCGCCATCTACACCTTCGGCGACGCCACCTACCACGGCGCCACCACCCCGAGCGCGGGCAGCGACCCGGTGGTCGGCCTGGCCGCCACCCCTGACGGCGGCGGCGTCTGGCAGCTGACCGGCAACCCGCCGCCTCCTCCGCCTCCCCCGGCCCCGGTGCCGACCACCACATCGTCGCCGAGCCGGACCGCCAGTGCGCCCACGACCAGCCAGCCCACGACCAGCCAGTCCACGACCCGCGTCCACGTCGGCGTCCACCAGCCAGTCGAGTACCGCCTCGAGCCAGGGATCGGGGTCGGGGACCGGCGGCTCCTTCGGGTCGTGCGTGGTCTCCCACGAGTCGAAGGGCAACTCCCAGGTGATGAACTCCTCGGGCCACTACGGGCTCTACCAGTTCTCCGAGTCCACCTGGGAGGCGTACGGCGGGAGCCCGTCGACGTTCGGGAACGCGTCGGCGGCCGAGCAGAACCAGGTGTTCTCCAACGCCATGGCCCAGGGCGGGGAGTCCAACTGGTCGGGCGACGGCTGCTGACCTGGTAACACCGTGACCCGTGTCGGGTCGTCGCTGCCGGTCGGTAACCTCCCACAGGTGGACCGGCTCGGCAGCGACGACCTGAGGTGACCTCCGACTGGCAGGAGACGGCGGCGTGGGCGGGTGCGGCGCCGCTCCCGGAGCTGCTGGGCGCGGCGGCGCGGCGGCGCGACGCCACGTGGGGGACGCGGACCACCTTCTCGCCCAAGGTGTTCGTGCCCCTCACCCAGCTCTGCCAGGACCGCTGCGGCTACTGCACCTTCGCCCAGGCCCCGGCCCGTCTCGCACGCCGCCTACCTCGAGCCCGACGACGTCCTGGCCATCGCCCGGCGGGGGGCGGCGGCGGGCTGCCACGAGGTGCTCTTCACCCTCGGCGAGCGGCCCGAGCTGCGCTACCCGGCGGCCGCGCCAGTGGCTGGCCGACCGGGGGTACGAGTCGACCGTCGACTACCTGGCGGCCATGTGCGCCGCCGTCCGCGACGAGGTCGGCCTGCTCCCCCACGCCAACGCCGGCGCACTGGACGGAGGGGAAATGGCCCGGCTGCGGCCGGTGACCGCGTCGCAGGGGATGATGCTCGAGTCGCTGGCCGAGGGCCTCGCCGCCCACCGCGGGTCACCGGACAAGACCCCGGCGCGCCGGCTGGCGACCCTGGAGGCGGCCGGGCGCCTGGCCATCCCCTTCACCACCGGCTTGCTGGTCGGCATCGGCGACGCGTGGGCCGACCGCATCGCCGGCCTGGCCGCCATCGCCGGCGCCCACGCCCGTCACGGCCACGTCCAGGAGGTGATCGTCCAGAACTTCCTGCCCAAGGCGGGGACGGCCATGCACGCCGCCGCCCCCTGCCCCACCGAGGACTATCTGCGCATCCTGGCCGCCGCCCGACTGCTGCTGCCGAGCTCGATCCACCTCCAGGCCCCGCCCAATCTGTCCGACGACTTCGGCTTCCTCCTCCAGGCCGGTATCGACGACTGGGGCGGTGTTTCCCCGCTGACCCCCGACCACGTCAACCCGGAGCGTCCCTGGCCGGCCATCGAGCAGCTCCGGGCGGTCACCGAGGCGGCCGGCCGCACCCTGGCCCCCCGCCTCACCGTGTACCCCGAGTTCGCCCTCGACCCCGGCCGTTGGATCGACCCGGCCATGCGCTTCGCCGTGCTCGACCACGCCGACGCCGAGGGCCTGGGCCGGGACCTGGAGGCCTGGTACTCCGGCGGGGACGCCCCCGCCGCCGACGCTCATCGGTCGCCGGGCCGCCCGCCCGGGGCAGCGGCGGGCGTGTCGCCGAGGTGCTGGCCGGGGTGCGGCGCCGGCCAGGAGCCGGGCGAGGACGAGCTGGTGGCCCTGTTCGCCGCCCGGGGGCCGGAGGTGCGCGCGGTGGCCGAGGTGGCCGACGACCTGCGGGCCCAGGCCGTCGGCGACCCGGTCACCTACGTGGTCAACCGCAACATCAACTACACCAACGTGTGCACCTTCAAGTGCCGGTTCTGCGCCTTCAGCAAGGGCCCGCTGTCGCTCAACCTGCGCGGCGACCCCTACCTGCTCGACCTGGACGAGGTCAGCCGCCGGGTGGTGGAAGCCGAGGAGCGGGGCGCCACCGAGGTGTGCCTGCAGGGCGGCATCCACCCCAAGTTCGACGGGGACTACTACCTGGAGGTGATCGGCGCCGTGCGCGCCGCGTCGCCGACCATCCACATTCACGGCTTCACCGCCCTGGAGGTCACCGAGGGCGCCCGGCGCCTGGGCGAGCCGCTGGCCGACTACCTGCGCCGGCTCATGGACGCCGGGCTCAAGACCCTGCCCGGCACCGCGGCGGAGATCCTCGACGACGAGATCCGGGCCGTGCTGTGCCCGGACAAGGTCAACACCGAGGAGTGGCTGGAGGCCCACCGCACCGCCCATTCGGTGGGGCTGCGCTCCAACGTGACCATCATGTTCGGCGCGGTCGAGCAGCCCCGCCACTGGGCCCGGCACCTGCTGCGCACCCGGGCGCTGCAGAAGGAGACGGGCGGCTTCACCGAGTTCGTTCCCCTCCCCTTCGTGCACATGGCCACCCCGATCTACCTGCAGCGCCGCAGCCGGCGCGGGCCCGACGTTCCGCGAGGCCGTGCTCGTCCACGCCGTGGGGCGCATCGCCTACCACGGCTGGATCGACAACATCCAGGCGTCGTGGGTGAAGCTCGGACCTGACGCCATCCCCCAGCTGCTGCGGGCGGGCTGCAACGACCTGGGCGGGACGCTCATGGACGAGAACATCTCCCGGGCCGCGGGCGCCAGCCACGGCCAGCTCATGACCCCGACGACTTCCGGGCGGTGGTCGAGCCCCTCGGGCGGCCCGTCGAGCAGCGCACCACGCTCTACGGGCGGGTGGCCCAGCCGGCGTAGTCCGGGACCGGGGGACCTCGTGGGCGACGGCGAGTTTCGACGGGGTGATCGGCCGCTACGCCGAGGACTCGACCTCGTGGTGGCCGGCGCCCCGGCGGGCGCCGGCGGGCGCGCCCAACGTGGTCCTGGTGGTGCTGGACGACGTCGGCTTCGCCCAGCTGGGCTGCTTCGGCTCCGACCTGTCCACCCCCAACCTGGACCGGCTGGCGGGCGACGGGCTGCGCTACACCAACTTCCACACCACGTCGCTGTGCTCCCCCACCCGGGCCTGTCTGCTCACCGGGCGCAACCACCATCGCAACGGCATGGGCCGCATCATCGAGCTGGCCACCGGCTTTCCCGGCTACGACGCCCGCATCCCCAAGGCCAACGGCTTCCTGTCGGAGATCCTGGTGGACGCCGGCTACGCGGCGTGGGCGGTCGGCAAGTGGCACCTCACGCCCGTGGAGGAGTGCCACGTCGGCGCGCCCCGCGCCCGGTGGCCGCTGGGCCGGGGATTCGAGCGCTTCTACGGGTTCTTCAGCGGCGAGACCCACCAGTTCGCCCCCGCCCTCCTCGTCGACAACCACCCGGTGCCGCCCCCCGGCCGCTGGGAGGACGGCTACCACCTCACCACCGATCTGGTGGACGTGGCCATGGGCCTGGTCGACGACCTGCGGGCGGTGGACGCCGACAAGCCCTTCTTCTGCTACCTGTGTCCGGGCGCCTGTCACTCCCCGCACCAGGCGCCGGCGGCGTGGGTCGAGCGCGAGCGCGGGCGCTTCGACGCCGGCTGGGACGAGTGGCGGGAGGCGGCGCTCGCCCGCCAGGTCGCCGCCGGGCTCCTGCCGCCCGGCACCGAGCTGTCGGCCCGGCCCGACTGGGTGCCGGCGTGGTCGTCGCTCACCGCCGACGAGCGCGTCCTCTACGCCCGCTACATGGAGGCGTTCGCCGGTTTCCTCGCCCATACCGACCACGAGCTGGGCCGTTTGCTGCGGTTCCTCGACGACCGGGGCGAGCTGGACGACACCCTCCTCGTGGTCCTGTCCGACAACGGGGCCAGCTCCGAGGGCGGTCCCACCGGCTCGGTCAACGACCTGCGGGTCTGGAACGGGGCGCCCCGCACGGTCGAAGAGGGCCTGGCCCATCTCGACGAGCTGGGCGGCCCGTGGTGCCACAACAACTATCCGTGGGGCTGGACGGTGGCGGGCAACACCCCGTTCCGACGCTGGAAGCGGGAGGTCCACGAGGGCGGAGTGGCCGACCCGCTCATCGTCCACTGGCCCGCCGGCATCGGCCGCCGGCCGGCCGGCGACGGGATCCGGCCGCAGTACGTCCATGCCGTCGACGTCTTCTCGACCGTGCTCGACGCCGCCGGCGTCGACGTCCCCGCGGTGCTGGGCGGCGTCGAGCAGAGCCCGGTCGACGGCGTCAGCTTCGCCGCCACCTTCGCCGACCGCGCCGCACCAGACCCCCGGCAGGTCCAGTACTACGAGATGTTCGGCTGCCGGGCTCTTTACCGCGACGGGTGGAAGGCGGTGACCTGGCACCCGATCGCCGACACCACCATCCCCCTCGATGCCGACCGCTGGGAGCTGTACCACGTGGCCGTCGACCCTTCGGAGTGCCACGACCTGGCCGGGGCCGAACCCGAGCGGCTGCGGTCGCTCATCGAGACGTGGTGGACCGAGGCCGAGCGCAACCAGGTGCTGCCGTTGGACTGCTCACCGTTCGCCGAGCTGTTCTTCGGCCGTCATCCCTCGACGCCCGAGCGGTCGCGCTACGTCTACCGCCCGGGCAGACCGCCGGTTCCCGAGGCGGTGGCGGCCAACGTGCGCAACCGGTCCCACACCGTGACCGCGTCGGTGGAGCTGGTCGGGGACGCCGAAGCCGAGGGGGTCCTCGCCGCCCAGGGGTCGGGCCTCGGCGGATGGGTCCTGTTCGTGCAGGACGGGCGCCTGCGCTACGCCCACAACCTGTCCACCTACGAGTTGCACCGCGTCGACAGCGACCGCCGCATCGGGCCCGGCGCCCACACCCTCGGCTTCCACTTCACCCGCACGGGAGACCACCGCGGCACCGGCCAGCTGGTGGTCGACGGCGAGGTCGTCGGCGAGGGCAGCATCCCCCATTTCACCCCGCTGCGCTTCTCGCTCACCGGCGCCGGGCTCACCTGCGGCTACAGCGACCCGCTGCCCGTCTGCCGCGACTTCGTCGCCCCCTTCGCCTTCAACGGGACCATTCACGCCGTGGTCATCGACGTGGACGGCGAGGCCCACGTGGACGCCGAGGGCGAAGCCGAGCTCGGCCTGCACACCCAGTAGCGGCCGGGCCCAGGGGCCCGCCGGCGGGGCGGCTGGACTCGCCTGGACGGGTCGTGCACACTAACCTGACAGTGGCGTCAGGTTTGCGACGGAAGAGGGAGGAAAACCGGTGCGTGCCACCGCAGTGATGGAAGACAGCGAACCGGCAGCGGGTGGCGGGGCGCGGCCGGAGGAGGTCGACGTGGTGGTGGTGGGCGCCGGCCTGGCCGGGCTCACGGCGGCGACCGTCCTGACCGACGCGGGCATCCGGGTGCGGGTGCTCGAAGCTCGCGACCGGGTCGGCGGCCGGACCCTCAACCACGATCTGGGCGGGGGCAAGATCGTCGAGATCGGCGGCCAGTGGGTCGGTCCCACCCAGGACCGGGTGCTGGCGCGGGCCGCGTCGCTCGGCATCGGCACCCACCCCACCTACGACCAGGGCCGGCGGGTGTTGTACATCGGCGGCAAACGCATCGCCTACCGCGGCGCCGTTCCCCGCATCAACCCGGCCGGGCTGCTGGACGCGGGTCGGGCCATGGCGTCCTTGGCCCGCCTGGCGAAGCGGGTATCGCTCGAGGCGCCGTGGGACACGCCGGCGGCCGCCGCCCTCGACTCCCAGACCCTGGCGTCGTGGGCCCGGCGCAACGTGTTCACCCGCATGGGACGGCTGGCGGTGGAGCTGTTCGCCCAGAACGTCCTGGCGTGCGAGCCGTCGGAGGTCTCGCTGCTGCACTTCTTGTTCGTGGTCCGCTCGGCCGGAGGGTTCCGTCCCATCACCGACGTGGTCGGCGGCGCCCAGCAGGACCGCTTCGTGGGGGGGTCACAGCTGCTCAGCCAGCGCATGGCCGACGGCCTGGGCGACCAGGTCGTGCGGGTGGGCTCGCCGGTGTGGCACATCGAGCAGGACGGCGACCGGGTGACGGTGTTCAGCGAGCGCGGTGCGGTGGTTGCCCGCCGGGCCGTGGTGGCCACACCACCCATGCTGGCCGGGCGCATCACCTACGACCCGCCGCTGTCCGGCCTCCGCGACCAGCTGACCCAGAAGGCGCCCATGGGCTCGGTGATCAAGTGCCTGGCCGTCTACGACCGCCCGTTCTGGCGCGACGACGGCTACAGCGGTCAGGCGGCCGGAGAAGGCGGCGCGGTGCGAGCCACGTTCGACAACTGTCCGCCGGACGGGGACCCCGGCATCCTGCTCGGCTTCCTCGAAGGGGCGCGCGCCCGCACCCTGGCCCGGGTGGCTCCGAGCGAACGCCGCCAGGCGGTGCTCGACTCCTTCGTCCGTTATTTCGGCCCGCAGGCCGCCCATCCGTCGGATTTCGTCGAACAGGACTGGACGGGCGAACCGTGGACCCGCGGCTGCTACGGCGCCCACTTCGCCCCCGGGGTGTGGACCCAGTTCGGTCCCGCCCTGCGCCAGCCTGTCGGCCGGCTCCACTGGGCGGGCACGGAGACGGCGACGGTGTGGAGCGGCTACATGGACGGTGCCGTCCGCTCCGGCGAGCGCGTCGCCGCCGAGGTCCTCGAGGCCGAACCCCGCTTGGAGGCCGACGCCCTCGTGGGACCGGCCGTGGGCCCGGCGGCCTGAGCGGCCGGGCGGGCGAAGCCGGCGTGGGGCCGGCCGAGAGGCCACCGCTAGCCTGCCGCGGTGACCGTGCCCGGGAGCCTCGGCTACGACGCGCTGCTCGTGGTGTCCTTCGGCGGCCCGGAGGGGCCCGAGGACGTGGTTCCGTTCCTGGAGAACGTCATGCGGGGCCGTGACGTCCCCCGGTCCCGCCTCGAGGCGGTCGCCGCCCGCTACCAGCGCTTCGGGGGCGTGTCGCCCATCAACGGGCAGAACCGGGCCCTGGTCGCGGCGTTGAGAACCGAGCTCGCCGGCGCCGGCCTCGACCTGCCCGTCTACTGGGGCAACCGCAACTGGCATCCGCTGCTGGCCGACGAGCTGGCCGGCATGGCCCACGACGGGGTGCGCCGGGCGCTGGCCTTCGTCACCTCGGCCTACGGCTCCTACAGCAGCTGCCGCCAGTACCGCGAGGACATCGCCCGGGCCCGGGAGACGGTGGGTGTCGCCGCGCCGGCGGTGGACAAGCTCCGCCTGTTTTACAACCATCCCCGCTTCGTGGACGTCTGGGTGGCGTCGCTCCAGGCTGCCCTGGCGGGCGCCGGCGCCGGGACACCGGTCTTGTTCAGCGCCCACAGCATCCCGCAGGCCATGGCGGCCACGTCTCCCTACCAGGACCAGTTGGCGGAGACCGCCCGGCTCGTCGCCGCCGGCGCGGGAATCAGCGACGAGCAGTGGCGCCTGGTGTGGCAGAGCCGATCGGGTCCGCCGACCCAGCCCTGGCTCGAGCCCGACCTCCTCGACACCATCGCCCGCCTGCCGCCGGGCACCGACTGCGTCATCGTGGCCCCCATCGGCTTCGTCTCCGACCACATGGAGGTCGTCTTCGACATCGACCACGAGGCGACGGAGGCCGCCGCCGCACGCGGGGTGCGCCTGGTACGCGCCGCCACGCCCGGCGTGGACGCCCGCTTCGTGACCATGGTGCGCGAGCTGGTGGAGGAACGGGTACGCGCCGGCGCGCCCCGTCTCGCCGTCGGTCGTTGGGGGCCGGCGCCCGACGTCTGCGAGACGGACTGCTGCTTGGCTCCCGACCCCGTCGCGGACCGGCGCTTAGCATCGAA
This sequence comes from uncultured Actinomycetota bacterium, assembly GCA_963757175.1. GTDB lineage: Bacteria > Actinomycetota > Acidimicrobiia > Acidimicrobiales > Palsa-688 > CAVWQR01. The sequence continues at coordinate 75,454 of CAVWQR010000004.1, read as the reverse complement.
GCATGGCCGAGGATCCCAGCGCCCCCGCCGCCCCTCTGCCGACGACGCGCCGGCGATCGCCGCCCTCAAGGCACGGGTCGGCGACGAGGTCGGCGCCCTCCTGCGGGCTCGCGACCCGCGGGCCCGGGCCGTGGTGCTGGGCGCGGGCAGCGACGACCTGGAATCGGGGCGGCATTTCCTGGCCCTGCTCGCCGACGGCGGCTACGCGGTGCCGACGTGGCCGACGGAACACGGCGGGATGGGCCTCGATCGGGCGGGCGCCGAGGCCGTCGCCGCCGTGCTCGCCGGTTTCGAGACTCCCGACCTGTACCCGTTTCTCGTCGGCCTGGGCCTGATCGGGCCGACGATCCTGCAGCACGGCACCGACGAGCAGAAGCGACGGTGGCTGCCACCGATGCGCAGCGGCGAGGAGATCTGGTGCCAGATGTTCTCCGAGCCCGACGCCGGCTCCGACCTGGCCAACCTCAAGACGCGGGCGGTGCGCGACGGCGATTCGTGGCGGCTGACGGGATCCAAGGTGTGGACCAGCCGGGCCCACTACTCGGAGTGGGGGATGCTGCTGGCCCGCAGCGATCCGTCACTCCCCAAGCACGCCGGCATCACCGCCTTCGGCGTGGACATGCGCACCCCCGGGGTGAGCGTCCGGCCTCTGGTGCAGATGAACGGCGACTCCCACTTCAACGAGGTGTTCCTCGACGACGTCGTGGTCCCCGACGGCGATCGTCTCGGCGACGTCAACGACGGCTGGCGGGTGGGCCTGACCACGCTCAGCCACGAGCGGGGCTCCCTGGCCGGCTCCCTGGGGGTATCGCTCGACGGGGTCCTGCGGATGGCCAAGACCCACGCCGTCGAGGCCGACCCGGTGGCCCGGGACCGGCTCGCCGCCGCCATCGTCGAGCTGGAGGTCAACCAGTGGTCCGGGTTGCGGGCGCGCGCCGCCCGGCGCGCCGGCAAGCCGCCCGGCCCCGAGGATTCGGGCGCCAAGCTGCGCACCACGCGGATGATCAAGCACGTCGCCGCCCTGGGCGTCGACGTCCAGGGTCCGGAGGCGACGGTGGCGTCCGACGACGAGTGGCAGACCATGTTCCTCGCCGCCCCCTCCCTCTCCATCCGGGGCGGAACCGACGAGATCCAGCACAACATCCTCGGCGAACGGGTGCTGGGCCTGCCGCCCGAGCCCCGGGTGGACAAGGGCCGGCCCTTCTCCGAGCGACCCGACCGGGACTGAGCCCCGACCCGGCGCACGGGGCGCCGGACCGACCAGCCGGCGGGCGCGACGAGCTGCCCGAGTGGCCGGCGGGGCCGCCGGACAGGTGCCTCCGCCCGGCGCACCTTGGTCGCCGCCGTGGGGCGGGAGCCAACGCCACCGGCCGGGCGGGCCCCTGAGCCTCCAGCCCTGGTAGGTCTTGAGGTGATGGTGGTGGCGGCACAACCGGGCCAGGTCGTCGAGGCGAGTGGTCCGGGTCGGCGCCCAGCCCGTCACGTGGTCGATCTCCAGGTGATGGCGGGCGTGGCAGCCGGGCACGACGCATTCGGCGTCTCGAGCGAGGAGGGCGGTGCGCTGGGCGGCCGTCGCCTGGCGGCCGAGGTGGACGACGGTCGAGACGTCGACGCCGTCGGCAACCACCGCCGACAGAAACGCGTCAGCCGCCATGGCCCGGGCCGTCGCCACCGGGACGGGCCCGACGCCGTCCACCTCGCAGACCTCGCCGGCGGCGACCTGGCCCCGGACCAGGGCGTCGTGGTCGACCCGCACGATGACCTGCGCCGGCGACCGGCCTTCGCCGGCGGTGGTGCCGGTCGCCGACTCCGCCATGGCCACCAGCGCGTCGGCGGCGCAGGCCTCGTGGCGCTCCCAGCGTCCCGACCGGCGGGCGTCGTCGAAGGCCTCCCGCTCGAACGGCGCCAGGCAGGCCCGGAACCGGGCGAGGGCGTCGGGGGCGAGGCGCCCGTCCACCCGCCCCGCTCCATCGCCGTCGACCCACGTCCGCAGGGCCCGGCGCTGGTGAAGCCGGCGATAGCGCTCCTGCTCCTCCCCCGCCGTCCGGGCGGCGGCCTGAACGTGGCGGCAGGCCTCCCGCAACCCCGCCAGCGAACCGGTGCCGGCCCGCTCGACGAGCGCGGCGCCGGCCTCAGGAGCGGCGGCCACCGCCCCGGCGATCTCGCTGGCCGCCTCCGCCGACAGCGCCCCTTGCTGCCAGGCCTGACGGACCTCGCCCGGGCCCTCCTGCAGGTGCTCGGCGGTCGACAGCGTGGCCGCCGCCGCGCCGACCGAACTGCCAGACGCCCGTGCCAGCCACCCGGCCGCGGAACGGTCCCCGGACCGCCGCCACGCCCCACACTCCGCCGCCCGCCGGGCCGCCAGCGCTTTGCCCGTCTGCGCCAGCCGCTCGACCCGGCAGAACAGGCCGAGGAGCAACTCGGCATCGTCGCCAGCCAGCGTCGCCGGATCCAGACCTCCGACCATCTCCGCCATGGCCTCGGCCGTCGCGCCCAGGCGATCGCCGACAGGAATGTCGCTGGAACTCACGCTCACACCATGCAACCTACCGACAGGGTGTGACGGGAACTTCACCGCGCCGAGGCTTCCTAAGGTGAGGCCACGCCGCTCGACAAGGGGCGAGAGAGGGAGATTCGGCAGTGAGCGACCGTCCCGTCCCCGGAGAACCGCACCGAGCGGTTCGCTCCGAAGCCAGACCGTCCGAACCCATCGGCAAGGCACGCATCGAGGCGTTCTCCGACGGGGTGATCGCCGTCGCCATCACCCTGCTCGCCCTCGACCTGCACGTCCCCAACCCGTCATCCACCCCATCGCTCGCCCACGCGTTGGGCCAACAGTGGCCCAACTACGTGGCTTACGTCGTCTCCTTCCTGACCATCGGCATCATCTGGATCAACCACCACGCCATGCTGCGCCGGGTGGTCAGCGTCGACCACTCGATCCTGGTGCTCAACGTGCTGCTGCTGCTCTCCATCGTGGTGCTGCCGTTCTCGACCTCGCTGATGGCCGAGTATCTCCAGGCAGCCCACGGCGAGCAGCTCGCCGCCGTGGTCTACGGGGGCTCGTTCCTGCTCATGTCGCTGCTCTTCGTCGTCCTGCAGCGCCACCTGTTGGTCACCAAGCGGCACCTGCTCGACGAGCGGGTCACGCCCGAGGTGCGGCGCTCGGTCTTGCGCCGCAACGCCGCCGGGGTGGCCCCCTACGCCCTGGCCACCGCCGGCGGCGTCCTCACCCCCTATCTCACCCTGGCGGTGTGCGCCGCCCTCGCCGTGTTCTTCGCCCTGCCCGCCACCACCGCCGACGTCTGGCGCCGGCCACGGCGCCTGACCGCCACCGCGCCTCAACCCGTCACCACCCGCCGGAACCCCTCGGCCAGCTGCCCGTCGGGCCAGCCCGCCCTCGCCGCGGCGAGCGCGGCCCACTCCCGGAGGCGCTTGGCCAGCGAGCCGTCCCGGTCGACCTCCTGGCTGACGTGACAGCGCAGCGCGGCCACCTTGCGCTCGATGGTGGCCGTCACGTCGACCCACACGTCGAGCTCCGAGGAGGCCATCAGCCACACCTCCCTGACCGGGTACGGCTCCCAACCCTCCGCCACCAGCTCGGGGAAGGCGAACGGGTTGCGGGCGTCGGGGTAGACCGCGCACAACGCCGCCTCGCCGGCGGCGAGGTGATCGGGATGCGACGCGAAGATGCGCCGGTAGTCGCGCTCGGGGCTGGGGCACAGCACCCGGTCAGGACGCACCTGGCGGATGACGCGGGCCAGGTCCCGACGCAGTTGGAGGGAGACTTCGAGACGCCCGTCGGGATAGCCCAGCCAGCGGACATCGTGGACGCCGACCACCCGAGCCGCGTCCTCCTGCTCGGCTCGACGGATGCGCGGGATCTCCGAGCGGGGCACGGACGGGTCGAACCCGCCGGCGTCGCCGTCGGTCACCACGCAGTAGCTCACCTCCACGCCGTCGTCCGACCACGCCGCCACCGAGCCCGCCGCGCCGAAGTCGACGTCGTCGGGGTGGGCGGCGATGACCAGCACCCGCTGGGGGACCGGCTCGGTGAGCGCCTCAGCCATCGGGGGGCACGCTACTGGCGCCCAGGTCCGGCACGTTGACGACGATCGCCTCCTGGGTGCTGCGGGCGAGAACGACGACCGCAGGCTCGTCCGCCGACCGGTTCTCTTCCCGATGGGGCGTGAACGGTGGGACGTACACGTAGTCCCCTGGACTCGTCTCCAGCCGCGTCTCCACCCCGTTTTCGAGGAAGACGAACGAAGGATGCCCGGACAGCACATAGATCCCCGTCTCGGACTCCCCGTGGTGGTGGTCGGCGGTGCGGACACCTGCGTCGACGTGGTTCTGGCCCATCCAGATGCGCTCGGAGCCGCTGCGTCGCCCGGAGATCGCCTCCAACCGGCGCATTCCCGGGCTCTGGGAGGTATCCGCGCTCAGGTCGGCGCCGGAAGTGCGGCGCAGCGGGCGATGCCAGGGATCCGAGGGCACGGCGACTCCATCACGGTCTCGACGACAGGCCCACTATGATGCCCGCCTGCGGGCTGACCAGACGGTGAGGGCCAGACGGCCCCGGCTCGACGGCGCTGGGCGCACGCGCACCGCGCCCGCCCGTCCCGAGCGTCGACCCGTCCCCCGAACCCACGAGGAGCTCTCCCCAGCATGCCGACTGACGGCCCGACCATCGCCAACCCTCCCTACCGCGTCGCCGACCTGTCGCTCGCCGACTACGGCCGCCGGGACATCAACCTGTCCGAGGTGGAGATGCCCGGGCTCATGGCCCTCCGCGAGGAGTACGGCGCCAGCAAGCCGCTCACCGGAGCGCGGATCACCGGGTCGCTGCACATGACCGTGCAGACGGCGGTGCTGATCGAGACCCTGGTGGCGCTGGGCGCCGAGGTTCGCTGGGCTTCATGCAACATCTTCTCCACCCAGGACCATGCCGCCGCGGCCATCGCCGCCGCCGGCGTCCCCGTGTTCGCGTGGAAGGGCGAGACCCTGGAGGAGTACTGGTGGGCCTGCGAGCAGGCGCTGCGCTGGCCCGACAGCGCCGACGGCCCCAACATGATCCTCGACGACGGCGGCGACGCCACGCTCCTGGTTCACCTGGGCGCCGAGTGCGAGCGCGACGGCAAGGTGCCCGAGCTGGACGCCGAGGACACCGAGGAGTACGGCGTCATCCTGGCCACCCTCAACCGCACCCTGCGCGAGGACGGCAAGCTGTGGACCCGCACCGCCGAGGGGATCAAGGGCGTCACCGAGGAGACCACCACGGGGGTGCACCGCCTGTACCAGCGCCACGAGGCCGGCACCCTGCTGTTCCCGGCCATCAATGTGAACGACTCGGTGACCAAGTCCAAGTTCGACAACCTCTACGGCGTCCGCCACTCGCTCACCGACGGGATCTTCCGGGCGACCGACGTGATGCTGGCGGGCAAGACCGCGGTGGTGTGCGGCTTCGGCGACGTCGGCAAGGGCTGCGCCCAGTCGCTGCGGGGGCAGGGGGCGCGGGTGATCGTCACCGAGATCGATCCCATCTGCGCCCTGCAGGCGGCCATGGAGGGCTACCAGGTGCTCACCTTGGAGGAGACCGTCGCCGAGGCCGACCTGTTCGTCACCGCCACGGGAAACCGGGACCTCATCACCGCCGAGGACATGGCCAGGATGAAGCACAACGCCATCGTGTGCAACATCGGCCATTTCGACAACGAGATCGACATCGCCGGGCTGTCCCGCTACCCGGGCATCGGCCGCACCACGATCAAGCCCCAGGTCGATTCGTGGGATTTCCCCGACGGGCACTCGGTGATCGTCCTGGCCGAGGGCCGGCTGGTCAACCTGGGGTGCGCCACCGGTCACCCCAGCTTCGTGATGTCGGCCAGCTTCACCAACCAGGTCCTGGCCCAGATCGAGCTGTTCACCCGCACCGAGGCCTACCCCGCAGGCGTGTACGTGCTTCCCCGCAAGCTGGACGAGAAGGTGGCCCGGCTGCACCTGCCCAAGCTCGGGGCCCGGCTGTCGACGCTGACCGAGCGGCAGGCGAGCTACCTCGGTGTGGACCCCGACGGCCCGTTCAAGTCGGAGCAGTACCGGTACTGACAGGGGGGAAAGAACCCGGCCGGGACGGCGCCACCCGCCCGGCGTAGGGTTCGCCCCATGCCGCTCCCCGTCAAGGTCAGCGGGGAGGGCCGACCGGGATCGGGCCGCCGGGGGTTGGTCTGCGCGCCGCCGCACGCCGGTCCGCTTTAGCCGCGAGCACGTTGCCGTTCTCGAAGTCGGGGTCGGGGCGCCGTCGTACACCCTTGCGAGGGCCGTGGTCCACGCCAGTTACCTGACACCGCCTACAGCCGAGCAACTGCTGGAGGCTGCGGTTCGCGGCGTAGGCCGGGACCTGAAGAGACCATGATGACAAGCCCGATCAACAGAAGCAGGAAGTGTCGATGACGAAGGCGGCATCGATCGACTTGAGCTCCGCCGCGGACGAAGCCACGAGCATGGGAGATACCCGGCGATCGTAGCCCGTCCCTCTGCGCTCAAGTCAGGAGCCGCACCGACCCACTGATCACCATGTAGACGCCGACGACGCCCATGACCGACACGATGAGCTGCTGCGCGTGGCTGGTCAACCAGGCGGTCGTGGCGCGCAGCCGCTCCTTTGTCGCCTCCGGCCAGGCCCCCAGGAATACCAGCGGGACGATGATCACCAGGAACTGGATGAGGGAGAACAGGACGACCGCCACGATCTGTACCGCCGTCGAGGAGTGGCCGGTGATGAGGCCGCGAAGCGCGAGGACATAGGAGGCGCCCGGAGTGCCCGCCAGCCCGCCGATCACGACCGCCGGACCGATGTGCGGCTGCCGCAACACCCCACGGGCCCAGGCCTCCATCTTCATGGGCGCCCCTCCGTGGCCGAAAGCTGGCGTCCCACGAAGACGATGCACCCGCCCGGTTCCCACCAGGACGCTCAGAACGAGCAAGGCGAGGCCCGAAGCCAGCTCCAGCGCACCGCTGAGGGATCCCTGGGTCTTGACCGTGTTGGCTTGTACGGCCAGCACGTCGACGAAACCCACCGTCAGGCTGACCGCCAAGCCGCCCGCCAGAAACGCGGAAAACATAACTCGCGGGCGACGGTTCTCGATCAGCAGGAGGTCAACGCCGACGAGCTTTGGGTTGGCCGCCGCGAGAAACGCGAGCCCGAAAAAAGTAGCGTTCATGACAGGTCAGTGCGCATTCTGTTCGGCTCGTGGTGATCTCGCGCTGGAGCGTCGTGGCAACAACACCGGGTCCCAGATCTCGTCGTCGTCTTGGCCATTGCGGCCGCCAGCATCCTGAGGCCTCGGCTTGAGCGATCGACAGCGCCAGACGGGCAGCGCGGGTCCGAGGCGGGGTCGAGTCCTTCGGGAGCCGGCGAGGAGGGTTCGCAGGGGAGACAGCTACGTCCTGCTCCTGGTCCTGCTTCTGGTGACCTACTTTCTGGTTTCCCTGTTGCCCGACGCGACGTGGGGACTGCTGCTCGTCGAGGTGGCATCCGGCTCCACGCTGGTCATCGCCCTGCGCACGTCGCACGCCAAGCCCCGGCTTCAGCGCGTGGCCGTCTCCGCCGTAGCGCTCGGCTTCGTACTGACTCTCCTCGGGTCCGAGGTCACCGCCCTGCGCGGCCTGGTCGGCCTGATCCTGGTGGCCCTGCTCGTGGTCAGCCCGCTGGTCATCCTCAACCGCATCCTGCGTCATTCGTCCGTCAACATCGAGACGATCGCCGGTGCCATCGACGTCTACATCATCTTGGGGCTGATGTTCGCCGGCTTCTATCGCGCCGTCGGCGCCATCGCCGGGTCACCGTTCTTCGTGCAGGTCCAGCACGCCAGTCCCAACCAGTTCATGTTTTTCAGCTTCGCCACGCTGACCACGGTGGGCTACGGAGACCTCACACCGGCCATGAACTTCGGCCGCTCGGTCGTGGTCCTCGAAGCCCTTACCGGGCAGATATTCCTGGTCACCCTGGTGGCTCGGCTGGTCTCACTTTGGCCCCGACGCAACAGCGGGACTCAGGCATGATCGCCGATCAGGCCACTACCGCCGAGACGCGCTTCTTTTTCACGGCTCCGCCCGAGGCGAGGTGGTCGGCTTCGCTCTGATCGGCCTACGCCTCGGCGAACCCGACGATCGCCCGAGCGGGCGTGGGCCCGGGCCAGCGTCCACCCGCAGATCTCTCCATAGAGGCGCATGCCGGATGGCACCATCAGCTCCGGGTCGAGCGAGCCCTTCCAGTCCCACAGTTGACGCACGTAGAAGTCCCGGGTCTGGCCGTCGATACCCTCGACACGCACCCAGCCCAGGAGGATGATGCGGAGCGCAGCCCTGCTACCATTCGGGCCGAGTGCCGGTTGTGAGCCGGGTTGAGGAGGGGGTGATGATGAGAGGACGACCGCTGCTGAGAGCGGCGTTGGTGGGGGGCGTCGCCCACCACGCTGGTGTCGTCCGCGGTCAGCGGGCTGCCCAGGAAGAGCAGGCCCGGCCGGCCGCAGGACCGCAAGCGGCGCCACCGCCGCCGGTCGCTTCCAGCCAGACGGACGACCCGGTAGCCCGTTTGACGCAGCTCAAGAGTCTCCTCGATGACGGAGCGCTGACCCGAGCCGAGTTCGATGCCGCCAAACAGAAGGTCCTCTCCGGCAAGTAGCCCGACTCGGGCAGGAGAGGGCGGGGACGGACCCCTCAGGAGCCCAGATACAGGTCCCTCGTGCAAGTCCCCTCATTGTGAGAAAGCCCATGACTTTCGGTCCACTTCAGATGCTCGTACTCGAATTCGACAGCGCCGCCTTGAAAGGCGAGATACTTCCTGTGCTCCAGCGGATGCGCGATGCCGAACTGATCCGTCTCGTCGATCTCTTGATCGTCCTCAAGGACCAGGAGGGAGTGGTGAGCGCGGCCGGCGTGAATGACCCGGAACTCGACAGGGTCGGGGGATTCGGGGCCATCGTGAGCGCTCTGATCGGCTTGGATGCTGCCGGTGAAGACTCCCAGCCGGCTGCCGACGACGATGTCTGGTATATGGCCGATGCCATCCCGCCGGGAACAACGGCGGCGGTGGCAATCATCGAGCATCTCTGGGCGATCCCCCTCCGCACCGCGATCAGCAACGCCGGCGGTGTAGGACTCGCCGACGAGTGGATCCACCCCGACGACCTCGCAGGCCTCGGACTCGAGCCTGTGGAGGGATCGCCGCCCCTCTGATCGAGCGACGTGACCAGCCCCGAACCGCCAGTCTCAACCGACCCCGAGCGGGCGGGCATCAAGAAGCTGGCCTCGACAGCCTCGGGCACGGTCCAGCGCAATACCCAGCGAGCCAGGCGGCACGTCGAGGGGACCGCCGCGGACACCCTGTGGAACCGACTGAACGCCCTTGGCTTCATCAACGAGGCGATGATCTTCGCCTCCATCCTGCTGCTGGTGTTCTTCCCGTTCCTCATCGTGATGAGCGCCCTGGCGGGACGGAGCGTCACCACCAGCCTCGCTCGGCGTCTCGGCCTCAACCATCAGGCGGCCGGCGTCGTCGGCCACCTCTTCAACTCGACTTCGGCGACGTCCAATGCCGTCACCGTGACCGGTGTGATCTTCCTCGTCTTCGGCGTCATCGGGATGGCTGGCGCCCTCCAAGGGCTCTACGAAAAGGTCTTCCACTTCCCCGCGAGGGGCATGAAAGACGTGCACCGACTGGTCGGCTGGCTCGCCATCCTGTGCGCCACCTCGGTGCTCGCCGGCTGGCTCGGGCCCAGCGTCCGCCGGGCAGGCGGCCCCGTGCTGCTCGCCATCATCGCCCTAGCGTTCAATGTCGCCTTCTGGTGGTGGACGATCCACTTCCTGCTGTCCGCCCGGATCCCTTGGCGCGAGCTGCTGCCCTCGGCCGTCGCCACCGCCGTGTGCTGGATCGGACTCGGCGTATTCTCGAAGTTCCTCTTCTCGACCAGCATCGTCAACGACTATCGCCAGTACGGCAACATCGGGACCGTTTTCGCCCTGATGTCCTGGCTCATCGCCGTCGGCGTGGTCATCATCCTCGGAGCCGTGTTCGGCATCGTCTGGAGAGACGCGCACCTGGCCCGTTATCTCACCCGCAAAGGGCGCAGGAAGGACCCAGCCACACCAGAACCCTCGATCCGAAGCCACGCATGACATAACCACGACTCGTCGACCCGCCGCGCCGAGGAGCGTTCCTCTCCGAAGCCACGGGCAGCCAGCGGCCGCCTTGATACCACCACGCCCGTCCCTCGCCTCCTCATTCCGACAAGGCGTGACCCGCCCGACCGTGCTGCTCAGCGGTGTGCACGTCGAGCTCATCCTGGTCGGTGCGATGCGGCATGATGTCGAACACGACCTTCTTGACGGTGCCGGTAAACGCGTAGGGCTTCTTGTCCTCGTAGGCGAGGTCCACCACGCCACCGTTGTCACGTCCGATGTCCATGCCCGCGTACCCTGAGAAGCGGATCGGCACGGAGAAGTCCATCCGCCCCTTGCCGACCTGCCGGTCGTTGGCAAAAAGGGTCACATCGCCGCCTGTGCCGAGCTTCGCCGCGTCGGCCGCAAACTCCATCCGCACGGTAATTTCACCATGGGGCAGGTCCTCTTCGGCGACCTGTTTGTACGTGAATACCCCCATCACCGAGTAGGTGTGCTTGAGTCTGCCGTCCTCGACATAGAAGCTGAAGCCGCCGAGGTGGTCGGCCTCAGCGACGATCACGCCCTCTGCCCCCTCCTGGGGGACGACCAGGTCCACGCTGATCGTGTACGAGCGGTTGTAGATCCTGGGGATCATGCCAGGCATCACGTTCTGGACGTCGCCTCGGAACTCGAAGGTCGTCTCTTCGGGAATAGGAGGCGTGATGCCGAAGAACGCCGAGAGCGAGGCGAGCAGCGGCAATACCTTGTAGCGCTCGGCCTCCTCCCAAAACAGGTCCTTGAGCTCCTGCACCTTCTGGGGATGGTCGCCGGCGAGGTCCTTTGCCTGCGAGAAGTCATCGGGCAGGTAATAGAGCTCTGCCGGGCCCGCGTCGGGATCCCAGACGCCCGGCGCGTAGGGCGCAAGGGCTTCGGGGGTGAGCACCCAGGGGATGCGCTCGGTCTTCATGGCCAGCCACCAGCCGTCTTTGTACATTCCCCGGTTGCCGACGGTCTCGAAGTACTGCTGAGTGCGGTGCTCGGGAGCGGCAGGGTCGGTAAACGACGCAGCGAACGACGACCCGTGCATCGGCTCCTGGTCGATCCCGTCGACCGTATCCGGCTCGGGGATACCCACGACAGAAAGCACGGTCGGCGCCACGTCGATCACGTGACTGAACTGCGACCGCAGCCCGCCAGCATCGTTGATGCGTCGGGGCCAGTGTACGACCATCGGGTTGCGGGTCCCCCCCAGGTGTGAGCCCACTTGCTTGCCCCACTGAAACGGCGTCGCCCCCGCCCAAGCCCACCCGGCCGAGTAGTGGGGGTCCATGATGGGCCCGCCCCATTGATCAAGCCCGCCGTACTGTTCGGAGAGCTGCAACTGCTGCTCGTCGGTCAGGGGGATGCCGTTTTGCATCGTCAACTCGTTGAACGAGCCGGTGATCGTCCCCTCCATGCTGGCGCCGTTGTCACCCCAGATCCACAGAATGAGCGTGTCGTCGAGCTCACCGAGCTCCTCGATGGCGTCGATCACTCGCCCGACGTTGTAATCGGCGTTCTCCGAGTACCCGGCGTAGACCTCCATCTGGCGGGCGTAGAAGGCCTGTAGGTTCTCGGGGACGTCCTCCCACGCAGGGAAGGCCTCATTGCGAGGGGTGAGCCCGGTGTCGGCAGGGATGACCCCCAGCTCCTTCTGGCGAGCGAAGGTCTCCTCCCGCAGTTTGTCCCACCCCTGGTCGAACTTCCCCTTGTACTTGTCGGCCCACGCCTTGGTGACGTGGTGGGGGGCGTGGCTGCAGCCGGTCGAGAAATAGGCGAAGAAAGGCTTGTGCGCATCCTGTGCGCGAATCGCATGCAACCACTCGATGTTCCGATCCGCCATCGCGTCGGGAAAGTAGAAGGGGTCGTCCTCGTTGTAATAGCTGTCATCAGTGCCGATGATCTTCTGGTTCTCGGCCAGACAGGGATCCCATTGACTCGACCCACCCCCCAGTATCCCGTAGAAGTAATCGAAGCCCCAGCCGTTCGGCCAGCGGTCGAATGGGCCAGCAGGACCCTGCTGGCCGTCGGGCGTGAGATGCCATTTTCCGAAGATGGCCGTGCTGTAACCGTTATCCCTGAGGATGCGCGGGAGCGGCGCGCAGTCTCGCGGCAGGATCGCCGAGTACCCCGGGAACCCACCCGCAAACTCACCGATGGACCCGAAACCGACGGCGTGATTGTTCCGCCCCGTCAGCAGCGAGGCCCGGGTTGGCGAGCACAACGCGGTGACATGGAACCGGTTATAGCGAAGCCCCCCCTGGGCGATCCGTGTGTAGTTGGGCGTCCGGATCGGGCCGCCGAAGGTGCTCGGATTCCCAAATCCCGCGTCGTCGATCAACACCAGCAACACGTTGGGCGCGCCCTCAGGCGGTGTGGGATGGCCGATCAGGTTCCAGTCGGGTTGCGATCCGTCCAACGTCTTGCGCACCGTCCCCGAGAAGCGCGGCCGTCGGATCGGAAGGCGACCACGATCAACGTCACTCATGATTATCGTCCTCCTCGGAAACGTGCGCTCGCACTGGGTAGCACCCTGGTCAGCATCACCCGGATCTTCGCTAAGCCTATCCCGCGCCGATCGACGCTGCCCCAAGGGTCAGAATTGCAGGTCACCCGAAAGGGGGCCGCCGCCTGCTGGCTCTTTCTTTTTCTCTTTCGGGGTGCCGGCGGGTGTCGGCGCGTCTATGGGCGCAACCGATGCCTGGGACCTCCCTGCGGGCGATCCGCCAGGCGAGCGGGGCCACGGAGCGACGGTCCGCTCCGACCGGCATCGGCGCAGGTTGGGACTACGCTCAGCCCGACATGCCGCTCCAACATCGCTCCTCGACCGAGCCCGAGGAAATCCCGGTCCCGCCCGTCTTCGCCCGGCCGGGAGAACGGGCGGGCGTGCCCAGCCTGCGGATCCCGGACCAGCCCATGGACCCGGCGGCGGCCGAACAGCTGATCCGCGACGAGCTGCTGCTCGACGGCAGCGCCCGGCTCAACCTGGCCACGTTCGTGACCACGTGGATGGAGCCGGCGGCGTCCCGGCTCATGGCCGACTGCGCCGACAAGAACATGATCGACAAGGACGAGTACCCGCAGACGGCGGAGCTCGAGAACCGCTGCGTGCACATGCTGTCCCGCCTGTGGAACGCCCCTGGCCGCGGCGCCACCGGCTGTTCGACCACCGGTTCGAGCGAAGCGGCGATGCTGGCCGGCATGGCGCTCAAATGGCGGTGGCGGGCGCGGCGGGGGCTGGGCCCCCACGACGCCCAGCGTCCCAATCTGGTCATGGGCACCAACGTCCAGGTGTGCTGGGAGAAGTTCTGCAAGTTCTGGGACGTCGAGGCGCGCATGGTGCCGATGGAGACGGGACGGCTCCATCTGGGCGCGGCCGAGGCCGTCGCCCAGTGCGACGAGAACACCATCGGCGTGGTGGCGATCCTGGGCTCCACCCAGGACGGGAGCTACGAGCCGGTGGCAGAGATCGCCGCCGCCCTCGACCGCCTGGTGGCCGACGGCGGCCCCGACGTTCCCGTCCACGTCGACGCCGCGTCGGGCGGGTTCATCGCCCCGTTCCTCGACCCCGACCTGGAATGGGATTTCCGCCTGGCCCGGGTGGCGTCGATCAACGCCTCCGGCCACAAGTACGGGCTGGTGTACCCGGGGGTCGGCTGGGTGGTGTGGCGGGACAGCGAGGCCCTGCCCGACGACCTGGTGTTCCGGGTCAACTACCTGGGCGGCAGCATGCCGACGTTCGCGCTCAACTTCTCCCGGCCCGGTGCCCAGGTCGTGGCCCAGTACTTCCAGCTCATCCGGCTGGGCTGGACGGGCTTTCGGGACGTCCACCAGGTGTCACGACAGGTGGCGCAGTTCCTGGCCGAACGAGTCGGCCGCCTCGACACCTACCAGGTGCTCACCGACGGCTCGGAGCTGCCGGTGGTGGCCTTCATGCTGCGCCCGGACGTGACCGGCTTCTCCGTCTTCGACGTCTCCGACGGCTTGCGCAAGCGGGGCTGGCAGGTGCCGGCCTACAGCTTCCCCGCCGACCTGCAGGACACCTCGGTGCTGCGCATCGTGGCGCGCAACGGCTTCAGCCGCAACATGGCCCAGCTGCTCGTCGAGGACCTGGACGAGGAAACCGAGCTGCTGAAGCGCTACGGCGCCACCCGTCCCGAGTCCCCGGAACGCCAGCGCTTCCACCACTGAGCGGCGGCCACTGAGCGGCCGCCGAGCGGTCACTGCTCGTCGCCCGCCTCGGCGCGACGGGCGGCGACCTGGCGGGGACGCAACCCGCCGCGCGCCGCCATGAACGCCTGCACGTCGCTCGCCGTGCTGCAGATGGAGAGCAGGTCCGTGGTGTTCTGCACGTGGACCCGCATGCCCATCATCTCCCAGGCCCGCTTCATCCCCGCCTTGATCGTCATGATGGTGGTCAACGGCATCTGGGCGATGGTGGCGGCCGCCGCTTCCACCGTGGCCTCGAGATCCGGGCGGGGCACGACCCGGTTGACCAGGCCCCACGCCTTGGCGTCCTCTGCGGTCAACGTGGGGGCGAGGTACAGGTACTCGAACGCGTGCTTCCAGTTCATCATCACCCACGGCTCGATCATCGTCTGGGCCCCGGGAAGGGCGAAACCCTGGGGCAACGGCATCTGGAAGTAGGCGTCGTCGGCGGCGATGGTGAGGTCGGTGAGGTAGCCGTAGATGGTGCCGCCGCCCAGGCAGTAGCCGTGGACCTGGGCGATGGTCGCCTTGGGGAACTCCCAGAGACGCAAGGGGGGCCAGAGGAACAGGTCGTAGTTGTGCTTGGCCCACGTCCGCTCGGTCGTCGGTCCCGTGGTGGGATAGACCTCCGCCATCTCCTCCGGATCGACGATGGCGTGGCCGGCGCAGAACCCCTTGCCGTTGGCCTTGACGATCAGCACCTTGATCTCCTCGTCGCCGGCCGCCCAGTCGAGCGCCTGCTCGAAGTCCCACACCTGTTGGGCCGTCTGCACGTTGGCCTTCTCCGGCGCGTTCATGACGATGCGCCCCACCGGACCGTCCTTCTCGTAGATGATGGTGTCGAGCGTCGTGGCCGTCATCGTCGGTCCTCTCCCCTGTTGTCGGTGTGCGGCCGATCCCGCAGCCGTCGCTTGACCACCTTGCCCGTCGAATCGCGGGGAAGCTCGTCCACGATCTCGACGGAGCGCGGGCACTTGAAGTCGGCCAGGTGCTGGCGACAGTACTGCCTGAGGTCCTCGGCGGCGGTGGGCGACCTGACCTCGACCAGCGCCCGCAACTCCTCCCCCAGGGCGGGGTCGGGCACGCCGAACACGGCGCAGTCCACCACCGCGGGATGGCCGTGCAACACGGTCTCGATCTCGGCCGGGTAGATGTTCACCCCGCCCCGGAGGACCATGTCCGCACCCCGGTCGGTGACGAAGAGAAACCCGTCGTCGTCCAGGTAGCCGACATCGCCGACGGTGAAGGCGCCGTCCCGCCACGCCGAACGGGTCTTCTCCGGGTCGTTGTGGTAGGCGAAGGTGGTCCCCCCGGCCGGGCGGATGTAGATCGTGCCCACCTGTCCGGCGGGGAGGGCGTGCCCGTCGGCGTCGAGGATACGGATCTCGACGCCGGGCCACGGTGTCCCCACGCTCCCGGGGTGCCGACGCCAGTCCCCCGGGGAGATACGAGTGGCCCCGCCCTCGGTGGCCCCGTAGAACTCCCAGATCTCGGTGTGCGGCAGCGCCGCCATGATCCGCCGCTTGACCGGCACGGGACACGGCGCGGCGGCGTGCAGCACCAGGCGCAGGCTGCTCGTGTCGCGTCCCTCCCAGTCGGCCGGCGCCAGCTCGAGCAGGCGGATGAAGAAGGCGGGCACCATGAAGCAGGTGGTCACCCGTTGCTCGTCGACCAGCCGCAGCCATTCCCGGGCGTCCCAGCGGTCCATGACCACCACCACGCCCCCCTGGAACAGGGTGGCGAAGGCGTAGGCGTTGGCCGCGTGATAGAGCGGCGAGCAGGCCAGGTAGACGTCGTCGGGACGCAGCTCCCACATGGCCGCCAAGCCGGCGAGGCTGGCCTCGGACGAGAGTGCGGCGGTGCGCTCGACGGCGCGCGGACGCCCCGTCGTTCCCGAGGTGAAGGCGGAGAAGGTGGGCGCGCACCACGGGCCGGCGATCGGGTCCGCCCGGTCGAGCGCCGCATCCCAGGCGCCCGGACCGGTGCCCCCCACCTCGAGGAGCTGGCAGCCGGGAACGTCCCGCAGACCGCCGCGGGCGACCTCCTCCAGGCTGGCGTGGGCGACGAGCAGCTTGGCCTCCGAGTCGCCCAGCATCCAGGCCAGCTCGCCCGACTTGAGATGCCAGTTCACCGGCACCACCGGGCAGCCGGCGGCCGCCGCGCCCAGGCTGGCCTCGAAGAACTCGATGCCGTTGGGCACCATCACCGCCACCCGCTCACCGGCCTTCAGCCCGCACGCGGCGATGGCGCCCCGGGCCCGGGCCACCCGCTCGTCGAGGGCCGCGTAGCTGACCGTGCGGTCGCCGCAGACCAGCGCGGGCCGGTCCGGCGTCACCGGGGCCGGGGCAGTCCCAGGGCCTGCTCCCCCACGATGGTCCGGTTGATCTCGGTGGTTCCCCCGGCGATGGACGCCTGCCGGGCCCGGGAGAGGTTGACGGCCCACGGCCCGCCCAGGGCGCCGACCCCGAGGAGGTCGATGGCCGTCGAGGCCATGGCCTGCTCGATGGCCGCCCACGACAGCTTGGCCAGGCTGCCGGTCGTGGGAGCCGGCGCGGCTCCGGCGGTCGCCTCCAGCAG
This sequence comes from uncultured Actinomycetota bacterium, assembly GCA_963757175.1. Classification (GTDB taxonomy): domain Bacteria; phylum Actinomycetota; class Acidimicrobiia; order Acidimicrobiales; family Palsa-688; genus CAVWQR01. Next base: position 58,468 of record CAVWQR010000004.1, on the reverse strand, counting down.
CCGCTCGGTCGTCCAGCGCATGCAGCTGATGGACGCCGACAGTTCCGCCAGCCGTTGGCGCACGACCGGTCGGGTCCCGATTCCGGCGGCCTGGACGTCGGCGACCAGGCGCTCGAAGGTGGCGGCCAGCTGGACGTGCAGGCCGGCCACGCCGGCCCGTTCGTGGCCGAGCGTGGCCATGGCCACGTTCCAGCCGGCGTGCAGCGGCCCGAGCAGAGCGGTGGCGGGGACCCGGACGTCGTGCAGCCAGATCTCGGCGAACGGCGCTTCTCCGGTGATGGTGCGGATGGGCCGCACGTCGATGCCCGGCGTGCCCATGTCGACCAGCAGGCAGCTCAGGCCCCGGTGCTTGGTCTGGCCGGGGTCGCTGCGGACGTACAGCTGGCACCAGTCGGCCAGATCGCCGTGACTGTTCCAGGTCTTCTGGCCGTTGACCACGAAGTGGTCGTCGTCGAGCACCGCCGAGGTCCGCAACGACGCCAGGTCGGATCCGGCGTCGGGCTCGGACATGCCCTGCGACCAGATCTCGTCGCCGCGCAGCATGGGGCGGAGATGACGATCCTGCTGCGCCGGGGTCCCGAAGGCCATGATCGCCGGCGCGATGTTGGCCACCCCGATGTCGTTGAGCGGGCCGGGGGCGCCGACGGCGCGCAGCGCCTGGCTGCAGGAGACCTGGTCGGCGACCGATGCCGCCCGACCGCCGCGCTCGACCGGCCATCCCACGGCCGCCCATCCGGCGTCGGCCAGCCGGCGATTCCAGTCCCTCAGCACGTCCAGGGTGTCGGCGCCCAGGCCGCGACGGGCGCAATCGACCACGTCGGCGGTCAGGTTGGCCTCCAGCCACGACTGCAGCTCCTCGGCCAGCGGCGAGCCGGTGGTCACGACCGGCCCACCTCGTCGCGGAAGGTGGGGTCGACCACGACCTCGGTGGCCAGGCTGTTGGCGATGAAGCACTCGCGGTGGGCGACGTCCACCAGGCGGGCCAGGCGGGCCCGGTCGACGCCGCCGGCGGTGGTGATGGTGGGACGAAGGACGATGCGCGTCAGCCGGGCGGGCTCGGCGTCCGGGGGCATGACCCCTTCGGCGTCGTCGGCGTAGTCGACCACGTCCACCCGGGCGCGGGCGGCGACGGCGAGGAACGCCAGCAGCTGGCACGAGGACGCCGCCGCCACCACCAGCTGCTCGGGGTTGAGCCTGCCGGGGTCGCCGAGGAAGGCTCGGTCGGCGCTCAGGGCCAAGGCCGCCGTGGCCGGTGGGCAGGCCACGTCGTGCTGCCGCGGGTAGGCGTCGTAGCCGACGGCCGTGCTGCCGCTCCAGGAGGTCAGCGCCTGGTAGCGATGGGTTTCGGACACGCCCCGGGTCTAGCAAGCTCGGGGCGTGCGCATCGGTGCTTATCCGGGGACGTTCAGCCCGCCGACGATCGCCCACCTGGCGGTGGCCGAGGCGGCCCGACGCCAGGGGCGCCTCGATCGGGTGGAGCTCCTCGTGTCGGAAGTGGGGTTGGGGAAAGAGGGGCCGGGCGTGCCCAGCGCCGAGGAGCGGGCGGCCGCCCTCGGCGCGGTGACCGCCAGCCGTCCGTGGCTGTCGGTGCGGACCACCGCGGCCCGCCTGGTGGCCGACATCGTCGCCGGCTACCACGCGGTGATCGTCGGCGCCGACAAGTGGGCGCAACTGGTTGACCCGGCCTGGTACGACTCGCCCCGCGCCCGGGACGAGGCGCTGCAACGGCTCCCGCCAGTGCTCGTCGCCCCGCGGCCGCCCTTTCCCCTCCCTTCCGGCGTCACCGTGCTGGATCTGGACGAGGTTTACGCCGAGGTGTCCTCGTCCGCCGTGCGGGGCGGGCGGCGGGAGTGGATGCTGCCGGGCTGAACTACCCTCCGCCGGATGCACACGGCCGCCCGCCGCCGGTGAAACTGCTCTACGTCGCGGTCGGGCTGGTGGTGGTGGCCCAGATCGTCGGGATCTACGGGCTCAGGACCCGCAAGGCGGACCTGGTGTACGGGCTCGTCGTCGTCGGCCTGGTCATCGTGGCCGCCGTCCTCGCCTATTTCGGGTTCTCCAGCGGCGTGGGCTGAGTACCGCGCCGCTCACCACTTGGCCAGCCGCTCGAGGGCGGCCTCCAGGACCTCGGGGCGCTTGCAGAACGCGAAGCGGACCATGATCGGGCCGCGGGCCGCGTCCCGCCCGTCGCCGGCGTCGGGGTCGCAGAAGGCGGAGACGGGGATGGCGACGACCCCGCACCGGGTCACCAGCTGGCGACAGAACTCGGTGTCGCTCGTCGCACCCAGCGGCCGGGCGTCGACGGTGGCGAAGTACGTCCCCTCCGGTGGGCGGACGCCGTAGCCCAGAGCGGCCAGGCCGGCGCACAGCTGGTCCCGGCCGGCGCGCAGGCGGGCGGCAGCGGCGGCGAACACGTCGTCGCCGAGGGCCAGGCCCGCCGCCACCGCGGGCTGGAAGGGGGCGCCGTTGACGTAGGTCAGGAACTGCTTGGTCGTCCGCACCGCGCCCACCAGGGCCGCGGGGGCGGTGACCCACCCGATCTTCCAACCCGTCACCGAGAACGTCTTCCCTGCGCTCGACACGCTCACCGTGCGCTCGGCCATGCCCGGCAGGGTGGCCAGGGGGACGTGGGCCCGGTCGAAGACCAGGTGCTCGTAGACCTCGTCGGTCACGGCGATCAGGTCGCGCTCGACGCAGATCCGGGCGATGGCTTCCAGCTCGGCCCGGTCGAACACCCGGCCGGTCGGGTTGTGCGGCGAGTTGACGAGCACCAACCGGGTGCGGGGGGTGACGGCCCCGGCCAGGCGTTCGGGGTCGAACCTCCACGCCGGCGCCTCGAGGGGGACGGCGCGCCGCTGGGCGCCGGCCAGAGCGATGGCGGCGGCGTAGGAGTCGTACCACGGCTCGAAGACGACGACCTCGTCGCCGACCTCGCACAGGGCCAGCAGGGCGGCGGTGATGGCTTCGGTGGCGCCCGCGGTCACCAGCACTTCCGTGTCCGGATCGACATCGACCCCGTAGAAGCGACGTTGATGACCGGCGATGGCGGCGCGCAGGTCCGCCGTCCCCGGCCCCGGCGGGTACTGGTTGATGCCCGCCCGGATCGCCGCCACCGCCGCTTCGGTGACCTCGGGGGGCCCGTCGTAGTCGGGGAACCCCTGGCCCAGGTTGACGGCGCCAGTGCGGGCGGCGAGGGCCGACATCTCGGCGAATACCGTCGTGCCCAGGCCCTGGAGGCGGGAGCTGAGGTAGGCCGATCGTCGGGGCATGGCCCCAGCCTGGCCGGTGCCGCTTGCGCCCGCACGGCCACGCCTCTAGGTTGGCCGGCGATCGTGATCGCACACGGGATGCCGTCCGTGCGCGTGCTGATCACCCCGATAGCCGCAGGTTGGAGGTACGCGGTCCGATTCTGGGTGAGGCGCAGCGCCAGACTGGCGATGGCCGGCTCGCTCCTCGCCGCCGTTGTCGTGTTCGGCGCGCCCCGCGTGCCGGCCGGCGCCGACCCCGTCGGCAACGCCACCGCCCAGGTGCAGCAGGACCAGGCCCAGGTGGCCGCAGGCGCCAGCCGCATCCACCAGCTCACCGTGGCTTTCGACGAGGCCAACACCCAGGCGGCCGCCCTCACCCAGGAGATCGGCGCCACCAACGTGCAGTTGGCCAACGTCCAGCACCAGGTGTCGGGCAGCCTGGCCCTGGTCCGCCAGGAAGCGGTGCTGAGCTACACGGGAGGCGTCAGCAACACCGAGCAGGTGCGCGCCGCCAACCCCGGCCAGGTGGGTGTGGGCGAGGAGTACCTGTCGACGACGATGGGCAACTTCGGCGACAGCCTCGACGCCCTCAAGCTGCAGCAACGCCAGGTCACCACCGACCAGCAGACACTGCGCCAGCAGGTCCAGGCCCGCCAGCAGCAGGTGGCCCAGGCCGCGGCCGCCCGCCAGAACGCCCTGCAGCAGGCGGCGGCCGAGCAGCAGGTGCTGGACCAGGATCAGGCCCGCCTGGTCCAGGCCCAGCAGGTGCAGCAGGCCCAGGAAATCCAGGCCCAGCAGGCCCAGCAGGCCGCTCAGGCCCGGGCCAACGCCCAGGCCCAGGCCAACGCTCAGGCTCAGGCTGAGGCCAACGCCAAGGCCCAGGCCCCGGCCAAGGGCCCGGCCGCCACCGCCCCCCAGGGCCAGCCGGTCGGCAACAGCTTCGTGGCCGCCGTGTCCAGCTCGTTCTCCCCGGCGGCGGCGCCGGCGGCCACCACCACCGCGCCGACCACGGCGACGCCGACCACCGCCGCGCCGACCACGGCGACACCGACGAGCGCACCGGCGACCACGGCTCCGGCGGCGTCACCACCCGCGGCCACGCCGGCGTCGTCGTCGAGCGGCGCGGGCGGCAACAGCAGTGGCGAGCTGGCCCGTCTCCGCCAGTGCGAGTCGGGCGGCAACTACGCCGAGAACTCGGGGAACGGCTACTACGGCGCCTACCAGTTCAGCCAGGCCACCTGGAGCTCGCTCGGCCTGCCCGGGAGCCCCGACCAGGCCAGCCCGGGCATGCAGGACCAGGCGGTCCTCTCGCTCGCCGCCCGCAGCGGCTGGGGCCAGTGGCCCACCTGCAGCGCCCTCCTCGGCGTCGGCTGAGCCCCGCTCAGGCGGTCAGGTCGCGCTCCGGAGGACGGCGGTGTCGTGGACGTGGCGGATGCGGCGGATCAGACCGTCGTCCACGGTGAACTGCTCGGCGACACGGAATCGGCCGATCGTCTCGGTGTGCAGGTCGTAGAGCAACAGGGCCTGGCCGTCGGAGCCGAACTCGGCCAGCAGCTCGACCCGCTCGGCGAGCCCACCGAAGCGGGCGACCGCGGCGACGAAGTCGTCGGCACCACGGTAGGTGTTCATGGGGACATCGGTCTCTAGGTCGGCGGCCAGGTACGCCCGGGCGGCCGCGAAGTTCCGGCCCGTCCAGGCGGCGTGATAGGCCCGGGCCACGTCGATCGCCGCTCCGGGCGCGCGATACGGCACGCCCTCGCCAGTCTCGACCAGGCGGGTCAGGCTGGTCAGGAACCGATCCCACCCGGCGGCGACCTCCTCGGCGGGCACGCCCTTGTGTCCGAACCAGAGCACGCACCCCTCGGATCCGGCATTACCCAGCTCGAAGGCGATGGTGGTGCCGGCCCAGCCGGGCGCGGCGGTGTGCTCCAGGCAGGTCCACCGCACCGAGGACGGAGGGCTCATGGCGTCGATGCTCACCACGATCGCCTCGTCCCGGCCTTCGAACCCGAACGCCAGCCGTCTGCCGGGCCCGGCGGGCCCGGCGACGATCGGCGTCCACCACCCCCGCAGCCCACCCACGGTCGCCACCGCGGCAAAGACCCGCTCCCGCGGCGCCTGGATGGTCATCTCGTGCTGGTAACCACGGCTGGCCGCTTGGGTTCGGTCGCTCACGGGCTCCTCCTCGTCTGCGGGTCGCTTCCACAAGCCAACACTTACACAAGCACAGGCTTGTAGTACCGTCAAGGGGCGGGCTAGCATGGTCCTGGTGTCCGCTGATGCTGCTCTCGCCGCCTTGGCCGAGCCGCGCCGCCGGGCGATGCTGCTGCTCGTGCGGGACCAGCCGCGGTCGGTCAGCGAGATCGCCGAGCACTTCCAGATCACCCAGCAAGCGGTGTCCCAGCACCTCAAGGTCCTGCGCCAGGCCGGCCTGGTCGACGTGCGCGCCGAGCGCCAGCGCCGTCTCTACCTGGTGCGCCCCGAGGGGCTGCGCTCGGTCGAGGCGTTCCTCGCCGAGCTGTGGCCGGCGAGCCTTCAGCGCCTCAAGTCGGCCGTCGAATCGGGCAATGCCGGCTGAGCCCGTCACCGCCACCATTCACATCGACGCGGCACCGGAGCGGGTCTTCGAGCACTTCACCCAACCCGCCGCCCTGGTGCGCTGGATGGGCGAGCACGCCGTTGTCGACCCGACACCCGGCGGCGAGTTCACCGTGGACATCCGCGGGGTTCCCGTGCGGGGCCGCTACGTCGATGTCGAGCCCCCGTCCCGCCTGCTCATCAGCTGGGGCCACGCCGGCTCCGAACGGCTGCCGCCGGGCGCCAGTCTGCTCGAGGTACGCCTCCAACCTGCCGGTGCGGGGACCACGGTGACCATCGTCCACACGGGGCTGCCCGAACCAGAAGCCACCGGCCATCGCCGGGGTTGGCGGCACTTCCTCGGGCAACTGGCAACCACCGCCGGCGCGTGACGGTCCGTCGCCGGTATGCCCGCGGGCGCAGCGGGCCGGCAGGGCGCCGCCGCTACCCTGGGCGCTAGCCATGTCCGACCACTTCACCCTGTCGCTCGGGGGGCTGCACGTGGCCTGGGAGACCCCGGGGGCGCACGGCGCGGTCCTCACCCTCGACGGCGACCTCGACAACCTCAGCGTCCCGGTGCTGCGAGAGGCGCTCGACGCCATCTACGCGGCCGGCTGCTTCACCATCCTCCTCGACCTCGGGAACCTGGCGTTCACCGACTCCAGCGGGCTCGGCGCCATGGTCGGCGCCTGGCGCCGCTGCCAGCGCGAAGGCGGGAACCTCACCGTCGCCAACCCGTCGCCCTCGGTACGCCGGCTGATGGACATGACGGGAATCTCCAAGCTGCTCCTCCCCGCCGCGTAATGGACGACGACACCGTGGTCGGCGCCCTCGGGGTGGTCACCGTCTCCATCACCAAGGGCCACCCGGGCGAGGTCGTCGTGCGTATCCGGGGTGGGACCGAGGCGTTCGCCGCGTGGGCGGACGAGCCCGTGGCCCGTCATACTCAGGTTGTGGTCGTCGAGGAGTTGTCCGCCCGCAGCGTGCTCGTGACTCCCTTCGCCAGCCACGCCGCGGCCCCTTGAGGAGGATGGCTCATGTTGTTCTGGCACGTCCCTGCCCCCAACGAGGCGATGCTGATCTCCGGCTCCAAGCATCGCGACCCGGCCGGCCCCTCGTTTCGCATCGTGGTCGGCCATGGCGCATTCGTGATGCCGGTCAAGCAGCGCGCCCGGATGCTCTCGCTCGCCCTGCGCGAGTCGGAGATCGTCGAGGAGTGCGTGACCAAACAGGGCATCCGCCTGCAGGTGCAGGCCGTCGCCGTGTTCAAGGTCGGCGATGATCCCCTGTCGGTTGCCAACGCCGGTCGCCGGTTCCTGTCCGAGCAGGAGCGCATGGAGGCGCTGGTGGGGCGGATCCTCGCCGGCCACCTCCGGTCTGCGGTCGGAGGGCTGACCGTCGAGGAGATCATCCGCGAGCGCGACCGCCTGGCCGCCGAGATCGTCGACGCCAGCCACACCGAGATGGAGAAGCTGGGCCTGGTGGTCGACAGCTTCCAGATCCAGGAGGTGGAGGACAGCACCGGCTACATCAACAACCTGGCCGCGCCCCACGCCGCCGCCGTGGCCAGCCAGGCGCGCATCGCCGCCGCCGCCGCCGACCAGTCGGCGTCCCAGCGCGAGCAGGAAGCGGACCGCAACAAGGCGGAGTACGAGCGGGCCACCAGGGTGGCCCAGGCCGGCTTTCGGGCCGAGGTCGAGCAGGCCCAGGCCGAAGCCGACCAGGCCGGACCCCTCTCGCAGGCCCGCGCGTCGCAGAAGGTCATCGAGGAGCAGACGTCCCTGGCCCACCGCCAGGCCGACCTGGCCGCCCAGCGGCTGGTGGCCGACGTGGAGAAGCCGGCCGACGCCGAGGCCTACCGGCAGCGCAAGCTGGCCGAGGCCGAACGCGACGCCATGCGGCTGCGGGCCCAGGGCCTGTCCGACGGCAACCAGCGGCTCATCGCCGCCAACCAGCTCGTCACCCAACTGCCCGACCTGGTCGAGCGGGCCGCCGGCGCCCTGGTGGACGCCAACCTGGTGGTGGTCAACGGCACCGAAGGCGTGAGTCAGCTGATGGCCGGCGTGGCCGGACAGGGCCTCGCCATCCTCGACGTGCTGCGCAAGAGCCTCGGCGCCGAGCCCCTCGGCGGCGGGGAGGACGACGACACCGAGGTGGCAGCGGCCAGCGCCGACGGCCGGCCCGTCAGCCGGTGAGCGGTCCGCCCGCGACCACGAACCACACCCGCTTGCCGTTGGTGACCGGCTCGAACCCCCAGGCCCGGGCGTAGGAGGCGACGAAGAACAGGCCCAAGCCCGCCGGCGTCTCCGGCGACGAATCGATCAGGCGCGGCGCGCGCTGACGCTGCCGTCGGTCACGCTGACCTGGACCTCGTCCTCCCCCCTGCGTTCGACGTCGACGACGAACGGGGTGTTGGCATGACACACGGCGTTGGTCACCAGCTCGCTGGTCAGCAAGGACAGGACGCCAGGGTCGACCGCGCCGTCGGGGTCGGCGCGCTCGAGCACGAAGCGCCGGGCCAAGGGGATGCTGGCCGGTACGGGCGGGAACGTCGCCGTCATGCGGCTCCTGTCCTTCCCCGCCTCATCCGTCGTCAACCGTCGGGGTCAGGGGCAGGACGTCGCCGCTGCGACCCGACCGGCCGTGCGGCTGTCCCGTGCGCTGCCGGGCCACCCCTCCGTCGACGTCCGCCACGGTGTTGTCGCAGCCGCCCTCGGCCCGCGGCTGGTAGGTGACCCGCAGCGCGGTGGGGCGGGTCACGGCGCCGGCGGCGTCCACCACGGCGAAGTCCGACCACCGGACCACGCTCGGGGGGTCGTCGCAGCGGGCGAACACCTCGGCCCAGACCACCGGCTCGGTCAGCTCGTCGGCGTCGACCAACAGGTCCCGGATCTCGGCCACCCGGCCGGTGCGCAGCTCGGTCACGGCCGAACGCCAGCGCCCCGGTTGGGGGGACCACACCCGGATGCGGAAGTCGTCTCCGGGGCGCCACGGCCACGCTCGGGTGTTGGCGCTGTCCACGGGGGGAAGCGGTGACTCGGTCCCGGGAAGCTCGACGCCGGCGACGTCGTAGCCGCCCCAGTTGACCGCACCGCCGGGCGAGCCGGGATGCCACTGCAGCCCGGTGTGGGCGCCGCCCAGCCGACGACCGCGGTCGGCGAAGCCGACCTGAAGGGCCCAGAAGTGGAGGGCGCTGACTGCCGGCGCCCGTTCGATCCGCAGCGTCACCGCCGCGGCGACGATCGGCGCGGTCGACGGCAGCTGCCACCAGAGGTGGAACGACGACGCCCCGTTGGCCGACGTCGGCCGGCCGCTGAGGCGCGGGCGGGAACGGAACCGCTCGAAGGCGTTCACCGACCAAGCCGTTCCACGGTTGCCAGCATCTCCCGCACGGCCAGGGCGGCCAGGGCCAGGGCTTCCTGGCCGGCGTCGGGGAGCCGGGTCGCCGCCCGCTGGGCTCGGCTGAGCGCCGGTTGCCGGCGGCGCGCCCAGGCGGCCACCGCGTCGGCGGCGTCGGCGTCGTCGCCGGACGACTCGAGCAGGGCGGCAGCGGCCGCCGCCTCCCGGAACGCCTCCAGGTCGTCCAGCAGCGCCCGGGCCTGCCAGCGGCTCCACCGGCCCGCGGGTTGGATCGCGGCGATGCGCTCGGCCAGGAGGCCGGCCCCGGCGGCGCCGTCCACCGCCGCCACCGCGGCGGCGGCGTCGGCGACCGGTCGGCCGCTGCGCCGGTGCACGGCGGCGACGATGCCGACGTGGGCCAGTGCCGCCACCGGCCCGGCGAGATCGGCGTGGGGTCCGGGCGACGGCTCCGGGCCGGCCAGCTCCCGGGCCACGGGGCGATCGGTGGCGATGCGCTCCTCGGGGGCGGCGCCGCCGCCGGCCCGCAGGTAGGTGCGGGCCAGCGCGGCCACCGCCCCGGCCACCCCGGCGTGCGCCCGGCCCTCCTCGTCGGCGCCCAGCCGGGCGGACGCGTCCTCCAGGTCGTCCCACACCCGCCGGGCGTCGAGCACTTCGCCGGCCGCCCACCAGCACCCGGCGACATCGCCCACGGGCCGGCCGAGCTCCTCGGCGGTCTCGTGGGCCCACGTGATCCCCATGCGGTCCACCATCTCACCCGCCAGGGCGGTGGCGCCCAGCTCCCGGTACAGCCGGTGGGCGGGGATCAGGTCCCCGAAGCGCTGCCGGATCGGCGCGGGGAAGTAGTCGGCCACCACGCCGGCCACCGCCGGGCTGTCGGGCAGCGGCGAGTCGAGGATCCCCCCCACCAGGTCGAGCTTGGCGTAGGCCAGCAGCACGGCCAGCTCGGGGCGGATGAGCCCGGCGCCGGCCGCCGCCCGCGTGGCCAGCTCCTCGTCGCCCGGCAGTGCCTCGACCGGGCGGGCGAACAGCCCTCGGCTCTCGAGGGCGACGAGCAGGGCGGCGTAGGCGGGCAGGTCGTCGGCGCTGCCGGGAACGGCCCGGTCCAGGGCGGCCACGCTGTGGTCGACCTCGCGCAGGACGTCGGCGGCGACGTCGTCCTCCACCGCCGCCAGCGTGGCGTTGCGTCCGGCGAGGTCGAGACGCCCGGCGTCGGCGGCGACACCGAGGAGGATCTTCAGGTTCACTTCCCGGTCCGACGTGGCCACGCCGGCGGCGTTGTCGATGAAGTCGGTGTTGATGCGCCCGCCCCGGCGGGAGTAGCGGATGCGGCCCCGCTGGGTGACGCCGAGGTTGCCGCCTTCGGTGACGACCCGGGCCCGGACCCGGTCGGTCGTCACCCGCACGGCGTCGTTGGCGTGGTCGGCCACCTCGGCGTCGGGCTCGCCCGGAGCCTTGATGAACGTGCCGATGCCACCGAGGAACAGCAGGTCCACCGGGGCCCGCAGGATGGCCGAGATGAGATCGACCGGAGTCACTTGCGATCGGCCGATACCGATGGCCGCCACCGCCTCGGCGGGGAGGTCGATGCGCGCCGTGTCGCGCGACCAGACGCCTCCGCCGGCGGACAAGCGCCGGCGGTCGTAGTCGGCCCAGCTGGACCGATCCATGCGAAACAGGCGCTGGCGCTCGTCGTAGGACACCTCGGCGACCGGATCCGGGTCGACGAAGATGTGGCGGTGGTCGAAGGCGGCGACCAGCCGGATGCTGCGGCTGAGCAGCATGGCGTTGCCGAACACGTCGCCCGACATGTCGCCGACGCCGGCGACGCGGACCGGTTCGCGTGACACGTCGACGTCGAGGTGGCGGAAGTGGCGGGTCACCGCCGTCCACGCCCCCGCGCCGTGATGCCCATCGCCTTGTGGTCGTAGCCGGTCGAACCCCCGGACGCGAAGGCGTCCCCCAGCCAGAACCGGTGCTGGCGGCTGATCCGGTTGGCCAGGTCGGAGTAGGAGGCCGTCCCCCGGTCGGCGGCCACCACCAGGTAGGGGTCGTCCCCGTCGGCGCGCACCACGGGAGCCACCACCTCGCCGGCGACCACGTTGTCGGTGACGTCGAGCAGCCCCCCGACGAAGGCTTCGTAGGCCCGGCGCACCTGGTCAGGGGTCGGGTTCCCGGGTCGCCAGACGAAGCCGCCCTTGGCGCCGGTCGGGACGATGATGGCGTTCTTCTTCACCTGGGCGGCCACCAGGTCCAGGACCTCCATGCGGAAGTCCTCGATCCGGTTGCTCCACCGGATGCCGCCCCGGGCGACGGACCCGGCCCGCAGGTGAATCCCCTCGATGCGAGGGCTGTGCACGAAGGTCTCCACCTTGGGCCGGGGCGAAGGCAGCCCGGGCACCAGCCGGCTGTCGAACTTGAGCACGACCGGCCCCTGCCCGGCGCCCTCCGGCGCGAACCAGTTGGTCCGCAAGGTGGCGTCCACCAGCGCCAGGAAGGCGCGCAGCACCTGGTCCTCCTCGAACCGGCCCACGCCCTCCAGCTCCTCCACCACTGCGGCCCGGGCCGCTTTGGCGCTCGGGCCCTGCGGCCCCTCACCGCGGGGGTCGAACCGGGCCTCGAAATAGCGCACCAGGGCCCGGGCCACCGCCGGCCGGGCCACCAGCGGGTCGTCCAGCCGATGGCCGTCGGGGAGGCAGGCGGCGACGCACCGGTAGCGGCGGTAGGCGCGCAGCAGGGCGACCTGGCGCCAGCCCACGCCGCTGGCCAGGACCAGACGGTTCAGCGAGTCGACCTCGGCGTCGCCGGCGACGATGGCGTCCAGGGCATCCACCAGCCGGCGGCCGGCCGCCTCGTCCAGCTCCCCGGGGCGGCCGGCGGCGGCGAACACCTCGTCGGCCTGGCGCAGGCCGAAATCGTCGAGATGGGCCGGCCCGGACCCGCCCACGCCGGCCAGATGGGCGGGCACGGCCTCCACCACGGCCAGGCCGAAGCTCTCCAGCAGGGGCAGGAAGGTCGACAGCTCGACGGGGCTGGTGGCCAGCCGCCGCAGCCGGAACGTCCCCGGCCGGGCGTCGGGGTCGTGGCGCACGCCGAAGCGATGGCCGGACGTTCCCAGCTGGGGCACCTCCAGCAGGTCGGTGGCGGCGTCGTCGGGCGAAGTGCGTTCCCGGTAGCCGGCCGGCAGCCGGGCCACCCAGCCGACCACCTCGTCGTCGTTGAGGTCGCCGCGGTCGGCGACCAGGCGCGCCACCTGGGCGTCCCAGCCGGCCGTCGACTCGCTCACGGTTTGTCGACCCTACTGGGCGGGGCTCACTCCGTGGCCGCCGGCTCCTCGCTCTCGGCCGCTCGGGCTGATTCCCCGCTCCCGGCCGCTCGGGCCGGCCAGAAAGACTCCCGCAGCTGGCGCTTCAGGACCTTGCCGGATCCGGTCTTGGGCACCTCGTCCACGAAGCTGACCGAGCGGGGCACCTTGTAGCCGGCCAGGTGCTCCCGAGCGTGGGCCACCACGTCGGCTTCGGTCACCTCCGGGCCCGACGGCACCACCACGGCGTGCACGCTCTCGCCCCACTCCTCGCTGGGCACCCCGAAGACCGCGGCCTCGAACACCGCAGGGGACTGGTCCAGGGCGGCCTCGATCTCGGCCGGGTAGATGTTCATCCCCCCGCTGATGATCATGTCGTTCTTGCGGTCGGCGATGTAATAGAAGCCGTCCTCGTCGAAGTAGGCGATGTCCCCGACCGTGTGGTAGTCGTCCCGGCGATCGGCGTCGTACTTGGCCTCGTCCTTGTAGTAGGCCTCGAAGACGCTCGTGGAGCGCACGTACAGCTCGCCGTTGACGTGGGGCTCGGTCACCTCCTTGCCGTCGTCGTCGAACAGCTTGATGTCGATCCCCGGCGCCGGCCTTCCGCAGGAGCCGGGCTTGCGCAGATGGTCCTCGGGCGCCAGCACCGTGTCCACCCCGAGCTCGGTCGACCCGTACACCTCCCACAACGAGTCGGGGGGGAACTCGGCCAGGTAGCGGCGCTTGAGCGCCATGGTCCAGGGCGCGGCGTTGGCGATCACCCGCTTGAGGCTCGACCGGTCGTAGCCGGCCTTCACCTGGTCGGGAAGGGCGCACACCAGGCGGATCGGCGTCGGCGCGGTGAACGTGGTGGTTACCCGGTAGGTCTCCACCAGCCGCAGCCAGTCCTCGGGGTCGAACTTGCGCTGGATGACCACCGTGTTCCCCAGCACCTGGGCGATGGCGGCGAAGCCGCCGGGGCCGGAGTGGTAGAGCGGTCCCGTCGTCAGGTACACGTCGTCGGGCGTGTAGCCGATGAGCTGGATAAGCAGTCCCGTCTGTTCGGGGTCGACCCTCCTCCGCAGGGCGCCTTTGGGCTTGCCGGTCGTCCCCGACGTGTAGATCATGCTCGAGCCGGCGGTGGCGACCGAGTCCGGCGAGGTGTCGCCCAGCTCGTCGTCCGGGTAGGCGCTCAGGCGCGCCTCGAACTCGCCGGCGGGATCGTCGAACACCACGACCTGGCGCACCGAGGGCGTCGCCGGGGCGGTGGCCCGGATCAGCCCGGCGTACTCGGCGTCGACGTAGACCACCTCGGCGTCGGAGTTGTCGACCACATAGCCCGCCTCGTCGGGTGTGAGCCGGTAGTTGAGCGGCACGCCGGTCGCCCCCAGCTTGCGCAGGGCGTGGGTGCCGGCCACCAGGCCGGCCGAGTTCTGCCCGCACCACACCACCTTGGTGCCGGCGGTGACGCCGGCGTCGGCGAACAGGGCGCCGAGGCGGTTGGCCCGCCGGTTGAGCTCGGCGAACGACCACGAGATGACCGGCGCCTCCGGGCGGTCGTCGATGACTGCCGGCTTGTCCCCCTGGGTGGCCGCGTAGGCGGCGAGAAAATCCATGGCGGCGATGTTTCCACGCCGCCGGCCCCCGCTGCCACGCCAGGGCCCTTGGCGCCGACGGTCAGGTCGCGGCCGCCTCCCGGCGGGCGGCGGCCGCCTGGGCGGCGGGCGACGCGGCCAGGTAGGCCAGCGCCTCCTCGGTGGAGTGTTGCTGGCGGGGGTTGAATCCGGGCGTGAGATAGGCGGGGATGCCGCCGAGGAGCTCGCGGACCGTCGGGAGCCGTCCGGCGCGAGCGGCGCGCCGGTAGTCACGCCAGCCGAAACGGCGTCCGGCCAGCGAGGGGTCGTGGGCGAGGAGATAGCGCACCCCGGCGACCCACCAGAAGGCGAAGGTGGGGGCGGCGACCAGCATGGTGGTGACCCGCTGCAGGTGGCTTCCGCCCACCGCCTGGTGCACGTCGTACACGAGCGAGCGGTGCTCGACCTCCTCGGCGCCGTGCCAGCGCAGCAGGTCGAGCATCACCGGGTCGGCGCCGGCCGCTTCCAGGGCGCGATTGTCGAGGATCCAGCTGCCGAGGACGGCGGTGAAGTGCTCGATGGCGGCGACCACGGCCAGGTTGCGCAGGTTCCACCAGCGCCGGAGGGGCGCGGGCCAGCGGGGATGATCGCCGAGGCGCCCGTCGAACATGCGCTGCAGGTGCTCGGTGTAGGGGGCGGTGTCGATGCCCTGGGCGGCGAGGTGCTCGAGCACCACGGCGTGGGAGTGGGCGTGCCACGACTCCTGCTGGACGAACGGTCCGATGGCGTCGGCCAGCTCCCGGTCCTCCACCTGGTCGCGAAACCGGGCCACGACCTCGATGAACCACCGTTCGCCGGCCGGCAACAACAGGTGGAGCACGTTGATGACGTGGGTGGCGAAGGGGTCGTCGGGCACCCAGTGGCGGGCCGTTTCCGACCAGTCGAAGCGCACCATGCGCCGTTGGATGGGATGCCCTTCCACATGATCCGAGGGAGCGGTCAGGGTGGCAGCCATCCTCCCGTTCTTCCCAATTGCCCCACTAGCGAATCACGGGCCACTGAGACAGTCGCGGGTGAGGGAAGGCCGGGCTCCTACTGTCGCCGGCGATGACCGCCCCGGGCCGACCAGCCACCTGGCTGCGCCGCGTCGGCGACTTGGTGGAGCCCGATGACAACCCCACCCTGGACATCTACGGAGTCATCACCGCCGGGTCCCTGCTCTCCGCCGAGCGGTCGGGCCAGGAGACGACGCTGGCCTCGGCCGAGGCGGTGGTGGTGATCCTGTGCCTCTACCTGCTGGCCCACGCCTACTCCTCGGCCCTGGGCGAGCGCATTCAGCAGGGCCGCACGATCAGCGCCGTCCGTCTGTTCCACCATCTCGGGCACTCGGTTGCCATCCTGCGCGGCGCCTTGGTTCCCTTGGTGGTGCTGCTCCTGGCCTGGGCGGCAGGGGGCAACAACGAGGCCAACGTGCTGGCGGCGCGCATCTCCGCCGCCGTCACCATCGTCCTGCTGGAGATCGTCGCCGCCCGCCGCGCCCGCCTGCGCGGCATCGACGTCCTGACTCAGCTGTTCGTGAGCCTCCTGCTCGGCCTCGGTGTGCTCATCGTGCGCTTCATCCTCCATTGACGGTGACGACGACCTTGCCCTGGGCCCGCCGGTGCCGGACGTCGTTGAGGGCGTCGGCCGCCCGGGCCAATGGATAGGTGGCCGAGACGTGGGGGCGCAGGGTGCCGTCCGCCCACCACCCGGCCAGCGTTTTCACCTCTTCGGCGACCGCCGCGGACGCCCGCTGCACGAACGACCCCCAGAACACCCCGACGATGCTGCACCCCCGCAGCAGGGTGAGGTTCAGCGGCAGCCGGGGGATGTCGCCGGCGGCGAAGCCCACGACCAGGTAGCGGCCCTCCCACGCGGTCGCGCGCAGCGCCGGCTCGGAGTAGGGGCCCCCCACCGCGTCGTACACCACGTCGGCGCCGGCGCCTCCGGTCAGCTCCCTCGTCCGCCCCTTGAGGTCCTCGCTCTGGTAGTTGATCGTCTCCGCCGCGCCGTAGCGGCGGCACAGCTCGAGTTTCTCGTCGCTGGACGCGGCGGCGATGACCCGGGCGCCCAGGAGGCGGCCCAGTTCCACCGCGGCCAGGCCGACCCCGCCGGCGGCACCGAGGACCAGCAGGGATTCCCCCTCCCGGAGTTTGGCCCGGTCGCGCAGGGCGTGATACGACGTTCCGTAGGCGTACAGCAGCCCGGCCGCCTCCACGAAACCCAGCCCCTCGGGCACGGGCTGCACCGCGCCGCCGTCGGCGACCACCTGCTCGGCGAGACCACCGGTGAGGACCGAGGCGATGACCCTGTCGCCCTCGGCCACGCCCGACGTCGCCGCGCCGACCGAGCGGACCACGCCGGCCACCTCGCTGCCCGGAGTGAACGGCAGCGGGGGTCGGTACTGGTAGCGGTTCTGGGTCATGAGCAGGTCGGGGAAGTTCACCGCGCAGGCCCGCACGTCGAGGACCACCTGGCCCTCGCCGGCCTCCGGCGGCTCCACCTCGGCCAACTGCAGGGCGTCGGGACCCTCGAAGGCGGGGCACAGGATGGCTTCCACGGCCGGCGACGCTACCGGTTCGAGCCACGTCAAGCTTCGGTAAGGCTTTGCCGGGGTGACGCGGGCGGGCGCGCCGATCTCGATAGATTTCGCCCTCATGCCCTCCGACGGCCGGCCCGGCCGTCTCCCCGTCGGCGCGCCCTCTTCCCGGTTGAGTTCCGCCAGCGAAGCGCGCCTGTTGGCCCTCGGCAAGCACGTCGGCCGGGGACGGTCGCGCCGCTCCTCGCCGCGGCGCCGGGTGAAGTGGGTGGTCGGCAGCCTGGCCCTGGTGCTGGTGCTCCTCGGCGGGGCGGTCGCCGGCTACGGCTGGTACCTGAACCACGAGATCCACCGGGTGGCCGTCCACGATCTCACCTCGTCCGGGCGGGGCGCCAGCGCCGGCACCGAGAACATCCTCCTGGTCGGCTCCACCGACCGCTGCGCGCTCAAGGTGCAGAACGCCGCCTACGGCCTGTGCTCCGACGGCGTCACCGGCGTCAACAGCGACGTGGTCATGATCCTGCACCTGAACTCGGCCAAGCACGCAGTGTCGATCCTCTCCATCCCTCGTGACCTGTTCGTCGCCAACGCCCGCAAGGAGGGAGCCAACAAGATCGACGCCGCCCTCTATGAGGGCCCCACCCAGCTGGTCGACGCCATCCAGGACGACTTCGGCATCCCCATCCAGCACTACGTCGAGCTCAACTTCGACACGTTCGCCAACGTGGTCGACGCGCTCGGCGGCATCAAGATGTACTTTCCCGAGCCCGTCTACGACGCCTATTCCGGGCTCAAGGTCCTGACTCCCGGGTGCGAGTCGCTCACCGGCCCGCAGGCGCTGCAGGTGGTCCGGGCCCGGCACCTGCAGTACAAGGGGCCCCAGGTCCAGACCGACGACGTGTCCAGCTGGCCGGCGGAGAACCAGAGCGACCTGGCCCGCATCCGGCGCGACCACGAATTCCTCCGCGTCCTCGCCGCCGCCGTCTCCAAGCGGGGCCTGTCCAACCCGGTGACCGACACCCGGCTGGTCTCCAGCGTGGCGCCCGACCTGGAGGTCGACTCGGGGTTCTCCGCCTCGGAGCTGGCCCACCTGGTCTTGACCTTCCACGGCGTCAATACCGCATCGGCCCCGCAGTTGACCCTTCCCGTGGAGGTCGACCAGACCGGCAACTACGTGTACAAGGGGGGCCAGTACGGCGACGTGGAGTTCCCCGACCAGCCCCAGGACCAGCAGGTGGTCGACTCCTTCCTCGGCGTCGGGCCCGACATCGACACCATGACGGGCGCGCCTCTGCCCTCCCCCACCCAGGTCAGCGTGGCCGTCGACAACGGCACCGGCACCGCCAACCAGGCTGCGAGCACGGCCGCCTCGCTGCAACAGCTGGGATTCCACGTGACGGCGACGGGCGACACCCAACCCGTCGGCCAACAGTCGGAGACCGTGGTGTACTACGGCTCGCGCAGCAACGGGAGCCTGGCCGCCGCCCAGGCGGTGGCCCGCTCGCTGTCGGGCTCGGTGACCATCGCCCTGGACCCCACCATGGTCACCGCTGCCGGCGCCGGTCACCGTGGTCACCGGCAGCTCGTTCTCCGTCAATCCCCCGCCCCGGGCCGCACCGGCGACGTCGTCGAGGGCGGCCGGCCCGGCCAACGGGGCCTTCGAGCGCGCCGAGCCCCGCCGCCGAGCCGCTGGCCCCGTGGGACCCGAGGTCGTGCACGCCGTCGGGGGGCGCGGGCGCCTGATCGGTCGCCAATCTGGTTCCTCCGCCCCGGTAGGGTCGCCCGCAGTCACCAAGGGGGAGCCGTGGATTTCGAACTGCCCAAGGACCTCGTCGAGTACCTGGCCGAGCTGGACGACTTCATCGAGCGCGAGATCAAGCCGCTCGAGGACGCCGACGACAACATCCGCTTCTTCGACCATCGCCGCGAGGACGCCCGTACCGACTGGGACCACGGCGGAGTGCCGACCCGGGCGTGGGAGGAACTGCTGCGCGAGGCCCGCCGGCGGGCGGATGCCGCCGGCCACTACCGCTACCCGTTTCCGTCCGAGTACGGCGGGCGGGACGGGACCAACCTGGGCATGGCGGTCATCCGCGAGCACTTGGCCGGCAAGGGCCTGGGCTTGCACTGCGACCTGCAGAACGAGCACGCCATCGTGGGCAACAACATCGGCCTGCTGCTGATGCTGGCCTACGGGACCGACGAGCAGAAGGCCGATTGGGTCGACGACCTGGCCCACGGTCGCCGGGGCTTCGCCTTCGGGATCACCGAGCCGGCGCACGGCTCGGACGCCACGTGGATGGAGACGCGCGCCGAGCAGGACGGGGACGGCTGGGTGATCAACGGGGAGAAGACGTGGAACTCGGGCATGCACGCCGCCTCGGCCGACCTGGTCTTCGCCCGCACCAGCGGGGCGGCGGGGGACGGCACGGGGATCACCGCGTTCCTCGTGTCCCGGGACGCGCCGGGGTTCCGCATCGAGGAGTTCCTGTGGACGTTCAACATGCCGACCGACCACGCCCGGGTGTCGCTGACCGACGTTCGCGTCCCCCGGGCGGCCGTCTTCGGCGGTGAGGGCCGCGGTCTGCAGGTCGTGCAGCACTTCTTCAACGAGAACCGGATCCGCCAGGCGGCGTCCAGCCTGGGCGCGGCCCAGTTCTGCATCGACCGCTCCGTGGAGCACGCCAAGGTTCGCGCTCCGTTCGGCAAGCCCCTGGCCACCAACCAGGCCGTGCAGTTCCCCCTCGTCGAGCTCCATACCCAGTGCACCATGCTGCGGGCGCTGATCCACGAGACGGCATGGGCCATGGACGTCCACGGCCCGTTCTCCCAGTCCGACAAGGTCTCCATGTGCAACTACTGGGCCAACCGGCTGTGCTGCGAAGCCGCCGATCGGGCCATGCAGGTGCACGGCGGCATGGGCTACTCCCGCCACCTGCCGTTCGAGCACATCTACCGCCACCACCGCCGCTACCGGATCACCGAGGGGGCGGAGGAGATCCAGATGCGGCGCGTCGCCGGCTACCTGTTCGGGTTCATGACCCAGCGCGCCCCCAAGGGGGTGGCCGCCGACTGAGGAATCTGGCGCTCCTCGCCGTCAGTCGGCGAGATCCCTGATGGCGACCACCTGCTCCGGGACGAGCCGCACCAGCAGCTCGCCGGGCACGGCATTGCGGGCCCCGAACGCCTCCGCCTGGTCCTGGCCCATGTAGCGGCCTCCGATGGCCGTGGCCCACGGCCGGAGGGCGTCCACGTCGTCTTCGAGGACCGCCCTCCCGCGCACGGTGACGAAAGAGAACGGCGGGCGGTCGTCGTCCACGCACACGGCGGTGCGAGGGTCGCGCGCCAGGTTGCGGCCCTTGACCGTGGCCGCGCCCGTGGTGAACACGATGCTGCCGTCGTGGTCGACCACGTACCACACCGGGGCGACGTGCGGGCTGCCATCGACGCAGGTCGTGGCCAGCTTGGCTGTCCGGGGCGGACTGCCGGTCAGGAACGCCCGCACCTCGTCGTCGCTCATTCTGCTCGCCATGTCACCCTCCCTTTCTCGCGGTCGTTGACGGCGAGGTCGTCGAGGATCAGCTTCCACGAGGCGATGCCGTGCCGGCAGACGCCCTCCGGCTCCACCAGGCATTCGTCCGGGCAGCGGCACACCCCATCGGCCAGCCATTCCGCCAACGTCTCCTCGTCGGGGGGAGCCCACCCGCTGTGGGTGTCGAAGAAGCGGTGGGCGTTGTCCACCCCCGCCGACCGGGCGCTCATCGACCCATCATGGCCCGGTGCGCGAGGCTCGCGGCGGTGAGCCCGCCGCTGGACCCCAGCCTGACGCCGTTGGCCGGCCTGCTCGGCACCTGGTCCGGCCGGGGGCACGGCAGCTATCCCACGATCGACGAGTTCGACTACGACGAGACCGTGACCTTCGCCCACGTGGGCAAGCCCTTCCTGTCCTACCAGCAGCGCACCGCCCGGACCGGCGCCGGGAACCCCCTGCACGCGGAGTCCGGCTATCTGCGCATCGCCGCCGGCGGGGGCGACGAGCCGACGGTCGAGGCGGTGATCGTGCATCCGACCGGAGTCGCCGAGGTCGACGAAGGCACGCTCCGGTACGCAACCTCCCCCGTGCCCACGCTGTCGCTCCGGCTGCGGTCCACCGAGGTGACCACCACGCCCACGGCGAAGGCCGTCGCGAGCGTGGAGCGCGACGTCGACGTCGAGGGCGACGTCCTGCGCTACGCGCTGCGCATGGCCGCGGTGGGACGCCCGCTCACCCATCACCTGCGCGCCGAGCTGCGACGCCAGGACTGAGAGCCTGCCGGGCGGCGAGGCGGAGGGTGACGGCGACGCCAGCGGCGAAGGCCCCGGCGGCCACGACAAGCCCCGGGCGCAGCCCGCTCACCGTGCCCCGGCTGGTATGGAGCAGGGCGCCGAGGAGCGCGACACCGAGGACGCCGCCGGTTTGGCGGGCGGCGTTGACCACGCCGGACGCGATCCCGCCGCGCTCCGGCGGCGCCGACTCCATGACCGACGCGGTGGCCGCCGGCATGGTCAGCGCCATGCCGAAGCCGGCGGCGGCCATGGCCGGCACCAGCTCGGGGTAGGAGGTGTGCGGCCCGGCCACGGCGAGCCCGAGCAGGCCGGCGGCGCCGAGGCTCAAACCGGCGAGCATGGCCGGCCGCGGCCCCCGCCGGGCCATGAGCCGCCCCGACATCGTCGAGGCGGCGACGAGGAGCAGCGCCTCGGGGAGCAGGGCGAGCCCCGCACCCAGCGCCGAGTAGCCACGCGTCTGCTGGAAGTACAGGCTCATCACGAACAGCTGGCCGTAGAAGCCGAAGTTGATGAACAGCCCCACCGCGCTGCCGGCGGCGAAGCCCGGTTCGGCGAACAGCCCCAAGGGCAGCATCGGGTCGCGGTGGCGACGCTCGGCGGCCACGAAGCCCAGGGCGGTGATCGCCGCGGCCGCCAGCCCGACGAGCACGGCCGGCGATCCCCAGCCCAGGCGGCCGCCCTCGACCAGGGCGGCGGTGAGCAGGGCCAGGCTCCCGACGCCGAGGGCCTGGCCGGCGGCATCGGCGGCCCGCAACCGCCGCTCGACGGCCGGAAGCCGGCCCCGGGCCAGGACCAGGGCGGCCAGGGCGAAGGGCAGGTTCACCAAGAACACGCCCCGCCAGCTCCACGCCGTGACCAACAGCCCGCCCACGATGGGACCGGCAGCGGCGCCCACGCCGGCGATCGAGCCCCACGCCCCGAACGCTCGTGACCGCTCCTCGCGGCTGGTGTACGCCGCTTGCAGCAACACGAGCGACGACGGCACCAGGACGGCGGCGCCTGCACCCTGGAGCACCCGCGCCCCCACCAGCACGGCCAGGCTGGGCGCGCACCCGCACGCCAGGGAGGCGGTGGCGAAGAGCGCCACGCTGCCGACGAACGTCCGCCTGGCGCCCAATCGTTCGACCAGCGCGCCGCCACTGAGGAGGAAGCCGGCGAAGGCGAGGGTGTAGGCGTCCACCACCCATTGCAAGCTGCTGACGCCGCCGTGCAGCTCGGTGCCGATGGCGGGCAGGGCGACGTTGACCACCATGGTGTCGAGGATCACCAGGAAGTACCCGAGGCAGATGACCACGAGCGGCAGCGGGGAGCGCTTGGCGGGTGCAGAGGTGGCGCTACCAGTCATGCCTCCCAGCCTGGGTCGTGGACACTTCGGCGGGAGGCGAAACGTGACCGCGGTACGGTGAGGGCCATGAGCACAGGGACGGTCCCGGCCGACCGGGTCGCCGGGGACGTGGCGGGCCGGGAGCCGACGGCAGGCGATGCCGACCTGGCCGCCGTCGCCGACCTGCTCGCCGACCGGAGCCGGTGCCGGATCCTGCTGGCACTGGGCGACGGGCGGGCGCTGCCCGCCAGCGTGCTGGCCGACGAGGCCGGTGTGGCCGCGTCCACCGCCAGCGCCCATCTCCGGCGGCTGGTCGACGCTCGGATGCTCCGCCTGGAGGCGCACGGTCGACACCGCTACTACCGCCTGGCCAGCCCCCAGGTGGGCGAGCTCATCGAAGCGGTGGCCCGGCTGGCACCGCCGATGAAGGTGCGTTCCCTGCGGGAAGGGACCAAGGCCGAGGCGGTACGCCGGGCCCGCACCTGCTACGACCACCTGGCCGGACGCCTCGGTGTGGCCTTGATGGAGGGCCTGCTCGACCAGGGCGTGCTCACCGGCGGCGACGGCCAGTTCGACGACCGGCGGGCCCGGCGTGACCGCCTGGCCGCGCCCGGCTGGGACGTGGCCTACGTCCTGAGCGAGCGCGGCGTCGACAAGCTGGACGAGCTCGGCGTCGACTGCTCGGCGGCCGGCAAGCGGCCCCTCGTCCGCTACTGCGTGGACTGGAGCGAGCAGCGCCACCACCTGGCCGGTGCGCTCGGCGCCCGCCTGGCGGCACGCCTCGAGGACCTGGGCTGGATCTGCCGCCTGCCCGGCACCCGCGCCGTCCGGGTGACCGACGCCGGGGCCGACGGCCTCCGCCAGAGCCTCGAACTGGACGTCGGGGAGTTCGTCCGCTAGCGGCCGTCGCCCGACGGACCTTGGTACGTTCCTCCCCCGTGCGAGCGAGGAGGGCGTTGAGCTGCCTTCTCGTGGCCGCATCCCTGGCCGCGGCCAGCGCCAGCTGTGGCGGAGGAAGCGCCGGGCCCATCCGCATCGGCGTCATGCTCCCCTTGACCGGGCCGGATGCCGTCGATTCTCAGCCGGTGCTCGAGTGGGCCCAGGACAACGTGAACGCGGCCGGCGGCGTGGACGGACGCCCCATCCAGTTCGTGTACCGGGATCTGGGACGCGAGTCGGCGCTCGACGTGGCCCACAGCTGGGCGTCGGACTCCTCGATCACGGCCGTGATCGGCCCCGCCAACTCCGAGGACGCCCGGCAGGTGACGTCGCTCTTCGTCGACCACCACAAAGTCGTGGTCGCCCCGTCGGCCACCGCGGCCGACCTGTTCCGCGCCTTTTCCGGCATCCAACCCCGGTACTTCTGGCGCCCGGTCGAGTCCGACATCGCCCAGGTGCGGACGCTGCTCGACCTGGCGGTTCAGGGGGGAGCGAAGTCGGTGGCTCTGGTGACCGGGGATGCCGCCTACGGAAACACGTTCTACGACTGGTTCGGCTTTCTGGCCACCGAGATGGGCCTGCGCGTCACGGCCACCCTCCGCTACAACCAGGCCCAACCCTGCCAGGAGTACGTGACCGAAGCGCTGGCCGGCCACCCCGACACCCTCCTGGCCGTCCCCGACCAGGACACCGATGCGGTGTGCATGGCCCGCCAGTACCACACGCTGGGGTCCCCCGGCCGCCTCCTCTTCTCCGACGCGGCCCAGGATCCGGCCCTGATCCAGGCGCTCGGCGCCCAGGCCCAGGGCCTGGAAGGCACCGGGCTGGCGCCCGATCCCGCCAACGGCTTCACCCAGGCGTTCGAGGCCCGCTTCCACCGGCCGCCCACGCCCTATGCGGCCAACGCCTACGACTCCGTGCTGCTGCTCGCCTACGGGCTCCAGCGCTCCGGCGGCCACGGCGGCGCCCCGCTCGCCAACGGCATCTCCGCGGTGGTGGCCGGCAAGGGACCGGCCGTGGGCTGGGACCGCGCCTCGGTGGCCCAGACCCTCGCCGCCATCCGCGCCGGCCGTCTCCCGGCCATCGATGGCGCGGTGGGACCCTGGGACTTCGACAAGACCTCCGGCATCGAGCTGGTGTCCTCGACCTACGAGCACTGGCGCGTCGAAGGCAACAGTTTCGCCGTGGTCCAGTACCTGTCCACTGCCTCCACCCCGACCGCGGCGGCCGGCGTCTCCGAGCAGAAGACACCGCCTTCGCCCGACAAGGCCGCGGCCGACGTGGGGGGCACCTACCAACCCGGGCCCAAGACCGGGGAGTGGGCGCTGCTGGTCGCCGCGTCGGACGGCTGGAACAACTACCGCCACCAAGCCGACGTCCTCGCCCAGTACCAGCGCCTGCGGGCCAACGGGGTCCCCGCCGACCACATCATCGTCGTCAGCCCCAACGACCTGTCCCAGAATGCCCGCAACCCCCATCGGGGATCCGTCCCCTACTCGGTCGGGGGTCCGAACCTGGCCCAGAACGTGCAGGTGGACTACCCGTTGCAGGGCATGACCGCATCCCGGCTGCTGGCCATCCTCTCCGGCCAGGCGTCGCCGGAGAACCCGAAGGTCATCAAGAGCGGCCCGGGCGACGACGTCTACGTCTATCTCTCGGGTCACGGCAACCAGCAGGGCCTCTATCTCGGCCTGGGCGCCCCCGTTCCCTCCCCCGACAGCTCGTTCTCGATCGTCACCCCGGACGCCCTGGACCAGACCGTGGCCGCCATGAGCGCGGCCGGGCATTACCGGCGCATGCTCATCGCCGTCGAGTCCTGCGAAAGCGGCAGCCTGGGCCAGGGCCTGGATGCGCCCGGCGCCCTCATGATCACCGCGGCGAGCCCGGTAGAGAACTCGCTGAGCACCAACTACGACCCCACTGCCGTGACCTGGCTCGCCGACCAGTTCTCCTACCAGCTGTGGAAGGCGGAGTCGACGATGCCCGACAGCTCCCTCGATGCCCTCTACCAGCACCTGTACCTGAACGTCAGCGGCTCCCACGTGAGCGCCTACGGGCCCAGCTTCGGCAACACGGCCACGGTGTCTCTCAAGGAATTTCTGACCCCGTAGGCCAGGGGGTTCTGGTCACAGCCTGTCGGTAGGTTGCATGGTGTGAGCGTGAGTTCCAGCGACATTCCTGTCGGCGAGCGGGTGGCGGGGGCGGTGGCCGTCCTGGCCGACGCGGTGGGCGACCTGGACGCCGCCACCCTGGCCGGCGTGGACGCCGAGCGGCTCATGGAGGAGTTCGCCAGAGCCGAACGGGTCGCCCAGGCCGGCAAAGCCCTGTGCGCCGCCCGGGCCGCGGCGTGCGGGGCGTGGCGGGCCGCCGGGGAGCGTTCGCCGGCCGGGTGGCTGGCCCGGCGCACCGGCAGCTCCACCGGCTCGGCGGCGGCGACGTTGTCGACCGCCCAGCGCATGGCCGACGGACCCTCCGAGGTCCGCCACGCCTGGCAGGCGGGAAGCTGTCGGCCGAAGCCGCCGGGGAGATCGCCGCCACCACCGAGGTCGCACCCCGACGCCGGCGCCCGTCTCGTCGAGCACGCCAGCAGAGACACCATGGCCGGGGTGCGCGACGCCTGCCGGGCCGCCGCGCAGCGCGGCGCAGAGCGCCGCCGACGAGCAGCGCCGCTACCAGGCGGTGCACCGGGCCCGGTCGCTGCGCACCTGGGTCGACGGGGACGGCGCCGGGCGGGTCGACGCCCGCCTCACCCCCGACGCCCTCGCCCGCCTCCGCGCCTGTCTCGAACCCTTCGAACACCAAGCCGCGGCCACCGCCCGCGGGAACGTCACGCCGCCCACGCCGCCGACGCCCTCATCGCCATGGCCGAAGCCGCCAACCGCGACGGCGACGGCGACGGGCGCCGCCCGCCGGCGCAGGTCATCGTGCGCGTCGACCACACCGCCCTGACCCGCGGGCACACCATCGACGGCGAGACCTGCGAACTCGACGGCGCCGGGCCCATCCCCGTGACCACCGCCCAGGCCATCGCCAACGACGCCTTCCTCGCCGCCGTGGTCACCAACGGTATCGACATCCGCACCGTCGCCCACCTCGGCCGCACCGTGACCGCCGCCCAGCGCACCGCCCTGGTCGCCCGCGACACCGAATGCGTCGTACCCGGCTGCCACGCCCGCCACCACCTCGAAATCGACCACATCACCGGATGGGCGCTCACCCGCACCACCCGCCTCGACGACCTCGCCCGCCTCTGCCCCTTCCACCACCGCCAAAAGACCTACGACGGCTGGACCCTCACCGGGCCACCCGGACAATGGGCCTGGCACCCACCCCCAACCGACCAGCCCCCGACCGACGAGACCGACCAGCTCTTCGCCCCGCCATAACCGTCCCGTCCGGCCAGCCTGGCAGAGTGAGGACATGAGCAGCGGTCCGCATCACCACCCCGCCGGCCACCTCCCGCCGCCGCGGGTGGAGGAGGTGGGCGACGGCCTCTTCGCCTACATCCAGCCCGACGGCAGCTGGTGGATCAACAACACCGGGTTCGTCGTCGGCCGTCGAGAGGTGCTCAGCGTGGACGCGTGCGCCACCGAGGCGCGCACCCGCGCCTACCTGGATGCCATCGCCGGCGTCACCCCTCGCGCCGTCCGGGTGCTCGTCAACACCCACTTCCACGGGGACCACACCTTCGGCAACGGGCTGTTCACCGAGGCGGCCATCGTCGGCCACCACCTCGCCCGCGACGCCATGCTGGCGTCGCCGACGCCCCCGTTCCCGTTCTGGGAGCCGGTGGATTGGGGGACCATCGAGCTCACGCCGCCGTGGGTCACCTTCCACGAGGGGATCGACATCTGGGTGGACGACGTGCGCCTCGAGGTGCGCTACGCCCACTCCCCCGCCCACACCACCGGCGACTCCGTGGTCTGGGTCCCCGACCAGCGCGTCCTCTACGCCGGCGACCTGGTGTTCAACGGCGGGACCCCGTTTCTCCTGGCCGGCTCCATCAGCGGGACCCGCACCGCGCTCGCCTACCTGCGCTCCCTGGACGCGGCGACCATCGTTCCCGGCCACGGCGACGTGTGCGGGCCCGAGGTCATCGACCGCGTCCTCGCCTACGTGGACCTGGTGGAGACGACGGCCCGGCAAGCCAAGGCCGCGGGCCTGGCGCCGCTCGAAGCCGCCCGGGAGACCGATCTGGGCCCCTTCGCCGACCTGCTCGACCCCGAGCGCATCGTCGGCAACCTCCATCGCGCCTACGCCGAGCTCGACGGCCGGGAGCCGGGCTGCCCACTCGATCTGGTGCAACCGCTCACCGACATGGTCGCCTACAACGGCGGCCAACCCCTTTCCTGTTACGCCTAATTGGACAACTACGCCCCATAACGTTCACCTCATGGGCCCGCCGAGGCGTCACCAATCGCCGGCACAGTGCGACGTTGTGAGGCCCTGACTGGCCCACGCGCTGGTCAGCCGTCAGGCCACCCGGCCCGAGGAATCACTGTCCACCAAGGGATAAACGCCAGCTCGGGCCCATCAGATGATCCGCGGGGCGGTGATGACTTCGTAGAGGAAGTTCCGAGACACCGTCCCGGGGAATTTGGTGTCTATCAGCGCGCCGATGTCATCGAGAAAACCCTCCCGGGCCGCTGGGTCCAGAGTCGCGATTAGTGAATCGGTCTTTAGCCAGCCGACATATGACTCAGCGCTGTATTGGCGGGGAATCTCGAATCGGTTCCTGCGAACCGGGCCGAACTCCGGTCTCTCTTCAAGCTCTGGGTACATGATCGGGGCGTCCCGCGCCGCCGGTGGCTGGAAGAACGGATCGTCGCTCAGCCCCCACTTCATGTAGTACCGCTGGGTCTCCTCGAAGAACCCCGGTGTCCCTCCCCGAACGTGATGGGCGTGGGCGATGATCAGGCAACCACCAAGTTTGAGAGCGCGAGCCGATTTGGAGAAGCGGACCTCGGGGTCGAGCCAATGGAAGGCATTGGCAACCACCACAGAATCGAACGGCTCAGCCGGCAAGGGCCAATCCTCGAAGGCCGCAGTCTCCACCCGTGCCTTGGGAAACCGGGCAAGATTTCGCCGTGCCAAGGCCGCCAGGCTCGAGCCAAACTCCACTGCCACCAATTCAACGGCGCGATCGGCCAGCGGCACACTCAGCTGTCCGGTACCGCAGCCAACCTCCAACACCCGACTGAATGACTCGATGCGCCCGGACGCCAGAATGTCCTCGACCACCTCCTCCGGATAGCCAGCCCGCCACCGGTTGTAGTCCTCGGCTGCCTCATCAAATGACTCCTTTCGACGGGCCACGGTCATGCGGGAGTCCCAGCCAAGCGCATGACCAACTATCCCATAGGCCCAGGCGTCCGCCCGTTCCAACCTGTCGGGAAACGCCGGCTCGGAGGCCGAGGTCGACGCCGCGACCTCCGTCTTTGGGACCGGGCCATGAGGGCCGCCTCGACCTCGGACTGGGGGTCATTTGGCCGGTGACGAGGAAGATGGCAGAGTGAGCGGGTGACGGGGATCGTGGTGGGGGAAGCGGTCGGCCTCATCGTCATAGCGTTCTTCGCCGTCAGCCTGCTGCACAGCTACACCGGCCTGCTGCGACGGGTACAAGAGCTGGAAGAGGGTTCCGTAGTCCCGACGGCCACCCCGACGACAGTCCCCACCACCCGCCCGGGCGCAGGGGGCGTGCCGGTCGGCGCGGAAGGCCCGGCGCCCGCCGGCGACGGCCCGCGCCGCGGCGGACATCTCGGGCGTCTCGCTGACCGGGGAGGCCGTCACCCTGGCGGTTCGGGGCGTTCGCCATCGGACGTTGCTGGCCTTCCTCTCGAGCGGGTGCAGCACCTGCGCCCGGTTCTGGGCCGACCTTCCGCTGCCCGCCCTACCCGGCGGGGACCACACCCGGCTGGTGGTGGTGCCCCAAGGGCCGGCCGACGAGAGCATGGCCGCCCTGGCGTCGCTCGCACCCACCGAGTCCGTGGACGTGGTCATGTCGAGCCAGTGTTGGCGGGACTACCAGGTGCCGGGGTCGCCCTATTTCGTCCTGGTGGACGGCCCCTCGGGGCTCGTGCGCGGAGAGGGCACGGCCGGCGGGTGGAAGCAGGTCTTCGACCTGATGGGGTTGGCCGAGGGCGACAGCGAGCTCACCCTCGGGCAAGCGGGCCGGGCGCGCAAGCCCGCCGGCGACGCGGCGCGGGAGGCCGAGGTCGACCGGATCCTGCGCCAGTCGGGCATCCGGCCGGGCGACCCCTCGCTGTACCCCGGGCGAATGTCGGAAGCGGATCGGTGAGCAACACGGGATCGGCCCCCGGCGGGGGCGGCCGCGTCTCCGGCTACGGGCTCAGCGCCACGTTGCCGCCGGGATGGGAGGGGCGGATCACCCAGCTGGCACCGGTGGCGCCGTCGCCCGCTGCCGCCCCGGCCGCCCACGCCGCCCACGTCCAGGCTCCACTGACGCCGCCGCCGACGGCGGAGACGACCAAGCCGTTCATGCACCTGGCCAGCTTTCCCTTGCCCCCGAGCCGGGGCACGTTCGGCAGCGGGGCGGTGGAGTTGATGGGGCAGCAGGACGCCCTGATCGCGCTCGTGGAGTACACGTCGGCGAGCGTCGGCACCGCCCTGTTCTCGCGCCCGTCGCTGCCGACGAACCTCGCCCCCCAGGCCTTCCACCCCCGCGCCCTCCAGCGCATCCTCCCCGGCCAGGGCGGCTACCAGGCCTTCTTCCACACCTCAGGGCGCCCGTTCTGCCTCTATGTCGTGCTCGGATCCCTGGCCCACGCAACCCAGACACTGCCCACGGTCAACCAGACTTTGACGCGGCATTCAGGTCGCACCGGGGTAGGACGCCATGCCTCCGTCACCAGACGCGACATCAGTGCTCGAGCGGGTCGTCCACCGCAGCGCTCGGGCGCTCGGTGGGAACCGTTGGAGCCGTCGTCGGTTTCTGTCCCGCAGCGCGGTCGTGGCTTCGGCCCTGGTCGTCAGCCCGTGGGACTTCCTCGTGCGGCCCGCGGGCGCCTATGCCGCGGTGTGCGGCACCGACGCCTCCTGCGCCGCGGGCTACAGCGTGTTCTGCTGCACGATCTACGCCGGCGCCAACCTCTGCCCGCCCAACTCCTTCACCGGAGGATGGTGGAAGGCGGACAACTCGGCCTTCTGCTGTGGCGGGCCCCGCTACTACGTCGACTGCAACGCCTCCTGCGGCAGCGGTTGGGGCTGTGAGTGCGAGACCAGCTCGGCCACCTGCGACAACCGGCTGATCGCGTGCAACCAGTTCCGCTACGGCCAGTGCAACCAGGAGATCGCGTGCTACGGCCCGGTGGTGTGCCGCTTGGTCACCTGCACGCCCCCCTGGGAGTACGACCCCAGCTGCACCACCGCCTCGGCGACCGACGACAACACGGTCACCCACACCGCCCCCTGCCTCCCCCAGCCCTGCCCGTCGCCCATCATCATGCGCTACTTCGATCTCGGCGGCCCGGGCAGCTACCTGGGGGCAGAAGAGAGCTTGGAGGAGCCCACCCCCGGCGGCACCTGGATGCTGTTCCAGTTCGGCGCCATGTACGACGTCTTCATCCAGGGGCTCCACGCCGTTCACGGCAACATCTGGAACAAGTACCAGCAGCTCGGGGCGCAGAACTCGTTCCTGTCCTACCCCGCCACCGACGAGGGGGGCACGGCCGACGGGCTGGGCCGCTACAACCACTTCGCCGCCTGGTACGACGGTGTCAACCTGGACAACGGCTCCATCTACTGGACGTGGGTCACCGGGGCGTGGTCGATCCACGGGGCCATCCGGACCCACTGGGCGGGCATGGGCTGGGAGCAGAGCCCGGTCGGTTACCCCGTCACCGACGAGTCCCCCTCCGCCGACGGGGTCGGGCGGTACAACCACTTCGTCAAGTTGGGCTCCGGGGGCATCCTCGACACCGGCTCCATCTACTGGAGCCCCCAGACCGGCGCGTGGTCGATCCACGGCGCCATCCGGACCCACTGGGCGGCCCTGGGCTGGGAGGTGGGCCCGCTCGGCTACCCCACCAGCGACGAGACGGGAGTCGGCGACGGGTGGGGCCGGTACAACACGTTCGCGGGCACGGGAACCAACGGGATCGGGGCCATCTACTGGCATCCGTGGACCGGGCCGTGGTCAGTCCACGGCGCCATCTACGCCCACTACCAGGCCCTGGGCGGACCCCGGGGCATCGTCGGCTACCCCCTGACCGACGAGACCGGCACCCCCGACGGCCTGGCCCGGTACAACGACTTCACCGGCAGCGGCGGGGCGTCCATCTACTGGACGGCGCAGACGGGGGCGTGGGCGATCTACGGCGTGTTCCGGACCACCTGGCAGGCGCTCGCCGCCGGGAGCGGGCCGCTGGGCTACCCGGCGTTTGACGCCACCTCGGACACCGCGGGAGGGGTGCCCTACTCGGCCCAGCCGTTCCAGCACGGGGCGATCTTCGACAGCTCGGTCGGGCACGGCTGCGCCGTCTACGGGCCGATCTGGACCAAGTACCAGTCGGAGAACACCGCGCTGGGTCCGCTCGGGCTGCCCACGACCAGCGTGGTGACCGGGAGCAACGGGGTCCAGACCGTCACCTTCCAGCACGGGACGCTGACCTACGACCCGAGCACCGGGCAGGTCACCTGACCTTCGGCGGGGCTTCCCACTCCGCGCTTCCTTCGGGATCGAGGCGGTGGAGGCGCCGCAGCAGGGAGGCGTGCGCCCGCAGGGCGTCCACGACCACGACCGCAGCCAGTACGCCGGCGACGGCGCAGACGACGACGAGCGCAGTCACGACGCCGAGCCCGAGGCGCGCACCAACTGGCCGGAGCGGTGGGCGACCACCACCGACGCCAGCCACACCCCGGTGACCACGACGAGGCCGAAGGGCACACCGGCCAGCGGCTGCTTGGCCAGCACCGAACCGAGGTCGGGGACGCCGGCGACAGCGGCCCCGAAACAGCCCGCCGCCAGCCCGGCGTCGACACCCACGTGCCGCCACGACGGCGGCGCGTCCCGCTCGCCCAGGCACCCGCAGGAGCGGACAGCCGGGTGGGCCCGGGCGACCACCACAAAGGCGGCGAACCCGAGATACGTGAGCCCGAGCCCGATCATCGCCGGCGCCCACCCGGCCAAGGCGGTCACCCCGAGCGCCACCTCCAGCGCCGCCCCGACGCGCACGAGGACCGCGCCGACGAAGGTCCAGCCCACGGCGCGCAGCGCCTCCACTGCCGGCGACGGCCGGGCCCACTTGGCCGCGCCGGCCACGATGGCCAGGCCGGCGGCGATCACGAGGGGTCCGGACCACGCCACCGCGGCAGTGTAGGCTCGCCGCAATCGAGCTTCTGGGGGTAGTCGATGGGTTGGATGATCACGGTGGCCGTGGCGGTGGCCGTCGCCGCCGCGCTCCGTTCCACGTGGTCTCCGTGCGGTCTCTCGATGCTTTCGACGATCACCCCCCTTTCCGAACGCGGCCGCGGCCACCGGTACGGCGTCACCGCCGCCTGGTTCGTGGTCGGGGCCACCGCCGGCGGCGCGACCCTCGGCGCGGTCGGGCTGCTCCTCGCGTTCGGCGTGGGCGGCCTCGGCGTCTCCACCAACGTGGCCCTGGCCTTGGGTGGCGCGGCCGCGCTGATCGCCGCCGGCGCCGACGGGGGGATCCTGGGCGTCCGGTTCCCCGTCTTCCGGCGCCAAGTCAACGAGCAGTGGCTCGACTCGTACCGGCCCTGGTTCTACGGAGCGGGTTTCGGGTGGCAGGTCGGCGCCGGCGTGGCCACCTACATCATGACCGCCGGTGTCTTCCTGACCGTCGTGCTGGCCGCCCTGACCGCTTCCCCACTGGCGGCGCTGTCCATCTGTGCCACCTTCGGCTTCGTGCGCGGCCTCACCGTCTTTCTGACCCGTTCGCTGCGCACATCGGAGTCGCTGCGCGCCTTCCACCGCCGCTTCGACCGGCTGGCCCAGCCGGTCCGGATGGCCACGACCGCCGTCGAGGCTCTCGGCGCGGCGGTGCTCCTCTCCGCTCTGTGGGCTCCAGCCGGTGGCGCGCTGGCCGCGCTGCTGGTTGTCGTCGTGGCGTCGCGGGTGCGGCGGCGCCGGTCACCGGCCCCGGTGGGGAAGGCGGCGTGAGCCACGGGCCCGGGCCACGCGAGGGACCGCTCCTGACGTGACGGGGACGCCCTCGGCCGCCAGCAACTCGGCCTGGGTGCGCTCGTGGCCGGGCACCAGCCCACCGTCGGCGCGCACCACCCGCCACCACGGCAGGTCGTCGACGTGGGCCAGCACGGCGCCGACGCCGCGCGCCGCGCCGGGAAAGCCGGCCTCGTCGGCGACGTCCCCGTAGGAGGCCACCTGGCCGGGACCGATGCGCCGGATGGCCGCGATGACGCGCGCCCGAAAGTCCTCGGGCATCCCCTCACCAACCAGGCAGGTCGGCGGCGGCGGCCCAGAAACTGTGGGTGCCGCTCGAGATCCGTTCCGGCAGGCGGGCGGTGGCCACGGGGCCGTCGGCCAGACGGCTGGCGTCGAACACCACGCAGTCCGAGCGGTCGGCGCCCACGTCGGTCGTCAAGGTGACCAGGTAGCCGTCGTCCTCGTCCCGGCTGCCCACCCGGGGGGCCACCGCCGTCTCGCTGCAGTACACCCCTTCGGGGAAGCGGTATTCCTCGGTGGCGCCGGCGACGGTGTCGTGGCGGACGACGCCGTTCATGAGGAACCAACCGGGCGGGTTGAGGGTGGCGTACACGTAGCGGTGCGGGCGCCCGCGGTGGCGCCCGTTGATCATGCCGAACTCGCTCCAGCGGTCGCTCAGGTCCTCCTCCTTGGTCGCCCCGGTGGCCAGGTTGAACCGCCACCGGTGCAGCGTGGTCTCCAACACGTCGGCGGCGAGGAACCGGAACATGCGATCGCCCGGCCCTCCGGATACTGCGTCGTCCGAGGGCTGGGGGCAACCCTGGAAGAAGCCGTCGAGGACGACCTCGTCGCCGTCCTCGTAGGCGTTGGCCCAGTGCAGCACGTAGGTGGGCTCGGCTTCGAACCAACGGATCTCCCGCGGGTCACCGCGCCGGGGCAGGATCCCGAAGCGGGACGGCACGTCAGGGTGGAAGCGGGACGCGTAGCTGCCCCGGGCGAGCAGGTCCGGATCCCAGAACAGGGGCAGGTCGTTGAGCACGGTGTAGTGCTCGGTGAAGGCCAGGTCGTGGGGCAGGCGGGGCCCGGGGAGATCGATCGGCACGTAGTGATCCACCCGCCGGGCGGCATCGAGCACCCCGTAGTGCAGATACGGCGGCGACGTGCCGTAGTTGAAGAACATGAGGTCGCCGTTGTGCTCGTCGACGCGAGCGTGGGCCGAGACACCGAGACGGTGGGGAAAGGCCCCGTCCCACGTGGCTTTCCCGAGATCGTCGAGGGTGACGGGATCGAGCTGGTAGACATCGCCGCACTGCCAGAAGCTGGTCAGCGCCCTACCGGCGTGGACGACCACGTCGGTGGAAGACGCATCTTTCATCCGCCCGCGAGCCCCCCACCCGTCGGTGCGCAGCGAGGAACGGGGGCTTTCGCCGATGCCCGCCCACAGCGCCCGCCCGGCCGCTTCCTCGGCGAGCAGCCCGTCGGTGCGCACGAACCGGTTGCGGTAGGCGGCGCGCCCGGACCGGAACTCGACGGCATGGACCATGCCGTCGCCGTCGAAGGGGTGGTAGCGCTTGATCGGCGGCCGCACCGGGTTCTCGGTGTTGCGCAGGTAGACGCCGGCCAGGTCCGTCGGGAGATCACCGGTCACGTCGAGGCCGGGGGCGTCGTACTCCCACTCCTGGGGACGCCACGGCCCGCTGCGGTAGGGGTGGTCGTCGTCGGGCGGCAAGGCCGACCGACGACGACCCACCCTGGTGGCCGGCACCTACAAGAGGCCGTT
The DNA here is from genome assembly GCA_963757175.1 of uncultured Actinomycetota bacterium. GTDB lineage: Bacteria > Actinomycetota > Acidimicrobiia > Acidimicrobiales > Palsa-688 > CAVWQR01. The sequence goes on along the minus strand of CAVWQR010000004.1, from coordinate 23,338 downwards.
GGCCTGCAGGAACTGCTTGGCGACCGTCGCCGGGTCCTGCTTGTTGAGGGCCACCGCCGCGTTCATGGAGATGATCGCCTGGGTGGTCAGTTTGGAGCTCACTGCGTTGAGGATCTGGGTGAACGCCGGACCCTCGGCGTTGAGCACCGAGGTCTTCACCACGGGCACGACCTGCTGGAACCCGAAGATGCCCTTGGTGTCGGTCAGCACCGCGTACTTGCCGCTGGCCAGCTCCGGGTCGGTGGTGAAGATGGCGATGCTGTTGACCTTGCCCGCGTCCAGCGCCTGGTACTGGGTGCCGATGGGCAGGGGCACGAACTGGACGTTGTTGAGCCCGTAGGCCTGCTTCAGCCCGACGACGCCCTGGAAGCGGGTGCCGTTCTCCGGCGGGCCCCCGTAGGTGAACGACCCGACGTTCTTCAGGTCACCGATGGTCTTCAAGTTGTGCTGGCTGGCGTAGGCCTTGGTGGTGGCCACGCCGTCGGCGTCCTGGAAGGGCGTCGGGAGGAGCACGGTGAAGCCGCGGCCGTTCTCCCACTTCTTGGCCCCCTGGTAGGTGATGGCCGCGGACTGCGGCTGGTCGCCCAGGTTGGCCAGTTCGGTGTAGATGACGCCGGTGTACTCGGGGTACATGTCGATCTGGCCGCTGGTCAGGGACTTGTCGATGAGCTCGGAGGAGCCGATGTTGGGCTTCAGGTTGACCGTGTAGCCCTTGGCCTGCAGGGCCTGCTGGTAGAGGTAGCCGAGGACGTACTCCTCCTCGAAGTTCTTGTCCCCGAGGGTGATGGCGGGCCTGCCCTTGCCCGGCTGGCCGGCCGGCAGGTTGGACCCCGATCCGGAGCTGGACCCGGAGTTGGTCGAGGTCTTCTTGCTGCTCGAGCCGCACGCGGCCAGGGTGATGGCCAGCACGGCCACCACGCAGACGCTGGCCGTGCGGGTCAGGCGCTTGTGGGTCTTCATCGGGATTGCTCCTTTTTTCGCTAGCACTTGATGCCCCCTACACGGTCTGGCTGGTGAGCACGGTCCTCTCCACCGCGGTCCCAATCTCGGGCTGGCGCCGTTCCCGTCGCAGCGCCCTGGGCGTGACCAGGCGCTCGATGCCGAGGAACAGTAGCTGGGCCAGGAAGGCCAGGACGATGATCACGTAGGAGGCGCCGATCACCCCGGCCAGCTTGTAGCTGGCCTCGTTCTGGATGATGTTGCCGAGGCCGCCGCCACCGAAGTAGCCGGCCAGGGTGGCGGTGGCGACCACGAACACGGTCGACACCCGGATGCCGGCGAAGATCAGCGAGCGGGCCAGGGGCAGCTCCACCTTGAGGACCACCTGGAGGGGGCGCAGCCCCATGCCCTTGGCCGCCTCGACCGCATCGGGGTCGACCTCGTCCATGGCCGCGTAGGTGTTGGTGAGGATGGGCGGAAAGGCCAGGACGACCAGGGCGATGACGACCACCTCCCGTCCGATGCCGAGCACGGGCAGGAGGATCGACAGCACGGCGAGGCTGGGCAGGGCCCGGCCCAGGGTCGAGATGTTGATGGCGATGAACGAGCCCCGGTGGATGTGACCGAGCCACAGCCCGAGGGGCACGGCGATGACGATGGAGATCAGGATCGCCTCCAGCGAGAGCGCCAGGTGGGTCTGCGTCAGGTGCCACAGCAGGTCCTTGTGGTTGAACACGAACGTGAACCCGTTGGAGATGTCGTTCATGGTGCGCTCACGCCGCCCGTCGGGCCCGGGCCCACGGGGTCAGGAAATGCTGGGCTCCCACCAGCAGGGTGTCGGCGACGATCGCCAGCAGGATGGCGAGGACCCCGGCGCCGACGAACAGGGTGTTGAAGTTGCCGATGCTGAAGGCGTAGAAGATGGGCTGGCCCAGCCCCAGCGGTGTGGCGATGGCCGCCAGCGTGGCCAGCGAGACCGTGGTCACCGTCGCCACCCGGATGCCAGCGATGATGGTGGGCAGCGCCAGGGGCAGCTCGACCCGGTACAGGGTCTGGCGGTCGGTCAGCCCGATGCCCTTGGCCGCGTCGCGCACCTCGGCGGGGACGCCCGACAGACCGGCCAGGGTGTTGGTGAACAGGATGAGCAGCGTGTAGCCGGTCAGCGGGATCAGCACCGTCGTCCACCCCAGGCCGGTGATGGGGACGAGGATCTCGAAGGCGGCGATGGCAGGAATGATGTAGAGGATGCTGGTGACCACGGTGACCGGCGCGGCCATCCAGTGGGCGCGGTGGGCGAGCAGGGCCAGCAGGAAGGAGATGGCGAAGCCGATCGCCACCGCGATGACGGTGAGCTCGATGTGCTGGATCAGCTTGGGTTGGAAGTCTCGGCTCCAGTTCTGGGTGAACCAGTCCCAGCAGAAGGTCCCGTTCTTGACCGCGCACGAGCTGCCGCCGCCGTAGTTGGGGATGACCGGCCCGCCGGCGGCAGGCAGGGCAGCGACGAGCATTAGCCTTCCGTGGCCACGGCCGTGCGGCGCTCGTGGGCCGACTGGTGCAGGCTCTGGTTGATGAGCTCGATCGACACGAAGCCGGACACTCGTCCGTCGCCGTCGGTGACGAGCACGGGACGGAGCGAGTCCGTCATCATCAGCGACAGGGCTTCGCGCAGGGTGAACTCCGAGGACACCATCTGGACCCCGGCCCCGTCCCCCACCGGCCGGCCATCATCGTCCACTACCACGGGCGCAGTCCCATCAGCCGTGGCCCCGGGCGCCTCCCCCCGCCGCACGGTGGTCGCTTTCAGCAACTCGATGTCGGCCAGCTTGGTCAAGGCCAGGCGCTTGAGACCCCGGTCGGCGCCGACGAACCGGGCCACGAAGTCGTCGGCCGGGTTGGCCAGGATCTGGTTGGGCGAGTCGTACTGCACCAGCTCGCCCCCCACGCGCATGATGGCGATCTTGTCGCCCATCTTGATGGCCTCGTCGATGTCGTGGGTGACGAACACCACCGTCTTCTTGATCTCGCTCTGCAGGCGCAGGAACTCGTCCTGCAGCCGCTCCCGGTTGATGGGGTCGATGGCGCCGAACGGCTCGTCCATCAGCATCAACGGCGGGTCGGCCGCCAGCGCCCGGGCCACACCGACGCGCTGGCGCTGCCCGCCCGAAAGCTGGCTGGGCAGCCGCTTGCCCATCTCCTCCTCGAGGCCGACCAGCTCCATCATCTCGGTGACCCGCTCACCGATGCGGCGCTTGTCCCAGCCGAGCAGCTTGGGGACGGTGCCGACGTTGTCGGCCACGTCCAGGTGCGGGAACAGGCCCACCTGCTGGATCACGTAGCCGATCTCGCGGCGCAGGTCGGCGGGGTGGCGGTCGTTGACGGAGTGACCGTCGAGGAAGATGTCCCCGCTCGTCATCTCGATCATGCGGTTGACCAGGCGCATGGCCGTGGTCTTGCCGCACCCCGAGGGCCCCACCAGCACGCAGATCTCCCCGGCGGGGACGGTCAGGCTCAGGTGCTCGACCGCCGCCTTGGCGCCCGCGGGGCTGTTGGCGTAGCGCTTGGTGACGTCGCGCAGCTCCAGATTGGTCGCACGACTTCCTGCTGTTGCCGACGCATTGCTCACTACGAACTCCGCCTCGTTGGCCTGCGGTTTAGGTTACATCTTCGTAGTTCAGGGCCGCGGACCTTGTCACATCGGGGCCGGCCTGTCCATGGCCGCCACGAAGCCGGCCACGGCGTCGACGACCGGGCCGGCGTGGCGGAGATGGGGGGCGTGCCCGCCGGCGGGCAGGACCAGCCGCTCGACGGGCGCGGTGACGCCCGCCTCGATGCGTTCGACCTGGTCAAGGGTGCCGTACGGGTCGTCGGCGCACTGCACGACCAGCACCGGGCAGGTGATCTCCGGCAGGCACGCCTCGATGTTCCAGGAACGGAACGCGGGGTCGAGCCAGACATCGTTCCACCCCCAGAAGGTGGCGTCGGGGTCGGTGTGGTAGCGCCGCATCCGCTCCCGCAGGCGGTCGTCACGGCGGTAGGCGTCACGGGCCGCTTCGATGCCGGCGATCGAGCGCTCCTCGACGACCACGTGAGGTGCCAGGGCGACGACGCCGGCGACCGGCCACCGGCGGGCGGCGGCGTGGATGAGGGCGATCGAGGCGCCGTCGCTGTGGCCCACGAGCACGGGATCGGACAGCGACAGGCCCGCCAGCAGCTCGGGCAGCACGGCGATTGCCTCGTGGTGCAGGTAGCACACCGGTCGGGGCAAGGTGGCGGGGGCGGAGTGACCGTGGCCGTGGCGCGACCACACCAGCGCGGCCCGCCCCGTCCGGGCCGCGAGGGTCGCGGGAAACGTGCGCCACAGCGCCAGCGATCCCAGCCCCTCGTGGAGGAACACCAGGGGCGGCGCCCCGCTGGCGGCGGCGGGCAGCAGCTCGTACTCGACCTCACCTCCGTCCAGGAGCATCCGGTGAGTCATCCCGCCGGAGCGGCCAGGCCCGAGCGGAGGACGAAGCGCTGGATCTTTCCGGTCGCCGTCTTGGGCAGCTCGGCCACCACGTGCACCTGGCGGGGTCGCTTGAACGCCGCCATCCGCTCCCGGCAGTGGGCGTCGAGCGCGGACACGTCGACGCGGTGGCCCCGCCGCGGAACGACGAAGGCGACGGTCGTCTCCAAGCCGGCTTCGTCGTGGGCGCCCACCACCGCGGCCTCCGAGACGTCGGGGTGCTCGATGAGCACGCTCTCCACCTCGGCCGGCGACACCCAGATCCCACCGGCCTTGATCATGTCGCTGTTGCGCCCCACGAAGGTGTAGTAGCCGTCGGGCGACCGCCGGTAGACGTCGCCGGTGCGCAGCCAGCCGTCGACGAAGGTGGTGGCGGTGACCTCGGGCCGCTGCCAGTAGCCGGCGGCGACCGATTCGCCCCGAACCCACAAGGCGCCCGGGGTGTCGGCGGCGGTCACCTCGTCGCCGCGGTCGTCCAGCAGCTTCAGCTGGTAGCCGGCCACCGGCGTCCCGGTGGTTCCGGGGCGGCCGCGCCCGGGGTGGTTGGAGCAGAAGATGTGGAGCGCCTCGGTCGAGCCGATCCCGTCGAGCATCTCGCATCCGAAGTGCGCCGAGAACCGCCGCTGCACCTCAGCGGGCAGGGCCTCGCCGGCGGTCACCGTGGCCCGGACCGACGCGCACGCGTCGGCAGGCAGGCCGGCGTCGACCATGGCCGCACAGAACCCGGGCGGGGCGAAGAACAGCGACGGCCGGTGCTCGACCAGCAGCTCGGCCGCTCGCGCCGGCGTGGGCCGCTCGGGGTCGAGCACCGCGGTGGCGCCCGCCGCCAGCGGGAACACCAGGGCGTTGCCCAGACCGAAGGCGAAGAACAGCTTGGGGACCGAGTAGCACACGTCGCCGGCGCCGATGCCGAGAACCGACGAGGCGTAGGTGGTGCAGATGGCCCGCAGGTCGCCGTGGCGGTGGATGGCCCCCTTGGGCGTGCCCGTGGTGCCCGACGTGTACAGCCAAAAGCCCGGCGTGGCCTCGTCCGTGGCCGCCGCCGCCGTCTCGGCGGGGTCGTCGAACCCGGTCCAGGCCACGCACGCCAGGGAGCCGGCGTCGACTGGAGCTGGGGGTGGCGGGCCGGTGAGCACCGCCACCCGCAACGACTCGACCCCGGCCAGCACCGACAGCCACGACTGGTAACGCCCGGAGAGCACGACCACGCCAGCACCGGAGTCGGCGGCCAGGGCGGCGACGTCCGGGGCCCGCAGCATGGTGGAAACGGGCACGGGTACCGCCCCGAGACGCAGACCGGCGAGGAACACGGCGGGGAAGGCCAGCTCGTCATCCACCACCAGCAGCACGCGGTCGCCGGGGCCGACCCCGACCGAGCGCAAACCGTTGGCGGTGGCCAGCACCGCCCGGTGCAGCTCCTGGTAGGTCCAGGCGTCGTGCCGCAGCGGAAAGCCGCCGCCTGACCACGACCGGAGGACACCTGGCGCTCGACCAGCCAGACCCCGGCGTTGAACACGGTCACCCCGCTCCCGGCCGCTCGGGCCTCAGGTCCGCACGTACTCGAAGTCCACGGGCCGGCCGTGGATTCCGCTCGCCGGCGGCGCCACCCAGCTCGCCATCCTGCCCGGCTCGGTCACCGGCACCATCAGCGATTCGACGTGCTCGCGGTCGGCGTCGGTCGGCAGCCAGTCCGACCGGTGGGCGGCCCACTCCCCGGCGTCCACCACCCGGCCGTCGGGCGCCACCGAGCAGCCGCCGAAGGCGCCCACCTGCCGGTGGAAGCCGACGTGCGGCAGCCGGAGCTCGGCGCCCACGTCCGCCAGCGTCCGGTTCCACCGGTCCACGCCCTTCTGGCAGTCGTCCACGAAGTCGTCGCGCAGGGTGGCGTTGAGCGCAGCCAGCGCCGGCACCGGTCGCCGGATGACGTCGCCGTCGGCCACGTCCGCCACCTCGACCTCGTCGTCGTGGAGACGGTGGTCGCCGGCCCGCTTGGACTCGCCGTAGCGGCCCTTGAGCCCGGCGGCGAAGTAGTTGGCGGCGTTGGTCGACGTCTCGGCGCCGAACAGGTCCAGGGACACGGAGTAGTGCAGGTTGAGGTAGCGCTGCAGGGTGTCCACGTTGATGCCGCCGTGGACGCTGACGTCGTCGGTGTCGTGCTCGGCCATGAGCTCGGCGGTGCGCTGGACGATGCGCCCGACGCCGCCGGCGCCGACGAACATGTGATGCGCCTCCTCCTTGAGCATGAACTGGCAGGTGCGGGCCAGGGGGTCGAAGCCGCTCTCGGCCAGCGACGCCAGCTGGAACTTGCCGTCGCGGTCGGTGAAGTAGGTGAACATGAAGAACGACAGCCAGTCCGGCGTCGGCTCGTTGAACGCCCCCAGGATGCGGGGGTTGTCGGTATCACCCGAGTGGCGCTCCAGCAGCATGTCGGCCTCGTCGCGGCCGTCCCGGCCGAAGTAGGCGTGGAGCAGGTAGACCATCGCCCACAGGTGACGGCCCTCCTCCACGTTGACCTGGAACAGGTTGCGCAGGTCGTACAGGCTCGGCGCCGTCCGGCACAGGTGACGCTGCTGCTCGACCGACGCCGGCTCGGTATCGCCCTGCACGACGACGAGCCGGCGCAGGTCGGCGCGCAGCTCGCCGGGGACATCCGCCCATACCGGTTCGCCGATGCGGTCGCCGAAGCCGACGACCCGGTCGGGCTCGGGCTCGGCCAGGAAGATCCCCCAGCGGTAGTCGGGCATGCGCACGTAGTCGAAGTTGGCCCAACCCTCCTTGCCGACCGCCACGGCCGTGCGCAGGTACACGTCGTGGTCCTGATGGGCGACCGGGCCGAGGTCCCGCCACCAGTCCAAGAAGCGCGGCTGCCAGCGTTCCAGCGCCCGCTGCAGCTTGCGGTCCGACGCCAGATCGACGTTGTTGGGGATGCGGTCGTTGACATCGACGAGGCTCACGGCTGCTTCACACTCTCTTGCGGTCGTAGGTGGGACGCGATCCGGTGCCGTAACGGCGCAGGGCGCCGTCGGCGCCGGAGGCGTTGGGGCGGAGGAAGATCCAGTTCTGCCAGGCCGAGAGCCGGCCGAAGATCTTGGTCTCCATGGTCTCGGGACCGACGAAACGCACGTTGGCCTCCAATCCACTGAGCGCATCGGGAGAGAACGCGGCCCGCTCCTCCAGGAACAGCCGGATCTCGTCGTCCCAATCGAGGTCGTCGGGCGCGAACGTGACCAGCCCCAACTCGAGGCACTCGGCGGCAGCCAGCTCCTTGCCGAACACCGCCCGCGCCGCATCGAGCTCGGCCGGGCGGCACCAGTAGCGACTGGCCAGGCGGCTCAGTCCGTTGGCCATCGGGAAGGCCCCGTCGTTGACGCCGGTGAGGGTCAGGGTGACTTCGGGCATGTCGAGCATGAAGGTGCGGTCGGCGACCAGCGCCAGCTCGGCCAGCGTCCCCGCGAAGCAGCTGCCCGGCTCGACCAGGGCGACCAGGGTGCGCGCCGACACGTCGAGGCGCTTCAGCGTGCGCTTCCAGTAGGACCGGATCTCCCGGGCCAACCAGTGATCGTCGGCTGCGTCCAGCGCCTCGTCTGAGGCCACCACCGCCGCCGCCTCGCCGGCGGTGCGCAGCACCCATGTTCCGATCTCCGGCCGGTTGAAACGCAGGTCGAGCATGGCGTCTTCGAGCTCCCGGCACGCGGCCAACGCCCAGTACGACGCCCCGGCGGCCACGATCTCGTCGGCCGTGGTCGGCTGCGGGCCCCGCGGCGCGTGCACGGTCAGCCGAGCCGCCCCTTTCCCCTCGTCCACCTCCATCTGGACGTGGGTGCCGCGCTCGATGGGCGGCCAGCTGATCCCGGCCGCCGGTCGTTCGGATCCAGCGCGAGCCCGCGCCCGCTCGGCCACGTGCTCGGCGAACCCGCTGGGCGGCGCGGTCGAGTCGACCAGACCCCAGTCCCGCGCCTGGCTGGCCCCCACGCCCTCCGCCCGGGTGGCGAACACGTCGGCCAGGTCCCGCCGCACCCCCCGCTTGTCGACCAGCCGGGTCACCCCGCCCGTCCCCGGCAGCACCCCGAGCAGCGGCACCTCCGGCAGGGACACCGTCGACGACCGGTCGTCCACCAGGATGATCTCGTCGCACGCCAGCGCCAGCTCGTAGCCGCCGCCCGCGGCCACGCCGTTCACCGCCGCCAGCCACACCTGGCCCGAGGACTCGGTGGCGTCCTCGATGGCGGTGCGGGTCTCGTTGGTGAACTTGCAGAAGTTGACCTTGTGGTCGTGGCTGGCGGCCGCCAGCATCTGGATGTTGGCGCCGGCGCTGAAGACCCGGTCCTGCCCGCTCGTCACCACCACCGCGCCGACCTCGGGGTGCTCGAAACGCAGCCGCTGGACGATGTCGTTGAGCTCGATGTCCACCGCCAGGTCGTAGGTGTTCAACTTCAGTTGGTAGTCGTCGCTCAATCCACCGTCGGGCTGCACCGCCATGGTCACCGTCGCCACGCATCCCGCTCCCGGCCGCTCGGGCCGGGCCCCGTCGATCTCCACCCGCCAGTGGCGGTAGGTCGCCGGCGTGCGCTCGAAGGTGATGGGCGGCATACGGTCTCCCCCTCCCGCGGTCGATGGTGATATTCTACATCTCCGTGGTCGCACGTCAAGTGGCTGTAGCATGACGTGGGCGCCGTGGCAGCCGGGGGACGGCGCGGCCAGCGCCCGGGCCGTGCTGTTGACGCTCCTCGGCGAGTTCGTGCTGCCCGCCGGCGGTCGGGCGTGGACGTCGACGCTCATCGACGCCATGGCCGCGCTGGAACTGGAGCCCAAGGCGACGCGCCAGGCGCTGGCCCGCTCGGCGGCCGCCGGCCTGCTCACGTCGGAACGCTGCGGGCGCCTGACCCGGTGGGCGCTCACCGACAGCGCCACCGCCGTGCTGACCGCGGGCACGGAGCGCATCTACCGCTTCGGCCGGGAGGTCGAGCCCTGGGACGGCACCTGGCTGCTCGTGGTGGCACGCGTGCCGGAGACCAACCGTCGCCTGCGCTACCGCCTCCGCACCCGCCTGGCCTGGCACGGCCTGGCGCCGATCGCACCCGGCGTCTGGCTGTCGCCGTGGGTCAGCCACCAGGACGACGCCCTCGCCGCTCTGGCCGACCTGGGCCTGGCGTCCGAGGCGCTGTCGTTCGTGGCCGGACCCGGGACCCACGGTCCCACCCGGGAGCAGGTCTACCGGGTGTGGGACGTGGCGGCCATCGAAGCCGACTACGAAGCGTTCATCGCCGTCACCGAGGAGAGGGCGCCGGCGGACGACGCCGAGGCGTTCGTGGCCCTGGCCGCGCTGGTGCACGACTGGCGCCACTTCCCCGCCGCCGACCCCGGGCTGCCCGAGTCCCTCCTCCCCGAGCCGTGGAACGGCCAGACGGCCGCCGCCGTGTTCCACGACCGCCACCGGCGCTGGCGGGCCCCGGCGTGGCGGTGGTGGCGGGCCCACGCGGGGGACACCTGAGCGCCGCTTGCGGTGCGACGCGACCAGCGCCACTGATGGAGCCAGGAGGAGTCGACAGAACGCGCTCGTTGTGGATCTGGTGATCGTCGGGAAGACCGTGCATCACGACGATTGGGGGGGCCGCTCAGCCAGTCGCGTTGGCGAAGTTGTAACACCTGCTGAAAGTCGCCCAAGATCTTCACGCCCTTCTTGGCGGCGGCACTCTCGTCAAGACGGCCGGCGAGAAGACCGATGATCGCGTCTGGCGGACCGGACACCACCACATCGGGCGAGGTAGCGGGACAGAGGTGGAAATGAACCTCGCCACCCCTCGACTCGAGCGTCACCGCTTGCCCACCAGCTCGGACCTCAACCTCGAGGTTCGGCCTTGCACGGTCTACGCCACCGAACATCATGGCTGCCGGAATTGCCAACCAGTGGCTGCGAAAAGCCTCGGTCTCACCCTTCTCGTTCATCAAGGGTGCTGCCCAGCGCGCCAGCTCGCGGACGGGAATGGCCAAGTCGCTGCCCCCACGGACGTCAGCTCGTAGCGACTTTGCTCGTCATGGGTGACAACGCCGGCCTCCTCCAGGTGACGGAGTCGGTCCGCCAAGAGATTCGTGGCAACGCCAGGAAGGCCATCACGTAACGCCCCGTAGCGACCGGGTCGTTGGCAGGAGCTCGCGCACGATCAGCAGGGTCCAACGGTCGCCGACCACGTCGAGGGCCTTGGCGACCGCGCAGTACTGGCCGTAGGAGCGCATGCGAAGACTCTACCACACGCGACTTGAGAATCCCAATCGCATATCCCTTGACTTCTTAACATTCATGCTTTAGAAAATCAAGTCAGCGCCGGAAGCGACCGGGATCACCGCACCCTCCAGCTCGGAAGGAAGTCGTCATGACCGCACGCTCGAACGGAAACCAGAGTGCGCAATCGGCCCGCCATCCTCGTGGGCCTTGTGCGCTCGCCGCATTCATCATCAGCGTGGACGTCACCATCGTGAACGTGGCACTGCCGACGCTCGTGCGACGGGTCGGTGCGTCCACGACCGAGCTGCAGTGGGTGGTCGACGCCTACAGTCTGGTCTTCGCCGCCTTGGTGCTGGCGGCCGGCAGCCTGAGCGACCGGCAAGGCCGCAAAGGAACCCTCCTCGTCGGGTTGGCGGTCTTTGCCGCGGGCAGCTTCGCCGGCGCAGCTTGTCCAAACCGTCCACCGAGTTCATCGCGGCCCGTGCGGTCATGGGCCTCGGCGCGGCACTCATGTTCCCTTCGACGTTCTCGTTGCTGGTCAACGTCTTCACCGAGCGTGGGGAGCGCGCCAAGGCCATCGGCCTCTGGGGCGCGACCACTGGGATCGGCATCGCGACCGGCCCGATCGTCGGAGGCTGGCTGCTCGAGCGTTACTGGTGGGGCAGCCATCTTCGTCTTCATGGCCGTGGTGGCCATCGCCGTGGCAGCCCTCGTCGCTTGGGTGCCGTCCCCACCTCGCGCGACCCGAGAACGCAGCCCGATCGACTGGACGGGGCCTCGCGCCTTTCGAGCGCCTGGCATGGGCGTCGCTCATCCTCGGGGTGATCGAGGCGCCTGACTGGGGCTGGGCGATCTGCCGGCAGCCCTCTCCACCATCACCGGGGGCATCGTGCTTCTTGTGGTCTTCGTCGCATTCGAGCGTCGAAGCGACCACCCGATGCTCGATGTCGCCCTCTTTCGCAACCCTCGCTTCACCGCGGCGAGCGGCTCAGTGGCCATCTCGTTCTTCGCACTACAAGGGTTCATCTTTCTCGTCACCCAGTACTTCCAGTTCATCAAGAACTTCAGCCCCCTCGGCACCGGAGTGCGGCTGCTTCCCGTCGCCAGCTCCGTCGCCGTGGCCTCGATCGTCGGGACCAAGCTGGCCGTTCGGCTCGGCAACAAGGTCGATCGTCGCCACCGGTCTCACGTTCTTCGCCGCCGGGCTCCTCTGGAGCTCCACCGAGTCGATCAGTACGTCATATACGGTCATCATCTTGCCAGATGCTGTTCCTCGGGACCGGCATGGGTCTCACCAGTGCGCCGGCGACCGAAGCGATCATGGGTGCTGTCCCCGAAGCAAAAGCTGGGGTCGGATCCGCGGTCAACGACGCCACCCGCCTTTTCGGGGGCACGCTCGGAGTCGCCGTCGTCGGAAGCATCGCAGCCTCCCTTTACTCGAGCCGGCTGGCCGCGACGCATCCCGGCGCACCTGCCCCCACGGGCACATCGATGCGGCCAAGGGATCGGTAGGCGCAGCGCTCGCAGCCTCGCACGTGCTGGCCAAGGCCGGGCTCGCCCACGCAGCCGGCGACCTCACTCATGCAGCAGACGGCGCCTTCTTGCACAGCCTGGCCGGTGGCTCCGGGGTTGCGGCCGGGGTCACGATCGCCGGTGCGCTCATGGCCGCGCTGCTGCTGCCGGCTCGACCACGCCCGACTCGCGACTCTGAAGACGTGCGACCGAGCCACGGCCGTGCAAGCACCGCACCCGCCCTGATCACTACACGCTTGGAAACTTGTCAGCCGGGCTCGAAGTAGTCCGCATTTTTGAGGTCGGCACCGGCTTGTAGCGTGGTCTCATTAGAGTCGGGCCCTGGATACCTGGTGTCGTGCAGGGGGGAGAAGGGTGGCCCGACCAGTCGGATCGCAGGACGCACGCCGGCGCCAACTTCGCCGCGCCCGCCGCCCGGTCGCTCTGCTCGGCACCTTGGTCCTCGTGGCCGGCGTTATCGCCGGGTGCGGGTCGTCTTCCAAGGGATCCAACGCCGGCGGGTCCGGCCGCGTGCTGCTGGTGGGCACCTACCGCGGCCACGCCGGCAGGTACTCGTCGATCCAGGCGGCGGTGGACGCGGCCAAGCCCGGTGACTGGATCCTCGTGGCGCCCGGTGACTACCACGAGACGGCGGACCGCACGCCGACCAATGTCGACCAGGGCGGCTTCGGCGGGGTGCTCATCACCACGCCGGACATCCACTTGCGGGGCATGGACCGGGCCACGGTGATGGTGGACGGCACCAAGCCGGGCGGTGCTCCCTGCAGCGCCGCCCCCGCCCAGCAGACGTTCGGGGCGTCCGGCACCGGCGTTCCCGCGTCCTCGGGCTACGGCAGCGCCAGCACGAGCAGCCCGGCGGGGACGGCCGTCGGCCGCAACGGGATCGTCGTGTACCGGGCCAACGGCGTGAGCATCGACAACCTGACCGTCTGCAACTTCCTCGCCGGCACGGGCCGACGTCGGGCAACCAGATCTGGTGGAACGGCGGCGCCGACACCGGCAAGCTCGGGCTGTCGGGGTACTCGGGCAGCTACCTGACGGCCACCTCCACCTACTACGGCAGGGGAGAAAACGGCCGCCACCTATGGGATCTTCTCCTCCAACGCCAGCGGGCCGGGCACCTGGAACCAGCTCTACGCCAGCAACTTCAACGACTCCGGCATGTACGTGGGGGCGTGCCAGCAGGCGTGCAACGTGACCATCAACAACGCGTGGATGGAGTACAGCGCGCTCGGGTACTCGGGGACCAACTCCGGGGGCACCATCGTGATCGAGCACTCGCAGTTCGACAACAACCAGGACGGGTTCGACACCAACACCCAGATCGACGGCGACCCGCCGCCCCGCAGAACGGGGCGTGCCCCGAACGGCCGGATCAGCCCCATCACCCACACCCACTCCTGCTGGGTGTTCCTGCACAACTACGTCCTGACAACAACAACCCCGACGTGCCCAAGGCCGGCGCCGCCAGCGCAGGGCCGACCGGCACGGGCATGACCATCTCCGGCGGACGCAACGACACCGTCATGGACAACACGTTCTCCGACAATGGCGCCTGGGGAGTGCTCTTCGTTCCGTTCCCGGACACCAATCCACCCGGTGCTGGGCCAGACGTGCGCCGGCACCGGTGGGGCTCAGATCTCGCCGGACTCGGGTGTGTCTACGACCCGGACGGCAACGCCCTGCTGCACAACACGTTCAGCCACAACGGCTTTTTCGGCAACCCGTGCAACGCCGACTACGGGCAGATCACCCTCAACGCCCGACCAGCCGCAGAACTGTTTCGCCGGGCAACGTGGCGCCCAGCGGGGGCGTGCCCGCCGACCTGGAGCAGACCCAGCCCACGTGCGGCGCGCCCACCGCCGCGGCCAACACGGGCGGCCCCCTGCTGGCCCAGGTGCTGTGCGACACCGGCTTCGGCAGCTGCCCGGCCGGCGCCCACTACCCGCCGGCGACGACCGTCGTCATGCACCCGCTGCCGGGCAACCTGCCCACCATGCCGATCCCTGCCAGGGCGTCCCCGCCAACCCGTGGTGTCCGAACGGAAAACCGGGCTGACCGTCCTACAGTGAGTTCTCCCGTGAGCAGGGGTGAGCGATGAGCGAACAACCAGCCGAGCCCCAGCGCGGCGCCGGCGAGGAGCGCCCTTCCTGGCTCGACCCGTCGCGCTCGTCTCCCGGCACCAGCCCCTTGCTTGCCGGAGACCCTGGCCTACCGGATGAAGCGTTCGCTGCTCGGCCCCCCGCTCGTCAGCGAGCAGCTCCAGGGCGAGCGGCTGGGCAAGCCCATCGCCCTGGCCGTGCTGTCCTCGGACGTGATGTCCTCGGCGGCCTACGCCAGCGAGTCGATCCTGCGGATCCTGGTCCCCGCCGCCGGACTGGGCGCGTTCGGGCTGGTCACGCCGGTCACCGCCCTCCTGCTGGTCGTGCTCGGCCTGGTCTGCCTCTGCTACCGCGACGTGGTCAAGACCTACCCGGTGTCCGGCGGGTCCTACGTGGTCAGCCGGGAGAACTTCGGCTACACCGTGGCCCAGATCCCCGGCGCCGCCCTGCTGTGCAGCTACACGCTGACCGTGGCCGTCTCCATCGCCGCCGGCGTCGACGCCATCATCTCCGCCTTCCCGGCCTCTCGGTGTCGCCCACCCTGTTGTCGGTGGTCTTCGTCGTGCTCCTCGCCTTCGGCAACCTGCGCGGCCTCCGCGAAGCGGGCCGGGTGTTCGCCGTTCCCACCTACTGGTTCCTGATCAGCATGGCCGCGCTGATCGTCGTCGCCGGCGCCCGGCTGATCGCCGACGGCCACCTGGCGCACGTCGCCGCATCCCGGCCAGCTGGCCGCGGCACCCGCCGGACCCGGGCTGCTGCTGGGGGCGTCGGTGTTCCTGTTCCTGCGGGGCTTCGCCAACGGCGGGTCGGCCATGACCGGCATGGAGGCCATCTCCAACGCCGTCACCGTGTTCCGCGAACCTCAGGTCCGCAACGCCCGCCAGACGCTGGTGCTCATGGCGACCATCATCGGCGCCCTGTTCCTCGCCGTCTCCGCCCTGGCCGCCCTCACCCACGCCCTGCCGTACGGCTCGGGGACACCGACGGTCCTGTCCCAACTGGGTCGGCAGATCTTCGGCGGCAGCGGCGGAGCCGACATCCCCTACTACTCGCTGCAGTTCAGCACCGCCCTGATCCTCATCCTCGGGGCCAACACCTGCTTCAACGGCTTCCCGCTGCTGGTGAGCTTCATCGCCCAGGACTCGTACCTCCCCCGCCCGTTCACCACCCGCGGCCACCGGCTGGTGTACTCCAACGGCATCATCGTGCTCGCCGGTCTGTCGATCGTCCTGCTCCTGGTCACCCGGGCCAAGGTGGCCAGCCTCATCCCCCTCTACGCGTGCACCGTCTTCACCGGCTTCACCATGGCCGGTGCCGGCATGACCCGCTACCACCTGACCCACCCGGGCCCGCAACGGCGCCAGGGGCTCGTCACCAGCGGGCTGGCGTTCGTCGCCAGCGCTGGCGGTCACGCTCATCTTCGTGATCACCGAGTTCACCAGGGGGGCCTGGGCCATCGTCGTGGTCATCCCCCTGATCGTGTTCGCCCTGTCCCGCACCCACCGCCGCTACCAGGCCGAGCGGGCGGTGCTCGCCGAGGAAGGGGCGCCGGCCGCGGTCAGGCGCCCGTCCTGCGCCACCACGTGATCGTGGTCCTGGTCGACCGCATCGACCTGGCCACGGCCCGGGCCCTGCAGCTGGCCCGCTCGCTGGCCGCCGGTGACGAGCTGCGGGCCGTCCACTTCATGATCGACGAGCAGCGCGCCGCGCGCCTGGCCAAGGCGTGGACCCGCCTCGGGCTGGGAAAGCTCGCGCTTGGACGTGGTCGAGTGCCCGGACCGGCGGCTGGTGCGGGCCGCCACCGAGCTGGCCGACGACCTGGCCCGCGACGGCAAGACCGAAGTGCTCATGGTGCTGCCCCGCCGGGCCTACCGGGGCATCACCGGCCGCCTCCTGCACGACCACACCGCCGATCGCATCGTCGCCGCCGTCACCCAGATCCCCCACGTCAGCGCCACCATCGCCCCCTTCGACGTCCAGGGCCTGCTGCGCCGCCGGCAGCCGGCAGGCCCGGCCGCGCCCGACGCCGCGGCGCCGGCGGTGTCCGCCCGGCGACGACACGCCGGCCCTGGCCACGCCCGCGGGCCGCGGCCAAGCGCCGGGCCGCCAAGCAGGGTCCCGCCTCCGCGCCGGCGCCCGTGCCCGGCACCACCCCGCTGGGCGAGGTCGCCACCGCCAGCGGACCCGGGTGGCGGGCCGGGTGCGCACCGTCCGGGTCCAGTCCTGGGCCGGCGTGCCCACCTTCGAGTGCACGCTCGTGGACTCGACCGGGGCGCTGACCATCGTGTTCCTCGGCCGGCGGGCCGTGGCCGGCATCGAGCCCGGCGTCAAGCTGGTGGCCAGCGGCGCCATCGGCTCCTACCAGGGCCGCCTGGCCATGCTCAACCCCACCTACGACCTGCTGGCCGCCCCCGCGCGAAAAGCCCGCCGGCACCGGCTGACACCGCCTGCGCGGTCCCCGCCGCCGCTAATGCACGACGCGGCAGGTTGGGCGCGGGGACGTCGTCAGCCTCGAGGGGAACCGCCGGCGCCTGGACGGCGAGGGCCCCGCCGACCTGATCGGCCAAGGTCACCGCCACCAGCAGCTGCTCGCGCCCGAGCGGCCCGGTGGGGCGCAGCACGAAGTGGCCCAGGACCTGGCCCAGGCCCCAGACGGGCAGGGCGATGTCGGCCAGTCCCCGGCCGCCCGACGGGCGAGACGGGCCCGGGCGCCCCCCGGGCTGGCGGCGGGGGCGGGGTCTGGAGCGGAGGCGGGGCCGGGAGGGGAGGCGGGGCCGGTCCGGGAGCGGAGGCGGCGCCGGGAGCGGCGAGCGCACCGTCGCGGTCCACGACCAGGGTGCCGGGCGCCAGCTCCTCGGCGGTGAACCAGCAGTCCTGCAGGTCGAGCACGAGGACCAGCTTGCCGGCGATGGCGCCGATCATGACCACCAGCTCCTCGCCCAGCGCCAGCAGCGACGCCGCCTCCCGCACCCGGCTCAGGTCCCGGGTCACCGAACGGTCCGACCGCCGCTGGCGGGCCAGGCGCAGGGCGAGCTCGCCGGTGATCAAGCCCACCACGACCAGCGAAACCGCAGTGAACACGTCCGGATCCCGGGCCATGGTCAAGCGGTCGAAGGGCTGCGTGTCGAAGAAGGTGAAGGCCAGGGCGGCGCCCAGGGCCGAGCCCACCACCGCCGCTCGGTGCCCGCTGACCCCTGCCGCGGTCATGACGACCACCAGGGCCAGCGCCACCTCCACGTTGGACTGCCCGGCGCGCAGCGGGATCCACGCCGCGGCCACACCGACGGCGACGGCGAACCCGCCGACCGCTGCCAGCACGTCGCTGGACCGTGACCCCCGCGTCCCTGCCGTCCCGGCGGCGCCGGGACGCGCCAACAACCGGGCGGCTCGCGTGCCCACGAGCGGAGTATACGGCCGCCCGGTGGCAACGGCCCGGCCGCCGGCGGGCCGCGCTACGCCCTGCGGTTCCTCCACGCCCGGTAGGCATCGGCGACCCCGCCGCCGCCCACGGCGCCGAACAGCCAGCCCCGACGGGCGCCGGCCAGCTCCTCGTGCACCCGGGCCGCCTCGTCGGCCAGCCGCGCCCGTTCGGCGGGGTCCAGGTCGTCGCGCTCGAGCGCCTCCTCGAGGACGCGCAGGCGGGCCCGGAGCCACTGGCGTCCGTTGATCACGCCGCTCATCGCCGTCCACGCTACGACAGATTCGAGCGGCGGCATCAGCCGGCGGACGCCGGGTCGGGCTTCGGTCAATCCTCATCCGCCGCGGTGAACCAGCGGTCCAGCGCGTCGACGACCGCGGCGATCATCGGGGCCAGCTCGTCGGCGATCGCCGCTCGGCCCTGGCCGTCCCGGCTGCGCCGGCCCGTCTCATCGGTGATGGTCTGGAACACCCAGGCCAGGGCGATGCCCTGCACCTTGGCCACGGCCAGATTGGGGGTGCTGGTGGTGGTGTCGACGATGGCGGCGGCGATGGCCTCGGCGTGGCGGTCGGTCATCTCCAGACACAACCGGCGGATGGTCGGGCTGATGGCGGCGAGGTCGCCCAGCCCGCCGCCGGTCTGGTCGGCGGGGACGGAGCGGATCCCCTCGACGAAGGCCAACGCCTCGGCGCGGATGGCGGCCGCCGGGCTGGTCCCTGCCGGCCGGTGTCGGATCAGATGGGTCAGGCGGTCACGCAGCGCCTCGTCCTGGTCGAGGACCAACTGCTCCTTGGCCGGGAAGTAGTTGTAGACGGTCTGCTCGGAGACCTCGGCCTCCCGGGCCACGTCGAGGACGGCCACGTTCTCGTAGCCGTGCGCCGCGAACAGCCGGGCCGCCGTGTCGGCGATGTGCTGGCGGGTCCGTGCCTTCTTGCGTTGGCGCAGCCCGGTGGTCTCCACGCCGGATATCCTCCGCTTTCCGTAGGGTTGACTCGACTATTAGAGTACACTCTAGAAAGCGACACTCGAGCTCCCACCGAAGCGGACCGGAAGCGAGGAGGGCGACCATGCGAGCGATCGAAGCGACCAGCTTCGGGGGACCCGAAGTGCTGGTGGGAGCCGAGAGGGCGGAACCGGAGCCCGGGGCCGGCCAGGTGGTGGTCGATGTGGCGGTCGCCCCGGTCCTCTTCGTCGACACCCAGATCCGGGCCGGCTCCGCACGCGACTGGTTCCCGACCCGGCCCCCTTACGTGCCCGGCGCCGGAGTCGCCGGAGAGGTGGCCACCGTCGGCGAGGGCGTGGACCCTGCCTGGGTAGGACGTCGGGTGGTCGCCGACACGCCCGATGGCGGATACCGGGAACGGGCGACGGTCGTCGCCGACGGGCTGATCGAGGTCCCGGAGGACCTGGGCCTGGCCGAGGCGGCGGCGTTGCTGCACGACGGGCGCACCGCCATCGGCCTCTTCGAAGCGCTCAAACCCGGTCCCGGCGAATGGGTGCTGGTGCTCGGAGCTGGTGGCGGTCTCGGCGCTCTGCTCGTCCAGTTGGCTCACGGGGCGCACGCGGTGGTGTTGGGCGCGGCCGGCGGAAGGGCCAAGCGGGACCTGGCCGTCGAGTTGGGTGCCGACGCCGTCGTCGACTACAGCCAGTCGGGTTGGGCGGACCGAGCCGCGCCCTCACCGAGGAGGATGGGCCGGCGGTCATCTTCGACGGCGTGGGCGGAGAGGTGGGCAGGACCGCCTTCGAGATCGCCGCCCCGGGGGCACGGTTCTCCGCCCACGGGGCGCCCGCCGGGACCTTCGCCCCCATCGACCCCGTCGAGGCCAAGGAACGACAGATCGCCATCTTCGGGATCGACGCCGTCCAGTTCACGCCGACGGAGGGCCGGCGGCTCACCGCCGCCGCCCTCTCCGATACCGCGGCCGGGCGCATCCGACCCGTCATCGGCCGGAGCTATCCACTTGAACAGGCAGCCCGGGCCCACCGGGCCATGGAGGCCCGTCAAGCCGTCGGCAAGACCCTGCTGGAGGTGCGGCCGGCATGACGACCCTCCACCATGCCTACGCCCGCTATCTGAGCCGAGCACCACCAGGGCCGCCTGGCGACGGTCGGCCCCGACGGCACCCCCCAGGTCAAGCCGGTCGGCTACCGGTACAACCCGGAAACCAGCACCATCGACATCGCCGGGTTCAACATGCAGGCCTCGGCCAAGTACCGCAACATCGCCGCCCAACCCGAGGTGGCGTTCGTCGTCGATGACGCCATCGGTCAAGGCGCCGAGGGCATGCGCATGGTCGAGGTCCGAGGTCCCGCCCAACAGGCCACGACGGTCGCCACGCCTGATGGCGGTGACCGCGCCCCGATCATCCGCATCCACCCCCGGCGGGTGGTCAGCTGGAACGTTGACCCCGCGCTGCCCGGCATGCAGGCCCAGGACCTTGACCCGGGAGGCGAGACGCAGGACCCGGGTCGTCCCGCCCTCCACCGGGACCGGGCCGGCCCCACCGCCCGGGCCGCCGTCGACCGGCTCGTCGCCGAGCTCCAAGCCGGCCTCGACGGGCGCGACGCCGACCTGTACAACCGGCACTTCGCCGCCGACGTGATCTGGGGCAGCCCCTACGGGGCCGTGGTCCACGGCTACGAGCCGCTGCACGCCATCCACGCCGGTTTCCACGCACGGTCCCAGCCGCCCACCGGCCCCGCTTCCCGCTACGAGGTGGTGGAGGTCCGCGCCCCGGCGCCGGGCGTCGCCCTGGCCCAGGTGCGCCGGCAGGCGTTCGACGCCGACGGCAATCCCGTCGAAGCGACCGACGACCCCCGCGCCGCCTTCTCGGAGATGGCCCTCTACGTCCTGGTCCGCCGGGGCGGGACGTGGTGGCTCGCCGCCGGCCAGAACACCCCGGTCCGGCCGCGCCCCGCCTGAACCACTTCAGCCCGGGTGGTCCCGGCGCTCGAACGAGCTGACCACGACCTGGTCCTTGGCCGGGCCCCGCACCCGCCAGCACAGCCACCACCGATCCGGTCCGGTGACCACATAGCGGCCTTGGTAGCGGTCGCGGCCGCACTCGTGGGTCACGCGCCAGTCGCCGGCGTGAAGATCGAGGCGGTGAAAAGGCCGGCCGTCGGCGAAGCGCACCTCTGCCGGCGCCCCCGGCTCGCTGGTGACCAACCAGGTCGCGGCGATGGGCCCGGTGTAGGCACCGAGACGGATCTCTCCCGACTCCCGCCAGACCAGACCGGCCTCGTCGGGTTCGGCTTGGAACGTGGCCTCGCCCACCACCCGGCCGACCTCGCCCGTGCGACGGTCGACCGTCCGCCGGCGCAGAGCCCAGGCGCCGGCCAGGTACCGACAGGGGTCGTCGACCGCTCGGGGTTTCACCGCGTCATCCAAAGTCGTTGGCGCTCGATGCCCAGCAGCACGAGACTGCTGTGGTGGCCATGACGATGGTATTCCGTGGCCGCCGGGAGGCGGACCCATTGGGGGTGGCACCAGCTCACTGACGAACACGTCGCCGAACTGGTCGCCGGCGCGGACATAGCGCCGGGCGAGCTCGTCCTCGATGTGGGCGCCGGCGAGGGGGCCATCACCGCATCGCTGTTGCGGGCCGGGGCCAGGGTCGTCGCCGTCGAGCTCCATCCTCGTCGAGCGGCCGGCCTGCGCCGGCGCTTTGCCGGCCAGCCCGTCGTGGTCGTGCAGGCCGACGCCGCCGACCTCCGCCTTCCCCGGCGGCCCTTCAAGGCGGTCGCCAACCCGCCGTTCGCCATCACCACGGCTCTGCTGCGACGCCTCCTCTCCCCCGGCAGCCGCCTGATCGCCGCCCAGCTGGTCGTGCCCCGCCCCGTCGCCGCCCGGTGGGCCGCCGGTCGGGCGCCCGGCGCCCGGCGCTGGCAGCCCAGCTTCGACGTGCGGGTCGAGCGCTGCCTGCCCCGGTCGGCGGTGCGGCCGCCGGCGCCATCCGCCATCGCCGTCCTGTCGGTGGGGCGACGCCCCGGGTCGCGGAGCTGATGCCAGCGTCCTCTCCGCCCCTCGGGTCGGTACGCTGCGTGGCCATGGGATCGTCCGCCGAGTTCGGCTCGCTGCGCCATCTCGCCGGGCGGTTCTTCGGCGCGCTGTCGCCGGCGGGGCCGAGCACCGCCGACGACGCCTGGGCGCTGCGGATGGCTCCTGCCCGGCGAGCAGGCGCTGTGGGACCGCATGTCGGGCCCCGACCGCCGCCACGCCGTCGGCGTCGCCCGGGACACCCTCGTGCTGCTGGCGGATGGCGACGAGCCCGGCCGGGACGTGGTGGCCAGCGCCCTCCTCCACGACGTCGGCAAGGTCGAGTCGGGCCTCGGCACCTTCGCCCGGGTGGGCGTCACCGTGGCCGCCATGGGAGTGGGCCGGGAGCGCCTGGCCGCGCCGGCCCGGGCGGGGAAAGAGGCGCCCGGCGCGGCGTGGGCGCGTCCGGCTCTACCTCACCCACGACCGTGTCGGTGGCGAGCTGCTCCGTCAGGCGGGCAGCGAGGAACTCACGGTGGCCTGGGCCGAGCAGCACCACCTGCCTGCCCGAGAGTGGACCGTGGAGCGCCGCCTCGGCGAGGCGCTCAAAGCCGCCGACGGGGACTGACCGGCCGTTCCCGAGCCGGTCCCGGAGCATCGCTGTCCTCGGGGATCGCCCACACCCGCGTCTCGTCGGCGGCTCCCTCCCCGGCCGGTGGGGCCGAACTCGGCGCCGGGCGTGGGCCCCTCCGGGCCCGGGCCGCCGGTGGCGGCCTGGTACGAGCGGTAGCGGTGACAGATGACGAAGGCGACGCCCGCCACGGCGAGCACGGCGAGCACGTAGCCGGCGTAGCTGAAGCCGTGGGCGATCGATTTCCAGTTCCTGCCGACGCCGTAGCCGATCCCGGCCCATGGCTCCGTCCCAGATCAGCGACCCCAGCGCGGTCAGGATGCCGAAGCGCACCAGCGGGACCTCGGCGACGCCGGCGGGCAGGGCCACGAAGTTGCGGATCACCGGAAGCAGTCGGCTGCCGAACACGCCCCAGCGCTCGTGGCGCTGGTACCACGCCTCGGCCCGGTCCAGGTCGTGGTGGGTGACGAGCATGTACTTGCCGTAGCGGTCGACGAAGGCACGCCCGCCCGTGCGGCCGATCACCCAGGCGATGTAGGCCCCGACCAGCTCGCCGGCCGCCCCGGCGGCGATGACGCCGGGCAGGCTCAGCTTGCCTTCGGCCGCCAGCACGCCGCCGAAGCCGAGGGTGAGCTCCGACGAGGTCGGCACGCAGCACGACTGGAGCACGGACAGGACGAAGATGGCCGCGTACCCGGAGGACGAGACGAACCACGAGGGGTTGAGGAGGCCGAGCACGTCCCTACGCTAGAGGGCGCGCCGACCCCGCGAATGGCAGGACCAGGCGGGCGGCCGCGGGCACGGCCGATACCGTGACGTGGGTGGAGCGTGTCATCGCCGGCTACCACCAGGACGAGCAAGGCGACTGGGTCGCCGAGCTGGCCTGCGGCCACAACCAGCACGTCCGTCACCGTCCCCCGTTCCAGGTCCGAGCCTGGGTTGTCGATCCCGAGGGACGGAAGGGCAGGCTGGGCACGCCGCTAACTGCCTGCTGTGCGACCAGGAGCCCGC
>CAVWQR010000003.1:0-33708 GCA_963757175.1 uncultured Actinomycetota bacterium | reverse complement strand
CACCAAGACGGGAGATCGCACCGCGGACGGCGCCCGGGCCAGTCTGGAGCGCTCCCTTCAGCGTCTTGAAGTCGACCGGATCGACCTGATCCAGCTCCACAACCTGGTCGAGGAGGACGAGTGGGCGACCGCCCATGGTCCCGGCGGGGCGGTCGAGGCCCTCCGACGGGCCCGGGACGAGGGTCTGGTGCGCTTCATTGGTGTGACGGGTCACGGCCTGCGCATCGCCGGCATGCACTACCGGAGCCTGCAGCGCTTCGACTTCGACTCGGTACTGCTTCCCTACAACTTCACGCTGCTCCAAAACCCCACCTACCACGACGATGTCGAGCGCCTGCTCGAGGTGTGCCGGGCACGGGATGTGGCCGTGCAGACCATCAAGGCGGTTGCCCGGCGGCGCTGGCAGGACGAGGCCACGCCCCACTTCAGCTGGTACGAGCCCGTGGGCAGCGCCGAGGCGCTGGCGCGCGCCGTGCGGTGGGTCCTGGCCCGGCCGGGAGTATTCCTCAACACCTCCAGTGACGCCCGGCTGCTGCGTACCACCCTGGACGCCGTCTCCGATCCCGAACCCCGGCCGGCGCCGAGCGACGAAGAGATGGCTGCCGACGCGGAGCGCTTGGGCATCGAACCGATCTTCGACGGGGGAGCTCTCGAGCGGATCTGATCGCGTATCTGCCTGGTGCCATGATCGAGGGGTGAGCGTGTGCTGGGTCGTCGACCATCCGGCGCCCGTCGACGAAGGCCCGCTGGTCCGCGTCGATCGTGACGTGCCCGAGCCGGGACCGGGGCAGGTGCGGGTAGGGATCCGATGCTGCGGCGTGTGTCGGACCGATCTCCACCTGGCCGAGGGGGATCTGGCGCCCAGGCGACCGCGTGTCGTGCCCGGCCACGAGATCGTCGGGGTGGTCGAGGCCCGGGGTGACGGCGCCGAAGAATTCGCGGTCGGCCAGCGCATCGGTGTGCCCTGGCTCGGCGGGACGGACGGAACCTGCCGGTACTGCCGTCGGGGCCGCGAGAACCTCTGTCTGGCCCCCACCTTCACGGGATGGGACGTCGACGGCGGCTACGGAGACCGCTGCGTCGCCGACCAGGCCTACGCCTACGCCCTGCCGGACGGGCTCGACGACGAAGGGGCGGCGCCGCTGCTGTGCGCGGGCATCATCGGCTACCGGGCGCTGCGCTGCGCCGCCGTACCGCCCGGCGGTCGGCTCGGCATCTACGGCTTCGGAGGCAGCGCCCACCTCACCGCCCAGATCGCCCTGCACGAGGGGACGCGTGTCCACGTGCTCACCCGCGGCGCCGGCAACCAGCGGCTGGCCACCGAACTGGGCGTCGATTCGGTCGGCGGGGCCAGCGACGACCCGCCGGAGAAGCTGGACGGTGCCATCCTGTTCGCGCCGGTTGGGGACCTCGTCCCCGTCGCCCTGCGGGCGCTCGACCGCGGGGGCACGCTGGCCGTCGCCGGCATCTACCTCTCGGACGTCCCGGCGCTGAACTACGACCGCGACCTGTTCCAGGAGCGGGTGCTGCGCAGCGTCACCGCCAACACCCGCGCCGACGGTGAACAGTTCCTGCGGCTGGCCGAGCGCCTCGGGGTACGAGCCACCACCCACGGGTACGCCATGGCCGACGCTCCCCACGCCCTCGCCGATCTGGCCCACGGCCGCTTCGCCGGCGCCGCCGTCCTCCACAACTGACGGCTGCCATGCCCGACCCGCCCCCGCCCTACTACCGGCCGGACCTGGCCCTCGTCCACCACCGGGGGTTCGCCTTCCACGCCGCGGCGTGCGCCCCCGGGATCCTCGACCTGCTTGGTCCCGTCCGGGCCGGGGGCGGGTTGGTGCTCGAGCTCGGCTGCGGGAGCGGGCTGTTGACCAGGGAGCTGGTCGCCGCTGGCCACCGGGTGATCGCAACCGACGCGTCTCCCGCCATGCTCGAGGTGGCGGGGGAGATGCTCGGCGATCAAACCGTCGAGCTGCGCCGCCTGACGCTGCCCGATGACCCGGTGCCCGCGGCCGACGCCATCGTCGCCGTCGGCCACCCGTTGAGCTACCTGCCCGACGCCGGGGCGATCGAGCAGGCACTGGTGGCCATGGCCGCGGCCCTGCGGCCGGGCGGGGTGCTGGCCTTCGACATCTGCGACCTGGAATGGGGAAGAGCCCGACAGGGGATCCCGAACCTCGGGCGGGCCGGGCCCGACTGGGCGATCATCACCGAGTTCTCGACGCCGTCGGCCGACCGCTTCGTTCGCGACATGACCACCTTCGTTCCCAATGGCGACGGCTCCTGGCGTCGCGACCGCGAGCACCACGAAAACGTGCTGATCGACACCTCCACCATCCCGCCGCTGCTCGCCCGGCACGGAGTGGACGCGCGGGTGGGAGCGGCGTTCGGCGCGGAGACCCTCCCCGCCGGTCTCCACGTGGTGACCGGCAGCCGCCGGGCCTGACGCCGCTCAGGCGGGGGCGTCCGTCCCGTCGGAACGGCGGTGCTCGACCGGGGTGGTGGCCTCCCGCGAATGCAACTCCCGTTCGTCCGAGTCGGCCAGGATGGCGTCGGCCTGACGCTCGGGGTCGTCGCTGCCCGCCGTCCGTTCCTCGGGGAGAAGCTCGTCGGCTCGTCGCCGGCGCCTGCGCTGGTCGTTGTCTGCCACGTAGTCGACGCTAGCGACCGCCGCCGGTCGTCTTGCGTGCAGCCGCCGCGCAGCGAGGTCGATGGGGGCCGCCGTCGAGCACCGCGCCGCACTCGGGGCAAACGAGACCCGCCCAGCACGCCGGGTCACCGCCCTCGTCGGCTGCCGGCCCGCTCCCGGGCGCGGGCTCCTGGTCGCACAGCAGGCAGTTCAACGGGGTGCCCAGCCTGCCCTCCCGTCCCTCGGCATCGACGACCCAGGCTCGGACCTGGAACGGGGGACGGTGACGGACGTGCTGGTTGTGGCCGCACGCCAGCTCGGCGACCCAGTCGCCTTGCTCGTCCTGGTGGTAGCCGGCGATGACACGCTCCACGCAGGTCACCGTATCGGCCGTGCCCGCGGCCGCCCGCCTGCTCCTGCCATTCGCGGGGTCGGCGCGCCCTCTAGCGTGGGGACGTGCTCGGCCTCCTCGACCCCTCGTCCTTCGTCTCGTCCTCCGGGTACGCAGCCATCTTCGTGCTGTCCGTCCTCCAGTCGTGCTGCGTGCCGACCTCGTCGGAGCTCACCCTGGGCTTCGGCGGCGTGCTGGCGGCCGAAGGCAAACTGAGCCTGCCCGGCGTCATCGCTGCCGGCGCCGCCGGGGAACTCGTCGGGGCCTACATCGCCTGGGTGATCGGCCGCACGGGCGGGCGTGCCTTCGTGGACCGCTACGGCAAGTACCTGCTCCTCACCCACCACGACCTGGACCGGGCCGAGGCCTGGTACCAGCGCCACGAGCGCTGGGGGGTGTTCGGCAGCCGGCTGGTTCCGGTGATCCGCAACTTCGTGGCCCTGCCCGCCGGCGCCGCCGAGGTGCCGCTGGTCCGCTTCGGCATCCTGACCGCGCTGGGGTCGCTCCTCTGGGACGGGGCCTGGGCCGGGATCGGCTACGGCGTCGGAGGACACTGGAAATCGATCGCCCACGGGTTCAGCTACGCCGGCTACGTGCTCGCCGTGCTCGCCGTGCTGGGCATCACCTTCGTGATCTATCACCGGTACCGCAGCTACCAGGCCGCCACCGGCGGCACCCGGCCCGGCGGCGCCCACGCCCGGCGCCCGAGCTCGGCCCCACCGGCCGGGGAGGGAGCCGCCGACGAGACGCGGGTGTGGGCGATTCCCGAGGACAGCGATGCTCCGGGACCGGCGCGGGAACGGCCGGTCAGTCCCCGTCGGCGGCTTTGAGCGCCTCGCCGAGGCGGCGCTCCACGGTCCACTCTCGGGCAGGCAGGTGGTGCTGCTCGGCCCAGGCCACGGTGAGTTCCTCGCTGCCGGCCTGACGGAGCAGCTCGCCACCGACGCGGTCGTGGGTGAGGTAGAGCCGGACGCTGCCCACGCGCGCCTGGCGCCTCTTTCCCCGCCCGGGCCGGCGCGGCCAGGCGCTCCCGGCCCACTCCCATGGCGGCCACGGTGACGCCCACCCGGGCGAAGGTGCCGAGGCCCGACTCGACCTTGCCGACGTCGTGGAGGAGGGCGCTGGCCACCACGTCCCGGCCGGGCTCGCCGCCATCCGCCAGCAGCACGAGGGTGTCCCGGGCGACGCCGACGGCGTGGCGGCGGTCGGGGCCCGACATGCGGTCCCATAGCGCCTGCTCGCCGGGCAGGAGCCAACCGCGCGCCCAGGCGTCGTCGGCGGCGTTCGGCCCCGCCGGCGACAGCGCGCCGAAGAACCGTCCGGCGAGATGGCGCAGCGAGCCGAACTCGGCGGACGATCCCATGGCCACGCAGCGTATCGACCCGAGGGGCGGACAGGACGCTGGCATCAGCTCCGCGACCCGTGGCGTCGCCCCACCGACAGCACGGCGATGGTGGATGGCGCCGGCGGCCGCACCGCCGACCGGGGCAAGCAGCGCTCGACCCGCACGTCGAAGCTCAGCTGCCAGCGCCGGGCGCCGGGCGCCCGACCGGCGGCCCACCGGGCGGCGACGGGGCGGGGCACGACCAGCCGGGCGGCGATCAGGCGGCTGCCGGGGGACAGGAGGCGTCGCAGCAGAGCCGTGGTGATGGCGAACGGCGGGTTGGCGACCGCCTTGAAGGGCCGCCGGGGAAGGCGGAGGTCGGCGGCGTCGGCCTGCACGACCACGACGGGCTGGCCGGCGAAGCGCCGGCGCAGGCCGGCCGCTCGACGAGGATGGAGCTCGACGGCGACGACCCTGGCCCCGGCCCGCAACAGCGATGCGGTGATGGCCCCCTCCCCGGCGCCCACATCGAGGACGAGGTCGCCCGGCGCGATGGCCGCGCCGGCGACCAGTTCGCCGACGTGTTCGTCAGTGAGCTGGTGCCACCCCCAACGGGTCCGCCTCTCGGCGGCCACGGAATACCATCGTCATGGCCACCACAGCAGTCTCGTGCTGCTGGGCATCGAGCGCCAACGACTTTGGATGACGCGGTGAAACCCCGAGCGGTCGACGACCCCTGCCGGTACCTGGCCGGCGTCTGGACGCTGCGCCGGCGGACCGTCGACCGTCGCACGGGCGAGGTGGGCCGGGTGGTGGGCGAGGCCACGTTCCAAGCCGAACCGGAAGAGACCGGTCTGGTCTGGCGGGAGTCGGGAGAGATCCGTCTCGGTGCCTACACCGGACCCATCGCCGCGACCTGGTTGGTCACCGGAGAGCCGGGGGCGCCGGCAGAGGTTCGCTTCGCCGACGGCCGGCCTTTTCACCGCCTCGATCTTCACGCCGGCGACTGGCGTGTGACCCACGGCTGCGGCAGCGACCGCTACCAAGGCCGCTATGTGGTCACCGGATCGGATCGGTGGTGGCTGTGCTGGCGGGTGCGGGGCCCGGCCAAGGACCAGGTCGTGGTGAGCTCGTTCGAGCGCCGGGACCACCCGGGCTGAAGTGGTTCAGGCGGGCCGCGGCCGCACCGGAGTGTTCTGGCCGGCGGCCAGCCACCACGTCCCGCCCCGGCGGACCAGTACGTAGAGGGCCATCTCCGAGAAGGCGGCACGGGGGTCGTCGGTCGGGTCGACGGGATTGCCGTCGGCGTCGAACGCCTGCCGGCGCACCTGGGCCAGGGCGACGCCCGGCGCCGGGGCGCGGACCTCCACCACCTGGTAGCGGGAGGCGGGGCCGGTGGGCGGCTGGGACCGTGCGTGGAAGCCGGCGTGGATGGCGTGCAGCGGCTCGTAGCCGTGGACCACGGCGCCGTAGGGGCTGCCCCAGATCACGTCGGCGGCGAAATGCCGGTTGTACCGGTCGGCGTCGCGCCCGTCGAGGCCGGCTTGGAGCTCGGCGACGAGCCGGTCGACGGCGGCTCGGGCGGCGGGCCCGGCCCGGTCCCGGTGGAGGGCGGGACGACGCCGGTCCGGCGTCTCGCGTCCCGGGTCAAGATCCTGGGCCTGCATGCCGGGCAGCGCGGGGTCGACGTTCCAACTGACCACCCGCCGGGGGTGGATGCGGATGATCGGGGCACGGTCACCGCCATGGGGTGTGGCGACCGTCGTGGCCTGTTGGGCGGGACCTCGGACCTCGACCATGCGCATGCCCTCGGCGCCTTGGCCGATGGCGTCATCGACGACGAACGCCACCTCGGGTTGGGCGGCGATGTTGCGGTACTTGGCCGAGACCTCAAGGTTGAACCCGCCGATGTCAATGGTGCCGGTTTCCGGGTTGTACTGGTAGCCGACCGGCTTGACCTGGGGGGTGCCGTCGGGGCCGACCGTAGCCAGGCGGCCCTGGTGGTGCGCGGTGAGGTAGCGGGCGTAGGCGGGGTGGAGGGTCGTCATGCCGGTCGCACCTCCAGCAGGGTCTTGCCTACGACTTGACGGGCCTCCATGGCCCGGTGGGCCCGGGCTGCCTGTGCAAGTGGATAGCTCCGGCCGATGACGGGTCCGATGCGCCCGGCCGCGGCATCGGAGAGGGCGGTGGCGGTGAGCCGCCGGCGCTCCGTCGGGGAGAACTGGACGGCGTCGATCCCGACGATGGCGATCTGTCGCTCCTTGGCCTCGAGGGGGTCGGTTGCTTCGATCGCTCGCATGGTCCCCTCCTCGCTCCCGGTTCGCTTCGGTGCGTGTCGTGTCGCTTTCTAGGGTGTACTCTACTAGTCGAGTCAACCCTACGGGAAGCGGAGGACATCCGGCGTGGAGACCACGGGGCTGCGCCAGCGCAAGAAGGCACGGACCCGCCAGCACATCGCCGACACGGCGGCCCGGTTGTTCGCGGCGCGCGGCTACGAGAACGTTGCCGTCCTCGACGTGGCCCGGGAGGCCGAGGTCTCCGAGCAGACGGTCTACAACTACTTCCCGGCCAAGGAGCAGCTGGTCCTCGACCAGGACGAGGCCCTGCGTGACCGCCTGACCCATCTGATCCGACACCGGCCGGCAGGAACCAGCCCGGCCGCCGCCATCCGCGCCGAGGCGTTGGCCTTCGTCGAGGGGATCCGCTCCGTCCCCGCCGACCAGACCGGGGGCGGCCTGGGCGACCTCGCCGCCATCAGCCCGACCATCCGCCGGCTGTGTCTGGAGATGACCGACCGCCACGCCGACGCCATCGCCGCCGCCATCGCCGACACCACCACCAGCACCCCGAACCTGGCCGTGGCCAAGGTGCAGGGCATCGCCCTGGCCTGGGTGTTCCAGACCATCACCGATGAGACGGGCCGGCGCAGCCGGGACGGCCAGGGCCGAGCGGCGATCGCCGACGAGCTGGCCCCGATGATCGCCACGGTTATCGACGCCCTGGACCGCTGGTTCACCTTGGCCGATCAGCATTGACCGAAGCCCGACCGGGTGTGCGCCGGCTGATCCCGCCGCTCGAATCTGGCGTAGCGTGGACGGCGATGAGCGGCGTGATCAACGGGCGCCAATGGCTGCGGGCCCGCCTGCGCGTCCTCGAGGAGGCGCTCGAGCGCGACGACCTGGACCCCGCCGAACGGGCGCGCCTGGGCGACGAGGCGGCCCGGGTGCACGAGGAGCTGGCCGGCGCCCGTCGGGCCTGGCTGTTCGGCACCGTGGGCGGCGGCGGGGTCGCCGACGCCTACCGGGCGTGGAGGAACCGCAGGGCCTAGCGCGGCCCGCCGGCGGCCGGGCCTTGCCACCGGGCGGCCGTATACTCCGCTCGTGGGCACGCGAGCCGCCCGGCTGTTGGCGCGTCCCGGCGTCGCCGGGACGGCAGGCACGCGGGGGTCACGCTCCAGCGACGTGCTGGCCGGGGTCGGTGGGTTCGCCGTCGCCGTCGGCGTCGCCGCGGCGTGGATTCCCCTGCGCACCGGGCAGTCCAACGTGGAGGTGGCGCTGGCCCTGGTGGTCGTCATGACCGCGGCGGGGGTCAGCGGGCACCGAGCGGCGGTGGTGGGCTCGGCCCTGGGCGCCGCCCTGGCGTTCACCTTCTTCGACACGCAGCCCTTCGACCGCTTCACCATGGCCCGGGATCCGGACGTGTTCACGGCAGCCTCGCTCGTCGTGGTCGGCTTGATCACCGGCGAGCTCGCCCTGCGCCTGGCTCGCCAGCGGCGGTCTGACCGTTCGGTGACCCGGGACCTGAGCCGGGTGCGGGAGGCGGCGTCGCTGCTGGCGCTGGGCGAGGAGCTGGTGGTCATGATCGGCGCCATCGCCGGCAAGCTGGTCCTCGTGCTCGACTTGCAGGATTGCTGGTTCACCGCCGAGGAGCTGGCCCCCGGCACCCTGGTCGTGGACCGCGACGGTGCGCTCGCCGCTCCCGGCCCCGACCCCGCTCCCGGAACCGGCCCCGCCTCGCCTCCCAGCCCCGGCTCCGCTCGAGACTCCGCCTCCGCGGCCAGTCCCGCCTCCCGCCCGGGGGACGCCCCGGCCGTGTCTCGCCCGTCGGGCGGCCGGCGGCTGGCCGACATCGCCCTGCCCGTCTGGGGCCTGGGCCAGGTCCTGGGCCACTTCGTGCTGCGGCCCACCGGGCCGCTCGGGCGCGAGCAGTTGCTGGTGGCGATGACCTTGGCCGATCAGGTCGGCGGGGCGCTCGCCGTCCAGGCACCGGCGGTTCCCCTCGAGGCTGACGACGTCCCCGCGCCCAACCTGCGCGTCGTGCATTAGCGGCGGCGGGGACCGCGTCGGCCGGTACCGCCTCAGCCGGTGCCGGCGGGCTTTTCCGCAGGGGCGGCCAGCAGGTCGTAGGTGGGGTTGAGCATGGCCAACCGCCCCTGGTAGGAGCCGATGGCGCCGCTGGCCACCAGCTTGACGCCGGGCTCGATGCCGGCCACGGCCCGGCGGCCGAGGAACACGATGGTCAGCGCCCCGGACGAGTCCACCAGGGTGCCCTCGAAGGTGGGCACGCCGGACCAGGACTGGACCCGCACGGTGCGCACCCGGCCCGCCACCCGGGTCCGCTGCCGGTGGCGAACGTCGCCCAGCGGGGTGGTGCCGGGCACGGGCGCCGGCGCCGACGCGGGACCCTGCTTGGCGGCCCGGCGCTTGGCCGCGTGCCCCACGGGCGTGGCCAGGGCGGGCGTGTCGTCCCGGGCGGACACCGCCGGCTCCGAGGCGTCGGGCGGCGGCCGGGCCTGCTGGCTGGCGGCGGCGCAGCAGCCCCTGGACGTCGAAGGGGGCGATGGTGGCGCTGACGTGGGGGATCTGGGTGACGGCGGCCACGATGCGGTCGGCGGTGTGGTCGTGCAGGAGGCGGCCGGTGATGCCCCGGTGGGCCCGTCGGGGCAGGACCATGAGCACTTCGGTGTTGCCGTCGCGGGCCAGGTCGTCGGCCAGCTCGGTGGCGGCCCGCACCAGCCGCCGGTCCGGGCACTCGACCACGTCCAAGCCGATCTTTCCCAGCCCGAGGTGGGTCCACGCCTTGACCAGGCGGGCGGCGCGCTGCTCGTCGGTGATGAAGTGGACGACGCGCAGCTCGTCACCGGCGGCCAACGAGCGGGCCAGCTGCAAGGCGCGGGCCGTGGCCAGGTCGATGCGGTCCACCAGCACCACGATCACGTGGCGCCGCAGGACGGGCTCGCTGACCGCCGCCGGCGCCCCTTCCTCGGCGAGCACGGCCCGCTCGGCCTGGTAGCGACGATGGGTGCGGGACAGGGCGAACACGATCAGGGGGATGACCACGACGATGGCCCAGGCCCCTCTGGTGAACTCGGTGATCACGAAGATGAGCGTCACCGCCGCGCTGGCGGCGAACGCCAACCCACCGGTGACGAGCCCGCGGCGCCGTTGGGGGCCAGGGTGGGTCAGGTGATAGCGGGTCATCCCGGCGCCCGCCATGGTGAAGCCGGTGAAGACGGTGCACGCGTAGAGGGGGATGAGGCTGGCCACCTTGGCCCGGGTGACCAGGAGGAGGACGATCGACAGACCGGCGAGCACGACGACGCCGTTGGAGTACACCAGCCGGTGGCCGCGGGTGGTGAACGGGCGGGGGAGGTACGAGTCCTGGGCGATGAAGCTCACGAGCAGCGGGAAGCCGTTGAACGAGGTGTTGGCCCCGAGGATGAGGATCAGGGCGGTGCTGAACTGCAGCGAGTAGTAGGGGATGTCGGCTCCGCCGTTGCCGCCGAAGATCTGTCGACCCAGTTGGGACAGCACCGTCGGTGTCCCCGAGCCGTACGGCAGGGCGTGGGTGAGGGCGGCCAGGGCGGAGACGGCGAGGAACAGGGCGCCGATGATGGTCGCCATGAGCACCAGCGTCTGGCGGGCGTTGCGGACCTGCGGTTCGCGGAAGACGGTGACGGCGTTGGAGATGGCCTCCATGCCGGTCATGGCCGACCCGCCGTTGGCAAAGCCCCGCAGGAACAGGAACACCGACGCCCCCAGCAGCAGCCCGGGTCCGGCGGGTGCCGCGGCCAGCTGGCCGGGATGGGGCGAAACGTGCGCGAGGTGGCCGTCGGCGATCAGCCGGGCGCCGGCGACGACGATCAGCGCGGCCATGCTGATCAGGAACCAGTAGGTGGGAACGGCGAACACCCGGCCCGCTTCCCGGAGGCCGCGCAGGTTGCCGAAGGCGAGGAGCACGACGAACACCACCGACAACAGGGTGGGCGACACCGAGATGGCCGGGAAGGCGGAGAGGATGGCGTCGACGCCGGCGGCGATGGAGACGGCGACGGTCAGCGTGTAGCTGCACAGCAGGGCGGCGCCGGGGATCTGGGCGACGGTGTAGCCGAAGTTCTCCCGGCTGACCACGTACGACCCGCCGGACACCGGGTAGGTCTTGACCACGTCGCGGTAACACAGGCAGACCAGGCCGAGCACGACCAGCAGGAGGGCGGTGACCGGCGTGACCAGCGCGAACGCGCCCAGTCCGGCGGCGGGGACGAGGATCCGCAACACCGACTCGCTGGCGTAGGCCGACGAGGACATCACGTCCGACGACAGGACCGCCAGCGCGGTGGGCTTGCCCAGCCGCTCGCCCTGGAGCTGCTCGCTGACGAGCGGAGGGCCGAGCAGCGAACGCTTCATCCGGTAGGCCAGGGTCTCCGGAAGCAAGGGGCTGGTGCCGGGAGACGAGCGCGACGGGTCGAGCCAGGAAGGGCGCTCCTCGCCGGCGCCGCGCTGGGGCTCGGCTGGTTGTTCGCTCATCGCTCACCCCTGCTCACGGGAGAACTCACTGTAGGACGGTCAGCCCGGTTTTCCGTTCGGACACCACGGGTTGGCGGGGACGCCCTGGCAGGGATCGGGCATGGTGGGCAGGTTGCCCGGCAGCGGGTGCATGACGACGGTCGTCGCCGGCGGGTAGTGGGCACCGGCCGGGCAGCTGCCGAAGCCGGTGTCGCACAGCACCTGGGCCAGCAGGGGGCCGCCCGTGTTGGCCGCGGCGGTGGGCGCGCCGCACGTCGGCTGGGTCTGCTCGAGGTCGGCTGGCACGCCCCCGCTGGGCGCCACGTTCCCGGCGAAACAGTTCTGCGGCTGGTGGGCGTTGAGGGTGATCTGTCCGTAGTCGGCGTTGCTCGGGTTGCCGAAGAAGCCGTTGTGGCTGAACGTGTTGTGCAGGAGGGCATTGCCCTCCGGGTCGTAGACACACCCGAGTCCGGCGAGATTGACCCCACCGGTGCCGGCGCACGTCTGGCCCAGCACCGGGGGATTGGAGTCGGGATACGGAACGAAGAGCACGCCCCAGGCGCCATTGTCGCTGAACGTGTTGTCCATGACGGTGTCGTTGCGTCCCCCGGAGATCGTCATGCCCGTGCCGGTCGGCCCTGCGCTGGCGGCGCCGGCCTTGGGCACGTCGGGGTTGTTGTTGTCGAAGACGTCGTTGTGCAGGAACACCCAGCAGGAGTGGGTGTGGGTGACGGGGCTGATCCGGCCGTTGGGGCACGCCCCGTTCTGGGGGGCGGGGGCGTCACCGTCGATCTGGGTGTTGGTGTCGAACCCGTCCTGGTTGTTGTCGAACCGCGAGTGCTCGATCACGATGGTTCCCCCCGAGTTGGTCCCGGAGTACCCGAGCGCGCTGTACTCGGCCCACGCGTTGGTGACCGTCACGTTGCACGCCTGCTGGCACGCCCCCACGTACAGGCCGGAGTCGTTGAAGTTGCTGGCGTAGAGCTGGTTCCAGGTGCCCGGCCCACTGGCGTTGGACGAGAAGATGCCATAGGTGGCGGCCGTCTTCTCCCCTCCGTAGTAGGTGGAGGTGGCCGTCAGGTAGCTCCCCGAGTACCCCGACAGCCCGAGCTTGCCGGTGTCGGCGCCGCCGTCCCACCAGATCTGGTTGCCCGACGGGCCCGTGCCGGCGAGGAAGTTGCAGACGGTCAGGTTGTCGATGCTCACGCCGTTGGCCCGGTACACGACGATCCCGTTGCGGCCGACGGCCGCCCCGGCCGGGCTGCTCGTGCCGGTGCTGCCGTAGCCCGAGGACGCGGGAACGCCGGCGCCGGCCGCCCCGAACGTCTGCTGGGCGGGTGCCGCGCTGCAGGGAGCACCGCCCGGCTTGGTGCCGTCCACCATCACCGTGGCCCGGTCCATGCCCCGCAAGTGGATGTCCGGCGTGGTGATGAGCACCCCGCCGAAGCCGCCCTGGTCGACATTGGTCGGCGTGTGGTCCGCTGTCTCGTGGTAGTCACCGGGCGCAACGAGGATCCAGTCACCGGGTTTGGCCGCGTCCACCGCCGCCTGGATCGACGAGTACCGGCCGGCGTGGCCGCGGTACGTTCCCACCAGCAGGACGCGGCCTGACCCGCCGGCGCTGGATCCCTTGGATGACGAGCCGCACGCGGCCACCACGCCGGCGGCCAGGGCCACCACCCCGAGCAGGGCGACGGTTCCCCGGACGCGACGCCATCGGCTCCGGCGTACGTCCTGGGATCGGGTTCGTCGAACCACCCTTCTCCCCCCTGCACGACTCGTGGGACGTGGGACCCCGGCCGAACTCTAGCGTCGCGTGCCGACCGTCAGGCGTCCCCGGCGTGCGCCCGCCACCACCGCCACGCCGGGGCCCGCCAGCGCCGGTGGCGGTCGTGGAACACGGCGGCGGCCGTCTGACCGTTCCACGGCTCGGGGAGGAGGGACTCGGGCAGCCCGGGGTCGGCGGCGGGGAAGTGGCGCCAGTCGTGCACCAGCGCGGCCAGGGCCGCGAACGCCTCGGCGTCGTCCGCCGGCGCCCTCTCCTCGGTGACGGCGATGAACGCTTCGTAGTCGGCTTCGATGGCCGCCACGTCCCACACCCGGTAGACCTGCTCCCGGGTGGGGCCGTGGGTCCCGGGTCCGGCCACGAACGACAGCGCCTCGGACGCCAGGCCCAGGTCGGCCAGGGCGGCGAGGGCGTCGTCCTGGTGGCTGGCCCACGGCGACAGCCAGACGCCGGGTGCGATCGGCGCCAGGCCGTGCCAGGCCAGCCGGGTGCGGAGGCGGTAGCGCAGGCGACGGTTGGTCTCCGGCACGCGTGCCACCACGAGCAGCCAGGTGCCGTCCCAGGGCTCGACCTCCCGGCCGAAGCGGTAGATGCGCTCCGTGCCCGCGGTCAGCAGGGCGGTGGCGCTGTCGGTGAGCGCCCACCGGGTCAGGCGCCCGCAGCGTTCCGACGTGAGCAGGCCGGCGGCCGCCGAGCGGGCCAGCGCCTGGCGCGTCGCTTTGGGCTCCAGTTCCAGCGCGGCCATGGCGTCGATGAGGGTCGACGTCCACGCCCGACCGCCGGCGGGCAGCACGAACTCGCCGAGGAGCGTCAACAGCACGGCCCGGGCGCTGGCCGCGCCGTCCCCCGGCTGCCACGGCGCCCACGTCATGCTACAACAACTTGACGTGTGACCACGGAGATGTAGAATATCACCAGCGACCGCGGGAGGGGAAGTCCGTATGAACCCGATCACCTTCGAGCGCACGCCGGCGACCTACCGCCACTGGCGGGTGGAGATCGACGGCGCCCGGCCCGAGCGGCCGGGAGCGGGATGCGTGGCGACGGTGACCATGGCGGTGCAGCCCGACGGAGGCTTGGGGGACGACTACCAACTGAAGTTGAACACCTACGACCTGGCGGTGGACATCGAGCTCAACGACATCGTCCAGCGGCTGCGTTTCGAGCACCCCGAGGTCGGCGCGGTGGTGGTGACGAGCGGGCAGGACCGGGTCTTCAGCGCCGGCGCCAACATCCAGATGCTGGCGGCCGCCAGCCACGACCACAAGGTCAACTTCTGCAAGTTCACCAACGAGACCCGCATCGCCATCGAGGACGCCACCGAGTCCTCGGACCAGGTGTGGCTGGCGGCGGTGAACGGCGTGGCCGCGGGCGGCGGCTACGAGCTGGCGCTGGCGTGCGACGAGATCATCCTGGTCGACGACCGGTCGTCGACGGTGTCGCTGCCGGAGGTGCCGCTGCTCGGGGTGCTGCCGGGGACGGGCGGGCTGACCCGGCTGGTCGACAAGCGGGGGGTGCGGCGGGACCTGGCCGACGTGTTCGCCACCCGGGCGGAGGGCGTGGGGGCCGGCCAGGCCGCGGGACTGGGGTCTGGTCGACTCGACCGCGCCGCCGCAGCGGGTTCGCCGAGCACGTGGCCGAGCGGGCGCGGGCTCGCGCCGGATCCGAACGGCCGGCGGCCGGGATCAGCTGGCCGCCCATCGAGCGCGGCACCCACGTCCAGATGGAGGTGGACGAGGGGAAAGGGGCGGCCTCGGCTGACCGTGCACGCGCCGCGGGGCCCGCAGCCGACGACGGCCGACGAGATCGTGGCCGCCGGGGCGTCGTACTGGGCGCTGGCCGCGTGCCGGGAGCTCGAAGACGCCATCCTCGACCTGCGCTTCAACCGGCCGGAGATCGGAACATGGGTGCTGCGCACCGCCGGCGAGGCGGCGGCGGTGGTGGCCTCTGACGAGGCGCTGGACGCCAGCCGGCGATCACTGGTTGGCGCGGGAGATCCGGTCCTACTGGAAGCGCACGCTGAAGCGCCTCGACGTGTCGGCGCGCACCCTGGTCGCCCTGGTCGAGCCGGGCAGCTGCTTCGCGGGGACGCTGGCCGAGCTGGCGCTGGTCGCCGACCGCACCTTCATGCTCGACGGTGCCCGAGGTCACGCCTGACCGCTGCACCGCGCGTCAACGACGGGGCCTTCCCGATGGCCAACGGACTGAGCCGCCTGGCCAGCCGCTTCTGGTGCCGCCCGGCCGAGCTCGATGCGGCGCGGGCAGTGTTCGGCAAGGAGCTGGCTGCCGCCGAGTGCCTCGAGCTGGGGCTGGTCACGTTCGCGCCCGACGACCTCGATTGGGACGACGAGATCCGGCTGTTCCTGGAGGAGCGGGCCGCGTTCTCTCCCGATGCGCTCAGCGGCCTGGAGGCCAACCTGCGCTTCGTCGGTCCCGAGACCATGGAGACCAAGATCTTCGGCCGGCTCTCGGCCTGGCAGAACTGGATCTTCCTCCGCCCCAACGCCTCCGGCGCCGACGGCGCCCTGCGCCGCTACGGCACCGGATCGCGTCCCACCTACGACCGCAAGAGGGTGTGAAGCAACCGTGAGCCTCGTCGATGTCAACGACCGCATCCCCAACAACGTCGATCTGGCGTCGGACCGCAAGCTGCAGCGGGCGCTCGAGCGCTGGCAGCCGCGCTTCTTCGACTGGTGGCGGGACCTCGGGCCCGGTCGCCCATCAGGACCACGACGTGTACCTGCGCACGGCCGTGTCGGTCGGCAAGGAGGGTTGGGCCAACTTCGACTACGTGAAGCATGCCCGACTACCGCTGGGGGATCTTCCTGGCCGAGCCCGAGCCCGACCGCGTCGTCGGCTTCGGCGACCGCATCGGCGAGCCGGTGTGGGCGGACGTCCCCGGCGAGCTGCGCGCCGACCTGCGCCGGCTCGTCGTCGTGCAGGGCGACACCGAGCCGGCCTCG
The DNA here is from genome assembly GCA_963757175.1 of uncultured Actinomycetota bacterium. Taxonomy (GTDB): domain Bacteria; phylum Actinomycetota; class Acidimicrobiia; order Acidimicrobiales; family Palsa-688; genus CAVWQR01. Next base: position 17,827 of record CAVWQR010000003.1, on the reverse strand, counting down.
GTCGAGCAGCAGCGTCACCTGTGCCGGACGGCGCCGAGCCTGTACGACCTGCGCAACCTGTTCCAGGTCAACGTGGAGGAGGGCCGCCACCTGTGGGCGATGGTCTACCTGCTCCACGCCTACTTCGGCCGGGACGGCCGCGACGAGGCCGACATGCTGCTGGAGCGCCACTCGGGCGATGCCGACAACCCCCGCATCCTGGGGGCGTTCAACGAGCCGACGCCGGACTGGCTGTCGTTCTTCATGTTCACCTACTTCACCGACCGCGACGGCAAGTTCCAGCTGGCGTCGCTGGCCGAGAGCGGCTTCGACCCGCTGGCCCGCACCTGCCAGTTCATGCTCAAGGAGGAGGCGCACCACATGTTCGTCGGCGCCGGCGGCGTCGGGCGGGTCGTCCAGCGCACCGCCGAGCTCATGCGCCGAGCACGACACCGACGACGTCAGCGTCCACGGCGGCATCAACCTGGACACCCTGCAGCGCTACCTCAACCTGCACTACTCGCGTGTCCCTCGACCTGTTCGGCGCCGAGACGTCGACCAACGCCGCCAACTACTTCGCCGCCGGGCTCAAGGGCCGCTTCCAGGAGTCCAAGCGGGCCGACGACCACCGCCTCCACGACGACGAGGTCGAGGTCGCCGGACGTGGCCGACGGGCGACGTCGTCCGGCGACCGGTGCCGGCCCTGTCTGCGCTCAACGCCACCCTCCGCGACGACTTACGTCGACGACTGCCAGAAGGGCGTGGACCGGTGGAACCGGACGCTGGCGGACGTGGGCGCCGAGCTCCGGCTGCCGCACGTCGGCTTCCACCGGCACGTGGGCGCCTTCGCCGGCCGCTCGGTGACGCCCGACGGCCGGGTGGTCGGCGCCGAGGAGTGGGACGCCCACCGGTCGGACTGGCTGCCCACCGACGCCGACCGCGAGCACGTGGAGTCGCTGATGCTGCCGGTCACCGAGCCGGGCAGGATGGCGAGCTGGGTGGCGCCGCCGGCCAGCGGCATCCACGGCCGGCCCGTGGACTTCGAGTACGTGCGGGCCTGAGGACCGGCGGCCGGGAGCGGGGTGACCGTGTTCAACGCCGCGGTCTGGCTGGTCGACCGCCACGTGGCCGCCGGGCGGGGCAGGCGACGTCGCGTTCCGCTGCGGCGACGACGCCTGGACCTACGCACGACCTGCACCGGCGCGGTGCTGGCCGACCGCCAACGGGCTGCGTCGGTCGGGGTCGGCCCCGGCGACCGGGTGCTGATGGTGGTCGACGACGAGCTGGCCTTCCCGGCCGTGTTCCTCGCCGGGCTGCGCATCGGCGCCGTGCCCGTGCCGGTCTCCACCATGCTGCGGGCCGCCGGACGTCGCCGCCCTGGCCGCCGACTCCGGGGCCGGCGTGGTCGTGCTGTCCGGGCGTTACCAGTCGCTGGCTGCCGGTGCTGGCCGGGGTCGAGTCGTTGCGGGTGGCGGTGCTCACCGGCCCGCTGCACGCGCCCAGCTCCGGGTCGAGCGGCCGGCTCCCTGGCGTGCGTGGCCTGGACCGCGTTCGACGACCCCGCCGAGACGGCGGCGGCGGCGACGGACGAGGCCACGCCCGGCTTCTGGCTGTACACGTCGGGCACCACGGGCCCGCCCAAGGGGGCCATCCACCGCCACGGCGACCTGCGGGCCGTCTGCACCACCTACGCCTCGTCGGTGCTCGGCATCGGCGCCGGCGACGTGTGCTACTCGGTCCCCAAGCTGTTCTTCGCCTTCGGGCTGGGCAACGCCCTGGTCTTCCCGCTGGCGGTGGGCGCCACCGCCGTCCTCGACCCCGAGCGGCCCACGCCGGCCCGGGCCGCCGAGCTGCTGGCTCGAGCACCGGCCGACGCTGTTCTTCGCCCCGCCCGGCTTCTGTGCGGCCATGGTCGACGCCGGCCTGCCCGCCGACACGTCGCGTCGGTGCGGGCCACGGTCACCGCCGGCGAGGCCCTGCCGGCCGAGGTGCAGCGGCGGTTCTCGGCGCACTTCGGGATGCGAGATGCTCGACGGGATCGGCTCGACCGAGGCGCTCCACATCTTCTGCTCCAACCACCCCGGGCGACGTCCGGCCCGGAACCACCGGGACAGCCCGTGGAGGGCTACGAGCTGAAGCTGCTCGACGACCACGGTGACGAGGTGACCGCCGCCGACACCCCGGGCGCCTTGTGGGTCCGGGGCGAGTCGGTCGCCGCCGGCTACTGGCAGCGGCCCGAGGTCACCGCCGCCACCTTCGTGGACGGCTGGCTGCGCACCGGCGACGTCTACCGGCGGTCGCCCGACGGCTACTACCGCTTCGTCGGGCGCAACAGCGACATGATCAAGGCCGGCGGGATCTGGGTGTCGCCGGCCGAGGTGGAGAGCGTGCTCTCGAGCACCACGACGTCTCGGAGGCGGCGGTGGTGGGCGGCCGCGACGAGGCCGGCCTGGAGACGACCGTCGCCTTCGTCGTGCCCCGGCGGGGCCACCGCGTCGACGTGGCCGCGCTCGACGCCCACTGCCGGGAGCGGATGGCCGCGTTCAAGCGGCCCCGCCAGGTGCACGTGGTGGCCGAGCTGCCCAAGACGGCGACCGGCAAGATCCAGCGCTTCGCCCTCCGCTCGGGCCTGGCCGCGCTCCGGCGGAATGACCGACCGGGATGCTCCTGGACGGCGGCGAGGTCGAGTACGAGCTGGCTGCCCGCCGCCGCCGACGACGGGGCGCCGCCACTGGTGTTCCTCCACGAGGGCCTGGGATCGCTGGCGCTGTGGCGCACGTTTCCCGCGACCGCTCGCGCGCCCGCACGGGGCGCGCCGCCCTGGTGTGGTCGCGCCACGGCCACGGTCACTCCGCCCCCGCCGACCTGCCCCGGCCGGTGAGCTACATGCACCACGAGGCGCTCGCCGTGCTGCCCGAGCTGCTGGCGGGCCTGTCGCTGTCCGATCCCGTGCTCGTGGGCCACAGCGACGGGGCGTCGATCGCGCTGATCCACGCCGCCGCCCGTCGATGGCCGGTCGCCGGCGTCGTCGCCCTGGCGCCGCACGTGGTGGTCGAGGAACGCTCGATCGCCGGCATCGAGGAGGCCCGGGACGCCTACCGCCGTGACGACCGCCTGCGGGAGCGGCTGCGGCGCTACCACACCGACCCCGACGCCACCTTCTGGGGGTGGAACGACGTCTGGCTCGACCCCGCGTTCCGGTCCTGGAACATCGAGGCGTACCTGCCGGAGATCTCCTGCCCGGTGCTGGTCGTGCAGTGCGCCGACGACCCGTACGGCACCCTTGACCAGGTCCAACGCATCGAGGCGGCCGTCTCTGCGCCGGTCGAGCCGGCTGGTCCTCCCCGCCGGCGGCCACGCCCCCCATCTCCGCCATCGCGGCCCGGTCGTCGACGCCGTGGCCGCCTTCGTGGCGGCAATGGACAAGCCGGCCCGGATGTGACAAGGTCCGCGGCCCTGAACTACGAAGATGTAACCTAAACAGCAGGCTAACGAGGCGGAGTTCGTCGTGAGCAATGCGTCGGCAACAGCAGGAAGTCGTGCGACCAACCTGGAGCTGCGCGACGTCACCAAGCGCTACGCCAACAGCGCCCCGGGCGCCAAGGCGGCGGTCGAGCACCTGAGCCTGACGGTCCCCGCCGGGGAGATCTGCGTGCTGGTGGGGCCATCGGGGTGCGGCAAGACCACGGCCATGCGCCTGGTCAACCGCATGATCGAGATGACGAGCGGGGACATCCTCCTCGACGGCCACACCGTCAACGACCGCCACCCCGCCGACCTGCGCCGCGAGATCGGCTACGTGATCCAGCAGGTGGGTCTGTTCCCGCACCTGGACGTGGCCGACAACATCGGCACCGTCCCCAAGCTGCTCGGCTGGGACAAGCACCGCATCGCCGGGCGCGTCACCGAGATGATGGAGCTGGTCGGCCTCGACGAGGAGATGGGCAAGCGGCTTCCCAGCCAGCTATCGGGCGGGCAGCGCCAGCGCGTCGGCGTGGCCCGGGCGCTGGCCGCCGACCCGCCGCTGATGCTGATGGACGAGCCCTTCGGCGCCATCGACCCCATCAACCGGGAGCGGCTGCAGGACGAGTTCCTGCGCCTGCAGAGCGAGATCAAGAAGACGGTGGTCTTCGTCACCCACGACATCGACGAGGCCATCAAGATGGGCGACAAGATCGCCATCATGCGCGAGGGGGGCGAGCTGGTGCAGTACGACTCGCCCAACGAGATCCTGGCCAACCCGGCCGACGACTTCGTGGCCCGCTTCGTCGGCGCCGACCGGGGCCTCAAGCGGCTGGCGCTCACCAAGCTGGCGGACATCCAGCTGCTGAAGGCGACCACGGTGCGCGCGGGGCGAGACGCCCGGGGCCACGGTGGACGGGACCGCGCCCGTGGTGGTCGACGATGACGGCCGGCCGGTGGGCGGACGGGGCCGCCGAGGTCCAGATCGTGTCCTCGGAGTTCACCCTGCGCGAAGCCCTGTCGCTGATGATGACGGATTCGCTGCGTCCCGTGCTCGTCACCGACGGCGACGGACGAGTGTCCGGCTTCGTGTCGATCGAGCTCATCAACCAGAGCCTGCACCAGTCGGCCCACGAGCCCCGCCCGGCCGTGGCCACGGAAGGCTAATGCTCGTCGCTGCCCTGCCCGCCGCCGGCGGGCCGGTCATCCCCAACTACGGCGGCGGCAGCTCCTGCGCGGCCACGAACGGGCCTTCTGCTGGGGCTGGTTCACCCAGAACTGGAGCCGGGACTTCCAGCCCAAGCTCATCCAGCACATCGAGCTCACCGTCATCGCGGTGGCCATCGGCTTCGCCATCTCCTTCCTCCTGGCCCTGCTCGCCCACCGCGCCCACTGGTGCCCGCCCGTCACCTTCGGTCACCAGCATGCTCTACATCATTCCTGCCATCGCCGCCTTCGAGATCCTCGTCCCCATCACCGGGCTGGGGTGGACGACGGTGCTGATCCCGCTGACCGGCTACACGCTGCTCATCCTGTTCACCAACACCCTGGCCGGGCTGTCGGGCGTCCCCGCCGAGGTGCGCGACGCGGCCAAGGGCATCGGGCTGACCGACCGCCAGACCCTGTACCGGGTCGAGCTGCCGCTGGCCCTGCCCACGATCATCGCCGGCATCCGGGTGGCGACGGTGACCATCGTCTCGCTGGCCACGCTGGCGGCCATCGCCACACCGCTCGGGCTGGGCCAGCCCATCTTCTACGCCTTCAGCATCGGCGACTTCAACACCCTGTTCGTCGGCGCCGGGGTCCTCGCCATCCTGCTGGCGATCGTCGCCGACACCCTGCTGGTGGGGGCCCAGCGTTTCCTGACCCCGTGGGCCCGGGCCCGACGGGCGGCGTGAGCGCACCATGAACGACATCTCCAACGGGTTCACGTTCGTGTTCAACAACAAGGACCTGCTGTGGCACCTGACGCAGACCCACCTGGCGCTCTCGCTGGAGGCGATCCTGATCTCCATCGTCATCGCCGTGCCCCTCGGGCTGTGGCTCGGTCACATCCACCGGGGCTCGTTCATCGCCATCAACATCTCGACCCTGGGCCGGGCCCTGCCCAGCCTCGCCGTGCTGTCGATCCTCCTGCCCGTGCTCGGCATCGGGCGGGAGGTGGTCGTCATCGCCCTGGTCGTCCTGGCCTTTCCGCCCATCCTCACCAACACCTACGCGGCCATGGACGAGGTCGACCCCGATGCTGTGGAGGCGGCCAAGGGCATGGGGCTGCGCCCCCTCCAGGTGGTCCTCAAGGTGGAGCTGCCCCTGGCCCGCTCGCTGATCTTCGCCGGCATCCGGGTGTCGACCGTGTTCGTGGTCGCCACCGCCACCCTGGCCGGCTACTTCGGTGGCGGCGGCCTCGGCAACATCATCCAGAACGAGGCCAGCTACAAGCTGGCCGGGGTGATCGGCGCCTCCTACGTGATCATCGTCCTGGCCTTCCTGGCCCAGCTACTGTTCCTCGGCATCGAGCGCCTGGTCACGCCCTGGGCGCTGCGACGGGAACGGCGCCAGCCCGAGATTGGGACCGCGGTGGAGAGGACCGTGCTCACCAGCCAGACCGTGTAGGGGGCATCAAGTGCTAGCGAAAAAAGGAGCAAGCCCGATGAAGACCCACAAGCGCCTGACCCGCACGGCCAGCGTCTGCGTGGTGGCCGTGCTGGCCATCACCCTGGCCGCGTGCGGCTCGAGCAGCAAGAAGACCTCGACCAACTCCGGGTCCAGCTCCGGATCGGGGTCCAACCTGCCGGCCGGCCAGCCGGGCAAGGGCAGGCCCGCCATCACCCTCGGGGACAAGAACTTCGAGGAGGAGTACGTCCTCGGCTACCTCTACCAGCAGGCCCTGCAGGCCAAGGGCTACACGGTCAACCTGAAGCCAAACATCGGCTCCTCCGAGCTCATCGACAAGTCCCTGACCAGCGGCCAGATCGACATGTACCCCGAGTACACCGGCGTCATCTACACCGAGCTGGCCAACCTGGGCGACCAGCCGCAGTCCGCGGCCATCACCTACCAGGGGGCCAAGAAGTGGGAGAACGGCCGCGGCTTCACCGTGCTCCTCCCGACGCCCTTCCAGGACGCCGACGGCGTGGCCACCACCAAGGCCTACGCCAGCCAGCACAACTTGAAGACCATCGGTGACCTGAAGAACGTCGGGTCGTTCACCTACGGGGGCCCGCCGGAGAACGGCACCCGCTTCCAGGGCGTCGTCGGGCTGAAGCAGGCCTACGGGCTCAACAACGTCCAGTTCGTGCCCCTGCCCATCGGCACCCAGTACCAGGCGCTGGACGCGGGCAAGGTCAACAGCATCGCCATCTTCACCACCGACCCGGAGCTGGCCAGCGGCAAGTACGCGGTGCTGACCGACACCAAGGGCATCTTCGGCTTCCAGCAGGTCGTGCCCGTGGTGAAGACCTCGGTGCTCAACGCCGAGGGTCCGGCGTTCACCCAGATCCTCAACGCAGTGAGCTCCAAACTGACCACCCAGGCGATCATCTCCATGAACGCGGCGGTGGCCCTCAACAAGCAGGACCCGGCGACGGTCGCCAAGCAGTTCCTGCAGGCCAACGGCCTCTTGTAGGTGCCGGCCACCAGGGTGGGTCGTCGTCGGTCGGCTTTGCCGCCCGACGACGACCACCCCTACCGCAGCGGGCCGTGGCGTCCCCAGGAGTGGGAGTATGACGCCCCCGGCCTCGACGTGACCGGTGATCTCCCGACGGACCTGGCCGGCGTCTACCTGCGCAACACCGAGAACCCGGTGCGGCCGCCGATCAAGCGTTACCACCCCTTCGACGGCGACGGCATGGTCCATGCCGTCGAGTTCCGGTCCGGGCGCGCCGCCTACCGCAACCGCTTCGTGCGCACCGACGGGCTGCTCGCCGAGGAAGCGGCCGGGCGGGCGCTGTGGGCGGGCATCGGCGAAAGCCCCCGTTCCTCGCTGCGCACCGACGGGTGGGGGGCTCGGGGGCGGATGAAGGATGCGTCTTCGACCGACGTGGTCGTCCACGCCGGTAGGGCGCTGACCAGCTTCTGGCAGTGCGGCGATGTCTACCAGCTCGATCCCGTCACCCTCGACGATCTCGGGAAAGCCACGTGGGACGGGGCCTTTCCCCACCGTCTCGGTGTCTCGGCCCACGCTCGCGTCGACGAGCACAACGGCGACCTCATGTTCTTCAACTACGGCACGTCGCCGCCGTATCTGCACTACGGGGTGCTCGATGCCGCCCGGCGGGTGGATCACTACGTGCCGATCGATCTCCCCGGGCCCCGCCTGCCCCACGACCTGGCCTTCACCGAGCACTACACCGTGCTCAACGACCTGCCCCTGTTCTGGGACCCGGACCTGCTCGCCCGGGGCAGCTACGCGTCCCGCTTCCACCCTGACGTGCCGTCCCGCTTCGGGATCCTGCCCCGGCGCGGTGACCCCGGGAGATCCGTTGGTTCGAAGCCGAGCCCACCTACGTGCTGCACTGGGCCAACGCCTACGAGGACGGCGACGAGGTCGTCCTCGACGGCTTCTTCCAGGGTTGCCCCCAGCCCTCGGACGACGCAGTATCCGGAGGGCCGGGCGATCGCATGTTCCGGTTCCTCGCCGCCGACGTGTTGGAGACCACGCTGCACCGGTGGCGGTTCAACCTGGCCACCGGGGCGACCAAGGAGGAGGACCTGAGCGACCGCTGGAGCGAGTTCGGCATGATCAACGGGCGCCACCGCGGCCGCCCCCACCGCTACGTGTACGCCACCCTCAACCCGCCCGGTTGGTTCCTCATGAACGGCGTCGTCCGCCACGACACCGTCGCTGGCGCCACCGAGGAATACCGCTTCCCCGAAGGGGTGTACTGCAGCGAGACGGCGGTGGCCCCCCGGGTGGGCAGCCGGGACGAGGACGACGGCTACCTGGTCACCTTGACGACCGACGTGGGCGCCGACCGCTCGGACTGCGTGGTGTTCGACGCCAGCCGTCTGGCCGACGGCCCCGTGGCCACCGCCCGCCTGCCGGAACGGATCTCGAGCGGCACCCACAGTTTCTGGGCCGCCGCCGCCGACCTGCCTGGTTGGTGAGGCGATGCCCGAGGACTTTCGGGCGCGCGTCATCGCGGCCATCCGGCGCATCGGTCCCGGCCAGGTGGCCTCCTACGGCGACGTCGCCGACGAGGCCGGCTTTCCCGGCGCGGCGCGCGGCGTCGGCGCCGTGCTGGCCCACGTCGACGACTTGCCGTGGTGGCGGGTGGTGCGCGCCGACGGTCGGCTGGTGCCCGGCCACGAGCGCACCCAGGCCGAGTTGCTGGCGGCCGAGGGCGTCCCCGTCACGTCAGGACCGGTCCCTCGCGTGGCCCGGGCCCGTGGCTCACGCGGCCTTCCCCACCGGGGCAGGTGACCGGCGCCGCCGCACCCGCGACACCACGACGACGACCAGCAGCGCGGCCAGCGCGAGACCGGCTGGAGCCCACAGGGCGGAGAGGAGCACCGCCGCGCCGAGAGCCTCGACGGCGGTCGTCGCCATCCGGACCGGCTGGTTCAGCCGGTCGAAGCGGCGGTGGAAGGCGCGCAGAGACTCCGGTGTGCGCAGCGAACGGGTCAGAAAGACGGTGAGGCCGCGCACGAAGCCGAAGGTGGCACAGATGGCCAGCGCCGCCAGTGGGGAAGCGGTCAGCGCCGCCAGCACGACGGTCAGGAACACACCGGCGGTCATGATGTAGGTAGCCACGCCGGCGCCGACCTGCCAGCCGAAACCCGCTCCGTAGAACCAGGGCCGGTACGAGTCGAGCCACTGCTCGTTGACCTGGCGCCGGAAGACGGGGAACCGGACGCCCAGGATCCCGCCGTCGGCGCCGGCGGCGATCAGCGCGGCCGCGCCGGCCAAGGCCAAGGCCACCTTGGTGGAGATGCCGAGACCGCCCACGGCGAACGCGAGGAGCAGCCCCACCGCGCCGAGGGTCGCGCCGCCGGCGGTGGCCCCGGCCACGAACCAGCCTGCGGTGACGCCGTAGCGGTGGCCGCGGCCGCGTTCGGAGAGGGGGGTGATCGTCGAAAGCATCGAGAGACCGCACGGAGACCACGTGGAGCGGAGCGCGGCGGCGACGGCCACCGCCACAGCCACCGTGATGATCCAACCCATCGACTACCCCCAGAGCTCGATTGCGGCGAGCCTACACTGCCCCGGTGGCCTGGTCCGGACCTCTCGCCATCGCCGCCGGCCTTGCCATCGTGGCCGGCGCGGCCAAGTGGGCCCGGCCGTCGCCGGCGGTGGAGGCGCTGCGCGCCGTGGGCTGGACCTTCGTCGGCTCGGTCCTCGTGCGGGTCGGGGCGGCGCTGGAGGTGGCGCTCGGTGTGGCCGCCCTGGCGGGGTGGGCGCCGGCGATGGTCGGGCTCGGGCTCACGTATCTCGGGTTCGCCGCGTTCGTGGTGGTCGCCCGGGCCCACCCGGCGGTCCGCTCCTGCGGGTGCCTGGGCGAGCGGGACGCGCCGCCGTCGTGGCGGCACGTGGGTATCGACGCCGCGTTGGCGGCGGGCTGTTTCGGGGCCGTTGTCGCCGGCGTCCCCGACCTCGGTTCGGTGCTGGCCAAGCAGCCGCTGGCCGGCGTGCCCTTCGGCCTCGTCGTGGTCACCGCGGTGTGGCTGGCGTCGGTGGTGGTCGCCCACCGGTCCGGCGAGCTGGTGCGCACCTCGGGCTCGGCGTCGTGACTGCCCTCGTCGTCGTCTGCGCCGTCGCCGGCGTACTGGCCGCGGTCGTGGTGGTGGACGCCCTGCGGGCCCACGCCACCCTGCTGCGCCGCCTCCACCGCCTCGATCCCGAAGGGCGCGCGGAGTGGGAAGCCCCGCCGAACGTTACGTAACCTGACCGGTGCCCGGGTCGTAGGTCAGCGTCCCGTGCTGGAACGTGACGGTCTGGACCCCGTTGCTCCCGGTCACCACGCTGGTCGTGGGCAGCCCGAGCGGGCCGAGCGCGGTGTTCTCCGACTGGTACTTCGTCCAGATCGGCCCGTAGACGGCGCAGCCGGGCCCGACGGAGCTGTCGAAGATCGCCCCGTGCTGGAAGGGCTGGGCCGAGTAGGGCACCCCTCCCGCGGTGTCCGAGGTGGCGTCAAATTCCGGGTAGCCCAGCGGCCCGCTCCCGGCGGCGAGCGCCTGCCAGGTGGTCCGGAACACGCCGTAGATCGCCCACGCCCCCGTCTGCGCCGTCCAGTAGATGGATGCCCCGCCGCTGCCGGTGAAGTCGTTGAACCGGGCCAGGCCGTCGGGGGTGCCGGTCTCGTCGGTCAGGGGGTAGCCGATGATGCCCCGGGGCCCGCCGAGGGCCTGGTAGTGGGCGTAGATGGCGCCGTGGACCGACCACGGGCCGGTCCACGGATGCCAGTAGATGGCTCCGATGCCATTCGTTCCCGTGCCGGCGAACGTGTTGTATCGCCCCCACCCGTCGCCAACTCCCGTCTCGTCGCTGGTCGGGTAGCCGAGCGGGCCCACCTCCCAGCCCAGCGCCGCCCAGTGGGTCCGGATGGCCCCGTGGAGCGACCACGCGCCGGTCTGGGGGCTCCAGTAGATGGAGCCGGTGTCGAGGATCCCCCCGGAGCCCAGCTTGACGAAGTGGTTGTATCGCCCGACCCCGTCGGCGGAGGGGGATTCGTCGGTGACGGGGTAACCGACCGGGCTCTGCTCCCAGCCCAGCGCCGCCCAGTGGGTCCGGATGGCCCCGTGGATCGACCACGCGCCGGTGACCCACGTCCAGTAGATGGAGCCGTTGTCCAGGTTGGCACCGTCGTACCAGGCGGCGAAGTGGTTGTAGCGCCCGAGCCCGTCGGCCGTGCCCCCCTCGTCGGTGGCGGGGTAGGACAGGAACGAGTTCTGCGCCCCGAGCTGCTGGTACTTGTCCCAGATGTTGCCGTGAACGGCGTGGAGCCCTTGGATGAAGACGTCGTACATGGCGCCGAACTGGAACAGCATCCACGTGCCGCCCGGGGTGGGCTCCTCCAAGCTCTCCTCGGCCCCCAGGTAGCTGCCCGGGCCGCCGAGGTCGAAGTAGCGCATGATGATGGCCGACGGGCAGGGCTGGGGGAGGCAGGGGGCGGTGTGGCTGACCGTGTTGTCGTCGGTCGCCGAGGCCGTGGTGCAGCTGGGGTCGTACTCCCAGGGGGGCGTGCAGGTGACCAGACGGCACACGACCGGGCCGTAGCAGGCGATCTCCTGGTTGCACTGGCCGTAGCGGAACTGGTTGCACGCGATCAACCGGTTGTCGCAGGTGGCCGAGCTGGTCTCGCACTCACACCCCCAACCGCTGCCGCAGGAGGCGTTGCAGTCCACGTAGTAGCGGGGCCCGCCACAGCAGAAGGACGAGTTGTCCGCCTTCCACCATCCCCCGGTGAAGGAGTTGGGCGGGCAGAGGTTGGCCCCCGCGTAGATCGTGCAACAGAACACGCTGTAGCCCCCGGAGCAGGACGCGTCGGTGCCGCACACCGCGGCATAGGCGCCGGCGGGCCGGACGAGGAAATCCCAGGGGCTGGCGACGAGGGCTGAAGCCACGACCGCGCTGCGGGTCAGAAACCGACGACGGCTCCAACGGTTCCCGCCGAGAGCCCGAGCGCTGCGGTGGACGACCCGTTCGAGCAGTGACGTGGCGTCCGGTGACGGAGGCATGGCGTCCTACCCCGGTGCGACCTGAATGCCCGTCAAAGTCTGATTGACCGTGGGCAGGGTCTGCGGTGCGTGGGCCAGGGATCCGAGCACGACATAGAGGCAGAACGGGCGGCCTGAGGTGTGGAAGAAGGCCTGGTAGCCGCCCTGGCCGGGGAGGATGCGCTGGAGGGCGCGGGGGTGGAACGCCTGCGGGGCGAGGTTCGTCGGCAACGACGGGCGGGAGAACAGGGCGGTGCCGACGCTCGCCGACGTGTACTCGACGAGCGCGATCAGGGCGTCCTGCTGCGCCATCAGCTCCACCGCGCCGCTGCCGAACGTGCCCCGGCTCGGGGGCAAGGGAAAGCTGGCGAGGTGCATGAACGGCTTGGTGGTCTCCGCCGTCGGCGGCGGTGTGAGTGGAGCCTGGACGTGGGCGGCGTGCGCGGCCGGGGTGGCAGCGGGCGACGGCGCAACCGGTGCAAGCTGCGTGATCCGCCCCTCCCATCCCGGCGGCAAGGTGGCGCTGAGCCCGTACCCGGAGACGCGGCCACCTCCACCCGGGGCCGACCCCTGGTTGCTCACCGATCCGCTGTCCGACATTCTTCCCGGGTACAGCGAGGGGTCTCCCGGCCGGATACCGGACCGGCGCAGGATCCGGTCGACCTCAGCTTCCCGCGCCGGTCGCTGGCCGGCTTGCGCGCTCCGCCCGCTTGCCCACGGGCGAGGGCGCTGTCGCCCTCGGCCAACCCCATCAGGTCGAACACCTGCTTCCACCCACCGGCCGTTCCCTCTCCGCGGACGAGCCCCGAGGGGCCGTCAACCAGGACGAAGTAGGGAGACCCCGGCACCTGGTAGTCCCGCCAGCACTCGCTCGACATCACCACGTCCACCGACTCGGTCGGTGCGAGCGACGCCAGGGCGGCCACGCTTTCGTCGGCCGGCCCTTGGGGCACCACCACCAGTCGGGTGTGCTCCCCGCCCGGTAGGGCGGGCAGGGGAAGGTCGGCCCAGAACCGGGCGCAGGTGCTGCACCCGCTCGAGAGGAAGGCCAGCAATGTGCGATGGCGAACTCCTCGAACCGCCAGGGTGATGGCCTCCCCGGTCAGCGAGACGCCCGAGATGTCCACGGCCGGCGGGCCCTCGCGGGCGGGCGCCGGCCCTTCCGTGCCGCCCACCATTCCGCCTGCGCCCGAGCGGGCGGCCGGAACTGCGGAACCCGCTTCCAGCTCTTGTACCCGTCGCAACAGGCCGGAGTAGCTGTGCAGCAGGCTGACGGCGAAGAAGGCGATGACCGCGAGGCCGACCGCCTCCCCCACCACGATCCCCGTCACCCACTCACTCTGCCATCTCGCTACTGACCGGCCAAATGACCCCCGTGGTCTTCGCGCCTGGTGTTGGCGCCGCCCCGCGCCTCGCAAAAGGCCTAGGCGTAACAGGAAAGGGGTTTGCCGCCGTTGTAGGCGACCATGTCGGTGAGCGGTTGCACCAGGTCGAGTTGGCAGCCCGGCTCCCGGCCGTCGAGCTCGGCGTAGGCGCGATGGAGGTTGCCGACGATGCGCTCGGGGTCGAGCAGCTCGGCGAAGGGGCCCAGGTCGGTCTGCCGGGCGGCCTCGAGCGGCGCCAGACCCGCCGCCTTGGCCTCGCGGGCGGTCGTCTCCACCAGGTCGACATAGGCGAGGACGCGGTCGATGACCTTCGGGCCCGCACACGTCGCCGTGGCCGGGAACGATCGTCGCCGCGTCCAGGGAGCGCAGGTAGGCGAGCGCGGTCCGGGTCCCGCTGATGGAGCCGGCGAGGAGAAACGGGGTCCCGCCGTTGAACACCAGGTCGCCGGCGTAGAGGACGCGCTCGGTCGGGGACCCAGACCACGGAGTCGCCGGTGGTGTGGGCGGGGGAGTGGGCGTAGCGCACCTCGAGGCGCACGTCGTCCACCCAGATGTCGATCCCGTCGTCGAAGGTCACCCACGGCGGCGCGAGCTCGATCGTCCCCCAATCCACCGGCTCCCAGAACGGGAACGGGGGCGCCGGCGACGCCAGCATGCCGTCGCGGGCGCGGTGGTGGCCGACGATCGCCGCCTCGGTGAACAGGCCGTTGCCGAAGGTGTGGTCCCCGTGGAAGTGGGTGTTGACCAGCACCCGGACGGCGCGGGGGTGACGCCGGCGATGGCGTCCAGGTAGGCGCGGGTGCGGCGCTCGGTGGCGCACGCGTCCACGCTGAGCACCTCCCGACGGCCGACGACGAACCCGGTGTTGTTGATCCACCAGCTGCCGTCGGGCTGGATGTAGGCGAAGAGGCCCTCGCCCACCTCCTCCACCCGCGGCGGGCGGGAGGTGATCGGCGGGGTGGTGATGCGGACCGCTGCTCATGGCCTCACTCTGCCAGGCTGGCCAGACCGGACCGGGTCCTGGGCCCGGCTGAGCTGGATCCATCAGCAATGCCGTCGGGATTCGCGGCAGGCTGGCGACGGTTCTGGTCACACCCTGGTCGGTAGGTTGCATGGTGTGAGCGTGAGTTCCAGTGACATTCCTGTCGGCGAGCGGGTGGCGGGGGCGGTGGCCACCCTGGCCGAGGGCGGTCGGCGACCTGGATGCCGCCACCCTGGCGGGCGTCGACGCCGACCGGCTCCTGGAGGAGTTCACCAAGGCCGAACGGGTCGCCCAGGCAGGGAAAGCCTTGTGCGCCGCCCGGGCTGCGAAGTGCGGAGCGTGGCGGGCCGCCGGGGAGCGTTCCCGGCCGGGTGGCTGGCCCGGCGCACGGGCAGCTCCAGCGTCGGCGCGGCGGCGGCCGCCTTGTGACCGCCCAGCGATGGCCGAGGGGCCATCGACGAGGTCCGCCAAGCCTGGCAGGATGGCCGGCTGTCGGCCGAAGCCGCCGGCGAGATCGCCGCCACCACCGAGAGCCGACCGCCGACGCCGGCGCCCGTCTGGTCGAAGACGGGCGGGGCGACACGATGGCCGGGTTGCGCGACGCCTGTCGGACTGCCCGCCGCGCTGCGCACTGACCCCGCCGACGAGCAGCGGCCGCTATCAGGCGGTGCACCGGGCCCGGTCGCTGCGCACCTGGGTCGACGGCGACGGCGCCGGGCGCTTCGACGCCCGCCTCACCCCCGACGCCCTCGCCCGCTTCCGGTGCCTGTCTCGCCCCCTTCGAACAACAAGCCGCCGCCACCGCACCCCGGCGAGACCGTCACGACGCGCATGCCGCCGATGCCTTGGTCGCCATGGCCGTAGCAGCCAACGGCACCGGCACCGGCGGCGAATGCCGGCCTGCGCCGGCGCAGGTCATCGTGCGAGTCGATTACACCGCGCTGGTCCGCGGTCACACCATCGACGGTGAAATCTGCGAGCTCGACGGCGCCGGCCCGTCCCCGTGGCCACGGCCCGAGCCCTGGCCAACGACCGCTTCCTCGCCGCCGTCGTCACCAACGGTACCGATATCTCCTCCGTCGCCCACCTGGGCCGTCATCCCACCGCCGCCCAGCGCACCGCCCTGGTCGCCCGCGACCCCGAATGTGTCGTGCCCGGCTGCCACGCCCGCCACCACCTCGAAATCGACCACGTCACCGGCTGGGCGGCCACCCACACCACCCGCCTCGACGACCTCGCTCGCTTGTGTCGGTTTCACCACGGCCACAAGACCTACGACGGCTGGACCCTCACCGGGCCGCCCGGCCGATGGGCCTGGCACCCCCCACCCACCGACCAGCCCCCGACCGACCAGACAGAATGCCCACCAGACCGACCAGCTCTTCGCCCCGCCATAACCGGCACGCCCTAGGGCCGGGACGAGAGTGAGCCGGGAAGCCGAAGGCGGCGCAGCCGCCTCCGAGTACGAGGCCCTCGATGAGGCCGCGCCGTCTCCACCACGCCGTGCCGTGTGCCGCTAACCGCCTAGGGGGTCAGGAACTCCTTGAGGGACACCGTGGCCGTGTTGCCGAACTCGGGCCCGTAGGCGCTCACGTGGGAGCCGCTGCACGTTCAGGTACAGGTGCTGGTAGAGGGCATCGAGGGAGTTGTCGGGCATCGTCGACCTCCGCCTGCCACAGCTGGTAGGAGAACTGGTCGGCGAGCCAGGTCACGGCAGAGGGGTCGTAGTTGGTGCTCAGCGAGTTTTCGACCGGGCTGGCCGCGGTGATCATGAGGGCGCCGGGAGCGTCCAGGCCCTGGCCGAGGCTGCCGCTCTCGCAGGACTCGACGGCGATGAGCATGCGCCGGTAGTGCCCGGCGGCGCTCATGGCCGCGACCGTCTGGTCCAGGGCGTCCGGGGGTGACGATCGAGAACGAGCTGTGGGCGGAGGGAACGGGGGCGCCCAGGCCGAGATAGAGGCCCTGCTGGTTGCCGTGACCCGACAGGTAGACGTAGACGTCGTCGCCCGGACCGCTCTTGATGACCTTCGGGTTCTCGGGCGAGGCCTGGCCGGAGAGGATGGCCAGCAGCCGGGATGCGGTCATGCCCTGCAGCGGGTAGTCCACCTGCACGTTGCTGGGCCAGGTTGGGACCCCCGACCGAGTAGGGGACGGATCCCCGTATGGGGGTTGCGGGAATTCTGGGACAGGTCGTTGGGGCTGATGACGATGATGTGGTCGGCCGGCACCCCGTTGGCCCGCAGGCGCTGGTACTGGGCGAGCACGTCGGCCTGGTGGCGGTAGTTGTTCCAGCCGTCGGACGCGGCGACCAGCAGCGCCCATTCCCCGGTCTTCGGCCCCGGCTGGTAGGTGCCGCCCACGTCGGCCGCGGCCTTGTCGGGCGAAGGCGGCGTCTTCTGCTGCGGAGACGCCGGCCGTCGCGCGTGGGGGAAGCCAGGCGGTGGACAGGTACTGGACCGACGGCGAAGCTGCTGCCCTCGACGCGCCAGTGCTCATAGGTCGAGGACACCAGCTCGATGCCGGACGTCTTGTCGAAGTCCCAGGCTCCCACCGCGCCATCGATCGCCGGCAGGCCGACCGGCGCGGATGGCGGCCGAGGGTCGGGCCACCGCCGGCGCGGTCCCAGCCCACGGCCGCGTCCCTTGCCGGCCACCACCGCCGGAGATGCCGTTCGCCAGTCGCGCCCCGCCGTGGCCGCCGGAGCGCTGGAGTCCGTAGGCGAGCAGCAGCACGGAGTCGTAGGTGTTGGCCGCATACGGCGTGGGCGGCTGGTGGAAGCGGGCCTCGAACGCCTGGCTGAAGCCGTTGGCGGGATTGGTTGCCCAGCGGCCTCGGCGACCCGATCCGTGCCCGCCATCACCTCGTCCATGACGCGGTCGTGGATGGCGGCGAGCAGGTCCTCCTTGGAGCCGATGTAGTGATACAGCGCGCCCTTGCCGAGATCGTTGGCGACGCACAGCTCCGTTATGCCGGTGGCGTGGTAGCCACCACGGGCGAAGACACCCCCGCCGAGGTGTCGAATGATGGCCTGGTAGCGCGTCCTCCAGTTCGCCTTGCGGCGTGAGAATCACCGGTCGACTCCACCCGTGCCATTGCCAGCGAGACTAGCGGGCCGCCACCCGAGGGCGGGTTTGGGTCGGGCGTCGTGCGAAGAGCGTCACATCGGTCCCCCGGACGCGACCACGGATAGGCTCGCCCTTCGGAAACAGCCCTCTCGTCGGGTCGTGCAGAGGCGTGGAAGGAGTCGGTGAGCGTGCAGCGAATCTGCTTCGTCGGCGTGCGCAGGGTGCCGCGGATCGTCGGGTCGATCCGATGACAGACGTCACCCATGTCACCGACGTCACCCATGTCACCGATGGCCGCG
>CAVWQR010000002.1:0-859195 GCA_963757175.1 uncultured Actinomycetota bacterium | reverse complement strand
CGGCTACCCTTCCCGAGTTGATTCGCTTCCTGATCGATCGCACCGGATATATTCGCTCCCTCGAGGATGAAGGAACACCGGAAGCATTTTCAAGAATTGAGAACCTCAAAGAACTTGCCAACGCGGCGCGCGACGCTGAACAGCGGGGCGAGACCCTTTCCGAATTCCTCGATCATGCCGCCCTGGTGAGCGACACGGATCAATCCCGAGATGCCGGGTAACCCTGATGAGCCTGCACGCCGCCAAAGGTCTTGAATTTCCTCTGGTCCTGCTCGCGGGGATGGAGGAGGGCCTCTTTCCCCATTCACGGACTCTCAACCAACCCGACGAACTCGAAGAAGAGCGCCGGCTCTGCTATGTAGGCATGACCCGCGCCATGGATGCGCTGATATTGACCCGGGCGCGCTATCGCCGCCGGTACGGAAGCGACATGCCGGAATCGAGTATTCCCTCGCGATTCCTCCAGGAGATACCCGCGCATCTGCTGGAAAACTTACCCGCGGACCGCGGCCTTCGAGTGCCCCTAGCGGCGCGGTACGGATCAGTCGGGATCAGTGGGAATCGCCCACGCCACTACAATTACGAGGATGAGGATCAGCGCATCGTTCCCGGACCGCACCTTGACAATCCGCCGTCAGGCATTCGAGGCCGGCTGGCTCGATCGACAATATCGCCCGCTTCTTTTCCTCCCGCGGAGCCACCGGGAGCCGGCCGAAGTTGGAGTTCCGGTCCCCCTGGAGCCACCGGCTTTCGCAGCGGCCAACGCGTCCGCCATCCGAAATATGGCGAGGGAGTTGTCTTCCGCCGCGAAGGAGAAGGTGACGATGCGAAGATTACGGTACAATTTGCACAATTCGGCGTGAAAAAACTTGTGGAAAAATTCGCCCAGCTGGAAAAGGTTTAGACAAGGAAGATAATGGCCAATACAAAAGCATTGAAGACAAATCGGAACGGAAGAAAGCTGAAGCGCGCGGCGCGAAAGAAAGCTGCACCCAAAGCCGCGCGTACTACTCCTCGAGGTTCCGACAAGAAGAAGACCAAGAAGCTGACCCGAGGTCAAAGTAAACGGTAACCCGCAGAGATCATTCAAATTCCCGGAGGACGACTGAGTTTCTTGGAACCACCCAGGACAGTCGTCCCTCCGGGACTTTTTGCTAAAGAAATCTGAACTCAGGAGCCGGGACGCTGCGAAAGCAACTGTTCGCCACCAAGTCGATCGATCAGCTGATTAGCGATTCGGAGTTGCCCGAACACAGTCTGAAGAAAACGCTTGGCCCGTGGTCGCTGACCGCGCTGGGCATCGGCGCGGTGATCGGTTCCGGAATCTTTACCGTTATCGGCACTGCCATCGCAGGGGAAAAATTCGATACCTCTTCGATCTTGAATACCCCGCTGCTCGATTACCTTGTGCACCACCACGCGTTGGCAGGCCGGCCCGGGGCAGGACCGGCTCTGGCTTTTTCCATCATGCTGGTGGCGATTGTCTGCGCCTTCACCGGGCTTTGCTATGCGGAGCTGGCGTCGATGATCCCCATTGCCGGCAGCGCGTACACCTACACCTATGCCACCATGGGCGAACTGGTCGCCTGGATCATCGGTTGGGATCTCATCCTCGAGTACGCCGTCAGCAATATGGCTGTATGCGTCGGCTTTGCCGCGCACATTGTCGACTTTATGGATTGGTTCGGCTTCGCCCCAGCGCCGTTGGATCTCGCCGGCCTTTCTTCCCTCGGGACTCTCCGATCTGCAGGGAAACACCATTTATCACGCCGGGCTGGCACTTTGGGTTCAACTTTCCTGCCTTTCTGATCGTGTTGCTTATGACCATCGTGTTGGTGCGCGGCATCCGCGAGTCGGCAGAGACCAACAACGTGATGGTCCTGCTCAAAATCGCTGCCATCCTGGTCTTTATCATCGCGGGCGCCGCGTTTTGTCCACCCCGGCCATTGGCATCCCTTTTTCCCAATGGCTGGTCGGGCGTACTCACAGGCGGCAGCATTATTTTCTTCACCTATATCGGCTTTGACTCGGTCTCCACCGCGGCCGAGGAGTGCCAACGGCCGCAGCGCGACGTCCCCATCGGCATTCTGGGGACGCTGGTCGTCTGCACTATCCTCTACGTCGGGGTCGCGATGGTGCTCACCGGCCTGGTCCCGTGGCAATCGCTGGTCGATGATGCTGCGCCGGTAGTGAATTCCCTTAAGAAGCTCGCACAGCACGGGCTCGGCTACGCTCATTGGGTTCGGCTGGTCGTGCTCTGCGGCGCCATGATGGGCATGATCTCCTCCATCCTGGTCTTTCAGTTGGGCCAGGCGCGAGTCTGGTTTGCCATGTCCCGCGACCGGCTCTTTCCCCGCTGGTTTGGCAAAGTGCATCCGCGCTTTCGCACTCCGGCTGTCGCCACCTGGATGGCCGGCTTCCTGGTAGCCATTCCCAGCGGCCTCCTCGATATCGGGACCCTGGCCGACCTGTCCAATATCGGCACGCTCTTTGCTTTTGTTTTGGTCTCGATCGGGGTGCTGATCCTGCGCTTCCGCGAGCCGGATCGGCGCCGCGGTTTCCGTGCGCCCGGCGGCATCTCCGTGCCCATCCTGAGCCTCTTTTTCTGCACCCTGCTGATGGCTGGCTTGCCGGTGATCACCTGGCTGCGCTTTTTCGCCTGGCTGATCATCGGGCTGATCATTTATTTTCTCTATAGCCGCAAGCACAGCGAATTCTCGTCCCTCTCATGACACGTACAGCCAGCTCGCGCCGGGTCGTGGCCACCTGGTTACGTGGACTTCCCAAAGCCGAACTCCATCTTCATCTGGAGGGCACCGTCTCCCCGGAGACCCTGGTCGAATTGAGCCAGAGGCACGATGATGATCGGATAACGCTTGCTCAGGCGAGGGCGCTGTATCGCTACACGGACTTCACCGGCTTCCTGTTGGCGTTCAAAGCGGTCAGTGAACGGCTGCGCACGGCTGCCGATTACGAATTGATCACCTTTCGCATGCTGGAGCGTTTGGCCGCTCAGGGCGTGGTGCACGCCGAGGTGTATGTATCCGTGGGTGTCGTCTACTACTGGCGGCGGATCGAGTTCGAAGGGCTGTTTCACGGGATGGAAGCAGCCCGCGTGCGTGCTGAACGCCAATTTGGGATCACGCTCTACTGGATCTTCGACGCAGTCCGCCACTTTGGCCCGGAGGAGGCCGCCCGCGTCTTTCGCAAAGCAGCAGAATTGCGACGCGACTCGCCCAGTGTCGTCGGCATCGGGATCGGAGGAGATGAGCGGCGGACCGGGGCCGAGCCCTTCCGTGAGCTCTTCCAGGAAGCCCAGGACGCCGGCTTGCGCCTGACTGCCCATGCGGGCGAGACCGTGGGACCAGAGAGCATCTGGGCTGCGATCAATATCGGCGCCGAGCGCATCGGCCATGGCCTGTCAGCGCAACTGGATCCGGACCTGATGGAGGTTTTGGCGGAACGCCAGGTGCCGATTGAGATCTGCGTTACGTCTAATCTGCGTACAGGTTGTTGTCCCAGGCTCGAGGAGCATCCGGTTCGCCGTTATTTTGACGCTGGCCTCATGATTACGCTCAATTCCGATGATCCGGCCATGTTCCTCAGTGATCTCCAGGACGAATACCGGCTGGCGCACGAGGCGTTTGGCTTTACCGAGGAGCATTTGCGCGAGCTGGCAGCAAATCCTCGGCGCCATCATGATCATGCTGATCGGCCTGGTGTACTCCGAGCTGGGAGCCATGTACCCGGTGGGTGGCGGGGTGGTGCGTTTCCCTCACTGGTCCTACGGTCCCTTCGCCAGCTTCACCCTCGGGTGGGTGACGTGGCTCGCCGCCGCGGTGGTGGCCCCCATCGAGGTGCTCGGAGCCCTGCGGTACGCCACCCATTACGCCAGCGGGCTGACCAAGCTCAAGGGCGGCCAACACGTGCTCACCTTCCCCGAGGGCTACGTGGTGGCCGTACTGGGGATGGCGCTGTTCGTGGTGATCAACCTCGTCGGCATCCGCTGGTTCGCGCGCATCAACAACGTCGTCGTGTGGTGGAAGCTCGCCATCATCAGCGTGGTGGTGGTGGCCTTCCTGGTCACCAGCTTCCACACCAAGAACTTCTCCTCCCACGGCTTCGCGCCGACCGGGGCCAAGGGCTTCTTCCACACCATCGTGGTGGCCGGCATCGTGTTCTCCTTCCTCGGGTTCCGCCAAGGAGTGGAGCTGGGCGGCGAGAGCAGAAATCCGAAGCGGAACATCCCGCTGGCGGTGATCGGCTCCATCCTGATCTGCGCGGTGATCTATGTCCTGCTCCAGATCGCCTTCATCGGGTCACTGGCGCCCAGCGACCTGGCCAGGGGCTGGACCAATCTGTCGTTCACCAATGACGCGGGGCCGTTGGCTGCCGTCGCCAGTGTGATCGGCCTGGGCTGGTTGGCCAGCCTGCTGTATGCCGACGCCATCATCTCCCCTGGCGACACCGGGTTCATCTACACGACCGTCACCGCTCGGCTCTCCTACGCCATGGGGCGCAACCGCAACGCGCCCGAGTCGCTGCGCGCCACCAGCAAACGCGGGGTGCCCGTCGTCTCGCTGATCCTCGCGTGGGTGGTGGGGTGCATCTTCTTCCTGCCCTTCCCGAGCTGGAACAAGCTGGTGGGGTTCGTCGAATCGGCCACCGTGCTCAGCTTCGGGTCGGGCGCGTTCGCCCTGATGGCAATGCGGCACCAGTTTCCCAACAAGGAGCGTCCCTTCAGGTTGCCGGGCGGCCACGTCATCCCGTTCCTCGCCGTGTACGCATCAAACCTGATGGTCTACTGGGCGGGCTGGGACGTGACCTGGAAGCTGATGGCCTCGGTGGGGATCGGCTTGGTGGTCCTGGCCCTCCAATTCGTGTTCCGCAAGGACCTGATGCCCAAGATGCTCTGGCGCCACGGCTGGTGGATCCTGGTGTGGTTCGGCCTGCTGACCATCGCCTCCTGGCAGGGGATCTACAGCTCCGACGGCGACCCCCGCGGCCAACAGAGCAACCTGCCCTTCGGGTGGGACTTCCTCGCCATCCTGGGGCTCACCGCGCTGGTCTACGTGGTCGGCCTCCGCTTCCAGGTCACACCGGACGAGGCCAAGGAGCTGCTCGTGGACACCGAGGGACCAGGCGCCGCCGCCGACCTCGGGGAGGTGACCACGTAGGCGCCCGGCGGCCAGGCAGCCTTCAGGAGTAGCGGGCCAGCCAGGCGGCGAGATCGTCGGGGATCGGCGCCACGAACCTGCGCCTGCCGCCCGCCGGGTGCTCGAAACCGAGCACCCCGGCGTGGAGGAAGGGCCGGGGCCCGGGCGGGGCTCCGTAGGCCGCGTCCCCCAGCACCGGGTGGTCGATGGCCGCCAGGTGGACGCGGATCTGATGGGTCCGCCCCGTCTCCAGCGAGCACTCGAGCAGGCTCACCTCGTCCGGGGTGTGGTAGCGGGTCTCGACGCGGTACCGGGTCCGAGCCGGCCGGCCCCCCGCCACCACGGCCATGCGGGTGGGGTCGGACGGCGACCGCCCGATCGGGGCGTCGACCACGCCCTCGTCGGCCGCCACGTCGCCGGTCACCAGCACCGAGTAACGCCGTTCCACGTTGCGGCCGGCCAGCTGAGCAACGAGCGAACGCTGGGCCCGCAGAGATCGGGCCACCACCAACAGCCCGGAGGTCCCCTTGTCGAGGCGCTGCACGATGCCCGGCCGTTCCATGGCGTCCCCCGTCGCCAGGGCAGCCAGGTCGGGGAAGCGGGCGAGCAGACCCTGGACCAGCGTCCCCCGCTCGTGACCGGAGCCGGGATGGACGACCAGGCCGGCGGGCTTGTTGACGACCACCACGTCCTCGTCGGCGTGGACCACGTCCGGTACCACCTCCGGATCGGCGGCCAGAGCCGGGTTCCGCTCGGGCAGGGCGGCGGCGTCGACAGCGAGGTGCTCGCCCGCCCGCACGCGTCGGGTGCGCGAGGCGACCTCGCCGCCGTCGACCCGCACGTGGCCACCGTCGACGAGGGCGGCCGCCTCGGCGCGGGTCACGCCCGTCAGCAGGGCGACGGCCCGGTCGACGCGCTGACCGTCCAACGCGGCAGGGATCTCCCCGATCACGCCGCCGGAGACCGGTCGCCGGCCGACCGCTCGCGCGCCGAACGCACCACGTAGGCCACGACCAGCACCACCGCGCCGACCGTGATGGCCGCGTCGGCGACGTTGAACACCGGCCACCAGTCGTGCCCACCGACGCGGGCGGCGTCGATCCAGTCGATGACCCCGCCGCCGGCGTCGCGCACCACACGGTCGACCAGGTTGCCGACGGCGCCGCCGAGCACCAGGCCCAGGCCCACGATCACCGGCGCGGTGGCGTTCCTGCTCACCCGCCGGCTGAAGGCGAACAGGACCACGATCAGCAGCGCCCCCACCACCTCCAACACCGGGGTGACGCCGGTCCCCAACCCGAACGCCGCGCCCCGGTTGAGCGTCCGCAGCAACCACAGCGTTCCGACCACGTGCCGGCCCGTCTCCGGGACGTGGTGCAACGCCCACGTCTTGGTCGCCTGGTCGACGGCCACCACCGCGGCGGCGACGGCCAGCAGCGCCGCCCCCCGGACCCCCATGGACGCCCGGGTCGGGCTCAGCGCCGCCATCAGCTCAGTGCGGCGTCATCGGCGCGACGCCAAGCCGCCGCTGCTTCATCGGCGCGACGCCAAGCCGCCGCTGCTTCATCGGCGCGACGCCAAGCCGCCGCTTTTGCACGCCACACAGAGCGCAGCGTGGGGGACCGCCTGGAGGCGGGCCGGCGGTATCTCGTTGCCGCAGCGTTCGCAACGCCCGTAGGTCCCGTTGTCGAGCTTGGCCAGCGCCCGGTCGATCTCGGCGATGGCGACGCGAGCCTGGGCGGACAGGACCAGGTCCAGTTCGCGGTCCACGTTGGCCGTCCCGCCCTCCCCGCCTTCCTCGTCGAACTGCACGTCGCCGGGCTCGTGCTCCAACGCCAGGGCGTCCGCCTCCGCCTTGAGCTCCTCGGCTTGGCGAAGGTAGTTGCCGCGCTCGGCGCTCAGCAGCTCCCGCTGCTGCCGGCGGAACGCCGCACCGCCCTTGGTCCGCGACGCGGGCCGCTTGGCTGGCTTGGCTGGCTTGGCCGGCTTGGCCGCTGATGGCTTGGGCGCCACCTTGGGCGCCGTCTTCCTCGCCGTCTTGGTCGCCGTCTTGCTCGTCCTCCGCGCCGTCGTCTTCGTCGTCGCCTTGGCCGTTGTCTTTGTTGCCGTCTTGACCGCAGCCTTCCTCGTGGGCTTGGCCGGCGCCCTGGTCGTCGTCGTCTTGCGGGTCGTCTTGGTCGCCCGCTTCGCCGGTGCTCGCTTCCCGGACTGCTTTGTCGCTCTCGCCATGGCCTCCACCTGACTCTCGACCGTGTGGTGCCGCTCGGGGGCCGGTGGCTCCGGCTCCGACAGCCGCCGGCGGGAGGCGGCACCCTAGCACGGGCGTCGGGGCAAGCGGCGACCTCTGGCGCGCGCTCTCTCGCATTTCCCCAAAGTCGATCACGCCGGCACCCGTATCGTGGGGGGATGCCCGCCGAGCGCGCCGCCCCTTACCCCGACGCACCGGACAAGCCGCACCTTCCGACCATCGAGGAAGCGGTACTGGCGTCGTGGGCCGCCGACGGGACCTTCGCCGCGTCGGTCGCCGCCCGCCCCGCCGGTGAAGGGGGCAGCAACGAGTACGTCTTCTACGACGGCCCGCCGTTCGCCAACGGCCTCCCCCACTACGGGCACCTGCTGACCGGTTTCGTCAAGGATGTCGTGCCGCGCTACCAGACGATGCGCGGCCGGCGGGTCGAGCGCCGCTTCGGCTGGGACTGCCACGGCCTGCCGGCCGAGATCGACGCCGAGCGGGAGCTGGGCGTCTCGGGCCGGGGGCCGATCACCGAGTACGGCATCGACCGCTTCAACGACTTCTGCCGCAGGTCGGTCCTGCGCTACACCGAGGAGTGGCGCCGCTACGTCACCCGCCAGGCCCGCTGGGTGGACTTCGACAACGACTACAAGACCATGGACCCCTCCTACATGGAGAGCGTCATGTGGGCGTTCAAGCAGCTGTGGGACCGAGGCCTGCTCTACGAGGCCTACCGCGTGCTCCCCTACTGCTGGGAGTGCGAGACCCCGCTGTCCAACGCCGAGACCCGCCAGGACGACGCCTACCGCGACCGCCAGGATCCGGCCTTGACCGTGGCCTTCACCCTCGAGCCCGACTCGGCGGCGCCCCCGCTCGTCGCCGGGCCGCTTACAGCTCTGGGTGTGGACCACCACCCCGTGGACGCTCCCGTCGAACCTCGCCGTGGCCGTGGGTCCCACCCTGGAGTACGCCGTCTTGGACCTGCCCGGAGGCCCGCGGGTGGTGCTCGGCGAGGAGACGCTGGGGAGCTACGAGAGCGAGCTGTCCGGAGCCACCCGGGTGGGCACCGTGCGCGGCGACGAGCTCGTCGGCCGCTCGTACCGACCGCTGTTCGACTACTTCGCCTCGACCTCCGGCGCCTTCCGGATCCTGCCCGCCGACTTCGTCGCCACCGACGAAGGCACGGGAATCGTCCACCTGGCGCCGGGCTTCGGCGAGGAGGATCAGGCGACGTGCGCGGCCTACGGGATCGAGGTCGTCTGCCCCGTCGACAGCCGCACCCGATTCACCGCCGAGGTTCCCGACTTCGAGGGCCTCCAGGTGTTCGAAGCCAACCAGCCGGTGATCCGGGCCTTGCGCACGGCAGATGCGGTCGTGCGGGTCGATTCGTACGTGCACCCCTACCCGCACTGCTGGCGCACCGATACCCCGCTGGTGTACCGCGCCGTGACCTCGTGGTTCGTCGAGGTGACCAAGATCCGTGACCGGCTGCTGGCCAACAACCAACAGATCGCCTGGGTCCCCGCCCACGTGCGCGACGGCGCCTTCGGCAAATGGCTGGAAGGGGCGCGGGACTGGTCGATCTCGCGCAACCGCTTCTGGGGCGCGCCGATCCCGGTCTGGCGCTCCGACGATCCGCGCTACCCCCGCATCGACGTGTACGGCAGCGTGGACGAGTTGGAAGCCGACTTCGGCGTCCGCCCCCTTGACCTGCACCGCCCGGCCATCGACGAGCTGACGCGACCGAACCCCGACGACCCTACGGGTCGGTCGACGATGCGGCGGACCAGCGACGTACTCGACTGCTGGTTCGAATCCGGTTCCATGCCCTTCGCCCAGGTCCACTATCCGTTCGAGAACCAGGACTGGTTCGAGCACCACTTCCCGGGCGACTTCATCGTGGAGTACGTCAACCAGTCGCGGGCGTGGTTCTACAACCTGCACGTGATGGCGACCGCCCTGTTCGACCGGCCTGCCTTCTCGACGTGCATCGCTCACGGTGTCGTGTTGGGCGACGACGGCCGCAAGATGTCGAAGCGGCTGCGCAACTTTCCCGATCCCGACGCCATGTTCGACGTCTACGGCGCCGACGCCATGCGCTGGTTCTTCATGTCCTCCTCGATCGTGCGCGGCGGCGACCTGATCGTGGACGAGCAGGGGATTCGCTCGGCAGTGCGCCAGGCGCTCCTTCCCTTGTGGAACGCCTGGTACTTCTTCACCCTCTACGCCAACGCCGACGGCCGCCGGGCGGACCTGACCCGCGACTGGCGGACGCAGGAGGGGGCGAGCCGGGGTTCGGCGCCCGGCGTGCTCGACCGCTACATCCTGGCCAAGGCCAGCGCCTTGGTGGTCGACGCCGGCGCCGCCCTGGACGGGTACGACCTCTCGCGGGCCTGTGCGGCGGTCGAGGCGTTCCTCGACGCCCTCGACAACTGGTACATCCGCCGCAGCCGGGAGCGTTTCTGGGGCACCCGGTCCAACCATGACGGGGAGGAGGATTCGCCCGACGGGGGGTCGAGCACCCAGAACGCCTTCGACACCCTGGGGACGGTGCTGGAGGTGCTGTGCCGGGTGGCGGCCCCGCTGGCCCCGCTGGTCACCGAGGAGGTGTGGCGAGGCCTGACGGGCGGGCGTTCGGTGCACCTGACCGACTGGCCCGACGCCGGCGCCCTGCCCGCCGATCCCGAACTGGTGGCGACCATGGACCGCGTCCGGGAGGTGTGTTCGGCCGCCCACTCGATCCGCAAGGAGCAACGCCTCCGCGCTCGTCTGCCCCTGGCGTCGCTGACGGTTGCCGACGTCGCCGCCAAGGACCTTCGAGCCGTTCGTCGACCTCATCGCCGACGAGGTCAACGTCAAGGAAGTGCGGCTGACCGAGGCGGTGGACCAGGTGGCCGAGCGGTCCCTGACGGTGGTGTTCAAGGTCGCCGCCCCTCGCCTAGGTCCCGCCACCCAAGCGGTGGCCCGGGCCGCCAAGGCGGGCGACTGGGAGGTCCTCGATGACGGCCGGGCCCGGGTGGGCGAAGCCGTGCTGGAGCCCGCCGAGTTCGACCTTCGCCTGCAACCCCGCAACCGGGCCACCTGCCGGGCGCTGCCCGACAACACCGGCCTGGTCGTGGTCGACACCGTGGTCCCGCCCGAGCTGGAAGCCGAGGGCCGGGCCCGGGACCTGGTGCGAGCCGTGCAGACCCGCCGGCGCGACCTCGGACTCGATGTCAGCGATCGGATCGGGCTCGAGGTGGTCGGTTCGCCGTCGTTGGCGGCGGTGCTCGACGTCCACGGCGGCTACGTGGCCGAGCAGACCCTCGCCGTGACCCTCGACGTTCGCCCCGGTGACGGGCCGGGACGCGGGGACGGGGACAGGGTCGGGGACGGGGTCGGGGTCGGGGTCGGGGGCGGGGACGGGGACGGCTGGACGGCTGTGGCGCTGGCCGGCGACGAGGCCGTCTGGGTGCGCATCACCAAGCGCTGATCGCCGGCGGGGACGGGGGCCGGCGGGGCCTTTTGGTGCTTCTGGTTCTGGCCATTTCGGCTGGCCCCCCGGCTGTGGTGGCCTCTGGTGCACACCCCTTGGGCCTTTCGGTCCATCTCAGCCGTTCGACGGGAACTTCGGTCCATTTCCCAGCACGAGCACACCCAAGCCTTGAACAAGAAACGAGCATTCGTTATTATCGTGGTGTGGGTCGCATCGCGGGAATGTCGTCGGAGCAGACGCGTGAGCGCCTTCTCACCGCCGCCTCCCGGGTGTTCTCGCTCAAGGGCTACGAAGGGGCGACGGTCGCCGACATCGCCAGGGAGGCCGCGCTGTCGAGCGGCGCCATCTACTCGCAGTTCGAGTCGAAGGCGCACCTGCTGGTCGAGGCGGTGCGCGCCCACCGGACCCAGGTGCGCCGCACCCTGTTCCCGCCCGGGCGTCGTCGCAACGTGATCGAGGATCTCGCCGTCCTCGCTCAGCGCCTCAACCGCCCCGCCGAGCCGGAAACCAACCTGCTGGCCGAGGCCCTGCTCGCCTCCCGCCGCGACGCCGAGCTGGCCGCGGTGCTCGCCGCGGCATTGACCGACAGCGAGTCGGGCGTGGCCGACTTGGTCCGCGGCGGCCAGGACACCAGTCAGGTCGACCAGGGTGTCACCGCGGACTCGATCGCCCGGCTGGCGCTGATGCTCGGCCTCGGCGGGCTGATCGTGCGAGATCTGGACCTGCCCCCTATCGCACCCGCCGAGTGGTCCGACCTCACGGCGCGCCTGCTCAGCGCCATCACCCCGAAGGAGACGTCCTGATGACCACCGTGGATCGCAACGTCAACCACGCCGACAGCATCGTCGTCGATCGGGACCCCGCCGATGTCGATGCCATCCTCCACGAGGTGGAGGCCAACAGCGGGGTCCTGTTCACGTGGGACTACGAACGCAGCCGACCCGCCTTGGCCAAGCTGTACGAGAAGGGCAAGGCCGCGCAGTGGAACGCCACGACCGACCTGCCCTGGGAGACCGACGTCGACTGGGACGAGATGGCCGATCTCGCGGCCAACCAGAACGAGCGCTTCGATGTACTCCGCACCGACCCGGAGTCGCCGCTGGCCGGGTGGGGCGACAAGGAGTGGCGACAGTTCGCCATCGAGTCGCAGGCGGCGACGCTGAGCCAGTTCCTCCACGGCGAGCAGGGAGCCCTCATCTGCACCGGGCTGATCACCGCCACCGTCCCGTGGATCGACGCCAAGTACTACGCGGCCAGCCAGGTCGCCGACGAGGCCCGCCACGTCGAGGTGTTCGGCCGGTACATCGAGGAGAAGACCAGCGGCGGCTACCCGATCAGCCCCCAGCTCGGTGGTTTGCTCGACACGATCCTCAGCGACGGACGCTGGGACATCACCTACCTGGGCATGCAGATCATGGTCGAGGGCCTGGCCCTCGCCGCCTTCGGGTTCATGCACATGCTCACACCCGAGCCGCTCCTCAAGCAGCTGCTGCGTTATGTCATGAGCGACGAGGCCCGCCACGTCGCGTTCGGTGTGCTCTCGCTCAAAGAGGTGTACGCCGGCCTTGACGCAGCCGAGATCCGCCAGCGTCAGGAGTTCGCCTTCGAGGCCGCGGTCCGACTGCGCGACCGGTTCATGGTCCAGGACGTGTGGGAGCGGCTGGGTGTCGACCCCAAGGTGGTCGTCCGCTACCTCACCGCCCACCAGGATCCGGGCCGGCGCATGTTCCAGAAGATGCTGTTCTCCAAGATCGTCCCCAACTGCAAGAAGCTCGGGCTGCTCGACGCCGGCGACGGCTGGCTGCGCGAGAAGTTCACCGAGCTGGAGGTCATCCAGTTCGAGGACTGGGTCGACACCACTGCCGAATACGAGCAGCTGGACGCCACCACCGCCGCCAGCTGACCGCTTCTCCCCGCCCGGCGCTGCCGTTCGAGCCGCGGTTTCGGGGTCAGCTCCTGGCCAGCTCCTGGAGAAGGCTCCGCGTGCGGCCTCTCGACGCGGACCTGTCCGGGCCGACGCCGAAGGGCGCGGCCCACACGTCGGTCGCCCCCGCGTCGAACAGTGCCCGGATCTGAGCGGCGACGCTGGTCTCGTCACCGACGATCGCCGCCTCGGCCCCTCCCCCGACAAGGCCACGGACGAAGAGGCGCTGGTAGTTGGGAAGCGTGTCGTAGATGGCGAACTGTGTCGAGGCGACGGATCGGGCCTCGGCGACGTCGTCGTGCACGGCGACGGGAAGCCCGGCCACAATGCGCGGCGCCGGACGACCGGCGTCCTCCGCTGCCCTCCGGATGCGCGGTGCGACGTGCTGCTCGACCGCGGCAGCGGTGCCCATCCACAGGATGGTGCCCGCGGCGTGCTGACCGGCCACCCGCAGGAGGCGGGGCCCGAGCGCCGCCACCAGGACGGGGATCTCGGCTCCGTCGACCAGCTCGGGCGGGCCGGCGGTGACCCGGAACTCCTCGCCGACGAAGGACACCTGCTCGCCGCGGAGTAGGCGGGCGAGGATCTGGGTGTACTCGTCGGTGTGCCGTCCTGGAGTGTCGTAGGACAACCCGAGAACGGCTTCGACGACCGGCCGGTGCGACGGGCCGACCCCGAGGGTGAGGCGGCCGGGGGCGCCGATCGCCGAGGCCACTGAAGCGGCCCGTCCGGCCTGCAGCGTCGGGTGGCACGGGTAGGTCTGCACCACGGCGGTGCCCAGCTCGAGGCTCGACGTGGCCCGCCCGGCCAGCGCCATGGCGGCGAGCGGATCGCCGCCCAGGGCGCTGCTGTACCAGAGGCTGGTGAACCCTTCCGCCTCGGCTCGCTCGGCCTGCCGGATGATGCCATCGACGTTCGCCCCGCCCCCGGACAGCCCAATTCGCATCGCCTACTCCCTCCTCGCTGGCGCATCCTTGCACGCCGACAGGGTTCGTCCGGCACGCGGCGGCGTGACGGCGACGAGAGGTGAGGGCGACGACGGACTCAGGGTTGGTCCGCGCCCGGACTCCGCGCCGATCCTTGAGCCAGCCGACTGATGCGCACCAGAATGGTCCGCCGGCGTAGACCGGCCTGTTCATGGGCCTCGACGGCCCGCAGCTCGGCGGGGTCCAGTTCCGCCAGCAACGGCAGGAGCTCCGAAACCCGCAACTGGTCGTAGTCGGCGATGGGCAGCGCTCCGCCTTCCGGTGCGCCGCCGCCTGGTGCTGTGGGCTGGTGCGCCGCCATCGGCGTGGGCGCGGCGGCCGGCGGCGGTGCCGCGCCGGCCGGCGGAGTCGCGGCAGGCGGCGGAGGGACCGGCGGCGGAGGTGGCGGGGGGCTCGGCGCGGCCCGGGGCGGGGCCGGCGGCGGCCCAACCGCGGGAGGCTGGTCCTCGACCGACGCCATGGGGACGCCCCACGCCGCCTCGGACGCCGCGGCGCGCTCGTCGGAGTAGTCGCTCGTGACCGCGTGCGACATCGGCCCGGCCTCGACACCACCGTCGGGGACGACTCGTCCGCCGGCCATGGTCTCGGGGGGCGGTCCAAAGGAGGCCAGCAGGGTGTCGATCCGCTTGACGAGCGTGCCGCGGGCTTTGCCGGTCACTTCCCGGGCGCGCACCTCTTCGAGCTCGTCCACGTCCAGCTCCCCGAGCAAGGGCAGGATGTCCGGGACCCGCAGGTTGTCGTAGTCCTCGATGGGGAACACGACGTCTTCATCGTCCCAGTCTCCGTCCCACGCCTCGGCGGTCGTCCCCTCCTTTCGGGCGGCAGTCGGCGGGGCCGGCGGTGGCGGCGCCGGCGCGGCCCCCGCCTGACCCTGCTCGCTCGGTGCGTGGACCACTTCAACCTGCCGGGTCGGGGCCTCCGGTGGTTTCACGGGCTCAGCGGTTGCCCGCTCGTCGACCGCCGGCTGATCCACCGCCGTCGGGGTGCCGGCAGCCTCAGGCTGCTCGGGAGCAGTCCCCGCCGGCGCCGCGCTGGTGGGCTGCTCGGCGGCCGACCATGTCGGCTGCTCGAAGAGATCGCGATCGTCGGCGCCCGCCGCCGCCACCCGGATAGCCCGGCGCCGGCTGACGCGGGTGAACAACGTCAGCACCACCGCGGCCACCGCGCTGCACAGGATGGAGAGGTAGATGTAGGCGAGCGAGTCCTGCACGAAGCCGAGGACCAACAACGCCAGCGCGACGACCACCAGCCCGACCGTCACGATGAGCAACACGAACTACCTCCCCGCGGGCGCGTAAAAGCGCACGCTAGCGTGCCGGGAGAACGTGTTTCCGGTCAACCCGGCGCGGCCGGGAGCGAGCCCGAAGGGGATTGGGAGTGCCTCAACGACGGCGGCGTAGCCTGCCGAAGCGGCGCTCTTCGGCGAACTGCTCGTCGTCGAAGAAGTCGTCGAGCGCCTGCTCGTCGGGACCGTCCTCCGCGGCAGGCGACTCACCCGTCGGCGAGTCCGGCCGGCGGGCCCCTTCGGCCTCCGGCTTGGGATCACGGGCCGCGGGGTCGGCCGTTTCGGCGCGGACCACGGCCGCCGGCGCGGGCGGTTCGGTGCGGGGCGCACCCTCACCACGGGCCGGGGCGCGTCCGGACCCCGGTCGCGGTCGCGGTTCGGGGCGGGCGCGAGACTCGGGGCGCACGTCGCGCCGGGGAGCGGAGGCAGTTCGTGGCGCCGCCTCTCTCCGGGCCGGCGGGTCGGTGGGGCGAGGATCAGCGGCGGGCGCAGGATCGGGCCCCCTGGCTTCCTGGCCCTGGTAGCCCTGGTCGCCGCGCCCCGCCGGCGGAGGCCACGCCACCGTTTCGGGTCCTGGGTGATGCGCCTCCTCGCCCTTCCCTGACTCGGGCCCGCCGCCGAGCAGGCTCGGCGGAGCGGATGCCGGCGGCAGGTCGAGGGCATTGGGCTCCACCGGACGGCTGGGCTCGAGCGGTCGGCTCGGGGGGAGATCGATGGGATGGCTGGCCGGGGGCGCCGACGTGGTTCCCGACCGCTCGAGCATCCGCAACGCGTCCCGCAAGGATCCGGTGAGATGGTTGCGCTGCTCGTCGACCCACCGGCGGATCAGGTCGACCTCGCCCTGGGCCTGCTGGCGCTTGGCTTCCAGGCGCGCCAAGTCGGCCCGCATCTCAGCGAGCGATTCTTCGTGGGATCGCCGGGCCCGGTCCTCGGCATCGGCGAGCATCGCCTGCGCCTGTTGCTCGGCGCCGGCCAGGAGTCGCGCGGCCTGCTCCCGCGCCTCGGAGACCGCCAGGTCGGCCGTGCGCTGGGCCAGCACCAGGGTGCGCCGCAGGGTCTCGTCGCTTCCGGACGTGTCGGGCGCCGACGCCGCGGCATCACTCGCCGCCGCCTCGGCGCGTTGGGCCCGGTCCACCGCCTGGCGCAGCCGATCGTGCAACACCTCGAGGCCGACCGCCACCTGCTCCAGGAACAGGTCGACGTCGTCTTGGTGATAGCCGTGCTTCTTCTCGCGGAACTCGACTTCGCGAAGCGTCTTGGGGGAGACGTCCATGAGAGGCGATGCTACTAGCGCCCGCTCGCGCCGTTGGGGACTCGCGCCCAGCGCGGTCAATTCGCGTCCGGGCGGCTGTCCGTTTCGGTGCTCAGAGGCGGATGAGGACGGTGTTGACGATGATCAGGATCACGAAGAAGGCGACCATGAACGACAGATCGAGTCCGCCGACCGGGGGAATGATCCGCCGGAACGGCGCGAGCACCGGCTCGGTGATCGTGTACACCACCCGGGCGACCGGTGCGAACGGGGAACTGGCCGACATCGGGATCCAGCTGAGCAGGGCGCGCACGATGAGGATGATGACGTACAACTCGCCGAGGACGAAGAAGACATTGCCTCCGTGAAAGCCCACGCCTACCGCCCGACTCCTCGAGGGCCCGCCAGGGCGACCGCGCCGACCAGGGCGGGGGACGGGGACATGGGGAAAACCGGCATCTCTTCCTCAGGTCGCTGGTGCACCGGCGTGGCCGCCGCGTGCCCGCTGGGACGTGTTGGCCCCGTGGTCAAGACCGGTAGAGGCCGCGCTCCTGCAAGCGGCGCTTCTCCTCGGCCGATACCTCGACGTTCGACGGCGTGAGCAGGAACACCTGGTCGGCCACTTTTTCCATGCTTCCACCCAACGCGTAGGTGACGCCGCTGCAAAAGTCGATCATGCGCCGCGACAGCTCGCGATCGCCGGTCTGGAGGTTGACGATCGCCGGCTGGCCGCTCTTGACCCGGTCGCCGATCTCCTGGGCATCGGCGAACTTCACCGGCGCCACCACGTGCACTTTGGCGCTCTGGGCCGGGGAGATCGGACGGACGACCGGCGACGGCCGGGGGGCCACGCTGACCATGCCGCCGGTGTCGTCACGGGCGTCATGCGGCAGCGTGCGCACACCTTGAATCCCGGAGATCTGCGAATCGGGGGGCTCGACCGGCGCCGATCGGCGGGGCGGTTGGGCGACGACGGGCGCCGGCTCTTCATAGCCGTCGTACTCCTCGTACTCGTCGTCGTTGAGCCCGAGGTACACCATCGCCTTGTGGAACATCCCTGGCATGCCTTCCTCCTGGTCTCCAGCCTATCGTCGCGCTCGGTGCCGAGCCGGGGCGCGGACCAAACAGCGCCCGGCCCAGCCGAACGGTCGTCGCCCCCCAGCGCACCGCTTCCTCGTAATCGTCGCTCATACCCATCGACAGCTCCTCGAGGCCCAGACGGTCGTTGAGCGCCGCGGCCTGGGCGAACGCCGTCCGGGTTCGCGCCGGGTCGCCGGCGGGTCCGACGACCATCAGCCCGCGCACGTCCAAGCCGCTGTCGAACAGAGCGTCGACCAGCCCCGGCGCCTCGTCGGGCCTGCAGCCCGCTCGGGCGCCGTCACCGGTGATGTTGACCTCGAGAAAGACGGCTGCGCCCGGCGACCGACGGGCGATCACCTCCCCCGCTCGCTGCCGGTCAACGGCTTCCCATACGGCCACGTGGGGCGCCAACCGGGCGATCTTGTTGGTCTGGGGCGCCCCGAGAAAATGCCACCTCGTGCCGGGAGGGGCGGCGATCAGCTTGGCCAACAGGTCCTGGGCGTAGTTCTCGCCGAGATCCCCGATGCCCGCGGCGACAGCGGCGCGCACGGCC
The DNA here is from genome assembly GCA_963757175.1 of uncultured Actinomycetota bacterium. Lineage (GTDB taxonomy): Bacteria > Actinomycetota > Acidimicrobiia > Acidimicrobiales > Palsa-688 > CAVWQR01. The sequence goes on along the minus strand of CAVWQR010000002.1, from coordinate 841,251 downwards.
TCGAGACCGAAGCCTTTGGTCACGGCGACGACTTCGACCGGGCGACGGCGCGAGGCAGCGGCGATACGGTCCTGCACCTCCGCCAGGCGGGCTCGCAGCGTCTCGTCGACGCCAGGATTCTTGGCGCCGGTGGCACGCCCCGCAGCGATGGTGGCAGGCGATTGGGTCGCGGGCGTCCCCGGATCCGCCACTACTTCAAGAACGATGGGACGTCGAAGTCGTCGTCGAGACTCAGATCACCGGCGGCCTGCTGGTCCTCGGGGCGGTCGAGGCCGAGCGACGCGCCGACTGCGCGCTCGGCGGGGCCCTCGCCGGCCGCCTCGCCCTCCCACCGCTCGAACCCGGCGGCGATGACGGTCACTCGCACCTCGTCGCCCATGGTGTCGTCGATGACCTGACCGAAGATGATGTTGGCGTCGGGGTGGGCGACGGCATGGATGATCTCGGCGGCCTCGTTCACCTCGAACAGCCCGAGGTCGCTCCCGCCGGCGATGTTGAGCAGGATCCCCCGCGCCCCCTCGATCGAGGCTTCCAGCAGCGGCGAGGTGATGGCCAGTTTGGCGGCGTTGACCGCTCGGCCGTCACCGGATGCCGTGCCGATGCCCATGATCGCCGTACCGGCGTCGTGCATGATCATCTTTACGTCGGCGAAGTCGGTGTTGATCAATCCGGGGGTGGTGATCAGGTCGGTGATGCCCTGGACGCCCTGCAGGAGAATCTCGTCGGCCATCTTGAACGCGTTGACCATCGAGGTCTTGTCGTTGGAAACGGTGAGCAGCCGGTCGTTGGGAATCACGATCAGGGTGTCGACCTTCTCCTTGAGCGCGTTGATCCCGGCGTCCGCCTGCACCGCCCGCTTCCGACCTTCGAAGGAGAAGGGTCGGGTCACCACGCCGATGGTGAGCGCACCCAGGGTCTTGGCGATCTCGGCGACCACCGGCGCGCCGCCGGTGCCGGTCCCTCCGCCCTTGCCGGCCGTGATGAACACCATGTCGGCGCCCTTGAGCACCTCCTCGATCTCCTCCCGGTGCTCTTCGGCGGCCTGGCGACCGACGTCGGGGTCGCTTCCGGCGCCGAGGCCCCGAGTGAGCTGCCGGCCCACGTCCAGCTTCACGTCGGCATCGCTCATGAGCAGAGCCTGGGCATCGGTGTTGACGGCGATGAACTCGACGCCTTTGAGGCCGGCGTCGATCATCCGGTTCACCGCGTTGACGCCGCCGCCGCCGATGCCGACGACCTTGATGACGGCGATGTAGTTCTGGGCGCCGGCCATGTGAGCCTCCATAGAGCTACGACGGCCCGGCCGGCGGCCAGGCAGTGTCGGATGCAGCGAAGAATCGGGCCACCGTAGACGGCTGGCGGCCAGAGCAGCCGCTTTCACCCCGCTCGGCCGTGCACCAGGCGTGGCCACGCCCGGCGACTTCCGAATCGATGTGCGAGCAGCCGCCCCAATTGCGGTGGGTACGGACAACAACAGACGTCGGGAACGGCGGCGGTGCCCCTCCGCCCTTCGGTCGACACTCGACTATCAACCTCGATTGCATCTTCAGCGTTATGTCAACCTCCCGAAGTGCTTGAGACACTACCGATTGCTGTGACGTGGGTCAAGACTTGGATGCACCCTCCCGATTTCAGTGCCCGGAGCCGGCGCCGACCGCGACGGGACGGTTGGGAACGGAAAGGTCCACGGTGGTCACCGCCGGAAAGATTTACCTGGTCGACCAGGGTCTGCAGGGCCAACACCTTGGCTGGCAGCTGGGTGCTGTCGCCGAGATCGAAGGCGACCGTTGACGTCTTCGCCGCCGACGAGGCCTTGGTCGTCGGGGGTGTGGCACCGACGCCCGTAACGTCGACCATCACCCTCAAGCTCGGACCCGGGCCGACCGAGATGGTCCGCACGGCGCTCACCAGCGCGGGGGGCAGTTCGCCGGCCAGGGTCAGCGCCGCGCCGGTCGCCCCCGGCTCGCCACTCGGTGTCTGCAGCTGACCTCGGGCCCGGCCGGCCTCCGGGCCCGGCTGCTGGCCTCCCGGGCTCGCCCCCAGCCACGTCCCGGGGGCGCCGGCGGTCTCGATCCCCGTGATGGCCGGCAGCGTGGGCAGACCGACGCGGCCCACGGCCAGGACCCGCCCGCTGGCATCGACCAGCGCCGTGGAACCCCGATCGGTGTCCGGTACCAGCCCGACGGGCGTGCGCTCGGCGATGTGGACGGCAACCGTCGTGGGCCAGCTGGCGCCGTACGGTGGCTTTGGCCACCCAGGGCAACGTCTCCAAGCGGGCTGCGGCCCGGCTGGGAGAGACCGACACCAACGGCTTGCCCTGCGTCAGCCCGGCCACGCTTCGGACCTGAGCGGCCGTCTCGTGAACGTTTCCGCCGACGTGAACCCGACGGACCCCGACGAGCGGGGACTCCACGACGGCCGCCCCGGCACCCAGCAGCACGGCGATGCCCACCACGGCGAGAAGCACCCGGAGGCGTCGCCGCCCCTCCTCGCGGCGGGCGGCGACCCAGCGCTCCTTCATGCGCGGATGCACGGGTGCGGCCGAGGGGTGCCGGCCGCTGCCTTGGTCTCCTTCCGACGGCTGCGTCGGGGGGCGTTCGACGGGCGGCGGCGGCAGCACCGGCCGCCGGCCGGCGTGCTTCTCCCCCCGTGCCGGCCCGGCCTCGCCTCCCGGCTCGTGCCCCGGATCGGCGGCGCCGATCCTCCAGGGACTCCTCCGTCGCTCACGGGTGTCGGCAGTCATCACGCCCTCCCTCTTGGTCCAAAACCACGGTTTGCTTCCGGTCCTCATCGGCCCGGCTCCCGGTATTGCGCTCGCGGTCCGCCAAACCCGACGAGGTGGTTCTCTGGCCGCAAGCAGATGCCGAAGCGCTCCTCGACCGCCGCTTGCACCCGCAGCATCAGCGCCCGCACGTCGTCGGCCGACCCATCCCGATCGGCCTGGATGAAGTTGGCGTGCTTGGGAGATACCTCGGCGGTGCCGATCCGCCCACCGCGCCAGCCCGCCGCCTCGACGAGCTCGCCGGCGGAGCGCCCTTGAGGATCGTCCTGCGGGTTGGTGAAGACCGAGCCGGCGTTCTGCCCGCCGGGTTGGTGCTCGCGCCGCCACCGCACGATCTCGCCGGATGGTCTCGTTCCCTGCCTCGACATCCCCATGCCGGAGCGCGAACTCCGCCTCCACCACCACCTGATCGTCCGCCACCGCCGAGGTCCGGTAGCCCAACGCCAGGTCGGAGCGGCTGCGCGCCGTGACCTTCCCCAAGTCCGAGAGGTCTGCGACCCAGGCCCGCACGAGGGTGGCGGCCACATCCGACCCGTGACCACCGGCGTTCATGGTCAGCGCCCCCCCGACCGAGCCGGGCACGCCGACCGCCCATTCCAAGCCGGCGAGCCCGGCTCGGACCGTGCGTCGGGCCAACACGGGCAAGGCCACGGCGCCGCCGGCGCGCACCGTGGTGCCGTCCACGGCGACGGCACCGAACGCCTGCTCGCTGTCGTCGAGAACCACCGCCACCCCGCGAAAGCCGGCGTCGGCCACCAGCAGGTTGCTGCCCATACCCACCACGAGGACGGGCAGGCGCGAGGCGCTGCACGGCGCGCCCGATGGCCTCCAGGTCATCGGGGCCCGACGCCCGCACCAGAACATCGGCCCGACCGCCCACCCGATAGGTGGTCAGCGCGCCGATGGAGGCATCCCGTTCGGCCTTGGCGCCCAGGATCTCGCACGCGGCATCAACCCGTTTCCGGTCAGTGCTCATGAGACCCGCTCACCGGCCCCGGCTGAGCAGCTCGTCGGGCAGCAAGGTGAGATCGCCGGCGCCGAGGGTGAGACACAGATCACCTTCCCGCAGTGTGGCGTCCACCTGCTCGACCAGGGCGGCGTGATCCGGGACGTAGCGCACGTCGCGTTCCGGGTGAGCGGCCACCACCGCGTCGACGATCAGCTGACCGCTGACACCCGGGCGCGGCACCTCCCCCGACGCGTACACCCCGGTCACGAACACGATGTCGGCGTCCACGAAAGCATCGGCGAAGTCGGCCCACAGCGAGGCCGTCCGTGAGTAACGGTGGGGCTGGAACACGGCCACGATCCGACTCCACCGCCCGGCGCGCGCCGCGGCCAGCACGGCCCGGACCTCGCTTGGCAGGTGCCCGTAGTCGTCGACGAACGTCACCCCGTCGCGCTGGCCACGGAACTCGAACCGGCGGGCCACGCCCGCGTAGCGCCCGAGGGCCTGCTGGGCGGTGGGGAAGTCAGCGCCGACGGCCAAGGCCATGGCCAGCGCCGCGCATGCGTTGCGGGCGTTGTACTCCCCGGGCACGGCCAAATCGACGCGACCCAGCGACCCGCCTTGGAACACCACGTCGAAGCCGGCACCCGCCCGGCCGGTGGCCAGGTCGACCATGCGGTAGTCGGCGCGCCGACCCACTCCGTAGGTGACGACCCCGGGCACGGATTCGGCCAACCGGGCAGACACGGGATCGTCGACGCACACCACGCGAGGGCCGGGGGCGGCCGTGAGAAATTCGCCGAACGCCTCCTCGAGCCGCTGGCGGGAACCGTAGAAATCGAGGTGGTCCGGCTCCACGCTCGTCACGATCACCCCTTCGGCGCCCAGCTCGAGGAACGTACCGTCGCTCTCGTCGGCCTCCACCACCAGCCACGAGCCGTCCGGACTCCATACCGCCCCCGAACCCACCTCGTTGATGTCGCCGCCGATGATGTAGGAGGGTCGCATCCCCGACAAGGTCAGGATGAGCGCCAGCATCGAGGACGTGGTCGTCTTGCCGTGCGTTCCCGCCACCGCCAGCGTCGGCCGAATGGCGCAGATACCGGCCAGCGCCTCGGCCCGGCGCAGCACGGGGATGTGACGCGCCGCCGCCTCGACGAGCTCCACGTTGTTCGCCGGCACCGCGCTCGACGCCGTGACCAGATCGGCGTCCTCGACATGGCCGGGCGCATGGCCGATCCACACCTGCACGCCGAGTCCCACCAGACGATCCACTGCGGCCGACGCCTTGAGGTCGCTGCCCGTGACGCGATGGCCCATGGCCGCCAGCACCGCGGCGATGGCGCTCATGCCCGTCCCGCCGATACCCACGACGTGGACATGGCGGCTGTTCCGCAGGTCGAGGGGGCTCGCCTCAGTCATTCCGCTCCCGGCCGCTCGGGCCGGCATCCCGCTCCCGGCCGCTCGCGCGCTGCCGCCGCGAGGGATGCGACCGCCGCCGCCGCGCCGGGACGCCCGACCCGGCGGGCGGCGCACCCCATCGCCTCCAGTCGACCCGGCTCGGCCAGAAGGCGTCGCAGCACGGCGTCGAGGTGCTCGGCGTCGCAGCTGGAATCCGGAACCACCACGGCGGCGCCGGCCGCCTCCATTCGGCGGGCATTGTGGCTCTGATGGTCGCCCGGCGCGCCCGGTAGGGGCACCAGCACCGAGCCCAGGCCCACCACCGCCAGCTCGGCGACGGTGCTGGCACCGGCCCGGCCCACGAGCACGTCGGCGGCGGCGTACAGCAGCTCCACGTGGTCCTCGAAGCGCACCTGCTGGTACCGACCATGGGCACCCGCTCCCGGCCGCTCGGGCGCACCCCGCTCCCGGCCGCTCGGGCCGGCTCCCGCGAGCTCGTCCCAATCGCGGTCGCCAATGACATGGCGGACGGCGATGCTGCCCAGTTCCGGCCCGCTGGCCCAGCGTTCGACAAGGGCGACCACCGCCCGGTTGACCCGGGCGGCGCCGAGCGACCCGGTCATCACCGCCACCACCGCGGCATCGACGGGAAGGCCCAACCGCCGCCGCGCCGCGGCGCGAGCCGACGGAGAGCGGTCCACGGTGAGCACCGCGGCCCGGACCGGGATTGCCGGTGACGGTCGCGCGCGGCAGCGGCGTCCCGGGGAAGGACACCGCCGCCGCCCGGGCAAAACGGCCGGCGAGACGGTTGGCGGCACCGGGCACCGCATTCTGCTCGGCGACCACCAGGGGACGACGCCAGAGCACCGCGGCGAGGACGCAGGGAACGCTGGCGTAGCCCCCCACCGACACCACCACCGCCGGCCAGAGGCGACGGACCAGCGCAGCGGCGCGCAACGTGGCCACGACCAGACCGGCCGCCGCCTTGAGGTTGGCCAGGCTCGCCCGCCGCACGATGCCCCGGCCGGGGAGCAGAGTCAGGGGAAACCCGGCTTCGGCGACCATGTGGCGCTCGATGCCGCGCGCCGAGCCCACGAACTGGATCGTGGCGGGGGGGTGTCCGCGCTCGACCAGGGCCTGGCCGATGGCCAGGGCGGGGACGACGTGGCCGCCCGTGCCACCACCGGCGACGATGGCGAACGTCGGTGACGTCGCCGAGGAGGTCACGACGAGCGCGCCACGTTGGCCAGCACGCCCACCGCGAAAAGGGCGATGACGAGCGAGGAACCGCCGTAGGACACGAACGGCAGCGGTACGCCGGTCACCGGCAGCAGCCCCACGACGGCGCCGATGTTGATGATCGCCTGGGCCACCAGCCAGGCGGTGATCCCTCCGGCGACGAGCGCACCGAAGCGATCCCGGGCACGGCACGCGATACGAATGCCGACGAGGGCAAAGGCGGCGAACAGGCCCACGACGAAAAGGCTTCCCACCAGACCAGTCTCCTCGCCGACGACCGCGAAGATGAAGTCTGTCTGCTGGTTGGGCAGGTAGCCCCAGCTGGCGACGCTCGAGCCGAGACCCGAGCCCAACAGGCCGCCTTGTCCCATCGAAGCCAGCGCCTGCACCGACTGGTAGCCGGTGTCGGAGGCGCTGTGCATGGGATGCAGGAAGGACGTCAGCCGGGCCCAGCGGTACGGCGCGGCAACGGCCATCAACAGCGCGCCGGCAGAACCGAGACCCAGCAGGGCCACCAGGGCGCGCAGGGGACTGCCGGCCGCGCAGAGGATGCCCACGGCGATGGCGGCGAGGACCAGGGACGTGCCCATGTCGGGTTGCTTCATCACCAGAGCGACGAGAAGGGCGAGGGCGACCACGACCGGCGCCAGGCGGTAGCCCCACCGTCCCCGGTCGAGCCTCCGATCGAGCACGTCGGCGGCGAAAAAGACCAGGACCAGCTTGGCCAGTTCCGACGGCTGGAGCTGCACCGAGCCCCGCCCGAGCCAGCGCGACGCGCCGGAAACGGAGACGCCGACGCCGGGGACGAGGACGGCGACGAGGGCGATGAGCGTGAGCACCATGGCGAACGGAGCAAGCCGACGCCAGCGGTGGTAGTCGACCCGAAAAGCAATGGCGAAAGCGATCGCGCCGATACCGAGCCACATGAGCTGGCGCTCGAAATAGTGCCAGGGAGACCCGTATTGGCGGATGCTCTCCACCGAGGAGGCGGACAGAACCATGACGAGACCGACCAGGCTGAGAACGGCCACGAGGGCGAAAAGGAGCAGGAGAGGGCTGCGGCGAGCGGTCGAGGTCGCGGTCGCCGCGGAGGTCGACCGCATTCGATGCCGCGGTCGTCGCAGAGTCGGGGAAAATGGTTCCCTGACGGCAGTCACGTCCGCGGTCCCCTTTCGTCTTCGTCGTTGCTGGTCATCCGCTACCTCCTCGGGCCAGGAAATCAGCGTAAAAGGCGCCGAGGGCAAGAGCGGTGAATGCCCCGCCAAGAATCCAGAACCGGACGATCACCGTGGTCTCCGGCCACCCCAACAGCTCGAAATGATGGTGGATCGGCGCCATGCGAAAGACCCGCCGATGGAAAAGCCGGAAGCTGCCGACCTGGACGATGACCGATAGCGTCTCGACCACGAACAGACCGCCGACGATGGGGAGCAGGAGGTCGACGTTTTCCAGAAGGGCGAGGACGGCGACACCGGCGCCGATAGCGAGGGACCCAGTGTCACCCATGAAAATACGGGCGGGGGCGGCGTTCCACCACAGGAACCCGACACACGCGCCCGCCAACGAAGCGGCAATGATGGCTTCGTCCAAAGCAGCCGGATTGCGATAGATGTCAAAGTGTCGAAGCTGATAGAAGCCGATGACGGTGAAGGCCACGAACGAGAATCCCGATGAACCGGCCGCCAACCCGTCCAGCCCGTCGGTGAAGTTGACGGCGTTGGTGGATGCGAGGATCACCAGAACGGCGAAAATGCACCACCCGACCGTGCCGAGCTGAACGTCGACAGAATTGAAACGGGTAAAGGACAGATGGGTGTCGACATGCAGATTCGTCACGCACAGAACGGCAAAACCGACGGCCACGATCAGCTGCCCGGCGAACTTGGCCCGCTTGTTGAGCCCGAGGCTGCGCTGACGGGTCACCTTGATCCAGTCGTCGGCGAAGCCGACGGCACCGGCCAGGCAGATGGCAGCCATGCCGACGAGACCACGATTGGTGAAGGTGCCGATGACGTGAGCGACCAGGTAGCCGGCGACCGACGCCACGACGATGGCGACGCCACCCATGGTCGGGGTGCCGGCCTTGGTGACGACGTGGCCGGGCGGACCGTCCTCGCGGACCTGCTGGCCGATCCCGCGCGTGCGCAGCCACCCGATGAGTCCGGCGGTCGTGGCCATGGAAACGAGCACGGCGACCGCTCCGGCGATGAGGAGGGCGCTCACGAATCGCCCCGCGATTCCATGATTTGACGGAGGGCGGCGCGGGCTTGGGCCCGATCGTCGAACGGCAGGATCCGGCCGTCGATCTCCTGGTTGGTCTCATGGCCTTTGCCGGCGATGACCACCACGTCGCCGCCGCGAGCCATGCCGAGCGCAGTGGCGATGGCCGTGGCCCGGTCGGGATGGATGACCAGCCGCCCCGGGCCCTCCCCGCCCGCCGCCACCTGGTCGATGATCGCCTGTGGATCCTCGTGCCGGGGATTGTCCGACGTGAGGACCCCCAGATCGGCGAGTCGCGTCACCACCTCGCCCATCTGGGGCCGCTTGGCGTGATCTCGGTCGCCGCCCGCGCCGAACACCACGATGAGCTGGCCCGAGGCGAGCTCGCGCGCCGCGCCGAGCGCCTGCTCCAGACCGTCGGGGGTGTGGGCGTAGTCGACGACCACGCTGAAGGACTGGCCGGCGTCGACGGACTCGAAACGTCCGGGGACACCGGGCACCGCCGCCAGTCCTTCGGCGATCGCCTTGTCGGGGACACCGAGGACAGCAGCACACGTGGCTGCGGCCAGGGCGTTGCCGACGTTGAACCGGCCGCCGAGGTGGAGGGAGATGTCGTGGCCGCGCCAGCGGAACTGGCTCTTCGCCCGGCCGAGGCGGAGGTCGCTGGCGTCGCTCAGCGAGTAGACCTCGGGCCGTCGGCCCTCGGCCTCGAGACGCTGCGATGAGACGGCGGCCCCACCCGTCGTCCCCGTTTATCACCGCCGTGAGCGCCCGACCCGGCTCGAAGAGCATGGCCTTGGCCTCGAAATACTCCTCCATGCTCCCGTGGTAGTCGAGGTGCTCCTGGCTCAGGTTGGTGAAGACCGCCGCCGCGAACGCGGTGGCGTCGACGCGGCGTTGAGCGAGGGCGTGGGACGACACCTCCATGCTGGCGGCCACGAACCCCTGGTCGCGAAGTTCGGCGAAGCGCGCTTGGAGCTCCGGCGCCTCCGGCGTGGTCCGGGTCTGCGTCAAGGTGCCGATCGTCGCCGTCCGCCACCCGTGACGGTTGAGGATTTCGGCGAGAAGGGCGACCGTGGTCGTCTTGCCGTTGGTTCCGGTGACGCCGACGACGCGCAGATGGCGCGACGGATGCTGCCAGAGGGCATCCGCCAACGGGCCCAGCGCCCGGCGCGACGAGGTCACCACCACTTGAGGCAAGGGGAGGTCGAGCACGCGCTCGACGACCAGCGCCGATGCGCCGGCCGCGAGGGCGGCGGGAGCGAATTCGTGCCCGTCGACGCTCGCCCCGGGAACGCACGCGAACAACGTGCCCGGTGTCACCGCGCTCGACGCCTGACTGAGGCGGCGGACCTCTGCCGTCCCGTCGCCTACCACGCGCGCGTCGAGGCGGCGAAGGGCCTCTCCGCCCTCGACCACGAGGCGATCGAGTCGCACGGCGCGCTCAGGTCCGCGGCGGAGCCGAAGGGGCGGTCGTCGTGGTGGTGCTCGCCGACGATCCGGTGGTCACCGGCGCCGCGCCGGCGCCGGCCTGGTGAGGCGCCGCGGTCGAGGGGGGCGCAGCCGTCGTCGGCGTCGGCGTGCTGACCTTCGGCGTCGGCAGTGGCGCGGACACCGGCTCGCCGAGGTTGGCGCCCGAGGTCGTCGCCTGGGGAACACCGGCCGCCAGCGGCTGCTTCTGCTGCGGCGGCACCTGCAACTCGCTCAGTGCGTCGCGGGCGATGGTGGCGAACGCCGGCGCCGAGGCCGACGCCCCGAAGTCGGGCGTGTCGAAGATCTGCACCATTGCCGTGATCGAGGGCTTCTCGGCGGGGACGAACCCGGCGAAGCTGGCGACGTAGTGGCCTCCCTCGTAGCCGCCGTTCTGGGGCACGTTGGCCGTTCCCGTCTTGCCGGCGACGGTGTAGGCCCCGAGGTTGGCGGGTGTCCCCGTCCCGACCGTGACCACCTGGTCGAGCATGCTCGTCATCTGCTTGGCCACCGTGGGCGACACCACTCGGTGTGGCGCGGGGTACTGCGCCGGCTGGAGCTTGCCGTCGGCATTGACCGTGCCTTGCACCAGCTTCGGCGGGACGTACACGCCGCCGTTGGCGATGGTGTTGTAGGCCGCGAGCATCTGGATGGCCGTGACGCCGATCCCCTGGCCGAAGGCCATGGTGGCGAGCGTGGTCCCCGACCAGTAGCTGGGGAACAGGCCGGCCGACTCTCCGGGGAAGTTGATGTCGGTGCGGTGGCCCAGGCCGAAGGCGTGCAGGTAGTCGAGCAGCTGGGTCTTGCCGAGTCGCTGGGCGATCTGGACGGCACCGATGTTGGAGGAGTTGGCCAGGATGTCGGTCACCGAGAAGTTCTCCGTCGGGTGGCTCTCGGCGTCGTGGAACTCGACGCCCGCCACCGGGTACTGGTTGGGGATGGTGAAGCGGTCGCTGGGGACGACCGTCGACTGTTGGAGCGCGGCGGAGATGGTAATCAGCTTGTTGACCGAGCCGGGTTCGTAGACCTCGTTGAACGACGACGCCGACGGCGACTCGACGGGCTGGCCGCCGGACGCACCGGGCGTCGCCGGCGTTGGCGACGCCGATGTCGGGATGGTGACGGGGACGGCCGCGGGCTCCTTGGTCGTCACCGTGTCCGCCGCCGAGGGCATCGACAGGTTGGCCGCGGCCAGCAGGTCACCGGTCTGGGTGTCCATGAGCATGGCGATCCCGCTCTGGCCGTGCGCCGCCATGAGGGCCTCGGCGAGGGTCTGCTCCGTCTCGTACTGCAGCGGCTCGTCGAGGGTGAGCACCAGGTCGTTGCCGCGCGTCGGAGCCTTGTACTCCTGCAGCCCCCCCGGGATCGGGTTGCCATAGGGGTCGAGCTGGTCGACGAGCTTGCCCGGAGTCCCCGACAGCGTGCTGTTGTACTCGGCCTCGAGGCCGGAGAGCCCATTGCCATCGGTGCCGACGCCACCGAGGACCGGGAGGGCGAGCTGCCCGGCAGGGTTGAAGCGTTTGGGCTCCTGCAGGGTGTAGACACCGGGGAGGTTCAGCTTCTTCACCGCGGTGGCCACGTTGTCCGGCTGGGTCCGGGCCAGGTAGACGAAGTCGGCGCTCTTGGTCATCTCGGTGTCGAGGGCGGCCTGGCTCACCCCGAGCACGGGTGCCAGGGCCTTGGACTCGCCGAGCGGGTCGGTCACCTGACGGGGGTCGGCGTAGATCGTGGTCTGGGGCACGGAAACGGCCAGCTCGTCGCCGCTGCGGTCGAGGATGGCACCACGGTCACCGGCGAGCGGCACGCTCTGCTGCCATTCGTGCTGGCCGACCGCGAGGTAGGTGTGGGCGTTGACGCCCTGGATCATGGCCAGGCGGACGGCGACGCCGGCGAAGGCCACGACCGCCACCACGAGCATGGCGAACAGCCGCCGGCGGGTGCGCCCCGGCCCTGGCGCCCGATGGGCGGGAGGGCGACGCCCTCCGGGCCGGCGCCGGAGGCCACCAGCCGCGTCCGGCCGGCGCCGGAGGCCACGAGTCGCGCCCGGCCGGCGCCGGAGGCCACGAGCAGGGCCCGCCGGCCCCGGCCTGCGGCGGGCGCCGGCGGCGCCGTTCATGGGCTGCCTTTGAGCAGCGACTTGATCTTGGGCCAGTTGGCGTCGCCGGCGGGGGCGGTGGTGGCCGGCGACTTGGGCGGCGTGGCCCGGGTCGCCGGTGCCGGCGCCTTGGGCACCAGGTAGGTCACCGACTGCGGTTCGGTCATGCCGTACTGGCCTTCGGCGGTGGAGATGATCCGGGCCGGCGCCTCCAGTTGGGCCACCTGCAGCCGCATGCGGTCGTAGCGCTGCTCCTGCTGGTTGACCTGCTTGTTGAGCCCGTCGAGGGTGAACTGGCGTTGGGCGGCCACGACGTGCAGGTACACCAGGGCGAAGGCGATGGCGACGCCGAGCACCACCAGGGAGAGCAGCACCACCATGCGGGTTCGGCGCACCTGGCGCGGCGAGCGCCGGGACGCCTCAACCGGGCGGAGGTGGCGCCCGCGCTGGGGTGTACGCCGCTCCTCGGGCAGGGCCACCGCCAGCGCACCCCTCGTCGGCCGGGCTGCGGTGGCGGCGTGGGCGCCGGACGAGCGGGCCCGGCTGGCGTGTGCCGGACCGCCGCGGGGGCGGCGGGCCGAGGTCCGATCGGACGTGGGTGCTTGGCTCACGACTGCCCTCTCTCCCATGTCTCCCGCTCCCGGCCGCTCGGGCCGGAGAGAGCCTCTGCGGCCCGGAGTCGGGCACTCTCGGCCCGACGGTTGCTCGCCACCTCCGCCGGCGTGGGCTTACGAGCGCCCCGGTTGAGCAGGCGGATACGGGGACTGGCGCCACAGGTACACGGCAGGCCGGGCGGGCAGACGCAGCCGCCCGACACCGCGTCAGCGAGGCGCTGCTTGACGATCCGGTCCTCGCCCGAGTGGTACGAGAGCACGACGATGCGGCCGGCGGGGACGAGCCGGTCGACGGCGGCGTCCAGCGCCACCGGCAGCACCTCGAGCTCCGCATTGACGGCGATGCGGATGGCCTGGAACACCCGGCGAGCCGGATGGCCGCCGTGACGGCGAGCGGGCGCGGGGATGGCCTGGCGGACCGTCTCCGCCAGCTCGATGGTCGTCGACAGCGGCCGGGCGGCGACGATGGCCCGGGCGATGCGGCGGGCGAAGCGGGCGTCGCCGTTGGCGGCGATGATGGCCGTCAGATCGCGTTCGCTCCATCCGTTGACGACGTCCGCCGCGCGCGGGCCGGCGTCGGGGTCCATGCGCATGTCGAGGGGCGCCTCGGCCCGGTAGCTGAAGCCCGCGCTCGGGCCGATCCAGTTGCGGTGAGCTCACGCCCAGGTCGAACAGGACGCCCGACAGCTCCGTCACCCCCAGCTCGTCGAGGACAGCGCCGAGGCGGTCGAAGCGAGCCCGGCGCAACCTGACCCGCGCCGCCTCGCCCCGAAGCACCCGCCCGGCGGCCGCCAGCGCCGCGGGATCCTGGTCGAGTCCCACCACGTCCACCTGGCTGGCGGCCGCGAGGAGGGCGGCGGCGTGGCCGCCCCCGCCCACGGTGGCGTCGAGCACGACGCCGGCGGGAACGGCTCGGAGCAGCTCGGTGACCTCGCGCACCATGACCGGCCGGTGCTCGAAACCGCCTTCGCTGCCGTGTCCCTGGCTCATCCGCAGCCCCTCGACCGACACGCCGTCGGGATGTCTCCCCGATCGAACAGAGTGGAAGCGGGCGGAGAAGGGGACTCCCACCCCGCCGGTCGAGGGGCTGCGCATGGGCCGAGACCTCAGTTGCTCTCCTCGCTGCCCGGGGCGTCGGCAGGAGGGTCGGTCAAGCTGGCGACCGAGGGAGCCACCCGTTCGGCCCACTCGTCGGGGTTCCACAGCTCGATGCGGTTGAGGGCACCGATGACCAGGACCGCCGACTCGAGACCAGCGAACTCCCGCAGATAGGGAGGGATGGGGACCCGTCCCTGCTTGTCCAACTCCACCTCGGTCACCCCGGCTGACCACACCCGGGCCATGTTCCGCTCGCGGGCCCCGCGGCCCTGGGCCTCCTCCATGTCGGCCCGTTGCTTGTCGAACTCGTCCGGGGTCCACAACGCCAGGCAGCGGTCGAGGTGCGCCGACAGGAACGCCTGGGTGTCGAACGGCGTGCGCAGGCGCGCCGGGAGGATGACCCGTCCCTTCGCATCCAGGGAGTGCTCGTGCCTCCCGAAGAACATTGCCACGCCGGCTCACTCCACTCCGTCCTTGGTGGCTACAAGGGAACCCCTCCCCTTCTCACCACTACGTGGCACCATACTCCCGAACGCGCCATCCGACAAGTCATCCGCTCCCCGGGCACGCCATTCCGCCCGCGCCGGACACCCGGGCGGGACAGGACAACCCGGCACCAGGCACGGATGGCCCAGTGACCGCCGCCGGTCGGCGAGGCCTGAGTGCCGACCGCTTCGCACCGCAAGCGGCGCTCAGTGCTGGCGGTGGATGTCGCTCAGGTGGTGCTGGACTTCGTGGGCGTTGCGGCGGATCAGGTCGGCCGCCGCCAGTTCCCCGACGGCGGCATGGCTCACCCCGCCGCCCAGGTCAGCGGCCTGGGACGCGGCGCCCATCCAGGTCGCCACGGCGTCGCCGAACGCCCGCTGGGCCACCACGGGGGACAGCTCGGCATAGTGGCGTTCTCGCGCCAAGGCCTCCTCGTCCCAGCAGGGGACGCCAGCCGAGGGGTCCAGGCCGAGGGTCCACAGTCGCTCGGTGCCGATGCGCAGCACATCGACCAGGTGCCAGAGGTACATGGCGGGCGACCAGACGTCCGGCGCCGGCCGCTTGCGGCGATCCAGGCGATCGAGATCGAAGCGCAGGTTGGCCGGCGCCTCGGCTACCACGGCGATGGCTGCCCGTACAGGAGTGGACCAGGAGAACCCGCACTCCTCGCACCGATCGCTTGACGGCACCCAGCGCACACCCGATGGTAGAGCGGTCAAGGGCCCAGCACGCCGTCAGGACCGACCATCGCGTCCACCAAGGCGTGGGCCCGCCCGGCGCCGACTCCGAGGGTCTGGCCGCGCAGCAGGTCGCCGGCGGACCGTCGCTGCTCGGCGCTCAGCGAGAGCACATTGAGCAGCGGGTCGGGATCGGGGTCGATCAGCACCGCGCACTGGAACAGAGCGTGGGCGCCGGTGCGCCGCTGGGCTATGCCGACGACCTTGCGTCGGCCGACGAAGACCTCGCCTGGGCCGGCGCCGGCGAAGCAGATCCGCCGGGACCAGGCGTTCGGCGTCATCGAACGCCGCACCTCGCCACCCGGCAGGTCGATGGCAGCGAGCGCCGCCGCCCACGCCTCACCGACCCACTGCGGAGCGACGCGCACGTCGTCGTCCCAACGCGGATCCCCCCGGGCGATCAGCAGATCCACCCAGACGCAGCGTCCCGGCCCGACGAGCACCGCCCCTCCCCCGCTGCGCCGGCGGGCCACTTCGACGCCGGCGGCGAGCGCGGCGTCGTCGTCGACGTCGGTTGCCGGTTGGGTGCTGCCCAGCACGACGGCCGGCCGCACCGCGTCGAGCACGCGCACCAACCGGGGGGGAAGGCCGGGGTCGGCCGCGAGTCCGGCTGACTCGGCGTGCAGCTCGGCGGCCCGTCCGGCGACGTGCTGCACCACCCAGCCGGGCGGCGACGTCAGGGCCGCATCACGCCGAGCGTGACGCGATCGTCGGCCCCAGGTAGGGCTCCCAATCGGGGCGGACGGCGGCGCCGGCCACCAGGACCCACCCCCGCTCGCGTGGCACGACGGGCTTGCGCCGCAGCTTCATGCCGCTCTCCTCGAGCATCCGATCCCGCTTGCGGGTGTTGCACGGTCGGCATGCCGCCACCACGTTGTCCCACGCGTGTCTCCCGCCGCGGCTCTTGGGGACGACATGGTCGATGTTCTCGGCCGACCCGCCGCAGTACTGGCAACGGTGGCCGTCCCGAGCGAAGACCGCA
This sequence comes from uncultured Actinomycetota bacterium, assembly GCA_963757175.1. Classification (GTDB taxonomy): domain Bacteria; phylum Actinomycetota; class Acidimicrobiia; order Acidimicrobiales; family Palsa-688; genus CAVWQR01. Next base: position 825,178 of record CAVWQR010000002.1, on the reverse strand, counting down.
CGCCGATTGAGCGCGACGCGCGCCTGGTACGGGACCTTGACGTAGTAGTCGAGACGCACCACCGAGGGTTCGGGGACCGCCATGCGCTCGGAGTGGAACACCCCGTCAGTGGCGTGCAGAAGCTCGGCTTTATCGGCCAGCACGAGCATCAGCGCCCGCCGGGTGGCGACGACGCAGAGCGGCTCGTACGTGGCATTGAGTACGAGCGCTCGCGACATGGCCTCGGGTCCTAGCGCCGCCCGGACGGGCGTCGTGGTGCTGGAGGCTCGAATCGCACGGGCAGACGTTACCTCCGGGCGCCTTGCATGCGCCGACACCATTCGAGATAGGCAATCACGTCGTCCCCGGCGATCGCCGCGTCCGCTCGGCCGTACATCGTCTGGCGACGGAACGCCAGATAGCCGACTGGTGGCGGCCGCCTCGGCCAGCGCCGGGGGAGCATCCGCCACCCGGTCACCACGGCGATCCTCCACAGGTCGGGGCGTCGGGCCAGTGCCCGCCCGGCGCCTCCCAGCTCGTCTCGAGTCATCACGTCGCCGCCGCGCCGGCTAAACGTCCCACTCCCCGCCAGCCGACCGCAGCGGCACCGACGATGGGCGCGTCGGATCCCAGGCCGGACGGGACGATGCGCGTGCCGAGCGAGAAGTCGAGACGCGCCCGGACGTCGATCTCCTTCTGGGCGGCGGCGAAAAACGCGGCGCCGTATCCCAACGCCACCGAGCCGGCAACCGTGGCCAAGCGCAGATCGAGCAGGTTGGCGACCGAAGCGACCGCCCGCCCGACGAGCGTGCCCGTGCGAGCCACGACCTCGGGGCCGGCGTCGGCGGCGGGAGCACCGGTCAGCGCGGTGATCGCCAGCCCGGACGCCTCGGCCTCGAGGCAACCCCGTCCCCCGCACGCGCAGCGCCGTCCTTCGGGGACGACGACGACGTGGCCGAGGTGCCCAGCGTTGCCGTCGGCACCGTCGAGAAGGCGTCCGTTGAGCACGATGCCCGCACCGACCCCCGTCGACACGACCATCGACAGATAGTTGGGACAGTCGACGGCGACGCCCTTCCACCCCTCCGCCAGCGCCAGTGCTTTGGCGTCATTGTCGACCTGTGTCGGCACGCCGGTCCACTCGGCCAGGCGAGCCCGAAGGGGAAAGTCGCGCCACGCGGGGATATTGAGCGGCGAAACCTTTTCCCCTCCTCCTCGCATCGGGCCCCCGCAGCCCACACCGCACACCAGCGCCCGGCTGCCCGCTTCGGCGGCAACCGGATCGAGCGCCTCCACCAACGCGGCCCACACCACCTCGGAATCCTGGGTCGTCGGCGTCGCCACCCGCAGTCGAGCGGCGGATCGTACCTTCGCCGTCAACCAGGGCGACAACCATCTTTGTCCCCCCGATATCGACGGCAATCGCCACGTCCGCATCGACCACGGCTGCGACCCTACCGGTGCGCGCCGGGAACGATACGCTGCGCTCGGGGCCCCGCAAATTGGGAGGCGTGCGTGACGAGACAAGAGACGGTGGCGGAGCGGACCGTCTCCGGGTTCTCTGAATTGTTCGAAGCGGTCGTCGCCAACGTGTCGCGCATCATCAAAGGCAAGGAGGCAGCCATCCGCCTCGCCCTCGTCTGCCTCGCCTCCGAGGGACACCTCCTGGTGGAGGACGTCCCCGGCGTGGGGAAGACAAGCCTGGCCAAGGCGTTGGCCCGATCGCTGAGCCTCGAATGGCGACGGATCCAGTTCACTCCCGACCTGCTCCCCTCCGACGTCACCGGCGTGAGCGTGTATGACCGCAATACCGGTTCGTTCACCTTTCGCCCCGGCGGGATCTTCGCCAACGTGGTGCTCGGCGACGAGATCAACCGGGCGTCACCGAAGACGCAATCGGCGCTGCTCGAGGCCATGGAAGAGCGTCAGGTCACCGTCGATGCCACCACGCACCGGCTCCCCGATCCGTTTCTCGTCATCGCCACCCAGAACCCGGTCGAGCATCACGGCACCTATCCGCTGCCCGAGAGTCAACTGGACCGCTTCCTGATGCGGGTTCGCATGGGCTACCCGGATCGTGGCTCGGAGCTCGCCATGCTCGACCGGCCGGCATTCGGCGGCGAGGTCGAGGACCTGCCCCCGGTCGTGGAAGCCTCGGCGGTGGCCACCATGGTGGAGCTGGCCAGTGCCGTTCACATCGCCCCGGCCTTGAAGGGCTACATCATCGACGTGGCCACCTCGACCCGCCACCACCGCGCCCTCGACCTCGGCATGTCGCCGCGGGCGACGCTCGCCCTGCAGCGGGCCGCCCGCGCCCTGGCCGCCTCAGTCGGGCGCGACTACGTGGTGCCCGACGACATCAAGGCGCTGATCGTTCCCGTCCTCGAACACCGCCTGGCCCTGGCGCCGGAGGCCCAGCTGGCGGGAACGAGGGTCCTCGACGTGCTGCGCGACATCCTCCACTCCGTCGCGGTGCCGTCGGGCCGTCTGGGCGACTGAGATGTCCATGCGCGGATCGCCTGCCTCATCCGCGCCGAGCGGCCACCCGATCCGGGTCGGTGGTGCTCACCCGACGGGGCTGGGTCCTGTTGGGGGTGGCCGCCGCCCTCGCCGTCATCGGTGTCCTCGTCCGCCTCGAAGAGCTGCTTCCCGTCGCCGTTGCCGCCGTCGTGCTCGTCAGCGCCAGCGCGTTGTGGACCTGGCTGCGTCCCTGGCAGCTCGCCACCGAGCGCCTCCTGCTCACCCCCCGAGTGGCGGTCGGCAGCGTGGCGTCGGTCGAGCTCGCCGTCCGCAACGTTGATCGGCGTCGTTCGCCCCTCCTGCGGGCGCGCGACAACTTTGACGGCGGCCGGCGGGTTGCTCCGTTCTCCATTGCGCCGCTCGAGCCCGGCGAGGAGGTGCGGGCCCTGTACCGGCTCCCCGGATCCGAGCGGGGGGTGTTCGCCCTCGGTCCCATCGAGGTGGCGCTGGACGATCCCTTCGGCCTGGTACGCGCCGTGCGCCGGGACGCCGCCGCCGCCCGCCTGGTCGTTCATCCCCCCGTCGAGACGCTGGCGAGCCTCCCCGTCCCCGGCCCGGGCGACCAGTCGGGGACCTCGGGGGCGGCGCTCGTGGGGCAGCGCAGCGACGAGTTCTTCGCCTTGCGCCAATACCAGACCGGCGACGACCTACGGCGGGTGCACTGGGCCTCGAGCGCCCGCACCGCCGATCTCATGATCCGCTCCGACCAGACCGTCTGGAAGGGGCGGGTGACCATCCTCGTCGACCTCCGCAGGCAGGTCCACGACGCCCGGTCGCTGGACGCCGCCCTCAGCGCGGCGGCCAGCCTCGCCGCCGCGTCGCGCCGGTCAGCGATACCCGTCCGGATCGTGACCACCGCCGGCGCCGACAGTGGTGAAGGCGTGTCGGCCGCCCACGCGGGGATGCTCCTCGACCTGTTGGCGGCGGCCGGGCCGAGTGGGCCGGACGAGGCGCCCGGCCGGGGGCGTACGGCCGGCGACCTGTTCGGCGAGCTGGTCGGCAAGCTCGGGTCGGCGGCGCGATCCGTCGGCGACGCGTCCCTGGTCGTGGTGACGACCGAGGCGGTGGGCGAGTACGACCTGGCCGCCTTCGGCCGCCTCGGTGCCGGTGGTCCCCGGCCGACCGTGGTCATGATCGGACTGACCGGGCCGCCCGGGCGCGGGCGGTCGGCGGGCGGCGCGGCCGTGGGCGGCGCGGCCGCGGGCGGGGTGGCGGCGGGCGGGGCAGGCGGCGGGGTGCGTGGGGGCGGGGATCGCGGGTTGCGTCTGACGGCCGAGGCGCGAGCCGCCCTACCCGGACCCGTGGTGTGGGTGGCGCCGGGCCGCTCGTTCCCCCGAGCCTGGGAGCGGGGGATGCAGGCAGCTCGGACGGGGGAGGCGGCCGATCTGCGGTGGTGACGGCAAGGTGAGGCTCCGTGCGAGGGTCCGGTGCTGAGGGTCCGGTGCTGAGGGTCCGGTGCTGACGCGGCCGCCGGTGGACGGGGCCCGCAACGGGGGCCCGGAGGGTCCGGGGAGCCCGGGCCGGGGCGGCCCGCGGCGTGGCGCCGGCGGGCGCAGTGGTGGAGGCGGGCAGGGTGGCGCCGGCGGGCAGGGTGGCGCCAGCGGGCGGGCTGGTGTCGGCACCCCGGCGACCGCCGACGGCAGCGGCCTCTCCCTGGTGGCCACGGCCTTCCTGCTCCTGCTCACCCTGGCCTCGGCCGTGAGTTTCGCCCGGGTGTTCGCCGACACCAGGTGGATGGGCCCAGTGGTGGCCATGGCGGTGGTCGCCCACGCGGTGGCGCTCGGCCTGCGTCGCCGCCCACTCCCCGATCCGTTCCCGATCCTGGTGGGGCTGGGCGTGGTGGCGGTGGTATCGGTCTACCTGGTGTTCCCGGGCTCGTTGAGCTACGGGCTCCCGCTCGGGCGGTCATGGACCACGGTGCACGCGGCGATCGTCGCCGGGCGGGCGGAGATACGCACCATGGCCACGCCGATCGCGGCCACGCCGGCGCTGACCCTGCTCGCCGTCTGGGCCGTCGGCACCGCGGCGGTGCTGGCCGACTGGCTGACCTTCCGGGTCCGCACCGTTCTCCAGGGGGTGGCGCCGGGCTTCGCCCTGTTCGTCACCTGTTGCGCCCTGGGCTCGCCGCGGTACCGGTCCTGGGCGGTGGGCTTCGAAGTGGCCGCCATCGCCGCCCTGCTGCTCGCTCACCGCACCACCGTCAGCGGACGCGTCGGACCCTGGTTCGGCGACCGGCGGGGCGGGACGGCCGGCGGAGCAGTGGTCGTCGGTGGCCTTTGCGCGGCGGTGGCGGTGATCGCCGCCCTGGCCGTGGCGCCCGTCCTGCCCAACTCGGAGGGAACGGGGGTGCTCGGCTGGAAGACCCTCAACAACCACGGGGCCGGGAGCCGGGTCACTCCCAGCCCGTTCGACGATCTCCGCACCCGCCTGGTCACCCAGTCGTCGGTGGAGGTCATGACCGTGCGCAGCGCGCAGCCTTCCTACTGGCGGCTCACCTCGCTCGACACCTTCACCGGCCAGGTGTGGGAGTCGACCAACAGCTACCAGGGATTCGCGGGCAAGTTGCCGGGCGTGACGCCGCCTCGGCCGGAAACCCGCCGGGTCGACGAGTCCTTCCATATCGAGGCGCTCGACTCGATATGGCTTCCCACCGGCTTCGACCCCGAGGCGGTCTCCGCCAACCAGCCCGTGACCTGGGACCCGCAATCGGCGTCGCTGATCTCGTCCAAGCCGACCGCCGACGGCGACAACTACCGGGTCACCTCGCTCCAGGAGCTGGCCTCGCTCAGCCCCATCGCGCTGGCGAGCGTGCCCAGGAAGATGCCCGCCGACATGGCGCGCTATCTCCGGCTCCCTCGCCTGTCCTCGAACGTGGTTCGGCTGGCCCAGGAGATCACCCAGTCGCAGTCGACCGAGTACGGCAAGGCGATCGCCCTCGAGCAGTTCTTCCACGGGCCCAGCTTCACCTACAGCTTGACCCCACCGAGCGACGACTCCGCCACTGCACTCCAGGGCTTCCTCTTCCACACCCGCACCGGATACTGCCAGCAGTTCGCCGGCGCCTACGCGGTCCTCGCCCGCCTCGTCGGCTTGCCAACCCGCATCGCCATCGGGTTCCAGAGCGGGACGCTCGGGGGCGACGGCCTCTACCACGTGGACGATTCCGATGCCCACGCCTGGCCCGAGGTCTACTTCCCGACCGTCGGGTGGGTTCCCTTCGAGCCCACCCCGGGGCGTCAGGTCCCCGACGCCAGCGCCTACACCGGAGTCACCGCCGCCTCGTCCAGCCCGTCCTCCTCGTCGGCCCAGGCCGGGTCCCCCAATCCTCCCAGCCACCAGGCAACGCCGGCGTCGCAGTCCACCCTCCCCAGCTCCTCCGTGGCGCCGCCCGTGGCGTCGAGGACGCAGGGTTCCACCGACCTCAGCCGCCTGGGCCTGGTCATCGCCGCCCTGGCCGTGCTCGCGGGGGGATGGGTCTGCGCATTGGCCATCATCCGCCGATGGCGGTGGCAGCGGCGGCGACGGCGCGCTGGTACCGACGCCCGGGCGCGGATCCTGGTGGCGTGGGACGAGGTCCTCGAGCACTTGGCCCGCTGGGACGTGTGGCGGGCGCCGGACGAAACGGTCGGTGAGCTCGCCACCAGGGTCGGCACGGACCTGCCGTACCTGCTCGACGGCTCCTCGGACCGTCAGCGCGGCCGACTCCGGGGCCGAGACGCGCCGCGAGGGGGCCGGGCGGGGGCAGAGGTCGAGGCCGCAGACGCCACGCCGGCGACTGCAGGCGACGACCGGCACGGCGAACCCGACGACGGCGGCTTCGCCGAGCTCGCCGCCCTCGTCGAACGGGCCGACTACGCCGCCGGGGCGGTACCCGACGGGCCCGCGGCGCGGGCAGAGGCCATCGCCGCGACCGTCGGCCGGCGCCTCGAGGACGCCATCCCGCTCCGCCGCCGGCCGGCGCTGCTCGTCCAACCCGGCTACTCGCTGTCGCCGGCGGGCAAGGCGGGATGGCGGGAGGTCCCCGTCGTCGTCACGTCCGAGTAAGCATCCGGCGACCCACCCCCGCGGTCTGGTCCGGGGCCCGGATCAGGCCGGACGGGCGTGGTCCGGACGCGGTTCCGCGTGCGGAAAATCCACACGCGGAAGCTTCCGCGGGCAAAAAGAACACCCCGGGTCGTTGTTTTGACCCTCGGAACGTTCCGCGGGTGGTTTTTCTGCACCCGGAAGGCCACAGACTGGGCCACTGACGGGGCCACCGACGGGCCCACGACGGGGCCATGGCTGCGCCTCAGGCTCGGCCGGGACCCTCGGTTTGGTCTTGGGCGCGGCGCTCAGTGCTCGCCGCTTCGCACCGCGAGCGGCGCTCAGTCGTCGCCGCCGAGGCGGCGACGGAGGCGACGGCGGGCGTCGTCGAGCGTCTCGTTCACGTCCCGGGCCCGCAACGTCTGCGTCATCTGCTGCCAGGAGTGCTTGCCCATGCGGCGGAGATTCTGGGTGAAGCCGATGGCGCCGGCGAGCATGACCGCCAGACCGACCACCCCGACGACCCAGTTGGCCGCAAACGACGCCAACAGAATGACCAACCCGAGGAAGAACACCGCCGCGAACCAGCGGCAGTTGCGCGCCAGGTATCGGGACAGAGTGGTCTCCTGCAGGCGCTCGGCCGAGCGCGGATCATTGGCGTAGAACCCCTGCTCGATTTGCTGCAGAATCCGTTGCTCGTGGTCCGAAAGCGGCACCGACCCCACCCTCTACTCCGGGTTGTTGGCGTGTCCAAGCATGATCGCGCTTGGCGCAACCTACAGCAACGCGGTCGCAACCCGACGGTCGGTCACCGGGGATCCACCGACTCCGGGCCCCACTGACCCTCGCCCCGACGCTTGACGTGCAAACCCGTCCCGTCGAGCAGGGCCGCCGGTCCCACCGACGCGTCACCGAAGCGGCGACGGACGGCGTCGACGGCGGCAGTGGCCGCGTCCTCGGAGGCGGTGCCGGCGCCCGGCGTCCAGTCGGAGGTCGGCGGCGCGGCGGCGCCCAGTTCGAGGCTGAGCTGCTCGGCGCGTGTCGAACCGGCGGAGCCCGGCGACAGCGAGGAGACGGACAAGCCGAGGAGGCGAACGCCGGGTGACGGGTCGACCCCGTCGAGAAGGCGATCAGCGGCGGTGGCCAGCGCGGGCCCGGTGTCCTCGGGTGTGGCGAAGGTCCGGGAACGGGTGATCGTGCTGAAGTCGCCAAACCGGACTTTGAGGGTGACCGTCCGGCCGCTGAGCCCGGCGACGCGGAGCCGGCTCGCCACCGCGTCGGCCATGCGCACCACCTGGTTGTGGAGGTCGGCGCGCTCGTAGCGGTCGTGGGCCCAGGTCTCCTCGTGGCTCACCGACTTGAGCTCCCGATCGGGCTCGACGCGACGCGGATCGTGCCCCCAGGACAGGGAGTGGAGATGGCGGCCGTGGGCCCGACCGAGCGAGGCAACGAGGGCTTCGAGGGGCACGTCGGCGAGCTGTCCGACCGTGGTCACCCCCATCCGGTTGAGCCGGCTGGCGGTGGCGGGACCCACCCCCCAGAGCGCCTCCACCGGGTGCGGATGGAGAAACGCCAGCTCGGCGCCGGCCGCCACCACCATGACGCCCCGACCCGGGGTGACCCCGCTCGGGCCGATGCGGGGCTTGGCCGCCTCGGAAGCCAGCTTGGCGAGGAACTTCGTCGCCGCAACCCCCACCGAACACGTCAACCCGAGCTCGTCGGCCACCTGACGGCGCAGCCGGGCGGCGATCGCCGGCGGTGATCCGAGCAATCGGGTCGCACCGGACACGTCGAGAAAGGCCTCGTCGAGTCCGATGCCCTCCACCAGGGGCGTGGTGCGGTGCAAGATGGCACGCAAGGCCGCGCTCACCTCGGCGTAGCGTGCGTAGCGGCCGGCGACGAAGGTGGCCCCGGGACAGCGCCGGCGGGCCTCCGCCGCGGCCATGGCGGAGCGCACGCCGTGGGCGCGTGCCTCGTAGGTGCACGACGCCACCACCCCTCGCCGCCCGGCGCCGCCCACGATGACCGGGCGTCCGGCGAGGGTCGGGTCGTCGAGGACTTCGACGGCGGCAAAGAAGGCGTCCATGTCGACGTGCAGGATGGTCGGGGACGGGTCGGTCGCCGCCGAGGTCGACCCAGGCGCCGAGGTCGACCCGGGCGCCGAGGGTCCGGCCGATCGTTCAGCCGAGGGTTCGGCTAACCGGTCGGCCGATCCCTCGGCCGACCCGTGAGCAGGTCGTTCGCCCTCCACCGTGCCCCAGTCTCCCACGGGCGTGGGACCGCCTCGCTCGGACCGCTCAGACCAGCAGCACCCGCCGGTAGGCCTCGGCGTACTGGACGCCGGCCTCGCCTCCCGCCTCCTCGGCGCGCTGGCGCACGACGGTGCGCAGCCATTCGCCGCCCTCGCCGACCTGGCTCTGGTGGCAGGCCACCGCCGCGGCTTTGGCGTCGATGGTGGAGCCGATGTCGACCCAGCAGTCCGGGTCCAACGTCCCCGAGAGGAGGAGCGTCCCCACCCGGTGCGAGGAGCCGGCCTCGGGGAAATAGTGCGGATTGGCCGCCGCCGGGGCGACGGCATCCAGCGCCGCCCAGCCCGCCGCCCGGTGGTCGCGGTGGTTGACGTAGTGGGCGCCGAAGTAGACGGCCGTCGGATCGGGGCTGACCACGGTGGCGGGCCGCACCGATCGGATCAGCGCCACCAGCCGGCTGCGAAGCAGGGCGTCGTCCTCGAGGTCGCCGTCAGGGATGCCGAGCCAGTGATGCCGGGCGACACCGAGCACGGCGCCGGCGGCGGCGACCTCGTCCCGCCGGCGGCGGACCAGGTCCGCAGGCGAGACGGCGGGATCCAGCGATCCCTTGTCCCCGTCTGCGCACACGCAGACGTGGACTTGGCATCCGGCGGCCGCCCACTTCGCCAAGGTGCCACCACAGGACACGTCGGGATCGTCGGGATGGGCGTAAACGGCCAGCGCGCTCGCCGGCACCGCAGCGAGCAGGTCGGGCACCCCGCCAGGCTATGCCGTAGGAGAGGGCGGCCTGGAGAGGTGCGACACCCGTCCCGCGCCGGCTGCGGACGACAGGGACACGAAAGCAGCGAAAGCAGCGACCGGCCGGGATAGGTTGAGGTCATGATGCGCCGGTGGCACCGGCCGCTGCTGCGGGTCGTCGCCATCCTCCTCGTGGCCAACCTCTCCGCCGGCGCGGTGACGGTTGGCTTCTTGATGTACCTGATCCCCGGCCGCCGTTCCGGCGGGGTGGTGACCGACGCCAACCACCTGACGCTGTTCGCCATGGTCATCTACCTGTGCTGCGCCCTGCCCGCAGCCACCGCGATCAACGCCCGGCTGTTCCGTCCCGTCGCTCGCTGGCTCAACTCGGGGCGTGCGCCGACGGCGGCCGAACAGGAGGCGACGCTGGCCCAGCCGATCCGGCAGGCCGCCGGCGCCTTCGTCTTCTGGGTGCTCGCCGCCGGCCTGTACGGCACGCTGACCGCGCTCGAGGGATACTCGTCGAACCGCATCCAGGCGTCGGTCGTCGGCGTGCTTCTCGGCGGCCTGGCCGCGTGCTCGCTCATCGTGTTCTCCATTGAGCGGGCGCTGCGCCCCGTCGTGGCCCACGCCCTCGGCGGGGACCTTCCCGTCCGGCCCTCCCGCTCGGGGCGGCCGTTTCGAACGCTCCTACAGCGCGCCCTCGGCATCGACCTGTCCCGTCGTCCACTCGGTGTCGGGGTCCGGTCCCGTGTCCTCCTGGCCTGGGCTTTCGGCTCCGGCATCCCGATCATCGGGCTGGTCCTGGTGGTCACCGACACCGATATCCGCACCGTGAACAGCCTCATGCTCCCGCTGGTGGCGCTGTGCGTGATCGCCCTGATCACCGGGGTCACGCTCGCCTCCGTCGCCGCCGGATCGGTTGCCGAGCCCCTCGAAGGCGTCCGGCGCGCCCTCCAGCGCGTCGAGCGTGGCGACCTGTCGGTCGTGGTGCCGGTGGACGACGCCGGCGAGGTGGGCGAAGTCGAAGCTGGCGTCAACCGGATGGTCAGCGGGCTTCGCCAGCGCCGGGAGCTGGAGGACCTGTTCGGCCGGTATGTGGGCGAGGCCGTCGCCGAGCGCGCCCTCGAGCGGGGGGATGCCCTCGGAGGCGAACGGACGCCGGCGAGCGCGGTGTTCGTCGACCTGGTCGGTTCCACCCGGTTGGCGGCCGCGCTTCCTCCCGAGGACGTGGTCCGCGCCCTCAACGTTTATTTCGAGGCGGTCGTCGACACGGTCGCGGCGGAAGGGGGTTGGGTCAACAAGTTCGAAGGGGACGGCGCCCTGTGCGTCTTCGGGCCGCCCAGCGGGGACGAGGCCCACGCCGCCCACGCGCTCCGCGCGGCCCGGGCGCTCCACGCCCGACTCGATCGGCAACAGCCCGCGGTCGCCCGTCTCGACGCCGCCATCGGTGTGTCCAGCGGCACCGTGGTCGCCGGCAACATCGGCTCACCCGACCGCTTCGAGTACACGATCATCGGCGATCCCGTCAACGAGGCGTCCCGGTTGACCGAGCAGGCCAAGAGCGTGCCCCGGCGGGTGTTGGCCAGCAGCGCGGTGGTCGCCGCCAGCGGCGACGAGTCCTGCCACTGGCAGGCCACCGGGGAGATCTCCCTGCGAGGGCGGGGCTCCTCGACGGTGGCGTTCACGCCCACCTACCAGCCGGACGGGCGGGAGGCGGCGGCCCTCCACAACGAAGTCGGCTGACTCCGGCCGCCCCGTTCAGGCCGCACCGTTCAGGCCGCACCGTTCAGGGCGCCACGGCCAGGGCGTGGCAGGCCTGCTCGATGCCGGCGTCGTCGACGTCGCGATGGGTGACCAGGCGCACCACGCCGGGGGCGATGGTGCCGGCGCGCACGCCGTGGGCCTCGAGGTGCACGGCGAGCGCGGCCGGGTCAGGGTGGGCGAACACCACGATGTTGGTCCGCACCCCATCCCCGCCCAACCCGTCGAGGCCCGCCGCCTCGCCCACGCCGGCGTCGGGCCAGCGATCGGCGACCGCCTCGGCCAACCGCCGGGCCCGGGCGTGGTCCTCGGCCAGCCGTTCGACCATGGTGTCCAGCGCCACCAGCCCGGCGGCGGCGATGATCCCGGCCTGGCGCATCGAACCGCCCATCCGGCTGCGCTCGAAACGGGCGGCGGCGATGACGTCGGCGGGGCCGGCCAGCACCGAACCGACCGGGGCGCACAGCCCCTTGGACAGGCAGCACATCACCGTGGTGGCCGCCTCGGCGCGCGTCGCGGTGGAGTCGCCCGACGCCACCGAGGCGTTCCACAGTCGGGCGCCGTCGAGGTGGATGGGCACGCCCGCCGCCGAGGCCAGCGCCCCGACGGCGGCGACGTCAGCGCCGGCCAGCGGGACGCCGCCGGCGGCCATGTGGGTGTCCTCCAGGGTGACCAGACCCACGGGCGGCTGGTGATGGCGGCTGGCGGCCATGGCCGCGTCGACGGCGCCCCGGTCCACCGCGCCTCGGGTGTCGTCGACGGTCCGGAACACCACGCCGGCGTTGAGCCCGCCGGCGCCGTTCTCGTAGGCGACGACGTGGCTGCGCGCCGGCGCCACCACGGCGTCGCCGGGCCGGGTCAGGACGCGCAGGGCCAGCTGGTTGGCCATGGTCCCGCTCGGTACGTACAGCGCCGCCTGCTTGCCGACCCGGTCGGCGAAGAGCTCCTCGAGGGCGTTGACGGTCGGGTCCTCGCGGTACAGGTCGTCGCCGACCCGGGCCTCGGCCATCGCCCGGCGCATCTCGGGGGTGGGTTGGGTGACGGTGTCGCTGCGCAGATCGACGGTCCGGGTGGCCGAGAGCGGGGTGTTGGACACGGCTGGAGCGTAGCGACGGCCCCCGATGCGCTAGGCAGGGGAACCGTGCCGCCTCCGCCATCCCCTCCCCGCGACGGGCTTCTCGACGAGCTGGCCACCGTCGCCCTGGACGTGGCCGACGGCGCCGCCGACATCCTCCGCCACGGCTACGGCCAGGCCCATCGCGTCGAGACCAAGTCTTCGACGACCGACATGGTGTCCGAGGTCGACCGGGCCTCCGAGGCCCTGGTGTACGAGGTGCTCGCCGAGCGCCGGCCGGACGATGCCGTGCTCGGCGAGGAAGGCAACCAGCGCGACGGGACGACCGGCGTGCGCTGGGTGGTCGACCCCCTCGACGGCACCACCAACTACCTGTTCGGCGTGCCCCACTGGAGCGTGTCGGTCGCCGCCCTGGTGGATGGGGCGCCGGTGACCGGCGTGGTGATCGACCCGTCGCGGAACGAGACCTGGCGAGCCACGCGGGGACGCGGCGCCACCTGCAACGGCGAGCCGTGCTCGATCGCCCGAGGACGTTCGGACCTGTCGACGGCGCTGGTGGCCACCGGGTTCGCCTACCAGGCGCCCCGGCGGGCGTGGGAGGCGGAGGTGGCCACGCGGGTGCTGCCCTCCGTGCGCGACATTCGCCGCTTCGGCTCGGCCGCCCTGGACCTGTGCTGGGTGGCCGGCGGGCGCTTCGACGCCTACTACGAATGGGGGCTGAGCCCGTGGGACCTGTCGGCGGGCCGGCTGCTGTGCGAAGAGGCGGGCGCGCCGGTGGCCGTGTCGGACAACGCCGTGGTGCTGGCCACCACGCCCGAGCTGTTCGCCCCCATGCAGGAGTTGTTGGAGAAAGCGGGAGCCTTCACCGACCCCGACTTCCTCTCCCCCGCACCGTCGTGACCGTTAGCCGAAGAACACGCCGGCGACGTCGTGCACCAGGCTCTCGTCCACCAGCTTGAGCTCGGTCACCGCTTCGGCGAGGGGGACCCGCACGATGTGGTCGGCCCGCAGCGCCACCATCTGGCCGAACGCCCCGTCGTGGGCGGCGTCGATGGCCGCCACGCCGAAACGGGTGGCCAGGATCCGGTCGAACGCGGTTGGCGTCCCGCCCCGCTGGATGTGGCCGAGGATGGTCACCCGGGTCTCGAACCCGGTGCGCTGCTCGATCTCGGGCGCCAAGGCGTTGGCGATGCCGCCGAGACGGGGGTGACCGAACTGGTCGACTTCGGGGGCGGCCAGCTGCATGGTCCCTTCCTTGGGCACCGCGCCCTCGGCCACGACCACGATCGACGCGTACCGGCCCTTGGCGTGCCGGGTCTTCAGGTTGCGGCACACCTCATCGATGTCGAAGGGCTCCTCGGGCACGATGATCTCCACGGCCCCGCCGGCGATGCCGGCGTAGGTGGCGATCCATCCCGCGTTCCGGCCCATCACCTCGCACACGATGACCCGGTCGTGGGACTCGGCGGTGGTGTGCAGCCGGTCGATGGCGTCCGTCGCCACCTGCACGGCGGTGTGGAACCCGAAGGTCACTTCGGTGGCCGACAAGTCGTTGTCGATGGTCTTGGGCACCCCGACCACGGCGACGCCCTCCCCGTGCAGCCGGTTGGCCACGCCCAGGGTGTCCTCGCCGCCGATGGCGACCAGGGCGTCGATGCGCTCGGCCCGCAGGGTGGCCAGCGCCCTGGGCACGGCGCCGTCGATCTTGTAGGGGTTGGTACGCGACGTGCCCAGGATGGTTCCGCCGCGGGGCAGGATGCCGCGGCAGCGCTCGACGTCGAGGCGGGTGGTGTGATCCTCGATCACGCCCCGCCAGCCGTCCAGGAAGCCGACGAAGTCGTCCCCGTGGGCCACCTCGCCCTTGCGGACGACGGCGCGGATCACCGCGTTCAGCCCGGGGCAGTCGCCGCCACCCGTCAGGACCCCCACGCGCATGCCCGCGACGCTAATGGCTAGCCCGGCGCCTCGGCCTTCGGTTCGGTCTCCTTGACCAGGGCACCGACTTCGCGGGCGAAGTCGCCCGGTTCGGAAAATCCCTTGTAGACGCTGGCGAACCGCACGTAGGCGACCTCGTCGAGGTCCCGGAGGCGGCCGAGGACGGCCACGCCCACCAGCTCGCTGGGAATCTCGGTTCCCTCCAGGCGCAAGGCCTCCTCGACTTCCCCGGCGAGCACCTCCATCTGCTCCGGCGACACCGGCCGGTTCTTGGCTGCCGCCCGGACCCCGGCCACGATCTTCGACCGGTCGAAGGGCTGGCGTGCCCTCGAACGCTTGACCACGACGAACGGCAGCTCCTCCAGGCGTTCGTAGGTCGTGAACCGCCGCCCGCAGGTCAGACACTCCCGCCGACGGCGGGTGGCGGCGCCCTCCTCAGCCGTGCGCGAGTCGATGACCTTGTCGTCGATGCTCGAGCACTGAGGGCAGCGCATACCGTCGACCCTACCTCCCACCTCCGGCACCGCCGGCAGCCGGCCGGTCAGGAGACGCCGACGCCGCGCAGGGCGCACTTGGTTGCGCGGGGTGCCTCGAAGTGACGGGTGACGAACCAGGGAGCCGAGCTGCGGGGCTCCACGATCACCGTCGTCTGCGCGTAGTTGAGGGTCCGACCGCCGGCCTCGAAGAAGATGGTCAGGGCGTAGGTGGCGGCGGCGGTGCCCGGGTTCTTCACCGTCCCGGCGGCCATCCATCCGCCGGCGTTCGGGACGCAGCTGGTGATGGCCACCAGCTTGTGGGCGGCGGGATCATCGGGGATGGCGCCGGCCCCCGGAATGGGGTACGGCGGCAGGGTGATGTGCGGGATCGTCGTCGTTGTCGACGACACCGGCACGACCGTCTTGCTGGCCGAGGACGAACACCCCGCCACCAGCGTGAGGGCCAGCACTGCAGCCAGCGCCACCCGGCCACCTCCCATTGCCACGGCCCCTTCCCCACGTCGGCAGCCCTTGTCGGTCGGGCGATGGTAGCGCCGGGACCACGGTCCCGATCACGGCACGACGATGCGCTGACCCACCTCGAGGGGTCGCCCGCCGAGGTCGGCGGCGAGCCGGTCGACCACGGGGCGGGGATCCCCGCGCACGCCGCTGGCTTCGACGATGCTCCACAGCGTGTCGCCCGGGCGCACGGTCCACACGTGCGCCGCCGCGGGCCGGACCGACGCCGCGGCGGGCGACCCGGTCGCGGTGAGGGGCCCGCTCCCGGGTGCGCCCGTACCCGCGGCCAGCGCCGAAGCGACCGCGAGCACCGCGAACAGGGACGTGGCCGCGGCCGCCACCACCCGGCGCCGGCGGCGCACCTCGGGGCGGGCCCGCCGGCGGCGCGGTGGGTCGGGGACGACGCGGAGCTGGGGCCGGAGGGGAAGGGGATCGCTCTCGTACCCGTCGATCGGGGCCAGCACCACCGCCGCCATCACGCACCTCCTCCGTGTCGAACCGGTGTGTCGAACCGGTCCATCGAACGCCTGTTCGCCCACCATCCAACACCGAACGCCTGTTCCCTGTCAAGCTGGAAATCGAACAGGTGTTTGTCGCCCCGACCCGAGGAGTGGTATCGTGAAATCGCGTGAGAGGCAGGAGGCAGCCATGATGGAGACCGAGCTCACGGGGAAGCGCCGGGAGATCCTCGAGTTCATCGCCGAGCAGCTGCACGACCGCGGCTACCCGCCGTCGGTCCGCGAGATCGGCGAGGCCGTCGGACTGACCTCGTCCTCGACGGTCCACGCCCACCTGACCACGCTCCAGAAGCAGGGCTACCTGCGCCGGGATCCCACCAAGCCGCGGGCCATCGAGGTGCGCTACGACGCCATGTGCGGCGCCCCCATCGACCGCCGCCCCGCTCGCCACGTGCCCCTCGTCGGCGACGTGGCCGCCGGCACCGACGTCCTGGCTGAGGAGAACGTCCAGGAGCTGCTCCCCCTGCCCGAGGACTTCACCGGCGACGGGCCGGTGTTCATGCTGAAGGTCCGGGGCGACTCCATGGTCGACGCCGGCATCCTCGACGGGGACTACCTGATCGTTCGCCAGCAGCCGGTCGCCGACGCCGGCGACGTGGTCGTCGCCGGCATCCCCGGCGACGAAGCGACGGTCAAGTCCTTCGGCCGCCGGGGCAACAAGGTGGTGTTGACCCCCGCCAACCAGCGCATGGAACCCATGGTCTTCGAACCCGGCGAGGTGGCGATCTACGGCCGGGTGCTCAGCGTGCTCCGACGTCTCGGTTGATCGGGCTCAGCGACCGCCGGCAGGCCCGTCGGCCCGCCCGTGGCGGTAGTCGTCGATGATCGGACCGACCCACTGCGCCACCCGGCGTCGGGACGCCGAGGCCATGGGCTCGACCTTGAGGATGTAACGGGTCCAGGCCACGCCCACCAGCTGCGACGACACCAGCGCGCTGCGCCGGGCCCATACCTCCTCGTCCATGTCCGGTGGGCACGGACCCCACACCCGCTCGGTGAGGAACTCGCGCATGCTGTCCGCCGCGTCGGGGGAACCGGCCACGGCCTGGACCAGGGTGACGAAGGCCTGCCCGGGGACCTCGTCGCGTTCCCACTGGGCCAGGAAACGCTCGACGATCTGCGCGCCCCCACCTCCGGCCTGTGACGCCTGGATCTTGACCCGCCGGGGATCGACCGGCAGGTTGGCACTGGCCACGTACAACGCCGACTTCTCGCCGAAGTAGTGGTACACCAGCGCCGGGTCCACCTCGGCCCGGCGGGCGATGGAGCGGATGGTGGCGTCGTTGTACCCGGACTCGGCGAACTCGGCGCGCGCCGCGTCCACGATGAGCTGACGGGTGTCCGCGTCACCCGGCCGTCGGCCCGTCCGGGGCATCAGTGCCCGCCCTGCCGGCCCGAATCGGGCCGGCCTGTGACTTGTGCCACCGGGGGTTCACGCCTGGTGAATTGTGTGCTAGAAGTCATCACTCGTGAACAGTATGACGCGAACGACCCCGGACACGGCCGAGCCCCCGGCCCCGTCCACCGGCTTCGGCCGGCTCGGGGCGTGGTGCTACGACCATCGCCGCCGCGTCCTCCTGGCCTGGATCGCCCTCGTCATCGCCATCGTCGCCGTCTCCACCGCCGCCGGCAGCCACTACGAGAACAACTTCGGCGGCGGCGGCCAGTCGCAGCAGGCGCAGAACCTGCTCCACGAGCGCTTCCCTGCCCATGCCGGCGACAGCGCCCAGGTGGTGTTCCACACCACCGGCCCGCTGAACAGCCCGGCCAACGCCCAGCGGATCGCCGCGGTCAATGCCGCGGTGCGGCCGCTCGCCCACGTCACCGCAGTGACGAGCCCCTTCGCCCCCGGTACCCATGCCGTGTCGGCCGACGGCCGCACCGGCTTCTCCACCATCCAGTTCGACAAGGTCAGCAACAACCTGCCCAAGGCCGACGTCAAGCACGTGGTCTCCGTCGCCCGGAGCTTCGCCCGTCCCGGCTTCGAGGTCGCCCTCGGCGGCAATCCCATCAGCAACGTGGTGACGGCTTCGCCCGGGTCGAGCGAGGGCATCGGCATCACCGCCGCCATCATCATCATGCTCATCGCCTTCGGCTCGGTGGTCGCCATGGGGCTGCCGATTCTCACCGCCCTGGTGGGCGTGGGCACCGGCTTCGGCATCATCGCCCTGCTCAGCTTCCTGATCACCGTGCCTTCGTTCGGCCCGGAGATGATGGCCATGATCGGCCTCGGCGTCGGCATCGACTACGCCCTGTTCATCGTCACCCGCTACCGCCAGGGGCTGAGCGAAGGCCGAACGCCTCGCCAGGCCGTGGTCGTCGCCCACATGACCGCCGGGCGGTCGGTGCTCTTCGCCGGCGGCACCGTGATCATCTCCCTGCTCGGACTGCTGCTGGTCGGACAGGCGTTCATGACCGGGCTCGCCCTGGGCGCCATCGCCGCCGTGTGTCTGGTCCTGGCCGCCGCCCTGACCCTGCTGCCGGCCATGCTCGGCTTCTCCGGGCGGGCCATCGACCGCCTGCACGTCCCCGGGCTGCTGCACTCGGCCAACCCCATGGCCGCACGCGGCTTCTGGTGGCGTTGGAGCCGGACGGTCCAGCGCCGGCCTGCCGTCTGCGGGCTCGTCGCCATCGGGCTGCTGATCCTTCTGGCCCTGCCGATGTTCTCGCTGCGCCAGGCGTTCAGCGACGCCAGCAACGACCCGACCAAGCTGACCACCCGCCAGGCCTACGACCTGCTGGCATCGGGGTTCGGGCCCGGGTACAACGGGCCGCTGGTGCTGGCCGCCGACGTCCCGGCCGGCGGCGGGCGGGCCGCGGTGGACACCCTGGACCGCCAGCTGCAGACGACGGCGGGGGTGGCGGCGACCAGTCCGGCCATCTTCAACGCCTCGGGCAACGCCGCGGTGATCACGCTCTACCCGACGACCGGCCCGCAGGCGGCGCAGACGGCGACGCTCGTGCACCAGCTGCGAGACCACGTGGTGCCCAACGCGGTCGGCGGCAGCGACGTCCGCGTCTACGTGGGCGGTGAGACCGCCGCCGGCGTCGACGCCTCCTCCTACCTTTCCGGCCGTCTCCCGTGGGTGATCGGCGGCGTGATCGTGCTGGCGTTCCTGCTGCTGATGCTGCTGTTCCGCTCCATCGCCATCCCCCTCAAGGCCGCGCTCATGAACCTGTTGTCCATCGGCGCCGCCTACGGGGTGATCGTGGCCGTCTTCCAGTGGGGCTGGGGTGTCTCACTGCTCGGGTTGACCAAGGGGCCCATCGACCCGTGGATCCCGATGATGATGTTCACCATCACCTTCGGCCTGTCCATGGACTACGAGGTCTTCCTCCTGTCGCGCATGCGAGAGGAGTGGCGGCGCACCGGGGTCAGCACCACGGCGATCGCCGACGGCCTGGCCTCCACCGCTCGGGTCATCACCGCAGCCGCGGCCATCATGGTGTGCGTCTTCGGCTCCTTCGTCATCGGCGACCCGCTGCGGGTCCTCGACGTCTTCGGCCTCGGCCTGGCCGCGGCCATCCTGGTGGACGCCACCCTGGTGCGCATGGTCCTCGTCCCGTCGATCATGGAACTGCTCGGCAACGCCAACTGGTGGATGCCGTCGTGGCTCGACCGTCGCCTCCCCCGCCTCGGCGCCGAGGCGACGGTGGCGCCCGCACCGGTGAACGCCGACCTGGCCCAGGTCTGATTCCCGGAGCCTCCCGGCGCTGAGCTAGCCGCTTCGCACCGCAAGCGGCGCTCAGAGCTAGCCGGCGAGCAGGCGGCGCAGGATGGCGGCCACCCGCTCCAGCTCGTCTCGCCCCACCCACTCCCCGGCGGTGTGGGCCAGTTCCGGGTCCCCGGGGCCGAAGTTGACGGCCGGGATGCCCCGCTCGGCGAAGAACGCCACGTCGGTCCATCCCAGCTTGGCCCGCGGCGGCTGACCCGACGCCTCCACCAGGGCGGCGAGGAGCGGGTCGTCCAGGGCCGGCGGCGCCCCCGGAGCGGCTTCGACCACGGCCACGTCGTCTCCCTGCGCCGGGTCGAGGACCTGGCCGACCAGGGAGCGCAGGGCCGCCTCGGCGGCGGCGGCATCACGGTCGGGCGCGAAGCGATGGTTGACGGTGAGCGTCGCCCGGTCGGGCACCACGTTGCCGGCCACGCCGCCGTCGACGCCGACCACCTGCAGCGCTTCGCGGTACTCGCAGCCGTCCAGGACGGGCCGGCGTGGCTGGTAGCGGGCGATGAGATCGAGGACGGGTGCCAGGCGGTGGACGGCGTTGACCCCCATCCACGGCCGGGCGGTGTGGGCCCGGGCGCCGCCGACGGTGACGACCGCCTTGAGCGTCCCCTGGCATCCGGCTTCGATCCGCGCCGACGTGGGCTCGCCCAGCACGGCGGCGTCGCCGGCGAGGAGCTCGGGGCGAGCGGCGGCAATGGCCAGGAGCCCGTTGTGCACCCGCGCCACCTCCTCGCCCACGTAGAACACGAAGGTCACGTCCACCGTCGGTTCGCGTACCGCGGCGGCGACGTCCAGCATCGCCGCCAGGCCGCCCTTCATGTCCGCCGCCCCCAGACCGGCCACGGTGTCGCCGGTGACCTCCGGGGTGGCGTTGCCGTTGGCGGGCACGGTGTCCAGGTGGCCGGCCAGCACCAGGCGGCGGGGGCGGCCGAGCTGGCTGCGGGCCACCACGTTGTCCCCGATGCGGTCCACGACCAGGTGGCGGGCGCGGTGCAGGCGGCGTTCGACCTCGTCGGCGAGGGCGGATTCGTGATGGCTCTCCGAGGCGATCGCCACCAGCTCGGCCGTGGCCGAGACCAGGTCGGTCACGGGCACCGCCGACGATCGGCGGATGCGGCCGCTTCTTTCCCCTCTTCCATTCAGACCGCGACGCCGTGCTCGCGCAGCATGTCGTTCAGCTGGGCCTTGTCGTGACGCTCGCCTTCGGTCAGCCGGCGGATGACGAGAAGGCACGGAAGGCCGAACGTCCCGCCCGGGTACTCCCGCGGCCGGGTGGCCTGCACGCCCACCGACCACGCCGGGCACGACGCCTCTCGACAGCTCCTCCCCCGTCTCGGCGTCGATCACCGGCACCCCGGGATTGAGGATGCAGCCCTCGGCCAGCACCGCGCCGCGCCCCACCCGGGCGCCCTGGGTGACCATGCACCGGCTGCCGATCAGCACCTCGTCCTCGACGATCACCGGCGCCGCCTGCGCCGGTTCGAGCACGCCCCCGATGCCGACCCCGCCCGACAGGTGCACGTTGGCCCCGATCTGGGCGCACGACCCCACCGTGGCCCACGTGTCCACCATCGAGCCGGCACCGACGCGCGCACCGATGTTGACGTAGCTCGGCATCAACACCACGCCGCGTTCGATGAAACTGCCCCACCGGGCTGACGCCCCGGGCACGACGCGGACGCCGGCGGCGGCGAAGTCGCCCTTCAACGGCAGCTTGTCGACGTACTCGAACGGGCCGACCTCGGTCGTCTGCAACGCGGAAACGCGAAAGAGAAGGAGGATGGCCCTCTTCAGCCACTCGTGCACGACGACGTTGCCGGCCGCGTCGAGCTCGGCGACACGCGCCTCACCGCGATCGAGCAGGTCGACCGCCTGGTGGACGGCGGCGGTGGCGGCATCGTCGTCCAGCCCGATGGCGTCCCGGCGTTCCCACAACTCGTCGATCGTCGCCCGTAGATCGGCCATGGCCGGTGACGCTATCCCTCGCGACTACGCGGTGGCGAAGCGCGTGAGCGTGGCCTCGGGACGGGTCGGCGCCAGGGCGGAAGACCAGATGCGGTGGTAGGCGGTCTCCTCCCGGGTGCGCAACGGCGGGTCGGTGCGCGTCCGCTCGAGCGGCGAAGTCCCGGGTGGCGACGGTCCGCCCCATCTCGGTGCGGATGTCTCCCGCGCCCGGACCCGTCGCCGAACTGGGCCTTGGTCCGCCAGAGCACGTCATCGGGGATCCACCCCTCGAACGCCCGGCGCAACAGGTCCTTCTCCATCCGTCCCGGCCCGGGGATCTTGGCCTCGGCCGGCAGGCTCAAGGCCATCTCGATCACGTCGACGTCGAGGAACGGCACCCGCGCTTCGAGCCCGAACGCCATGGTTACCCGATCGCAGCGTTGGAGGTTGAGCCCGCACAGCTCCTCCACGGAACGGACGAGCTCGTCGTGCAGCCGCTGAGGATGCTCGAAGTCGCCCTGGTGGAGGTACTCGTAGCCGCCGAACAACTCGTCCGCGCCCTCGCCCGTCAGGACCGCCTTGACGTGCCGCGACGCCAGCCGGGACAGCAGATAGTTGGGTATGGCGCTGCGGACCAAGGAGGGATCGAAATGCTCGATGGAGCGCACCACCTCGGGGACGGCGGCCAACACCTGGTCGTGGGTGCAAACGGCCTCGCGGTGCTCGGCGCCGATGGCGGCGGCCACGACTCGCGCCGCGGCCAGGTCGGGCGAGTCGGTCATTCCCACGGCAAAGGTCTGCAGCCGCTCGCCGCGCTCCTCCATCCACCGGGCGGCGATGGCGGCCACGATGCTCGAGTCCAGGCCGCCGGAGAGAAAGCACCCCACGGGGTCGTCGCCCATCATCTGGCGTTCCACCGACCTCACCAGCGCCTCGCGGATGGCGCCGCTCGGGTCGGCCGGGAGACTCCCGCCGGACGCTTCCCTCACCCGGTCTGGCACCGCGGCAGCGAAGCGCCTGAGGCCGTCGCTCGGCGTCCAGTAATGCCCCGGCGGAAAGAATTCGACCCGAGCGCGCAGCGCAGGGTCGAAGGCCTTCAGCTCGGACGCGGCGACGACCGTCTCGCCCTGCCGAGCCCAGTAGAGGGGCTTGATCCCCACTGGGTCGCGCGCGAGGAGCAGCGGATCGCCGTCGGCATCGGTGAACGCCAGCGCGTACATGCCCCGGAGCCGCGCCAGCGCGGCCGGCCCATGGCGGCGGAGGAGGTGGAACGCCACCTCACTGTCGGATGAGCTGCGCCACTCGATCGTGCCGTCGTGGCCGCCACCCTCGAGTTCGGCGCGCGAGCTCCCGATAGTTGTAGATCTCTCCGTTGACGACGATGGCGGCACGGCCGTCGCGGGTGGCGAACGGCTGGTGGCCGCCGGCCACGTCCACAATGGAGAGTCGGGTATGGCCCACCCAGACGTCGCCCATCACCTTCTCTCCGACGTCGTCGGGTCCACGGTGAACCAGGCGATCGAGCATGCGCTGGCCCGCCACTCGATCGGGCCGGCCCCATTGCACGGCGATTCCACACATAACACCGCTATGTTACCGGATGGAAACCGCGCAACGCGGTCATGATCCGGTGGCTAGGGCTTGGCCACCATGACCTCGGTCGCCTTGATCACCGCGGTGACCGTCTCGCCCTGGGTGAGCTCGAGCCCCTCGGCCGACTCCTTGGTGATCGCCGCCACCACCTCCTGGCCGCCCGCCAGGCGGACCACCACGGTCGACATGACCGCTCCGTGGTCGACACGGGCCACCACGCCCTCCAGTTGGTTACGCGCACTCAGCTTCATGACCGCAACCTAGGGCGCCGAGGCGCCCGGCGACGCCGTCCACCATGCTGGTGCGGTGACCGACGAGGACACGCCGCTGGACGTTGCCGACCTGCGGCGCCGCGGGCTCTACGATCCCGAGGCGTCGGACGCTCCCGACCGCCTGGAGCTCCTCCGCTACGTGACGGCGCGTGGTGCGACCATCGAGGAGGTCTCGGCAGCCAGGTCCCTCGGTGGGCTGGCGCTGGCGCTGAACCTGCGCCCCTCCCGCCCGTTCACCCTGGGCGAGATCGTCGAGGACACCGACATGGAGGAGGCGACCGCCCGCCAGCTCCTCATCGCCATCGGGTTCCCCGACGACCCGGCCCTGCCGATCACGGCCGAGGAGGCGGCGACCGTGCGCCTCCTGGCCGAAGCTCGTCGCCTGTTCGGCCAGAACGGCACCCTCCAACTCGCCCGGGTCGCGGGCCAGGCCATGGCGCGCATCGCCGAGACGGTCGTGGCCGGATTCCGCCTGGAGTTCGAGATACCCCGACGGGTTTCGGGGGCGCCCTACATGGAGGTCGTCGAAGAGTACTTCCATGTCGCCCAGACCTTGATCCCAAGTTTCGTCCGCACCCTCGACGCCTTGCTGCGCCGCCAGCTCATCGGCGTCTCGGAGCGGATGTGGTCGACCGATGAGGAGTATTCGGCGGTCACCCTGGAGCGCACCGTCGGCTTCGCCGACCTCGTCGGATACACCGCCCTCACCGCGTCGGCCTCGGTTCGCCAGCTGGCCGAGGTGCTCATGACCTTCGATGAGCGCACCGCCGGCGTCGTGTTTCGCGGCAACGGGCAGATCGTGAAGACCATCGGGGATGAGGCCATGTTCGTCGCCGAGGACCCCCACGACGCCTGCCGCATCGCCTGGGATCTGGTGCAGGCGTTCGGCTCGGACGACACCCCGCCGGTCCGGGTGGGGCTGGCCACGGGCCGGGTGCTGTCAGTGTTCGGCGACCTCTACGGGCCCGACGTCAACCTGGCTGCCCGGCTCGTCTCCGACGCCGAGCCGTCCACGGTGGTCGTCTCCGAGGCGGTGCGCCGGGCGACGGGCAACGACCTTCGTTTCCAACCCCTCGCGCCTCGCCGCCTCAAGGGCTTCGCCGACCCGGTGAGCCTCTACCTGCTGACCGCACCACCGGAAGCCTGACCGGCGCGGGGCATACCTGGCTTCAGACGCCGAGGCGGCGGGCGACCAGATCGAGGCGCTCCTGGGGCTGCACCATGGCGACCCGCACGTGGCCGCGCCCGGCCGCGCCGTAGAACTCGCCGGGCGAGACCAACGCCCCCCCCTGGCGGGCCAGGCGGTCGGTGAGCGCCCAGGCATCGCCGCCGGGCGCGGCGGCCCACAGGTAGAAGCCCCCGCCGGGCAGGGGTGCGGAGACGGCGATGGCGGCCAGGATCCCGGCCATCTGCTCCAGCCGGGCTCGGTAGCGGCGGCGCTGCGCCTCGACGTGGTCCTCGTCACCGAGGGCGGCGATGCCCGCCCGTTGCACCGGCCCGGGGACCATCATGCCGGCGTGCTTGCGCACCTCGCGGAGGTACTCGACCAGCTCGGCGTCGCCGGCGTACCACCCCAGCCGCAGCCCGGCCAGGTTCGAGCGCTTCGACAGCGAGTGCACGGCGAGCACGCCGGCGAACCGGTCGGGGCCGGCGGGCGCCCCGCTGCCGCCGAGGCCGGGGGTGCCGGCGGCGAGCACGGTGCGCACCGGGCCGGCCCACGTGAAGTCGGCGTAGCACTCGTCGCTGGCCACCAGCACCCCGTGACGCCGGCCCCAGTCGGCGGCCGCCTCGAGGTCGTCGAGCTGGCCGGCGGGGTTGCCCGGCGAGTTCACCCACAACACCAGGGCCCGGCCGGCGTCCTCCTCGCCTATCGCCCCGAGGTCGAGGCGGAACTCGGCGTCGAGGGGCACCGGCACGGCGCGGAGGCCGGCGAGCTCGGCGCCCATGGCGTAGGTGGGGTAGGCCACAGCCGGGAACAGCACCGTGTCCCGACCCGGGGCGCGCAGCGCCAGCCAGCGCGGCAGCGTGGCCACGAACTCCTTGGTCCCCACACAAACGCCCACCTGCCCCGGCGCCACGGTCACGCCGAATCGCCGGTCGATCCACGCCGAGATCGCCTCCAGCAGGGCCCGGCCGCCGACCGACGGAGGGTAGCCACGCGCCGCCCCGCCGGCGTCGGCCTCGGCCAGCGCCCGCATGGCGGCCTCGGGAGGCGGGTCGGTCGGCGTGCCCACCGACAGGTCGACGACGCCACCCTCCAGGGAAGCGGCCACGTCCCCCAGGGGCGCCAGCCGGTCGTAGGGATACGCCGGCGGCCGGAAGCCGGCCGGCGCCGCCGATGCCGTCGACGGCGACGAGGCCGGCGTCATCCCGGGTGCGCCGCCCGGGCGGTGGACCCGTCGCGCCCGCCGTCCGGTGCGCCGTCCGGTGCGCCGTCGGGTGCGCCGTCGCTCGCCGCGAACTCCCCGAAGCGGGCCGCTCCCGCCTGGTCGACCCGCACCCGCAGCCGGAGCGCCTGCTCGTCGGCCTCCTCGACCAGCACCTCGCCCTCGCGGTGCACGGCAGCCAACACGTCGCCCCGCGTGTAGGGCACGACCAGCTCGACCACCCGGGCGGAGGCGCGCAGCCGGTCCGAGACCGCCCGCAACAGGTCGTCCACCCCCTCCCCCGACACCGCCGAGAGCATGACGGATCCCGGGTACCGGTCGGCCAGGCGCTTGGCCTCCGGCGACAGGTCCGCCTTGTTGAACGCCAGCAGCTCGGGCACCGAGTCGGCGCCGATCTCGGCCAGGACGGTCCGCACCGCTTCGATCTGGGCCACCGGATCCGGGCTGTCGCTGTCGACCACGTGCACCAGCAGATCCGATTCCTTGACCACTTCCAGGGTGGAGAGGAACGCCTGGACCAGCTGGTGGGGCAGCTTGCGCACGAAGCCGACGGTGTCGGACACGAGCACCGTTTCCCCGCCCGGTAGCGCGGCCCGGCGCGTCCGCGGGTCCAGGGTGGCGAACAGGCGGTCCTCGACCAGCACGCCCGCATCGGTCAGGCGGTTGAGCAAGGTGGACTTCCCCGCGTTGGTGTAGCCCACCAGCGAGACGGTGGACAGCCGGCCGCGCTGGCGCCCTTTGCGCTGCAGCCGGCGCTGGGCGGTGAGGGTGCGCAGCTCGGCTTCCAGCTTGGTCATGCGCCGCATCAGCCGCCGGCGGTCCACCTCGAGCTGGGTCTCGCCGGGGCCCCTGGTGCCGATGCCGCCCGCCTGCTGGGACAGGGCGGTGCCCCGTCCGCGCAGCCGGGGAAGCCGGTAGCGCAGCTGGGCCAGCTCCACCTGGACCTTGCCCTCCTGGGTGCGGGCGTTCTGGGCGAAGATGTCGAGGATCACCGCGGTGCGGTCGATGGCCGTGCGCCCGAGGATCTTCTCCAGGTTGCGACTCTGCGCCGGAGAGAGCTCCTCGTCGAAGACCACGGTGTCGGCGTCGACCGCGTTGGACAGGTCGCGCAGGTCGGCGGCTTTCCCCTTCCCCACGTAGGTCGCCGGATCGGGCCGGTCGCGTCGCTGCAGGACGCGTGCCGCTTCGTCGGCGCCGGCGGTGTCGACGAGCAGGCCGAGCTCGTCGAGGTGGCGCTCGGTCTCCTCCTCGGCCTCGGGGGGAACGTTGACGCCGACGAGGACGATCTTCTCCCGGAACGTGCGCTCGATGAGCGTCACGGGCGACCCCGGGCTGCGCCGGCCGCCACGGCGGCCGTCGGGCGCGCCGTGCCCCGGCGCACCCGGCAGCGGGCCACGTGGCGGCTGGGCCCGCTGAGCGTGGCCCGGCCGTCGGCCAGCAGGTGGACCTCGACCGGCCCGCCGGGCTGGTGCACGGTCACCTTGGCGCCGACCCGGCCCCAGTGGGCGAAGGCGGCGGCGGCGGCCACCGCACCCGTCCCGCACGCCAGCGTCTCGCCGACCCCCCGCTCGTAGACCCGCAGGCTGAGCTCGTCGGGACCGGGGCCGAGGGTGACGAACTCCACGTTGATGCCTCCGGTCCGGCTGCGCTCCAGGGGGGCGCCGAGGGCACGGACGTCGAGCGTCGCCGGGTCGGGCCCGGCCACGACGAGGTGGGGGTTGCCCACGTCCACCAGCAACTGGCCGTGGCCGACGTTGCACCGTTCCGGTGGCCCGCCGACGGTCACCGTGCCCATGTCCACACTGCCCCACACGGCATCCGGGTCGGCGGTGGCCCACAGGGTGACGGCCTTCGGTCCCGCCGGCGTGGCCACGGCGAGGGAGACGGGCGGGCCCGACGGCTCGCCGGCGGCCCACCCGGGCACCAGGCCGGCGTCGGCCACCGCCTGGGCCAGGCAGCGCATGCCGTTGCCGGACATCTCCGCCTCGCCGCCGTCCGCGTTCCACAACCGGAAGCCGAACGGCGGGCCGTCGCCGGCGTTCGTCGTGGCCAGGATGAGCCCGTCGGCGCCGATACCCAGATGGCGGTCGCATTGGCGCCGGGCGAAGTCGGCGTCGAGCGCGAGCGTGCCCGAGGTGTCCACCACGACCAGGAAGTCGTTGCCGACCGCCTGGTACTTGTCGAGGCTGAGGAGCGACGAGGCGGGGGGCGTCATGGCGCCGACCAGTCTCCCAGGAGGGCGGGGACAACGGCGAGCGGATTGTCGGCCGCCCCGTACCAGCGGATGCGGGGATCGCGCCGCCACCACATCCGTTGGCGCCGGGCGAAGGCCCGGCTGCGCGCCACCGCCCGGTCGACGGCCGCGGCCAGCGGCGTGCCCTGCTCCAGGTGGTCGAGCAGCTCCCGGTAGCCCAGCGCCTGCCGGGCGGTGCGGGCCAGCCCCCGACCGGCGGCCAGCCGGCGCACCTCGTCGAGCAGGCCGGCGTCGAGCATGGCGGCGAAGCGCGCCGCGATGCGCTCGCCGACCACGGCGCGGGGCAGCCACAAGCCGGCCAGCCGCCAGCGGGTCGGAGCGAAGCGGGCCACGCCTGGTCCGAAGGAGGAGAAAGGGCGGCCGCTTCCGAGGGTCACTTCGAGGGCGCGGAGGACCCGGCGACGGTTGGACGGTTGCATGCGGCTGGCCGCCAGCGGGTCAACCTCCTGCAGCCGCCGATGCAGGGCGGCGGTGTCGGGCTCGGCGTCGAGGGCGGCGGCCACGTCGGGCCACCGGCCGGGAGGCCGGAACCCGTCGGTGACGGCGTGCACGTACAACCCTGTCCCCCCGACCAGCAAGGCGCGATGGCCTCGCTGCTCGATGCCGGCGACGGCACACTCGACCGCGGCCGCATGCCGGGTCATGTCCCACGGCTCGTCAGGATCGACCACGTCGATCAGGTGGTGGGCGACCTCGGCGCGCTGGGCGGCGGTGGGCTTGGCCGTGCCGATGTCCATGCCCCGGTACACCTGCATGGAGTCCATGCTCACCAGCTCGACGGGCGGGCCACCGTGGTCGTTCGGTCGCCGCTGGAGGCGGCGGGCGACCTCGAGCGCCACGGCGGACTTGCCCGACGCGGTGCAGCCGACGAGCGCCAAGTGGCGGATCAGAGGGCGGCCACCGGGATACGCGTGCGGTGCCGGGGGGCGGCGACCACCTCGGCCAGCTCTCCGGTGAGGAAGTGGGGGGCGGCCCGGGTGACGGTGACCTCGGCCACGGATCCGGCGGGCACGGGCGCCCCGGCCGGCGCCGGGAAATGGGCGAGCTTGCCCTGGCGGGTGCGGCCGGTGACCATGGCCCGGTCCTTCTTGGAAGGCCCTTCCACCAGCACCTCTTCCTGGCGGCCGACGCGCGCCTGGTGGCGAAGGAGGGCGCTGCGCTCGGCGACCACCTTGAGCCGCTCGAAGCGCGCCCCGGCCACGTCGGCGGGCACGAAGTCGCGAGGGCGTCCCGCCGCTTCGCGTCCCCGGCCGGGGCGAGAAGACGAACTGGTAGGCGCTGTCGTACTCGGCCGCGGCCACCACTTCCAAGGTGCGTTCGAAGTCGGCCTCGGTCTCGCCGGGGAAGCCCACGATGATGTCCGTCGTCACCGCCAGGTCGGGCACCACCCGCCGGGCCATGGCCAGCTTCTCCAGGTACCGGTCCGCCCGGTAGCCGCGGTGCATCAGTCCCAGGACGCGGTCGCTGCCCGACTGCAACGGCAGGTGCAGGTGCTCGCAGACCGCCGGCTCCTCGGCCATGGCGGCCACCGTCTCCGGGCGCAGATCCTTGGGGTGGGGGCTCGTGTAGCGCACCCGACGGATCCCCTCCACTTGGGCGACGGCCCGCAGCAGGTCGGCGAACAGCGGCCGGGCCCGAGGCGCCCCCGCCCCCGCCCACGCCTCGCCCGTCAGCTCGCCATGGTCCCGCCAGCCGCTGTCGCCCCGCAGGGCGAGGGTCAGGTCCCGGCCGTAGGAGTTGACGTTCTGGCCGAGCAGCGTCACCTCCTGGGTGCCGTCGGCGGCCAGCTGGGTGACCTCGTCGACGATCTGGCCGAAGGGCCGGCTGATCTCCGGTCCGCGCACCGCCGGGACGATGCAGAAGGCGCAGTGGTTGTCGCAGCCGACCTGGATGGTCACCCACGCCGCCCACCCCAGCTGGCGCCGGACGGGGAGCGCAGACGGGAAGGCATCCGCTTCCGCCTGGGCCTCCTCCAGGATCTCGGTGACCGGACCCAGCGTCCCGGCGGTGTGAAGGAGGTCGGCGGCCCGGCCCACGTTGTGGGTTCCCCACACCGCGTCCACCCACGGCGCCCGCTGGCGGATGACCTGACGGTCCTTCTGGGCCAGGCAGCCGCCCACCGCGATCTGCACCTCCGGCCGGCGGTCCTTGAGCGCTTTGAGATGGCCGAGGTGGCCGTAGAGCTTGTTGTCGGCGTTCTCCCGGATGCAGCAGGTGTTGAGCACCACCACGTCGGCGTCCTCCACGCCGGCGGCGGCCACCAGACCGTCGGCTTCCAGCACGCCGGCGACCCGCTCCGAGTCGTGTTCGTTCATCTGGCACCCGAAGGTGCGGATGAAGTACCGGCGGGCGGGCGGCGGGCCTTCCGCCGAGGTGCTGGACACGACGCGAGCTTATGCCGGGGCCGGGCCGGCGCCGGCGGGGGCGGCGCCGACCACGAGCGGGCCGTGTGGCGGGGCGGCGGGGCGGTGGGGCGGCCGTGGCGGCGGGGCGGCCGTGGGCGGCGGGGCGGCGGGGCCGCCGTGGCGGCGGGGCGGCGGGGCGGCCGTGGCGGCGGGGCGGCCGTGGCGCCGCCGCGGCCGTGGCCCGTCTGTCTCGCCCAACGCCCGACGCGGCCCGTCCGTCCCAACAGGTCTGCCGCCCCGGCCACGCCAGCCCGCCGACCGGACGAAACGGCCAGGCGGGCGGCCGGGGCCCGGCGGGGCGGCCGGGCGGCGGGGCGGCCGGGGCCGGCGGGGCGGCGGGGCGGCCGTGGCCCGTCTGTCTCGCCCAACGCCCGACGCGGCCCGTCCGTCCCAACAGGTCTGCCGCCGCGGCCACGCCAGCCCACCAACCGGACGAAACGGCCACGAGCAGGCCGGCCCTCGCCGATCAGCCACATTTCGCCGAATACTTCTTGACCTATTACTCTATCTAGACTATACGTAACAGGGTGCCTCGCCGAGACCGTTCCAACCCGCTGGCGCTCGCCGTGCTGGTGTCGCTGTGGGAGCGACCGATGCACCCCTACGAGATCGCCCAGACGTTGCGCACCCGGGCCAAACACGAGAGCCTGCGCCTGAACTACGGCTCGCTCTACAGCGTGGTCGAGCGGCTGGAACAGCGCGGCCTGGTCCGGGTGCGGGAGTCCATCCGCGAGGGTCGGCGGCCCGAGCGCACCATCTACGAGCTGACTGATGCCGGCGCCACCGAGATGAC
Organism: uncultured Actinomycetota bacterium; assembly: GCA_963757175.1. Lineage (GTDB taxonomy): Bacteria > Actinomycetota > Acidimicrobiia > Acidimicrobiales > Palsa-688 > CAVWQR01. The sequence goes on along the minus strand of CAVWQR010000002.1, from coordinate 794,006 downwards.
CGACTGGCTCACCGACCTGATCGCCTCGCCGGTCAAGGAGTACCTGCAGTTCGAGGCCGGGTTGAGCCTGCTCGGCGCCCTCCCGCCCGAGGATGCGGTCGCCGCCCTGCGCCAGCGGGTCGGCGCCTTGGAGTGGACCCTCGCCGGCCTGCGCGCCGGACTGCGCGCCGCCGAGGAGATGGGCCTGACCCGCCTCCTCCTCATCGAGAGCGAGTACCACGTCCGGCTCATAGAAGCCGAGCTGGCGTTCGTGGGCGAGATCGTCGATGGCATCGACAAGGGCTCTCTCGACGGGCTGGAGGAATGGCGGGGCTGGTACCGGGAGGGCGGGGCGGGGCCGCCCGCGCTCCCCGCCGGAAGCGAGCGACCCACGACAACCACCGAGGAGGACCGTCCGTGACCCCCATCATCGAGTCCCGCGGGCTCACCAAGCGCTTCGGGAGCCTGCGCGCCGTGGACGATCTCGACCTGGTCATCCAACCGGGCCAGCTCGTCGCCCTGCTGGGACCCAACGGCGCCGGCAAGACGACGTTCGTGCGCACGGTGGCGACGCTGCTGCGGCCTGACGGCGGCACGCTGGCCGTCGGCGGATACGACGTCAGCCGCCAGCCCAAGGCGGTCCGGCGGCTCGTCGGGATGGCCGGCCAGTACGCCTCGGTCGAGGCGGCCATGACCGGTCGGGAGAACGTGGAGATGGTGGCCCGCCTGTACGGCCAGGATCGGGCCGCGGCCCGGGCCAACGCCGGCCCGCTGCTGGAGCTCCTGGGCCTCGGCGACGCCGCCGACCGCCTGGTGCGCACCTACTCGGGCGGTATGCGCCGCAAGCTCGACCTCGGCGCCAGCCTGGTCGGCTCCCCGCAGCTCCTCCTGCTCGACGAGCCGACCACCGGCCTCGACCCCCGCAGCCGGATCGAGCTGTGGGACGCCATCCGCCAGCTCGCCAACGCCGGCACCGACATCCTCCTCACCACCCAGCAACTGGAGGAAGCCGACCAGCTCGCCGGCCGCATCGTGATCATCGACCACGGCCGGGTCATCGCCGACGGCGCCCCCGGCCAGCTCAAGAGCCTGGCTGGGACCGATGTCATCGAAGTGCACACCCGGGATGCCGAAGGCCTGAGCGCGGCGGCGGAGGCCATCGGCCGTCTCGGCACAGCAGACCCTGTGGTCGACGCCGCCACCCGGCGCCTGTCGATCAGCGTCGACGAGGGCTCCGACCAGCTGCTGGTCGCCGTGCGCGCCCTCGACGAGCGCGGCGTGGCCGTGGAGGACATCGGCCTCCGTCGCCCAACCCTCGATGAGGTCTTTCTGGCCCTCACCGGGAAGCCCGCCGAAGAACCCGCCGAGACTGCCGGCGCCCCCGACGACGGAAGCGAGACCGACGCTTCCGCGGACACGGCGCCCCGTCGCAATCGGCTGGCCCGCTGGCGTCGCCGCAAGCGCGCCGCCGGCGTCACCGACGATCCCCCTGCCGACCGGCGCCAGCCGGCGGCCTGACAGACCCGCACGAGGAGAACCCATGGCTCTGACCGTTTCGCCGGCAACTGCTCCCGCTCCGGCGGCCATCGACACCGCTCGGGAGCAGACGTCGCTCCTCGTGGCGTCGCTCGCCGTCGCCCGTCGCACCGTCCTGAAGTTCGTCCGTACCCCCCAGCTCATCGTCGTCGGCACCATCCAAGGGGCGATGTTCCTGCTCATCTTCCGGTATGTGTTCGGCGGGGCCATCAACACCGGCGGCCTCGAGTACGTCGACTTCGTGGTGCCTGGGTTCGTCGCCGCCGGCGTCCTCTTCGCGGGCACAGCGGCGGCGGCGGGGATGGCCGAGGACGTCGAAGGTGGGTTCCTCGACCGGCTGCGCAGCCTGCCCATCCCTCGCCTCTCGGTGCTGTCGGGGCGCGCCCTGGCCGAGACCGTCCTGCAGGTCGAAGGCCTGCTGGTCACCGTCGTCATCGGCTTCGCCGTGGGTTTCCGGCTCCACGGTGGAGTGGCCGGCGGGCTCGCCGCCTTCGGCCTCTGCGTGCTGTACGGCTTCGCGTTCTGCTGGCTCTTCCTGAGCATCGGGCTGTTCGCCGGCAGCGCCCAGGCCGCCCAGGGCATGTCGCTGCTCGTCTTCCCGCTGACCTTCGTGTCCAGCGCCTACGTGCCGGTGCACACCATGCCCAGCTGGATGCGCGGCTTCGCCAGCTACCAGCCCGTCACCATGATGACCAACGCCGTGCGTTCCCTGGCCGACGGCCACCGGGTGCAGCCACTGGTCGGCCACAGCGCCGGCTACTCGGTGGTGTTCTCGCTGCTGTGGTGCGCGGTGCTGATCGGCGTCTTCGCGCCGGTCACCATCGCCCTCTACCGCCGGAGCCGCTGAGCTCTTGCCGAGCTACTCGTCGAGCATGATCGGCTTGTCGTCGTCGGCGCCCTCGCCCAGGGCCACCTCGTCCCTGTCGTCGTTGCCGGCGCCCAAGCCGACCGCCTTGCGCACCCGCTCGGAGATCTCCACCATCAGCTCGAGGTTTTCGGCCAGGAAGACCTTGGCGTTTTCCCTCCCCTGGCCCAGCTGCTCGCCTTCGTAGGTGTACCAGGCGCCCGACTTCTTGACGATGTCGAGGTCGACGGCCACGTCGATCAGCGAGCCTTCCCGGCTGATCCCCTTGCCGTACATGATGTCGAACTCGGCTTGTTTGAAAGGCGGCGCACACTTGTTCTTGACCACCTTGACCCGGGTGCGGTTTCCCGTGACCTCGGCGCCGTCCTTGATCGACTCGATGCGCCGGATGTCCAGGCGCACCGACGAATAGAACTTCAGCGCCCGCCCTCCAGGGGTGGTCTCGGGCGAGTTGTGAACGACGACCCCGTCGGCCAGGTAGTTGTGGCTTCCCTCGACCTCGATGTCGAACCGGTGCATGCTGCGGGTGGGCGGCTTCGGCGTGATGGTCGTGATCGGCATCGGCATCAGCTCGTGACGCGCCGGCGCGAAGACGGGTTCGACCTGGAAGCGACCCCGGAAGCGGGCTTGCAGTTTGTACTCCATCGAGGGGTGAACGAACGGTGCCACCAGGGCGTGAAACTTGGCCGTCTCGTCCTTCGGGAAGCTGAGGACCGCCTTCTGCCTGGCCCCCACCAACCGCAACCGAGGTGCGATCCCCCAGGTGGCGGCGAGGTGGTCCCTCAACCGGAGGCGGCTGGACGCTTCGAGCGCCTCGACGCAGATCTCCATGCGGCCGCTGCCGTCCCTGGTGCGGGCCTGCAGGCCCGAGGATCGCTCGGCATAGCTGCCGTCATCCATGTACCAGATGGCCAGTGACAACGGAGTGAGCGACTTCAGGTAGTCCTCACTGAGTACCTTCTTGCCACCCACGTACATGGCATGACGGAGCTCCGCCAGCTCGGCCAACGGCTGCAGGTCGTGGCGGACCGCCCCCTGCGCGTCGGTGTTCCGGCTCATGGTCAGGTTGGCGAAGAGCGAGGCCTTCCAGTCGGCGTACGCCGCCTGGCGCTCACCATGGGAGAAGCGATAACGGGCCCCGAGGCCGCTCCGAGTCGGCGACAGTGACCCGTCACCCAGGAGTCCCCCCAGGAGCACCTGCCATTGAAAGTCCGAGAGTCGGCGGGGCACGGCCTGCAAGACGCGGTCGCCAGGCCGCAACTCCCCCGCTTCGCGCCAGCCGCCCGGCGTGCGGATCTGGTGGTTGCTGGTGCAGCCGAACTGGGCGCGTCCGTTGCCCGCCGGTCGAGCCACGGTGACCTGGAGGAACTGGTCGGTCGTCCCGTTGTCGAACCAGTTGACGACCCGCTTGGGGACCACGGCGCCCGCCTCGGGGTCATACGAGAGCACCTCGACCGGCAGGCGCTGGTTGACGATCTTGCCGATCTTCTCCTGCGTCCCGTCGGCCAGCGTGATCCGCGTGCCGTAGGAAAAGCATCCCCACATGACTCCGATCTTCTCCCGGAGCTGGTTGATGAAGACGGCGATGGTGTCGGACTTGTTGAGGGTGGCGGTGAGCTTGCGCAGCGCCTGCGACATGAGGCGGGCCTGCAGCCCAACGTGGGAGTCGCCCATGTCCCCTTCGATCTCGGCCCGAGGGGTGAGGGCGGCGACCGAGTCGATCACCAGCACGTCGAGGGCGCCCGAGCGGATCAGCATGTCGGCGATCTCGAGCGCCTGCTCGCCGGTGTCGGGCTGGGAGATGAGCAGATCGTCGACGTTGACGCCGATGGCCCGGGCGTACACCGGATCCATGGCGTGCTCGGCGTCGACGTAGGCACACATGCCCCCGTTGCGCTGGGCCTCGGCCACCACGTGCATGGCCAGGGTCGACTTCCCCGACGACTCCGGGCCGTAGATCTCCACGATGCGTCCGCGCGGCAGGCCGCCGACGCCCAGGGCCAGGTCCAAGGAGAGGGCGCCCGTCGGGATGGACTCGATGCCCATGGTCACGCTCTCGCCCATCCGCATGATGGCGCCCTTGCCGAACTGCTTCTCGATCTGCCCCATGGCCATCTCGAGTGCCTTGTCTCGCTCCACCGGTTGCTTCCTCTCGTTGCGACGGGTACGGGGAATGACCCTACGAAGGGGGTGTGACCGAAAACGACGCCCTTGCCCTCCCTCGCAACATTAGAAGCGAACGTGCGTTCGGTGGTGGATACCGGCCGGCGCGGCTCAGCGCCTTCGCTTCGCACCGCGAGCGGCGCTCAGTGCCATCGCTTCGCACCGCGAGCGGCGCTCAGTCCGGCTTGCGAGCTCGCAGGGAGTAGGTCAGTGGGTACTTGGGCCATCCCGCCGGGAGACGGTGGTAGCCATCGTCACCCCGGATGGTCCACGGCCACGGCGCGTTCGTAGAGGACTGCTCGTGGAACAGCTCGAGCACGAGGCCGGCGTCCAGGACGGCGCTGATCACCTCGGCGAGCCCATGGAAGCGCTCGTAGGCCACGGTGTTGCGCATGGTGGCACCGGGCACCGCATAGGTGCCGCCCGTCTCGTCCCACCGCTGGTAGGGCGCATCGAGGATGTCGTGGGTGATCGTGCGCCCGTCGTCGACCACGGCGAAGACGATGGGGTGGATCTCGAGCAGGTACAGCAGGCCACGCGGTCGGAGCAGGTCGGCGACCACCTGCGCCCAGCCACGCAGATCGGGGAGCCAGTTCAGGGCGCCGATACCGGTATAGACGACGTCGAAGACCCGATCATCCACCGCCCGACGAGCGTCGTACACGTCGGCGCACACGAACTCGGCGTCGAGCCCGCAGTCGGCCGCCAACCCGGTAGCGATCTCGACGGCCTGCGGTGAGAAATCCACTCCCACCACACGGGCGCCCCGTCGCGCCCATGACAGCGTGTCGGTGCCGAGGTGGCACTGCAGATGGATCAGATCACATCCGGAAACCTCACCGATCTCCGCCGCCTCGAACGGACGGATGTCGTCTCGGCCGGCCCGGAATCCGTCCAGGTCGTAGAGGTCGCTCGCCGCGTGCAACGGCGCCGCCTCGTCCCAGCGGGCCCGGTTGGCACCTCGCCCCTCCTCCCCCGGGTCGTCCATCACGGCCGAACCTATTGCTCGAGGTACGCCTTCGTCAGCCGCGGCGGGGCGCAGGCCAACCAGCCGTCGACGATCGCCTCCTTCAGCGCCTTCTTGCTCACCGCGTCCAACTGGATGAGGACCGCCGAGAACCCGTCGAAGTGGGGAATCGTAAATATGGCGCGGGGATTGGCGGCGATGACCGCTTCCTTCTCAGCCAGGTCCTCCACCCGGACGGCGAGGATGGGGCCCGCGGGTGGCGTCGCGTCGCCGAACCGCTTGATGTCCGCCTTGGTGAACGGACGCTCCCACGCGAAGGCCTTCCCCGCCACGAACCACGTCCGGGTGCCGCGCCGCTCGCCTTCGCTGACCTCAGGCAGCTGCCGAGCCACCCGACCCGCGTCGGCGAACGTGGGCACGGCGGGCAGCGTACCGCCGTCACTCGCGGCCGAGCCGCGTGGGTAGAACGGCCCCATGGCCAAGGCAACCATGAAGGCGGCCCGCTACCAGCGCACGGGCGCCGCCCACGACGTGCTCGAAGTGGTGGAGGTCGAACGCCCCGACCCCGGTCGGGGCGAGGTCCGCGTCCGGCTCCATGTCTCGGGTGTCAACCCGACGGACTGGAAGATGCGCGCCGGCGCCACGGGAACGGGACCCGAAGACTGGCAGATCCCCGACCAGGACGGGGCGGGCGAGATCGACGCGGTCGGCGAAGGCGTGGACGGAGGCCGGGTTGGTCAACGGGTGTGGGTCTTCCTCGCCGCGGCCGGCAGCCGTTGGGGGACGGCCGCGCAGTGGACGGTCGTCCCCGCCGAGCGGGCGGTGCCCCTGCCGGACGGGGCCAGCGACGACCTCGGCGCCGGCCTGGGTGTCCCGGCGGTGACCGCCCACCGCTGTCTCTTCGCCGACGGGCCGCTGGAAGGTGGGAACGTGCTCGTCGCCGGTGGCGCCGGCGCGGTCGGCCACTACGCCATCGAGCTGGCGCGCCACGGCAGGGCCCGGGTGGCGACGACCGTGAGCAGCGATGAGAAGGCCGAGCTGGCGCGCCGGGCCGGGGCGGAACTGGTGGTCAACTACCGCACGAGCAGCGCCGTCGACGAGATCTGCGCCTTTTCCCCAACCTTTGATCGCATCGTCGAGGTCGCCCTGGGCGCCAACCTCGACCTAGACCTGGCCGTCGCCGGCCCCGGCACCACGGTGGTCGCCTACGCCAGCGAGGCCAGCGACCCGGTACTGCCGGTGCGCCGCTGCATGCAGGCCAGCCTCTCGCTGCGGTTCGTGCTCCTGTACCGGATGCCGGCCGCGGCGCTGGCCCAGGCGGCGGCCGACATCACCGCCGCCCTGGCGGACGGGGCGCTGACCCCGCTGCCGGTGCACCGCTTCGCCCTGGAGGACATCGCCGCCGCCCACGACGCCGTCGAAGCCGGTGCGGTGGGGAAAGTCCTCGTCGACGTGGCCTGAGCTCCAGCGGGGGCCGCGCCCTGGCGGCGTTGGCACGCCGGCCGCCGAGCGCCTAGAGTGATCATTCTAGAGCGATCACTCCAGAGGAGGGCCCGATGCGAGCGTGGCTGGCCAAGAGGATGCTGACCCGGAACCTGCTGGCGTTGAACGCCGGCGACTACGGACCCACGCTGCGCGCCGACGCGCCCGACGTGCACTTCCGCTTCCCGGGCGACCACTCGTGGGCGGCCGATGTGCGCGGCCGCGAGCAGGTCGAGCAGTGGCTCAAGCGCATGGTCGCCACCGGTTTGCAGCACGACGCCCCCGAGCAGGTCGTCGTCTCGGGCCCGCCGTGGCGAATGACGGTGTGCCTGCGGGGAAGCGACTGGCTCCGCGCCCCTACCGGCGAGCTCGTGTACGAGAACCGCTACGTCATCTGGTCGACGACGTCGTGGGGACGGGTGCGCGCCTACGAGGTCTACCAGGACACGCAGAAGGCGGCGGCGCTGGACGAGTACCTCGCCGGCGCCGCCGCCCGCTGAGTGCTCAGTCCTCGGACAGGATCTGGTACAGCGTCTGGCGCGCCTGGCGGATGGCGGCGGTGGCCCGCTCGATCTGGTCGGCGTTGCCGGCCCGCAACACCTGGGCGAAGGCGCCCATGAGCTGCCGGCCCGCCTGGGCCAGGGCCCGCTCGCCCTGGGCGGCCTCGCCGCTCCACGGCGTGGGCTCGTCCTTGCGGGCCTCGGCCTCGGTGCGACCGGCCTCGGTCAGCTCGTAGACGCGCTTGGCGTCGACGTCGGTGGCGGTGACGGCGCCCTCGTCGGCCAGCAGCTGGAGGGTCGGGTACACCGACCCCGGGCTCGGGCGCCACACGCCGGAGCTGCGCTCCTCGAGGCGGTGGATGATCTCGTAGCCGTGAGCCGGGCCGTCGAGCAGGGCGGTGAGCAGCAGGGGGCGGATGTCGCCCCGACGCATGCGCCGCGGACCGCCGCCACCGCGACGGGGACCGCCCCACTCGCGCATCCAGGCGTCCCCCCAGGGGCCGCCGCGGCCGCGATGGTGGGGATGGGGGTGTTCGTGGAGTCCTCGCATGAGAACCCTCCTCTCGTGATGCCGGCGGCGGCCGGCGACGGCTCGCCACCGATCGGTCGATGACTGATCGGTACTGTATCACGATATATCGCTACTGCGCCAAGGATTCAGCGACCTTTCCAGCGGGGCGGCCGCCCCTCGGCCCGGGCGCGACCGCCTTCGGCCGCGTCCTCGGTGGCGGCGGCGACCAGACGCATGGTCTCGCCGAAGCGGATGGCTTCCACCATGGGCATGGTCGAGGTCCGCACCGCCACCTCCTTGATGGCCCGGGCGGCGAGTGGGGCCCCGGCCACCAGGCGTTCGGCCAGGGCCCGGGCCTCGTCGAGCAGTCGTTCGTGGGGGACGACCCAACCGGCCAGACCGATCTCCCGGGCCCGCTCGGCGCCCACCCGCTCGCCGGTGAGCAACAGCTCCATGGCGTACTGCCAGTTGATCTTCCGAGGTAGCCGGATGGCCCCGACGATCGTCGGGACGCCCAGGCGGACCTCGGGGAAGCCGAACTCGGCCCGCTCGCTGGCGATCACGAAGTCGCACCAGCTGACCAGGGTCAGGCCGTACCCGAGGCAGTAACCGTTGACCGCAGCGATCACCGGCTTGAAGATCTCCCACCCGCTCTCGAACGAGTTGACCGTCGGCTTCTCCCAGAACGTGCCGGCGAACTCGCCCGTCGACCCGCCACCATCGCGGATGTCGGCGCCGGCGCAGAACGCCTCGCCGGCGCCGGTTACGATCGCCACCCAGGCGTCCTCATCGTCGCGGAACCGGCTGAAGGCGGCGTTGAGCTCCCGGCGCATGGGCCCGTTGATGGCGTTGCGGCGCTCGGGCCGGTTGTAGGTGATGGTGGCCACGTGTCCGTCTCGCTGGTAGACGACCAGGTCGGGCATCCGGGCCACCCTACCGGCGGGCCAGCGCGCCCACCGGCGGGGCAGCGCGCCCACCGGTGGGCCAGCGCGCCCACCAGCACGGCCCCTCAGGCCAGCACGGCGTCGAGGTCGACGGCCGTCAGGCCGTGGGCGTCGGCCACCGACGGGTAGACCACCTGGCCGTCGTGGGTGTTGAGGCCGAGCGCCAGGCTGGAGTCGGCACGCAGGGCGGCACGCCACCCCCGGTCGGCGATCTCGACGATGTAGGGCAGGGTGACGTTGGTCAGCGCGTAGGTGGACGTGTGGGGGACGGCGCCGGGCATGTTGGCCACGCAGTAGAAGAGCGAGTCGTGGACGGGGTAGACGGGATCGGCGTGGGTGGTCGGCCGGGAGCTCTCGAAGCACCCGCCCTGGTCGATGGCGATGTCCACCAGCACCGACCCGGGCTTCATCCTGGCCACCAGCTCGTCGCTGACCAGCACCGGCGCCTTGGCGCCGGGGACGAGCACGGCGCCGATGACCAGGTCGGCGTCGAGCACGGCCCGCTGCACCTCGTAGGCGTTGGATGCGACCGTCTGGCAGTGGCCCTGGTAGATGCGGTCGGCCTCGCGCAGCTTGGCCACGTTGTTGTCCAGCAGCAGCACCTCGGCCTGCATGCCGAGTGCGATGGCCGCGGCGTTCATCCCCGACACGCCGGCGCCGAGGACCACGACCTTGGCCGCGTACACCCCGGACACGCCGCCCATGAGCACGCCTCGACCGCCGCCGTCGCGCTGGAGGTGGTGGGCGCCGGCTTGCGGCGCCATCCGCCCCGCCACCTCGGACATGGGCGCCAGCAAGGGCAGGCTCCCGTCGGCCAGCTCGACCGTCTCGTAGCCGATGGCGGTGGTTCCCGCCTCGAGCAGGGCGTCGGTGCAAGCTCGCGACGCAGCCAGGTGCAGGTAGGTGAACAGGACGAGGTCCTTGCGTAGCCGGTGGTACTCCTCCGCCACCGGCTCCTTGACCTTGAGCACCACGCCGGCCTCACCCCACACCTCGTCGGGGTCGGCGACCAGGCGGGCCCCGGCGGCGACCATCTCCTCGTCGGGAATCGACGAGCCCCCGCCGGCGCCCCTCTGGACCATGACGTCGTGGCCGTGGCGGGCCAGCTCGTGGACGCCGGCGGGCGTGCACGCCACCCGGTACTCGTGGTTCGTGACCTCGGTGGGGATGCCGATTCTCATGCTGCCGTCCTCTTTCGTGGCTCTTCCGTGCCTGGTTCGGGTCGAGCGTGGCCCGCTAGTCGAGACTGCTCATGACGTGCTTGATGCGGGTGTAGTCCTCCAGCGAGTAGATCGACAGGTCCTTGCCGTGCCCGGAATGCTTGAATCCTCCATGGGGCATCTCCGCGGCCAGGGGGATGTGGGTGTTGATCCACACCGCGCCGAAATCGAGGAGCCGCGACACGCGCAGCGCCCGGCCGTGGTCTCGCGTCCACACGCTCGACGCCAGCCCGTACTCCACCCCGTTGGCCCAGCGCAGCGCTTCGGCCTCGTCGGTGAAGCGCTGCACGGTGATCACCGGTCCGAAGATCTCGCTCTGGGCCAGCTCGTCGGACTGCTCCACCCCCGACACCACGGTCGGCGGGAACAGGTACCCGGGCCCCTCGCCGCGCGTCCCGCCCGTCACGATGCGGGCGTGGTCGGGGGCCCGTTCGAGGAAACCCGCTACCCGATCGAGCTGGGTGGCGTTGTTGAGGGGCCCGAAGTCGGCATCGGGCACGTCGAGTCCGCCGTAGGTCGTCTTGGCGGCCCGCTCAGCCAGCGCGGCAACCAACTCGTCATGTACCGCCGGCGACACCAGCACCCGGGTGGCGGCGGTGCAGTCCTGACCGGCGTTGAAGTAGCCGGCCAGGGCGATGCCCTCGGCGACCCGGGCCACGTCGACGTCGTCGAACACGATGACCGGCGCCTTGCCCCCCAGCTCCAGGTGGACCCGTTTGAGGTCGGCGGCCGCCGCCACTGCGACCTCGCGCCCGGCCCGGACGCTGCCGGTGATCGACACCATCTGGGGGATGGGATGCGACACCAGCGCCCGGCCCGTGTCCCGGTCCCCGCAGACGACGTTGAGCACGCCGGGCGGCAGGAACTCGGCCGCCAGCTCGGCGAGCATGACCGTGGTGACCGGCGTGGTGTCCGACGGCTTCAGCACGATGGTGTTGCCCGCGGCCAGGGCGGGGCTGATCTTCCAGATCGCCATCATGAGCGGGTAGTTCCACGGTGTCACCTGGGCGCACACGCCGATCGGCTCGCGCCGCAGCCACGAGGTCAGCCCGGCCATGTACTCCCCCGCCGCCGTCCCGTCCAGCACCCGCGCCGCGCCGGCGAAGAATCGCAGCTGGTCGACGGCGGGAGGAAGCTCCTCGGTGCGGGTGAGCGCCACCGGCTTGCCGGTGTTGCGGGTCTCGGCGGCGATGAACTCCTCGGCGTGCGCCTCCAGGGCGTCGGCCAGGCGGAGCAGGGCGACGCTGCGTTCCCCCGGCGTGGCCCGGCCCCAGCCCTCGAACGCGTCCGCCGCCGCCCGGCAGGCCCGGTCCACGTCATCCTGGGCCGAGACCGGCGCCTCGGCGTAGACGACCCCGGTGCTCGGATCGGTGACGTCGCTCATCGGCCCGTCGGTCGGATCGACCAGCTCGCCGCCGACGAAGTTGCGCAACCGACCCTCGGTGGGCGCGGCCAAAGCGGTGCTCATGGGTCCTCCCTCCCGAAGCCGCCCCGCCGGACGCGGCGGCCGGCCGGGCAGCAGTCACCGCGTCCATCTTGGCACGCCCATCGTCCGCAATGTCAGGTTTCTGGTGTGGTTCTCCCGATAGGCAACTGATTCTTGGCCCCGCGGGCTTGAGCGAAACGGTTTCCCTTGACAGGATGGTGACCGGTCGCGACAATCGCCGGGCCATGGCCCCACCGAACCCCCCCGGCGCCGACACCGCGGCGGTGCGGGACGCCACCGGCCGTCTCGATGCCCGGTCGAAGCGGATCATCGAGCAGCTCCAGGAGGACGGCCGGCGCAGCTACGCGGCCATCGCCCGGGTGGTGGGCCTGTCAGAGGCAGCCACCCGCCAGCGCGTCCAGCGCCTCCTCGACGAAGGCGTCATCCAGATCGCGGCGGTGACCGACGCCGACGCGGTCGGCTTTCACCGCATGGCGCTGCTGGGTGTCAACGTCGAGGGCGACATCTCGCCGGTGGCGGAGAAGGTCGTCGACCTGGCCGAGGCCGAGTACGTGGTCGTGTGCGCCGGCCGCTTCGACCTTCTCGTGGAGCTGGTCTGTGAGGACGACGCCCATCTGTTGCGCATGGTCGACACCGTGCGCGCCGTGCCCGGCGTGCGCGCCACCGAGACCTTCGTCTACTTGAAGCGGGAGAAGGAGAACTACCAATGGGGGACGAGATGAGCTCCGACGCCAACCCGGTCGCCGGGTACGACAACGCACGCCCTCCAGGAACGGGCCCGGCGCCACCTGTGGCTGCACTTCACCCGTATGAGCAGCTACGCCGACCAGGAAATGCCGATCATGGTCCGGGGCGAGGGCCCATGGGTCTGGGACAGCCGGGGGCGTCGCTACCTCGACGGCCTCTCGGGCCTGTTCGTGGTCCAGGCCGGCCACGGCCGGCGGGAGCTGGCCGAGGCCGCGGCTCGCCAGGCCGGCCAGCTCGCCTACTTCCCGCTGTGGAGCTATGCCCATCCCAACGCCGTCGAGCTGGCCGAGCGACTGGCGTGGCTGGCGCCGGGCGACCTCAACCGGGTGTTCTTCACCACCGGCGGCGGCGAGGCGGTGGAGTCGGCGTGGAAGCTGGCCCGCCAGTACTTCCGCGCCACCGGCCAGCCCGGCCGCTTCAAGGTGTTGTCACGCGACATCGCCTACCACGGCACCACCATGGGCGCCCTCTCGATCACCGGGCTGCCGTCGATCAAGGAGCCCTTCGAGCCGCTGGTCCCCGGCTCGGTGCGCGTGGCCAACACCAACTTCTACCGCGCACCGGAGCACGGGGACGACCTGGACGCGTTCGGGCGGTGGGCGGCCGACGACATCGAGCGGCGCATCGAGATGGAGGGGCCCGACACGGTGGCGGCCGTGTTCCTGGAACCGGTGCAGAACGCCGGCGGCTGCTTCCCGCCGCCTCCCGGCTACTTCGCCCGGGTGCGCGAGATCTGCGACCGCCACGGCGTGCTGCTGGTGTCCGACGAGGTCATCTGCGCCTTCGGCCGTCTCGGCGCCTGGTTCGGCGCCGACCTGTTCGGCTACCAGCCCGACATGATCACCTGCGCCAAAGGGATGACGAGCGGGTACTCGCCGCTCGGCGCCCTGCTCGTGACCGACCGGCTCATGGAGCCGTTCCTCACGGGCACGGCCAGCTTCGCCCATGGATTCACCTTCGGAGGCCACCCGGTGTCGACGGCGGTGGCGCTGGCCAATCTCGACCTGCTGGAGAAGGAGGGCCTGGTCGCCGGGGCGGCGGCCAAGGGCGCCCAGCTGCGCGCCGTGCTCGAAGGGCTGCGGGACATCCCGATCGTCGGCGACGTGCGCGGTGAGGGGCTGTTCTACGGCATCGAGCTGGTCAAGGACCGGGCCACGCGCCAGAGCTTCGACGAGGAGGAGTCCGAGCGGCTCCTGCGGGGCTTCCTGTCGGGCGCCCTGTTCGACGCCGGCCTGGTCTGCCGGGCCGACGACCGCGGCGACCCGGTGATCCAGCTCGCTCCCCCGCTGGTCTGCGAGCAGGAGCACTTCGACGTCATCGGGGACGTGCTGCGCTCGGTGCTGACCCAGGCCGCGGCCCGCCTCTGAGGGCCCGAGCCGGAGCCACCCAGCTGGGGATCCTTGCGTCGGTGGAATCCCGAGGGTCAGTGGTTCGGTTTCGGATGTCTCATGGCCTCTTCGTCCGGCCCGAACGAGCTTCTGGCCGATGTGTCAGGCCCCCTGGAACGGAGCGGCCACGACGGCGGCGAAGCCGGAGGCAGGGGCCACGAGGCGAGACCGGTGGGTCCTGCCCCGACAACCCGCGCCGCCGCCGCGCCGCCCGAAACTGACCTCGGTCGGGGACGTTCAGCGCCGCGTGCCGTCGAGGAACTCGACGACGGCGTTGTTGAAACGGTCGTTGCGGTCCCCGGCGACCATGTGGCCGGCGCCTTCCACGTCGACGAAGGCGGCGCCGGGCACCAGCTCGAGAAACTGGCGGGCGCCCTCCTCGCTGAGCAGGTCGCTGACCCGGCCGCGCACCAGCAGGACGGGTACGGCGACCGCGCGGGCGGCGGCGTCAAGACGCTCGGGGGGGACCATGTCCGTGCGCGGCTCGTCCCGGGCGCCGGCCGGCCCCTGGTGGAACCTGGGATCCCAGTGCCACACCCAGCGGCCGTCGGCGCGCTGGCGGACGTTCTTGCGCAGCCCGGACAGATCGGTCGGCCTCGGCCGGTGCGGGTTGTAGGCGGCGACCGCGTCGGCGACCTCCTCGAGGGAGCCGAAGCCCTCCTCCAGGTGAGCGGTCATGAAGTCGCGGATGCGTTCGACGCCGCCCGGCTCGATGCGGGGGGCCACGTCGACCAGCACCAGAGCCCGGGCCAGGCCGGTGCCGGACTCGCCCTCGGCCAGCAGGCTGGAGAGGCCGCCGAGGGAAGCACCGACCAACGCCGGCGGCTGCTCGAGCGACCCGGCGACCGCGGCCACGTCCCCGGCGAAGTCCTCGAGCTCGTAGGCGCCGTCCGGACTCCAGTCGCTGTCCCCGTGGCCTCGCAGGTCGACGGTGTAGGCCCGCCAGCCGTGCGCGGCCAGGTCGCCGGCCGTCGTGCCCCAGGAATGGCGGGTCTGGCCGCCGCCGTGGAGGAGCACCACCGGTGGGTGGTCGGCGTCGCCGATCACGTCGGCGGCCAGGCGCAGGCCGCCCTTTCCCGTGAAGGTCACCGGCTGCGGATCGGCGGTCATGCCGCCATCGTCAGCCGCCGGCCGCCCCGGCCACAACTCCGGCGGTGACGACTGGCCGCCGGGTCGCGGGTAGGACCGTGCCGTGAGCAGCATGTACGGCCCGACCGCCGGCTTCGTCGGCGTCCCCGTCGCCGACCTGGCCGACCCCGCCAGCTGGTCAGACGCGCAGGCGGTGATCATCGGCGCCCCCTTCGACGGGGGCACCTCGCACCGGCCGGGGGCCCGCTTCGGCCCCCAGGCCATCCGCCTGACCGACTACCTGCCCCACGACGGCCGCCGGCCCCACCTGGCGCTGGGCGTGGATCCCCTGACCGAGCTGGGGGTGGTCGACGTCGGCGACGTGGAGATGCCGTCGGGCGACACCGAGACGTCCATCGGGCGCTTGGAACAGGTGGTGGCGACGGTCGCCGCCACCGGAGCCGTCCCCGTCGTGCTCGGCGGCGACCACACCGTCGCCCTGCCCGACGCCACCGGGGTGGCCCGCCACGTCGGCTGGGGTCGGGTGTCGGTCATCCACTTCGACGCCCACGCCGACACCGGCAACACCCAGTTCGGCTCCCTGGTCGGCCACGGCACGCCCATGCGCCGGCTGATCGAGTCCGGCGCGGTGCGCGGCGACCGGTTCCTGCAGATCGGCCTGCGCGGCTACTGGCCGGACCCGGAGACGCTGGCGTGGATGGCGGAGCAGGGGATGCGCAGCTACGAGATGGCCGAGGTGGTCGCCCGGGGCCTGGATCCCTGCCTGACCGAGGCCATGGCCATCGCCCTCCAGGACTGCGACGGGGTCTTCCTGTCGGTGGACGTCGACGTGGTCGACCCCGCGGCCGCGCCCGGGACGGGCACGCCCGAGCCGGGAGGCCTGACTGCCCGCCAGCTCCTCGACGCCGTGCGCCGCATCGGCGCCGAGGTCCCGCTGGCGGGCATGGACGTGGTCGAGGTCTCGCCCCCCTACGACAGCGCCGAGGTGACCGCCTACCTCGGCAACCGGGTCGTGCTCGAAGCGCTGTCGGCCGTGGCCTGGCGGCGGCGGGCCACCGGGGACGCGCCGGGCCGGCCGGCGCAGCCGGCGCCGGGGACGCCGCTGCTCGACCCGTCGTGGCACCGGCCGCCGGCTTCCTGAGCCCGGCATGGTCTCCTGTGTCCCGAGATGCGTGGTTGGGCGCGGCCGGGGTCGTCGTGATGCGTCGGAGGGTGCGGTACACGCGCCCAACCACGCATCTGGCCGCCGGACCATCACGCCATGGGCGCCATCAGCCATCGGCCCCATCACGCCATGGGCGCCAGCATCTCCTCCACCATCTCCAGGGTGGTGTCGGGGTGCAGGAAGCAGAACCGGGCGACCGTCTCGCCCTCCCACTTGGTGGGCGTCACGAAGCCGGTCTGGGTGGCGAGCAGGTCGGCCGACCAGCGGTCGTAGTCCGCCTGGCGCCAGCCCTTGCGGCGGAAGAGCACGATCGACAGCTCGGGGCGGCGGACCAGCTCCAGGTGGTCGGTGCGCTCGATCAGGTCGGCCGTTCGCTGGGCGGTGTCGAGGGAGGCGTCGACTGCGCCGCGGTAGTGGCCGGTGCCGTGGACGGCGAGGGAGTACCACAGGGCCAGGCCCCGGGCCCGGCGGGTGAGGTGGTAGGCGTAGTCGCTCGGGTTCCACTCGTCGCCGGCGTCGGTGTGGATGGGATCGAGGTAGGCGGCGTTCTGGGTGTGCACCGCCTTGGCCAGGCGGGGCTCCCGGTAGAGCAGGGCGGCGCAGTCGAAGGGGGCGAACAGCCACTTGTGGGGATCCACCACGAAGCTGTCGGCGCGCTCCAGTCCGGCGAAGCGCGGCCGAGCAGTTGGGGAAAACAGCCCCGCTCCTCCGTAGGCACCGTCGACGTGGAACCACAGCCGGCGGGCGGCGGCCACCTCGGCGATGCTGGACAGATCATCGACGATGCCGGCGTTGGTGGTGCCGGCAGTGGCTGTCACCGCCACCACGTCGGCGCCCCGGGGGTCGGCTTCCAGGGCGGCGAGCAGGGCCCCGCCGCTCAAACGGTGGTCGCGTGCGGGGACGACCAGGGCGTCGGCCCCGAGCATGTTGAGGGCGCTGCTGACCGAGGAGTGCACCTGGTCGCTCACCGCCACCCGCGGCCGGCCCACGACCTGGATTCCGCGGTGGGCGGCGGTGTCGCGCCCGACGACCAGGGCCGAGAGGTTGCCCGCCGACCCGCCGGAGACGAAGCACCCGCCGGCGCCGGCGGGAAGGCCGGCCAGGTCGGCGAGGAGGCTCAGCACCTGGTTCTCGGCCGCCACCGCGCCGGCCGCTTCGAGCCATGACGTGCCTTGCAGCGAGGAACAGGACACCAGCATGTCGAACAGCAGCGCCGCCTTCGTCGGCGCGGCGGGCACGAAGGCCAAGAACCGCGGGCTGTCGCAGGACAGGACGGCGGGGGCCAGGTGGTCGGAGAAGAGGCGCAGGACCTTCTCCGGGATCGTTGCCTGACGGGGTCATGAGCCCGGCGAGAGCCTCGTCGAGCTGGGCTTTGTCGCCCGAGAAGTCGAGGGGCACGGGATCGAGCGCCAAGCGTTCCCGGCAGTAGCGGAAGACCGTCTCGGCCATCCCCGCGTCGAACTCGAACATGGGGTTGGGCGCGGCCACCCCTACTGCACGCGCGCCCGCTCGGGCTGGATGAACAGCAGGACGCGGTCGCTCTGGATCGGCAGCGCGTAGGGCGCGCCGGTGTACTGCTGGCTGAGCTCCTCGAGCTGGTCTCGCGCCCGATCGCCGATGATCTTGTCGACGACCCGGCCCCGCACCTCGGCGTAGTGGTAGGGGTTGTTGCGGTCGACGATGGCCACGGTCACGCGGGGGTCGCGGCTGATGTTGCGGTACTTCTGGCGTTCGACCTCGGTGTTGATCAGCAGGTGATCGTCGTCGGCGCCCACCCACATCAGGTGGGTCATCGGCTGGCCGTCCGGCCCCAAGGTGCTCACCGCAGCGAGGTTCGGTTCCTGAGCGAGCGATTTCACGGCAGCGTCGAGCATGCAACAACTGTACCGAGCGGCCGTCCGCCGGCGGAGGGGGCGGTTACCGTGTCGCCATGTCGCGCCCACGGGTCGACTACGAGAAGCACGGGCTCACCTACGCCGGTCACCGTCGCCCGGAACCACGGATCGCCGCTTCCGTCCTCGCCGCCCTGGGGGACGCCAGGACGGTGCTCAACGTCGGCGCCGGGACCGGATCGTATGAGCCCGGGGACCGCGCCGTGCTGGCCGTGGAGCCGAGCGCGGCCATGCGCGCCCAGCGCGCCGGCCATGCTGCGCCGGCGATCGGCGGCCGCGCCGAGGCGTTGCCGTTCGGGGACGACGTCGTCGACGCGGCCATGGCGTGCTTCACCGTCCACCACTGGGATCCCCCGGCGGCAGGCCTGGCCGAGATGCGCCGGGTGGCCCGGGGGACGGTCGTGGTGCTCACCTTCGAGCTCGACAGCATGCCCGCCTGGCAGCAGGACTATCTGGCCGAGGCGCTGGCCATCGAGGACCCTCGCGTCCCGCCGCTGGCGAGCATCGCCGAGATCCTCGGCGGCCGCACCCGTATCGAGCATCTGCCCACTCCCGGCGACTGCGCCGACGGCTTCATCGAGGCCTTCTGGCGGCGCCCCGAAGCGCTCCTGGACCCGGGCGTCCGTTCGGCCCAGTCGATCTGGCCGCTCCTTCCGCCCGGCGCCGAGGACCGGATGGTGGACCGGCTGGCGGCCGACCTGCGATCCGGCGCCTGGGATGCCCGGTACGGCTACCTACGCGAACGGGCCGCCTTCGACGGGAGCCTCCGCCTGGTCGTGTCCGAGCCCCGCTGACGGCCGGGGCGGCGGCCGGCGCCGCCGCGGCGCGGACCGCCGCGCCAGGCGGCGTGAACCCTCCCACCAGCTCGGCGTCCAGGTCGAGGGCGCGGATCAGGTCGTGGGCGGCGCCGTGCTGGTCGGGAGGGACCAGGGCCACGACGGAGCCGGACGCGCCGACGCGGGCCGTGCGCCCCGAGCGGTGCACGTAGTCCTTGGCGTCGGCGGGAAGGTCGTAGTGCACGACCCGGGCGACGTCGTCGACGTGGATGCCGCGGGCGGCGACGTCGGTGGCCACCAGCGCCCACGCCTTGCCCGCCCGGAACGACCCCAGCGCCCGTTCGCGCTGGCCCTGGCTGCGGTCGCCGTGGATGGCCACCGCCGGCACCTTGGCCCGGGCGAGCTGCTTGGCCAGCCGGTCGGCGCCGTGCTTGGTGCGTACGAAGACGATCGTCGACCCGTCGATGAGCTCGGCGCAGCGGGCGGCGCGCTCCTCGCGGGCCACGGCGACGAAGCGGTGGGTCACGCGCGCCAGGGCGTCGGTGTCGACCTCGACCTCGTGGCGCACCGGGTCGCGCTGGTAGCGGCGCACGAGCACGTCCACGTCGCCGTCGAGGGTGGCCGAGTACAGGAGCGTCTGGCGCTCGCTGGCGGTCTGGTCGAGCAGGCGGCGCACCGCCGGCAGGAAGCCCATGTCGGCCATGCGGTCGGCCTCGTCGACGACGACCGTCGCCACGTCGCCCAGCGAGACCCGCTTGGCCGAGACGAGGTCCTCCAGGCGGCCGGGGCAGGCCACGGCCACGTCGACCCCCCTGCGCAGGGCGGCCAGCTGGGCGCCGAACCCCACCCCGCCGTAGAAGGCGTGCACCCGGCGGCGCCGGGCCTTGAGCAGCGGCCGCAGCTCGTCGGTGATCTGGGCGGCCAGCTCCCGGGTGGGGGCGAGAACGAGCGCGGCAGGACGGTTGGGGCGGCCCTGGCCGACCCGCGCCGCGACCGGCAGGCCGAAGGCGAGCGTCTTGCCCGAGCCGGTCGGCGCCTTGCCACTGACGTCGCGTCCGTCGAGGGCGTCGGCGATGGTGGCCGCCTGGATGGGCAGCGGCTGGGTGATGCCCCGGGCCGCCAGCACGGCGACCAGTTCGGGAGGCAGCCCGAGGTCGCCGAAGGTGGCAGCGCCCGCGGGCGCGAGGTTGACAGACAAGTTGAAGCTCCGATTCTTCCGCACGTGACGTTGGGACCTGCGGGAGGGCCGAAGCGGCGACCAGCAAGCGCGCGCCTCCGTGCCGAACCGGCGCGCCGAAGCGCTCACCTTAGCGGAGAGGCGGCGGTCGCCGGCGCCACCTACCTCCGGGCCGGCAAGCCGAGCTCGCGCGCGATGAGGATGCGCTGCACCTCGGAGGTTCCCTCGCCGATCTCCAGGATCTTGGCGTCGCGGTAGAAGCGGCCCACGGGCGTTTCGTTCATGAACCCGTAGCCGCCGAAGATCTGGGTCGCTTCCCGGGCGTTGACCATCGCCGCGTCGGAGGCGACCAGCTTGGCGATGGCCGCTTCCCGCTTGAACGGTCGCCCGGCCATCAGCTTGTCGGCCGCGTCGCGCCACGCCAGCCGGGCGACGTGGGTGCGGGCCTCCATGTCGGCGATCTTGAACTGCAGGACCTGGTACTCGCCGATCTTGCGGCCGAAGGCGTGGCGCTCGTCGACGTAACCGAGGCACTCGTCGATGCACCCCTGGGCCAGGCCGACGGACAAGGCGGCCAGGGCGACGCGACCCTCGTCGAGCGTCTGCAGGAACTGGGCGTATCCCCGGCCTTCCTCGCCGAGCAGGTTGGCCGCCGGCACCCGGCAGCCCGAGAACGACAGCTCGCGGGTGTCGGAGGCCAGCCACCCCACCTTGGAGTACTTCGGGCGCCACCTCGAAGCCGGGCGTGGCCGACGGGACGATGATGGCCGAGATGCTCGGCCGACCCTCCGTCGGCCGGTCGGTCACGGCGGTGACGGTAACCAGGGCGGTGATGTCGGTGCCGGCGTTGGTGATGAACGCCTTGGACCCGTCGATCACCCACTCGTCGCCGTCGCGGCGCGCCGTGGTGCGGGTGGCGCCGGCGTCGGAGCCACCGCCGGGCTCGGTGAGCCCGAAGGCGCCCAGGGCCGTTCCCGCGCACAGGCGGGGCAGCCATTCCTGGCGTTGCGCCTCGGTTCCGAAGCGGTAGATGGGCATGGCGCCGAGGCCGACGCCGGCTTCGAGGGTGATGGCGACCGACGAGTCCACCCGGGCCAGCTCTTCGAGGGCCAGGCCGAAAGCGAGGTAGTCGCCGCCCATGCCGCCGTACTCGGTCGGGAAGGGCAGGCCGAACAACCCCATCTCCCCCATCTTGGCCACGAGCGGATAGGGGAACTCGCTCCGCTCGTAGTAGCCGCCGATCACCGGCGCCACCTCGGCCTGGGCGAAGCGCTCCACGGTGGCGCGCAGCTCCTCGTGCTCGGCGCTCAGCTCACTGCTCATCGCTCTCCGTACCCATCACCGCCAGCGTCTGGTCCAGGGCCACCGCCTGGCCGGCGCGCACGAGGACGTCGGCCACGGTACCGTCGGCCGGAGCGACGACGGTGTGCTCCATCTTCATGGCTTCGACCACCACCATCGGGTCGCCGGCGCGGACGTGCTGACCGCTGTCCACGTGGACGGCGAGGACGGTGCCGGGCATGGGGCTGGTCACCGGGCCGCCCCGGGCGGCGAGGGCGCCGGTCTCGCCGATGGCCGACCGGTCGGGGGTAAGACGCCACGCTTCCCCGCGGCGGCCGATCCACAGGTCGTCCCCGTCCACGGCCCAGAGCCAGGCGGCCGTCCCCGCGGTCGTGGTCACGGTCACGGAGTCGGCGCCGAAGCGGGCCGCGACCGCCGCGGGGGCGGAGTCGTCGACCCGGACCACCGCGTCGCCGGGTGCTCCGGTGACGCCGAGGGCCACCGGCCGACCGGCGGCGACGACCGCAAAGACGGTCTCGGCCCGCCCGCCGATGCGCCATCCGTCGCCGGTGTCCCAGGGATCGTCGCCGGAGGGACGGTTGCGCTCAGCCAGCACGAGCGCAGCGGCGGTGAGGGTGCGGGGATCGGGGCCGGCTTGGTACGAGGCCGCGAAGCGCTCGACCAGCTCGGTATCGAGGTCTCCGGCAACGACGTCGGGGTCGGCGAGGAGACGTTGGAGAAAGGCGACGTTGGTCGTCACCCCGAGCACCGCGGTGGCGTCGAGGGCGTCGCCCAGCCGGGCCAGGGCGGTGCTGCGGTCGGGCGCAGCCGCGATGACCTTGGCCAGCATGGGGTCGTACTCGGTGCCGACCACCACGCCCGGCGCCAGGGCGGAGTCGACCCTGACCCCAGGCCGGTCGCCGGCTTCCCGGAGGGCGAGGACCGTTCCGGTGGCGGGCAGGAAGCCGCGTGCCGGGTCCTCGGCGTACACCCGGGCCTCCACGGCGTGGCCGTTCACCGTGACCTGCTCCTGACTGAGCGGGAGGGGCTCCCCCGCGGCGACGCGCAGCTGCCACGCGACCAGGTCGATCCCCGTGACCATCTCGGTGACGGGGTGCTCCACTTGCAGCCGGGTGTTCATCTCCATGAAGAAGAACTCGTGGGGACGGTCGGCGGAGACGATGAACTCGACCGTTCCCGCCCCCACGTACCCGCACGACTTGGCGGCATCGACGGCGCTGGCGCCGATGGCCGCCCGGGTGCCGGCGTCGAGCAGCGGCGACGGGGCCTCCTCGACGATCTTCTGGTGGCGTCGCTGCAAGCTGCACTCGCGCTCGCCCAGGTGGATGACGCGCCCGTAGCTGTCGGCGAACACCTGGACCTCGATGTGACGGGGGCGGGTGATCAGCCGCTCCACCAGCAGGGTGTCGTCGCCGAACGCGCCGCGCGCCTCCCGCCGTCCGGCGGCGATCTCCTCGGCCAGGGCGTCGGGCTCGCTCACCCGGCGCATGCCCTTGCCCCCTCCTCCTGCCGACGGCTTGAGCAGCACGGGAAGCCCGATGGCCATGGCCGCGGCGACCAGCTCCTCGTCCGACAGGGCGCTCCGGTCCGAGCCGGGAACCACCGGCACCCCGGCCGCCGACACCGTCTGCTTGGCCCGGATCTTGTCGCCCATGGCCTCGATCGCCGCCGGCGGCGGGCCGATCCACGTCAGCCCGGCGTCGAGAACCAGGCGAGCGAAGACGGGGTTCTCCGACAAGAACCCGTAGCCGGGATGGACGGCGTCGGCATCCACCTGGACCGCGGCCGCCACCACGGCGGGACCGTCCAGATAGTTGTCGATGCGGACGGCCACGTCGGCGGCGGCCACGTGCCGCGCTCCGGCATCGGCGTCGGTGTACACCGCCGCCGATCCGATCCCCTCCTCGGTGAGGGTGCGCAGGATCCGGGAGGCAATTTCCCCTCGGTTGGCAATCAGGACGCGCTCGAACAAGTCGCTCACATCCGGAACACGCCGTACCCGGGCGCGCCGTCGATCGGTGCGTTGGCCGCCGCCGACAGGGCCAGACCCAGCGCCCGGCGGGTGTCCGCCGGGGCGATCACGCCGTCGTCCCAGAGCCGCGCCGTGGCGTAGTACGGGTTGCCCTGGGCTTCGTACTGGTCCCGGATGGGCCCCTCGAAGGCCTCCTCGTCGGCCGCCGTCCACGACTCGCCCCGGGCTTCCAGCTGCTCGCGCCGCACGGTCGCCAGCACCGAGGCCGCCTGCGACCCGCCCATCACCGAGATCCGGGCGTTGGGCCACATCCACAGGAACCGCGGCGAATACGCCCGCCCGCACATCGAGTAGTTGCCGGCGCCGAAGCTGCCGCCGATGACCACGGTGAACTTCGGCACCCGCGTGGTCGCCACCGCGGTGACCATCTTGGCGCCGTGCTTGGCGATACCCCCCGCCTCGTAGTCCCGGCCGACCATGAAGCCGCTGATGTTCTGCAGAAACACCAACGGGATGGCGCGCTGGTCGCACAGCTCGATGAAGTGGGCGCCCTTCAGCGCCGACTCGGAGAACAGCACCCCGTTGTTGGCCACCACCCCCACGGGATGGCCCCACAGGTGGGCGAAGCCGGTCACCAGGGTGGACCCGTACTCGGCCTTGAACTCCAGCAGCCGCGAACCGTCCACCAGCCGGGCGATCACCTCGCGCACGTCGTAGGGGACGCGCACGTCCGCAGGAACGACGCCCGCGAGTTCTGCCGGGTCGTGGGCGGGCTCCTCGACCGGGATCCGTGACCACGCCGGCGCCGGGCGGGCACCGACGGCGGCCACGATCTGGCGCACGATGCGCAGGGCGTGGCGGTCGTCGACGGCCAGGTGGTCGGTGACCCCGGAGCGGTGGCTGTGCAGCTCGCCGCCGCCCAGCTCCTCGGCGGTGACGACCTCGCCGGTGGCCGCCTTCACCAGCGGCGGTCCGCCCAGGAAGATCGTGCCCTGGCGGGCGACGATCACCGTCTCGTCGCTCATCGCCGGCAGGTAGGCGCCACCGGCCGTCGACGACCCGAGCACGGCCGCGATCTGGGCGATCCCCAGCTTCGACATGTTGGCCTGGTTGTAGAAGCTGCGACCGAAGTGCTCGCGGTCGGGGAACACCTCGTCCTGGGCGGGCAGGAACGCCCCGCCCGAGTCGACCAGGTAGACGCACGGCAGCCGGTTGTGCAGGGCGATCTCCTGGGCGCGCAGCTGCTTCTTGACCGTCATCGGGTAGTACGTGCCGCCCTTGACGGTCGGGTCGTTGACGACCACCACGCACTGGCGCCCGGAGATGCGGGCGACGGCCGTGATGATCCCCGCGCCCGGCGCCTCCCCGTCGTACATGCCGTTGGCGGCCAGCGGCGACAGCTCGAGCAGCGGCGACCCCGGGTCGATCAGGGCGGCGAGGCGGTCCCTCGGGAGCAGCTTGCCGCGCGCCACGTGCCGGCGCCGGGACGCCTCCGGTCCGCCGACTGCGGTCTCCGCCAGGCGCTTGCCGAGCTCCTCGGCCAAGGCGCCGTGGTGGGCGGCGTTGGCCCGAAACGGTGCCGAGCTGGGGTCGACGGAGCTGGCCAGCACCGGCCACCTCTCGACGCCGGCGGTCGTGGCTGCGCCCACCCCGTCGTCCATCAGTTGCCCATCAGTTGCGCAGGTGGGATTCGAAAACGAAGACCCGCTGGCCCAGGGCCACGTGGGTGTCGGGGAGAAGGTCGAGGGCGATGCCCGGCGTGAGCGGCAGCCACTGCTGCGCCCCGCTCGGCAGGTAGTAGGAGCCGGCGCCGCTGGCCCGGTCGACGACCTGCACGTTCCACTCCACCAGTCGGATGTCGGCGTGCACGGGCGCCACCCGATCAGCGGGACCGTCCAGGCGCAGGGGCCGGGCCTCGCCCCGGCGCACGCGGTCGTCGGCTTCCGGGTTGCTGCCGACCACGTAGTCGCCGTCGAGGCTGAACGTGGACCCGTCGTCGAGGACGAGTACGCCGAGCGTCGGGCGGATCCCGCGCACCAGCACGTGCGTCTGGTGGGTGGTGGCGATCCCGCACTGGCTGCAGTACAGGGCGTGGGGGTGGTTGAAGTGCCCCCGGGCGCAGCGGATCCCCGGGACGGTCACTCCCTCGGTCGGCTCGACCTCCTCCGCCGGCGCCGAGGCGACGGGCAGCGGGCGCCGGGGCTCGACGCCGTCGCCGCTGCGCAGATCGACCGAGACGAACCGGCTGGCCGGCGCCCCCGGCCGCTCGAGGTCCTCGGCTCGCAGCCCGCCTGCGGGTTGCGCCGGCCCCGGGGCCTGGCCGCCGGGGGTGACGGCGGGACCGACGGGCGCCGGCGGCTGTTCCCGTCGCGGCGCCTCTTCCCGCGCTCCCGCGGGGGGCGCCGGCGGTCCTCCTGGTCCGGGGACGACCCGCGTGGCGCGGGGGTCGACGCTCCCACCGCTCGGACCGCCGGGCGCGGCGGGGCCAGGGGTCAGCGGGGGCGGGTGCGGGAGCGGCGGTGGCGGGCGCCGCCGCGGGCGGTGACGACTCGTCGCCGGGGACGAGGGCGACGCCCCGGCCGTTGACCACCCCGTCGCGCAGGTCCAGGGGTGATTCCAGCTGCACCGGTGGGGGGGCGGCGCCGGCCGGCAGGATGACCACGGGAACGTTCCCCTGGATGGTGCAGTGCAGCCACCCCGGCGTGGGCTGGGGCAACACCCATTGGGTGCCGTCCCAGAGCTGCGCCGGCCCGTGGACCACGCTCTCGCCACCGGCCGCCGACGTCGCCACCACGGCGAAGGCGGTGGCCGGTTCGGGATCGCCGGCGACCAGGACCGACTCGATCTGGTCGGTCAGGCGGCGACCGGGCTCCGGATCGGCGGCCAGCTGCCGAGCGATGCCCACCAGATAGGCGACCAGGCGCTCCGACGCTTCGGGCGCGACCCACGCCACCACCCCGCCCTGGCGAACGACGAGGCCTTCGCCGGCGATGACCTCGGTGCGGGCCCTCACCATGGCCGGGCAGCCAGGTCGTCGAGGCGCTGGGCCAGGTCGGCGGCGGTCGCCGGGCGCTCGGCCGGGTCGGCCGCCAGGCAGGCGGCCACCACCGCGGCCGGACCCGGGGGAATGCTGGGATCGACCGTCGGGCGCTCGTTGAGCACCCGGCGCAGCGAGGCCAGCGTGTCCGCCTGGTTGAGCCCCGGGTAGACCGGCCGCCCGGTGAGCGCCCGGTTGAGCGTGGCCCCCAGCGCCCAGATGTCCGACGCCCGGGTGGCCCGCTCCCCCCGAATGATCCCCGGCTCGAGGAACTCGACGTCGCCCACCGCCCCGGTGCGGGTGACCGTCTGGCCCGGGCGCATGAACTTGGCCAAGCCCAGGTCGGACAGCCGGGCCTCGCCGTCGACCAGGAGAATGTTGCCCGGCTTGATGTTGCGATGGGCCACGCCGGCTTCGTGCAGGTCGTGGGCCCCCCGGGCCGCGTCGGCGACCGCCCGCAGGATCCCGGGACCGTCGACCTGGCGGGCGGGAGCGGCCAACGACCCCTCCGGGTAGTACTCCATGGCGTAGTACAGGGTCCCGTCCTCCTGTCCGGCGTCGTACAGCGTGACCAGGTATTTCGAGTGCACCGAGGCAAAGATGCGCAGCTCGTTGACCACCCGGCGGAACGGATCGTCGTCGATGGGCCCGCTGACCACCTTGACCGCCACCTGCTGGGTGACCCCGAGCCGGTCCGGGGGTCGGGCCAGGTAGAACTGCCCGTTGGCCCCCTGGCCCAGCGGCTGCAGCAACTCGTAGTCGGCGATCATGGTCAAGACAGCACTCCCGTCGCTGCGGTTCCAGGCAACTTCAGACGAGCCAGGCGCTCGTCCCAGCCCACGCGGGCCCGATCCTCGCCCGATCGAATCTCCAAGCTGGCAGCCATGATGCCCGACGGGGCCACCACCACGCCGGCCTCGCGCTCCGTCGGGCCGCCGCCGGTGGTGCTGACCTCCACCCCGCCGGCCAGCGCCGGGCGCAGCTGCTCGGCGGCGTGGGCCAGGCGGCGCTGCAGGGCGCGCCCGTCGCCGACCAGCTTGAGCTTGCGTCCTCCGCTGGCCAGCCGGGCCGCCACCTCCATCACCGCCGGACCGTCCTCGCCGTCGTCGGTCAACGCCGTCACCGCCCCCGCGTCGAGCGAACGGCGGCACGACCACCACGTCGCACGGGGGGTCCCGCAGCAGCGAGGCCACCAGCGCCGGCGCGGTCCCCGCCACCACGACGCCGTCGATGTCGAGGCGCTCCACCTGGCCGCGCAGCTCGCGTTCGACGTCGTCGGTGAACAGGGCGGCGGGGTGCAGCGGTGCACCGGGATGGCGCGCGCACAGCGAGCGCAGCCGGTCCATCAGGTCGGCCATCTGCCCCAGCTCGCCGGCGATGCCGGCGACCCGGCGCGAGCGGTCGCAGGGGGAACTGCGACACGGTGACCATGGTACGGGGGTCGCTGGCGGCCAGCTCCGACGCCACGTCGATGACCGCCTCGCTCGCTTCCTGGTCGTCGACGAGGGCGACCAGGCGCAGCCCACCCCGTCCTTCGGCGAGGCGCTCGGCGTCGGCCAGATCGGCGGCGAGGAGGCGATCGGGGTAGACCAGCCGCAACAGCGGTTCGGTCATGAGGGTGGTGAGCACGGCCATGACGACCATCAGGGTGAACAGCTTCTGGTCGAGCACGCCGGCGGTGAACCCCACGTTCAGGATCACCAGCTCGGTCAGGCCCCGGGTGTTCATGAGCACCCCGACGGTCGCCGCCCGGCGGCCGGACAACCCGCTCACGCGCGCCCCAGGCCGGCGCCGATGATCTTGCCGCCGACGGCGGCGACCAGGATGAGGCCCAGCTCACCGAGGCCGCTCACGCCGATGGTGCGCAGGTTGACCGAGAAGCCGGTGACCACGAAGAACAGCGGAAGCAGCAAGAGCACGGCGACGCTTTCCAGGCGATCGACGACGTCGGCGACGAAGGTCCCCGTTCCCTCCTTGGGAACGATGGCGCCGAAGAGAAAGGCGCCGAAGATCTGGTGGATGCCGATCTCCGAGGTGATCCAGCTGCACACCAGGATGCCGGTCAGGACGACCACCATCAGCTCGGCCATGGAGTCGGTGCGCGCTCGGTAGTAGTCGACCACCCGGGCAAGGAGGGGACGCACGACGAACACCATGGCCACGAAGAACGCCGCCGTCTCGCCCAGCACCGCCGGGAGGTGGAGCACGTTGCTCGACGAGACGATGGCCAGGACCACGGCCAGCAACGTCCACGCCGCCACGTCGGCGACGGCGGCGCACGCCAGGGTGATGGCGCCGACGGGGATCCGGTACAAGCCCTTCTCGGCCAGGATGCGCGCCAGTACCGGGAAGGCGGTGACCGATATGGACGCGCCGATGAAGAGCACGAACGACAGCTGCTTGACGTTGTGGGTCTGAGCGGGGTGGATGAGATCGGCCACCACGTGGTGCGAGCCGTACAGGTAGGACGCCACCGCCAGGCCGGCGGCGAAGGGAAGGGCGATCGAGCCCAGCGACACCGACGCGGTGAGCCGTATCCGGCCGCGCAGCATGGCGGTGTCGATCTCCAGGCCGACGAGGAACATGAAGATGACCAGGCCGATCTGGGCGAGGGTGTTGAGGTAGGGCTGCACGTCGATGGGGAACAGGTGGGTTTCGACATGGCCGGGGATGGCGCCGAGGAGGCTCTTGCCGAGGAGGAGGCCGACGACGATCTCGCCCACGACCGCGGGTTGGCCGATGCGGCGCATCAGGCCGCCCGCCAGCCGGGCGGCGACCATGATGACGGCGATGTCGAGGAAGACGTAGGCGGCCGTGGAATCGGCCGAGCGGGCGGCGGCCACCACCACGCCGTTCACGTCCGAGGGTCGGTCCCGCCCGGCGGGCACTCAGACAACGCGACCGCCTCGGAAGCGCCAGCGGTGGAACGGCACGCGCAACGGGCCGATCGACGCCAGCCACACGAGGAACCACAGCGTGGCGAAGTCGATGACGAAGGCGCCGGTGCCGAGCACCGGGGGTGTGGGCATGGGCCCGAGATTGTGCAGGATGACGTAGGCGATCAGGGCCTCGGGCACCCCCTCGGCGAGGGCGAAGAGCACGCGGCCAGTCCTTCTCCCAGCGAAACTGCATCAGGCCGTGGTAGAGCGGCTCCCAGAACACGCTGCCCACGACGATGACGGTGGCGAGCACGAAGTACGTCGTCTCGTAGGCGCTGCCCAGGGTGCCGCCCGGCTTCCGGGGCAGGACCAGGGTCACCAACGCCGTCCAGGGGATGCCGACGACCAGCAGCAGGAAGACCCGGGTCTGGATCCGTCCGTTCAGGGTGGGGACCATCAGATCGCCTTCTTCCGCATCCACTTGAGCCACTGGGAGGTCGAGCGCATCGGGCCCATGCGGGGGACGAAGCCCTGGGCGGCGAGGTCGTCCACCACCTCGAGCGAAGACAGCTGGAGGCCGAGGAACGTGTCGACGCCGGGAAAGTAGCCGCCCAAGGTCATGGATCCGGTGGCGTACATGCGCCCGGTCCCGCTGCGGGTGCCGCGCAGCTCGAAGGTGCGCTCGACGTCGAGACGATCGACCGGGTTGCGGCCGGCCCCCGAGTGCAGCAGCAGGTCGTTCAGCACCCGGTGCTCGGCCATGTCCGCTTCGAGCCCGGTGCCGTCGATGATGAAGTGGGCGGGGATCTCCAGCCGGCTCTGGCCGACATTCGACTGCGACGTCACCTCGGTCACCACCGTGTGGTCAGGGCCGGGCGAGACTCCGTGGACCACGCCGACGTGCACCTGGTACCAGCCCTCCTTGCGCCCCCGGTCCAGCTGCGACATCCACAGCCTGCGCTTCGGGGTGGTGGTGCCGCCGATCACCTTGTACAACTTGGCCCGATCCTCGCCTTCCAAGGTCCGGAACTTGCGCCACAGCTGCCCACCCCACGCCGACTTGGGATAGTTGAACCCCTGGAACGACCAGCCGAGGCCACCCGGCCGGCGCCAGAAGATCGAATCGCCGGTGGCCCCCCCGATGTAGTTGCGGACGAGGTGGACGATCGTCGTCTGCGAGCCGTGGTGATCGCGGTCGTCGATGAGACGTTGGAGGACCCGCGACGCGACGATCCCGTTGCCCCGCACCACGACGATGCCCGGTCGCCGGCGCAGCTCCTCGTAGACGTGCTCGTGGGGCTCGTAGGCGTTGACCACTCGGGTGTAGTCCTTGTGGCGGACCCGGTAGTCCTGAAGGTCGTCGAGGAACTTGACCCCGGGGTAGCCGACCGCCAGATGCACCCAGCGGCTCCGGAAGGCCACGCGACGCGTCGGCGCCGCCCCCGGGGGCGGCGTCAGCACGGTGAAGTAGCCGCCGCCGGCCCGTCGGCGGCTCATGCGAACCTGGCCACGCGCCACCGTCGCCCAGTAGTTGATCCGGTCCGCTTCCTGTTTCATCCCCCGGAACACGGTGCCCGCCCGCGGTGTCCAGTAGTTGGAAAGGAGGGGCTCGGTGATCACGTTCCAGATGGGCGCCAGCGTCCGTTCTTCTCGGGCCTCGCGGAAGGCGTAGCTCGGAAAGCCCCACATGTTGTCGGGCATGGACGCCGAGTCGGACCGGAGCCGCTCCTTCTCCGGGATCTGGGAGGCGCGGGTCAGGTACTGGTAGTTCTGCCAGGGGTACTCGAGCCCGGTGAGCACCCGAATCGAATCGGGCCTGGCCCCGTAGATGCGGAGCATGTCGACGAGCACGAACGAGCCGATGCCCCCGCCGACACTCACGAACGGCACGTCATAGACCGGCATCCCGGACCGGGCCACCATCTGGTCGTCCCAGACGTCGGTGGAGATGAGCTCCTCGGTCAGGTTGTCGGGATGTTGGGCCGGTGCCTCGGGTACTGCCACCAATCCCCCCTCTCGCTCTCGTTCACCCCGGGAAGGTGCACTAAACCCGCCTGCCGGCGACGATGGGGGCCGCCGGGCGGCCCGACGCTAGCGCGCCGCACCGCAGGCGGAGACCTACAATCGGGCGATGCCGACCGATGGGGCGAGGAGCGCCAGCGGCGCGGGGTCGCACTGCTGATGTCGGCACCCATCGACCCCGAGGGAAGGGTCGCCGGCGCGCTGGAAACGGCCGTGGACACCTACGGCGCCAAGGTTCTGTCGAACCCGCAGATGCTGTCGAACCTGTTCAAGGACCTCCTTCCCGACGCGCCTCGCGAGACCAACCTGCTCGTGACCGCGGCCGAGGCGGGGGTGGCGGGCTCGCTGACCCGACGGATCGACCAGCACATCCCGCCGGGCGCGGCGGCGTCCGACGTGGCCTCGGATCTCTCCGAGCAGCGGGCCATGGACCTCGGCGCCTGCCAGTGGGTGGCGCGCCTGTTCGCCGTCGCCCTCGGCCATCCCGTCCCCCCTGGCGGATCGGGCATGACCTCGCCGTCCCCGGCTCGTGCCCGGCCCCGGCGCGCCCCCGCCCCGCCTCCCGCCCCGCCTCCCGGACCGCCGCCGGCGCCCGGCGCTCCGGCGTGGGCCCCCCCGGCGGGCCGCCCGCCCCCGGGCGGATCCGACCGGCCCCCGACGGCCCCGTGGCCGGGCGCGCCCTCGCCGCCGGGACCGGCCGGCGCCCGGGACCGGCCGGCCCGGGCCGGCCCCGCCTGGACCGACCCCGCCGGGCCACCGGTCGCTGCCGGTCCGCGTCCGGCGCCCGGGCCGGGACCAGGGGGCCCGGGGGCCCCACCGGGGGGATGGACCCCCGCTCGGGGCGGACCGGCACCGGGGCCAGCGTGGGCCGGGCGCACGCCCGCCTGGCCCGAGCGGCCGAGAGCGGGAAACGCAGGCCCACCCGGTGGCTGGGGCGGCCCCACACCGCCCGCCGGGCCCACCACGGGGGGCTTCGGCAGCCCGCGCCAGCGCGACCGGGGACCGTGGATCGCCGGCGGAGTCGTCGTGCTGGTGGTGATCATCGCGGTGATCGTGCTCCTGGTCAGCGGCGTCTTCAGCGGCGGCTCCAGCAAGGCGACCCCGCCAGCGTCGACCACCGCCGCACCCACGACGGCACCGGGGGTACCCACCACGACCGGCGGCGCCCGCACCCTGAGCTCGATCCTGCCGCCGGATCTCCACCCGTCGAACAGTTCCAGCGGCTGCACCAAGGTCGTGACCCCGCCGACGGGCTTCGACACCACCCACGTCATCGCCGAGCTGCACTGCGACGGGCCCTCCGCCACCAACGGCGATCCCGGGCTGCCGTCGGGCACCCTCTTCGCCTACCAGTTCGACAACGCCGCCAACCTCAGCACGGGATTGACGCAGTACAACAAGGCCAAGGACTTCACGCCGTCCACGGCCACGGGAACCTGCCCGCCGGCCAACCAGAACGCCGAAGGCCGGGCCACGTGGAGCAACCCGAGCAACACCCTGTCGGGCGAGTACGAGTGCCTGTACACCAGCCAGCCCAACTCGTCGGTGATGATGCTGACCTACATCTGGACCGTGACCCAGGCCAATGCCATCGTCGAGGCGACCGGGGGGAGCTCCGAACCGGCGGCGGCGATCCAGAGCTGGTTCCAGAGCGAGAACGCGCCCCGATGAGCAACCTGGCGTCCGGCCACTCGGTGATGCCGGGCGGGGGGATCTCCCGCCGACCGCTGGACTTCTTCGTCCTCGCCGACTGTTCCGGCTCGATGACCGGCGAGAAGATCCAGGCGCTCAACTACGCCATCGCCGACATGCTCCCCCACCTGGCCGCCTGGGAGCGCGACCAGGAGCAGGCGGCGGTGCGCATCCGAGCCATCTCCTTCGGCACCGAGGTCCGGTGGCACGTGCCCGACCCGGTGCCCGTCGGCGAGCTGCGGTGGCCGCCCTTGCGCGCCGAAGGGCTCACGCCGATGGGTCGCGCCCTGGAGATGGCCGCCGACGCCATCAACAACCTGGAGCGCCGAGCGCTACGCCCGGCGCTCGTCATGATCACCGACGGCCGTCCGACCGACGACTTCGAGCGCGGCCTCGGCGCCCTGCTGTCGACCCCGGCCGGTCGCTCGGCGCTGCGGCTCGCCGTCGCCATCGGGCGCGACGCGGATCTCGATCCTCTGGAACGATTCATCGGGGACACTTCGGTGCCGGTGCTCGTCGCCGACAGCGCCGAGGACATCGCCGACCGTTTGGTGGCGGCATCGATCGCCGTGTCCCGCCTCTCCGAGGTGCGCGTCGGCCAGGCCGGCGATCGGGCCAAGCAGGTGCTGGCCCGCCAGCTTGCGGCCGAGACCGGCGCCGACACCGACGAGATCCTGTAGCCATGGCATCCGAACCCGGCGCCTGGACCGTGCTCTCGGCGGTGGCCACGGGTGCCAGCCACCGCCAATCGGAGCGTCCCTGCCAGGACGCGGTTTCCTCCCTCCAGGGCGAGGACGGTCGCGCCGTCGCGGTGGCGGTCGCCGACGGCCACGGCCACCGGCTGCACTTTCGCAGCCACGTGGGCGCCAGGCTGGCGGTGGAGATCGCCTGCCGGGTCGTCTCGGACCAGGCGGCCGCGCTGGACGGAGTGGACAACCTGCAGCAGCTGGTGACCACCGCCCGCCGGGAGGTGGTGCCGCGCGTCGTCGAGCAGTGGCGGGAAGCGGCGCTCTCCGACCTGGAGCACCGACCCGTCGGGCGCGAGGAACTGAACGCCGCTGGCTTCGTCGACGACGACTGGCAGGGGCCGGACCCCACCAGGGGCGATCCGTTGCTGGCCTACGGTTCCACGCTGCTGCTCGCCGCCGTGGTCGACAAGCGGATGCTGCTCGCCCAGATCGGTGACGGCGACATCTTCACCTTCGGGCCCCAGGGGCAGACCATGACGCCGGTACCGCCGGATCCGGCGCTCGACGGCGTACGCACCACGAGCATGTGCCAACCCGACGCGCTCGACTCGTTCCGGTTGGCCGCCCTGGACCTGGACGACACCCCGGTCGCCGGCGCGGTGCTGGCGACCGACGGTTACGGCAACGCCCAGGTCGCCGATCGCTGGCAGGAGGCGGTGGGCCGCGACCTGGCCGGCTACCTGACCACCAAGACCGTCGACTGGCTGCGCGAGCAGATGCCCGGCTGGGTGGCCAACTGCGCCTCGGCCGAAGGCAGCGGGGACGACACCACCATGGCCTTGCTGCTGGGCCCGGACGCGGCCGCGGTCGCGGCCCGCGCCGCCGTCGTCGCCGCCGGCGCGGCGGCCGGTGCCGCCGCCACCAGCGGGATCGCCGCCACGCCCGTCGCCGGGACCACGCCGCGCGGCGGCGCCCCGCTCGTCTTCGCCGACGCCGAACGGACGCGCCCCGCCCCTCCGCCGCCCGCCCAGCCGCCCGGCGAGACGGCGTCGACCGCCACCGCCCCCACGCCCCCGCCCGCCGCCCTGCCCCCCCAGGCCGCGCCGGAGGCTCAGGGGTCCGGCGCGGCGCCGACGGCGCCGCCGCCGGCTGCGCCGTCGTCGCGACGACGGGTCTGGATCGGCGTGGGCGCGGTGGTGGCGGTGGCGGCGGTGGTGGTCGGCGTCGTGCTCGCCGTGGGCGGCGGCTCGACGCGCACGACGACGGCGGCCACGACCACCACGACGGTGGCCCCCGCCGGCGCTGGCCGCGACAGCGGCACGGCCCCGTCGGATCAGGCCCGGCCGGGCGGCCACTCGGTCGAAGCCAAGGACCCCCGGACGGGAGCGCTGGTCGTGGTTCCTCTGCCGACGGGGATCGGCAGCATCGCCCAGATGATCGTGGTCGGTACCAATGTCGTGTTGCTCAGCGGCGACGAGGTGTGGCGCGTCCCGATAGCCCGCCAGGCCGGAGACACGCCGGGCCACACTGTCCCGCTGCTCCAACCCGAGCGGGACCTGCGGGGCCTCGGTCCCGAGCTCGTCACCCTCAGCGGCAAGCGCGACGCGGTGACGTACGTGGTCGACCTGCGCACCATGACCGCGACGTGCCGGGCCGAGCCCTTCGCTTCCCAGGCCTGCCTGGGCGCCGTCCCTGCGGGAGGCCAGCCGTGATCGAGCGCACCCTCCCCCAGCCGGGCACCAAGGTGCGGATGGTGGGCGCGGGCACGACCCTGACCGTCGGCGAACGGCTGGGCGAGGGCGGCCAGGGCGTGGTCCACCGGGCGCTGCTTCCGAACGGGGCGCCGTTCGCGCTCAAGTGGTACCGGCCCACGACCGACAGCCCCGAGCAACGGGACGTCATCGCCTCGCTCGTCGCCCACGGCCGTCCCCATCCCGCGTTCCTGTGGCCCATCGACCTGGTGGCGTCGGACGACGTCGCCGGTTTCGGCTACGTGATGCCTCTGCGCGAGCCCCGCTTCATCTCCTTCGCCCAGATGCTGTCGGAGCCGCGGCAACCGCCGTTCCGAGTGCTGGCCACCATCGGCCGCGAGCTCGTCGACGCCTTCGCCGCCCTGCACTTCGGCGGCCTGTGCTACCGGGACGTCAGCTTCGGCAACCTGTTCGTCGACCCCACAACCGCCGAGGTGGCCATCTGCGACAACGACAACGTGGGCCTCGACGGTGGCCACGTGGCCGTGTACGGGACGCTGCGCTTCATGGCGCCCGAGATCGTGCGCCTGGAGGCGCTCCCGTCGACCGTGACCGACCTGCACTCCCTGGCCGTTCTCCTCTTCTACCTGTTCGTCCACGGCCATCCGCTCGACGGCTCCCGCGTGGCCAACACCTACACGTGGGGCGACGATGGGCACGTGTCCGAGGAGGATCTGGCCTTCACCCACTACGGGACGGACCCGCTGTTCGTGTTCGACCCCGACGACGCGTCCAACCGGCCCGTACCGGGCGACCTCATGCTGACGTGGTGGCGGATCTATCCGGCGTTCCTGCAGGACCTCTTCGTCCGTGCCTTCACGACGGGCCTGCGCGACGCGTCGCTGTCGGGTCGGCTGACCGAGGGCGTGTGGCGGCGGGCCCTCCTGCGCCTCCACGACTGTGTGAACGAGTGCTGGAACTGCAACGCCGCCCGGTTCTACGACGCCGACCACCCGGACGCGCCGTGCTGGAACTGCGGGAAGCCCGCCCCCGTTCCCCCTCTGCTCGAGCTGCCCGGCGCCAGGATCGTCGTCGCCGACGGCGCCACGGTCACCGCCCACCACCTGCGGCGCGACAAGGACCATCGCACGGTGGCGGCGAGCGTGGAGCCTCATCCCTCCAAGGCCGGCGAGTTCGTCCTCCGCAACCAGTCGTCGACCGCCTGGACGGTGGTCCCCGAAGGAGAAGCGGCCAAGGAGGTCCCGCCCGGCCGCCGGGTGGGTGTGCGCTCGATGACCATCGACTTCGGTCCGGTGCGGGGCACGCTGCACTGCCCGACGACCGGCGATCCCGACACCCGAGTCTGGGCCGTTCCGCCCGCCTCCCCGCCCGCGACCGCCCCCGACCAGAGGCGGCCGCCGCCCTGGCAGCAGGCCAGCCCTCCCGTCCCGCTCCCGCCGCGACGAGAGCGTCAGGTCTGACGGGCGAGCAGCCGGCGGCGCAGGACGTCCAGGGCGCTGATGGTCGCCAGCTGGCGCACGACCTCACGCTCGCCCGGCAGTCGCAACCCGATGGCCTCGCTGTCGCCGTCCTGGGCCACGCCGACCCAGACCGTGCCGACGGGCTGGCCGTCCTGCTCGGTGGGCCCGGCCACTCCGGTGACCGCCAAGCCCACATCCGCGCCGAGGACCTCGGCCGCGCCGCGAGCCATGGCCCGGGCCGCCGGTTCGCTCACCACCGGCCCCGGCACGACGCCGAGCAGCAGGCGCTTGACCTCTGTGGCGTAGGCCACCACCGACCCGCGGAACCAGTCGCTGGCGCCGGGCACGGCGGTGAGGCGCATCCCCACCATCCCGCCGGTCAGGGACTCGGCCAGTCCGAGGGTCAAGCCGGCAGCCACCACCAGACGGCTGACGGCCACCTCCATGGACTCGTCGTCGACGCCGAAGACGGCATCGCCCAGCAGCTCGCGCACCCGGGCCTCCTCGCCGTCCAGCGCCACTCGGGCCCGCTCCCCGACGTCCTCGGTCCCCGCCTCCGCCCCGCCGGCCGCCATCTTGGTGGTCAGACCGGACCTTGATGCCTTCGATGCCGCTGGCCAGAAAGGCGACCGTCACCGTACCGCCATCGTCCAACGCCTCGAGTCGGGGGGCCAGCCGTTCGGCCAGCGTCGACTCGCTGATGCCCCAGGTCCGCAGGGTGCGGCTGGCGATCACCGTCCGCCGTCCCTGGCGGGCCTCGAGGTCGGGGATCACCGCCCGCTGCACCATCTCCCGCATCTCGTGGGGCACGCCCGGCACGGCGTAGATCACCTGGGAACCGAACGGACAGATCAGTCCCGGTGCCGTGCCCCGACGCTGGGCGATCGGCGCCGCCCCTTCGGGCACGTCGGCCTGGCGCAGGTTGTTGGCCGCCATTTCCCATCCTCTGGCGGAAAACAGCTCGGCGATCGACGCGGCGAGCGACTCGTCGCGGACCAGCGGCACCCCCAGCACGTCGGCGATCGCCTCTCGCGTGATGTCGTCCTGGGTGGGCCCCAAGCCCCCGCAGCAGATCACCGCGTCCGACCGCCGTAGGGCCGCGCCGATGGCGTCGACGATGCGACCCCGGTTGTCGCCCACCTTGACCTGGAACAGCGAGTCGATCCCCGCCTCGGCCAGCTGCTGGCCGATCCACGCCGAGTTGCTGTCGACCACCTGGCCCAGGAGCAGCTCGGTGCCGACGGCGACGACCTCAGCCCGCACCGGCGTGGCCCCGGCTCGGTGCGCCGGCCTGGTCGCCGTGCATTCAGGCGCCGGCGAGGTCGTCGAGCGGGCGCTCGTCGGCCACGACGGCACGAGACGCCCCGCCCCCGACGACGGCAGGGACCACGACGGCAGCATGCTCGAGCCCCGGCGCCGGCCGGGTGCGGTGCTGGGCGTCCAGCAGGTACTGGGCGCCGCTCACCACCGCCAGCACCACCGCCGCCCACAGCAGGCTGCGACCGACCCACACCTCGTGATGGGCGACGACCGGCAGGAGCAGGAGGCCGATGGCCAGGTCCTCGGTTGCCGTTTTCAGCTTCCCGAGGCGGCGGGCGGGCACCGACACCCCCCGCCGGGACAAGGCGATGCGATACACGCTGATCACGGTCTCGCGTCCGGCCAGGATGGCAACGGGCACCCACGACACCCACCCGTTCACCGCCAGCGCCGCCAACGCGCCCAACGCCAGCACCTTGTCGGCCAGCGGGTCCAGGAAGGCACCCGAGGTGGTCGGACCGTGCCGCCGGGCCAGCCACCCGTCCACCGAGTCGCTGCCCGCCAGCAGCACCCACGCGGCGACGGCGGCGAGCGACGGGCCCTGGCTGAGGGTGAGCACGACGAGCAGCGGGGTGGCCAGCACCCGCACCAGCGTCACCCCGTTGGCGGGGGTGGCCAGCGCCGAGGGTCCGAAGGCGGCCACCTCAGATCACCCCGACGGCCGACGGGACCGCCTCCAGGTCCGGGCCGTTGGCATCCACGATGTCCACATCGACGAACGATCCCACGCCGAGGTCGGGCGGGAGGGCGATCAGCCCGTCGATCTCCGGCGCCTCCCGGTGGCTGCGACCGACGCCAGGGGCGTCCACCAGCACCCGCGCCCGCGTCCCGATGAGGTCGGCGCGGCGCCCGGCGGTGATGCGATCCTGCAGTTCGCTGCATTCGGCGAGGCGTTCGCTCACCAGCCCGGGAGCCACCGTCGCCGGCAGGGAGGCGGCGTGGGTTCCCGGCTCGCAGGAGTAGGGAAAGAACCCCGCCCAGTCCAGCTGCACCTCGTCGAGGAATCCCAGCAGCTCGTCGTGATCCTCTTCCGTCTCGCCCGGGTACCCGACGATGAACGACGAGCGCAGGGCGGCGTCGGGATACCGGTCGCGGATGGCCGCGATCCGCTCGCAGAACCGGGCCCGGTCGCCCCACCGGCGCATGCGGCGCAGGTGGGGCCGGGAGGCGTGTTGCAGGGAGAGGTCGAAGTAGTGGCAGCCGGTGGCACCCATCACATCGATCAGACCCCCGGACAGCTCCGAGGGATACAAGTAGAGCAGGCGGGTGCGCGCCACCCGTTCGGCGACGGCCTCGACGAGCGGGACGATTTCCCCCCGGCGGCCGAGGTCGCGCCCGTAGGACGCCAGGTCCTGGGCCACCAGGACGACCTCGGCCACGCCGAGGCCCTCGACCTCGGCGAGGATGTCGGCCATGGCGCGGGAGCGTTGCCGGCCCCGAAACGACGGGATGGCGCAGAACCCGCACCGGCGGTCGCACCCCTCGGCCACCTTGACGTACGCCCACGGCGCCGACGCCGGCGGACGGGGCAGGTTGAGCAGATCGAAGGCGGGAAGCGGGGCGGCGGGTGCGCCCGGCGGGATGGCGGGCGATCGGCGCGTGCGGAAGGCCACCGGGGCGTTCGGCGCGGTGCCCGCCGGCGCCTCGGGCGCTGTGCCCGCCGGCGCCTGGGCGCCGGCGTGTCGGGCGCCGGCGTGAGGGGGACACCGAAGCCGGCCACCAGGTCGACTTCGGGAAGGGCGTCGGCCAGCTCCTGGCCGTAGCGCTCGGCCAGGCACCCGGTCACCACCAACCGGGCGCCCGGGCGGCGCCGCTCGGCCAGCGTCAGGATGCTCTCCACCGACTCGGCGCGAGCCGCGTCGATGAACGCACAGGTATTGACGACCACCACGTCGGCCTGGCCCGGATCGGGGGCGGCGGTCAACCCGTCGGCTTCGAGCAGGCCGGCGAGCTTGTCCGAGTCGACCTGGTTCTTGGGGCAACCCAGTGTCTCGAGCCAGTACGCCCCAATCATGCGGCGGAGCCTAGCGGCCGGGCTCCTGGCGCCCGGCCGGGTCTGCTGCCCGCCCCGCCCGCTACTTGCCGAGCATGCGGTTGATCTTGGTGCCGCAGACCGGGCAGGGCCCCTGCGCCGCTTTGCGGCCGTTCTTCAAGGTGACCTCACTGCCCTCGAACTCCCGTTTCTCACGACACTTCACGCAGTAACCCTCGTGCTTGGCCATGTGACACTCCTCTGCTGTGGCGGTGATTCGGCGTGCCCGCCGGCGGATCGGGGCGCCGAACGCGTCCCGCTGGTACGAAGGGTCCACCCTAGTGGGACCGTGCCCGCCACACGCGGACCGTGGCCGCCGCGCTCACCCTGAACTGCGCCCGTCCTCGCGCGGAGCGTGGTCGGGCTCGGTTGCCGCGCCGTCGCCCCCGCCGGGGCGGCCGTCATGCTCGGCGGGCGGCGCCCGCCTCGGCAGGGGTCAGGAGGAGACGACCACGCCGGCGTGGTCGACGCCGGCGACGATGATCCGGCCGGGCACCCCAGTGGCGGACAGGGCGGCGCCCGCCGCCTCGGCGACGGCGCCGGACGTGGCCGCGGTGGCCAGCCCCAGCAGGCTCGGGCCGGCTCCCGACCAGCAGGCGCCGAGGGCACCACCGTCAGCCAAGGCGGCGAGCAGCCTCGCCGCCTCAGGAAACAGGCGTGCCCGGGCGTCCTGGTGGAGACGGTCCTCGAAGGCCTCCGGCAGCAGCTGACGCCGGTCGGCCAACCCGGCGGTCAACAGCCCGAGACGGCCGAGATTGAAGGCGGCGTCGGCGAAAGGGACCGAATCGGGCAGCGCCGCCCGAGCATCGGCGGTGGGCAGTGTCCGGTCGGGGACGACGAGCACGCCGACGATCTCGTCGTCCAGCGCCAGCCGGCGAACGGCGACCCGACCGGCGACCACCGTCGCCGCCACCAATCCGCCGTACGCCGATGCCGCCGCGTTCTCCGGGTGCCCGTCGGTCGCCGCCGCCACCGCGCAGGCCGCGTCCGCCGTGTCGGGCCGCCCGGCGTCGATTGCCGGGGCCGTCGCCGCGCGACGTCGCCGCCGCGGCGGCGACGGCCAGGGCGGCCGACGATCCCAGACCGCGCCCGACGGGGATCTCGGAGTGCACGTGGATGCGGAACCGATCGTGGCCGGCAACCGAACGAACGACCCGGGCGGCCAGGTGGCCGGCGTCGGTCGGGCGCGTCCGAACCCTCACCCGTGCTGGTCAGAACGAGTTGCTCGGCCTCCGTCACCGTGACCTCCACGTGGAGGTCGAGGGCCAGGGCGAGCACGTCGAACCCCGGCCCGAGGTTGGCCGACGAGGCCGGGGCGCGGGCGAGCACGAGCGGTCACCCTAGGGCGGCGCCGGGCGGCTCAGGACGGCTGGCGCTCGTCGAGCTCCTCGGGGGTCATCAGCACGGCCCGGGCCTTGGAGCCCTCCGAGGGGCCGACCACGCCCCGCTGCTCCAGCAGGTCCATGAGGCGCCCGGCCCGGGCGAAGCCGACACGCAGCTTGCGTTGCAGCATCGAAGTCGAACCCAGCTGGTTGCGCACCACCAGCTCGAGGGCCTGATCGAGCATGTCGTCGTCGCCCCCGTCACCGACTTCCGCCCCCTGCGGGGCCGGCATCCTCGCCCTCGACGCCCGCCACGTAGTTGGGCTCCGACTGGCGCCGCCAATGAGCCACGACCTTGCGGACCTCGTCCTCGCCGACCCACGCCCCTTGGATGCGCCGGGCCACGCTCGACGAGGCGTTCAGCAGCAACATGTCGCCCTTGCCGATCAGCCGCTCGGCGCCGGGCTGGTCGAGGATGACCCGGCTGTCGGCCAGCGACGAGACGGCGAAGGCCAGGCGCGGACGGGATGTTGGCTTTGATGACGCCGGTGATGACGTCCACCGAAGGACGCTGGGTGGCGATCACCAAATGGATACCCACCGCCCGGGCCATCTGGGCGATGCGGCAGATCGACTCCTCGACGTCCCGGGCAGCGACCATCATCAGGTCGTTGAGCTCGTCGACGACAACCAGGATGTAGGGCAGCCGCGCCAACGGGGCGGCTCCGTCGCGTCGCCGCTGCCTCCCCCGTGGCTGCCTCGCCCGTGGCTCCGACCCCGGCGCCCGCCGCCCCGTTGGTGTCCTGCAGCTCGCCGCGGTCGTAGGCGGCGTTGTAGCCGGCGATGTCGCGCACACCGACTTCGGCCAGCAGGTCGTAACGGCGCTCCATTTCGTGCACCGCCCAGCTCAAGGCGTTGGCGGCCTTCTTCGGGTTGACGACCACGCCGGTGAGCAGGTGGGGCAGCCCGTTGTAGTGCCCGAGCTCGACGCGCTTGGGATCGACCAGGATGAGCCGCACCTGCTCGGGCGTGGCCCGCACCAGGATCGACGTGATGATCGAGTTGATGCACGACGACTTGCCGGCGCCGGTGGCCCCGGCGATCAGGATGTGGGGCATGGTCGCCAGGTTCTCCAGCACCGCCCGCCCGGCGATGTCGCGTCCGATCGCGACCTCGAGGGGGTGGGTGGCGGCCCGAGCCTCGCTCGATGCCATGATGTCGCCCAGCGCCACCAGCTGGCGGCTCTGGTTGGGTACTTCCACGCCGATGGCCGACCGGCCCGGGATCGGCGCGAGGATGCGCACGTCGGCGGCGGCCATGGCGTAGGCGATGTCCTTCTGCAGGCTGGTGACCTTGGAGACCTTCACCCCGGGGAGGAGCTCGAGCTCGTAGCGGGTGACGGTCGGGCCCACCGTGGTGCCGACCAGGCGGGTCTCGGTGCCGTGGGCGGCCAGCGCCTCCTCCAGTCGGGTGCCGAGGGCCTGGACCATGCGCCGGTCGATCTCCGCCGCCTTCTCGCGGCGCAGCAGCGCCTGCGGCGGCAGCCGCCACGTCCCCGGTGATCCGGCCCGCAGCAGCTCCAGGCGGCCGGCCCTCGCCGGGCTGGCGGGCGCCGCGCCGGCGGCCAACCTTCAGGGCCTTCAGGGACTTCACGGATTCCCCCGGGTTCATCGGGCTCACCGGGCTCCCCGGCGCCCTGATCCGTCGCCGCCTCGTCGCCGGCCGCGGCCCCGCCGGGGTCGGGCTCGACTCCGTAGGGCATCTCGCCCGCCGGCGCCGAACCATCCCCTGGGACCGCATCCGACACGCGGGGCGCGACCGTCGCCGGGTGGCGGCCGGCAGCGGCCGACCGCCCGGCCCGGGCGCCGGCGTCGGCCAGCCAGCGCAACGAGCGAAAGCCCACGATCACCGCCGCACCCAGCACATCGCTCATCCGCCTGAGCGCGTGACGGAGAGCGACGCCCGTGACCACCAGGACGGCAACGAGGGCCACGGCCGCGAGCACGAGCGCCGCACCCCCGTCCCCCAGCCCGGAGCGGAGGGGAACGGCGACGCCGAACCCGAGGGCACCGCCCGCGTCGCGCACCAGACGAACTCCCTGCCAGTGCGTCGGGCCCCGGGCAAGTTGGAGCAGGCCGCTGGCGCCCACCAGCGCCAGGGCCGAGCCCAGCGCGACGCGTGCGGGCGCGGGAGCCG
Organism: uncultured Actinomycetota bacterium; assembly: GCA_963757175.1. Lineage (GTDB taxonomy): Bacteria > Actinomycetota > Acidimicrobiia > Acidimicrobiales > Palsa-688 > CAVWQR01. The sequence continues at coordinate 750,523 of CAVWQR010000002.1, read as the reverse complement.
CCTCCGAGCGGCGCAGGCGGACCGACCCGGGCCCGGAGGGGGCCGCTCCGTGCCCGACCGCCGCCGTCCCGGCTGCGCCGGCGCGCCGCCACGTGCGCCCGGCCAGGAGCGTCGCCCCCACCAACACCAGCGCCACCGGCACCAGGGCCCGTCCCCAGCCCAACAGGTCGGCGCTGCCCGTCCTGAAGGCCCGGCCGGCGGGGCCGATCAGGTTCCCGTAGATGGCGAGCGCGGCGAGGACGCCGATGACGACCAGGCCCACGCCGGAGAGGTCGTCGGCCTGGGTCCCCAGCAGGCCGGTCAGCCGGGTACCGACACCCCGGCGGGCGCCGGCGGGCCGGGCCCGCCGTCGGGTGGCGGCCGGCCGGGCCCGCCGCCTCGCCGGCGTGGACCGGGCGGCGGCCGGGCGGCCGGCGCGCGCCCCCGTCGCCCCGGCCTGGGTCGCCCGGCGCTTGCGTGAAGGGGAACGGCGTCTGGTCGCAGTAGCCACAGCAGTCACAAAGCTAACAGCAGCCACAGACGACGGGAGCGACAGGCCCCGCCGGCCGGCGGTCAGACCTCCATGACCAGGGGGACGATCATGGGCCGGCGCCGGGTGCGTTCGGAGACGAACTTGCCCAGCGCCCCGCGCGCCCGCCGGCGCAGCGCCTCCAGATCGGCCCCGCCGGCGCCGGCGTCCTCCACGGCGTCGAGCACGGTGAGGCGGGCCTCGTCGAGCAGCTTCTCCGCCTCCGGCGCGTACACCCAGCCCCGGGTGATGATCTCGGGCCCGGTCACCACCTTGCCGGCGCTCATGTCCACGGTGACCACGAGGACGATCACCCCCTCCTCGGACAGCACCCGGCGGTCGCGCAGCACGCCCCGGCCCACGTCGCCGACGATGCCGTCGACGTACAGGTATCCGGCGGGAACCTCGCCGACGAAGTCGATGGACCCGTCGGCCAGTCGGACCACGTCGCCGTCCTCGGCCAGCAGGATCCGGGCCGGGTCCACCCCCATGTGGCGGGCCAGCTCGACGTGGTGGGTGAGGTGGCGGAACTCGCCGTGCACGGGGATGAACGACCACGGCCGGGTCAGGCTCAGCAGCGTCTTCAGCTCCTCGCGCTGGGCGTGGCCGCTCACGTGGACCGGCGCCAGCCCGGAGTGCACCACGTTGGCGCCCAGGCGGGTCAGTCCGTCGATGACCTTGCCGACGCTCGTCTCGTTTCCGGGGATGGCGTGCGAGGAGAGGATCACCAGGTCGCCGGATCCGACCGAGATCCACTTGTTGTCGCCCGACGCCATGAGCGCCAGGGCGGACATGGGTTCTCCCTGGGAACCGGTCGAGATGACACAGACCTGGCCGGTCGGGTAGTCGGCGATGCGCTCGATGTCGACCAGGCTGGCGTCGGGGATCGAGAGCAGCCCCATGGAGCGGGCCAGAGCCACGTTCTTGCCCATGGAACGGCCGAGGGTGGCGATCACCCGGCCGTTGGCGACGGCGGCGTCGGCGATCTGCTGGATGCGGTGGATGTGGCTGGCGAAGCAGGCGACGATGATCCGCTCGTGGCGGTGGGCGAGGAATTCGTCGGCCAGCACCCGTCCCACCGTGCGTTCGCTGGCCGTGTAGCCCGCCTCCTCGGCGTTGGTGGAATCCGACAGCAGCAGGCGCACGCCTTCGGTGTCGGCGATGGCACCGATGCGCGCCAGGTCGGTTCCCCGACCGTCGACGGGCGTCAGGTCGAGCTTGAAGTCACCGGAGTGGAGGATGACGCCCTGGGGGGTGTGAAAGGCGGTGGCGAAACCGTGGGGCACGGAATGGGTGACGGGGATGAACTCCACGTCGAAGGACCCGAGACGCCGGCGCTCGCCGTCGGCCACCACGTTGAACGAGGTGCGGTCGAGCAGGCCCGCCTCCTCGATGCGGTTGCGGGCCAGACCCAGGGTGAGGGCCGAGCCGTACAAGGGGAACTCCAGCTCGCGGAGCAGGAACGAGAGCGCCCCGCAGTGGTCCTCGTGGCCGTGGGTGAGGATGCAGCCGTCGACGCGGTCGGCGTTGTCGCGCAGGTAGGTGAAGTCGGGCAGCACCAGGTCGACACCGGGCATGTCGACGTCAGGGAACATGAGCCCGCAGTCGAGGAGCATGATGCGCCCGTCCACTTCGACGCAGGCGCAGTTGCGGCCGATCTCCCCCAGTCCGCCGAGGAAGACGACGCTGACGGCGTCAGCCACCAGGGGGACGAAGTTGGGAAAAGACCTCGCCGGCCCGTTGTTCGAGCCCCGGGGGGGCCGCCCCCATGGGCAGCCGGCAGTCGCCTCCGGGTCGGCCGAGGAAGCGGAGCATGGCCTTGGTGGGCACCGGGTTGGGCGCCTCCTCGGACGACTGGAAGGCGTGGGAGGCCAGCAGGCGGGCGTTGAGTGCCCGGGCGTGCTCGACGTCGCCCTTGAAGAAGGCGGCGACCATCTCGGACACCTCGGGCGCGGCCCAGTGCGACTCGACCGAGATCACGCCGGCGCCGCCCACGGCCAGCAACGGCAGGGTGTCGCCGTCGTTGCCGCTGTACACCTCGAAGCCGGCGGGGGCGTCGGCGACCAGCGCCGCGGTCGCCGCCGGGTTCCCGGTGGCGTCCTTCACGCCGACGATCACCCCGTCGGCGGCCAGGCGCAGGACCGTCCCCGCCGCGGCCAGGCGGCCGGTGCGCATGGGGATGTTGTACAGCAGGACCGGCAGGTGGGTGGCGGCGGCCACGGCGCGCACGTGGGCCTCGATGCCCGCCTGGGAGGGCCGGTTGTAGTACGGGGTGACGGCGAGCACGGCGTCCACGCCGCAGTCGGTGGCCGACGCGGTCAGGGCGACGGAGTGGCGGGTGTCGGCGGTGCTGGTTCCGGCGATGACCGGCACGTCGACGGCTTCCCGCACCGCTCGCCACAGGTCCCGCTTCTCCGCGTCGGAGAGGACCGGACTCTCGCCCGTGGTCCCGGTGAGCACGATGCCGTCGTTGCCCTGTTCGACCAGCCAGCGGGCCAGGGTGGCGGCCCCGTCGGCGTCGAGGCCCCCGTCGGCGTCGAAGGGGGTGACCATGGCGCACAGCACGGCGCCGAACCGTCCCGGACCCATGGACCCGAACTCTACTGGTCGGCGCGGCGCGCCGCGAGGGAGATCAGCCGCCGGCGAGGTTGAAGGCGGCCTGCTCCTCCGCCGTGTCCGGGGTGTGCTCGAAGTTGATGACGCCGAGCTCGGTGAAGCGCTCGCGCAGCCAGCCGCCGTTGGCGTCCAGCAGGCCCAGCTTGCGGCAGTTGGGCACGATCTTGGCGAACAGCAGCTGCTGGAACAGCTGGCGTTCGGGCGACAGCTCGATCAGCTCCAGGACCTGATCGAACGGGACGCCCATGCGATCCCACACCTCCTGGGCCTGGAGTCGGTCGCGCATGCGCACGGCGGCGTCGAAGGCGAACTCGGCCCGCTCCTTGAGCTCGGGGGCGCTGAGCTGGCGGTAGACGTCCTGGAGGGCGAGCACGCCGAAGGCGACGTGGCGGGCCTCGTCGGCCATGACGTTGCGGAGCAGCTCGGCGAGCAGCGGTTCGGTGGTCGTCTGGCGCATGAGGCCGAAGGCGGCCAGGGCCAGGCCCTCGACCATGATCTGCATGCCCAGGTAGGTCATGTCCCAGCGGCTGTCGGCGATGATGTCGTCGAGCAGCGCCGACAGATGGGTGTTGATCGGATAGAGGCCGCCGAGCTTGGCGTCGAGGTACCGGGAGAACACCTCGACGTGGCGGGCCTCATCCATCACCTGGGTGGCGCCGTAGTACTTGGCGTCGATGCCGGGCACCGTCTCCACGATGCGCGCCGTGCACAGCAGGGCGCCCTGCTCGCCGTGGAGGAACTGCGAGAGCATCCAGCGCTGGTTCTCCACGCCGAGGGCGGTCCACTGGTCGTCGGTCCAGGTGGAGAACAGGGTGCCGGACAGGTCGGGCTCCAGGCCCGCCGACCGCATGGCGTCCCGGTTGGCGACGGCCACCGCCTCGGGGTCCACCTCGGTCGCCCACGCCAGGTCCTTGGCGTTCCACATCGACACCTTGGCCTTCTCGTACAGCCGGTCGAGCCCGGCCTGGGCGCCTTTGTCGTAGTGCCAGGTGAACAGGGCGTCGTAGGCCGACGGCACCGTGTGGGCGTCGGCGTGCAGGTCACGGTTGGCCTGGGACAGGATCTCGGTCAGCCCCTCGGTCGGCCGGTCCGGGTCGATTGCAGTCATGCGCTCCTCCGTGGTCCGATCACCGTGAAGCTATCGCCGTTATCTTAGAGATGCAAGGACACCCAACGACCATCGACCGCGCCTTCGACCGCCGCCTGCCGGTTTCGCTCGCCCGACTGCACGCCCGCCTCGACGTGGGCGCGGCGGTCGAGATCCGCGTCGCCCGCCCGCCGCCGCGTCAGGCGATGGAGGACGTGGTCGACCGGCGCCGGGTTCGAGCACCTCGACCTGGACGAGCGGGGTCCGGCGCCCGTCGTGCGGGCCGTCCGGGCGCGGACGCTTCCCGACTTCGTGGGCGCAGGGATGCGGGTCCTGGTCTGCGGACTCAATCCCAGCCTGGTGGCGGCGGACGCCGGCTTCGGCTACGCGGGGGCGACCAACCGGTTCTGGCCGGCGGCGCTGGCGGCCGGCCTGGTGTCGGTGCCCCGCCAGCCGCTCGTGGCCCTGCGCCAGGACCGGGTGGGCATGACCGACCTGGTCAAGCGGGCGACGGCCCGCAGCCACCACCTGAGCCGGGCCGAGTACGTCGCCGGCGCCGAACGGCTGCGGCGGCTGGTGGGCTGGCTCGCTCCGGAAGTCGTCCTGTTCGTGGGCCTCCAGGGGTGGCGGGCGGCCGTGGACCGCCAGGCCGGGGTCGGCTGGCAGCCCGGCGGCTTCGGCGGGGCGCGCACCTATGTCCTCCCCTCCACGAGCGGCGCCAACGCCCACGTGCAGCTGCCCCAGCTGGTCGCTCACTTCGGCGCCGCGTTGGGCGGCCTCCGCTGACGGTACGCCGCCAACAGGTCGGCGAGATGGTCACGGGCCAGGTCGTGGGTGGCCCCGGCGGCGGCGAGGAGCCTGGCCGCCGCGGTCTGCGGGTCGCGGAACAGGCTGAGCAGAAGATGCTCGGTGCCGATGTAGTTGTGGCCCAGCGCCAGCGCCTCGGCCAGCGCGCCCTGCAGTGCCTCCGCCGCCTCGGGGCGGTAAGGGATGGCGCCGGTCACCGCCTCGGCGCCGGCCCCGAAGTCGGCGAGGACCGCCTCGGCGACCGCGGCCCGCCGCATGCCGAGACGTTCGAGGATCTTGGCGCTGATGGCGTCGGGGTCGTCGAAGAGGGCGACCAGGAGGTGCTCGGTGCCGAGCGTGGCGTGCCCCAGCTCACGGGCGACGCTCTCGGCCGAGGTGAGCGCCTGGCGGGCACGGGGGGTGAAGCGCTCCAGGGTCGGCGGCCCCGTCCGGAACCGCCGGTGGGCGGCTTGCTTGGTCACCCCGAGCGCGGCGCTGATCTCGGTCCACGATCGGCCCTGGCGCCGGCACCGGTCGACGAAGTGGCCGAGGAGGGCGTCGCTCGCGCCTTCCATCTCCTGGGCGATCGACGATGCCGTGGTCAGGGCGTCCAGGTCGTCGCCGCCGCCGGCGTCGGCCTGCACGGTGGCGATGAGGTCGCTGAGGGTGGGGGCCGGCGTCATGCGTCAACCTTATGTTGACGATGCCGGATCGTCAACCCGCTATTGACGATCAGTCGCCCAGGAGCGGGTCCAGCCCGATGGTCAGTCCCGGCCGGCGGGCGACCTCGCGCACGGCCAGCAGCACGCCGGGCATGAACGACACCCGGTCGTAGCTGTCGTGGCGGATGGTCAGGGTCTGGCCGGTCGCGCCCATCAGCACCTCCTGGTGGGCGACCAGGCCGCGCAGGCGCACCGAGTGGACGTGGATGCCGCCCGCCGCCACCCCCCCGCGGGCGCCGGCGAGGACCTCGTCGCGCGTCGGATCCGGCGCCCACTGGTCGGACGCGGCGTCCAGGCGGGCCGCGGTGAGCAACGCCGTGCCGGAGGGCGCGTCGGTCTTGGCGTCGTGGTGCAGCTCCACGATCTCGGCGGTGTCGAACCACCGGGCCGCCTGCTCGGCGAAGCGCATCATGAGCACGGCGCCGATGGCGAAGTTGGGCGCGATGACGCAGTTGGGGGCATCCTCGGCGGCGAAGCGCGTCTCGAAGCGGGCCAGATCGTCGTCGCCGAACCCGGTCGTGCCCACCACTGCGTGCACGCCGTTGTCGGCGCACCAGTCGACGTTGGCCCGGGCCACGTCGGCGCGGGTGAAGTCGACGGCCACCTCGGCGTCCCCGTCGTTCAGGGCGTCGATGGTGGCGCGGATGCGGCCACCGCCGGGCGCCGTCTCGTCGGCGTGGACGGGATCGACGGCGGCGACCAGGTCCAGGTCGGACGCGGCGGCCACGGCGGCGCAGACCGTCGCGCCCATCCGGCCACCGGCACCGAGCACCCCGACGCGCACCGCGCCGACCCTAGTCAGCCGGGGAGTTGGTAGCCGAGGTGGTGGCTGAGGTCGCCGGTCAGGTCGACGAGGAACTGGCGCCGGCGGAAACGCCACGCACCCTCGGGCGACCGGTCGAACGCATCGCGGTAGCGGCCGGTGATGATCGGCTGCAGCGGGAACGAATCGGTGGCCTGGAACACCACGTAGACCGAGCGGCAGGTGGCGCTGCTCCCGTCGCCCGTGATCTCGACGATGGGGTTGAGGGCCAGATGACGGGTGCGGGGGCTGCCGTGGTGGAGGCGCGTGCCGCCGGCGTAGAGCGCCAGCGCGCCGTCGCGGCCTTCGGCCACGGTGGCGCCGTCGGGCCCGACCAGGACGGCGTCGGCGAAGAGCTCGGCCACCGCCTCGAACTCGCCGGCGTCCATGGCCTCGGCGTAGCGGTACAGCAGGTTCCGGATGGCGTCGGCGTCGGCCGCGGCGCTCACGGTCAGCCGAGGTCGCCGCGAGCGAAGGGGCCCACCGCGGCCAGGGTGCGGGGCGAGTCGAGCACCCGGCGGGCGACTTCGCGCACGTCCCCCGGGGTCAGGTCGGCCACCCGCTGCTCGATCTCCTCGACGGTGTGCACCCGACCGTGGACCAGCTGGCCGCGGCCGATGCGGCTCATGCGCGCCCCCGAGTCCTCCAGGCCCAGCGCGGTCACGCCGCGCAGATGGCTGCGCGCCGCGTCGAGCTCGTCGTCGGTCGGCCCCCGCCGGGCCAGGTCGTCCATCTCCGCGTCGATCAGGTCCCGGACTTCGGCCGCCTTCCCCGGCGACGTACCCGCATAGACCGCCAGGCCACCGGCGTGCTCGTAGCCCATGCGGTAGGAGTACACCGAGTACACCAGGCCCCGCTCCTCGCGCACCGCCTGGAACAGCCGGCTGGACATGCCGCCTCCCAGCACGTGGTCGATGATGGACAACGCGTAGCGGTCGTCGTCGCTGCGGCTCGGGCCCCGCACCCCGATGGCCAGGTGGGCCTGCTCGGTGTCGCTGTCCACGACCCGCTGCCGCTCCCCCGCCGCGGTCACCGCGTCGCGTTTCGGGGCCGCGCCTCCGTGTCGGTCGCCCTGGTGGCGGGCCACGGCTGCCACCACCGCGTCGTGGTCGACCGATCCGGCGGCGGCGACGACGACGTTGGCCGGCTGGTAGTGGGCGCGGTGGAAGGCGGCGATGGCCTCGCGGTCCATGCCCGCCACCGTGGCCTCGTCGCCGATGACCTGCCGGCCCAGCGGGTGGTCGGGGAAGAGGGCCTCGGCCAGGACCTCGTGGACGAGATCGGCGGGCTCGTCGCGCTGCATGAGGATCTCTTCGAGGATCACCTGGCGTTCGGCGTCGACCTCCTGGGCGCGAAACGCCGGCGCCCACACGATGTCGGAGAGGATGTCGAGGCCCAGGTCGATGCTGTCGGCCAGGACGCGGAGGTAGAAGGCGGTGTACTCCTTGGTGGTGAAGGCGTTCATGTCGCCGCCGACACCGTCGACCGCCTCGGCGATGGCACGCGCCGACCAGGTCTCCGTGCCCTTGAACAGCAGATGCTCGAGGAAGTGCGACGCGCCCGCCTGGGCATCGGTCTCGTCCACGGAGCCGATGCCGACCCAGTAGCCCAGCGCCACCGAGCGCACGTCGGGCATGTGCTCGGTCACGACGGTCAGCCCACTGTCGAGGCGGGTGGAGGAGACCTCGCTCGGCTGCGGCTCGCTCACCGACCCGGGGTCACGAGCGGCGCCGGCGCGGGTTGCGGCGCGGCCCCCGGTCGCCGCTGGGGACGGGTTCGGAATCGCCGGGGCCCAGATCGCCGAAGGTTTGGCGTGCCTCCTGCTCCCACGTGTCCTCGAAGGAGACGACGTCTGCGGGTGCCCCGCCGCTCACCGCCGGCGGCGCAGAGGACGCCCTGCCGTTGCCGGTGTCGTCCCGGTCCGGCGGGTTGCCGGCCAGCGACAGGGAGACCTTGCCCTGCGGGTCGATGTCGTCGACGTTCACCTCGACCTCGTCGCCGAGGTCGAGGACGTCCTCCACCCGGTCCACCCGCCGGCCCTGGCCCAGCTTGGAGATGTGGACCAGGCCGTCGCGGCCGGGAAGGATGTTGACGAAAGCGCCGAACTTGGTGACATTGACCACCTTGCCCGTGTAGGTCTGGCCGACCTCGGCCTTGGGCGGATCGAGGATGAGCTCGATGCGGCGCCGGGCCTCGTTGACGGCGGCGCCGTCCCTGGCCGCGATGGTCACCATGCCGCCCACGCCGTCGTCGTCGACGGCGATGTCGGTCCCGGTCTCCGCCTGCAGGGCGTTGATGACCTTGCCCTTGGGGCCGATGACCTCCCCGATCTTGTCGATGGGAATCTCCAGGCTGACGATCTTGGGAGCGGTGTCGCGCACGTCGCCGCGCGGCTCGGGGATGGCCTTGTGCATGACCTCGAGGATGGCGACACGGGCCTCGTGGGCCTGGCGCAGGGCGGCGGCGAGCACGTCGGCGGGCAGGCCGTCGATCTTGGTGTCGAGCTGGAGGGCGGTCACGAAGTCGGCGGTGCCGGCGACCTTGAAGTCCATGTCGCCGAAGGCGTCCTCGGCGCCGAGGATGTCGGTCAGGGTGATGTAGGCGTCGTCCACCTTGACCAGGCCCATGGCGATGCCGCCCACCGGCGCCTTGATCGGCACGCCCGCGTCCATGAGCGACAGGGAGGACGCGCAGACCGAGGCCATCGAGGTCGAGCCGTTGGACGACAGGACCTCGGACACGAGCCGCAAGGCGTAGGGGAACTCCTCGATCGGCGGCACGACCGGGAGCAGGGCCCGCTCGGCGAGCAGCCCGTGACCGATCTCCCGCCGCTTGGGGCTGCCGACGCGGCCGGTCTCGCCGTTGGCGTAGGGCGGCATGTTGTAGTGGTGCATGTACCGCTTCTTGGTGTCGACGCCGATGGTGTCGAGCAGCTGGTCCATGCGGGGCATGCCGAGCGTGGTGACGTTGAGGACCTGGGTCTCCCCCCGTTGGAAGAGCCCCGAGCCGTGGGCGGTGGCCACCAGGCCGACCTGGGCCGACAACGGGCGGATGTCGCTCACGCCCCGGCCGTCCATGCGGACGCCGGAGGCGGCGATGCGCTGGCGCACGGCCTTCTTGGTCAGGGCCCGCACCGCCGCCTTGATCTCCTTCTCCCGCCCGGGAAGGGCGTCGGCCAGCTCGGCCTGGATGGCGGCGGTCACCTCGGCGGTGGCGGCCTCCCGCTCGGCCTTGGCCGTGATGGTCGTCACCCGCTCGATGCGGTCGCCGGCGGCGGCTTCGACCTGCGAAGCGACGTCGTCGCCGTAGTCGACCTGGGGGTCGTAGGCCAACGGCGGACGGGCGCCGGCCCGGGCGACGAGCTGCTTCTGGAGGTCGATGGACTCCCGGATCCACGCCTTGGCCGCTTCGAGGCCGTCGGCGATGACCGCCTCGGTCACCTTGGGGGCGCCGGCCTGGTAGAGGCTCCACGCCGCTTCGGTGCCGCCGGCCTCGACCATCATGATGGCGATGTCGCCCGCCGGGGTCTCCCGGCCGGCCACCACCAGCTCGAAGGTGGCCTCGTCGCCCTCCTGGTAGGTGGGGTGGGGAATCCACTCTCCCTCGACCGAGAAGGCGACGCGCACGGCGCCGATCGGGCCTTCGAAGGGGATGCCCGAGATCATCAGCGCGGCGCTGGCCGCGTTGATCGCCACCACGTCGTGCGGGTTGGTCAAGTCGGCGCCGAGGATCGTCAGGACGACCTGGGTCTCGTTGCGGTACCCGTCGGCGAAGCTGGGACGCAGGGGACGGTCGATCAGCCGGGCGGTGAGGATGGCGGTGTCGGCCGGGCGGCCCTCACGGCGGAAGAACGACCCGGGGATCTTCCCGGCGGCGTACATGCGCTCCTCGACGTCCACGGTGAGCGGGAAGAAATCGATCCCCTCGCGGATGCCGGATGCGGCGTTGGCGGTGGCCAGGACGGTGGTCTCGCCGATGCGGCCGACGACCGCGCCTTGGGACTGCGGTGCCAGCAGGCCGGTCTCGAAACTGAGTTGCTTGTCGGTGCCGGCGATGGGACTGGTAACGGTGGTGAGCTCTGCCACGGTGGCACGCTCCTTTCTGAAGCCCGGGCGTTCCGGGCGCTCAGAGCGGCGGCGGGGCCAGTTCCCAGTCGGGGCGCACCGCAGGTGCGGAACGTCTCGACTGGCAGCTGACCGCCTTTCGCCGCTCGGGTAATGGGCTGCGCCGGGGACCCCGACGCGACGAGCGGCCCGTGCGGGCCGCCCAGGAACTGCTAGCGACGAAGGCCGAGCCGGGCGATCAGCTCCCGGTACCGCTCCACGTCGTTGTCTCGCACGTAGTCGAGCAACCGCCGGCGGCGACCGATCAGCTTCATCAGGCCCCGGCGGGTGTGGTGGTCGTGCTTGTGCACCTTCAGGTGCTCGGTCAAATGGGCTATGCGCTCGCTCAGGATCGCCACCTGCACCTCCGGCGACCCCGTATCGGCGTCGTGGAGGCGGTAGCTGGCGATCGTCGCGGCTTTGTCAGGCATGCAGCTGGTCCTCGTACTCTCGGGAGAAGCCGGCGGCGAGCCGGCTCCGGGCGCGCCCGGGCCATCCCGAGTGCGACTTCATGGTAGCAGCCAGTACGTTGCCGACCGTGGGCGACGACGCCACCGAGGACGTCCTGCGCCTGGCCACGGGCCCGGCCATCCCCATGGTCGAGCTGTCCTGGCGCTTCTCGAGCGCCGGCGGCCCGGGCGGCCAGCACGTCAACACGTCCAACACCCGCGCCGAGGTCCGCTTCGACGTCGCCCGCTCCCCCAGCCTGCCCGAGGAGAGCCGGGAGCGCCTCGTCGCCCGCCTGGGGCCGGTGGTCACCGTCGTCGCCGGGGACCGGCGGTCCCAGCTGCGCAACCGGGAGCTGGCCCTGCAACGGCTCCGACGCCGGCTGGATGAGGCCCTTCGCGTCGACCCGCCCCGACGAGCGACCCGACCGACCTCCGGATCGCAGCGCCGGAGGCTGGAATCCAAGCGACGCCGGGCGGAGACCAAGCGACAGCGACGCCCCGGCGGCGACGACGACGGCTGACTCTTAGCCTGGGGGCGTGACCTGGGCCGCGCTGCCGTGGGAGCCGGTCGCCCGGCACCGGGCGGCCAACGGAATGGTCTGCGCCATCGACTCGCTGGCTGCCGGCGCCGGGGTGGCCATGCTGCGCGCCGGGGGCACGGCGGCCGACGCCGCGGTGGCGAGCAGCGCCGTGCTCGCCGTCACCTCCCCGCACATGTGCGGCATGGGCGGCGACCTGCTCGCCGTGGCCGTCCTTCCCGGCGAGGTACCGGCGGCGCTGGACAGCGCCGGTTTCGCCGGCGCCGGCAGCGATGCCGACGGCCTCCGGGCCGAGGGCCACACCACCATGCCCTTCCAGGGGGACGTGCGGACGGTGACGGTGCCGGGGTGCGTGGACGGGTGGCTGGCCTTGCACGCCCGCTTCGGTTCGCTGCCCCTGACCGAGGTGCTGGGCCCGGCCCGGGACTACGCCGCCGAGGGGTTCCCGGTGTCGCCGGGGCTGGCCGGTGCCCTTCCCGGCGTGTCCGACCTCGCCGGGGTCTCGCCCCTCGCCGCCGCTGGGGCCGGTCCCGGCGGGGACGGTCGTGCGCCTCCCCGGGCTGGCTCGGGCGCTCGACGCGGTGATCGCCGACGGTCGCGACGGGTTCTACGGTGGCGAGTTCGGCGCCGGGCTGCTGGAGGTGGGCGCCGGCCATTTCGCGGCGTCCGACCTGACCCGCCCGATCGCCCGCTGGTCGCCCGCCCTGGGCGCCCGGGCGTGGGGCCACGACCTGTGGACCGTGCCGCCCGGGTCGCAGGGATACCTGACCCTCGCCGGCGCGGTCATCGCCTCCGGTCTCGACCTGCCCGAGGATCCCGACGACCCCCGCTGGGCCCACCTGCTCGTCGAGTCAGCCCGCCAGGCCGGCTGGGACCGTCTCGACGTGCTGGCCGAGGGGGCGGACGGCGCCGCCCTGGTAGCCGAGGAACGCCTGGCCGGCCGCCGGGCGGCCATCAGCGACGGGCGCGCCGCGGCCCTGGGAGAGCGCTACCGGACGGGTGGCACCATCGCCACCGTCGCCGTCGACCGGGCCCGGCGCGGCGTCGCCCTCCTGCAGTCGAACGCCTCCGGCTTCGGTGCCCATCTCGTGGTCCCCGGACTGGGCATCTTCCTGCACAACCGCGGCATCGGATTCAGCCTGGTCCCCGGCCACCCCAACGAGTTTGCCCCCGGCCGGCGGCCCAGCCACACGCTGTCCCCTCTGGCCGTGACCGCGCCCGACGGCACCCTGGCGGCGGCGATGGGCACCATGGGCGGGGACAGCCAGCCCCAGATCCTTCTCCAGCTGCTGGCCCGGTGCTTCCCCGCCGGCCAGGACCCGGCCATCGCCGTGGCCGCGCCCCGCTGGACGTTGGCGTCCCCGGACGTCGCCACCGGCTTCGCCACGTGGCGGGCCCGCGGCCGGGTCCAGGTCTGCGTCGAAGGCCACGCCCCGCCGGCGTGGATCGCCGGTCTGGCCGAGCGGGGCCACGACGTGGTCCCGGTGGACGCCTTCTCGCCGCTGGTCGGCCACGCCCACGCCATCGTGGTCGCCGGCGGCGACCACCTGGCCGGCGGGACCGACCCCCGCTCGGGCGCCGGCGGCGCCCTCGGCTGGTAACACCAACGACGCGAGCCGGCGGAGACTAGGCCAGGGCCCGCCGGGCGGCGGCCACATCGCGGCCCATGGCCGCCACCAGCGCATCGACGTCCTCGAAGCGCTCCTGGCCGCGGAGGGCGGCGACGAAATCGACGGCCGCGGCCTCGCCGTAGAGGTCCCCGTCGAAGTCGAGGAGGAACGCCTCCAGCAGGGAGAGCTCGGCGTTGTCATAGAAGGTGGGTCGGCGGCCGATGGACAGGGCCGCGGGGTAGGGCCGGCCGTCCGGTCGCCGGTACCAGCCGGCGTAGACGCCGTCGGCCGGCACGAGGATCGCCGCCGGCACCTCGACGTTGGCCGTGGGATAGCCCAGCGATCGTCCCCGCCGGTCGCCGTAGCCGACCACGCCCCGAACCTGGTGGGGTCGGCCCAGGAGGTCGGCCGCCTCGGCCACGTCGCCGGCGGCGAGCAGGCCGCGGATGCGGGTGGAGCTGACCGCTTTGGCGTCGGGGCCGGCGCCGAACAGGTCGACGCCCTCGACGGTGAAGCCGTGGGTGGCGCCCATCCGGGTGAGCATGGCCACGTTGCCCTCCCGGTGGTGGCCGAAGTGGAAGTCCTCGCCCACGACCACGGCCCGCACGGCCAGGCAGCCGACCAGCACCTCCTCGACGAACTCCTCCGCCGTCTCCCGGGATCGGGCCTCGTCGAAGTGGACGACCACGGCGACATCCAGGCCGGTGGAGGCCAGCAGTTCCAACTTCTGGTCGAGGTCGGTGAGCAGCCGGGGCGCCGAGTCCGGGCGCACGACCGTCGCCGGGTGGCGATCGAAGGTCACCACCGCCGAAGCGCAACCCAGCTCGGCGGCCCGCTCGCGCACCCGCCCGATGAGGCGACGGTGCCCGGTATGAACGCCGTCGTAGGCGCCCACGGTGACCACGGAGCCGCCCGCAGGGGGGTGGCAGTCCCCCGGTTGGTGAAAGACCTCCATCACCGAGGGAGGCTAACGGGCAGCGAGCACGACGGCGGGCGCCGCCGAGCCGTCGTCGGCGTGGCGGTAGACGGCCAGCAGCTCGCCGGTGCGGTCGAGCACCGACCACGGGCCGGGCCCGTCGACGCCCAGCTGCGCCGGCGGCAACACCCGGCCGTGGCCGACCGCCGCCGCCGTGGTCTCGTCGACGCGCACGGCCGCAAAGCCGCGCATGGCGCCCGCGGGGGCGATGACGTTCTCGGGCCCGACGTCGTCCAGCGCCACCGCTTCGCCGGCGCCGAAAGGACCCACTTCCTGGCGACGGAGCGCAGCCAGGTAGGCGCCCCCGCCGAGGGCGGCGCCGAGATCGGCGACCAGGGACCGCACGTAGGTCCCCGACGAGCAGGCGACGACGAAGTCGAACGCGGGACCGGTCACGTCGTCGACGGCGAAGGGACCGGTCAGGTCGAAGCGGGTCACGGTGACCCGCCGGGCCTCCCGTTCGACCTCGACGCCTTGGCGGGCCAGGGCGTGGAGCCGGCGGCCCCCCACCTTGAGCGCCGACACCATCGGCGGGACCTGGTCGATGGCGCCGGTGAGCGACCGCGCCGCCTGGGCGGCCGCGGTCAGACCGATGCCCGTCATGTCCCACGTGGCCACGATGTCTCCCGACCCGTCGAGCGTGGTGGTGGCGGCGCCGAGCACCAGCCGGCCGGTGTACACCTTGGGCCATCCGGTGAAGAACTGCAGCAGCCGTGTCGCCCGGCCGAGGCCGACGAGGAGCACGCCGGTGGCGTCGGGATCCAGGGTGCCGGCGTGGCCCACCCGGCGCTGACCGAACACCTTCCGGCACCGGGCCACCACGTCATGACTGGTCCAGCCGCCGGGCTTGTCCACGACCACCAGGCCGTCGGTCACTCCGGATCCGCCTCGCGTCCCGGCCCTGGTTTCCCCTCTTCCTCCTGCAACCGGCGCAGGATGTCCTCCACCCGCTCTCCGCTCGCCACCGCAGGGTCGGCGGCGAAGGACAGCAGCGGGGTGCGCTTCAGGCGCACCTGGCGGGCCACCGCCGCCTGCAGCCGCACCCGCTGCTGATCGAGCGCCTGGCGCTCGGCGTCGCTCAGCGAGGAGAGGAGGACCCGGGCGTGGCGCAGGTCCCGCTCGCAGTCGACCGCGGTCACCGTCACCAGCTCCAAGCGTTCGTCGACGTCGGCCAGCCGCTCCAGCTGGTCGGCCACCACCTCCCGCAGGACCTCGTTGACCCGCGCCGAGCGCGGGTAGTGGTGCGTCCGTCGCTTCATCGCTCGTCCCATTCCATCCACCCCCGCCGAACTTCGACCACCTCGACGTCGGGGAAGGACCACACGAAGCGTTCCACCGCCTCGAGTACCGCGGCGGCGTGGCCGGCGCTTCCCGCCACCGCCGACACGCACAGCCCGGCCCGTTGCCAGCGGTCCTGGTGGTCGACCTCGGCGGCCGCCACCTGGTAGCGGCGGCGGCACCCGTCGAGGATGGGCCGGATCACCGCCCGCTTCTGTTTGAGCGAGCGCACGTCGCGCAAGCGGAGATCGAACCAGAGGGCTCCCACGTGCATCGGGACCCTACGTGCGGGGGACCTCCCGCTCCTCGTAGGTTTCGATGACGTCGCCCTCCCGGAGGTCCTGGTTGTTGGACAACCCGATGCCGCACTCGAAGTTCGACTGCACCTCGCGCACGTCTTCCTTGAAGCGCTTGAGGGACGTGATGGCGCCCTTCCAGATGATGACGCCCTCCCGCAGGAACCGGACCTTCGAGCCTCGGGTGATCACGCCGCTCTGCACGTAGCAACCGGCGATGGCGCCGACACGCGGGATGCGGAAGATCTCCCGGACCTCGGCCTCGCCGGTGATGACCTCCTCGTACTCGGGAGCCAGCATGCCGACCATGGCGCTCTCGAGGTCCTCCAGGAGCTTGTAGATGATCTCGTAGGTGCGGATCTCGACATCCAGGCTCTCGGCCAGCTCCCGCGGCTTGCGTTCGGGGCGGACGTTGAAGCCGATGATGGTGGCGTTGGACGCCGCCGCCATGTTGACGTCGTTCTCGGTGATCCCGCCCACGGCGCGGTGGACGAAGGAGAGCTTCACCTCGTCGCGCTCGAGCTTGCGCAAGCTGTCGGTAACCGCCTCGAGGGAGCCTTGCACGTCGGCCTTGAGCACCAGGTTGAGCGTGGCCGTCTCACCCCGTTGGATCTGCTCGAAGATGTCCTCCAGCCGGGCGCCGCTGCCCGTAGCCGACGACGTGCGGCCCATGTTGGCCGCCCGGTAACGGATCTCGCGCTGCTCGGCGATGTCGCGCGCCGTGCGGCCCTTGTCCGTCACCCGCAGCTCGTCACCGGCGGCGGGAACGCTGTCGAAGCCGAGCACCCGGACGGGCGTCGACGGCAGCGCCTCCTTGACGTTGTCGCCATGATCGTCGAGGAGCGCCTTGACGCGACCCCAGGCCGCCCCGGCGACGACCGAGTCGCCGACCCGCAGCGTCCCGTTCTGCACGATCACGCTGGCCTCCGGGCCGGCGCCGGCGTCGAGGTTGGCTTCGAGGACCACGCCCCGCGCCCGGCCTTCGGGGTTGGCGACCAACTCCTCGACCTCGGCCACGACGACGACCTGCTCGAGCAGGTCGTCGATGCCCAGGCCCTGGAGGGCGGAGATCTCGATCATGATGGTGTCGCCGCTCCACGCCTCGGGCACCAGACCCTGCTCGGCGAGCTCCTGCATGACCCGAGGCGGGTCGGCGTTCTCCCGGTCGACCTTGTTGATGGCCACGATCATCGGCACCTCGGCCGCCTTGGCGTGGTTGATCGCCTCGACCGTCTGCGGCATGACCCCGTCGTCGGCGGCCACCACGAGGATGACGATGTCGGTCACCTCCGCCCCGCGCGCCCGCATGGCGGTGAACGCTTCGTGGCCGGGGGTGTCGATGAAGGTGACGGTGTGGCCCTGGAAAGTGGCCTGGTAGGCGCCGATGTGCTGGGTGATGCCGCCCGCCTCGCCGGCCACCACGTTGGCTTCGCGGATCCGGTCGAGCAGCAGGGTCTTGCCGTGGTCGACGTGGCCCATGACCGTGACGACCGGCGGGCGCGGGCGCATGAGCGCGTCGTCCTCGTCCTCGTCGTCGAAGTACTTGGCCTGGAGCTCGGCCTCCTTCTCCTCGCCCGGGTCGACCAGGCGGGTGGTGGCGCCGAGCTCGGCGGCGAACAGCTCGATCATGTCGTCGGACAGCGACTGGGTGGCGGTGATCATCTCGCCCTGCTGGAGCAGGAAGCGAACGACGTCGGCCGCCGAGCGATTGAGCTTCGGCCCGAGCTCTTGCGCGGTCGACCCCCGCTCGACGATGACCTCGCCTTCGGGCACCGACGCGTTGGACGGCGTGTAGGTGGTCAGCTCCTGCGCTTCGAGCTCTTCCAGGTTGCGACGACGGCGCTTCGGGCGCCGGGGCCGGCCGCCACCGGGGCGGCCCCGCCCTCCGCCGCCGAAGGGGCCACCGCGGCCCGGGGGACCACCGGGACGGCCGGCGAAGCCGCCGCCGGGAGCGCCGGGACGGCCGCCGCCGAAACCGCCGCCGGGGCGACCGGCGCCGCCGCCACCGAAACCACCGCTGCGGGGCGGAGCGCTCGGGCGCCCGGCGCCCGGCGACGGACGTCCCCCGCCAGGGGCAGACGCGGGCCGGGTGCTGCTCGGGGTGCGGCCCGGGGGCGGGGGGATGGGCTTGCCCGACATCGACCGCGGCGGCGCGCCCGGGGGCGGCGGGATGGGCTTGCCGGACGACGACCGCGGCGGAGCGGGCCGTGCGCTCCCCGGGGCGGGAGGCGCGGGAGGCGCGGCGGCGGCCGGTGGTTGCGCCGGCGCGTCCGCGGCGGGCGCGGTCGCCTCCGGCACCGGCCGGGAGGGCGGGGAGGGCTCGGTCGCCGGGGGGGCGCTCGCCGGTCCGGGGGCGGGGCGAGCGGCCGGAGCCGGCGCCGGGGCGGGGACGGGGCGCGCTCGGGCCGCGGCAGGCGGCGGGATCTGACCGGGAACATGGCGGTCGGCCGGAGCCGGCTGCTGGGCCGGGGCGGGGGCCGGGGCGGGTTGGGCCGCGGGGCGCGCCGGTGCCGGGCGCGGCGCGGCCGGGCGGGGCGCGCTGGCCGCGGGAGGCGGCGCCGGGGCCGTCGGGACCTCGGCCTCAGGGCGGCTGGTCACCAGACGACCGGCGCCGGCCCGCTCCTGACGGCCGCCGGCCGCGGGCGCCTGTTCGGGTGTCCGGCCGGCGGGCGCGGCGGTCTCCGCCACGGGCGCGGCGGCCTCCGCCGCGGGCGCGCGCCGCAGCCCCTCACGGTCGGCCTTGCGACGGACGCGGTCCGCTTGCTGCTCCTCGATGCTCGAGGAGTGGCTCTTCACCCCGATGCCGAGCGAAACGCACAGGTCGAGGGCTTCTTTGTTCTGCAGGCCGAGCTCTCGTGCCAGCTCGTACACCCGGATCTTGTTTGCCAAGTTGCTCGGTCAGTCCCTTCCTGTCCTCGACACCACCGTCGCCCCGTGACTCACGTCACGCCGGGCGGCGGCGATGACTCTCCTCCATCCTCGCACGTTCGCGCCAAGTGGCGCGAAGCGCGTCCACGGCCGCGCCGGCCACCGCGGCCCGGAACGCTCTGGTGAACGCTTGCCGGTGCCCTGCGCATTCCAGGCAGGCGTCGGCGGGCCACCCGTCGCGCCGAACGTCGTCGTCACGGCGAGCGCAGACCCAGGCACCCCGGCCGGGCACGCGGCGGGCGGTGTCGACCACGAGTGTGCCGTCCGCCCGCCGGCCCAGCCGTACCAGGTCGGCCGCGGGGGCCCGGCGCCGGCACCCGACGCAGGTGCGCACCGGGCCCGTCGCGGTCGGCCCTACCGTTCTGCCTCCTCGGCGGCTGGCCGCCCTCCGTGGACCGCCAGGCCGTCGCCGTCACCGTCGCCGGGGGCGGCATCACCGGACGATGTCTCGGGGACCACCGCCGCCTCCGCCGCGGCTTCGTCGGCTGCCGGCCCACCGTCACTGCCGTCAGCGTTGTCCGCATCCGAGTCCGACTCCGCGGGCTCGGCCGCCACCGCCTCGGCCCACGCCTCGGCCGACACGGCCTCGCCACCTTCGGCGGGCTGCCAGACGTCGTTGCCGGCCTCGTCCTTCACCCAGGCGCCCTCGGCCCAGTCCTGGTTGGCGTACGCCTCCTCGTCGGCGATCTCCTGGGCGATCTGCGTCTCGCTCTTGATGTCGATGCGCCAACCGGTGAGGCGGGCGGCCAGGCGGGCGTTCTGGCCCTCCTTGCCGATGGCCAGTGACAGCTGGAAGTCGTGCACGACCACCGTGGCCGTGCCCGTGGTCTCGTCGAGGTGGACGTCCTTGACCTTGGCCGGTTGCAGGGCCCGCATGACGAACTCGCGGGGCTCGTCGGAGAAGGGGACGATGTCCACCTTCTCACCGCGCAGCTCGTTGGTGACCATCCTCACCCGCGCCCCGCGGGCGCCGACGCAGGCCCCCACCGGGTCGACGTTGGCGTCGTTGGACCACACCGCGATCTTGGTGCGGTGCCCCGGCTCCCGGGCCGCGGCCTTGAGCTCCACCACGCCGCTGGAGATCTCGGGGACCTCGAGCTCGAACAGCCGCTTGATCAGCCCGGGGTGGGTGCGGCTGACCACGATCTGCGGCCCCTTGGTCGTCTTGCGCACCTCGACGATGTAGGCCTTGAGACGGGCCCCGTGCTCGTAGCGCTCGTAGGGGACCTGCTCGGCCTGGGGCAGCAGGGCCTCGACCTTCCCGAGGTCGAGAAGCGTGTAGCGGTTGTCGCTCTGTTGGATGATCCCGGTGACGATGTCGCCTTCCCGGCCGGCGTACTCCTCATACTTGAGGTCCCGTTCCGCCTCCCGGATGCGTTGGGTCATCACCTGCTTGGCGGTCTGGGCGGCGATGCGCCCGAAGTCGCTCGGGGTGGCGTCCCACTCCCTGACCACGTCGCCGACCTCGTTGAGCTCCTGTCCGTAGACCCGGATCTCGCCGCTCTCGGGGTCGATGGTGACCACCGCCTCCTCGGCCGAGTCGGGCATCCGCTTGTAGGCGGCGACCAGCGCGTTGGCCAGCGCGTCGAGCAGGGTCTCGGCGCTGATGCCCTTGTCCTTGGCGATCTGCTGCAGGGCGTCGAGAAACGCGAACTGGTCTTTCATGTGGTGTCCTTCGGTTTGGGCGCCGCTGCTGAGGGCGCCGCGGACATGCTGCGGGTGGAACTACCGCCGCCCCAGACCAGCACGGTGCGGGCCCGCTCGATCTGGGAATACGCCAGGTCGTGGGTGACGGCACCGGCGCGCAGGCGCACGCCCTGATCGTCGGCCTCGACGAGCACCCCGCGCAGGCGGCGAGCCCCCTCGAGCGGCGCGCCGAGCTTCACCGACACCTCGGACCCGACGTAGCGGCGGTACTGGGCCGGCGTGCGCAGGTTTCGTTCCACTCCCGGGCTCGACACCTCGAGCTGGTAGCGGCCAGGAGCGACGAGCTCGTCGCGCCCGTCGAGGGCAGTGGACAGGGCCCGGCTGACCTCCGACAGCGCGTCGAGATCCACCCCATCGGGACGGTCGACCAGAACGCGGACCACCCCGCCGCCGACCTCCACGTCCCACAGCTCCAGGCCGGCCAGGGTGACGATGGGCGTCGCCAGCTGTCGCACGTCGTCGGTCGCGCCCATCGTGTCCACCTCCTCGGTCATCGGCATCGGCTCGTCGGATCACAAACAAAAGCGTGGGCACCCTGCCCAGGCAGGTCGGCCCACGCCACGTACTGCTCGGAGTCCCGCATCGTTGCAGGGCGACCTCAAGTATACGCCGTCGGGAGGCGATCCCGCCGCCACGGCGCTCCGCGACCCGGTGCGACCGGGCGCTAGTAGGCCCGGGCCACGGTCGCCTCCAGACCGGGCTCGTCGTCGGACTCGGGCCGGCTGCCGTCGGCGCGCCGCAGGCAGCGCACGCTGACGCCCTCAGCGGCCAGTTCGGCTTCGCCCTCGGGGCCCAGATCGTCCCACGCCAGGGTGGCGAAGCCGGCGTCGGCCGCTTCCACCGCCTCGGCCCGGCCTGGCACTGCTCGGGTCCGGGCCAGGCGCTCCTCGGTTGAGGACTCGAGCAGGAAGGCGTGAGCGTCCTCCAGGGCGCGCCGGGCCTGGGGAGCGGCGGCCCGCAGCTCGACGGCTCCCTTTTCCCCTCGGTCGCGTCGGACCAACGTGACGTTGCCGGCGGCCAGTTCCCGCGGTCCGACCTCGATGCGCACGGGGACGCCCTTCAGCTCCCAATCGACCGACCGTCGGCCGAAGCCCACCTCGGTCCGGTCGTCGAGGCGGACCCGCACCCCGGCGGACTCCAGTTCGGCCGCCAACGCGGCGGCGGCGGCACCCACCCCCTCCTCGTCACGCACCACCACCACCACCACCTGGACGGGGGCCAGCGCCGGCGGGAGGCGCAACCCGGCGTCGTCGCCGTGGGTCATGATCAGCGCCCCGATCAGCCGCGACGACACCCCCCACGAGGTCTGCCAGACGTACTCCCGCGACCCGGACTCCGCCGCGTACTGGGTCCCGAACGCCCGGGCGAAGTTCTGACCGAGCTCGTGGCTGGTGCCCATCTGCAGCGCCTTGCCATCGCCCATCATGGCCTCGCAGGCCCACGTTCGGATGGCGCCGGCGAAGCGCTCGCGCACCGTTTTGAGCCCGCTCAGCGGGGCGATGGCCATGACCTCGACCATGGCGTCCAGGTAGACGTCGTCGAGGATCCGCAAGGCGTACGCCCGGGCCTCGGCTTCGCTGGCGTGGGCGGTGTGGCCCTCCTGCCACAGGAACTCGCTGGTCCGCAGGAACAGGCGGGGGCGCAGCTCCCAGCGGACCACGTTGGCCCACTGGTTGATCAGCAGGGGCAGGTCGCGGTGGGACTGGATCCACTTGGCGAAATACGAGTTGATCACCGTCTCCGACGTGGGGCGGATCACCACCGGCTCGGCCAGCTCCTCGCCCCCGCCGTGGGTGACGACCGCCAGCTCGGGGCTGAAGCCCTCGACGTGCTCCGCCTCCTTGCGCAAGTAGGACTCGGGGATGAACAGGGGGAAGTAGGCGTTCTCGGCCCCGGCGGCCTTGATGCGGGCGTCCACCGCCGCCTGCAGCCGCTCCCAGATGGCGTAGGCCCAGGGGCGGATCACCATCGTCCCCCGCACCGGCCCGTTGTCCGCCAGCTCGGCCCGGGCGATGACGTCCTGGTACCAGCGGGGGAAGTCGGTGGCACGCGGGGTGAGCGGCGAGGCCATGGCGTGAGACGGTACAAGGCGGGGCCGGGGCCGGCGGCGGCCGTTTCTGCGGCTGGTGGGGCGGGGCCGGGCCGGGGCGGCGGGCGGGGGGCGGCGGGCCGGCGGGCGGCGGGCCGGCGGGCGGCGGGCCGCGGGCGGCGGGCCGCGGGCGGCGGGCGGTTGTGGCCCCTGCGGCCGGCTGCGCCGAAATCGCGGCCCGTGCGTCCGACCTGTCGGGTCGGACCGGCCACAAAATCCCTGAGCCCTGCCCGAGAGGCCACGTCAGACCAAGACAACATGAAACAACATGAGAGCTAGTATTGCCGGTATGGCCCTTCTGCTCCCACCTGCCCTCGCCGCCCTGGCCCGTCAACAGTTCGGTCTGGTCACCGCCGTCCAGGGCCGTCAGTGGCTGACGCGCTCGCAGTTCTATCGCCTGGTGGCCAGCGGAGTTCTGGTCCCGGTGGCGCCGGGGGTGTACTGCGTGGCGGGGACGCCGCCGTCGTGGCGCCAGCGGGCCATGGCGGGGTGTCTGGACGTGGGCGGCACGGTGGCCGTTTCCCACCTGGCCGCCGCCTACCTGTGGCAGGCGGAGGGCCTGGCCGCGCCGGAAGTCGAGCTCACGGTTGCGCCGAACCGCCACCCTCGGGCCCGGGCAACGGGACCGAACACGACACGCCGAGCCGCTCCGCACCGCTTGCCGCTGGCCCCGCTCGACGTCACCCGTCGCTGGGGCATCCCGGTGACGACGCCGGCGCGGACGTTGATCGACCTGTCTGGCAGGGCCGGGCCGCTCCTGTTCCAGAGAATCGCCGATTCGCTGTTGCGCCGCCGCGTGCTGACCGTGGGAGAAGTCGACCGCCGCCTCGGCAGCTCGGATCCCCTCCCCCGTTGTGACCGGGGAGCCCTGGATGCCCTCCTTCGCCATCGCGAGCAGGGCGTCGGCGCCTCGCCACCGGAAGACTGGGTGTACGACACCCTGGTCGGGGCGGGCCTGCCGCCTCCGCTGCGGCACTACGTGGTGGTGGTCGGCGACGAGGTCCGGGAGCTCGATTGCGCCTACCCGGACTGGAAGATCGGCATCGACTACGACGGCTGGTCGGCGCATCACGACGTCGCCCACTTCCACGGAGATCGGGGCCGGTTGGCGGCGTTTCAGCTGGAGGGCTGGATCCTGTTCCAGGTCACCGCCCGCTGGAGCGCGGCGCTGCTGGTCAGCCGGGTGTGGGACGCGGTCGTGCTCCGCGGTCGCGCACCGGCCGCCGTCCCGTGAGCCGCCGTCTCCCGGCAGACGGCCCCGAGAGGAAGGTTCAGAAGCTCGTGCCCGAGAACGGCGCCCGCGGTGTGGTGAAGAGGGAGTCGGCCACGCGCAGGACGTCGGGATCGGCGGCCCGGAGCCTTCCCGCCGCGGCCAGAGCGGACGGGGCCACCCCGCCGAGGTAAAGCGAACCGAGGTCGGCGATCCCGCAGGCCAGGCCGGGCTCGTCGGAAGGCGACGCCCGGCGGCACGAGGCGCCGTCCGGACCGGCTTCGAGTACCCAGGATCCCCGCACCGCGTCGTCCCCGTCGGTGACCTCGAAGGTCAGACCACCGTCGACCCCGTAGCCGCGTGCGCCCAGTGCACCGGCTACGTCGAGGATCCGGACCCAGAGCAGATCCTCGACCGCCGTGACCCGTAGCTGCCGGGGGTCGGCCAACCGCCAGCGGAGCGGATCGTCCACCGGTCGGCGCCGGCCCACGACCTCGCGGGCCAGGTCGAGGTCGAAGACGAACCGCCACAGGGCGGCCTCGGTCTCGTCGCTGGCGCCGTACACCTCCTTGACGGCGATGCGGGCGCCGTAGAACACCCCTTCGGACGTGTCGTGGGCCCGGTAGGCGGCGTACCCGAGGTCGTCGCCGGCCACGGCGTAGAACATCGCCGTGCCCCCGTCCCGGCCGTCCGGCCGGTCGGCCACCGACTGCGTCCAATACGCCTCCCCCCTGCTGACTTCGCCGGCGCGGCGTTGGCAGAAGCGGGCGTGCATCGCCGGCAGCCTTTTGCCGGCCTCGTCCGGGGTTACCAGTCGGACCTCGATCGGCTCGGGCGGCGCGAGGAACGACGAGCGCTTCGGATCGATCCTCCAGCTCACGACGTTGGTGGCCAGCCCGAACCCGAAGCGGCCGTAGATGCCTCCCTCCGACGCTTTCAGCCCGGCGATGGTCTCCCCCCGCCGGCGGGCATCGGCCAGCATCTCGTCCATCAGTGCCCGCAGCACCCCGCGACGTCGGTGGGTGGGGTGGACGCCGACGGCGCTGATCGCGGCCATCGGCACGTGCGGACAGGGGGTGCCGGGTGGAGCCGGCAAGGTGGCCGTCCTGGTGAAGATGCAGGCGTTGGCGACGAACCGGCCGTGGTCCTCGGCGACCCACGCCCGGTCGGGCTCCACGAAGGGCGTCCAGTGCTCGACCGCGGCGTCGCTGGCGTCTTCGAGGAACGGAACCGTCACCGAGCGGGCGAAGTCCGCCACCTCGGTCGCGCGTATTGGCCGAACGTCAAGCGCCATGCCCCCAGGCTGCCAGCCCGTCACCGGCCGGGGCGACAATTTTCCCCGGGCCGCAGCCCGCCGCGGCAAGGCAGCCGCCGGCGTCAGCTGTGGTCGAGGCGCTTGTCGATGAGCTCGACGCGCGCTTCGCTGGCGTTGGCGTCGTCGCCCTTGGCGTCGAGCAGCGCCTGCCGGTCGGCCTCGGCCTCGGCCGCGGCTCCGGAATCGGCGGCCGCCAATCGGGCGTCGATGCCTTCCTTGACGAGTTTCTCGGCCTCGTCGACGAGCGAGGCCACCATCTCGTCTTCCGGCACGACCCGGACGATCTCGCCCCGGATGAACAGGTGGCCGCGCCGGCGACCAGCGGCGATCCCCAGGTCGGCCGACCGAGCCTCGCCGGGTCCGTTGACCACGCAGCCCATGACCGCCACCTGCAGGGGGATCTCGCGCTGCTCGAGCGCGTCCATGGCTTCCTGGGCCACCTTGTACACGTCGATCTCGGCCCGGCCGCAGGCCGGGCAGGCGATGAGGTCGACGCCCTTGCGCTCTCGGAGCCCGAGCGCTTCCAACAACGTCCGTCCCGCCTTGGCTTCTTCGACCGGGTCGGCGGTGAGCGAGTAGCGAATGGTGTCGCCGATACCCTCGGCGAGCAGCGTGGCGATGCCGGCGGTGCCTTTGATCGTCCCGGCCGGCGGCGGGCCCGCTTCGGTCACGCCGAGGTGCAGCGGGTGGTCGACCGTTTCCGACAGCTGGCGGTAGGCCTCGACCATGAGCGGAACATTGGACGCCTTGACCGAGATCTTGACGTCGTCGAACCCGACCTCGCCGAACAGGCCCAGCTCGTGCAGCGCCGACTCCACCAGGGCGTCGGGGGTGGCGCCGCCGTGCTTCTCTCGCAGGCGCGGGTCCAGCGAGCCGGCGTTGACCCCGATACGGACGGGAACGCCTCGCGCCTTGCATTCCCGTGCGACCAGCTTGATCTCCTCTGGCTTCCGCAGGTTCCCGGGATTCAGCCGCAGGCAGTTGACGCCGGCGTCCAGCGCGGCCAGCGCCATTTCCACGTGGAAGTGGATGTCGGCCACGATGGGGACGGGCGAGCGAGGGACGATCCGGGCCAGGCCCTCGGCCGCCTCCTTCTCGTTGCAGGTACAGCGAACGATGTCCGCGCCGGCCGCGGACAGCGCGTAGATCTGGGCCAGGGTGCCTTCGACGTCGGCCGTCTTGGTGATGGTCATCGACTGCACCGTCACCGGCGCGCCGCCGCCGACAGGAACAGAACCGACCATGACCTGCCGGGTCGACTTGCGGGGAAAGTCGGTCACCGGCGCACCTCGCTCACGCTCACGCTCACGCTCGCGGTCACGAGATCAACGACCGCAGGTCCAGGAACAGCGCAGACAGCCCGATCAAGAGGATCACCAACAGCCCAGCGTAGAGGAGGGGCATGAGCTTGTTGCCGTCGGCGTGGTGCACCCGGCCCCGTCTGCTCCGGGCTTTCTCGTAGAGCGCCACGGAAATGTGTGACCCGTCGAGGGGTGGGATGGGCAGGAGGTTGAAGATGCCTACGAACAGGGTGATCAGCGCCAGCAGATAGAGCACCTCGGCCAGGCCGACATCGGTCGCCTGGTGGGCCAGGCGGACGACGCCGACGGGTGACTCGAAGCGTGCGGTGTTGGCGTTGGTGGCCGTCTTGGTGGAAAAGACGCTGCTCACCGTGCCCGCTGCGGCCTTGGGGATGGAGGTCACGGTCTTGGCGGTGATGGTGCCGATGCCCGTGAAGGCGTGGGTGGCCGAGGAGACGAACCCGAGGTGCACGACCGGGTTGATCTCGATACCGAGGAACCCCGTCGGTGTCGACGCCGGCGGCGGCGCGTCGGTCCCGGCCACGTGGACCTTGGACAGGTCGGTGAGGACCGGGGCCAGCGTGAGCATCCGCCCGTTGCGGTCGACCTGCAGGGTGATCTGCTGCCCCGGGTGGGCGCGGAAGAACGCCGCCATCTGGTCGTAGCCGGCGAAGTGGCGGCCGTCGGCGCTGATGATGCGGTCTCCGGTCTCCAGGCCGGCTTTCTGCGCCGGGCTCTGTCCGGTGGTCAGGCCGTCGATGGCGACGATGGGAGTGCTGGCGGGCGGGTTGGTGATGACGTTGCCGCGGTCACCGGTGAAATAGAACATGGCGAACAACAACAGGAACGCCAAGACGAAGTGGGTGGCGGGGCCGGCGAGGGACACAACGACCCGCTGCCAGACCGGATGCTGCCGGTAGGTGCGGGGCTCGTCGGCCGGATCGACCTCTTCCAGGTTGATCATCCCGATGATGCGGCAGTAGCCGCCGAGGGGAAGGGCCTTGACGCCGTACTCGGTCTCCCCCCGGCGCCGGGACCACAGGCGGGGGCCGAAGCCGACGAAGTACTCGGTGACCTTGATGTTGAAGGCCTTGGCTGCCACCAGGTGGCCGCCCTCGTGGATGACGATCACCGCGAAGATGGCGGCGATGACCAGCACGGTGGGCCCGACGCCGGTGGCCGCGGCGGCGACCGCGGCGGCGGCGATCACGAGGAGCAGCAACCAGAGCGCGCCGCGGCGCTCCTCGGAGTCGGGATGGTCGGGCCGCTGGGTGGCGGGCGAGGCCGTTTGGGTCACGGGCGGGAGCCGACGGGTCCGCGCCGGCTGACCGCGGCTTCGGCGGCGCGGCGGGCGGCGCGGTCGGCTTCGAGCACGTCCGTGACACCGGTGGGGTCGATGGCGGCGACGGCGCCGAGCACTTCGTCGATCAGGGCGGGAATGTCGATCCAACGGAGACGACGGTGGAGAAAGGCCTCGACCGCGATTTCATTGGCGCCGTTGAGGATGGCGGGCGTCGTGCCTCCGGCCCGGCCCGCCCGGTACGCCATCGACAGGCACCGGAACGCATCGTGGTCGGGCGGTTCGAAGCTGAGCGATCCGAGCGCCGCCCAGTCGATGGCGCCGAACGCTGTCCGGAGGCGCTCGGGATAGGAGAGGGCGTAGCCGATCGGGAGGCGCATGTCCGGGAGCGACAGCTGGGCCAGGGTGGCCCCGTCGGTGGTCTCGACCATGGAGTGCACGACGGATTGAGGATGGACGACGACGTCGATGCGGTCGTAGTCGACGCCGAACAGCTCGTGGGCTTCGATGACCTCCAGGCCCTTGTTCATCAACGTCGACGAGTCGACGGTGATCTTGGGCCCCATCCTCCATGTCGGATGGGCGAGGGCGTCGTCGATGTCGACGTCTTCCAGCTCGGTCCGGCTCCGACCCCGGAAAGGGCCGCCGCTGGCGGTCAGAACGAGGCGCCGCAGCGCCGACGGCGGGTCGGCGGGCAGTGCCGCGAGCTCGTCCGGCGTGAGCAGGGCCCGCAGACACTGGTGGATGGCACCGTGCTCGGAGTCGACTGGGACGATCTCCGCGCCGGGGGTGCACCGGGCGCGCTGCACGACCGGACCGCCGGCGATGAGCGACTCCTTGTTGGCCAGCGCCAGGCGCCGCCCGGCGCCGAGGGCGGCCAGCGTCACCTCCAACCCGGCGAAGCCGACGACCCCGTTGACCACGACCTCCGCGTCCCCGGCGATGGCCTCGAGCGCGCCCGGTCCGGCGAGAATCTCCGGATGGTGCGGCCCGCCCGCCGTCAGCCGCTCCTTCAGTTCGGCGGCCAGCGACGCGTCGGCGATGGCTACCCGGTCCGGTCGCAGCTGTGCGGCCTGGGCGGCCAGGGTGGCGACGGAACGGGCGGCGCCGATGGCGACCACGTCGAAGCGGTCGGGCTCGGTGGCCACCACGTCGGCGGCCTGGGTGCCGATCGACCCCGTGGAGCCGACGAGGGAGACGGTGGGCACTACCTCAGGATGCCCGTCCAGGCCGCCAAGTAGTACGCGACCGGCAGGACGAACAGCACCGCGTCGAAACGGTCGAGCAAGCCACCATGGCCGGGGATGAGGGTCCCGGAGTTCTTGATCCCGAGGTCACGCTTGATCATGGATTCGGACAGATCGCCGATGGGCCCGACGATGCCGACGAGCAGACCGAACACCAGGCCGTGTTTCATGCCACCCCATGGATCCACGGCCTTTCCGATGATGGCACCGATGATCAGGGCCGCCACCAGGCCGGCGGCCGCTCCTTCCCACGTCTTGCCCGGGCTCACCGACGGGGCCATGGGCCGGTTGCCGAGCTGGGAGCCGGCGAAATAGGCGGCGATGTCGGCGCCGACGGCAACGATGACCGCGCCGAGGAACAGGCCCCGGCCGTCGTGGGCGCGGAGCAGCAACGCCCCGAAGCTGCCCAGGACACCGACCCACACAAACATCAGATTGGTCACCGCGATGTTGGCCAGCGGACGGGCATCGACGATGCCGAGCAGGTACCACAGCATTGACCCGGCAAACGTCAGGGCGATGACCAGCGGGAGGGCGCCTTGGCCCCGCCAGTAGGCCGCCCCGACGATCGCCACCGACGAGACCAGCCCGAGGAGGGTGGCGGGACGGAACCCCGCCTTCTGGAGCATCCCGTACCCCTCGGCGGCCGCCGCCCCGATGATGGCGGCGCTGAGGACCATGAGCGCGGCCGAGCCGATGGCGTAGAAGATGAGCAGGAGCACCACCAGGGCGGCGCCGACAGCCAGGCGCTGCCCGAGCTGGCCCCCCTCCCCTCCCGACCCCGGACCGTCGACGGGTTCGCGACTGCGGCCGGGCCGCCGGGGCGGCCGTCCCGGTCCGCTGGGCCCCTCCTGGCGCCGGGGCGCGGGCGGCGGGCTCGGCGGGGGACGGCGCTCGGCGACCTCCTCACCCGACCCGGGCGGGGGCGCGGCGGCGAACGAACCGGTCGGGGCCCGGTCGGGCTCCCCGAACACCCGGGGCGCGGGGGTCGGCGGGGCGCTGCGCTGCTCCTCGAGCCGTTCGAAGTCTTCGTCGAAGGAGTAGATGTCCGAATGCTCGGACCGCGACGTGTCCAGCGCGCCCACTCTCGTCTCCTCGCTGCCGAGGCTTTCCAGCTCCTCCACGTCGTCCCAGTCGTCGGCGCCGTCCCGCCAGCGCGACCCCTGGGAGCCGAGCGCCTGCCAGGCGGCCAGGTCGTCTTCGGGCGGTTCGGGCTCGTTGGTCAGGATTCGCGGCGCTTCACCCGTCGGCGGGTCCGTCCAGTGGGGCAGATCGTGACCGCCGAGGGTGATGGGTCGCTCGGCGGTCGACTCACTTTCCCCGGCCGGGCGCCCCTGGTCCGGGTGCTCGGTGTCGTCCTCCTGCTCGGCATCGAACACGGTCGGCGCCGGCGCCGGCTCGTATCTGGGCTCAACGTCTTCGGCGGGCGGCATCCAGGCTTCGTCCTCCTGGTCGGGACCGCGGGGATCGGAATCGTCGGTCACGTCGTGCACCTCCTGGGCCCACCCGTCCGGACCCGCCTGCGGCTCGGCGGGCCCTGGGTCGTCGGGGCTGGGGTCGTCGCTTGCGGTCGGCGGCGCGTCGAAGGAGCGTGAGGCCCAGTCAGGGGCGCCGCCGCCCTCGTAGGAAGCAGGCCCGGGCTGGTAGCGGCGGTCGTCTGGCTTTCCGCCGGCGCCCTGGTGCTCGGCCCGGCGTCCGGCTGCCCGGCCCCCTTCGAGTGCGGCTTGGGCTTCCTCGGCACCGATGATGCGCACCCCCTCCGCCGGTGGTCGTTGATCGCGATCGTCGCGCTCGTCCACAGGGATCCTCCTGGCTGGGAACCGCCCGGCTGGCTGCGCCTTCCGTCAGACAGAAAGCAGCTCCTCTTCCTTGTGCGCCAGCAGCCGATCGATGTCGGCCACGTGCTCGCTCGTCACCCGTTCGAGGTCCTTCTCCGCCCGCTCGAGCTCGTCGGACGAGATGTCCCCCTCCTTCTCCAGTCCTTCCAGGTCCTTGCGCGCCGAGCGGCGCAGGTTTCGCACCGCCACCCGTCCGTCCTCGGCCTTGTGGTGGGCCACCTTCACCAGCTGCTTGCGACGCTCCTCGGTCAGCGGTGGGAACACCAGCCGTATCAACGATCCGTCGTTGTTGGGGTTGATCCCGAGGTCCGAGTTCTGGATCGCCTTTTCGATCGCCTTGAGCGCACCCTTGTCGTAGGGCGTGATCAACAGCGTCTTGGCCTCCGGGGACTGGATGCCCGCGAGCTGCTGCAGCGGCATCTCGGCACCGTAGTACTCGACTCGCAGCTTTTCGATCAATGCGGGCGCGGCGCGCCCGGTACGGATGGCCGCAAACTCACCTTGGGCATGCTCGACCGCTCGGGTCATCTTGTCCCGAGCGTCCTCCAGTACCGCCCCTACGTAGCTTTCGTCATCCATCAATGGATAAGCGTACCGATCCGCTCCCCCCCCAGGGCGCGACGGAGGTTGCCGGGCTGCATGATGCCGAAGTAGAGCACCGGCAGGGCGTTCTCCTTGCACAGCGTGACCGCGGTGAGATCCATGGCCCGTAGGCCCTTGGCGATGTAGTCGTCGAAGCTCACGTCCTCGAGCCGTGATGCCGCCGGGTTGGTCTGCGGATCGTCGTCGTAGATGCCGTCGGTGCCCGCGTGGGTGCCCTTGAGCAGGACCTCGGCTTCGATCTCCACGGCTCGCAGTGCCCCGGCGGTGTCGGTGGTGAAGAACGGGTTTCCCGTGCCTGCGGCGAACACGACGACCCGTCCTTTCTCCAGATGGCGGATGGCGCGCAGCCGGATGTACGGCTCGGCCAGGGCCGACATGCCGATGGCCGTCTGCACGCGGGTCGCCTGGCCCAGTCGCTCCAAGGCGTCCTGGAGAGCCAAGGCGTTGATGACGGTGGCCAGCATGCCCATGTAGTCCGCCGTGGCCCGGTCCATGCCGGCGGCCGACCCCGTCGCCCCCCGCCAGATGTTGCCGCCGCCCACGACCACGGCGACCTGGGTGCCCAGCTCGGAGCGCACCTCGGCCACCTCGGAGGCCACGCGGTCCACCACCTGGCCGTCGATGGTCTCGTCGGCCGCGTCGCTGGCGAACACCTCGCCGGACAGCTTGAGCACCACCCGGCCCCACGGGGCCCCGTCGCGAACGCCCGTCACCGGCTAAGCGCCGATGGTGGCCTGCGCGAAGCGGACGATGGTGGCGCCGTCGATGACCTGGGCGACGGTCTGCTTGTCGTCACGGGCGTAGGGCTGGTCCAGCAGCACCCCACCGGGGACCCGCTTGTACCAACCGCCGAGCTTGCCCTCGACGATCTTGGGCAGGGCGGAATCCGGCTTGCCCTGGTTGCGAGTCTCGGCCTCCAGCGTGGCCCGCTCGGCGTCCACCTCGGACTGGGGGACCTGGTCGCGCCGGACGTATCCCGGTTTGCCGAAGGCGATGTGCACGGCGATGTCGTGGGCCAGACCCTCGTCCGCATCGGCCATCTCGACGATGACGCCGTTGACGCCGCGTCCGTTCTGCTCGTGGAGGTACCGGGCGAGCACGTGGCCGGGACCGGCCTCGAAGCGCACGACGCTGCCGAGCTCCACGTTTTCCTTCAAGGTGATCTTCAGATCGTCGAGCACGTCGCCTTTGGCGTCGACGGCTCCCTCGCCGCTGGCGGCGACCAGCCCCGCCAACTCGTTGGCCAGGTTGACCACGTCCGGCGACTTGGCGCCGAAGTCGGTTTCGGTCTTGATCTCGACGAGCGCGGCGGCGCCGACGGTGGTGTCGAGGACGGCGGCGACCGCGCCTTCCTCGTTCTCCCGCCCGGCCCGTTCGCTGACCTTGCCGAGCCCCTTCTCGCGCAGCCACTGGGCGGCGGCTTTGGGGTCCCCGTCGGTTTCGGTCAGGGCGCGCTTGGCGTCCATCATTCCTGCGCCCGTCACGTCGCGTAGCGCTTTGACATCCGTGGCCGTGAACTCAGGCATCTGTGTGTACTCCAACTCCTGTCATCTGGTTGTTGTCTTCGGCCTCCAGCCCGCCACTGCGGGCCCGGCGGGCATCGAGCGGTCCCCTCGGCCCTACTGGCCGTCGGGAGCGGCGGCGGGAGGTGCGGGTGGGATGTCCGCGGTCCCGCTCGGTTCCGCCGGCGCCTCGTCGGCCTGATCGGCGCGGCGGGCGGCGGCAGCCAGGCGTGCCTCGCGCTCCTGGGCCTGGAGCGCCGCCTGTCGCCGCGCCTCGCGCTGTTGCTCCTCGCGCCGGGCATCCTCGGCGGGATCGGGGACCGCCGGCCCCCCGGCTGCGGCGCTGGCCTTGGCGGCACGCCGCGAGGCGATGAACCGGCCCTCGTCCACCGCGTCGGCGATGATCCGGCACATGAGCGTGCCGGCGCGGATGGCGTCGTCATTGCCGGGGATCACGTACTGGATGAGGTCGGGATCGCAGTTGGTGTCCACGACGGCCACGATCGGGAGACCGAGCTTGTTGGCCTCGGTGACGGCGATGTGCTCTTTCTTCGTGTCGATCACGAAGACCGCCTCCGGGAGCCGGGTCATGGTGCGGATGCCGCCGAGGTTGCGCTCCAGCTTTCCCAGCTCGCGGGAGAGGATGAGCGCCTCCTTCTTGGGCATGGCGTCGAAGTCGCCGGCCGCGCGCATGCGCTCGTACTCCTGCATCTTGTTGACCCGCCCGGCGATGGTGTTGAAGTTGGTCAGCATGCCGCCGAGCCACCGCTCGTTGATATAGGGCATGCCGCACTGGTCGGCGTAGCGGGCGACCGGATCCTGGGTCTGCTTCTTGGTGCCGACGAAAAGGATGTTGCCACCGTCGGCGACCAGGTCGCGCACGAAGGAGTAGGCGACGTCGATGCGCTCGAGCGTCTTGTTGAGATCGATGATGTAGATGCCGTTGCGCTCCCCGAAGATGAAGCGCTTCATCTTCGGGTTCCAGCGGCGGGTCTGGTGTCCGAAGTGGACTCCGGCTTCGAGCAACTGTCTCATGGTGACGACGGCCATGGCGTGAGGACTCCTCCCATCGGTTGGACTGACTGCCCCGGACGCTGCGACCTGGCGCGCGGCACCAGTTCGACCGTGGGTTCACCCGGGTGATCGTGGTCCCCGCCTGCCGGGGACCCCGCCAGCGTAGCCGTAGGACGGCCGCAGGCGGCCAGCTCGACAGCGGAGCGGTCAGACGGCTTCCAGCGAGGCCAGCTCCCGCCGGCCGCGTAGCTGGAGAACGGCCTTGGTGTGGATCTGGCAGGCTCGGCTCTCGCTCACCCCGAGCACCCTGCCGATCTCGGCCAGGGTCAACCCCTCGTAGTAGTAGAGGGTCAGGACCATCTTCTCCCGCTCCCCCAAGCGGCTGATTGCGCCGGCGAGGACCCGCTTCATCTCCTCCACCTCGACGGTGACGATGGGTCCGGCGGCGCGGTCGGGAACGGTGTCGCCCAGCGTGGTCCCTTCCGCCGCCTCCCCCTCGGTGCTGCCGATCACCTCGTCGAGGGCCGCCAGGCCCACGAACGACACCTCGGCGAGCACCCGATGCAGCTCGGGCTCGCTGACCGCCACCTCGAGGGCCAGCTCGGCGTCGCTCGGCGTGCGTTGCAACGTCCCTTCGAGCTTCGCCATCGCCGCCTCGATGGTGCGCGCCTTGGCCCGGATCGTCCTGGGCACCCAGTCGAACGAGCGCAGCTCGTCGATGATCGCCCCCTTGATCCGGGTAACGGCGTAGGTCTCGAACTTGACGCCGCGCTCGGCGTCGTACTTCTCGATGGCGTCGATCAACCCGAAGATGCCGTAGCTGACGAGGTCCGCCTGCTCGATCGAGGGCGGCAACCCGACCGAGACCCGGCCGGCGACGTACTTCACCAGCGGCGAGTAGTGCACGATGAGCTGGTCGCGCAGCTGGCGGCGGCCCCGGGCCTTGTAGGCCGCCCACACGGCGGCGACGGCGTCGTCGTCTCCCTGCTCCGTGCGGTCCTCGGCTCGGGTCACGCTCATCGCTCGATCACCTTGCGCCCCTCACGCCCGCGGATGCGACGTCTCGTACACGGAGCGGAGCCGTTCTTTGCTGACGTGGGTGTAGATCTGCGTGGTCGCCAGGCTGGCGTGCCCGAGCAGTTCCTGGACCACCCGGAGGTCGGCGCCCCCGTCGAGCAGATGGGTGGCGTAGCTGTGCCGCAGGGCGTGGGGGTGGGTCGGCGCCACCGACCGCCGGTCGAGCAGCCGACGGACATCGCGCGGCGTGAGGCGGTGGCCGCGCCGGTTGACGAACAGGGCGCCGGCGGGGGTGTCGGCTCCGACCAGCTCGGCGCGACCCCGACCCACCCAGCGGGTCACCGCCTCAGCTGCCGGCATCGAGATCGGGACCTGGCGCTGGCGCGAACCCTTGCCCCACACCGTGACGGTCCGTCGGTCAGGGTCCACGTCGCCGACTTCCAACCCACACAGCTCGCTGACCCGCAATCCGCTGCCGTACAGCAGCTCGACCACCGCGTCGTCGCGAGCTCGCAGCGCCGGCTCGTCACCCGCGCTCGCCGCACCGGCGTCGACCGCGTCGCCCAGCAGGGCGTCCAGCTCACCCCGGCCCAGCACGTGAGGAAGCCGGCCTCCGCCGCCCGGCGCGGCCAGCCGGGCGGTGGGATCGGCGGTCACCACGCCCCGGCGCCGCGCCCAGGCGAAGTAGCGCCGAAACGCCGAGACCTTGCGAGCGACGGTCTGGCGGGCGTAGGCGCGGGTCTGCAGATAGGCCAGGTAGCGCCGCAGGGCGAGGCGCGACACGTCGCCGGGCGCCACCGTGTTGCCTCGTGCCAGCCACGCCGCCAGATCGCGCACGTCCCGGCGGTAGGCGACCACCGAGCCGTCGGCCAGATCGTGGAGGGACTCGACCCACCGGTCGAGCTCCCACGCCTCCAGATCGACCGTCGCCGGGTGCCCCGCGCTCGGCCCCGGCGCCCGGCCGCCGCCCGTCGGCGCCACAGCTCGGCGGTCGGTCGGGGGCCCCATGCCCACAAACAGTACTCGTCGCGGCACCCTGAGTACCCGTTCGGGTCCCGGACCTCACGCCCGGCGGGCCCACCAGCCTCCCTCGGCGGTCACCCATCCTTCCTCTTCGAGCCATTCGAGCGCCTCCACCACGGCGTCGAGCGCCCCGCCGGCCCGGTCCGCCACCTCGGCCAGCGCGGTCGGGGTCCATCCCACCGCGTCCAGCACGCAACCCCGCTCGCCCTCGACCGCCCGGCGCCTCGACCCGCCGGCGCCGGCCCCGCCTCCACCCGCGGAAGGGGCGGGCACCACGCCTGGGGTTCCGAGGACGTCAGCGGCCGATCGAATGGGCGCCGCCCCCTCGAAAAGGAGCCGGTTGGTTCCCTGCGAGGCGGGGCTGTGCACCGGCCCGGGGACGGCACCGACCTCCACGCCGCGACGCAGCGCCGCCTCCACGGTGAGCATCGATCCCCCCACGTCGCCGGACTCGACCACGACGACCAGGCGGGCCAGCGCGGCGATGATGCGGTTGCGCGCCGGGAAGCGCCACGCCTGCGCCGGCCGCCCCGGCGGCGTCTCCGACAGGATCACGCCGGATGAGACCATCTCACCCCACAGCCCGGTGTGGCGGCGCGGGTAGGCGACGTCCACGCCGGAAGCGGCCACGCCGATCGACGGCGACGCCGCCGCGTCCAGGGCGCCGCGATGGGCGGCTCCGTCGATGCCGAGCGCCAGGCCGGACACCACGCCTACCCCACCCCGGGCCAGGTCCCGACCGAGCTCGAAGGCCACCCGGCGCCCGTCGAGGCTGGCATGGCGCGTGCCCACGACGGCCACGCACGGACGCTCCAGGGCCTCGAGCCGACCGCGCCAGAACAGCACGCCCGGAGGCTCGGGGTCCTGGTCGAGGACGGCGGGGAAGCGGGGATGGCCGCGCCAGGTCACCCCGATCCCCGCCGCGTCCGCCCGGCGCCAGCGGGCGGCGACGTCTCGGTGCTGGGCCACCTCCTGCCACGACCGGCGACCGTTGGCGCCGGCGTCGCCGCCCAGGGTCAGCTGCTCGCCGCCGTCGGCGACGCCGCGACCGCGGGGCCGGCGGGCCCGACCGGCCCGCACCGCCTCCCACGCCTCCGACGGCGACGCGCCGTCGAGCAACCCGGCGAGAGTCGCCGGCCCCATGCCCGGCAGCTCGGCCAGCGCCAGCGCATAGGCGGCATCCGGAAGTGCCGTCTCTGACCTCACGATGCCTCCCCCACCGCGGCGAAGACCTCGCCCCGCAGCCCCAGCGCCGTGCGCACGTCCTGCGGGCCGATGATGCCGTCACGCCCGGACAGGTCGGCGACGGTCCGGGCCACCCGCCGGACGCGGTGGAGGCCCCGCGCCGACAGCCGGCCCTGCCGGAGTCGGACCTCCAGGAGCCGGCGGGCGTCGGCGCTCAATGGTGCCTGGGCGTCGAGCTGTTCGGCGGGCAGCTCGGCGTTGCTGGTCACCCCGCGCCGGGAGGCCAGGCGGCGGACCTCGGCGACTCTCGCCGCCACTACCGCCGACGGTTCCGCCTGGGCGGGAGCGGGCAAGTCGGCCAGCAACTCGGCGGGATCGGCGCGCTCGACGTGGACCCGAACATCGAAACGGTCGAGCAACGGCCCGGAGATCCGTTCGCCGTAGCGGGCCCGCTGGCGCTCGGTGCAGCGGCACCAGCCGGGCCGTCCCTGGCCGCACGGACACGGGTTCATCGCCCCCACCAGGAGGAAGCGGGCGGGGAACACGACGCTGGCCCGGGCCCGGCACACCAGCACCGTGCCCTCCTCGAGCGGCTGGCGCAGCGCGTCGAGCACGTCGGCGGGAAACTCGGCCATCTCGTCCAGAAAGAGAACGCCGCCATGGGCACAGCTGATCTCGCCGGGACGCATGCGCCCGCTGCCGCCCCCGATGAGCGAGACGGCGGATGCGCCGTGGTGCGGGGCGCGGAAAGGCGGCCGGCGCACCAGACCGTCCGCCGGCAGGGCCAGGCCGGCGGCCGAGTGCACCCGGGTGACCTCGAGCGCCTGGGACATGCCCAGCGGAGGGAGCAGGCCGGCGAGCCGCGTGGCCAGCATGGTCTTGCCCGCCCCCGGAGGTCCGACGAGGAGCAGGTGGTGGCCACCGGCGGCGCAGACCTCGACCGCCGCCCGGCCGAGCGCCTGTCCCCGGACGTCGGCCAAATCGGGCTCCACCACGGGTTGGGCCGGCGCCCCCGCGCCCCCAGGCAATCGCGGCCAGTCCTCCTCCCCCCGCAGGGCGGCCACCAGGCCGCGCAGGCTCGACGCACCCCGCACCCGACGCCCGCCGACGAGCTGGGCCTCGGCGGCACTCGCCGCAGGAACCACCACCGTCCGGGTAGCCACCGCGTCCACCAGGGAGAGCACGCCCGGCACGCGACGAACCGTGCCGTCGAGACCGAGCTCACCGAGAAAGGCGGTATCGCTCACCAGCTCGGCATCGAGTTGCCCGTCGGCGACCAGGAGGGCGACGGCGATGGGCAGGTCGAGGGCCGCACCCCCCTTGCGCAGCCCGGTCGGCGCCAGGTTCACCGTGACCCGGTGGCGGGGCCACTGCAGGCCGCTCGACACCACCGCGGCCCGTACCCGGTCTCGCGACTCCCGGCACGAGGCGTCGGGCAGTCCCACGATGGAGAATGCGGGCAGGCCGGAGGCCACCAGGACCTCCACGGTGATCGGGCTTCCCTCGACACCGACCAGGATCGAGGTGGGAACGGTGGCCAGCACGGCAGTCTCCTCGCACGAGCACGGGGCGGGGGAGGGACCGGATCCGTCGGTCGCCGAACGTCACCGCCAACCTACGTCGGCGGTGTGACCGCGCCGCCTGGCTAACGGCCCACGAACCGGGGCGGGCGCCGCTCGCGGAAGGCGGCGAACGCCTCGGCCGTGTCCGCGCTGGTCAGGTTGATCGACTGGGCCTGGCCCTCCGCCTCCACGGCCTGGTCGAACGACGACGTGAAGCTCCGGTCGAGCAGCCCTTTGGTCAGGGCCAGCGCCTGCGGGGGACCCTCCGCCAGGCGCCGGGCCCAGTCACCCACGACCGCATCCAGCTCGTCGGCCGGCACCACCCGGTTGATCATGCCCATGGCGACCGCGTCCTCGGCGGATACGGGCTCGGCGAGCAGGGCCAGCTCCTTGGCCTTGGTCACGCCCACCCGGCGGGGGAGCAGCCAGCTTCCGCCGAAGTCGACGGACAGACCTCGGGTGGCGAAGATCTGAATGAACCGAGAGCCGGCAGAGGCCACCACCAGGTCACACGCCAACGCCAGGTTGGCCCCGGCGCCGGCGGCCACCCCGTCCACACGAGCGATCGTCGGCTTGGGCAGACGGTGAAGGCTGACCGCCACGTCGGCGACGCGGCGCATCGCTTCCAGAGGAGTGCCGGCGCGCCCGCCGCCCGCCTCGCTCAGATCCTGGCCGGAGCAGAAGGCTCCCCCGGCACCGGTCACCACCACCACCCGGACCGCGGGGTCCCGCGACGCGGCCGCCAGAGCCCGCTCCAAGCCCGTCCAGATCTCGTCGTTGATGGCGTTGCGCTTGTCCGGGCGATTGAGCGTGATGGTGACGATCCCCGCTTCGCCGGCAACCAGCAGGTCACTCATGCGACCGACGGTAGCCTTTGGCGCCGTGTCGGGACCGTGGGCAGGAGACGACGGCGACGAACTCGACGTCCAGTTCGTCCACCCCTTCCAGGCCGCCAAGACCTACGTCTGCCCGGGCTGTCAACAGACCATCGCGGCGCGGCACCGGCCACGTCGTGGTCGTGCCGCGGCGCGCCCCCGATCTGCGCCGGCACTGGCACCGGCCCTGCTGGGAGCGCCGGGCCCGCCGCCTCCCCGGCCGCTGACGGCGCCAAAACGAGAGCCGGCTCAGGGCGAGAGGCGGATGGCCCGGTCGGGATCAGCCCTGGTGGAAGGTCGGTCGTCGCTCAAAAGGCGTCCTCGATCACCTCGACATCGCCGCCGAGCAGGGCGACCACGTCGAAGCGAATCGAAGCCGGGCGCCCGAACCGGCTGTCGTCCAGCCAGCGAGCGGCGAGACGGCGCAGGCGCCGGCGCTTCGACGCGGTGACGGCTTCAGCGGGGATACCGAAGCGGTCGGTGGCGCGCGCCTTCACCTCGCAGAAGACGTAGGTAGCGCCTCGGCGCAGGACAAGGTCGAGCTCGCCCTCTCCGCAGCGCCAGTTGCGGTCGACGACCTGGTAGCCCCGCTCCTCGTACCACCGGGCGGCCACCGCCTCGCCCCAAGCGCCGCGCGCCCGCCGGCCGTTGGCGGCGATGTCAGAGCTCCTTGTCGGGCAGCTCGTCGACGTTGACATCCTTGAAGGTGACGACATGCACCGAGGACACGAAGCGGGCGGGACGATACATGTCCCAGACCCACGCGTCGCGCAGGTCGAGCTCGAAATAGCTGCGCGCCCCGTCGCCCTTGGCCTCCATGTGCACTTCGTTGGCCAGATAGAAGCGACGCTCCGTCTCGACGACGTACTTGAACATCGGAAGGACGGCCCGGTACTCCTGGAACAGCTGCAGCTCGATCTCGGTCTCGTAGCGTTCGAGATCCTCGGCGCTCACCTGTCCGCCCTCGCCGCACTCATGGACCCATGGTAGCTAGCAGGGGCTGCCCCTCCGGCCGGCGGCGGTCCTGCTCAGCGAGCGGCGCGCTTTTCCCTGATCTTGGCCGCTTTCCCGCTCCGTTCCCGGAGGTAGTACAGCTTGGCCCGGCGGACGTCGCCCCGGGTGACGACCTCGATGCGAGCCGTCACCGGCGAATGGAGGGGGAAGGTGCGCTCCACGCCGACCCCGAAGCTCACCTTCCGCACGGTGAAGGTCTCGCGCACTCCCGAGCCCTGCCTGCGGATGACCGCACCCTGGAATACCTGCACCCGCTCCCGGCTGCCCTCCACCACGCGGACGTGCACCTTGAGCGTGTCGCCAGGAACGAAGTCGGGGACGTCGCTGCGCAGGCTGTCGCGATCGATGACGTCGGTCGGGTTCATGGCGCGCTTCTCTCCAGGGGCCAGCAGGGGGGACGACTCAGGATAGAGGAATCGCCGAATCTCCGCCGGCCGGTCCGCGTTCGAGCGGAGCGGCCAGTCCGAACTCGTCCAGCAACCGGCGCTCGGCATCGCTGAGCCCGCCCCGCCCGGCAAGCAGGTCGGGGCGCAGGTCCCGCGTGCGGGCCAACGCCTGGGCGCGGCGCCACCGCTGCACCCGACCGTGGTCCCCGGACCGCAGCACCTCCGGCACGTCCCAGCCCCGGAAGGACGCCGGCCGCGTGTAGTGCGGATACTCGAGCAGGCCGTCGGCGAAGCTCTCCTCGTCGGCGGATTCCTCGTTCCCCATCACCCCGGGTACGAGCCGGGCCACCGCCTCGACGACGACGAGAGCGGCGGCCTCACCCCCGGCGAGCACGACATCACCGATGGACAGCTCGCCATCGACGAGATGGTCGGCGATGCGCTGATCCACACCCTCGTAGCGACCGCACAGCAGCGAGAAGCCGTCGTGTGCGGCCAGCTGGCGGGCCGTGCCCTGGTCGAAGCGGCGCCCCGCCGGCCCGAGCAGCAGAAGGGGACGGGGTGGCGCGACCGATTCGACCGCGGCGAAGACCGGCTCGGGGGCGAGCACCATGCCGGCGCCGCCCCCGAAGGGGCTGTCGTCGACCGACCGGTGCGGGTCGGTCGTGGCCGAGCGAACGTCGTGGATCCGCAGGTCGAGGAGGCCGGCGCGGCGGGCTCGGCCGATGAGGCTGGCGTCGAGCCAGCCCCCGACGAGGCCGGGGAAGATGGTGAAGAGATCGATGCGCACGGCTCGCCGAACCCGACCCGGCTACAACTCGAGCAGCCCGGGGGGGACGTCAACCGTGATCCGGCCGTCGCCCTGCCCGGTTACGAAGCGCAGCGGGACCAGGGCGCCCCCGTCCAGGACCAGCAGGTCGCTGGCCGGGTTGGCCTCGACGGCCGTCACCACCCCGAGGTCGGATCCGTCGGCGTCGAAAACCCGGGTGCCGACCAGGCGATGGACCCACAACGCCTCCTCGTCTTCGAGAGGCGCGGCGCCCAGGACCGCCCCCCGCAGCCGCTCGGCTTGGTCGATCCCTTCGACACCGGCAAACGCCACCACCCAACGGCCCAGACCATGAGCAGCGGCCGCGCCGGGGTGCAGCGGCCGGGCCCGGACGACCTCCAAGGACCGGCTGCTGCTCGGCCCCGCGGGCCGGGACGCCACCAACCCGGCGCCCGGTGCCACCCGCTCGAGGCGGTTGGTAACCAGCTCGACCACGACCTCACCCCGCAGCCCGTGCGGCCGGGCGACCCGGCCGACCTCGAGCCAGGGTCGCCCCGGCTCAGTCGACGATGTCGACGACGACGTTGACCTGCTCCTGGCTGGCGGTGGCGCGCACCACGGCGCGGATGGCCTGGGCGATCCGGCCCTTGCGGCCGATGACCTTGCCCATGTCACCGGGGGCGACGTGCAGGTCCAGGCGCACCCCGCTGCGGGTTTCGCTCACCTCCACCCGCACACTGTCGGGGTCGTCGACGATCTGGCGGGCCACGTAGTCCAACACGGCTGTCGAACGGGCCGCCGGCGCCCGGTTGGCCGGGTCGATGGCGTCGGGGTCGACACCGACAGGATCGCCCGGCAACGCCGGTTCGCTCGGGTCGCTCACTGGGCGCCCGTCTTGCTGGCGTCGAGGTCATCGAGCGCGCCCGAGGCCTTGAGGAGGCGGGCCACGGTTTCTGTCGGCTGGGCACCTTGACGCAACCAGCGCAGGGCGCGTTCGTTGTCGATCACCACCCGGCTCGGTTCCTGCCGGGGCTCGTAGGTGCCGAGGATCTCGATGAACCGCCCGTCACGGGGCGAACGGCTGTCCGCGGCGACAACCCGGTAGACCGGCTGCTTCTTCTTTCCCATCCGCATCAAGCGGAGCTTTACGGCCACGGTCGCTTCTCTCTTCCTGTTCGGGTGTGGCTTCAGTGTGGCTCGCCGCCGGTGGCGGCGCCCGCCGGGACTACCGGCCTCGCCTCTTCTTCTTGGCGGCTTTCCTGGCGGATTTTCCCTTCGCCCGCTCGACTCGCCGGCCCATTCCGGGCATCCCCATCATCTGGCGCATCTGGCGCTGCATCTGCCTGAACTGATCGAGGAGGCGGTTGACCTCGGTGGTCGTCGTCCCGCTTCCCCGAGCGATCCGGTTGCGGCGCGAACCGCTGATGATGCTCGGGTCGCGGCGCTCGTCCGGCGTCATGGAGCGGATCATCGCCTCGATGGGGACGACCATGTCGTCGCTGATCTCGGCGTTGCGGACCTCCTTGGGCAGGCCGGGGATCATGCCGACGAGACCGGTCAACGAACCCATCTTCTTCAGGTTCTGCATCTGGTCGAGGAAGTCTTCCAGGGTGAACTGGCCCTGCTGGAGCCGGGCCGCTGCCTCCTCCGCCTCCTGCTGGTCGACGACGCGCTCGGCCTGCTCGATGAGCGTGAGCACGTCGCCCATCCCCAGGATGCGGTCGGCCATACGGTCGGGATGGAACAGCTCGAAATCGGACTGCCTCTCCCCCGTCGACTGGAACACGATGGGGCGGCCCACCACCTCCTTCACCGACAGGGCGGCTCCGCCCCGGGCGTCGCCGTCCACCTTGGTGAGCACGACACCGTCCAGCTCGAGGGTCTGGTGGAAGGCTTCAGCGGTGCTGACAGCGTCCTGGCCGGTCATGGCGTCGATGACCAGGAACGTGTAGTGAGGCTCGACGGTCTCGGAGATGCGCCGCACCTCGTCCATGAGTTCGGCGTCGATGGACAGGCGGCCGGCGGTGTCCACTACGAGCACGTCGCGGCCCACGCGCAACGCTTCCTCCAGGCCCTTCTTGGCGACGGTCACCGGGTCCGACGGTTCGCTCCACACGGGCACGCCGGCTTCGCGGCCCAGAACCCGGAGCTGCTCGACCGCGGCCGGACGCTGCAGGTCGGCGCCCACGAGCATGGGGTGGCGTCCCTGGGCTTTGAACCAGCGGGCCAGCTTCCCGGCCGCGGTGGTCTTCCCGGAGCCCTGCAGACCGGCGAGGAGCACCACGGTGGGGGGACGGGACGCGTAGGTGACCTTGAGCGATTCGCCGCCGAGGATGCCCATGAGCTCGTCGTGGACGACCTTGACCACCTGCTGGCCGGGGTCGAGGCTGCGCGACAGGTCGGCGCCGACCAGCTGCTCGCGCACTCGGGCCACGAAGTCGCGGACCACGCGCAGGTTCACGTCCGCTTGGAGCAGAGCCAGGCGGATCTGTTTGAGGGCGTCGTCGACGTCGGCC
Organism: uncultured Actinomycetota bacterium; assembly: GCA_963757175.1. Lineage (GTDB taxonomy): Bacteria > Actinomycetota > Acidimicrobiia > Acidimicrobiales > Palsa-688 > CAVWQR01. Next base: position 706,350 of record CAVWQR010000002.1, on the reverse strand, counting down.
TCGGTGAGACGACCGCGCCCGCGCACCCGGGTGAAGATCGCGTCGAAGCGATCCGTCAGGGACTCGAACATCGCAGCCCATCAGGCTACCGCACGGCAGGGTGGGGAAAGGGCGGCCGGGGCGGCCCGACCGGCCTGCGGTGCCCCGCCCCGCCGGTGGCCGTCCAGCGGCCTCGCGGTCAGACGTCCGCGAACAGCGCGTCGACGAATTCGTCGGGGTCGAAGTCGACCAGGTCCCCGGCGCCTTCGCCGAGCCCGACGAGCTTGATCGGGATCCCGAGCTCGCCCGCTATCGCCAGGGCGATGCCGCCTTTCGCCGTCCCATCGAGCTTGGTCAGCACCACACCGGTCACCCCGACGGCGTCGGCGAACTGTTTGGCCTGGATGAGGCCGTTCTGGCCGGTCGTGGCGTCGATGACGAGCAGGACCTCGCTCACCGCACCCGGTGGCCGCTCCGCGACCCGGCGCACCTTCTTGAGCTCCTCCATCAGGTTCACCTTGGTGTGCAGCCGTCCGGCGGTGTCCCCGAGCACCACGTCCGCCCCCCGGGCGGCGGCGTGGGCCACGGCGTCGAAAACGACCGCGCCGGGGTCTCCCCCTTCGCTGCCTCGAACCAGCTCGGCTCCCACCCGCGCCGACCACAGCTCGAGCTGGTCGGCGGCGGCCGCCCGGAAGGTGTCACCTGCCGCCATCACCACCCGGTGATCGTCGGCGACCAGGCGCAGCGCCACCTTGCCGATGGTGGTGGTCTTGCCGACCCCGTTGACACCGACGAACAACCACACGTTGGTGGCTCCGTCCGCCAGGTGGAGCTGGCGGTCGCCCGCGAGGGCCCGCACCAGATCCCCCTTGAGGGCGTCGACCAGGTCGGCGGGCGAGGTGATGCTGTCGGCTTTCTGGCGCCGGCGGAGCTCGTCGACGAGCGAGGTGGTCACCTCCACGCCGACGTCGGCGAGAAGGAGCGCCTCCTCGATCTCGTCCCAGGTCTCGGTGTCGATCCGCTCCCGCGACCGGATCCCGCCCAGGTAGCCGGCGAACAGCGACCGCGCTCGTCCCAGCCGGTCGCGAAAGCGCGGCTTGACCGGCGCCTCGGGCTCGACCGCGACCTCCTCGACCGCTTCGGGCTCGGCGACCGCGACCGGCGGCTCGGCTGGGGTGGGGCCGGGGCGGGCGGGTGCCTCCGGGCCTCGTTCCGGGCGACGCCGGCGCAGGCGGCCGGCGACCACGAAGGTGGTCGACGCCGCCACCAACACGACGACAACGGCGATGACGATGAGCAGCGTCAGCATGGCGTCCGGAGCCTAAACGCTGCCCGGTTAGAGCTGGGCCGTGACCCGCTCACTCACCACGCGCGAGGAACCGCCGGGGGCCATGGTCACCCCGTAGAGACAGTCGGCCGCCTCCATCGTCCGCTTCTGGTGGGTGACGACGACCAGCTGGGCCTCGTCGCGGAACTCGTGAACCAGCTCCAGGAAGCGGTGCAGGTTGACGTCGTCGAGCGCCGCTTCCACCTCGTCCATCAGGTAGAAGGGCGACGGTCGGCTCCGGAAGACGGCGAACAGGTAAGCCAGGGCGGTCAGGCTCCGCTCCCCGCCCGAGAGCAGCGACAACCGCCGGACGTTCTTGCCCGAAGGGCGGGCCTCGACCTCGATACCCGTGTCCAGCAGGTGGTCGGGGTCGGTCAGGCGCAACTGGCCCTGGCCGCCGGGGAAGAGGGTGGCAAACAGCTGCTCGAAGTTCTCCGCCACGTCGGCCCAGGCGGCTCGGAACACGTCCACGATCTCCGCGTCGATGGCCCGGATGACCTTGTTCAGCTCGCGCCGGGCCGAGCGAACGTCCTCCAGTTGCGCCTCCAGGAACTCGTGCCGTTCCCGGAGCGCCTCGTACTCCTCCAGCGCCAGGGGATTGACCGGTCCCATGAGGCGCAGCTCGCGCTCGAGCTCCCGGCCCCGGTGCTCGGCGGTGGTGCCCGGCGGGAGGGCCGGGCACGGCGCATCCCGGGTGTCCCCCGGCTCACAGTCGAGGTCGCGCCGTACCGTGTCCGTCAACGCCTCCAGGCGGACGCGCCCTTCGGCTTCGTCCACGTCGATCCGGCCGGATCGCTCGCGCAGCCCGGCGAGCTCCTTCTCCGCTTCGGCGCGCTCGCGGCGGAGCCGGTCGAGCCGCTCGCTGCGGGACCGGGTGGCGTCGGCTTCGTCCCGCCGGGCGCGGCGGAGGCAGTCCACGGCGGCGTCGAGCCCGGCGTTTCGCTCGGCCAGACCGGCCGCCAGGCGGCTGACGGCGCGCCCGCGTGACTCGATCGCCTCCCGGCGCCGGCCCGCCTCCTCCCGTTCGGCGGCGTGGCGGGCCAAACGCTCGTCAACCTCGGCCCGACGTCGCCTCAGCACGACCCGGCGTTCCTCCAGGCCGGCGATGCGTACCTCGAACTCGCGCCGCTTGGCCGCCACCGCCCGGACGCGGTCGGCGAGCTGGTTGCGGGCAAGCTGCCCCCGCTCGGCGCGGGCGCCTTCCTCGTCGGCGCCGCGCTCGAGGTCGGGAAGCGAGGCCTCCAGCTCGCCCAGCCGGCCCGTCTCGCCCGCGAGCCGCTCGGTGAGCTCCCGCTGCTGAACGGTGGCGGTCTGCAGCTCGGCGCTGCTCTCGGCCAGCTGGGCTTCGCTGTGCCGTAACCCGTCGGCGGCGGCCAGCCGACGCGAGCGGTTGCTTTCGACCGCCCGGACGGCGTCGTCGCGTCGGACACGGGCGGCAGTCAGCGAGGCGGCCGCGGCGGTCCACTCCGTGGCCCGGGCGGCGGCCAGGGCCAGGGTGTCGGCCTCTCGGGCCCGGGCCTCGTCGAGCGACCCGCCGGTCGCGCCCGCCCCGCCGGATCCGGTGCGCCACAGGCCGCCCGAGCAGCGGTCACCGGCGAAGGTGACGACGGTCAGGTCGGGTCGGGCCAGGGCGGCGTCCACGGCACTGCTCCACTCCCCCTCGACCACGACGGTCGAAGTCAGGAGCCGGTCGAGGAACCGGCTGACCGCCGGCAGCTGGGCCCGCACGTGCGGGCGGAGCGCCGACGCTCCGGGCAGTGCGGCCTCTGGATCGTCGCCGCTACCGGCGGCGGACCCCAAGACGCCGAGGGCGGCCACGGCCCCGCTGGCCCCGACTCGGCGGAGCTCCTCCAGCGCCCGGCGGCCGGCGCCCTCATCTTCGACCAGCACGGCAGCCAGCGCCTCTCCGGCCGCCGTCTCGAAGGCGATCTCCCATCCGTGATCGATCTCCACCAGCTCGAGCAGCGTGCCCACCACCCCGCTCACCGTCGCCAGGCGCTCGGCGCCCGCCCGGGCGCGAGCCTCGTCGAGGGCCTGGGCGAGCGCCTCGTATCGGGCTGACCAACGCTGGTGCTCGGCGTCCGCTCGGCGGCGCGCCTCGGCCGACGCCGCTTCGGCGGTGGTGGCCGCTTCGAGCTCGGCGCCCGCCCGGGCCACGGCGTCGTCGAGTTCGATTCCCCGGCCGTCGCACTCGGTGACGACGGCGCGCTGGCGCTCGACCTCGGTTCGTAGGCGGCTGACGCGGCCACCTACGGCCTCGCCGTGGGCGGCGAGGCGACCGAGCTCCGCCTGCCCGCGTTCGGTGACCGATCGCAGCGCGGCGAGCTCGCTGCGGGCTTCGGCCAACGCCCTGACGGGTGTCGGTACATCGGTTGGCCCGAACGCGTCGTCCAGGGCTCGCGACTCCGCCGCCAGCGCCGCCTCGTCGTGCGCCAGCTCCGCGCCTCGGGGCTCGAGCGCACGGTCCTCGCTGTCCGCCGCGGCCAGCTGGGCGGTCAGGTCGGCGGCCTCCGCTTCGAGGCTGGACACCACGTCCTGGTCGACGGCGACGGCGCGTTCCCGCGCCACGGAGCGCCCCCGCTCGGCCAGCACAGCCGCCATCCCCCGGCCCCGGGCCCGAACGCTCTCGGCACGCGTGAGGATGTCGGCCAGATCGACGCGATCCTCGCCAGCGCGGGCCGTGTCCAGTTCCGCCTCGATGGCGGCGATACCGGCGTCCTGGCGGGCGAGCAGGCTCCGCACCTCCTGCTCGGCTCGTTCCAACTCGCCTCGGGTGCGCCCTGCCCCCGAGAGCCGGGCCTCGATGGCGGCCAGCTCACGCCCGGCGAGGTGCCGGCGCACCGCCGACAGCTCGTCGACCAGGTCGCCGTGGCGGCGGGCCGCTTCCGCCTGCCGCTCGAGAGGCCGCAGCTGGCGACGGACCTCGCGCAGCAGGTCCTGCAACCGGGTGAGGCTGGCCTCGGTGGACTCGAGCCGGCGCTCGGACCGCTCCTTGCGCTTGCGGTACTTGAGGATCCCGGCGGCCTCCTCGATGATCAGCCGCCGCTCCTCCGGCCGGGCGTTGAGGACGGCATCGAGGTTCCCCTGGGACACGATGACGTGCTGTTGGCGGCCGACGCCGCTGTCGGACAGAAGGTCCTGGACGTCGAGCAGCCGACAGGGCACGCCGTTGATGGCGTACTCCGAATCGCCGCTGCGAAACAGCGTCCGGGTGATGGTCACCTCGGAGAAGCCGATGGGGAGAAGCCCGGCCGAGTTGTCGATCGTCAGGGTGACCTCGGCGCGACCCAGCGCGGCGCGCTTGGGGGTGCCAGCGAAGATGACGTCTTCCATTTTCGCAGAGCGGACCGTCCGGGGGCCTTGGGCGCCGAGCACCCAGGCCACGGCGTCCACCACGTTGGACTTGCCGCTCCCGTTGGGCCCGACCACGACGGTCACCCCGGGCTCGAAATCCAGGGTGGTCGTGTCGGCGAAGGACTTGAACCCCTTCAGGGTCAACGACTTCAGAAACACGCGGTCGTCAACGTAGCGGCGAACCCGGGACGCCAGGGGGACCCTCGGCGATCAGCGCCCCGAGGTCTCCATACCGAAGGCCCGCCGGATGGTCGCCACCGAGGCGGAGGCCTCTTCCACCGCCGACTGGCACCGCGTCCGGTGCTCGGCGAGGACCTTGGTCGCCCGGTCGGCCGCGGCCGCCAGCCGGGAGCGCAGGTCGGCCTCGAACTGCTCTCGGTCGTGGCCCTGGCGGCGGCGGGTCAAAGGGTTGTAGGAGCCCGAATCGGGGACGGTCTCTTCGGCAGCCATCTTCACCGCCACGGTCAGCTCGTCGGGCCGGGGTCCGCCTTCCCGGACGGTGAGCCGGGCCCCGTCCACCCTGACCTCCACGCTGGACACGGGGACGGCCCTGGCCGCGACCAGCAGCCGTTCGGCGGCCTCGATCACCCACTGCCGTCCTACCCACAGGGCGACCGCCCGCTGGGCGGGGGCGTCGCCGAACGCGTCCCGGCGCAAGAGGCCGGCCACGACGCCGACGCGGTCCTCGAGAGCCCGCGGCGGCTGGGGAGTCAGGCCGCGGGCCAGGTCACGGAGGCGGATGTCCCGCCGCAGGAGGTTGATCTCGGGCGGGCTCCCCTCCTCCACCAGGTAGCGCAACAACTCGGCGACGCCGTCCGCCGCTCTCGGCTCGGTCGGCTCGGGTGGTGGGGCAGGCGGCGCGTGCAGCAGCAGGACGGACGGCTCCGGCTCGTCCGGCGCCCGCGGCGCCCCCACCTGGGCGCGCCCGGCGGCGGGAGCCGGGTCGTGGGCAGCGGGCCGCTGGTGGGGCGGTGGGGGTGGCGGCGTCCAGGCCGCGGCCGCCGGCGGGGGCGCGCACCACGAGGCCAGGATCGCCAGCCGGGCGGCGGCGACGAGAGGATCGGCGGCGTCGGTGGTCAGCGGCGCCGGGATCTCGACGGGCGCCGGGAGGGCGAGGGCGTTGAGGGCGGTGACCCATTCGGCACGGAGGGCGCTGGCTTCGGACACGTCGAGGTGGGTGATGAGCCTGTCGAGGTGCCTGGCGACGGCGAGGCGGAGGTCGATGCCCAGACGGCCCTCGGCGGCCGCCACCCACAACAGCCGGCCCGCCCGGCTGATCGCGTCCCCCGCCCGCTCGGGGAGCAGGCGCTCGACCGCGGGGGTGGCGGCGGGGCCGACGAGGCGGTCACCGGCGGCCAGCGCCCAGAAGAGCGCCGAGCGCAGCCCGTCGCGCCGCAGGGCTTCGACGCCGGCCCCTCCGCCATCGCCGCCCGCAGCCAGGTCGTCGAGGGCGGCCAATGCCGGCGCCAGCCAATAGCCGGGGACGTCCTCGACGGGAGGTGGGTCGGCCGCCGGCCCGCCACCTGCCCGCGCCCGGCTGAGGGCGGCCAGATGGCGGCGTGCCGCCAGGCGGACCATCGCCGCCGGGGCATAGCCGGCGAGCTGGGCCCGCACGTCGACCAGCTCGACCAGGGCGTCGAGCGCGCTCGACATCCGCTCGACGCGTGAGCTCAGGGTTCCCTGCGCCTCGTCCCATCGAGCGGCCGGCGCGGCCGATCGCCCCCCACCGGCGAACAGGTCCACGCCGAGCGAGTCGATGTCCTCGCGCAACCTCCGTTCGTGCCCGCTCCCGCCGTTCAGCCACCACTCGCCGAGCTCTGCCATTTACCCTCCGTGATCTTGCTGCTCCCATCATGGCTCGGTCGTCCCGGGAGGATGGTCGCGACTCAGACCTGGCAGCGGGGACAGAAGAAGGTGGAGCGCCCACCGCTGCGCAGCCTGGCGATCGTGCTCCGGCAACGCGGGCATGCCTTCCCCTCGCGGGCGTAGACGTTGTGGGCGAGCTGGTACTCGCCGGTGCGCCCGAACAGGTCGCGGTACTGCTCATCGGCCAGCGACGAGCCTCGGGCCCGAATGGCGTCCTGCAGCGTCTCGACCATCGCCCGGTACAGGCGCCGCACCTCCTGGGCCACCAGGCTCTCGGTGTCCCGGTCGGGTCGCAGGCCGGCGGCGAAGAGGATCTCATCGGCGTAGATGTTGCCGATCCCGGCGACGAAGGTCTGCTCGGTCAGCAACGCCTTGAGCCGGGTGCGGTGGCCGGCCACCAGCTCGCCGAAGCGGGTCCACGGCATGGGGTCCTCGACCGGGTCGAAACCGAGATGGGCCAGTTCGGGCACGGACCCGGCCGATTCGGCCCGGGGTGTCCGCCTGCGCCGGGGAGAGGAACAGCTCCCCGAACGTCCGCGGATCCACGAACCGAAGCTGCTGCCGGGCGGGGAAGGTGAACACCACGTGGGTGTGGCTGGCGACCGGGTCCCCGGCGCGAGCAGCCAGCAGCTGGCCGCTCATCCCCAGGTGGACCACGACCGTGTCGCCTCCGTCCAGTCCGAGCAGCAGGTACTTGCCCCTCCGGGTCACCGACCGCAGGACGCGTCCGCCGGCTCGGGCGGCGAACTCGTCCGCCGCCCGGTGGCGCCGCACCGAGCGCACGCCCGTGACCTCGACCTGTTTGATGCGCTTCCCGACGAAGGTCCGCTCCAGATCCCGCCGGATCGTCTCCGCCTCCGGGAGCTCTGGCACCGCCGCTCAGCGGCCGAGTTGGGGGGGTGGAACGTCGTGCGGGGCGACCAGCTTCTCCCACGCCGCCCGGGCCGCGTCCTGCTCGGCCTGCTTCTTGGACCGGCCGTGGCCCCGCCCGCGGACCTCGCCCATCACCGAGACGGCCGCGTCGAACTGCTTGGCGTGGTCCGGACCGCGATCGGTGACCACGTAGCTCGGGAGCTGGTCGTACTGCCGGGCGCACAGCTCCTGCAGACGGGTCTTGTAGTCCTGCCCGCCGGGACCGGCCGCGGCGGCGACGATCCGGTCGCCGAGCAGGCGCATCACCAGGTGCTCGGCCGCCGGCCACCCACGGTCGAGGTACAGCGCGCCGATCAGCGCCTCGGTGGCGTCGGCCAGGATGGACGGCTTCTCCCGCCCGCCCGAGGCGTCTTCGCCCTTGCCGAGGCGCATGGCCTGGCCGATGCCCAGGTCGGCGGCGATCTCGGCCAGCGCGGCCGAGCTGACGAGCGACGCTCGCACCTTGGCCAGCTCGCCCTCGGGAAGGTCGGGATAGGTGCGGAAGAGGTGGCCGGTCACCACCAGCCCGAGGACGGCATCGCCCAGAAACTCGAGCCGCTCGTTGGAGACGGTCCCGGGATGCTCGGCGCACCACGAGCGGTGGGCGACAGCCTGGCAGAAGTAGGAGTCGTCGTCACCGTCCGTGGCCCGGTCGGATGTGTCCCATCCCAGGCGGGCCGCCAACGCGAGCCGCTCCTCCTCGTGCTCGTCCGGCTCCTCGAACGCCGGCCTGTTCAGAGGAGGTCCCTCACGTGGCGCCCAGCTTGGCGACGACGTAGTCCACCGCGTCGCGCACCGTCTTCAGGTCTTCCAGGTCCTCGTCGTCGATCCGGAAGCCGACCGACCGTTCACCCAGCTCGTCCTCCAATGCCTCCACCAGCTCGATCAGGGCGAGGGAGTCGGCTTCGAGGTCGTCACCGAACGACGCGCTCTCGGTGATCGAGGCAGCATCGATCTCCAAGATGTCCGCCAGGCACGAGCGAATCAGTTCGAAGACAGCCTGGCGGTCCAGGGGCGAACGCTCCACATGGGTCTCGGCGGGCACAGCGGTTGGCTCCTCGGGTGAGATGGACGTTGGTTGGACAGATTCGGCCCTCTCGCGGTTACGAGGGGCACCGTAGCGTCGCCGCCGGGTCCTGTGCTCGTCCGAGCCGGCCGCTCGTGGACTAGGCGATCGAGTCCGCCAGCTGGCGGACCAGGTGATGGCCCACGGAGTCCGACGCCACCCGGATGGCCTCGAGGATGGCCCGCTCCCCCGACGAGCCGTGGCTGATGACGCATACCCCGTTGACACCCAGCAGCAGGGCGCCGCCGTAGGTGTCGGGGTCCATCTCCTCGGCCAGCGGGGCCAACGCCGGCATGAGGACCTTGGCCGCGGCCCGGATCTCCTCGGTGGCCGAGAGCGACGCCAGCACCCGGGAGACCACCGTGCCCACCCCACCCTCGAGGGTCTTGAGGACCACATTGCCGGTGAAGCCGTCGGTCACCACCACGTCCACCCGGTCGCTCATCACGTCGCGCCCCTCGACGTTGCCGAGGAAGTGCACATCGGCGCCGGCTTTGCCCGCCGCGAGCAGGGCGTGGGTCTCCTTCACCAGGGCGCTGCCCTTGGACTCCTCCTCGCCGATCGAGAGAAGCCCGACGCGCGGTCGCTCGATGCCGAAGCGGTCCCGGCAGAACGCCGAGCCCATCTGGGCGAACTGCAGCAGCCACGCCGAGCTGCACTCGGCGTTGGCGCCGGCGTCCAGCAGCACGGTGGGGCTGGATCCCGGCACGGGGATCGGCGTGGCGATGGCCGGTCGGCCCACGCCGCGAATGCGGCCCATGCGCAGCAGGGCGCTCGCCATCGTCGCCCCGGTGTTGCCGGCGCTGACCATCGCCGACGCCCGCCCGTCCCGCACGGCTTCGGCGGCGCGTACGAGCGTGGAGTCCTTCTTGGTCCGTACCGCCCGGCCCGCCTCCTCGTGCATCTCGATCACGTCGAGCGCGGGCAGCACGGGCAGGCCGGCGCCGGCGAGACGATCGGGGTCGCCGACCAGGGCCACGGCGACGCCGAGCTCGTCGACCGCCCGCCGCGCCCCGGCCACGATCTCGTCGGGAGCCCGGTCGCCACCCATGGCGTCGACGGCCACAGGCGCCGCCGACGGCGGAGCAGCCGTCAACCGACGTCGATGGCCTGCCGGCCCTTGTACCACCCGCAGGTCGGGCACACCACGTGTGGCAGCTTGGTCTGGCGGCACTGGGGGCAGACGCTGCGCGGCGGGACCGAGAGGTTCCAGGCGCTCGCCCGGCGGCTGCGGCTCTTGGCCTTCGAGGTCTTCTTCTTGGGTACGGCCATGATCGAGGGAACTCCCAGGCGGTGGACCCGAAGAGACTACTCGGCGCCGCCCGTTTCGGTGCGCAGCACGTCGAGCGCCGCCCAGCGTGGGTCGCCCAGTTCCGGCGGACACCCGCACTCCCCCTCGTTGAGGTCAGCGCCGCAGCGGGTGCACAGCCCGGCGCAGTCCGGGCGGCACCGCGGCGCGAGCGGCAGGCCCAGCACCACCGCGTCGCGAGCCAGCGGGCGGAGATCGAGCATCTCGTGCCCCAGCGGGTAGGTCTCCTCGTCCTCGTCGGGAGGCTCGTCGGGGCGGCGGGGCCGGTACAGCTCCCGCACCTGCACCGCCAGATCCCCGGCAACCGTGCGCAGGCACCGGCAGCACTCCCCCCGCCACGGCGCGGTGACCGTACCTTCGGCGACGATGCCCCCGTCGGCGACCTCGAGGGTGACGTCGACGCCCACCTCGGCGTCGGGAGCCAGGCGACTGGCGGTCACCCCGACGGGCTCGAGCCGGCCACGTCGCTGCTCCTGACGGCGGGTCCCGGGGCGCTGGCGGATCGCGGTGATAGGAACGAGGAACGGATCGATCGGCATGGCTCTCCCGGGCACAACCGCCCGGCTCAGTTTACGACGGGCGCGGCCGATCCTGGTCGAAGAAGGCGTCCGAGCCGGCCAGGGTCTCGTCGTCAGCCAGGACCTCGGCGTTGCCGTCGGCGCTGGGCACGACGGGCGACGGCGACGCCGCCAGCCGCTCGCGGCCGGCAGTGACGGTCTTGGCCGTGCGCTCGAGCACGATCTCGAATGCCGCCAGCTTCTGGTCGCAGTAGTCCTCGGCTTCGAGCCGCAGCCGGCGGGCCTCGTCGTCGGCTTCCTCCCGGATGCGGCGGGCGGCGTGCTGCGCCTCGCGGACGATCTCGGTGCGCTGCACCATCCGCTCGGCACGCAGGCGGGCGGCTTCGAGGATGTCTTCCGCCTCGCGCTGCGTCTTGTGCAGGTACTCGTCCCTCTCCTTCACCATCCAGCGGGCCTGCTTGAACTCGTCCGGCATCCGGGTGCAGGCCTCCTCGAGCAGCTCGAGGACCTCATCCTTGTTGTCGAGCTTGACCGAAGAGGACAGCGGCAGCGCTCGGGTGGCGTCGATGATGTCGATGACGCGGTGCACGAGCGCCTCGGTGTCGACGATGGGGTCCGAGCGGGATTCCGAGGTGCTCATGGGGCGAATTTTCCCTTCAGGGCCACGAAGACGGGCTCGGGCACCATGGTCCCGATCCGGTCGGCGCCGCCGTACTGGGCGATATCGCGCACGTACTTCGACGCGATGAACGAATACTCCGACGAGCAGGGGATGAACAGAGTCTCGATTCCGGCGACGGCCTTGTTCATCTGGGCCTGCATCAGCTCGGACTCGGCGTCGGACGCCACGCGCAGCCCCTTGACGATCACGTCGGCACCGACGGAACGGGCCAGGTCCACGACCAGGCGCGAGAACGAGTCGAGGCCGACGTTGGGAAGGTGGGCCACGGAGGACCGGATCATGTCCAGCCTCTCGTCCAGGGTGAAGAGCGAGGCCGCCTTCTGGGTGTTTCGCATGGGTGCCACGATGACGTGGTCGAACATCTTGGCTGCCGTCTCCACGATTTCCAGGTGCCCGTTGTGGAACGGATCGAACGATCCGGGAAACAGCGCGGTCCTCACGAGCCACCTTCCAGCTGGCTGGGCGACGCCACGGTCACCACGGTAGCGCCGTAGGTGCGCTGGCGGAGCAGGACCCAGCGGGGGCCGGCGTCCAACCCGGTTGCCGATTCTGCGACCAGCACGTCCGCCCACGGCGCCAGGGCCTCGAGCAGCCCGGGCCATCCTGCCCAGCGATAGGGGGGATCGGCGAATACGATCTCCAGCCCGGCAGCCGGGTCCGCCCCGCCCTGCGTGCGCGCCCAGGAGACGGCATCGGCCCGCACGACGGCGCCCCTTTCCCCTCCTCCGTAGCCCACCGCCGCCAGGTTCGCTCGCGCCGTGCGCAAGGCGGCGGGGTCGTCGTCGACCAGCACCGCGCTCGGCCGCCCCCCGCGACAGCGCCTCGATACCCAGCGCCCCGCTGCCGGCGAACAGGTCCGCCACCCGCGCTCCGCGCACGTCGGTCAGGGATCCCAGGATGTCGAACATGGCCTCGCGGACGCGGTCGCTCGTCGGCCGGGTGCCGCGTCCAGCCGGCGCTCGCAGGCGTCGCCCTTTGGCTTCGCCTCCGACGATTCTCACCCGGCCACGCTACGGCGAGACACACTGGACCCCGTGCCCGTCCACCCTGAGGTGCAACAGATCCTGGACTACCTGGCCGCCGAGGGCGGCCCGCCCGCCGAGGAGCGGAGCGTCGCCGAGAACCGGGAGCTGATCCGGGCCCTCTCCGAATCGGCGGTGGGGCCCGAGGTGGCGCGCGTCGAGGCGCTTACCGTCGCTGATGGCGTACCCGCTCGCGTGTACCGCCCGCCGCTTCCCGCCTCCGACCCGCCGCCGCTGCTCGTGTGGTTCCACGGCGGCGGGTGGGTCATCGGCGACCTGGACACGGCCGACCCCACGGCGCGCGACCTGTGCGCGGGGACGGGCTTCGTCGTCGTCAGCGTCGACTATCCCCTGGCTCCGGAGCATCCGTTCCCGGCGGCGCCCGAAGCGTGCTGGTCCGCCACCAGTTGGCTGGCCCAGCACGCCGGCGAACTGGGCGCGGCCGCCGACCGCATCGCCGTGGCCGGGGACAGTGCGGGCGCCAATCTGGCCGCGGTGACGACGCTGCTGGCGCGAGACCGGGGTGGTCCGACCATCGGTTTTCAACTGCTGGTGTACCCGGTGACCGATCTGCTCGCCACTTACCCGTCCATTCGGGAGAACGGCGAGGGCTACCTGCTCACCCGGAACATGATGGAGTGGTTCACGGGTCACTATCTCGGCGGGGATGGCGGCGACGGCGCCGCCTCCGAGCCCACCGCCTCCCCGATCTACGCCGGCGATCTGGCCGGACTGCCGCCGGCGCTGGTGATCACCGCCGAGTTCGACCCCTTGCGCGACGAGGGCGAGGCCTACGCCGAACGGCTCCGGCTGGCGGGGGTTCCCACCACGACCAGCCGCTACGACGGCATGATCCACGGATTCTTCGCCATGACCGCCATCGCCGAGGACGCCCGCCGAGCCGTCGCCGAAGCCGTCGCCGCCCTGCGCCAGGTCATGCTCCGCTAAAGGCAGCCCGTCAGCTCTTGAACAGGAACTCGCGGTCTTCGTCGTCGACCAGGAACCGGATCTCGTCGGCCAGCTCGGGATGGCCGTCCAGATGGATGTCGGAATCGACGATGTCGAACGCCGCCTCCCGCGCCTGGCCTACCAGGTCCCGGTCGCGGCGCAGCGAGGCCAGCTTGAGGTCGTTGATCCCCTTCTGACGGGTGCCGAGGATCGTGCCTTCGCCGCGCAGGTCGAGGTCGACCTCGGCCAGGGCGAAGCCGTCGGTCGTGCGCTCCAGGGCAGCCAGGCGCGCCTCGGCGTCGGGAGTGGCGCCGGCACCGAGCAGGTAGCACCACGAGTGCTCGGCGCCGCGGCCGACGCGCCCGTGGAGCTGATGGAGCTGGGCGATACCGAACCGGTCGGCATCTTCGATGATCATCACCGTGGCATTGGGGACGTCGACGCCGACCTCGATCACGGTCGTGGCCACCAGCACGTCGAGCTCACGGGCGCGGAACCTGGCCATGACCCGCTCCTTGTCCCGCGCCGGCAGCTGACCGTGGAGCAGGCCCAGGCGCAGGTCGGGGAGCACGTCGGCGCCGAGGCGCTCGTACTCCTCGCTGGCCGACCGGGCCTGCACCCGCTCGGACCCCTCGACGAGCGGGCACACCACGTAGGCCTGGCGGCCGTCCGCCACCTCGTCGCGGATCCGTTGCCAGGCGGCTTCCTCCTCGAGCGGCCCGCGGGCCCACGACGTCGTCACCGGGGTCCTTCCCGGCGGGAGCTCGTCGATGATCGTGGTGTCCAGGTCGCCGTAGACGGTCATGGCCGCGGTACGCGGGATGGGCGTGGCCGTCATCACCAGCACGTCGGGGACGACCTCGGCGCTCTTGGCGCGCAGGGCGGCGCGCTGCTCGACCCCGAAGCGGTGCTGTTCGTCGATGACCGCGACCCCGAGCGACTTGAACGCCACCGCTTCGGTGAGCAGGGCGTGGGTGCCGATGACGATGTCGACCTCGCCGGCGCCCAGGGCGGCGTACAGCTTGTTGCGTTCCGAGGCAGGGGTACGGCTGGTCAGCAAGGCGACGCCGAGCGGGCGCTCATCGAACAGCGTCGCCTCCCCGGCCGGAACTTCCAGGCCCTCGAGCAAGGCGTCCACGGTGGCGTGGTGCTGCTCGGCCAGGACCTCGGTGGGGGCCATGAACGCGCCCTGGTGGCCGCCGTCGACGGCGGTGAGGAGGGCGGCAACGGCCACGACCGTCTTGCCCGAGCCCACGTCGCCCTGCAGCAGACGGTGCATCGGCGGCGCGGCCGCCAGGTCGTCGTCGATTTCGGCGATGGCGTCGAGCTGGGCGGTGGTGAGGGGAAAGGGCAGCCCTTTCCTGAACCGGCGAACCAGCGCCCCGTCGACCTGGTGGCGCATGCCGGTGGCCTCGGCTTCGACCGCTCGCTTGCGCATGACCAGGATGAGCTGGAGGCGGAGCAGCTCGTCGAAGGCGAGTCGCTTGCGCGCCGCTTGGGCCGCGCCCATGGACTCGGGAGCGTGGATCTGGCGGATGGCCCACGTCCGCTCGACGAGGTCGAGCCGTTGGCGCCACTCCGGCGGGAGCGGATCGACCACCGCCGGGGCCCGGCGCAAGGCCTCGGCGATCCAGTCGCCCAGCTCCCAGCTGGTGAGCCCCTCCTTCTCGGATTGGGGGTACACGGGGATGATCCGGCCGGTGCGGTCACCGACCAGGTCGACCACCGGGTTGGTCATCTGGCGCTTCCCCCGGTAGCGCTCCAACTTGCCGAACAGCAGCACCGACACGCCGGCGCGCAACTGCTTGGCCCGCCACGGCTGGTTGAAGAAGACGACGTGCAGGTAGCTCGCACCGTCGAACACGTCGACTTCGACCAGGGCCCGGCCCTGGCGGGTGCGCCGGGCGTTGACGCGCTTGACGACGGCGACGACCGTGGCCTCCTGCCCGTCACCGAGGTCGGCGATGTCCGCCTGGGCGGTGCGGTCGAGGTAGCGACGTGGGTAGTGGGTGAGCAGGTCGAGCACGGTGTCGATGCCGACGTTGCCCAGCGCCTGTCGCTTGGCCGACCCCACGCCCTTCAACCGCTCGACGTCGACGCCGGCCAGTTCCTGCAGCGTCAACTGCGGCATCCCGTCACCGTATCGGCCGGCGGGGACGGTCAGAGACTTGCCGAGGCCACCGTTTGCTGGCCGGCGTCGACGAGTCGGACGCCCTGGATCTGGTCGGGTTGGACGGCGACGGTGGAGCCCCAGGAGCGGTAGCCCTCGGAAACGGTGAAGCTGCCGACGACGACCGTGGCTCCCTGCTTGGTGTCCACCTCACAGGTGAGCCGTTGGGTCGGCCGGTCGGCGTCGATGGTCATGAAGACCCAGGACGGCCGGCCGGCGTAGACGAACACCTGGCCGACCTGGTGGCCCTGGTTGCGCAGTACGGCCGCGGACAGCTCCCGGCCGCCCAGCGCGTGCACGGTCGCCGGGTGTCCGACGCGGAAGTCGGGGGCCGACTGGGCGCCCAACCCGACGACCACCCCGAGGGCGGCGGCGGCCGCCACCGCGCCGGCCGCCAGGGCCGGGAGCCGCCACCTGGGCCGGGCTCGGGAAGGGGCCGGCTCCCGCCGGTCCTTCAGGCGCTGGGCGAAGCCGGGAGGCGGCTCGGTCTCGGGTGCGAGCAGGAGCAGCGAGTCGCCCAGGGCGGCCATCTCGTCGACCATCGACCGGCACGCTGGGCAGCCGTCGAGGTGGGCCAGAGCATTGGCGCGGGGGATGCCGGAGAGCACGCCGAGGGCCAGCTCGGGGGCCAGGTCGCGCATCTCGGCGCACGAGACCGGGTGTTCGTATCCCTCGGCGCTCACGTCGACGTCCCCTGCTCGCTCATCGTCGCTCGCAGCTTCATCATGCCGGCGCGGATGCGCGTCTTGGCCGTGCCGAGCGGTATCCCTTCGGCGGTGCTGATCTCCTGCGCGGTGCGGCCGTAGAAGGCGGCGAGCACGAGCGCCCGGCGCTGGTCCGGAGGGAGGGTGCCGACGGCGCGGCGCAGCTGGGCCGCGGTGTCGCCGGCGGCGGCCACCTCCTCGGGTCCGCGGGCCGTCTCGGTCACGTCGATCAGGTCGGCGGGATCGGTGGGAACGGCTCGACGCAGGCGCAGGGCATCGATGGCCAGGTTGCGGGTGATGGTCAGCAACCAGGTGGCGGCCGACCCCCGCCGGGAGTCGAACACCGAGGCGTGGCGCCACGCCCGCAACAGGGCCTCCTGGGCGACGTCCTCGGCCAGAGCAGGATCGCCGACGAGGCTGAGGGCGAGGCCGTACACCCGACGCTGGAAGCGTCGCACGAACTCGTCCTCCAACTTGGGTTCGCCGACGGCCAGACCGCTCAGCAGGGCCTCATCGGACAAGCGGTCGACCGCCGGGCGGCGACGCAACATGGCCGAGCATACGGCCGCCGGGCGCCGCCGGGCTTCCCTGTCGGCCCCGGGTGCGGTCACCGTCGCCGGCGGCCGACTCTCAGTAACCGCCACCGCCCCGGCTCGACGAGCTCGTGGACCCTGAGGAGGTGGACGGGCTGGCGGCCGGGGCCGCCTTGGCCGCCTGACCCGAGCTGGTGACCGCGGACCACACCCCGCCGAAGCTCTGGATCCCCTGGCCCTTGTCCTGGGCCGGGCCGGAGTCGCCGGCGAAGGTGTAGAGAGGCCAGTGGTTGTAGGTGACCTGGGCCTTGCCGTCCGGACCCTTGACCGTCGACAGGAGCGACTGTTGCACGCCCGGACCGGCGACCGGCGCGCTCTGCCCGGCGCCCAGCTCCAAGGGCGGCCAGACCGCCGCGCACCCTGCCATCGCCAGGCACGTCGACTGCTGCTGGTGGTCGCCGCTGAGCAGGTAGAGGGTGTGGCCGGTGGCGTCGACGAGGACGGACCCCACACCGGGGACGTTCGTGTCGCGCACGGTTCCCGCCCCGCTGGTGGAAGAGCCGCTCGTGGAAGAGGCGGGCGTGGAAGAGCCGGCCGTGGTCGGGCTGGTCGTCGGAGTCGAGGCGTGGCTGGCCGAGCTGCCGCAGGCGGCGGCGGCCAGCCCGCCGGCGAGGAGGGCGGCACCGATGAGGACCGGACGGCGCCGCCGCGCCCGCCGTCGAGGCGCTCGGGAGGCAGGGGCGGCGATCAGGTCGGTGTCGTTGGTGTCGGCGTCGCGGATGGGTCGGTCTCCTCGGGATCTGCAGGGGGCTACGGCCCGCCGCCACCCAAGGATTGCGTTCCCTCCCATTTTTTTTCGCGCTGACTCGATGCTGAAGAGGTAGGGGTAGAGGGGCTGGTCGCCCTCGTGGACCTCGGCGGCGACGTCCGGGTGGCGCTCGGCCAGCCATTCGGTCACCGCCCGGGTCTCGGCGGCCGTGGCCCCCTCCCCGGCGATGATGGTGACGATCTCGTGGTGGTCGGCGTCGATGAGCCGGTCCAGCAGCCCGAACGCGGCCTCGGCGATGGTCGGCGCCACCGCTTCGATGCCCCGCCGGGACAGCCCGAGGTAGTCCCCCTCGCTGATGGGTCCGACGTCGCTGGTGCTGTCGCGCACCGCCCGCGTGATCTCGCCGGCCACGACCCGGCCGGTAGCCGCCTCCATCGAGGTGACGTTGGCGTCGACGCCGGCTTCCGGGTCGTAGTCGAGGAGCGCGGCGAACCCTTCGGGCATGCCCGGGGTGGGCACGACCCGCACGGCTTTGGCCGACAGGGCCGCGGCCTGCTCGGCCACGGCGACGATGTTCCTGTTGTTGGGCAGGATCACCACTTGCTCCGCCGGTGCCGCCTCGATGGCGTCGGCCAGCTGACGGGTCGACGGATTCATGGACTGGCCGCCGGCAATGGTCTGGGAGACGCCCAGGCTGTGAAAGATCCGTCGAATCCCCTCGCCGGTGCACACCGCGACCACCGCGGACGTCACCGGGGCGGCCGCCGGCGGGGGCTGGGCCTCGACGGTCGCCTCGCGCACCCAGCGCTCTTCCTCCACCTGATCCCACAGGTCGGTGACCCGGATCGACCGAGGCCGTCCGGCGTCGAGCGCCGCTTCCACCGCCGCGCCGATGTCGTTGGTGTGGATGTGGCAGTTCCAGGTGCCGTCGCCGCCGACCACGACGATGGAATCGCCCACCCCGCCCCACACCCGCCGGAACTCGGGAATGGTGTCGTCCGGCGCTTCGAGCAGGTACATGACCTCGTAGCGCAGCTCGCCGCCGGAATCAGTGGCGTCCGCCTCCTCGCCCGCATCCGCCGGCCGCGCCGAGCCCGCCGGTCCCTCGTCGGGTCCGACGGGGGGCGGCGGGGGGAGGGGGCGGCCGTCGGCGACATGGAGGAAGGCGTCGATGAGCAGCACCAGCCCGCCCCCGCCGGCGTCGACCACGCCGGCGGCTCGCAGCGCTTCGAGCTGCTCGGTCGTACGGGCCAGGGCGTCGGCGGCCGCCCGGCGCGCCGAGTCGAGGACCTCGACCAGGCCCCCGTCAGTCCCGGCTGCCTCCGCCCCCTCTGCCGCGGCGCGGGCCACCGACAGAATGGTGCCCTCGACCGGGTTGCCCACCGCGCCGTAGGCGTCGTCGGCCGCGCGCCGCAAGGCGCGGATGGCGACCGCGGCGTCGATACCAGCGGTCTCGCCGACGACGCTGGCGATGCCCCGCAGGATCTGGGCGAGGATGACCCCGGAGTTGCCCCGCGCCCCCATGAGCGAACCGTGGGCCAGCGCCCGGGTCACGGCGTCCAGGTCGGCGGTGTCGTGGGCGGCCAGCTCGGTCAGCACCGATTCCAGCGTCAGGGCCATGTTGGTCCCGGTGTCGCCGTCGGGCACCGGGTACACGTTGAGGCGGTTGAGCGCCTCCTCGTGGGACCGCAGGGCATCCCGGTACGCCGTCACCACCGCCACCAGGTCGGTGGAGCCGAGGCGCTCCTGGGTCTTCATGGCCGGATGCTAACCTGGCCCGTCCGGCCACGAGACTGACGTGACACGAAAGGGCAGCGGCGATGGCAGCGGTGTGTGAGGTGTGCGGCAAGCACCCCTCGTTCGGTATGAGCATCAGCCACTCCCACCGCCGCACCAAGCGGAGGTGGAACCCGAACATCCAGCGGGTTCGGGCCATGGTCGGCGGCACCCCGCGACGCGTGTCGGTGTGCACCTCCTGCCTCCGCGCCGGCAAGGTGACCAAGGTGGTCCGCTAGTCCAGGGAGTGCTGCCATCCGGCGGGGTCGAGTCGTTGTCCACGCAGGGTGCGTTCGGCGCCGTCGGCTACGCACGTGCCGACCCGTGAGGGCGTCGCCAGACCAGCGAAGGCGGTGAGAACCGTCTCCTGGTCGGGGGCGCTGAAGATCAGGCGGTAGTCCTCGCCGCCCGCCACGGCCTCCTCCTCGGTCGCCCCCGCGGCCACGGGCACGTCGTCGAGTCGGAAGCCGACGCCGGATGCGTCAGCAAGGTGCCCGAGATCGGCGGCCAGCCCGTCGGAGACGTCGATCATCGCCGACGCCCCCGCCCGTCGCGCCGCTTGACCGCCGTCCAGGTCGGCGCGGGGACGGGCGTGGTCGGCCATCCGGGACGCGGCCACCTCCGGAGGAAGCCCACCCGGCAACCCGCCGGCAGCCCGGGCCCGCAAGAGACGCAGCCCGGCGGCGGACCCTCCCAGCGGGCCGGTGACCCAGAGCCCGTCACCGGGTCGGGCCCCGGACCGGAGCACGGCATCACCGGGAACCGACCCGGTGATCGCCACCGTGACCACCAGCACCGGGCTGCCGACCAGATCGCCGCCGACCACCGGGCAGCCGTAGGCGTCGGCGGCCTGGGCGATGCCGTCGTAGAGGGCGTCCAGGTCGGTGCCCGCCGGGCCGGCCACGGTGACCAGGGCGTGGACCGGCCGGCCTCCCATGGCGGCCACGTCGCTCACGTTGGCGACGACGGCCTTCCACCCCAGGTCGTCGACTCCGGTGAGCGAGAGGTCGGCGTGCACGCCGGCCACCACCGCGTCGGCGGCCAGGAGCATCCGTCCGGTGGGCGGCTCGACCACCGCGGCGTCGTCACCGATCCACACCTCACCGGCGGGAGCCTTCGGGAGGCGGGCCGCGAGACGGTCGATGGCGGCGAACTCGCCGCTCACGGGGCCCATCCGTTAGCCTGTCTCACCGGGGGAAAGCGTACGCAGTAGGACCCAGGAGGCACCGAAAGGACCATGACTCACGACGGCTGGTGTATCCCCAGACCGTCCTGCATCATGGACCGCCGGCCACCCGGCCGGACCGCGTGCCCAGGACGACCTCGCGGGGGGATTCCGAGGCGGATCGGTACCGCCTCCCCGAGCAAGGAGAGTTCCCGACGGTGACTTCGACCGAGCCCCTGACCGCCAACAAACAGCTGTTGGCCTGGGTGGACGAGTGGACGGCCATCTTCACCCCCGACCGCGTTGAGTGGTGCGACGGGTCCGCCGACGAATACGACCGCCTCTGCCAGCAGCTCGTCGACGCAGGAACCTTCACCAGGCTGGCGGACGCCAAACGGCCCAACAGCTACTGGGCCACCTCGGACCCCCGCGACGTGGCCCGGGTGGAGAATCGCACCTTCATCTGCTCGGAGAAGGAGATCGACGCCGGGCCGACCAACAACTGGAAACCCCCGGCGGAGATGAAGGACACGGTGACCGCGCTCTTCCGGGGGTGCATGCGGGGTCGGACGATGTACGTGGTCCCCTTCTCCATGGGGCCGCTCGGATCGCCCATCGCCCACATCGGCGTTCAGCTCACCGACTCGCCCTACGTGGCGGTGAGCATGCGGATCATGACCCGGATGGGCCTGGGCGCCCTGGAGGTGCTGGGCGACGAGGGTGAGTTCGTCCCCTGCCTGCACTCGGTGGGCGCGCCGCTCGAGCCCGGGGAAGCCGACGTGGCCTGGCCCTGCGACTCGGAGAACAAGTACATCGTCCATTTCCCCGATACCCGCGAGATCTGGTCCTACGGCTCGGGCTACGGAGGCAACGCCCTGCTCGGCAAGAAGTGCTTCGCCCTTCGCATCGCCTCCGTCATGGCGCGCGACGACGGCTGGCTGGCCGAACACATGCTGATCGTCAAGCTCACCTCGCCGAGCGGAGAGGTGCGCTACGTCACCGGCGCGTTCCCATCGGCGTGCGGCAAGACCAACCTGGCCATGCTCATCCCGACCTTGCCGGACTGGAAGGTCGAGACCGTCGGGGACGACATCTGCTGGATGAAGTTCCGCGAGGACGGACGCCTGTGGGCCATCAACCCCGAACACGGCTTCTTCGGCGTGGCCCCGGGCACCAACGACAAGACCAACCGCAACGCCATGCTGACCTTGGAAGCCAACACCATCTTCACCAACACGGCACTGACCGACGACGGCGACGTGTGGTGGGAGGGCATGACCAAGGACAAGCCGGCCCACCTGACCAGTTGGAAGCGCGCCGACTGGACGCCGGCCTCCGAGGAGCCGGCCTCCCATCCCAACGCCCGGTTCACCACGCCGGCGTCGCAGGACCCGGCCATCGCACCCGAGTGGGAGGACCCGCGCGGCGTGCCCATCTCGGCCATCCTCTTCGGCGGCAGGCGCTCCTCGGTGGTCCCGCTCATCACCGAAGCGCGCAACTGGCGCCACGGCGTGTTCCTCGGCTCGATCATGGCGTCGGAGACGACCGCCGCCGCCGCCGGGGCGGTCGGCAAGCTGCGCCGCGACCCGTTCGCCATGCTGCCCTTCTGCGGCTACAACATGGCCGACTACTTCAGCCACTGGCTGGAGATCGGCGAGGCCACCGAGCCCAGCAAGCTTCCGAAGATCTTCTACGTCAACTGGTTCCGCAAGGGACCGGACGGATCGTTCCTGTGGCCCGGCTTCGGCGAGAACAGCCGGGTGCTGGAGTGGGTGTTCGACCGTTGCGCCGGCCGAGCCGAGGCGACCGAGACCCCCATCGGCCTCGTCCCCACCGCCGGCTCCCTCGACACCGACGGCCTCGACGTGCCGGAGGCCGACGTGGCCGAGCTGTTGCGGGTCGACAACGGGGAATGGGCCGCCGAAGTCCCGCTGATCGAGGAGCACTACGCCTCCCTGGGCGAGCGCCTCCCCGAGGGCCTGCGCCACGAACTGAGCGACCTCCAGCGCCGGCTGGCCTGAGAGCCGGACGGTCAGCGGGGAGGAGGTCGGCCGTGGCGGTGAGCGCCTACTTGTTGATCCAAACCGAGGTGGGCAGCGCGGCCAGCGTCGCCCGTGAGGTCGGCGCCGTCCCTGGCGTGGTCCGCTCCGAGGACGTCACCGGCAGCTACGACGTGATCGCTCGGGCCGAGGTCGACTCGGTCGACGACCTGGGCCGCGAGGTGGTGGCCCGGCTGCAGATGATCGAGGGCATCACCCGCACCCTGACCTGCATCGCCGTCAAACTGGAGAGCTGACCGGCCCGGTTTGTGGCCCCGTTGTCCGCCGCGGCGCCCGACGCGGCCGGTCCGGCAGAAGGGGTGCGACACTCGGTCCGCGTGGGCGCCCGGGACCGGACAGACCGGCCACGACGCTGGCACCGCGCCCAAGATGCGCCCAAGATGTGGTCAGGCCACGGCGCCGCTGGCGCGCAGGGCGGTGATCTCGCCCGCGGAGAGCCCGAGCTCGCCGAGGACGGCGTCGGTCTGGGCGCCGGGCGCGGCCGCCGGCGTCGGCACCTGGGGCGCGGTGCGGCTGAAGCGCGGCGCCGGCGCCGGCTGCACGATGCCCCCCACGTCGACGAATGTCCCGCGCTCGCGGTTGTGAGGGTGTTCGGGCGCTTCGCCCGTCGACAGGACCGGGGCGAAGCATGCGTCGGTGTGTTCCATCAGCTCGCACCACTCGGCGCGGGTCTTGGTGCGGACGAGCTTGCCCATCCGCTCCTTCATCGCCGGCCAGGTCGCCCGATCGTGGGGGTCGGGCACCGGGCCGCCGCCGTCGACGTCGTCGTCCAGTCCCGTCAGGCGCAGCATCTCGGCGTAGAACTGCGGCTCCAACGACCCCAGCGACAGGTACTCGCCATCGGCGCATTCGTAGGTTTCGTAGTACCAGGCGCCGGTGTCGAGCAGGTTGGTGCCCCGCTCGCCCCACATCCCGGTAGTGGTCAACCCGTACACCATGGTCGACAACAGGGCGGCGCCGTCGACCATGGCGGCGTCGACCACCTGGCCCCGACCCGAGCGGGCCACCTCCCACATGGCCGCCACCACGCCGAGGGCCAGCAACATGCCCCCGCCACCGAAATCGGCCAGGAAGTTCACCGGGGGGACGGGTGGCTCGCCCCGCCGGCCGATCAGCGAAAGGGCCCCCGACAGGGCCGCATAGTTGATGTCGTGGCCCGCCGACTGGGCGTAGGGACCGTGCTGGCCCCATCCCGTCATCCGGCCGTAGACCAGCTTCGGGTTGCGGGCCAGACAGTCGTCGGGGCCGACGCCCAGGCGCTCGGTGACGCCCGGGCGGAAGCCTTCGATCAGGACGTCCGCCCCGTCGACCAGACGGAGCACGACGTCCAGACCTTCCGGGCTCTTCAAGTCCACGCCGATCGAGCGCCGGCCCCGGCCCAGGGTGTCGGTTGGTCGGATCTCGCTCCCCGGTTGGACCGTCTGGGCCCGATCGACGCGGATCACGTCAGCGCCCAGATCGGCAAGGACCATACCGGCGAAGGGGCCGGGGCCGATGCCCACCAACTCCACGACGCGGGCTCCTTGCAGCGGACCTGCCATATGACGACTCCTCCCCTGAGCACGGACCTTCCGATCGGTGCGATCTTCACGACCTGCCGGCGCCCGGGCAAGTCCACGCTCAATTGCGATGGAGGAGGCGCTCCTTCTCGACGTCGAACTCGGCGTCGGAGATGACCCCCCTCCTGCGGAGTTCGTCGAGCTTCTCGAGCTGTTCCGGAACCGTCAGCTGAGCCGGTCCCGGTCCTCCCTGGCCGTCCATCTGCTGGTAGATCTGGTTCTGGATGTCGGCCGGGTGGGGCAGGCAGGCGAACACCTCCTGGCTGTCGCGGCCGGCGGACTCGAGAAGCAGGCTGCCGGCGCCGATGAGGCGCTCGAAGATCGACTGGCGGTAGCTGATGTCGTTGAGGTGCTCGAGGGGGATCTCCCGCCCCTGCTTGCCGATCACCCCCCGTCGCAGGACGATGCGGTCGTTGGTCACCACCACGCTGGTCGTTGCCCAGCGGATGTAGCGGGCGAGCAGGGCGAGCAGGGCCACGACGAGCACGGCGAGCACCACCAGGTCCACCGCTTCGGGGGCGGACTGGCTCAACGCCGCGACCCCGCCGGCGAGCACGACGACCACGATGGCGACCGGCCGAGCGAGGAACCACCAGTGCTGCCGCACGTCGACGACCACGACCTCGCCGGGGTTGAGGAGACGGCGGGGAAAGGACAACCGCGTCGCTAGCCCAGCTTGCTGGCGATACTCGACGCCGAGCGCAGGGCCGAGCCGTCGGCGCCGCTGGCGTCCCACCGGGCCGACGGCGCGGTGGTGGCCTCGGAGAGCATGTCGGTCAGCAGCACGGCGAAGTCGACGGCTGCGTCACCGACCCACAGGTAGCGGGCGAGCGAGCCGGGGATGGTGTTGATCTCGTTGATCCACCATTGGCCACCCTCGACCAGAAAGTCGATGCGCGCGATGCCGCGCACCTGGGCCACCCCGGAGACCGCGACGGCCGCATCCCGAAGGCCTTTCCCCACCTCATCCGGGAGCACCGCCGGCAGCTCCCGCGGCGCGCTGACCATTCCCTCCCCGCCCAGGTACTTGTCGCGGTAGCCGAGGATGTCGGCGGCGCCGGGCGAGCGCAGCGGCTTCTCCAGCAGCGACAGTTGCGTGCTGGGGAACGTGCGGACGGCGACGTTGACATCCATGGCGTCCGCCCGATACGGCTCGGCCACGGCGCCCCGCCGCCAGTGGACCCCGCCCGCGCTCACCAGGGCCACCGCGTCCGACCAGGACGACACCACCTCGATACCGATGGACGAGCCACCGAACCGGGGCTTGACGATATAGGGCCCGTCGGCGGCGGGTGGAGGTGCGTCGGCGGCAACCAGGGCGCGCGGCAGGGACGGAAGGCCCACCGCCGCCACCGCCGCGGCGAACGCCAGCTTGTCCATGCCCAGCGAGGCCCCGGCCACCGTCGGGCCGCTGTACGCCACCGACGCCGCGTCCAGGGCGCCCTGCAGGGTCCCGTCCTCGCCGGGACCGCCGTGGCAGCAGTTGACGACCGCGGCGAGCTCGAGGGGACGGTCCTTACCCAGGCGGCCACCCTTGGCGGCAACGAATCCGCCCTCGCCGCCTGCCATCAAACGCAGTGGCGTGGCCCCTTTCGGCGCCCCCTCGAGGAAGGCGGCGGCCTCCGAGGTGGCGTCGACCGCCCAGAAGGCGCCGGCCTTGTCCCAGTAGATCCCGGTGGGCGCGCCGCCCGCCTGGGCCAGGGCCCGGGCCGCCTGCAGACCGGTCAGGATGCTGACGTCGTGCTCGGGGGAGGGACCGCCGAAGATGACCCCTGCCGCGCTGGTCATGAGAGGGCTCCGTGCACGCCACGATCTTCGCACGCACGTGCTCAGGGGAAGTGGTCGGGAAGGTCGTTCTCGTAGAGGATCACGTCGCCGGTGCCCGTGTTGGCGGTCACCCAGGCCACCGCCGCCGGGCGGTCGCGCACCTCGACGATCTCGGCGCCGTGGCCACCGGCCCCGGCGACCAGGGCCCGGGAGTTGGTGGCCCCGACGATGACCACGTGAGAGGCCACCGCTGCCGCAGCCGCGGCAAACGCCTGGTTCTCGGCGACCTGGCGCGCCCCCAGCTCGACCATGCCGGGGGTGACGACGATGCGGCGTCCCGAGCCCGATCCGAGCTGGGCCGCCAGGTGCAGCGCGGCGCGCCCGCCGGCCGGGTTGGCGTTGTAGGTGTCGTCGACGATCGTCTGGCCGTTGCCGCCTTCGGTCACGGTCAGCCGGTGCTCGGCCGTGGGCAGGCCCGGCAGGCGCGCCGCGATGGTCGCCGCCGGGACGCCCAGCTCGAGGGCGACGGCGACGGCGCACGCCACGTTGGTGGCGGCGGCGTGCACCCCCGTGACCTCGGCGATCTCCCCCGGCAACAGGTGGGCGCGGAGCTTGCCGCCGTCCTCCTCCACGACGACCCAGGGGTTGTCGGCATCATCGACGCGCCCGGCACTGGGCGGAGACGCGGAGCAGCGCCACACCTTCTTGCCTGCCGCTTCGGCCCGGTCGGCCAGGGCGGCCAGCAGCGGGTGGTCGACGTTGAGCACGGCGACCGGCGCCCGCTCGAGGATCTCGGCTTTGGCTTCGGCGATGCGTTCCTCGCTGCCCATGCGTTCGAGGTGGACCGGTCCGATGGCGCAGATGACGGCGACGTCGGGCGGCACCAGCTCACACAGCTCGGCGATCTCGCCGGGACCGTAGGTGCCCATCTCGGCGACGAACACGTCGGTGCCGGGGCTGAGCCCCTGGTTGATGGCAGTGGCCAGGCCGGCGCGGTTGTTGAAGCTGCGGGGACTGGGCACCACCGACCGGGTCCCCCCCACCAGGTGGGCGACGTACCCCTTGGTCGACGTCTTGCCGTAGGAGCCGGTGATGGCCACCACCGTGGGGTGCACCTGGGCCAGGCGGGTACGCGCCTGACGCAGGAACGGAGCCAGGCGCCGGCGTTCGAGGGGACGCGTCGCCACCAGGGCGGCATCGACGACGAGCGGCAGCACCAGCCCGAGGGCACACGCCACCACCGCCCCGACGCGCAGGGACCCGGTACCGGCCCACCCACCCAACGCGGCGGCGGCAACCCCGGCGGCGTAGAGAACCGCCGTCACCGAGGCCAGCGCCCTCAGTCGCGGCGTCCAGGCCAGCGGGCTGGTTCGCCCCCGGAGGCCGAGGCCGATAGGCGCGGCGGCGGCGACCACCGCGGCGAGGATGGCGACCGGCGCCACCGCCGCGCCCACCGCCACCGCGGCGACGCCGAGGACCACGAGCGCCGGGTTGGCCCGCCCGACGCTCCACCAGCGCTCGGCGAAGCGAGCGGTGGAGCCGGCCAGGTAGTGCTCCCGCTGGGCGATCCGCAGCCATCGCGGCGCGGCCACGCCGGCACCGAGGACGCCGGCGGCCAGGGTCACGCCATCGAGGACGGTGACGCTCAATTGGCTTCGATGGAGCGGACGCGGGATACCGGACGGTGCCGCTCCAGGGCGGCGCGCAGGTCGCCGGCCGCGTGCTGCGGCGTGAAGTGGCCGACACCGGGGAGCACGGTCAGGCGGCCCTGGGCACAGCGTTCGACCGCGACCTCGGCGCCGGCGACGGGCGCCTGGTCGTCGTCGGCGCCCCAGACCAGCTCGACGGGATTGGGGAACGAGGCGAGGACGTCGAGGTAGTCCTCGTTGACCGCCTTGACCAGGATCGGGCGCAGGACCCCGGCGGCGGTCCGATAGTCCGCCGAGCCGTACCGGAGGCGCAGCGCCTCCATGCGGGCGTCGGACAGCAGCCGGGCGCGGTGCAGTGCCCGGCCCAGCCGGAACGCCCGTGGCGATCGCCGGCGGGGTGCCCCCGGCGGCCGGGTCAGCGGCACGCCCGTCAGCACCTGGGCGACGATCCGGGCGGGATGGGCGGCGGCGAGGTGGGTCGCCACCCGGCCGCCGAAGGAGTGGCCGAGGACCACCACGGCATCGTCCATCTCGTCCAGCACGGGCGCCAACGACGCCGCGTACTCGGCCGTGGTCCACGCTTGCGCCGGTGGTGGGCTGGCCCCGAATCCGGGCAGGTCCACGGCGACGCCGTCCAGCCCGTCGAGGACGGCGTCGAAGTCGCGGTGGGTGCGCTGCCAGCCGGGCAGGGCGAGGGCCCACGGCGGGCGGGCGCCACCGGAGGAAGGAGCGTGGCGGGCGCCGAACAGGCGCCCGCCGGCGAAGGAGGAAAGGGGCATGATCGGGGGCTTTACCGTAGCGGGCGGCTTGCCGTCCGCCAATGTCCCAGCGGGCGGCTTGCCGTCCGCCAATGTCCGGCCTTCACCATCCACCATCTGGTCACACCCCCTTCGTATCTTCGACCGCGTGTCCGAAACCACCCGGGACGGGCCGGCCCGTGCGCCCGCCGACCTCCTCGACGGGCTGACCGCATCCCAGCGTCGAGCGGTCACCAGCCCGGCGATGCCGCTCTGCGTGCTCGCCGGCGCCGGCGCGGGCAAGACACGCGTGCTCACCCGACGCATCGCCTACCGGGTGCAGTCGGGGACGGCGCAAGCCTCCCACGTCCTGGCGCTGACGTTCACCAAGAAGGCATCGGGCGAGCTCGAACAACGTCTTCGCCACCTCGGCTTGCGCGACCGGGTGGTCGCCGGCACCTTCCATTCGGTCGCGGCCGCCCAGCTCCGCCGCTGGTGGGCCGACCGGGGCCAGAAGCCGCCCGCACTCCTGGACCGAAAGGCGCGCCTGCTCGGGCCGCTGGCCGCCGAGCGGCCGGCGCTCGCCGGCGTGCCCGTCGCCGACCTGGCCTCCCAGATCGAGTGGGCCAAGGCCCGGTTGGTGTCCGCCGACGCCTTTGCCGAAGCGGGAGCCGGACGCGACCTCCCGGCCCCGGCGTCCGACATTGCGTCGCTCTACGGGCGCTACGAGCACGAGAAGCGCCGCCGCAACGTGGTGGACTTCGACGACCTGCTGGCCCGAGTCGCCGACGCCATCGACGCCGACCCCCTCTTCGCCGCCGCCCAACGCTGGCGGTGGCGTCACGTTTTCGTCGACGAGTTCCAGGATCTCAACCCGCTGCAGCACCGCCTGCTGCTGGCCTGGCTGGGCGCAGGCGCCGACTTGTGCGCCGTCGGCGACCCCAACCAGGCGATCTACGGGTGGAACGGCGCCGATCCTTCCCTGCTGGCCGGCCTTCCCGACCGTTGGCCTGAGGCCGAGGTCGTCCGCCTCGACGACAACCACCGCAGCAGCCCCCAGGTTCTGGCCGCGGCCACCGCCGTGCTCGGCCCGGCCGGCGCCGACCTGCGTTCCCGCCGGCCCGACGGCCCCCCGCCCACGGTTCGGCGCTACCCCTCGGAGGTGGCCGAGGCCCGGGCGGTCGCCACCCAGGTGCACCAGGCGCGGGCGTCCGGCCTGGGCTGGGGGCAGATGGCGATCCTGGTGCGGACCAACGCCCAGGCCGAGCCCCTCCGCCGCGCCCTGGGAGAGGCCGACGTTCCCTGCCGGGCGCTGGCGGGCTCCCGGCTCCTGGACGAGCCCGCCGTCCGCCGGGCGTTGTCCGACCTGCGCGGGCGATCGGCGCTGCCCTTCGCCATGTGGGTGGCCGACCTCGAGCGGGCGGCGCGCGGCGACGACCCGGCCGCCGCGGACGACGACCCCGGCGCCTCCCTGGCCCTGGCCGGGTTGGCTCGACTGGCACGCGAGTACGCCGAACTCGACCGGGACCCCTCCGGCGCCGCTTTCGCCTCCTGGCTTCCCGCCGCGGCGGAGGACGCGCCGGGCGCCCGCGGACCGGCCGAGGCGGTGGTGGTGGCCAGCTTCCACCGGGCCAAGGGACTGGAATGGCCGGCGGTGTGGGTGTGCGGGCTGGAGCAGGGCCTGGTGCCCTTCGGGCGCCGTTCCACCCCGTCAGCCGAGGCCGAGGAGCGCCGGCTGCTGTACGTGGCCCTGACCCGGGCCGAACGGCAGCTGTCGTGCTCGTGGGCGGCCACCCGCGCCTTCGGTGGGCACTCGGTGCCGCGGGAACCGTCGCCGTGGCTGGCTGCCATCACCGCCACCACCGGGGCGGGCTCAGCCGGCGCGTCCGAAGCTCCCGTGGTGGACGCTGCCGCCTGGCGGGCCCGACTGCGCCAGCAGCGCGCCCACCTCGCCATCGGTCCCCGCCCCGCCGGCGCCAGGAGTCGGCGACCACCCTCGCAGCTGGCCAGCCCTGACCCCGAGATCCTCGAGAGCCTGCGGGCGTGGCGGGCCCAGCGGGCCCGGGCGGCCGGCGTGCCCGCCCACGTCGTGCTCCACGACCGCACCCTGGCCGCGCTGGCCACGTTGCGGCCGTCCAGCGCCGAGGAACTGCTGGAGGTACCCGGCGTCGGGTCCGTCCAGGTGGCCCGCTTCGGAGCCAGCCTGCTGGCGGTGCTGGCCGCTCCCGTCCCCGCTTGAGCCGGACGGGGCGCAGGGGCGGGAGCGCTATGCTCCCCGTCGTGGCCTGCTGGTACTCCATCGAGGTGTTCGACGGGGCGTCCTCCGCCTCGCTGTGGGCCGAGGCCTACGGCGACGCGCTGATCGAGTCCGCCCTCGTCACCGGCGCCGCCGACTGGTCGTCGCACCGCCACACCTGGGGCGTGGTCCTCGAACTGGCCTTCGAGGACGAGGCGGCGTGGGAGGCGTTCCGCCAGCTGCCGACGGTCACCGCCGCGCTCGACGCCGTGCCCGATCCCGTCACCGGGCTCATCGTGTACCCCGGCCGGGGGGGCAGCTCGGCCGCCTACGAGCCCCGCCGGCCGCGGCCGATGGTCGGTTCCGGCTCGGCCGCCCTGCCGCTGCCCTGGGACCTCGGTCTCGACGAGCTCCGCCGCCTGCCTGCCTCGATCGGCGTGCAGCCCGTCGCCCCGCCGGCGGTCGGGGCGCGCCGCGCCCGGCGCTAGCTACCCAGGCTCGCCTTGCGCGCCGCGGCGCCCGGAAACGTGTGGCTCGGGCGGCGGACGGTGGCCGTGACCCACAACGGCGGCGAACGCGAGGTGCCGGGCGACACCCTCTTCGCGCTGCGTCGAGCCCAGGACCTGCACATGGACGTGGTCGACGCCGACGTCCAACGGAGCAAGGACGGCGTCCCGGTCCTGGCCCACGACGACACCCTCGAGGCCAGTACCGACGGGACGGGCCGGATCTCCGACCACACCGCCGCCGAGCTCAGCCGGTTGGACGCCTGCTACTGGTGGGTGCCCGGACGCGGCCACCAGCGGGGCCTGCCGCCCGCCTCCTACCCGTATCGCGGGGTGCGCACCGGCCAGAAGCCCTTGCCGGCCGGGGCCAGCAGCCCCGACGAGTTCGGCGTGCCCACCCTGGAGCAGGTGTTCGACCGGTGCTCCCACACCTACCTGGACATCGAGCTCAAGCCGCAGTCGCACACCGCCCCCGAGGTCGCCAATCTGATCCGGCAGTTCCATCGGGAGAGCCTCACCATCGTGGCGTCGTTCGACGACGCCCAGGTGGCCGAGTTCCAGAAGCTGGCGCCCACGGTGGCCACCTCGCCGGGCAAGCGCGCCGCGACCGGGTTCTATCTGGGTGAGGCTCTCGCCCCCGGGTTCCAGATCCTCCAGCTCCCCTACCGCTACCACTTCGAAGGCCGCATGGTCACCGCCATCACCCCGGCGGTAATCGAGCGCGCCCACCAGCAGGGGGTGGCGGTCTGGGTGTGGGACGAGGGCGGGACACCCGGACCGGCGCTGTACGCCCGCCTGGCCACCCTCGGCGTGGACGGGATCCTCGCCGGCTTGCCGTCCGACCTGCTGTCCGTGCTTCACCAGCTGGCCAGGCGGTGGGACGGCCAGGACCACGTCTCCCGCAGCTGACGGCGCCGGCAGCTAGTGCGGACCGAGAAGCTGCCGCCTCCCGTGGTGCTGGGGGCATCGTTCGCGCTCGGCGCCATCCCCTTCTCCGGGCTCGCCGCCCACCTCGTCGCCGGCGTGGACCTCCGCCGGACGGGCTCGGGCACGGTTTCGGGCACCGGCCTCTACGAGGTGGCCGGCTTCGGGCCCCTGGCGCTGGCCGGAAGCCTCGACGTGGCCAAGGGCGCCGTCGGCCCGCTCCTCGCCGGGCGCAGCCGGCCACGCCTGGCCGCGGTGGCAGCAGGTGCGGCGGTGACCGGGCACAACTGGTCGCCGGCGCTGGGTGGCGCGGGGGGACGGGGGCTGTCCCCCGCGCTGGGGGCGACCATGGTCGTCGCCCCCGAGGCAGCCGTCGTTCTCGCCGCCGGTATGGGAGGGGGACGGTTGGCCCGACAAACGGCGCTCGGGTGTTTCCTCGCCATCGTGGGACTGTTTCCCCTCCTCGGTGGTCGACGCGGCCGGGCCGGCGGCCTGGTCGCCATGTGCCTGGGTGCGCCGATGCTCCTCAAGCGTCTGTTCGGCAACCAGCCGGCCGACCGCGACCGGTTGCCGGCCACACTCCTGTGCCGCCTCCTGTTCGACCGGGACCGTGCCCGGCAGCCCCGCCCCGCCGGACGGGGGGGCGGGCGCCGCTGATCCTGGCGCCCGGGTCAGACTGCGGGCGAGGCGGGGCCGGCCGCCACCACCCAGCGGACGGCGGCGATGACGTGCGTCCCGGCGACGACGGACTTGATGCCGTGGGCCATCCCTTCCACCTGGTCGAGGAGGCATCGGCCGCCGGCGCGGGCATGAAGCAGGCGGGCGTTGATCACCGGGATCAGGCGATCCTCGCTTCCGTGCACCACGGCGAGCGGTAGGCCGACCCGGCGAACCGCGGATTCGAGCGGTTCGCCGACGCGCCACCCGCGCGCCACGCGAACCCGGAGCCGGCGGGCGGCCACCCATCGACCGGGCCCGGTGCGGGTGAGCACGGCAGTGAGCATTCCGACCGCCGAGAGGGGGATGCGCCAGCGCGCCGGCGCACTCACCAGCACAGCGCCGATCACCGCGGGGGACGGGGCCGTGGCACTGGCCAGGTGGGAGACGACGGCGATAGCCCCCATGGAGACGCCGACCAGGACGACCGGGGTGTCTCCTTCCGGGCTGGCGGCGGCGACGGCAGCGGCCACGTCGAGGTGCTCGCGGGACCCCAGGGCGCAGCGTCCCTCCGAGCGGCCATGACCGCGGCCGTCGTAGGTGAGCACGTCCACGCCCGATTCGTGCAGACCGGCGGCCAACGACTGGACGCCGTCGTCGTCCTGGCCACCCGAGAAGCCGTGGACGAGCACGACGGTGGGCACGACGGTGCCAGAGGAGCGCCGTCGCACCGGCGCCAACATCCGGACAGGCGGAGCCCGTCGGACGTGTGCAGGGTGGTCCGCTCGATTCTCCGCCGCGTCTGGGCGACTCGCCCACCTGGCGGCCCTTCGAGGCCGGTTGGTGGGCCGCCGGCTACAGGATCGTGCATTGGCTAGCCGCCTGGACTCCTCGGACCCGATCGGGTCCCCCAGGGAAGCTAGTGCCCGCTCGCCAGCGACTGGGGGCGGCCCGGCTCTGCGGGGCACGACGCGCCCGGCGCCCGCCCCGAGGCCCCTGGGTAGGCGCTGACGGGCAGGGTCGGCACCTGCCAGGCAGAGGACGCCGAGGCCAGGGCGTGGTTGGTACTCGACCACATCGAGCGATCCGGCGGGAGGCGCCCGTCGAGGACGTCGGCGATGGTGCGCTGGACCGACGGGTCCTGGAGCAGGCCCCCGTGGAATCCGGGAACCACGACCGACGGGAACGGCAGGTCGAGCTGGGCCGGGGCGGTCGTGGCGTCAGCCAAGGGCAGCACGGCGAACTGCATCACGCCCGGCGCAGGGCACGACAGGACGTCCCGCAGGCTGGGGGCGGCGGTGTTGAGCGACCGTAGGAACGAGCTGCTCGGTGACAGGTCGATGGGAGCCACCGAGCGGAACGCGTCGCTCAACACCTGCATGGCGTCGCGGGACACCATGCCCGTTCCTCCCGTATCCCCCGTCGGGTAGGAGACGCGTCCCGGTCCCTGCAGCGGGCTGGCCACGGCGAGCACGCGGACCGCTGCCGTCGGATGGGTGAGCAGGTAGGTCTTGGCCACCAGCGCCCCCTCGCTTTCCGCGACCAGGTCGACGTCCCTGCCCGTGGCCCGATGGAGGGCGGCGACCTGGACGGCCAGGGCGTCGTCCAGTTGGGCCAGCGGCTTGACGGTGTCGGCGCTGGTGTAGGCCAGTGGCGTGCCGGTCGCACCGAGCCCGCGATAGGAGAAGCGCTGTTCGTAGTACGGGCCGGGGATGGGATGGGCTGGCGACCCGTTCCACGTCGACCCGTAGCCGTCGACGATCAACAGTGCCTCCTCGCCCGGCGCGGCGGGCGAGGCGGGGGGGCCCGTGGCCGCCGGCTCGCCGTGGTGGGCGTCGACGAAGCCGAGCACGCTGCCGGCCGCCACGCCGGCGGCCAGCACGACGAGCGCCACGGGTGCGACGGGCACCGCCCGCGTCGGCGCCGGGCGCAGGACGACGGCGGCCACCAGGCCGACCCAGGCGCGGGCGTTGAACAACCCGATGACGGCCACGATGGCCAGCGCCGACCAGCGGGGCGCGTAAACGACCGCGGACGCGCCGACGCTGACCACCGCGAAGGTGGCGGTCATCCAGCCGATCCCGGCCAAGGGGATGGGCCGGCGCCACCACCCGGCACGGACGCTGGCCGGGTACACGATGAGCGCCACCGCGAAGGCCAACGGCACGGCGGCGATGAACAGCCACGACACCGGCACCACCCCCACCGCGAACAGCAGCGTCGTGCTCGGCGTGAGCAGCACCGCGAACAGGGCGGTGGCGCCCACGCCACGGGCGAGCAAGGTGCGCAGCGACGGCGCTTCGCGGTCCGCGGGCCACGCCCATCGGACGCTCAACGCAGTCAGGGCACCGCGGACCAGCAGCAGGCCGGCCACTTCGGGCACGAGGACGGCCCAGGACGTGTCGTAGACGCTCAGCCACCGCAGGTCGTGGAAAACCCCGAAGGGGGCGACCGCGCTCGCCTGCGGGGCCAGGGTGGGATCCGTCGCGGGCAGGATGCTGAGAACGAGGATGGCCTCGAGGACGTTCGTCCCCGCGCAGAGCGCCGCCAGCGGCCATCGGGTACGGCTCGTGGGCGAGCCCGTCGCCAGCCGTTGCCAGACCGAGCCGGCGCCCTCGGTGCCCTCGATGGGCCCACGGTGCGCCGCGTCGACGCTGCTGGTCACGGCGCGTCGGCGGGTTGTGCCGATTCGTCGGCCGGTTGTGCCGAGTCGTCGGCGCGGTCACAGTCCCGGCACGGCTCGGGGTGCGGAAGAAGGGCCCAGGGGCGACGGTCTCCGTCGTCCACCGCCGCGACCGCCGGGCCGTGGTGGTGGAACGCCCACGGGTGGGCCCGACCGGCGGATCGACCCGTCCGGCCCCAGAAATCGAGGCCCACCCAGAAGGCCCAGCCGACCGGCACCAGTCCCCAAAAGCTGACCAGGCGGTACAGGATCACGGTGGCGAGGGCGGGCTCGGTGCCGACCCCGTAGGCGGTGAGCAGGGCGGCCAGGCTGCCCTCCACCACACCGGCACCCCCCGGTGTGATGGGAACGACGGCGGCGATCTGGGTGAGCCCGTAGATGACGAAGATGCCCCGCCACGGGACGGTGATGTCGAGCGCAACCAGGCAGCCCACGAGCACCGCGCAGTCCAGGATCCAGTTGAGGAGGGCGAGGCCGAGCGCCTCGGCCCAGGCGAGGGGGCTCAGCCGCACGGCCTCGACGCGGGCGACGAGCTCGCGGACATGACCGGCCAGTCGCCCGCTGCCCTCGGGATGCCGTTGCAGACGGGCCTTGAGTCGCCGGGCAACGACCCGACCGGCCGGCAGCCGGGTCGCACCGAACGCACCCAGGCCGACCACCGGAATCATGGCCAGGGCGAACGCCGGCCACCGCAAGTCGGACAGCGGACCGCTGTCGCCGGCGATCTCTATCCCGACGGCGACGACCAGGAACAGGGCGAAGCTCGACAGGGCACCGGCCACGAGGAAGACCCAGATGCGCAGGAAGCGGTCCACGCCACGCCGGCTGAGCTGCCCGAAGACCCACGCCGCGGCCCATGCCACCCCGCCGGGCAGGGTGGCGGCCATGGCGTTGCCGGCGAGGGTGATCTCCACCATGGTCCGCAGCGAGAGGCGCACGCCACCAGCTCGGAGCAGCCAGCGCTGCAGGCGGGCGAACACGACCAGGGAAGCCGCCTCCACGGCGATGGCCGCGGCGATCCACGCCGGATGGACCCGGGCGAGCAGGTCACCTGCGGCAGAGAAGTCCTGGGCCCGGTCCACGAGGAACCCGATGGCGGCGCCGAGGAGGGCGACGGATATCGCCAGCCGTACATGACGCCAGCGCAGCCGGCGTCGAAGCCGCTCCCCTGCCGTCGTCTCCTGGGCCGGTCCGGCCTGATCAGGCGCTGACTGGGGCGGCGGTTGCACCGCGGGCGGTGGGCGACCCCGGGGAGGTTCGGACCCCTCGGGGGGCTGGTCGCGTACGGTCAGCCCGTCGCCCCCGCGCACGGGGACCCCTAGTGTTCCCCGCGATCGGCGTCATCCCACCACCACGCCACCCCGACCAGGCCCGTCCCGGTGTGGGCGATCATCACCGGACCGAAGGGGGCGAGGAACGTCGCCGCGTCAGGCTGGGCGGCGCGGATTCCCTGTGCGATCCGCTCGGCCAAACCCTCCGCCTGGGCGTGAAGCACGGCCGCGTGCAGTCGCCCTCTCCTACCCGCCCCCGCCAGGCAGGCACCGAGGAGCCGGTCGACTGCCGCGTTGGTGCTCAGCGCCGGCCGCCGGGGCTTGACGCCCCCACGAGAGAACTCGAACACGGCACGCACCCCAAGCGAATGCCCGGCCCGGGCGGCGGCGACGGGGACTCGTCCGCCGCGGGCGAGATACTCGAGGTTCTCGAGGGTACCGAGCAGGCGCACCCGGGACGCCACCCGCTCGGCCGTGGCGGTCACCTGGCCGAGGGAGGTACCTCGGGCTGCCTCCTCGGCCGCGGCCAGGACGACCAGACCCTGGGCGCCGGCGGCCGTCTTGGTGTCCACGACTCGCACCGAGCCGGACCGGAGGTAGCGCGCCGCGGTGCGCGCCACTTCGAAGGTGGAGCTCATCTGGGACGACACGGTGAGCACGAGCACGTCCGAGTCCTGGGCCGCCGCCTCCATGGACTTGAGGAAGGCCCCCACGCTGGGTGACGCCGTGGTCACCGTCTCCCGATTCAGGCGGGCGACCAACTCGCCCATGGGAATCTCGTCGTCGGGATAGACCAACCCGCCCATCACCAGGGTCATCGGGACGACCGCGATCCCGAGCTGGTCGACCGCATCGGAGGGAAGGGAAGCGGCCGAATCGGTCACCACGGTAACCGTCATGCCCCCAGGATTACCGCTTTCCGAGGCCCTTCCGGTGGTTTCCGTGTCCGGGGCGGGGGCCGACCGGACTGGCCACTGCAGGGACGCTAGCCTTTCACCAGTTACCCCGGCCCCTGGTAACACCACTGGAAAGCGGTCACGACCGGGAAGGAACCGTGGGCAATACCCTGACCAGCGCCGACCTCGCCGACGCTCAGCCGGTACCGCCCCCCCAGGCTCGACACCGCAAGAGGGACGTGGTGCGGTCGGTTCTCCACTTGGCCCGGGCCGCGGGGCCGGCGGTGATCGTCGCCTCGCTCATCCCTCTCGGGCTGTTCTACGTGGGCCTGGCGTTCGGGTCGGTGGTGGCCGCCATCGTGATCTCCTCGGTGTACACCTACAGCGTCGCTGCCTACCAGTACGTGCGTTGGCGGCGCGTCTCGGGTGTGCTGCTCATGACGGTGTTCATGGTGACCCTCCGGGCCGGCACGGCCGCGGCTTCCGGTCAGCCGTTCCTCTACTTCGTGGTCCCGGTGGCAGAAACGGGCGGCTTCGCCCTCCTGTTCCTGGCCACCATGCTGACCCGGGAACCGTTGATCGTCCGCCTGGCCCGCGACTTCGTGCCCTCGGTGGCTGAGGACTTCGCCTCGCGGCGCCAGCTGATTCGCTGGCTGTCCGCCGTCTGGACGTTCACCTACCTGGCCAGCGCGGCGACCACCCTGGTGCTGCTGTTGACGCAGTCGACCGCGGTGTACATGGGGGCGCACCAGCTGTCCGGGTACGCCTGGCTGGCGTCAGGCATCGCCGTGTCGATCCTCGTCTGCCGCTGGCGGGCTCCCGGCCTGTTCCAGACCGCCCTCAGCCTGCGACACACCATCCGTCTGGCCTGAGCCTCCGTCTTTTCTGGTGGGGGGGGGGGGGGGTGGGGGGGGGGGGGGCGCGCCGCCCGCGGTCGCCGCCCCCCCCCTCCCCCCCCCCCCCCCCCCCCCCCCCCCCGCCCCGGGCGGTCGGGCTCTCCATTTGGAGGAAGGCCGATGAATTCTCGACGCCGCCCCTGTCTGTTGATCCATGACCGCTCCCCGGGACTCCGAACCGACCGTCGTCCGACGCCAGGCCCAGCCGTACGTGGCCATCAGAGAGTCGGTGCCGATGCGCGAACTGGGACGCGTCGCCCACCGGATCCCCGAAGTGATCGGGTGGTTGGGCAGCCGCGGGTTGGCGGCGGCGGGGCCGCCGTTCTTCAAGTACGACGTCATCGACATGGCCCGGACGCTTGAAGTCGAGGTCGGTACGGCGGTCCTCTCGGCGGTGCCGGGTGAGGGTGCGGTCGTGGACGGCACGCTTCCCGCCGGCCGCTACGCCACCCTGACCCACATCGGGAGCCCGGACGATCTGGAGCAAGCCACCGCTCGATTGCTCGAATGGGGTGCGGCCCAGGGCCTCCGCTGGGACATGACCGAGACCGACGCCGGCGAGGTGTGGGGTTGCCGGCTCGAGCTGTACAAGACGGACCCGGCGGCGGAGCCCGACATGAGCCGCTGGCAGACCGAGCTGGCGTTCCGGCTGGCCGACTGAGGGGCTGACCGACGGAAGCTAGCCGCCGGCCCCGTGCTGCCGTCCGGGTGCCGACACCCGGCGCCGGCGTTCTCGTTCGTTGAGCAGAAATCCGAACCGCTCCGACGGGACCTGGATGAACAGGCCTTTGGCCTCGGCGGTGAGCTCCGCTGCCTCGCCGTCGGCTCCGGCCACCGAGCACCAGCCCTCCACCCGCAGCTTGCGGCCGTCCACCGAGACCGGCCGAGCCTCGAAGCGCAGGGGGCGATAGAGGGGAGTTGGGCGCCGGTAGCGGATCTCCAGCGTTCCCGTCATGCCGCTCTTTCCGGTCAGCGTCTGGGCCAGCCCGAGCACGTCGTCGAAGGCGGCGGCCACGAACCCTCCGTGCACGCATCCCGGCGGTCCTTCGTAGGCGGCGCCGAAGCGGCCGTGGGCCACGATCCGGTCCTCCTCGGCGGTGACCGCAAGCGGTGGAGCCAGGGGGTTGGCCGCGCCGAGAATGGGCGACCAGTCGAAGAAGGCGGCCGGGCGGCCTGCCGTGGAGGCCTCGGCGAAACCCTCGTAGAGCCTGCCGCGTTGGTCGTAGCGGTCCAGGTCGGCGGCGATGGCCTCGAGGGCGTCGGCCGCCTCCTGCAGGGCCTCGGCGGGCGCGGACGTGCCCACCAGGCGCTCGATCACGTCGCGCATGGCGGTGCCCACCCGCCGGGTGCCCGCCTGGCGGGGGCCGGGGCGGCGCACATGGAGGGCCTCGAGGTCGGCCCGAACCGTCTCCGCGTCGGTCTCGGGCAGATAGTCGGGAACCCCGTCGGCCCCTGTCGGCTCGGTCACGCACCCTCTCCGACGTCGACCAACAGCGGGGCATGGTCCGACGGCAGCTTGCCCTTGCGAGCGTTGCGATCCACCAGGGCCCATGTGATCCGATCGGCCAACGGGCGGGAGAACAGGGCCAGGTCGATCCGCATCCCGCGATGCATGTGGAAGTCCCCCGCCCGGTAGTCCCAGTAGGTGTACAGCCCGTGGTCGTCGGGATAGCGCTCGCGGAAGGCATCCACCAGACCCCACGACGACAGCTTGGCCAGCGCGTCCCGCTCCTCCTGGCTCACGTGCGTCGAGCCGACGAACGCCGCCGGGTCCCAGACGTCGCGGTCCTCGGGAGCGACGTTGAAGTCGCCGCACACCGCGACCATCCCGTCCGGCGATGCGCTCGCCTCGAGATGCTGGCGCAGCCGGTCCAACCACGAAAGCTTGTAGGCGAAATGCTCCGACCCGACGCTGCGGCCGTTGGGCACGTACACACTGGTCACGCGCACCCCACCGCACGTGGCATTGATGAGCCGGGCTTCGTGGTCCGGTTCGATGCCGGACGCGAACCCCGGGACCACGTCGTCGATTCCGACGCGGGAGACGATGGCCACCCCGTTCCACTGTCCGGCCCCGTGGTGGGCCGTTTCGTAGCCGGCGGCGGCGAAGGGCATATGGGGAAAGGTGGCGTCGCTGAGCTTGGTCTCCTGCAGGCAGAGGATGTCGGGCTCGGCGTAGGCGAGCCATTCCTCCACCCGGGGCAGGCGAACCTTGAGTGAATTCACGTTCCAGGTCGCGATCCGCATGTCGTTGTCATGGTAGGCGGGCGGGCGCAGGCCGCCGGCGCCCCCCGCGTCGGGTCACGTCCGGGTCTTCGCCGTCCTCGTGCGCTTGGCTGCCTTGGCCGGGCCCGCCTTCTTCGCCGGGGCCTTGGCCGCCTTGGCCTGCTTCGTCGGTTTGGCCGCCCCCTTGGCCTGCTTCTTCGTCGGCGCCCGGGGCGGCGTCACCTTGGGCGCGGCCGAAGGCGTCTTGGCCGTCGACTTCCCGGCTTTCGACTTGGCGGCCGCGTTTCCCCTCTTGGCCGTGGCCTTCTTCGCTGTCGTCGTCCTGGCCGTCTTCTTCTGGGCGGTCGTCTTCTTGGGTCGTCTTCTTGGGCCGCCGTCTTCTTGGGCCGCCGTCTTCTTGGCCGTCCTGACCTGCGCCACCCGCCTCGCTCGGCTCGGATCCGCCTTCCCGGGCGGCGAGCTCGACGCCAGCGAGGTCCTCGCCGCCCTGAGCGGCGAGCTGCGCCCGGAGATGCTCGAGGCGGTCCGGCGCTGCCACGAGCGGCTGGCTACGGGGCTGTTGACCAACAACTTCTCATCCAGCGGCTGGCGCCAGGGGCTCGGCTGACATCCTGGCCCTCTTCGACGTCGTCGTCGAAAGCTCGGCGACCGGGCTGCGCAAGCCGGACCCGGCGTTCTACCGCCAGGGCTGCGACGCGCTCGGGGTTGCGCCACAGGAGGCGGTGTTCCTCGACGACCTGGGTGTCAACCTGAAGCCGGCGCGCCATCTCGGCATGCACACCATCAAGGTGAGCGATCCCGACGTGGCGGTGGCCGAGCTGGAGGCGATCGTGGGGTTCGCCCTGCGCTAGCGACCCGCCCGGATAAGCGTCACACCCCCTCGGTAGGTTGCATGGTGTGAGCGTGAGTTCCAGCGACATTCCTGTCGGCGAGCGGGTGGCGGGGGCGGTGGCCGCCCTGGCCGACGCGGTGGGCGACCTGGACGCCGCCACCCTGGCCGGCATCGACGCCGACCGGCTCATGGAGGAGTTCACCCAAGCCGAACGGGTCGCCCAGGCCGGCAAAGCCCTGTGCGCCGCCCGGGCCGCGGCGTGCGGGGCGTGGCGGACCGCCGGGGAGCGTTCGCCGGCCGGGTGGCTGGCCCGGCGCACCGGCAGCTCCACCGGCTCGGCGGCCGCGACCTTGTCGACCGCCCAGCGCATGGCCGACGGACCCGACGAGGTCCGCCACGCCTGGCAGGCGGGAAGACTGTCGGCCGAAGCCGCCGGGGAGATCGCCGCCACCGCCGAGATCGCACCCGAGGCCGGCGCCCGTCTCGTCGAGCACGCCAGCAGCGACACCATGGCGGGGGTGCGCGACGCCTGCCGGGCCGCCGCGCAGCGCCGCGGCCGACGCCGCCGACGAGCAGCGCCGCTACCAGGCGGTGCACCGGGCCCGGTCGCTGCGCACCTGGGTCGACGGGGACGGCGCCGGGCGCGTCGACGCCCGCCTCACCCCCGACGCCCTGGCCCGCCTCCGCGCCTGCCTTCAACCGTTCGAACACCAAGCCGCGGCCACCAGCACCGCGGGAACGCCACGCCGCCCACGCCGCCGACGCCCTCATCGCCATGGCCGAAGCCGCCAACCGCGCCCGCGCCGGCGACGGCGACGGGCGCCGCCCGCCGGCGCAGGTCATCGTGCGCGTCGACCACACCGCCCTGGCCCGCGGCCACACCATCGACGGCGAGACCTGCGAACTCGACGGCGCCGGGCCCATCCCCGTGGCCACCGCCCGGGCCATCGCCAACGACGCCTTCCTCGCCGCCGTGGTCACCAACGGCACCGACATCCGCACCGTCGCCCACCTCGGCCGCACCGTGACCGCCGCCCAGCGCACCGCCCTGGTCGCCCGCGACACCGAATGCGTCGTACCCGGCTGCCACGCCCGCCACCACCTCGAAATCGACCACATCACCGCATGGGCGGCCACCCACACCACCCGCCTCGACGACCTCGCCCGCCTCTGCCCCTTCCACCACCGCCAGAAAACCTACGACGGCTGGACCCTCACCGGGCCACCCGGCCAATGGGCCTGGCACCCCCCACCCCGCGCGACCGAACCACGACCCGCCAGCCGGGATGCTGTTCCCCGCGCCCTGACCCGGGGCTACCGCTGGCCGAGGGCGCGGGCCAGGAGGTCCTGCTGCTCCAGCTCGTGCATGGCGTGGCTCCCCGTCGCCGGCGACCCTGACGCCACCCGGGCGACGCGACGGAAACGGAAGTCGCTGCCCAGGAGCGCTCGCATGCGGTCCCGCACGAAGGCCCAGGCGCCCATGTTCTGCGGCTCCTCCTGCAACCACACGACCTCCTCGGCCCGCTCGTAGCCGGCCAGCTTGTCGGCGATCTGATCGGCCGGCCAGGGGTGCAGCTGCTCGATGCGGACCACGGCGACGTCGTCGACGCCCTGCTTGGTCCGCTCGCCGAGCACGTCGAGGGCCACCTTGCCGGTGGCCAGGATCACCCGGCGCACGGCTTGCGGGTCGCTGACCGCGGGATCGTCGAGGACCTCGCGGAAACGTCCGGAGGACAGCTCGTCCACCGGGCTGTAGGCCTCCCGGCCCCGGAGGTAGCGCTTGGGGGTGAAGAGCACCAGGGGCTTGCGCACGGACCGGAGCACCTGGCGGCGCAGGAGGTGGAACAGCTGGGCGGCGCTGGTCACGTCGGCCACCTGCATGTTGTCCTCGGCGCACAGGTCGAGGAACCGTTCCATGCGCCCGGAGGAGTGCTCGGCGCCCTGGCCCTCGTAGCCGTGCGGCAGCAGCAGCACCAGCCCGGAGGTCTGCTGCCATTTGATCTCGGCCGCGGCCAGGAACTGGTCGATGACGATCTGCCCGCCGTTGACGAAGTCGCCGAACTGGGCCTCCCACGCCACCAACGCGTCCCGCTGGACCAGCGAGTAGCCGTACTCGAAGCCCAGGGCGGCGTACTCGGACAGCAGCGAGTCGTAGATGGAGAACCGCCCGGCCGGCTCGCCTCCCGACGCTCCCAGCCGGCTGGCGACGTGCTCCAAC
Source organism: uncultured Actinomycetota bacterium (assembly GCA_963757175.1). Lineage (GTDB taxonomy): Bacteria > Actinomycetota > Acidimicrobiia > Acidimicrobiales > Palsa-688 > CAVWQR01. The sequence continues at coordinate 663,133 of CAVWQR010000002.1, read as the reverse complement.
GGGACGTACTCGGCTCCGGTCCGGTAGTCGACGAGGGCGGCGTTGCGGTGACCGAAGGTTCCCCGCCGGGTGTCCTGGCCGGTGACGCGGACGTCGTGGCCGTCGAGCACGAGGGTGCCGTAGGCCAGCGCTTCTCCGAGCGCCCAGTCGACCTGGCCGTCCTTCCACAGCTTGGCCCGGTTCTCGAACACCCGCAGCAGCTTGGGATGCACGGTGAAGCCCTCGGGGTAGGTGTTGAGGGCGTCGACGACCCGCTGGAGCGTCTCGCGGGGCACGGCCGTGTCGATCGGCGGCTGCACCGGTGCCGGCTCGGGCGGCGCCGGCAGGCTGGTCGGGTTCGGCGGCGCCGACGCCCGCGTCTCGTCCAGGGCCGACTGCAGCCGGCGGGAGAAGTCCTTGAGCGCCTCCTCCGCTTCCTCCAGGGTGATGTCCCCGCGGCGCACCAGGGCTTCGGTGTAGAGCTTGCGCACGCTGCGGTGTTCCTTGATCACCGCGTACAGCAGCGGCTGGGTCAGGCTGGGATCGTCCTGCTCGTTGTGGCCGTAGCGGCGGTAGCAGACCATGTCGATCACCACGTCCTTGTGGAACTCCTGGCGGAAGGCGAACGCCAGGCGCGCCACGCGCACGCAGGCTTCGGGATCGTCGCCGTTGACGTGGAAGATGGGCGCCTGCACCGTCTTGGCCACGTCGGTGGCGTAGATCGACGAGCGGGCCGACTCGGGGTTGGTGGTGAATCCCAGCTGGTTGTTGATGACCAGGTGCACCGTCCCTCCGGTCTCGTAACCCGGCAGGGCGGACATGTTGAGCGTCTCGGCCACCACGCCCTGGCCGGCGAAGGCGGCGTCGCCGTGGATCAACAGCGGCAGCACCGGGTGCAGCACGGCCGGGTCCTCGGTCGCCAACTGGTCCTGGCGGGCGCGGGACATGCCCTCCACCACCGGGTCGACGGCCTCCAGGTGGGAGGGGTTGGACGAGAGGAACACGTCCAGGGTCCGGCCGGAGGCGCCGGTGAACTTGCCCCGGAAGCCCTTGTGGTACTTGACGTCGCCGGAGCCCTGGGGGCTGTCGGGGTCGATGTTGCCCTCGAACTCGCCGAACAGCTCCCCGTAGCCCTTGCCCACGATGTTGATGAGCACGTTGAGCCTGCCCCGGTGGGCCATACCGATGACGGCTTGCTGCTGGCCGGCGGTGGCGGCGGCGTCGAGGACGGCGTCGACGAGGGGGATGGCGGATTCCCCGCCCTCGAGTCCGAAGCGCTTCTGACCGATGTACTTGGTCTCCAAGAAGCGCTCCAGCGCCTCGGCTGCGTTGAGCCGGGCCAGGATGTGGCGGTGCTCCTCGGGGGCCAGGTCGGTGGAAACGCCCTCCACGTGGGCCTGGATCCACCGTTTCTGGGCCGGGTCCTGGATGTGCATGTACTCCACCCCGACGGTGCGGCAGTAGGCGTCACGCAGCACGGAGAGGATGTCACCCAGCTTCATGCGGTCATGGCCGGCGAGCCCCCGGGTGACGAACTCTCGCTCGAGGTCCCACACCGTCAGCCCGTAGGTGGCCGGGTCGAGCTCGGCGTGCATGTGGGGGGTCTTCCAGTCCAGCGGATCGAGGTGGGAGATGAGGTGGCCGCGCACCCGGTAGGCGTTGATGACGGTGTCGACCTCGATCTGCTTCTCGACGCGGGCCTGGCGGTCGGTCGGGTCGTTGACGTCGCGGTGGAAGCGGACGGGCTCGTAGGGGACGCCCATGTCGTGGAACACGCCCTCGTAGAAGTCCCGTTCACCGAGCAGCAGCCGGTGGATCTCGGCCAGGAACAGGCCCGACTCGGCGCCCTGGATCACCCGGTGGTCGTAGGTGGAGGTGATGGTCACCACCTTGGACACACCCAGCTCGGCCAGCTCTCGAGGATCGGCGGCCTGCCACTCGGCGGGATAGTCGATGGTGCCGACGCCCACGATGACCCCCTGGCCGGGCATGAGCCGGGGGACGGACTGCACCGTGCCGATGGTGCCGGGGTTGGTGAGGCTGAGCGTGGCTCCGCTCAGGTCGTCGGCGCCGAGCTTGCCGGTGCGCACCTTGCGGATCAGTTCCTCGTAGGCCGCCCAGAACCCGCGGAAGTCGAGCGTGTCCGCCTCCTTGATGACGGGCACGAGCAGGGTGCGGCTGCCGTCGGACTTCTCGTGGTCCACCGCGATCCCCAGCCCGACGTGCTCGGGCCGGGCGACCGCCGGCGTCGAGCGCTCGCTCCCGTCGGCGTCGGCGGCGACGAAGGTGGCTCTGAGGGCGGGCACCGCTTCCAGCGCCCGGATCACGGCGAAGCCGATGAGATGGGTGAAGCTGACCTTGCCGGCGGCGCCCGTGCGCTGCAGCTGGTTGTTGAGCATGCGCCGGTTGACTTCGAGCAACCGGGCGGGCACCACCCGGAAGCTGGTGGCGGTGGGCACGTCCAGGCTGGCGGTCATGTTGGCCACCACGCGCGCCGCCGCGCCCCGCAAGGGCGTGGTAGCCGGGCCGGTCGGGGCGGCCTCGGGCGCGGGGGCGGACGGCGCCGGCGAAGACGGCGGCGGCGCACTCGGCACCGGCGGCGCACTCGGTGGCGCCGGTGGCGCCGGGGCGGCCGGCGGCGGCGGGGTCGCAGTGGTCGCCGTGCGGGACAGGTTGGCGCCGCCCGGCCGGTAGCCCTCGAAGAACTCCCGCCACCCGTCGCTCAGGGAGTCGGGGTCCTGGCGGTACTGCTCGAACATGTCGTCGACCAGCCAGGCGTTGGGGCCCAGCGAGTCGGTGGGGGCCGGAGGTGCAGGGTCGGACATGGTGTCGTTCAGGGTACGGCGGAAAAGCCTGCCAGGATGGATGGGTGCCTGCCCAGTTCATCTACACCATGCGCGACCTGCGCCGCTTCCACCCGCCCGACCGGGAAGTGCTGCGCGGCATCAATTTGTCGTTCTATCCCGGCGCCAAGATCGGCGTGATCGGCGCCAACGGGTCGGGCAAGTCCTCGCTCCTGCGGATCATGGCCGGCCTCGACGACGGCTTCACCGGCGAGGCCAGGCTGACGCCGGGGTTCAGCGTCGGGTTCCTGCCCCAGGAGCCGACGCTCGATCCGGCCAAGGACGTGGCCGGCAACGTGGCCGACGGCGTCGGCGAGCTCAAGGGGCTGGTGGACCGGTTCAACCAGGTGTGCGCGGCGATGGGCGACGCCGACGCCGACTTCGACAAGCTGCTGGCCGAGCAGGCCAAGCTTCAGGACCAGATCGATGCGGCCGGGGCGTGGGACCTGGAGCGCACGCTGGAGATCGCCATGGACGCGCTGCGCCTGCCGCCCGGCGACGCGGCCGTGGCCACCCTGTCGGGCGGCGAGGTCCGCCGGGTGGCGCTGTGCCGGCTGCTGCTGACCAAGCCCGACCTGCTGCTGCTCGACGAGCCCACCAACCACCTCGACGCCGAGTCGGTCGCCTGGCTGGAACGGGCGCTGCAGGACTATCCGGGAACGGTGGTGGCCGTCACCCACGACCGCTACTTCCTCGACAACGTGGCCGGTTGGATCCTGGAGCTCGACCGGGGAGCGGGGATCCCGTGGCAGGGCAACTATTCGTCGTGGTTGGAGCAGAAGCAGGCCCGCCTGGCCGGTGAGGAGAAGGCGGATCAGGCCCGGCAGCGGAGCCTGGAGCGGGAGCTGGACTGGATCCGGATGTCGCCACGGGCCCGGCAGGCCAAGGGAAAGGCCCGCATCACCGCCTACCACGAGCTGGTGGCGGAGGCGGAGTCGGCGGAGCGCGGCCCGGAGAAGCTGGAGCTGACGATCCCGGCCGGGCCGCGGTTGGGCGACGTGGTCGTCAACGCCACCGACGTGGTCAAGGGGTTCGGCGACCGGCTGCTCATCGAGGACCTGTCGTTCCTGCTGCCACCCGGCGGCATCGTCGGCGTCATCGGTCCGAATGGGGCGGGGAAAACGACCCTGTTCCGCATGATCGTCGGCGACGAGAAGCCGGACTCGGGTGCGCTGACGGTCGGGCAGACCGTGGAGCTGGGGTACGTCGATCAATCGCGTGCGACGTTGGACGCGGCGAACACGGTGTACGAGGAGATCACCGGCGGCGTGGACCACCTCGTGGTCGGTGGACGCGAGATCCACGGCCGGGCGTACGTGTCGAGCTTCGGGTTCAAGGGCAGCGACCAGCAGAAGAAGGTGGGCGCCCTCTCCGGCGGCGAGCGCAACCGGGTGCACCTGGCCAAGGTGTTGCGCAGCGGAGCCAACGTCCTGCTGCTCGACGAGCCGACCAACGACCTCGACGTGGACACCCTGCGTGCCTTGGAAGAGGCCCTCCTCGGGTTCCCGGGGGCGGCGGTGGTCATCAGCCACGACCGATGGTTCCTCGACCGGGTGGCCACCCACGTGCTCGCCTTCGAAGGCGAGAGCGAGGTGCGGTGGTGGGAGGGCAACTTCAGCGACTACGAGGCCGACCGCCACAAGCGCCTCGGCACCGACGCCGACCAGCCCCACCGCATCCGCTACAAGCCACTGGTCCGGGGCTGATGCAACTCAGCGACGCCCTGCGCACCACCGGGGCAGTGCGCGAGTTCACCGACCAGCCGGTGGAAGACGCCACCCTCTACCGGGTCCTGGAGCGGGCGCGCTTCGCGCCCAGCGGGGGCAACCGCCAGGGATGGCGGGTGGTGGTGGTCGAGGACCCACAGACCCGCCGGGCCCTGCGGGACCTGTACCTGGTGAGCTGGTACGAGTACCTGGCTCTGGTCGGCCACGGGCTGGTGGCCTGGTCGCCGGCCAGCGACCGCGCCGCGGAAGCCGCCGCCCTGGCCGACGCACCCGCCCTCGCCGCCAACGCGGCCAACGGCCCCGGCGGGTTCGCCGAGCACCTCGACCAGGTGCCGGTTCTGCTCGTCCTGATGGCCGACCTGTCGGCGCTGGCGACCGTCGACCGCGACAGCGAGCCCTACCCGCTCGCCGGCGGGGCGTCCATCTTCCCGTTCGCCTGGAGCATCCTCCTGGCCGGGCGGGAGGAGGGGCTGCGCGGGGTGATGACGACCATGCTGACCCGTCACCGGGCCGAGGTGGGAACGCTCCTCGGGGCGCCCGAGCGGTGGGTGGTCGCCGGCGCCCTGGTCCTGGGCTACCCGGCGCGCGAGGCGCGGCGGCTGCGGCGCCGGCCGGTCGAGGAGTTCGCCACCGTGGACCGCCTCGACGGGCCTCCCCTCGCGCCCGGCTAGCCGGCGGCTAACCGGCGGCCGCTTTGTTGGCGGCGAACACGATGTTGGCGCCGCGCAGGTCGCCGACCAGGCCGTCGCCCATCTTGTTCATCATGTAGGCCACGCACAGCCGGGCGTCGAGATCCATGACCACGATCGAACCGCCCCAGCCTCCCCAGTAGCACGTCCGGGGGTTGTCGCTCAGCGGGGTTTCCGGCGCCACCAGGCCGTAGCCGATGCCCAGGCGCAGGGGGGCGCCCAGCACCAGGTCGGTGCCGTAGGCCTGCTCCCGGAACACCGCCTCACACCCGGCGGGCGACAGGACGCGAACGCCCCCGACCTCGCCGGCGCACGCCAACACCGATTGGACGGCGACGACGGCGCGGGCGTTGCCGTGACCGTTGGCCGCGGGAATCTCCGCCCGCCGCCACGCCGGCTCCCAGGACGCGGCGGCGTCGAGCGGCGGGTTGGTGAGGGTCCGCAGAGCCAGCTTGGCCCGGACGGCATCAGGGTCCGGCGGCGGCGGGGGGATCACCGGCGCCACCCGCCCGTCCTCCGATGCCGGCAGGCCGATGTGGAAATCGGCGCCCAGGGGGCTGGCCAGGTTCTCGGCGAAGAAGGCGCCCAGGCTCTGGCCGGTCACCCGCCGCACCACCTCGCCGACCAGGTAACCCTGGGTGCAGGCGTGGTAGCCGGACGCGGTCCCCGGCTCCCACCACGGCTCCTGGGCGGCGAGCAGGCTGGTCGCCTTCTCCCAGTCGTAGAGATCCTCGATCGACATCGGCTCCGACCAACCCGACAGCCCGGCGGTGTGGCCGAGCAGGTGGCGCACCTCCACCGCCTGCTTGCCACCGGCGGCAAACTCCGGCCAGTAGCGGGCCACCGGCGCGTCGAGCGACAGCTCGCCGCGGTCGGCCAGGACCAGGGCGCACAAGTTGGTCATGGTCTTGGTGGTCGACCACACGTTGGTGATGGTGTCGGCCGTCCACGGCTTCTGCCTGGCCTCGTCGAGGTGACCGCCCCACAGGTCCACCACCACTTCGCCGTCGAGGCTCACGGCCACCGACGCACCCACATCGGTGCCTTCGTCGAGGCTCGACGCCAGCGCCTGGCGGACCGGCTCGAACCGCCCGTCGCAGCTCCCTTGGATCTCGGCCACGCTCTTTCCCCTCTTCTCGAAGGCTCCGAAGCGTATCCCGTAGGGTGCCCGCCATGAAGGTGGCGGTCACAGGCAGTAGCGGGCTCATCGCCCGGCACCTCGTCCCCGCCCTGGAAGCCGCCGGCCACGAGGTCCGTCGCGTCGTCCGGGGCGACGGTGCCGTCAGCTGGGACCCGCCCGCCGGGCGCATCGACGCCGAGGCGCTGGCGGTCGACGCCGTCGTCAACCTGGCCGGGGTGGGCATCTTCGCCCGACGCTGGACCGAGGCCCACAAGCGGGCCCTGCTCGACAGCCGCGTCCAGGGCACGTCGCTGCTCGCCGAGCGCATGGCCGCGACCGGCAGCCCCCCGCGGGTGCTGCTCAACGCCTCGGCCGTCGGCTACTACGGCGACCGCGGCGATGAGGAGCTGACCGAAGCCAGCGGCCCCGGCGACGACTTCCTCGCCGAGCTGTGCCGTCAGTGGGAAGGAGCCGCCCGGCCGGCGTCCGCCGCCGGGGTGCGCACCGTCTTTCTGCGCAGCGGGATCGTGCTCGCCGCCGACGGCGGGGCGCTGAAACCACAACTGCTGCTGTACAAGGCGGCGCTCGGCGGCCGCCTGGGCGACGGCCGCCAGTGGATGAGCTGGATCGCCATCGACGACCACATCGGCGCCATCCTCCACGCCCTCGGCGACGAGCAGGTGACGGGTCCGGTCAACCTCACCGCCCCCCGGCCGGTGACCAACGCCGACTTCACCTCCGCCCTGGCCCACGCCGTGCACCGCCCGGCGGTGTTGGCCGTCCCCGCCGCCGCCCTGCGCCTGGCCCTGGGCTCTGAGATGGCCGACGCCCTGCTGCTGGTGAGCCAGCGGGTGACGGGCGACGTCCTGGCCCGCACCGGCTACCGGTGGCGCCACCCCGAGCTGGCGCCGGCGCTGCGCCACATCCTCGACTCTTGACCGGCTCGGCGCGCCGGCGGCTGCCCGTCGTCCTCGTGCACCGCGACCAGCCGGAGCGGTGCGCGGCGAGCGTGGCTGCGTTCCTGGCCCAGGACGTCCCCGTCGCCGTCACCGTGGTCGACAACGCCTCCACACCCGCCTCCCTCGCCCGCCTCCGGGAGCTGGCGCCCGACGCGGAGATCGTGACCACCGGGGCCAACCTGGGCTTCGGCCCCGGAGCCAACGTCGGCCTGCGACGCTGGCTGAACAGCGACGATGGTGAGTGGGTCGCCGTCGCGCCCCACGACGCCATCCCCGAGCCCGGCTGCCTGCGTCGCCTGCTGGCCGAGGTGACGGCCCGGCCGGGCGCCGCCCTGGTGTCGGCCGAGTTCGGATCCGAGTTCGACTTCGTTCCCGTCCTGGACAAGGTGATGGGCGGCTTCTACCGCGCCGCCGAGCGCGGCGACGGTTGGCAGGACGTCGACTATCCCCACGGGACCCTGCTCCTCGCCCGGCGCGCCGCCCTGGAGGAAATCGGCCTGTTCGACGAGCGCTACTTCGCCTACTGCGAAGAGGTCGACCTCGGCCTGCGCGCCCGGCGCGCCGGGTGGGAGGTGGGGATGGTGTGGGGAGCGGTGGTCCGCAACGGCCGGCTCCCCCAACAGCTCCTGGCCGATTACCTCCAGGTCCGCAACACCCTGCTCCTCGTGCGCGACAGCGCCGGCTGGTACTACGCGTCGTGGCGGTGCCTTCTGGCCGGGTGGCACATCGCGGCCAAGACGGCACGCGATCCGCGCCGCGGCCTGCTCCACCTGCGCCTGGAGGGACGCGCCGTCGCCGACTTCCTGGGCAACAACTTCGGACCCCCGCCGGCCTCGGTGGTCGCCATGGCCACGTAGCTCGACGGGAGTAGCCTGCCTGGGTCGTGCCCGCCGCGCCTGCCACCGCTGACGTCGCCGTCGTCGGTGCCGGCCCCGCCGGCAGCGCGGCGGCGATCACCCTGGCCCGGCAGGGTCGGCGGGTGGTGCTGATCGACAAGGCCCGCTTTCCCCGCGACAAGTGTTGCGGCGACGGGCTGACCACCGCGGCCCTCCGTTACCTGCACCACGTCGGCCTGGATCCCCGTGACGTCCCCTCGTGGCAGCCGGTGTCCGAGGCGGTCATCCGCACCTCGGTCGGCCGGGAGGCCGCGTTCCCGCTGCCGGCCGGTGGCACGTTCGCCGCCACCGCCCGCCGCAGCGATCTCGACGCCGCCCTGGTCCGGCTGGCCGGCTCCGCCGGCGCCGAGGTCGTCGAGGACTGCGCCGTGCGCGCCGCCGAGCTTCTCGACGGCCGTGGAGTCGAGGTGGAGACCGACGGTCCCGCTCTGCGCGCCCGCTATGTCATCGCTGCCGACGGCATGTGGTCGCCGCTACGCAAGTCGTTGGGGGTCGCCGACGAGGAGGCCTACCGCGGCGACTGGCACGCCCTGCGCCAGTACTTCGCCGGCGTCGGCCCCCGCGCCGGCCGCCTCTGGGTGTGGTTCGAACCCGACCTGCTTCCCGGCTACGCGTGGTCGTTCCCGCTGCCCGACGGGCGGGCCAACGTCGGTTTCGGGATCCGGCGCGACGCCCGGCGGCCGGTCGGCTCGCTGGGTCCGCTGTGGGCCGAGATCCTCGACCGCCCGCACATCCGCGCCGTGCTCGGACCCGACGTCCGGGCGGAGGCGGGGCCCAAGACGTGGCCCATCCCGGCGCGTATCGGGACCGCCCCCCTGAGCGCGGGCGGTGGGCGGGTGCTGTTCGTGGGCGACGCGGCGCGCGCCACCGACGTGCTGACCGGGGAAGGAATCGCCCAGGCGTTCGAGACCGGTGAGCTGGCGGCCCGCTCGGTGACCGCCGCCGGCCCCGACCACGCCGGGCGGGCGGCCACCGTCTACCGGCGCGTCGTCGGCGCCGGCCTGGCGGCCGACGACCGCACCAGCCGGGCCGTCGCCCGCGTCCTCGCCCGCCCGGGCGACCGGTGGATGTCTCTGGCCGCGGCGTCCGACTGGACGCGCCGCAACTTTGCCCGGTGGATGTTCGAGGACTATCCGCGCGCCCTGCTGGCCACCCCGCACCGGTGGCGGCGGCCGATGCTCGCCGGGCCCCCGCCGTACCCGGCACCGGAGCCGGGTCGTGACTGATGGCACCTACGATCGGCCGATGCGTCTCACCTCTCTGTCTCGATCGATCGACGGCAAGCGTGCCCTTGTCACCGGCGCGGCCAGCGGTATGGGTCGAGCGACCGCTCATCTGTTCGCCGACGAGGGGGCGCGCGTCGCTGTCGTCGACCTCGGCCAGGATCGCGTCGACACCGTGGTCGAAGAGATCCGCGATGCGCACGGTGACGGGGCGGCAATCGGCGTGGTGACCGACGTTTCCGACCTCGGTGCGCTTCACGCACTGGTCAACCAGGTCGTCGGCGCCTTTGGTGGGCTCGACATCCTCATCAACAACGCCGGAGTGGCGTTGCCGACGAACACCCGCCAGGACGAGGACCAGTTCCTCACGAACTGGGACAAGACCGTGGCGGTGAATCTGACCGCCCAGGCTTGCCTGGTGCGCCTCGCGGTACCGCACTTCGCGGTCGCGGGCGCCGGGCGCGTCGTGAACATCGCTTCGACGGAGTCAATCGTGACCAGCGCCGGCATGGTGGGTTACGCGGCCACCAAGGCCGGCATCGTCGGGCTGACGAAGAGCTACGCCGTCGAGCTCGGCGCTTCGGGGATCACCGTGAACTGCATCTGCCCCGGCCCCATCCGCACCGCGATGACGGCAGGGATCAGCGAAACCGACAAGGAAACCTATGCCAGACGCCGGGTGCCGTTGCGTCGTTACGGTGACGCCGAGGAGGTCGCCCACATGACGCTCAGCATGTGCCTGCCGGCGGCCAGCTTCCTGAACGGCGCCATCTTGCCCGTCGACGGCGGGATGTCGGTCCGCCACACCTGACAGGGGGCGCAGCTCGGTTGTGCCAACGTTGGGCGCATGCCCGACACTGTTGTTGCCTCCTCTCCCCGCTCCGGGGTCACGGTGCTCACTCTCACGCGACCGGAGCGGCTGAACGCCATGACCGCCGAGCTCGTTCAGGACCTCCATGACGCCCTGGACGCTGTCAATGCCGACCCCGACTGCCGGGTGGTGGTGCTGACCGGATCCGGGCGGGCATTCTGCGCGGGGTTGGACCTCACGGGGTACGGCACACCGCCCGATATGCCCGCGGCCGACTGGGGGCGCGTCCCCGCCGGAATGGCCACCCAGCAGCACATTGCCCGACTCATTCCCCATCTCCGGGCGATCCGCCAGCCGGTTATCGCCGCGGTCAACGGGGCGGCCGTCGGTGGTGGTTTCGCCCTGGTGCTCGGCAGCGACATCCGCATCGCCGGGACGTCGGCGCGCTTCGGCGCGGCGTTCGTGCGCGTCGGGCTCTCGGCATGCGATATCGGCACGTCATGGATGCTTCCTCGCCTGGTCGGCGCCGGCCGGGCCCACGAACTCATGCTGACCGGACGCACCTTCCCGGCCGAAGAGGCAGCCCTCATCGGTCTCGTCATCGAGGTCGTCTCCGACGAAGGACTCCTCGACCGCTGCCTGGACGAGGCCGAGCTCATCATGGGCAATGCCCCCTACGGCGTGTGGATGACCAAGGAGACCATGTGGGCTTCGCTCGAGACGCCAGGTCTCGACACCGCCATCGCCTTGGAGAATCGGACCCAGATCATGTGCTCGGGCAACGGGGACCACGCCGAAGCGGTCGAGGCGTTCCTGGCCAAACGGCCACCTCGGTGGGCTGGCGGTAACGGCGCTTGAGCTACGAGCCCGCCGCCCAGCGCGGGGGACGCTTCTCGCGGAAGGCGGTCATGCCCTCGGCGGCCTCCTCGGAGGCGAAGTAGCCGGCTGAGGTCTGCGCCGCCCACGCCAGCCCGTCCTCCACGTCCCGGTGCCGGGCCCCCGAAAGCAGCGGCTTGATGCCCGCCAGGGCGCCGGGCGCCCCGGCCCGGAGGTCGTCGAGGACCCGCGCCGTGGCCGTGCCGACCTGGCCGGCGGCGACGGCCGCGCTGAGCAGGCCGGCGGCCGCGGCCTCCTCGGCTCCGAAGACCTCGCCGGTGAGAAACCAACGCTCGAGCCGGCGGGCGTCAACTCGCCGCACGAGGGGAACGGCGATGATCGCCGGCACCAGGCCGAGACGCACCTCGGTGAAGGCGAAGGTGGCGTCGTCGGGGGCAATGGCGATGTCGGCGCACGCCACCAGTCCGATCCCGCCGGCGCGCGCCGGTCCGTTGAGCTCGGCGACCACCGGTTTGGAGCTGGCCAGAATGGCGGCCAGCACGCGGGGAACTCGTCGGTGGCGGCCGAGCCGCGGGCCTTCAGGTCGGCGCCGGCGCAGAACACCGGGCCGGTGGCGGTCAGGTGCACCGCCCGCACATCGCCGTCGGCGAGCGCGGTGGCCAGGTGGGCGGCCAACTCGCCGACCAGCTGAGCCGACAGCGCGTTGCGGTTGGCCGGCGAGTCCAGGGTGATGGTGGCGACTCCCCGATCGCCGCCCAGGTGGACGAGCTCGTCGGTCACCGCAGCTCGACGCGGTGACGGGTCTGCCACCGGTCGCCGTCGCCGATCATCACCCACACCTCCCGCGCCCGGCAGGCGACGGGCAGCTGGGTGGCCAGCTTCTCCGCCGCCGGCCCCAGCTCGCTCCCGTCGCTGGCCAGGGCCACGGTGAGGTGCGGCACCACCTCGTCGAACTCGTCCTCCCACGGGGGGGTGGCGAACTCGTCGGCCACGCGGGCGGTGAGCCCCAGGAACGGCTCGACCGGCTCGGGCGCCAACCACAGCACCGACCGCCCGAACCAGGCCACGTGTGTCAACGCGAAGTCGAAGGCGGGCTGGGCGGTGACGACCTCATCGAGGGCGGCGAGGTCAGCCTCCTGGATCTCGTCGGGCGGCAGCCAGGGAACGACGAGCGTGACGTGGGCGGGGACCCCGGCGACGGCGCTGGGGTCGTGTTCGCGCCGCAGATCGCCGACCCAGACCTCGGCTTCGGGGACGGGGACCAGCACGGCCGACTGCACCCGTCCGCTGCTCGTGCCCGGTGTCGCCATCAGCGTGGAGAGGCAGCGAAGACGTCAGCCAGCTCCGAGGGCACGGCGACGTCGAGCTGGTCGAAGGTGGCGCTCGCCGGGTCCCGGTCGGGACGCCAGCGCCGGAAGCGGGCGGTGTGGCGGAGGCGGCGTCCCTGCAGGTGCTCGAAGGCGGCCTCCACGACGAGCTCTGGGCGCAGAAGCTCGAAGCTCAGATCCTTGTTGGCGTTCCAACGGCTCGCCGCGCCCGGGCGACGAGGACCCTCGGCGGCTGCCTCGGAAGGGGCGGCCCAGTCCGCCCACGGGTGGGCGGCGGTGCCGTCGGTGCGGTAGGACTGCAGGAATTCGACGAGCTCGCGGCGCTGGGCGGCAGGGAAGGAACCGATCACCCCCACGTGGTGCAAGTTGCCGTCCTCATCGAACAGCCCGAGCATGAGGGACCCCACACCGGCACCGCCCTTGTACCAGCGGAACCCGGCGACCACGAAGTCGCCGGTGCGCTCGTGCTTGACCTTGACCATGGCCCGCTGGTCGGGCAGGTACGGCAGGGTCGTGGCCTTGGCCACGACGCCGTCCAGGCCGGCACCCTCGAAGCGCGAGAACCAGTCCACCGCCACCGCCCGGTCGCGCGTCGCGGGAGTCAGGTGCACCGGGGGGCGGGCCTCCTGCAGACATTCCTCGAGGCGGGCGCGGCGATCGGCGAAGGGCACGGTGCGGAGGTCGTCGTCGCCCAACGCCAGCAGGTCGAACGCCACCAGCGACGCCGGCGTGGTGGCCGCCAGCATCTGCACCCGGCTGGCGGCGGGGTGGATGCGCTGGGACAGCGCGTCGAAGTCGAGGCCGTCAGGACCGGCGATCACCACCTCCCCGTCCACCACCGACCGCGGGGGCAGCCCGGTGCGCACCGCGTCGACGATGTCGGGAAAGTATCTGCTCAGCGACCGGCCGGTGCGGCTCCCGAGCTCCACCTCGTCGTGGTCGCGGAACACGATGCAGCGGAAGCCGTCCCACTTCGGCTCGTAGATCACCTCGCCGTCGGGAAGCTCCCGCGCCGACTTGGCGAGCATGGGGGCCAACGGCGGCATGACGGGCAGATCCACGACGCGGGAGCTTAGGTCTCCGGTTGCGACCTGCCCGCTTCCGTGTCGCGCTGCAGGCTGCGGGCGACGGTCGCCGCCACCGCGCTGCCCTCGATCTGCTCCAGGGTGAGCGGCAGCGCCAGGCGCCAGTTGGGGTACTGGTCGACGGTGCCGGGGACGTTGGGACGCTCCTCGACGCAGCACACGTCATCGAGGGCGGCGGCCAGATAGGAGGCAGGGAGCCTCGCCGAGCGTCCGGTAGGCGCGGCCCACCACCTCGGCGGGCGTGGCGTCGGCGGCGACACCGGCCCAGTCCTCCAGGCGCCGGCGCATCGCCCGGGCGCCCTCGACGTTCGGCGCCAGTCCCAACCGCTGCTGGGTGGCCAGGTCGGCTCCGCTCCAGACGCCCGCGACGGTCGGTAGGTCGTGGGTGGTCACCGCCCCCAGCGCGGCCACCGGCCATGCCGCCGGGCGCTCGTCCTCGAACCACAGGACCCGGTAGGACAGCACGTTGCGCTCGGCCAGCCGGCGGCGGACGTCCTCCTCCACCGTCCCCAGGTCCTCGCCGACGACGAACGCGCCCGCCCGGTGGGCCTCGAGGGCGAGAATGTCGAGCAGCTGGCGGAACGGGTAGCGCACGTAGGCACCCTCGCCGGGGGGCGGCCGTCGGGGATCCAGTACAGGCGGGAGAGGCCCATCACGTGGTCGATCCGCAACCCGGCGCCGTGGCGGAACCCGGCGCGGACCGTCTCCACGAACGGCTCGTAACCGCTGGCTGCCAGCTTGGCCGGGTCCCACGGCGGCAGCCTCCAGTCCTGGCCGAGGGTGTTGAACGCGTCGGGCGGCGCCCCGACGTGGGCCGCGGGGGCGAAGGAGTCCTGCCACCACCAGGCGTCGGCGCCCCCCGGGTCGACCCCGACGGCGAGGTCGGCGACGAGCCCGGCGCCGGCGGCTGCCGCCGCGGCCAGCTGTCGGTCGAGGTGCCACTGGGTCCAGGCGTGGAACCGGATCCGCTGCCGGCCGGCCGGGCTGCGGGCGAACGCCGCCACCCCGGCGGACCGCGGATGGCGCAGCCGCGCCGGCCACGACTGCCACGGCACGCCGTGGCGTTCGACCAGGGCGGCGAAGGTGGCAAACCCCTGGAGCGCATCCCCTCGCTCGGCGCAGAACCGGTCGAAGGCACCGTCGCCGCGGAAGTCGCCGAACAGCGCTTCGAGGGCGGCCGCCTTCAGCGCCCAGATCCGGTCGCGGTCGATGAGCCGTCGCCGGTTGAGCGCCCGGCCGGCGGCGTCCAGGCCGGGGAGGTCGTCGAGGCGCTCGGCCCCGGGCAGGTCGGCGATGCGCAGGTAGAGCGGGTTCAGGAAACAGCGGCTGCCGGGGAAGTAGGGGCTGGGCTCCTGGTAGGCGGTGGGCGCGGCGGCGTGCAGCGGGTTGAGCAGGACGAAGCCGGCGCCGATGCCGGCCGACCACCGGGCCAGCTCGCCCAGGTCGGCCAGATCGCCCATCCCCCAGCTGGATTCCGAGCGCAGGGCGTACAGCTGGGTGGCGTACCCCCAGTGGGGGGCCGCCGGAGCCGGGCAGCGCCCCGGGCTGACCACGAGCCTCCGAGCCTGCTCGCCCCGCGCTCTCCGGCCGCCATTCGTGGTACCCGGGTGGAAGGTCGTGCGGGCAGAGCCCCGTTGACGGCGAGCTCCCGCCCATCCTCGGTGATCACCGTGCCCCGGCCCACCAGCGGGGCGGGGCGATCGGGCGTGATCGTCAGCGTGCCCGCGCCGACCTCGGATCGGGGCGGAGATCCGCCGGCCAAGCGCCTAGGACGCCAGGGAGGACGGCAACGTCCGGCGCATGCGGATCCGGGTCCCGCCCGCCGGCGCCGGCGAGAGCAACTCGACCTCGTTGACCAGCCGCCGCATGATCTCGATGCCGCGACCGGCCACGGCCAGACGCCCGCTGGAGTTGGCGGTGTGCTCGAAGGCCTCGAAGCCGATGCCGGCGTCGCTGACCTCGGCGACGACCTCGCTGGCGGTGAGCTCCACGCGCACCTCGAAGGTGCCCTCGCCGTCGGGGAAGGCGTGCTGGACGACGTTGGTGCACGCCTCACCGACCGCCACGACCACGTCCTCGCAGACGCTGGCGGCCACCCCCGCCTCCTCCAGATAGTCCCGCAGGGCCCGCCGAGTGACGCGAACGTACTCGTGCCTGGTTGGTAGCGTCAGAGCGATCGACAGGTGCATGAGGATCGTGGCGTGAGTACAGCGGGCGGGAGCACACCCGCGACGTTGCTGGATCCTAGCGGTCCGGTCGCCGCCCAGCCGCTCCGGGTCCGCGGCGCCGAGGTGCGCGCCGGCGCCTGCTCGTGGGCGGACCGCAGCCTGGTCAACCAGGGGAGCTTCTATCCCCGCCGCACCATGACCGCTACCGAACGCCTGGCCTGGTACTGCCAGAAGCTGCCGCTGGCGGAGATCACCGCCACGTACCGGTTCCCCCCTACCCCCGAACAGGCGGCCCTGTGGGCGCAGCGCACACCCGACGGGTTCACCTTCGACGTGCGGGCGTGGTCGCTGCTCACCGCCAATCCCACCTTTCCCGACTCTCTGTGGGCCGACCTGCACCCCCACGTCCGTCCGGCGAACCGGGAGCGGCGACGCCTCTACGGCCACCACCTGCCCGACGATGTCCTCGAAGAGTGTTGGGCGCGCTTCGCCCACGCCCTGCGCCCCCTCGAGTCCGCCGGCCGACTGGGCACGGTCATCCTGCGCTACCCGTCGTGGTTCAGCCCGAGGCCCGAGACCCGTGAGGAGCTGGCCGCGGCGCCGGCCCGCCTGGACGGGTACCGGGTGGCGGTCGAGTTGCGCAGCCCCAAGTGGTTCGAAGCCAGCGCCTGCGAGGACACCCTCGAGCTGCTCGAGGGGTTGGGCCTGGGGCTCGTCTGCGTGGACGGGCCCGGCGAGTCATCCGACGACGTCCCGCCCCTGGTGGCGGCCACGTCCGACGTCGCCGTGGTCCGGTTCCTCGGACGGCGCCGGGTCCCGGGCGAGCCGTGGACGTGGCCCTACCGGTACTCCGACGTCGAGCTGGGCGAGTGGGTGGGACGCATCGACGACCTGGCGTCCTCCGCACCCGAGGTCCACCTGCTCATGGACAACTGCTGGCAGGCCGACGCCGTCGACGGTGCTTCCACCCTCCTCCGGCTCCTGGCGCGGGACCGGTAGGTTCAGCCGCATCACTCCTCGGTGCCGTCGTTGTCGTCCACCAGGGCGGCGGCCACCGCCGAGCCGTGGTGGCACACCATGCGCCAGTCGTCGCCGTCCCGGGCAAACACGTTGATCACGGCGATGGTCACGCCGCCCTGGTCGCCGAGCAGGTTCTCGTCGAGGGACACCCACGCCACGTCGGCGCCGACCACGGCGCGCTGCTCGGTGAGGACGAACTGCAGCTGACCCGGGTTCTGGAACAGGGCGAAGTACGAGGAGGCCACCGGGCCCCACCCCCGCAGGCTCGCCCACCCCGGGTGGGTGCACACCACGCGGTCCGACCGCTCCCACACGCCGGACATGGCGTCGAGGTCCGACGCCTCGAACGCGTCGTAGTAGCGGCGGTTGGCGGCCAGCACCTCGTCCTCCGCCGTCATGGCGCCGACCGTACCCGAGCGAACGAGGAGCCCGGGTACCCTGCCCGGGTGAGTGAGACCGCCAGCCCGACAGCGGTGACGGCCGGACCGACGGTCACCGCCTCCGACGGCACCCGGGTTGCCACGTGGGACTTCGGCGGTGAGGGTCCTCCGCTCGTCTTCCTCCACGCCACCGGCTTCCACGGCCGGTGCTACGTCCCGCTCGCCTCCGCCCTCGCCGGCTCGTTCCACTGCTACGCCGTCGACCAGCGCGGTCATGGCGGCTCCGACCTCTCGGCCACCGGAAGCTACGACTGGCGCCTGTTTCGCGACGACCTGTTGGCCGTGCTCGACCGTCTCGGGCTCGACCAGCCTTTCGCCTTCGGCCATTCCCTCGGCGGCGGCGTCGCCTTCCTCGCCGAGGGCGCCCGGCCCGGCACCTTCCAGGGGATCTACGCCTACGAGCCGATCGTCTTCACCCCCGAACAGGTGAACGCCATCCGGTCGAACAACGGCCTCGTCGGGGTGAGCCGGCGCCGCCGCCCGGCCTTCGCCTCTCTGGGCGAGGCCATGCTCAACTACGCGGGCAAGCCTCCGTTCGGCGGGTTTCGAGCCGACGTGCTGTGGGAGTACGTCACCGGCGGATTCGACGTGGGCGACGACGGCACGGCGACGCTGCACTGCACCCCCGAGCACGAGGCTCGGGTCTACGAGAACGCCTCCTCGTCCGGGGCGTACGACGTGCTCGGCGCGGTCAAGGCCCGAGTGGTCCTGGCGTGCGGCGCCGACAACCCCGACATCGGCCTCGGCCACCTCAACGAGGTGGCGGCCGCCCTGCCTGTGGTCGACGTCGAGGAGATCGCCGGGCTCAGCCATTTCGGCCCCTTCGAGGACCCCGCCCGGGTCGCCGGGAGGGTGGTGGCCATGCTGGCGCCCGAGGGCGGCTCGAGCATCCGCTCGGCGGTCACAGGCCGTGGTTAGCCTGCGAAGCGATGGCCCTCCCGTTGCCGACCTCGCTGTCGCCGTCGAAGGTGTCGTCGTTCAAGGACTGCGCCCTGGCGTTCCGGCTGTCGGCCATCGAGCGGCTTCCTGAGCCTCCCTCGCCGGAGGCGGCCAAGGGGACGCTCGTCCATCGCGCCCTCCAGCTGCTCTTCTTCGAGGAGGACCCTGCTGACCGCACGGTCGAGGCGGCGTTGGCCAAGCTCGATCGGGCCGTGACCGACGTGCTGGACGGAGACGAGTACGCCCCGCTCGAGTTGGGCCCGGACGAGCGGGCCGCGTTCGTGGACGACGCCGCCACCCTGGTCCGCAACGAGTTCCGGCTCGAGGACCCGACCCAGGTCCGGGTCATCGGGACCGAGCTGCGCATGTCGGTGCGGCTGGGCACCCTGCACCTGACCGGCATCATCGATCGCCTCGAGTTGGACGACGACGGCGAGCTGGTGGTCACCGACTACAAGACGGGCCGGGCTCCGTCGGAGAGCTACGAGCAGTCGCGGCTGGGCGGCGTGCACTTCTACGCCTTCCTGTGCGAACAAGTCTTCGGGCGCCGCCCGGCTCGTATCCAGTTGCTGCATCTGCGTGAGCCCCTGGCCATCTCGTCGGTGCCTTCGGACCAGTCGATCCGGGGGCTGCAGGTGCAGACGCAGGCCATCTGGTCGGCGGTGGAACGGGCCTGCGACCGCGAGGATTTCCGCCCGAAACCGGGACGGGCATGCTCGTGGTGCGCCTTCCAGGCCTACTGCCCGGCCTACGGCGGCGACCTGGCCCTTCTGCCCGCTCGAGCGCCGGCCCCGGGTGTGGACGCCCACGATGGCGGGCAGCCGGAGGGCCCTTCCCGCGACGATCGGTACGCCGCACCCATTTCATGAGCGGACCGGCAGGCCGGGCGGTCGCCGCTTTCGACCGGTCGGTCGATCGCCTCTTCGACGCTCACCTCCGCGGGCGCGGCGCCGCCGACGCCGTCATGTACGCGGGCAGCGCCCTCGGCGATCACGGCATCATCTGGTTCGTCCTCGCCGGCATCCAGCACGTCCGCAGGCGCCGCCGGGGGGAGGTCAGCTGGCGGCCGTTCCTGCGCACTGCGGCGGCCATCGGCGTCGAGTCGGCGGTGGTCAACGGGCCGGTCAAGTGGATCTTTCGCCGCTCCCGCCCCGACGCCGCCGGACCCCGGCCCCAATACCTCCGCCAGCCCCGGACCAGCAGCTTCCCGAGCGGCCACGCCACCTCGGCGTTCTGCGCGGCGGCGTTGCTACGCGACGACGATCCCCTCTGGCCGCTGTACTACGCCGTCGCCGTCGTGGTGGCCTCGAGTCGGGTCCACGTCCGCATCCACCACGCCGTCCGACGTCTTCGGCGGGGTGCTGATCGGCATCGCCCTGGGCCAGCTGGCCCGGGTGCTGGTGCCCCTCCCACCGGGCGACTGACCCTCCCCGCCGCACGGGGGAGGAATCTCCGCGGCGGAGGCGCGGTTGCACCTGACATGACCGCCGAGTTCGCCGTCACCTGGGACTACCGCTGCCCGTTCGCCCGCATCGCCCACGACCATCTGGTCGCCGGCCTCCAAGCCGGTGCCGATTGGGACGTGCGCTTCGCCCCCTTCTCGCTCGACCAGGCCCACGTCGCCGAAGGCGACCAACCGGTGTGGGACGACCCCGGGCGCTACCAGGGCCTGGTGGCCAACGAGGTCGGCATCGTGGTCCGCGACCGTTGGCCGGAGCGGTTCCTCGACGTCCACCGCGCCCTGTTCAAGGCGCGCCACGAGGAGGCGCGCGACACGCGTTCCCGTCAGGTTCTCGACGACGTGCTGAACGCCAACGGGGTGGATGCCAGCGCCGTCTTCGCCGAGATCGACGAGGGATGGCCGCTCGAGGTGTTCCGCAAGGAGCACGAGGCGCTGGTGGCCGACCACCAGGTCTTCGGGGTGCCGACGTTCATCGTGGGCACCCAGGCGGTCTTCGTGCGCCTCCTGGACGGGCCGAACGGCGACGGCGGGGTGGCCCGGGAGACGGTCGACAAGGTCATCGCCCTTCTCGGCTGGACCAGCCTCAACGAGTTCAAGCACACCACGCTCTCCCGGTAGCCGACGCGGGGGCGAGACGTGCCCTGGGGGGCACGGCCGTAGATTGGGACGGTGGGCTACGAGGTGTTGGGCCTGCTCGGTCGGGGTGGGATGGCGATGGTCGAGCTGGCGGTGGACAGCGACGGTCGCCGGGTGGCGCGCAAACACGTCCCGCTGACCGGCTCGCAGGACGAGATGGCGGTGGCCCGCATGCGTCTGCGCCGCGAAGCGCGCGTCCTGGCTGCCCTGCACCATCCGGCCATCGTGTCGCTCCTCGCGGTCGAGGACGACGGCGCCGACGTGGTCATCGTCATGCCCGCCCTGGCCGGCAGCCTCACCGATCGGGTGGCGGCGAGCGGACCCCTCGACGTCAGCGGCACCTGGCGCATCGGGCGGCCGCTGATCGACGCCCTGGCCTGGGCGCACCGGCGCGGCATCGTCCATCGCGACATCAAGCCGGCCAATGTGCTCTTCGACGAGGCCGGCAACCCCGCCCTGGCCGACTTCGGCATCGCCTGGTCCCGGGACCTGACCGGCGGGTTGACCAAGACCGGCATCATCATGGGAACGCCGGCGTTCATCGCCCCCGAGCAGGCACGGGGCGAACGCGCCGGCCCCGCCAGCGACGTGTTCTCGCTGGGCGCAACCCTGCGCTACGCCCTCACCGGTCAGGGTCCCTACCGCGGCGGCGACCCGGGCGTGCTGGCCGTGCAGGCGGCGCGGGGCGACGTCACTCCCCTTCCGTCATGGGTGCCCGACGCTCTGGCCCTCCCGCTGGCCGCCATGCTCGATCCTCGACCGGAACAGCGCCCGTACGCCGCCGAACTGCTCGGCGCCGCCACCGACGGACACCTGCTTCCCCCGCCCCCCGTCCGCCTCGCCCCGGACTCCGGTTCCGGGGACGAGACCGGGGCGGCCACGGACGTCCTCCCGCCCGAAGCCGAGGTGACCCGGCAGGAGGGCTGGCTGCGATCCGAGCCCGGGGCGGAGGCGACGGAGAGCGCCGGGGCGGCTGGGCCGGCCGAGGCGACCAGCACCGAGCCCCGCTGGCGGGGGGAAGAGAACACGACGCGAGGGTCCGTGACCCGCAAGCGGCGGGTGGTGCTGGTCTCGGTCGTGATGGCCGCGTTGGTCGGTGGGGCGGTCGTCGCCGTGCTCCTGGCCCGGGCGGCGACCAAGCCGTCGTCGGCCGGCGTTGCGCCCACGTGCCGGGCCGCGCCGTCGGCCGGCTGCCGGCCCCCACCGCCCGTCGGCTCGGTCCCGGCGGCTGCCGGGGCCACCCAACCGGCCACGGTCGCCATCGGTTCGGCGGGCGGCCGCACCGGTGCGGTGTCCGCCTCCAGCCTCGGGGTGTCCGAACCGTCGGGCGCCGGCGTCTCGGGGCCGGCGGCCCGGAGGGCGGCCAAGCACCCCGCCCGCCACCGGCACCCCGCCGCCGGGTCCGGGGCGATCAGCCCCGGGGCGCCAGGTCGCTGAGCGCCCGGCGGACGTCCACCCCCGGGAAGGGCAGGATCATGGGGGCGGTGGTGGTGACCCCGTTGGCCACGTAGCGCTCGATGCCCTCCCGGCAGGCGGCGGCCGACCCGTGCACGATCAGGTCGTCGACGACCTGGTCCGGTATGGCGGCCAGGGCGGCCTTGCGGTCGCCCGCCTTCCACGCCTCCCACATACCGGCGAGCTGGGGGCCGCGACCGAGCCACTCGTGGAAGGCGGCGTAGACGGGGACGTTGAGGTAGGCGGCGATCAGCCGCCGGGCCAGCTTGCGCACGGTGTCGGCGTCCTCCGAAGGGCAGCAGAAGATCCGCGCCACGATCTCCTTGCCCGGCGCCCACCTCGGGCACCACCCGGGCCACGTCGTCGGGTGACAGCCAGTTGATGATGGCCCCGTCGCCCAGCCGCCCGGCCAGGCGCAGCATGCCCGGCCGGAGGCCGGCGACCAGGATCGGCGGCGGCTGGGCCGGGGGGCGGCTCAGCCGGAACCCGCGCACGGTGAAGGTCTCGTACTCGTGGTCGATGCGCTCGCCGGACAGGGCGGCGCGGAGGAAGCGCACGACGTCCCGGGTGCGGTGGTAGGGGGCCTCGAAGGGAAGGCCGTTCCACGCCTGGACGATGGCCTCCGACGACGTGCCGACGCCGCACACGAACCGGCCCGGCGCCGCCTCGGCCATGGCGGCCACGCTCTGGGCCAACGTGGCCGGGCCGCGGGTGAACGCGGGGATGATGGCGGTGCCGAGACGCAAAGACGGCGCCCAGGCGGCCGCCAGCGCCAGCGGCGTGAAGGCGTCGGTCCCGTCGGCCTCGGAGGACCACACGTCGCCGTACCCGAGCTCGACGAGCTGCTCGTACCACTCCCGGTGCTCGGCCAGCGGGACGTCGAAGGGGACCGTGATGCCGTAGCGGGCCATGCCCGCCATGCTTAGCAGCCGCCACCAGCTCGGAGATCGTGCGGGTCAAGCGGCGCGGGAGACCTGTGCCTCGGCCCGCGCCCGGCGGGTGACGGCGGCGGCCAGCGCCTGGCGGGCCTGCTCCAGCCCCCGCCGGCCGACCTCCTTGGTGTGGTCGTCGAAGCGCCAGTCGGCGTCGGTGGCCTCGATGAGGACGAGTTGGGATGCCATGGCCCCCATCTTCGGCGGGGGGTGTGACGATAACTCCGGCCGGCCGCCAAGGCGGCCCCGCTCGCCGGTCCCGGTAGGATCGACGCATGCCTGAGGTTGTCATCGTCGATGCCGTCCGCAGCCCCGTCGGGCGGCGCAACGGCGGCCTGGCCGGGGTCCATCCTGCCGACCTGCTGGCCTCGGTGCTGGGCGCCCTGGTGGAGCGCACCGGTCTCGACCCCGCCGAGGTCGGCCAAGCGGTGACCGGGTGCGTCACCGAGATCGGCGAGCAGTCCTTCAACATCGGCCGCACCGCCTGGCTCGCCGCCGGCCTCCCCCAGTCCGTCCCTACCACCACGGTCGATTCCCAATGCGGGTCGAGCCAACAGGCGGCCAACCTGGCCGTCAGCCTGGTGGCCTCCGGTGCCGTCGACGTGGCCGTGGCCTCGGGGGTGGAGTCGATGACCCGGGTGCCCATCGGGTCCAACACCATGAAGGGATCCCGGCCCATCCCCAAGTCCTACTTCGGACGCTACGAGTTCACCTCCCAGTTCGAGGGGGCGGAACGCATCGCCGACAAGTGGGGCGTCAGCCGGGCCGACGCCGACGCCTTCGGGCTGCGCTCCCAGCAGCTGGCCATCCGGGCATGGGATGAGCACCGCTTCGACACCCAGGTCGTGCCCGTCGACGCGCCCGTGGTGGGCGAGGACGGATCGCCCACCGGCGAAACGGCCGTCATCGGGCGCGACGAGGGGCTGCGGGAGACGTCCCTGGACAAGCTGGCCACGCTGAAGCCGGTGGCCCGGGAAAACGGGGTGCACACGGCCGGCACGTCCTCCCAGATCTCCGACGGGGCGGCGGCGATGCTCGTCACCACTCCCGAGCGGGCCGCCGCCATGGGGCTCACGCCCCGAGCCCGCGTCACCCACCACTGCCTCGTGGGCGTCGACCCCGTGCTCATGCTCACCGGGCCGATCGACGCCACCGAGCGCCTGCTCGGCCGCAGCGGGCTCGACATCGGCGATTTCGACCTGTTCGAGATCAACGAGGCGTTCGCCTCGGTGGTCCTGGCCTGGCAACGCGAGTGCCAACCGGATCCCGAGCGGGTCAACCCCAATGGCGGTGCCATCGCCCTTGGCCATCCCCTGGGCGCGACCGGCGTGGTGCTGCTCACCAAGGCGCTGCACGAGCTGGAGCGAAGCGACGGTCGGCGCGCCCTGGTGTCGATGTGCTGCGGCGGGGGCCTGGGGACGGGCACGCTCCTCGAGCGCTAGGGCCCGCACCCCCGAGCGACGCCGACCGCGCCGGCCAGGCCCTTTCCCCTCCCTATGAGCACCCTCAGCCAAGATCTGGGCTTCCCGGCATCGGCCCCCCTGCTCATCGTCACCTCTGACGACCTCGGGACCACCCACGCCACCAACTGCGGCGTGTACGACTCGCTGCGAAGCGGCTTGGCCACGTCGGCCGGTCTCGTCGTTCCCGGCCCTTGGGCCCGGGAAGCGGCCGCCACCTACCGGGGCGAGGACGTCGGCGTGCACCTCACCCTCAACGCCGAGTACGACCTGCTGCGCTGGGGGCCCATCACCTACTGCCCGTCGCTGCTCGACGGTGACGGCGGCTTCCCCCGAACGGTCGACGACCTCTGGGACCACGGTGACACCGAGGAGGTGCGCCGCGAGTGTCGGGCGCAGTTGGAGCGGGCCATCTACTACGGCTTCGACGTCAGCCACCTGAGCGCCCATATGGGGGTGCTGGAGGCCCGTCCCGAGTTCTTCGACGTGGCCGTGGAATTGGCGGTCGACTTCCGCCTGCCCCTCCGCCTGCCGGACAAGGACGGGGAGCGCCAAGCCGGGTTCCCCTTCCGCCAGCTCGCCGCCGAGGAGGGCGTCCACTCCCCCGACCGCCTGGTACGCGCCCCGCGGGGGCGGGGGGCCCGGCGTGCGTTCGAGCGACTGCTGGCCGAGCTGGCGCCGGGGGTCACCGAGGTCGTCCTGCGCCCCGCCATCGACACCGCCGAGCTGCGCGCCGTCGTCCCCGACTGGCCAGCGCGGGTGGACGACCACGACCTGGCCGTGGCCGTCTCGGCGATCGGGTCCCTGGCCGCGCGCGCCGGCGTGACCCTGATCGGCTACCGCCAGCTCCGGGACCTGCAGCGCGCCGCCTGACCTCGACGCGCCCGGGGCCCGCCAGCGTGAGCGCCGGCTGAGGGCCCGGCGCGGCGTGAGGGCCCGGCGTGGGGGATTCCCGTGGCCCCTCCGTCAGCGTCCCGGTCGCTCGTGGCCGCTCGGGCTGAGGGGTGGGGACAACCGGTCCACGCCGGCGCCAGGGACGGACGCAGGGGCCACAACCCGCCGGCCGGCACGACCCCGCGCCCACGCCCGGCCGGCGAGCCGCCGCCCCCGGACCAGCGCCCTACGCCGGCGGCGCGGCGCCCAACACCGACAGCTCGGCCAGGGCCAACGGCAGGCCCGGCGACGCGCCGATGGTGTCGTGGAACTCCCGCAGCGGTCGCCCCGCTCCCGGTCCGGCCCGCCACCGGTCGCGGATGCGCTCGATCTCCAGCGCGCCGGTCAGGTACGACGCCGCCTGGGTGGGCCACGCGGAGTACCGGTCCACCTCGGCGCGGGCCACCGCCTCGGGCATCCCCACCTTGGCGCGGAGGTGGTCGACCGCCGCCTCGGGGCTCATGTCGCCCGTGTGCAGGGCGGAGTCGACGACGATGCGCGCGGCGCGAAACAGGCGCATGTCGAGTTGGTACAGCTCCTGGCGAGGATCGACGAAGTAGCCCTCCTCCCGCATCATCTGCTCGGCATAGAGGGCCCAACCTTCGACGAAGTAGGACGTGCGCACCCAGTGCCGCACCGGTCGCGGCGTGTGTGCCGACCACGCCAGCTGCCAGTGGTGGCCCGGATAGGCCTCGTGTACCGACACGCTCGGCACCAGGTGATAGCCGTTGTCGGCCAGGCGCTCGTCCCGGTCTCGGGCGCTCACCCCGTCGGGCGGATAGGGGACGAAGAAGTACCCGACCCGCGATCCCGAAAGCGGCGGCGGAGCGTGGTACGAGGCCACCGCCAGGATGGGCCGCTGAAAGGGCGGCGAGGGGACGACCTCGCACCGTTCGCCCTCGGGGAGGGTGACCAGATGGCGCTCCTCCAGGAAGGCTCGGGCCCGCCCGCAGGACTGCTGGTAGTCGGCGAGCATCTCCTCGGGGGTGGCCGGGTGGTCGGCGGCCAGGGATTCCACGACCGGCAGCCAGCCGCCGGCGTTCGGGTCGATCCGGGCCGCCAGCTCGGTCATCTCCCCGTCGAGCTGGGCGGACGCGGCGACGCCCCGTTCGTGCAGCTCTGCCGCCCCGTACCCGAGCAGCTCCCGTTGGCGCAGGATGTCGCTGTAGCGGGGCTCGCCGAGCTTCCAGTCGCCCTGGGCCCGCTCGCCCAGGCGCTCGAGGAAGTCGCCGAACGTGGCCAGGGCGTCGGCGGCACCGACGGCGGCGTCGGCGACGTCGGCGCGCAGGCGGTCGTCGCCGATCTCCGCCGGCAGGGAGTCGCGCATCCAGCCCGCCCCCGCCCGGCACGCGCCCAGGGCCCGGCGGACGAAGAGGGGTGGCGTCAGGTCGGCGTCGAGGTTGGCCTGCCCGGCGGCCAACACGGCTGGCACCTCCCCGAGGCGAGCGACGGCGGCGGCAGCCAGCTCGGCCTCGGGCCGCAACCGGTTGAGGAACAACGAGAACAGGCCCTCCAGGCAGGGGTCGAGATAGGTGGCGGGCTCCCGGCGCCAGGTGGCCCAGTCCTCGAGGACCGCTCGGCCGGCGAGCTCGGTGAGGACCAGGGCCACGTCGATGCGGTCGTCCAGCGGGAGGTTGGCGGCTTCGACCTCGGCGAAGCGCGCCGCCCACGAGCGGGTCCGGTGGCCCTCGGCCTCGAAGGTGGCCGCCGAGAAGTCACCCAGGCGGTCGTCGAAACGGGTCAGACCGAGCCCGCTCGCCGCCGTGGGCGCCAGCTCGAACTCCTCGGCGAGCCACTCGTCGACGACCTCTTCCACGTCTGCCATGCTGGGAAGGTAGTGGAACTCCTCGACGATGCCGCCATCGAATCCGGGCTCTCGGGCCGCCAGTGGGTGCGCCAGGGCGACGCGCTCGTGCGGGTGGTCGACCGGGGCAACTTCGCCGGGTCGCTGGCCTACGTCAACGCCGTCGGCGCCCTGGCCGAGGAACGCAACCATCATCCCGACATCGCCATCAGCTGGGCGACCGTCACCCTGACCTTGAGCACGCACTCGGCGGGCGGGATCACCCAGGCCGATCTCGATCTCGCCGCCGCCATCGACGCCCTCGGGTGACGGCTCGGACCTGCCGGTCGCCGTCCGACGGCCCGTAGGATTCGAGGCCATGCCCGAGCTGTGCCTGCTGTGCGTTCACGCCCATCCTGACGACGAGTCCTCCAAAGGGGCGGGCTCGGTGGCCCGCTACCACGCCGAAGGCGTGCGCACGGTGCTGGTGACGTGCACGGGCGGCGAGGCCGGCGACATCCTCAACCCGGCCATGGACCGCCCCGAGGTGCGCGATCGCCTCCCGGAGATCCGTCTGGAAGAGCTCAACGCGGCAGCGGCGATCATCGGCTACGACGATGTGGAGCTGCTCGGCTACCGCGACTCGGGAATGCCCGACACCGCCGCCAACCGGGATCCGCGCTGCTTCGCCCAGGCGCCGCTCGACGAAGCCGTCGGCCGGATGGTGGCCCTCCTGCGCCGCCACCGCCCGCAGGTGGTGGTCACCTATCCGGCGGACCAGCGCGGCTACCCGCACCCGGACCATGTGCGCGACCACGAGGTCACCACTGCCGCGTTCGCGGCCGCCGGCGACGCGGACCGGTACCCCGACGCCGGGCCGGCGTGGCAGCCGGCCAAGCTGTACTGGGTCACCTGGTCGGCGCGGCGCATGCAGCGGCTGCAGGCCAAGTACCACGAGCTGGGCCTGGAATCCCCCTACGACGACAAGCGGGTGGAGCGTGCCCTGGCCGCGTCGGCGGCCGTCCCGGCCACCACGCTGGTCGACGTCAGCCGGTTCACGACGGCGTCCTCGGCTGCGCTGCGGGCCCACGCCACCCAGGTCGACCCGAACGGCCGCTGGTTCAGCCTGCCTCCGGAGGTGGCGGGAGAGACGTGGCCCTACGACGAGTACGTTCTCGCCGACGACCGCACCGGCCGGCCGGCGCCGGGCCCCGACGGTGAGGACGACCTCTTCGCCGGTGTGCGTGAGCTCGTCGCCCGATGACCCCCCGGTCAGGCGAGGGGAACAACTGGCCGAGCGAGGCATGGGTGGCGGCCACGTCGGAGCTGGCGAGCGCCGGGAACGTCTCGGGAACGGTCGAGGTAACGGTGAAGGGGGCACCGGGCGGCGAGGCCCGCTACTACCGGTCGTTCGACGACGGTCGGGTGACCGACGCCGGATGGGGGCCGGCGCCGGCCGCCGACCTGAGCGTGACGGTGACCGCCGACGACGCCCGGGCCATGCTCGAGGGCGAGCTGGATCCGAGCGTGGCGTTCATGAGTGGACGGCTCAAGACGTCCGGCGACAACGGGCGGGTGCTCGTCCTCCTCGCCGGTTGGTCGACCCCGCCGGCGCAGCGAGCGCGCCGGTCCATGGCCGAGGCGGCCGGGCTGGCCTGAGCCGGCGGCCAACGCCTTCATCGAGAGCGTGGCTGCTACGCTTCGCGCCGGCGGGGGTAGCTGAGGTGAACCGTTGGGGAGGATGCAAATGAGAGCGAAACTTCTCGCCGGTGCGCTCGCCGTGGCCAGCCTGGGCCTGGTCGGGGCGCCGGCGATCGCCGGCGCCCAGCCCGTGGCCCAGAGCGCGGGCCCGTCGGCGTCGGTGCCGTGCACCGGTATCGACATCAGCTTGGTGTTCTTCAGCTACTGCATCCCGCTCTAGCGCTCGCGACCCGCCGTCGCCCTCCCGTGCCCGTGCCGTTCTGCGCCAGGGGGCGCCCGTGGACGTTGACCCGCTGGAGGACCTGCGTCGCCGCTTGGTGACGGCCGGGCCGCGCCTGTACGTGGGCGCGGGCACCGCCGGCCTGGCGTGGGCGGCCCCCGAGCAGGCGGTGCTGGCCCTGGGCCCGCCCCGTTCGGGCAAGACGACCACCCTGGTGGTGCCCAACGTGCTCGCCGCACCGGGCGCGGTGGTCACCACGTCGACCAAGTCCGACGTCCTTGGGGCCACGCTGGCCACGCGGGCTCGGCTGGGGCGCTGCTGGCTGTTGGATCCCACCGGGACCGTGCCCGTCCCGGCGGGCGTGACCCGGATCCGTTGGTCGCCGGCGGCGTGCTCGGGAGCCTGGGACGAGGCCCTGGTGGTCGCCCGATGCATGGTCGGCGCCGCCCGGCCCGACGCCCAGCGCGGCGAAGCCGCCCACTGGACCGAAAGGGCGGAGGCCCTCCTCGCACCCCTGCTGCATGCCGCGGCGCGGGCCGGCGCCGACATGCGCACGGTGGTGCGCTGGGTCCTCCGCCAGGACCTGGACGCGCCCCGGGCCATCCTCACGGGCCACGGCGCCCAGCTGGCGGCCGACGTGCTCAGCGGCTTGGCCGCAACCGACTCCCGCGAGCTGTCGGGGGTGTGGTCCACCGCTGCGGGTGTGCTGGCCGCCTACCGCTCCGAGACGGCGCTGGCCACGGGGAAGGATCCCAACGTGGACCCGGCCGGGCTGGCCTCGAGCCGCGACACCGTCTACGTGTGCGCCCCCGCCCGATTCCAGGCCCTGGCCGCGCCGATCGTGGTGGCGTTCCTCGAGCAGGTGCGAGCCGGGACGTACCGGGCGGCGGCGACGGGGCGGCTCGGTCCGCCGGTCGTCCTCGCCCTCGACGAGCTCGCCAACATCGCTCCCCTTCCCGACCTGCCCTCGATGGTGAGTGAAGGCGGCGGACAAGGCGTCCTGACGCTCGCCTGTCTCCAGGACCTGTCCCAGGCGCGTGCCCGATGGGGAGCCGAAGCGGCCGGATTTCTGTCCCTGTTCGGGACCAAGGTGATCCTCCCCGGCATCGGTGATCTGACCACGCTCGAGCATGTCTCCCGCCTCGCCGGCGAGGTCGACGTGCTGCAGCCGTCCACCAGCCGGAGCCCGTGGTGGGGTCCCAGCCGGGGGGCGGCGACGGTGACCTGGGCACCCCACCGCCAACGTCGTCTCCCGCCCAACGCCGTCAACCAGCTTCCTGCCGGCTACGCGGTCGTCCTGACCGGGCGGGAACCACCCTCCCGGGTGGCCACCGTTCCCTGGGTACCGCCACCCCGGCCCGTTGTCGGCCCGGCTCCGCCCGGGCGTCGGCGACGGATCAGCCCGCGCCGGTCGGTCGGAGAGGACCGGGGGCTGGCGCGCTGATCAGCCCCCGACGATTCTGGCTGGGCGTCCCACAGTCACATACCGGTGGCCAACGGGACCGCGATCACCGCCCCGCCGACGGTGGCCGCGGTGGCCAGGGCGGCGAGATCGCCCCAGCGCAGCCGGGCGGGTGCGGCCTCGAAGCGTGCCCCGCCACGGGCGACGATCGCCTCGCCCATCTCGCCCGCCCTCCGCAACGACACGGCGAGCACGGCGACGAGCAGCTCACCGCCCTCGGTCAGCGCAGCCATCAGCTGGCGGCGCACTCCGCTACGCCCGTTGGTGTCGGCACCCGACTGGCGAGCACGCAGCTGGCGGGCCGCCATCAACGTCCGCATCTCGTCGAACAGGAGGGGGAGGCAGCGCACGCACAGGGCGACGGTCACCGCCCACTCCTCCACCGGCAGGCGGAGGCGGCGGAGCGGACGTCCGAGACGAGCCAGCGCCGGCGCCACCTCGGACAGCGGCGTCGTCCAGCCGACCACGGCCGACGCCCCGAGCAGGGCGGCGCCGAGAGCCGTGAAGCGGGCGAACGAATCGAGCCCCCCGAGCCCGATCTTCGACGCGCCCACGTGCAGGTACGGCGAGCCGCCGGAGCGGAGGGTGAAAACCGCGCCGATGGCCATGGCTATCCAGAACCAGCGGGGCGGCCGGGGTACGGCGCCGAGAGGGACGCGGGCCAACGCCGCAGCCACCAGCACCAGGACAGCAGCGAAACCGATCCCCGCCCAGGTGGGTTCGAACGAGAGGCTCACCCCCAGCGCGGCCACGGCCAGCAGCTTGGTGCCCGCCCACAAGCGGTGGATCGGTGAGGAATGCGGGAGGGTGCGCAGGAGCGTCACGCCGCCGCGGGCCGGGCGGCTCATGGACGGGCCCCCGCCATCCCGGAAGCGGCCAGCGGGCGGTCGGCCACCACCCGCCCGGCGTCCAGCTCCACCACCCGCTCGCACAGCGTCTCGGTGCCCTCCAAATCGTGCGACACCACCACCAGGGTGGTGTCGTGGGCCTCCCGCAGGCGCCGGAGTACGGCGAGCAGGTCCCGGGCGCTGTCCTCGTCGAGCCCGGCCAGCGGCTCGTCCAGCACCAGCACCCGAGGGTTGCGGGCGAGCAGGCCGGCGAGCGCCACCCGCCGCTGCTGGCCTCCGCTCAGCTCGTCGATGTGACGTTCGCCGAAGGCTCGCTCGAGGCCGACATCGGCGAGGGCGCGCTCCGCGCCGCGGCGGTCGACGTTTCCCGCCGAGCGCACATCGCCGCGCACGGTCGGGCGCTGGAGCTGCAGGCGGGCGTGTTGGAAGGCCAGGCCGACATCGCCCACGTGCTCGTCGATGGGCTGACCATCGAGCAGGCAGCGGCCCCGGGTCGGGCGCAGCACGCCCGCGAGCACCCAGGCCAGCGTCGACTTGCCCGATCCGTTCGGGCCCACCACGAGGAGCCCGCTGCCCGCTTCCACGCGCAGGTCGACCGGCCCGAGGGCGCGCTGCTCCCACGGCGAGCCCGGAGCCCACACGTGCGTCACCCCGGCGACCTCGAGCAAACCCGAAGACCCCGCCGTCGTGCGCCGGTCACCGTTCGGCGACGACGCCACCCCGTTGGTCTGCGCCACCACCGGGATACCCGAGGAGTCGTGGCGACCCGGGCCCACGAGCGGCACCGCGGCCGAGGGTGCCGCCACCGGGGCGCCCTTGACGACGACACCGTTGCCAAGGGTGACCACCCGCTGGGCGCGGGCCGCTTCCTCCCGTCGGTGGGTGACGTGCACGGCGGTGACGCCCCGCTCGCTGGGCAACCGGGCCAGCAGCGCGGTCAGGTCGGCCCGCCCACCGGCGTCGACCATGGCGGTGGCCTCGTCCGAGAGCAGCAGGCGCGGCCGACGGGCGAGGGCGGCCGCCACCGCCAGACGCTGCAACTCGCCCCCGGAGAGCCCGCTGGTGTCGCGCCATTTCATGCCGCCGAGGCCGACCGTGGCCAAGAGGTCGTCGACGTCCACGCCCGAATCCGCGGGCAGTCCCCAGACCACATCGTCGGCCACCCGGACGCCGAGGACCTGGCTCTCCGGCCGCTGAAAGACGATCGCCGTTCCGCCCGCCGCGCCCAGCCCGGCGCTCCCGGCCCGGTCCACCAGACCGGCGGTGGGCGCGGCGCCCGCCAGGATCCGTACCAGGGTCGACTTGCCCGAACCGTTGGGCCCGACCACGGCCACGAACTCGCGTTCAGCGAGTCGCAGGTCCACCCCAGCCGAGCGCGTCGCGTGCCGCGCCGGGGTAGCGCACCCGAACGCCGCGCAGCTGCACGGGAACCGGACCGGGCGCCGAACCCAGCGCGCCCCGGCCCGGGCCGGAATCGGCATCGGCACGGATCGCCGACTCGACGCCGAGGCCCAGGGGCGTGACGTCGATCCATGCCAACCGCTCGATGATGGGCTGGGCGAACCACCAGGTCACGGCCAGACCGACCAGGAGACCCAGCACCTCCCCTACCCCGATGGTCAGCCACCACCAGTGCAGCGCCCAGTCCACGACGTGGTTGCCGACGGGGACCAGACCGCTGAGCACGGGGATGCCGTGGAGGAACGAGGCGACCCCTCGCCACACGTGGCGGACCTGATCGAGGGTGAGCTTCCTGCTGGCGCTGAACACCAGCAGCAGGAGAACGGTGACCAGGGCGACGGCGGGACCGATCACCATGCCCACGAGGAGGGTCCTCAGCAGACCCCAGTGCCGCCGGCGGGCGTAGCCTGCGGCACCGCCGACGAGGGCACAACCCAAGATGCTGAAGATGGGACCGGTACCGACCACCAGGAAGCCGACCGCGCAGCCGGCCACGGCCGACGCCACCACGGCGCGGGGCCGCCGGCGGTAGGCGAGCACGGCCATCGGCAGGGCGCCGAGGGTGGTGATACCGCTGGCACCGGGGAAGAACCAGCCCACCAGGCAGAACGCCAGGGTGACGCCGGCCAGGACGGCGGCCTCGGCCAGCTCGACCGGTCGCAGGTCGACCGGGCGGGGAGGCTCCGGCGGGGCGGAGGGCGCCGCCACTCCTGCGGTCTCTGCGGCGCCCACCCGTTCAGCCTGCCACCTGGGGCGCCCGTCGCCGGGTCGCCCCTCGGGCGTCAGACGACCCGCCGGAGGTGGCGCAGGGTGAGCTCCTTCTCCGACTTGGTCGCCGTCTCGACCGGCGAACCACAGTCGGGCAGGGGAACCTCCCGTCCCACCGTCACCGTCGCTTCCCACTCGGCCCGTCCGGCGGGAAGGTCCACGGCGAGCGTGGTGGTGCCGGCCCCGTCCTCGCTGCCCCGCCGGGGCCGGTCGAACAGATCCCAACCCACCTCGCCCAGCACCTCCCGTTCGAGCGCCTGCACCCCGCGGGAGCCCAAGCCGGCGCAGCCGCGGTAGCGGGGCAGGAGGTCGTCGAGCGGGCCGCGGCGGGCGACGACCCGCGCCAGGGCGTCGACGTCGGCGAACGCCCACGCCGTGCCCTCCGGGAACACCAGGGCGGTGGGGGCAAAGCGATGGCCGCCGGTGTGGCTGGTGCGCCAGATCCGCGTATTCGCGCCCAGCGGGTCGGGATCGGCCAGCAGGCGCAGGGCCAAATCGGTGCCCAGCGACCCGCAGCAACGGTCCCGGCGGCCGTGGGTGCACACCAGCACGTCGCCGATCCCATCCCTGTCGTCCTCCGCCACCTCGTTGGCCAGCAGAGCCTGGGCGGCGTCGACGACCGTCGCCGGCGACGCCGTCAGCTGGTGGCGGTGGTAACGGACGAAGCCACCGTCGTCCTCCCGGCGGTAGTTGATCACCACCCGCTCGGTGGTGTCGCCGCGGGCGACCAGCCCCTGCAGGCGGCATCCGGCGGCCTTCAGCGCCGGGCGCAACCCGGCCAGCTCGTCGATGTCGGCCAGGTCCCGAGGCCACGGCAGCGGCCATTCGACGAGCAGGTATCCGTCGTAGGTTCCCACGGTGGCGATGGGATCGATCCCCGCGGCGCGCGCCCAGTCGGAGCAGCGCACACCGGCTTCCGTCGTCGTCACCCCGACACCCTACCGGCGCGGCCGACGAGCGCCGTCTCCCCGCGTTCAGCGGAAGTCGCGGGAGGACAACGAGGTGGGCGGCAGCCGGAGCGCGGAGACGTGCTGGGCGACCAGGTTGATCACCCAGCTACCCCGCTCCCGGCCGCTCGGGCCGGCACCCCGCTCCCGGCCGCTCGGGCCGGCACCCCGCTCCCGGCCGCTCGGGCCGGCGACTTTCTCCAACCGGCCGGCGACGACCAGCGCCGGCGCGGCGCGGGCGACCCGGCGGAACCTGACCCACACCCCTTGCGAGCAGATGACGTTGACCAGGCCCGTCTCGTCCTCCAAGTTGACGAACGTCACCCCCTGCGCCGTCGCCGGCCGCTGCCGGTGGGTGACCACGCCGCCGACGCGCACGTGCCGGCCGGCGGGGATGTCAGCCAGTCCGGCGGCAGTGACGACACCGGCGGCGGCCAGCTCCTCCCGTACGAACTGCATCGGGTGGCTGTCGGGCGACACGCCGGTTGCCCACAGGTCGGCCCGGTTGACCTCGACCGGGTCCATCGCCGGCAGCGCCGGCGACTCGGCCCCGCCCACCAAGCCCGGCAGCCGGGCGGTCGTCACCTTGCCGTCCCCCTCGCACCGCAAGCGGCGCTCGGTGCCGTCCCGCCGATCGGTGCCGTCCGGTCTCCGCCGGCGTCCAGCGCCGGCCCGGCGCGCGCCACCGGGCCCGCCGCCCACAGCGCCTGGCGCCGGCGCAGCCCGAAACCGCCGAGGGCGCCGGCGGTCGCCAGCGCCTCGGCCTGGGTGCTGCTCACCCCGGTGCGCCGCACCAGGTCCTCCAGGTCCCGGAACGCGCCCCCGGCGTGGCGGGCGGCGACGACTCGCGCCGCCATGGCGTCGCCGAGGTGACGGACCTCCGCCAGCCCCATGCGCACCGCCGCCCCTCCCGTGCTCGCCGGAGACGGCTCCAGCACGCAGGCGGCGGCGCTGGCGTTGACATCGGGACGGCGCACCTCGACCCCGTGGCGGCGGGCGTCGGCCACGAGGGTCTGGGGCGACCAGAACCCCATGGGCTGGCCGTCGAGCAGCCCGGCGCAGAAGGCGGCGGGATAGTGGAGCTTGAGCCAGGACGACGAGTAGACGAGATAGGCGAAGCTCACCGAGTGGCTCTCGGGAAACCCGAAGTTGGCGAAGGCGGCCAGCTTCTCCCAGATCCGGTCGGCCACCTCACCGGTGATGCCCCGTTCGGCCATCCCCGAGTAGAACCGCCCCTGCAGGCGTTCCATCCGCTCGTTGCTGCGCTTGGAGCCCATGGCCTGGCGCAGCTGGTCGGCTTCTCCGGCGCCGAAACCGGCGACGTCGATGGCCATCTGCATGAGCTGCTCCTGGAACAACGGCACACCGAGGGTCTTGCCCAAGCTGTGCTCGAGCAGGGGGTGGAGGTAGGTCACGGGCTCGGCCCCGTTTCGCCGGCGGATGTAGGGGTGGACCGAGCCGCCCTGGATGGGACCGGGGCGGATGAGGGCGACTTCGACCACCAGGTCGTAGAAGCAGCGAGGGCGCAACCGGGGCAGGGTGGCCATCTGCGCCCGGCTCTCCACCTGGAACACGCCGATCGAGTCGGCTCGCGCCAGCATGTCGTAGACGGCGTCCTCCTGAGGCAGGGCGGCCAGGTCCACCTCGACGCCGTGGAACGCCCGCACGTGGTCGACGGTGGCGTGCAGAACGGTGAGCATCCCCAAGCCGAGCAGGTCGAACTTGACCAGCCCGGTGGCCGCGGAGTCGTCCTTGTCCCACTGCAGGACGCTGCGGTCGGCCATGCGCGCCCACTCGACGGGGCAGACTTCGGCCACGGGCCGGTCGCAGATGACCATGCCGCCCGAGTGGATGCCCAAATGGCGGGGAAAGTGCTCCGCTTCTTGGGCCAAGGCCAGCACGGGAGCGGGAATGTCGTGGTCGCGGGCGGAGGCGGTGGCGCTGAGCGGTCCCCACCCGTCGATCTGCTTGGACCAGGCATCCAGCTGGCCGGGCGCGGCGCCGAGCGCCCTGCCCATGTCGCGCACCGCCGAGCGGGGGCGGTAGGTGATCACGTTGGCCACCTGGGCCGCGCAGTCGCGCCCGTAGCGCTGGTAGGTGTACTGGATGGCTTCTTCCCGCCGTCCGCTCTCGATGTCCACGTCGATGTCGGGCGGTCCGTCGCGCTCGGGCGAGAGGAACCGCTCGAACAGCAGGCCCAGCTCGACGGCGTCGGCGTTGGTGATCCCGAGGGCGTAACACACCGCCGAGTTGGCCGCCGACCCCCGCCCCTGGCAGTAGATCCCCGCTTCCCGGCAGAAGCGCACGATGTCCCACACCACGAGGAAGTAACCGGGGAAACCGAGGCGGTCGATCAGGTCCAGCTCGTGGTCGATCTGCGGGTAGGCCCGCGGGTGGCGCGGCGCGCTCCGAGGTCCGTAGCGCACCCGGGCGCCCTCCTCGACGAGCTGGCGCAGCCAGCTCATCTCGGTGTGCCCCTCCGGGCACGGCCAGTCCGGCAGCTTGGGCGCCACCACAGCCAGGTTGAACGCCATCTCCCGGCCCAGGGCGGCGGCGCGTGCCACGACTCCCGGGTAGCGGGCGAAACGGCGGGCCTGCTCGCCGCCGCCGCGCAAGTGGGCGGCGCCGGCCGCCGGCAGCCAGCCGTCCATGTCGTCCAGGCTGCGGCGGGCCCGCACCGCGGCCAGCGCCGCGGCCAGCCGGCGGCGGGCGGGGACGTGGTAGTGGACATTGTTGGTGGCCACCGTCTCGGCGCCGGCCCGGTCGGCCAGGGCGACCAGGGCGTCGTTGCGCGCCGAGTCGAGCGGGTCGCCGTGGTCCCACAGCTCGACGATCACGTTGCCCCGCCCGAAGGCCCGCTGCAGGCGGCCCAGCTCCCCCGCCGCCGCCGCGGGACCGTCATCCATCAACGCCCGGCACACCGCCCCCTTGCGGCACCCGGTGAGCACCACCCAGTGGTCGGCCTCGGACCTGGCGGCCACGGGAATCGAACCACCGCTACCACGGGCGAGGGCGGCCAGGTCGGGGACGGCCCCGGCGCCCAGCCCGCCCAACCCGCCCAGATCCAACGTGGGGCGGCCCTTTTCCCCACCCCGTAAATGGGCGACGGAGATGGCCCGGCACAACCGGGTGTAGCCGACGGGGTCGCGGGCCAGGACCACCACGTGGGTGCCCTCCGGATCAGGGGCTCCCACCTGGGGGGCGGGCAGGTCGAGGGTGAGCTCGGCGCCGAACACCGTGGGCAGACCCACCGCCGCCGCCGCTTCGGCCATGCGCACCACCCCGTACATGCCGTCGTGGTCGGTCAGGGCCAGGGCGTCCAATCCCAGGCGGACGGCTTCCTCCACCAGCTCCTCGGGGTGGGCGGCGCCGTCCAGGAAGCTGAAGTTGGAGTGGCAGTGCAGCTCGGCGTAGGGGGTCCCACCCGGTTGGCGGCGCTCGGGTCGCAGGCCGGCCGGCGCCTGGTACTCCGGCCGTTTGCGCGACCATGCCGGGCTGTCGCCGCCATCGCCGGCGGGCCGTGGTCGATCCGACAGTCGGGACTCCAGCTCCGACCACGGCATCGCCGGGTTCCGAAACCCCATGAGTCGACACTAGCGAACATATGTTCGATGGGCGAGCGAGCCCGCCTGCGCCCTGGCTAGCGGCGCTGCGCCTCGATGCCGCGGAGGTCGCCGTCGTCGTCCTCCAGCCGGCGCCACCAGCCGTAGCCCGCCTGCCGGAGAACCGGGCCGAGGGCCTCGTCCTGCTCCCCGCCGAGCTCGAGGAGCAGGGTCCCGCGGCCATGCAGGAGCGCAGCGCCGGCCCTCACCGCCTCCTCGAGCAGCCGGGTGCCGCCGGGTCCGCCATCGAGGGCGAGCAGCGGCTCGTAGTGGCGAACGTCCCGCGGCAGGTACGGGAGCTGATCGGTGGGAACGTAGGGAACGACGGCCACGACCACGTCGAAGCGGCCCCGGAGCTCGGCGGGTAGCGGGTCGGCCAGATGGCCGGCGAACACCTCGACTCCGTTCTCGGCCGCACACCGGCAAGCCACCGGATCGACGTCGGAGGCCACCACCCGCGCTCTCGGCCGCGCTCGTCCGACGGCGGCGGCGATGGCCCCCGATCCGGTGCAGAGATCGGCCGCCAGTCCGTCGTCGGGAAGCAGCTCGACGGCCCGGCGGGCCAGCGCCTCACTCTGCCAACGGGGCACGTACACACCGGGCCGAACGGCGACGTCGACGCCGGCGAAGGAGATGGAGCCGGTCACCCAGGCCAGCGGTTCGCCGACCAGGCGGCGGGCCACCAGCCGTTGGAGGAGCGAGGCGTCGCCGGCCGCGGCCTGGATCAGCTCGTGCGCCTCCTCGAGCGGGGCGACGCAGCCCGCTTCGGCCAACCGCGACGCCAACCGCGTTTGGTTCAGGCCACGCCGGCGCCGATGGCGCGCAGGTGCCGCAAGGATCGGCGATACGAGCCGATCAGGCTGTCCTCGGTGTAGGCCAGATCGTGCTCGGCGCAGAACGCCCGCACGATGGCCTGGGCCCGGGCCAGGTTCGGCCGGGGCATGGACGGGAACAGGTGGTGCTCGATCTGGTAGTTGAGCCCGCCGAAGACCATGGTGGTCACCGGATCACCCCGCAGGTTACGCGCGGTGATGACCTGGCGGCGGACGAAGCCGAGCTCGGCACCGTTGTCGATGATCGGCATGCCCTTGTGGTTGGGTGCGAACGAACAGCCCAGGTACAGCCCGAACAGGGCCTGCTGGACGGCCACGAACACCAGCGCCCGCCCCGGAGACAGAACCCAGAAGACGATGAACAGGTAGGCGGCGGCGTGCCCGGCCAACAGCAGCGCTTCGACGACCGCACTTCGATCGCGCCGCACACGCAAACCCTGGATGCTGGTGACCTTCAGGCTGACGCCTTCGAGCAGCAGCAGCGGGAAGAACAACCACGCCTGCCAGCGGGCCAGCCAGCGCCCGACGCGGCCCCGTTCGGCGGCGACCTCGTCGGTGAAAGCGATGACGCCGGCGCCGATGTCGGGGTCCTTGCCCGCCTCGTTGGGATGGGCGTGATGGGTGTTGTGTTTGGGCACCCACCAGGCGAAGCTCAAGCCCGTCAACAGATTGCCGACCCCGAAGCCCACCCAGCGGTTTGCCCGGTGCGAGCGAAAGATCTGCAGGTGGCCGGCGTCGTGACCCAGGAAAACGACCTGAGTGGACATCAGCCCCAAAAAGACAGCCACGCCAAGCGTCGCCCACGAGTTGCCGATCATGACCACCGCCGCCCAGCCGGCGAGGTAGCCGCCGACGGTCAGGGCGATCTTCACGCCGTAGTAGCGCCGG
The DNA here is from genome assembly GCA_963757175.1 of uncultured Actinomycetota bacterium. GTDB lineage: Bacteria > Actinomycetota > Acidimicrobiia > Acidimicrobiales > Palsa-688 > CAVWQR01. The sequence continues at coordinate 623,678 of CAVWQR010000002.1, read as the reverse complement.
CGCCGGTTCAGCAGGCCGGCCTGCCGGACCTGCTCGGTGAGCAACCGGTAGTCACTCGTCGGTGCACGGCTGAGTGTCGCGGTGGGCAAAAGAGTTCTCCCGGCTTGTTCCCGTAGGACGTCACCGGGGTCTTGAGCGACGCCGAGAGCTGCGGCTCTCAATTGACGGTTTTCACCGTAGTCGGCCGGGTCGCCGTCCGGGGGTCGGAGCCGGGCGCGGGGCACCGCTTCGGTTCAGCCCAGGGCGTGCCCGGTGACGAGCCGGGTGGCGGCGGCGACATCGTCGGAGAGGGCGCGATCCTCGGTGTTGGCCGACAAGGCGGCCGCCGCCGCCCGGTAGCTGTCGGCCGCTCGGGCCGCCGGCGGGATCCCGCCCTGGGCCCGGACCGCACGCACCGCCGCCACCAGGGTCACCCCGACGATGACGGCGAGCAGCTCCCGGGACCGCCACAGCTGACGCACCGAGAGGTCGGCGAAGCTGGCCAGGTCCTCGACACCGTGCGACGCGTGGGCGGCGGCCAGGTTGACCGGATAGGCGCCGAGGCGCAGCTCGGCCAACGCCGACTGGGCGGTGTACTCCAGGACCATCAAGCCGCTGCTCGCCACCGGGCCGTCGGCGAGGAAGGACGACAGGCCGGTCATGTCCGGGTCGAGCAGTCCGGCCAACTGCCGCACGGCCGACATCCCCACCTGCAGGAGGGCAGCGCGCAGCTGGTCGACGGCGAGGGCCAGGTGGAGCATGAGGAAGTTGCCGTTGTGCAGCGCGGCCGGCTCACCGGTGAGCAGCGGGTTCTCGGCTGCCGCGTTGAGCTCCACGTCGAGCACCCGGCGCAGACCGGTCGAGGTGTCCCGAGCGGCCCCGTGCACTTGGGGAAGGCAACGGAAGGCGAACGAGTCCTGCAACCGCGTCGACGGCTTCTCCGCGCCGTGCAACAGCGAGCGCAGGTGGGCAGCGGCGGCGACCTGTCCGGGATGGGGCCGGGCGTCCTGCACCCGGGGATCGAGGGACTGGTGATCACCGCGCACCCCGATCAGGGCGAGCACGGCCACCGTCTCGGCCGACTGCAACAGCGTCCAGACGTCGCACCACGCCAGGGCGGCTTCGCCCAGGGTGAGGGCGGCGCTGCTCATCCACGCCAGGGCGTCCCCCGGTGCGAACCTCACCGGCGCCGGCGGGACGGCGGCACCGATCCACGGCGCCTCTCCCCGCAGCGCCAGACCGGCCTCGGCCAGCGCAGTCAGATCACCGGTGCCGACCGAGCCCAGCTCGTGCACGGCGGGGGCGAGGCCGGCATTCAGCGCCGCCTCGGCGCGGTCGATGACGCCATCGCTCACGCCGCCGCCGCCGGCGCCGAGCTGGTTGAGCCGGACGACCAGCATGGCCCGGGCCGCCTCGGCGGACGCCAGTGCGCCGGCACCGCCGGCGTGGCTGCGCAGGAGACGCAGGGCGTGGGTGCCGTCGGCGCTGGACACCACCGCGTCCTTGCGGGCTCCGACGCCCGAGGTGCGCCCGTACACGGCGACTCCCCGAGCAACGAGCGCCTCGGCCGCGGCCAGCGCCGCCCGGTTTCGGTCCCGAGCTTCGCTCGCCACGGCGACGGGTGCGCCGTGGCGGGCGACGTCGAGCACCGTCTCGGGCGTGAGCCGGCGGCCGTCGAGGACGCGGGTGGCGCCGGCCGGCGCCACCGTCCGCAGTTCGTCGGTGCCCGTCACGTCGGGGCGGGAACGGCGACGCCTTGCGAGCTGGTCGCCTGGTCCATGTCGAGGTTCGGCTCCGGACCGGAGGTCATCAGCGTCTGGTAGGGCACGAGCACCGCGGCGTCGGCGCGGTAGTAGGTCATGGTCGACAGCGGAGGAGAATAGACATGCACGCTGGTCGCCACTCGCGACGAGGCGTTGCCCAGATTGTGGACGTACCCCGGACCGAACGCGCACGGCGCGCCCGGGCGGTGCACCCGGCGGCGGCCGCCCCCCGCCCAGCGCTCGACGGACCCGTAGCGCTCGACCAGGCTCCCGTCCGTGACCACGAACGCGCCCGACGAGCCGCCGTGGTCGTGGAAGCTCGTATCCTGGCCCGGCTGCCAGCCGAGCAACCACACCTCGACGTGGCGGGACCAGTGCAGGCGGATGTACCAGCGATGTTCGAAGTCCCGGCGCACGACCGGGAGCCACAGATCGTCGCGGCCGGCGACGGACGATGTCAGCGTCGCCAGTTGCCGGCGGGTGAGCCGGCCCTCGCCCAGTCCCAGCGCCTCCACCGCGGCGGCGACAGTCGCCCGACCCTCGATGCTCAAATCCCTCATGGGACACATCTCCTGTAACTTGGAGAAGGCCCCGGAGCATCATCACCGCACGAGCGACGCCGCACGAGTGACCAAGCCAGACGCGACCTTCTCGGCTCGTCCACCTTCTGCTCGATCGCGGTGACCACGACCTCGCCGACAGTGGACCTGCGTCAGTCCGAACGAGGGGTCCCCGACGAGAGACCTCCGCTCGGCGAGGTCACGATACCACCGGATGGGGGGGTTGCTGCCCATGGAGATCACCAAGGAACAGCGGTCGGTGATCGCCGAGATCATCACCAAGTTGGAGCGCGACTTCTACGGCCGCGGCCCGACGTCCGTGCGGGTATCGGTGAGCAACGGTGACCCCGAGGTCATCACCGCCCTGTCGACCGACCGGCTGACCATCATGGACCGCACCCTGGTCGACCGGGGCATGGTCACCGAGGTCATCGCCCACCACCAGGCCGTGCACCGGGCCACCTCGGCCGAGTTCTGCGACGGCATCGCCCAGGTCGTCGGGTGCCGGCCATCGGCCTACCTGGCCCAGCTGGATCCCGCTACCGGCTACGCGGTGCGGGTGTTCATCTTCGCCGACGCCGACGCCGACGCCGAGGACTCCCCGGAGATGCGGCGAATGGGATAAAAGGGCAGACTGGTCGGCGATGCCGAACCGGGCGCGCCGGGCCACGCTGGCTGCGGCCACGGCCATTGCCGTGATCGGGGTGATCACGCTGGGGGTGCGCGGCTGGGGGCCGTCCCATGGCGGCTCCCTGTCCGTCCACGCCCCCAGGGGGCGAGCGGCGACCACCGGGGCGGCGGCGTCCCCCGGGCCCGGACGTCCGGGGGCAGCCGCGCCCACCCCTCGTTCGTCTCCCTCGTCGGCTTCCTCGAGCGGCGCCGCCGGCGCCCCGGCCGGGTCGTCGGCCGACGGCGCCGCCGGGCTCTCACCGCTCACCGGGCTCCCCGTCTCGGCGGCCGTCCTGCACCGCCCGGCGATCGTGGTCAAGATCGACAACGTGACCGATGCCCTGCCCCAGAGCGGCGTCGACGTCGCCGACGTGGTCTACGAGGAGCTGGTCGAGGGCGGCCTGACCCGCCTGGCTGCCGTGTTCCAGTCCGCCGATGCCAACGCGGTCGGCCCGGTGCGATCGGGAAGGACCACCGACATCGCCATCGTGTCCGACCTCGGAACCCCGTTGCTGGCCTACTCGGGCGCCAACGGGGTCTTCGAGCCCGAGCTGCGAGCGGCGCCGGCGATCGACCTGGACGCCAGCCTGTCGCCCGGCAGCTACCACCGCATGGGTCCCCACGTGATCCCCCACAACCTGTACACCTCGACCCAGGCCCTCTACGCCGCGGCCGGCGGGGCGGGGGGCACGCCGCCCCCGCTCTTCAGTTTCCGGGCGCCCGGCGCCGCGCTTGGCGGCGCGGGGGCGAGCCCGGCGTCATCGGTCGCCATGAGCTTCCCCTCGGCGACCGTCGGCTGGCAGTGGAGCCCGGCGAGCGACACGTGGCTGCGAACCCAGAACGGCGCCCCCGACGTGGCCGCCGACGGCACCCGGCTGCAGGCGACCAATATCGTCGTCCAGTCGGTCGGCTACCAGACGGTCCTCGAGGCCACCGGGGAGGGGCTGCCGGCGCCCGAGCCCATTCCCGGCGGCCAGCTGGTCGGCACCGGGCCGGCCTGGGTGTTGAGCGGCGGGCGGGCGGTGGCCGGCACCTGGTCGCGCCCGGCCCCGGGCGCGGTGACCACCTACACCGACCGCGGCGGCCAGCCCATCGCCCTCTCCCCCGGGCGGACCTGGGTCGAGCTGCTGCCCACCGGATCCAGCCCCCAGATCGCGCCCTGACCGCATCCGCTGCCTCCGGCTCGGCGCGGCGGCGGGCATGATGCTCTCATGCTCCGCGCCGTCCCGGCCCCGTCGTGACGGTACGTCCCGTGCGCATCCTCGGCGATCCCGTGCTGCGTCAGACGGCCCGGGCCGTCACCGCCTTCGACGACGGGCTGGCCCGGCTCGCTGGTGATCTGGCCGAGACCTGCCGATTGCCAGGGCGGGCCGGGCTGGCGGCGCCCCAGATCGGTGTGGCCCTCCGCGTGTTCGTGTACAACATCGACGGCGACGAGGGGTGTCTGGTGAATCCTGCCGTGGTGCACACCGAGGGTCGCCAGGAGGGCGACGAGGGCTGCCTGTCCATCCCGGGCGTGTGGATGCCGGTCGTCCGCGCCGAGGTCGCGGTCGTCGTGGGCGCCGACCTCGACGGTCGACCGGTAGAAGTAGCGGGGACCGGGGTGCTGGCCCGGGCCCTGCAGCACGAGGCCGATCATCTCGACGGCAAGCTCTGCATCGACCGCGTCGACGCCCAAACCCGCCGGCGGGTGATGGCCAGCCTCCGCAACCGCGACCTGGCCGGCTCGTAACGTGCTCAGGATGCGCCCCTGTCAGTTCCGTCCGGTCGAGATCGACTTCGTCGAGCAGGCTCCGAGCGTGCTCACTTCGACGGCCGTGATCGCCCATCCCATCGTTGACGTGTTCTCCGCTCTGAGCGGCGATCCGGCCACGTGGACGTGGTTTCCCGGCTTCTCGAGCCGGGGCCGGTGGCTGACGCCGTGGCCCCACGGAGCGGGCAGCATCCGGGAGGTGCAGATGGCCGGGATCACCTACACCGAGACGATGCTGGCGTGGGAGGAGCCCGACCGGTGGGCGTTCCGGGTCGACACGGCCACGGTGCCGCTGGCCCGCGCCCTGGTCGAGGACTACCGCCTGGAGTCGGTCGGCGCCGGGACCGACGCGGGGAAGGCGACCCGGCTGCGGTGGATCTTCGCCATCGAGCCGCCTGGCGTCCTTCGACCCTGGTTCTCGCGACCGGCCGCCGGCGGTGCCATGCAGCGGCTGTGTACCAGGTTCGCCGCCAACCTGGAGCGGCGCCTGGCCGGGCCGTGATCGCCGGCCGATGAGCACGTGGATCGTTCGCTTCGACCCGCCGGTTCGGCCGTCCCCCGCCGGCCGGCCGGTGCGGGTGGGCATCAAGGACCTGATCGACCTGAGCGGGGTGCCGACCACCGCGGCGTGCCGGGCCGTCGCCGAAGCCGCCGTACCCGCGACCAGCGACGCCCGCTGCCTGGCCGGTCTGCGCGCCGCCGAGGCTGCCGGCGCGGCCGTCATCGTGGGGAAGACCAACCTGCACGAGCTGGCGCTCGGCGTGACCGGCGTCAACCGGTGGACGGGCACGCCGGTCAACCCCCTCGACGCCCGCCGCGTCCCGGGGGGCTCGTCGAGCGGGTCGGCGGTCGCCGTCGCCGCCGGCGAGGCGGACGTGGCTCTCGGGAGCGACTCGGGAGGGTCGGTGCGCATCCCCGCCGCCTGCTGCGGGGTGGCCGGGCTCAAGACCACGGCGAGACGGGTGCCGGTCGAAGGGGTGTGGCCCCTCGCCCCCAGCCTGGACACCATCGGGCCGCTGGCAGCCGACGTCGCCGGCCTGGTTGCGGGCATGACGCTGCTCGAGCCGGGCTTCGCCGTCGCCGCCGGGGTACCGGAGCGGGTGGCCCGGCTGCGGCTCCCAGCCCGCGCCGACATCGACGCCGGCATCGATGCCGCCCTGCGCGCCGCCGAGGTCGAGATGAGCGACGTCGAGCTCCCTGGCTGGGCCGCGGCCGGCGAGGCGACGCTGACCGTGCTCGGGTCGGAGGCGTGGAACACCAACCGCGACCTGTTGCCCACCGGTCTGGTCGGCGCCGACGTCGCCGCTCGCCTGCGCTCGGGCGGCGAGGTGACCGCCGAGGAGCTGGATGCCGCCGCAGCCGTCGCCGCCCGCTGGCAGCGCGACCTGGCCCGGCTGTTCGGCCGCTATGACGTGCTCGCCCTGCCCACCCTGCTCGACGTTCCCCCGCTGCTCGAGCACGCCGAGGACATGCTGCACCTCCGCGCCACCCTGCCGGTGAACCTGGCCGGGCTCCCGGCGCTGGCCATGCCGGTCGCCGCCGCCACCTTCCCGGCGTCGCTGCAGCTGGTCGGCCCCCCCGGCAGCGAGGAGCGGCTGCTGGCGCTCGGCCAGCGGATCGAGTCGGCCGGCGCGTCCGCCCGCTGACCGGTCCTGGACCGGCAGCCCAACCTCCTCGGCCGAACGCGCTTCGGTAATCTCCGGGGGCTCATGTCCGCGCCCGCGTCCAGCTCGCCGGTCGCGCCGCCACCCCCCCTTCTGGAGGGCGGCGGGGCCCAGCGGCGGCCCCGTTGGTGGCTGGAAGCGATCGCCATCGTGTGGTTGCTGTGGGCCTACGACGCCATCAGCAGCCTGGCCCCGCTGCGCAAGACGACAGCGCTGGACAACGCCCGCGACATCTGGCACGTCGAACGGATCCTCCATCTCGACCCCGAAGCCAGCCTCGACCATTGGCTGGCCGCCCACCACACCCTCGGGCTGTGGGTGTCCAACTACTACGACAACGCCCACTTCGTCGTCACCTTCGCGGTGGTGGGCTGGCTGTGGTGGCGCCATCCCGACCGTTACCGGCCGCTGCGCACCTCGCTGGTGCTGATCAACGTGATCGGGTTCCTGGTGTTCTGGCTGGTGCCGTTGGCGCCGCCCCGGCTGCTGCCCGGAGCCCACATCACCGATGTGGTCGCCTTCACCCACGCCTTCGGATCGTGGCACAGCGGGACGCTCGCCTCGGCGGCCAACGCCAACGAGCTGGCTTCCATGCCGTCGTTGCACCTGGCCTGGGCGGTGTGGTCGGCGTGGGCCATCTGGCTGGTGTTCCGCCGGCACCGCTGGGCCCTGCTGGCGTGGGTCCACCCCCTGATCACCGCCTACGCAGTGGTGGCGACGGGCAACCACTTCGTCGCCGACGTGGTCGCCGGCGTCGCCACCATGGTCGTGGCCACCGTGATCGCCGATCGGCTGACGGCCTGGATGCCGGCGCTGCACCGGTTAGTCGTAGGTCGCCTCCACCCACCACCGGCCCCGCTCGCGCACGACCAGGTGGGTCTCGCCGGTGGCCAGGACCAGTTGGAAACGGGCGCAGCGCCGCCCCCGGTCGTCCCACCACCGCTCCTCGACCGGCCAGGGTCCGGCCCACGCGGTGACGGCCAGGCGGGGACCGCCGGCGATCGCCAGCCCGCCGGGCGCGCCGGTCACTGACCCCCGGCCGGTCACCGCCACCGGCTGGCCGTCGGCGTCGCACACCTCGGCGGGCTGCGGCGGACGGTGGACCAGCGCCGGCGACGGGCCCGGCAGCCTCCCCGGCCACGGCGGCGGCGCCCGACGTCCCGCCGGCCGCTCTCCCCGCGGGTCGCCCCACGGGACCAGGCGGACCTGGGCGGCGGGATCCCGACCCCCGCCGAGCACGGCGGTGACCACCGCCTCGGGTCCCAGCAGGCCCTGCAGCCGGGCCAGGCTGCGCGCCACCCGGTCGTCGGCGACGGCCGAGCCTCCCCACAGCCCGAGCTGGCGGCCGTGGTCGGGGTGCACCTCCTCGGCGCTGAGGCGCAGCAGGCTGATCCCGCCGCTGGGTCGGGCGGCCGGGGGCGGGGTAGCGGCCCGAGCGGCCGGGAGCGGGGCAGCCGCCAGCCAGCCCTCGAGCTGCCAGCGCACGCGGTCGGCGATGGCGCCGGCGTCAAGGCGTCCCTCGTGGCGCCAACGCCGGACCAGGCCCTCGCCGTGCTCGGTTTCGGCGGCGATGGCCACCCGGGTGCACGCCAGGGCGTGATCGGCGAGGCGGGCGTGCAGCTCATCGGCCAGCGCCTTGCCGACGAAGGCGGCGGTGTCCACCCGCTCGGCCGGCGGGTCGAGCTCGGCGGCGACGACGAGATCCGGCGGCGGGGTACGCACCGCCAGCGGGGCCCGGTCGAGACCCCGAGCCAGCCGCCACGCCTCCTGGCCTTCGGGGCCGAACCGGGCGAGGACCGTCGCCGGGGGCAACGCCGCCAGGTCGCCGAGGGTGCGCAACCCGAGGCGGACCAGCAGATCGGCCAGTGGGGGGCGATCGAGAGTGGCGACGGGCCAGGGTCGGAGAAAGGCCTCGCTGGCGCCGGGGGGCACCACGCGGACGGCATCCTCGTCCCCGCCGGCGACCGAGCGTCCCGCCGCCGCCAGCGTGGCCGCGAAACGCCCGTCGGCGACCCCCACCCGACACCCCCGGCGGCCCACCGCCGACTCGACGGCGACGACCAGGCGGGTCCCGAGGGCGCCGTCACCGCCGAAGTACCGAGCGGGGCCGCGCGTGGCCAGCGCCAACCGGCCGGGCCCCATCACTTCCACCCCGGGGGTGAACGCCTCCGCCGCCGCCACCGCCGGTTCCCACGCCCGGGCGTCGCGCCCGAGGTCGGCGGCCACCACCACCACCTCGGGACAGCGGCGCTGGGCCTCCCGCCGGCGCAGGCCCGGGGTCACCCCCTCGGCGCGCGCCGCCGGCGAGGCGGCCACCACCTGGTTGGCGGCCACCACCACCGCGGCCTGCTCCGGCGGGCAGCCGGCGGCGATCACCGGCCAGTCGGGGACCTCCGCCACCAGCAGCCGCTCGGGCACCTCCACCCCACCTGTTCTAGCGAACGTGTGTTCGCTTCTCGGTCATCGGGCCACCCGAAGGGATGGCGCCGGCTTCGTCGTGAGCACGGGCAAGGCGGCGACCGCGCCGTCGGGTCCGGGGAGCCACAGCGGCACCCGGCGCGGCCGAGCGGCCGCTCCCCTCCCCGACACCACCACGTCCGCCCGTCGGGACCGCACGTGGCCGTCGCCGGCGCCCGGCCCCGTCCACGCCTCGGCGACCACCTCCAGGCGCAGGTCCGCCCGCTCGGGCCAGTCCTCCACCGCGACCACCACCGCGCCCCGCTCCCGGGCCCGGGCCGCCAGCCGGCGGGCATCGCTCGGGCGCGGATGCGGCGGCGGAGCCACGACGACCGCGTCCACACTGTCGAGCAGGGCGGCGACGGCGACCGGCCACTGCTCCCCCGGTGCGGGCACGAGAGCCAGGCGGTCGAGTCGCAGCCCCAGCTGCGCCGCCGCCGCCATGCCCAGCGACGGCAGCCCGGCGACGGCACACCACCCCCCGGCCGTGGACACGCCGGCGAGAAGCGCGACCGCCAGCGTGGTGGCTCCCGAGGAGGTCGCCGACACCACCACCGTCGCCCCCCGGCGCAACCCCCCTTCGGGCAGCAGGGGCTGGAGGGGGGCGATCACCTCGAGGAGGCGGTCCCGGGCCAGGGCGACAGGCTGAGCCAGCACGGCCGGCAGCCTAGCGAACGTATGTTCGAGTCGCTCAGGCCTCGGTCGGCCGCTCGGGCCAGTCCTCCGCTCCCGGCCGCTCAGGCCAGTCCTCCGCTCCCGGCCGCTCGGGCCAGGCCAGGGTGGCGCCCCGCACCTCGACCCACACCGCCTGGCCCGGCTGCAGGACCTGTTCGGCGGTGACCCGAGCCAGCAGCTCCTCGCCCCCCTCGGCGCCGTTGGCCGCCACCCCGCTCTCGGCCGCTCGGGCCCGCAGGCGGACGTGGGCGAGGGCGTCGTGGCCGTGGTACTGGAAGTCCAGGACGGCAGCCTGGGCGGCGCCCGGCCTCGGCGCGTCGTGCAGCACCAGCTGCTCCGGGCGCAGCAACAGCCGGGCCGAGCCGGCCGGCGCCGGCGCCGCCCCGGGGCGCACGGGGATGGCCCCGAGGGCGCTGCGTGCCTGGAGGCCGTCGACCCGGCCGGCGAGGATGTTGGCCTCCCCGATGAAGGTGGCGGCGGTGACATCGGGAGGATCGTGGTAGAGGCGGCGAGGCGTGTCGCACGCCACCACGTGCCCGTCGCGGAGCACGGCGACCTGGTCGGCGAGCGCCAGCGCCTCGTCCTGGTCGTGGGTGACGATGATCGTGGTGGTGCCCGCCTCGGCCAGGATCCGAGCCACGTCGCTGCGCAGCGAAGCACGCAGCGAGGCATCCAGGGAACCGAACGGTTCGTCCATGAGCACGACCTTGGGCCTGATGGCCAGGGCGCGCGCCAGGGCCACCCGCTGCTGCTCGCCGCCGGAGAGCTGATGGGGGAAGCGACGTCCCGAACCCTGCAGACCGACGAGGTCGATCAGGTGCTGCACGCGGGACCGGTCACGTCGGGCCAAGCCGAACCCGACGTTGCCTGCCACCGTCAGGTGCGGGAACAGCGCTCCTTCCTGGGGCACGTAGCCGACGCCGCGTCGCTGGGCGTGGACGAACACCCGCCCGCCGTCGACCACCTTGCCGCCGAGGCCGATCGATCCGGCGTCCACCCGCTCGAAGCCGGCGACGAGACGCAGCAGCGTGGTCTTGCCGCTGCCCGAGTTCCCGAGTATGGCGGTGACCGATCCGTCGGGCACCTGCAGGTCCACGCCCTCCAGGACCACCACGGCGCCGAAACGCTTGGCCACCCCCCGCAGGTCGATGGCCGGGCTGGCGGGGGTGCCGGTCACGTGCGCCGCCCGCGGTCGAACCACAAACCGAGCAACGCTCCAGGGACGACGGCCAAGGCCACGATGACCAGGGCGTAGGGCGCGGCGGCGCCGTAGGCCACCTCGCTCTGGAAGGCCCAGAACTGGGTGGCCAGGGTCTGCACACCGAGGGGAGCCAGCACGAGCGTGGCCGTGAGCTCGGTGGCGGCGGTGAGGAACACCAGGCAGAAGCCGGCGGCCAGACCGGGAACGAGCAGGGGCAGGGTGACCCGCGCGAACACGGCGACAGGACCACGACCCAACGACCGGCCCACGTCGGCCAGGCGCGACGGCGCGTGGGCCACCGACGCCTTCACGCACACCAGGGCCAGGGGGAAGTGCATGATGGCGTAGGCGACGACGAGCATCAGGCTGGTGTGGTACAGCCTGTAGGCGTAGTTGATGGCGAAGAACACCAGGCTCAGGGCGATCACCACCCCCGGAAGCGCCTGGGTCACATAGGTGGCGCGCTCGAGCACGATGCGGGCGGCGGTGGCGCGCCGTGCCGTCATCAGCGCCACCGGCAGGGCCAAGGCGACGGCGATGGCCGCGCCGAGCGCGCTGTACAGCAGGGTGTTGGCGGTGGCCGACGCCAGCGTGGCCGCCGCCGGCAGGGTGGTGTGCTGGCTCTGGGCCATCCAGTAGCCGAGCGTGCCGATCGGGAACGCCCACGCCGAGCGACCACCAGGGCGGTGAGCGCCGCCGAACGTCGGCGCCGTGCTCCACCCCAGCCGAGCCGGTGTCGGCGTCCTCGGGGCCGTCGCCCGGGACGCGCCCGCCCGCCGGGGCATGATCCCGTCCAGGCCGAGGACGAGCAGCCCGAGGAGGACCAGGGGGATCGACAGCGACGCCGCCGCCTGGGGGTCGAACTGGAACTCGGTGAAGATCTCGGTGGTGAACGTCTGATAGCGCACGATCTCGAAGGCGCCGTACTCGGAGATCACGGTCAGCACGACCAGCACACAGCCGCCGAGCACCGCGGTGCGGATGAGCGGCAGGGTGACCCGCAGGAAGGTCGCCGTGCGCCCCAGGCCCAGGCTGCGGGCGCTCTCCTCCATCGCCGGATCGGCCCGGCGCAGCGCGGCCACGACGGGCAGGTAGACGAGCGGGTAGGTCGCCAGCGTCATGACCAGGGTGGCAGCGCCGAGGCCGTTCATGGTGGGGGCGATCGAATGCCAGGCGTAGCCGACGACGAAGTCCGGCATGGCCACGGGGAGGACCAGCAGCACCCGCCACACCGCCCGCCCGGGAAGCCGGGTCCGCTCCGTGCACCACGCCGCAGCCACGGCGATGGTGGCGGTGAGGGCGACGACGATCAGCGAGAGCAGGACGGTGTGCTGCAGCAGCACGAACGACCGTTCCCGGAACAGCACCCGGCTGATCTCGGGCCACCCGGCGCTGCGGGCGTTCAGACCCAACAGGACGAGCGGGGCGAGCAGGCCGAGGGCGATGACCGCGCTGACCACCACGACGACCCTGGGGCGGGGGAGGCGCCGGCGGGGCGCGACGAGCGCCGCCTTCGGCGCCACGCCCGGGAGGGAAGCCTCAGCCACAGGCCGAAAAGGCTAAGCGCTCCGGACGCCCACTACAGCAGCCCGGCGCGCTGGAGCAGCGTCTTGGCGTCGAGGCCGGTGCCCAGCTCGGCGGGGGTGAAGTCGTTGGGCTGCAGCTGGGCGAGCGGCGTCAGCGCGGCATTGGCGGCCACGCCCGGGTGGAGCGGGTACTCGAAGCTGTCGCCCGCGGCCAGGACGCGCTGTCCCCCGGCTGGTCAGGAAGTTGAGCAGCTGCTGGGCGGCGGCCTGGTGGGTGCTGGACTTGAGGACGGCAGCCCCGGAGATGTCCTCGACGTAGCCGGGATCGTGCGGCTTGAAATAGGCGATGGCGGCGTGGACGGAGCCTTTCCCCTGCTCCGCCTGCAACCGGTAGAAGTAGTAGTGGTTGATGAGCGCCAGCTGGGTGTTGCCCTGGCTCACGTCGCTGACCAGCGTCTCGTTGTCGGGCACGTTGGCGCCCGACCCGGCGTTGGCCTTCAGGCCCTTGAGCCAGGCCAGCGCCCGGTCCGGGCCGTAGGCCTTGGCCACCGAGCTCACCACCGGCCAGAAGTCGGTCTCCGACGGAGCGAGCTCGATCTTCCCCTTCCACTGCGGGTCGGCCAGGTCCAGCACCGACTGCGGCAGCTGGGCGGGCTTCAGTTTGCCCGTGTTGTACACGAGCGCGCTGATGCGGGCCGACACCCCCACCCAGTCCCCGCTCGTGGCGCTGTCCGGTGGCGGGAACGTTGGCGAGCGTGTCGGGATCGACCTTGGCCAGGAGGCCCCGCTGGTCCAGCTGGGCCAGCCAGTTGGAGTTCTCGGTGTAGAACACGTCGGCCGGCGAGCGGCTGCCCTCCTGCTCGATCTGGGCGGTGAGGACGTCCTCGCCGTTGTTGTCGACCTTGACCCGGATCCCGGTCTGCTTGGTGAAGGCGGCGACCAGCGCGCTGGTCGTCTGTTCGTGCTGGGCGCTGTAGAGGGTGATCGTCGTCGTGCCGCCGGCACCGCTCGCCGGGGCGCTGCTCCCGCACGCCGATGCCACCAGGGCCACGACCACGGCCAGGCACGCGCCGAGGAGGGCGGCGTGCGGACGCCGGCGGGCGGCAGTCGGGGTCCTGCCCGAGGGCTTGGTCATGGCTCCCTATCCTCCAGTCTTAGGCGAGCCTAACGTAGTCGGGAAGGTGGGGCGAGGCAAACGGGCGCCGGCGGGGGGGGCCGGGCGGGGGGGCCGGGTGCGGCCGGCGGGGGCCGCGGCCTGGGCCGGTTGTGGGCTGGTGTCGTGGCCGTTCCGTCCGGCCGCCGGCGTGACGTGGCCGGTCCGTTCCGACAGGTCGGCCGCTGAGGCCACGACCAGCCCGAAGCCAGCCGAAGAGGCCACAAGACGGCCCACCGAGACGGGCCCACCGAGCCCGGCCCGGCCCCCGCCGGCGCCCCCCGCGCGGCTAGGCCCGGGTGACGCCCTCGGCCCGGGCGACGGTGGCCACGGCGGTGCCGACGGCGGCGGCGACACCGGGCGTGAACACGCTCGGGACCACTTCGTCGGCCGACAGCTCGGTGGCGGGCACGGCGGCGGCGATGGCCTCGGCCGCGGCCAGCTTCATGCCCTCGGTGATCCGGGTGGCGCCGGCGTCGAGGGCGCCGCGGAAGATGCCGGGGAAGCACAGCACGTTGTTGATCTGGTTGGGGTAGTCGCTGCGGCCGGTGGCCATGACCGCGGCGATGCCCTCCACCTCTTCGGGGAGGATCTCGGGGACGGGATTGGCGAGGGCGAACACGATGGGGGCCGGGGCCATCGCTTCGATGTCCGCCCGGTCCAACAGGCCGGGGGCGCTCACGCCGATGAACACGTCGGCGCCGGTGAGCAGTTCGTGCAGCCCGCCGGTGCGTTCGCGCGGGGTTGGCCGCGTCGGCCAGCCACTGTTTGGACGGGTCGAGGCCGTCGCGGCCGCGGTGGATCGCCCCCTTGCGGTCGGCGGCGGTCACGTCGGGCACGCCGGCCTCCATGAGGATCTTGGTGATGGCCACGCCGGCGGCGCCCGCGCCGGACAGGACGACGCGCACCTCATCGATGCGTTTGTCCACCACTTTCAAGGCGTTGCGCAGGGCGGCCAGGGCGACGACCGCGGTCCCGTGCTGGTCGTCGTGGAACACGGGGATGTCCAGCAGGTCGATCAGCCGGCGCTCGACCTCGAAGCAGCGGGGCGCGGCGATGTCCTCCAGGTTGATGCCGCCGAACATGGGGGCCATGCGCTGCACCGTGTCGACGAGCTCGTCGGTGCTGGCGACGTCGAGGGCGACAGGGACGGCGTCGACGTCGGCAAAGGCCTTGAACAGCGCCGCTTTTCCCTCCATCACCGGCAGCGAGGCGACCGGGCCGATGTTGCCGAGGCCGAGCACGGCGGTGCCGTCGGTGACGACGCCAACCGTGGAGGCGCGCATGGTGTAGCGGTGGGCGAGGGCGGGGTCGTCGGCGATCGCCGTGCACACCCGAGCCACGCCCGGCGTGTACGCCATGGCCAGGTCGTCCTTGTCGTCGATGGGGTCCCGGCCGGTGATGACGAGCTTGCCGCCTTGGTGGAGACGGAACGTCCGGTCCTCGACGCCCATGAGCTCGACGCCGTCGACGCCGGCCGCGGCTTGCTCGACGTCGCCCATGGCGTCCTCGGAGGGGCAGAAGGCGACCACGTCCCGGGTCACGGTCGCCCCGTCGGTGGCGACGATCTCGATGGCCATGAGGCTTCCCCCGGCGCGTCCCAAGGCCACGGCGAGGGCGCCCAGGATCCCCGGACGGTTGCGCAGCCGGACGCGCAGCCGGAGCGAGTAGGCGGCGAGCGGGGTAGCGGAAGCGGCCATCGGCGCCAAGCTAGAGGAGGGGAAAGAGCCCCGCGCCCGACGGCGCGAGTCGGCGTGGGGGGATCAGACCTCGGCGGGGGGGTCCTCGGCCGCCAGGCGCTCCAGCAGCGGTACCGCCGCTTCCAGCACGGCGAGCTGCTCGGGAGCCATCCGCCCCAGGCGCTTGGCCAGGTACAGGTCCCTCCGGGTACGGGTCTCGGCCAGAAGGCGCATGCCGGCGGCGGTGATGGCGATGCGCGCCACGCGGCGATCCTCGGCGTCGGGGCTGCGCTCGACCAGGCCGGCGTCTTCCAGCCGGGCGGCGATTCGGGTCATCGAAGGCGGAGCGATCTGCTCGATGGCGGCCAGCTCGCCGAGCGCGACCGGGCCCCGCTGGGCGACCGAGGCGAGCGCCGAGAGCTGGGACGCGGTGATCTGGCCGACGGCCTGCTGGCGCAGGCGCCGGGCCAGGCGGTTCACCGCCAGCCGCAAGCCGCTGGGGAGGTTGGAGGAGCCGGCCTCTGGCGACCACGGAGGACCGGAACGGCCGGCGGGCTGCCCCATCGTCCGCAGTCTACTGAGGGCCGACCCGAGTCGGGCCGGCGCGCCGGGCAAACTGCTTCGCGATGCGAGCCACCCCGCTGCCCGCCGCGCCGCGTCCGCGGCGGCGTCGCGCCGGCGCGGGCGCGGTCGTGATCGCCTTGGCCGTCGTCGCCGCCGCGTGCAGCGGGTCGGCGACCCACGGCCAGAGTGACGCGCCGTCGACGACCCGAGCGCGTCCTGCGACCACCGCCCCACCACCGGGCAGCCTCCCGGCGACCACGTGGTCACGGGTGAGCGATCCCTCACTGGACCTGGGCGGGGGCGCGTCGTCGACGATCGCCGCGCTGGTGGCGCCGACGACCCCGTCTTCGCAGTGGCTGGCAGCCGGGACCCAGTCCACGGCCGCCGGCGCCACCACGGCGACGGTGTGGAGCTCGCCCGATGCCCTGCACTGGACGGCGGCTCCGCTCGCCGGCCCGGGTCCGAGCCAGGCCCGGGCGGCCACGGCGTGGGCGGGCGGCGACGTGATCGTCGGCGCCACCGGGACCGGCGGGGGCGAGCAGGCCGCGGTATGGGTCTCGACGGGACCGGGGCGGCCGTACACGCGGGTGAACGACCCCGCGGTGTTCGGTTCCAACCCCGTTCCCACCGGCAGCGGCGGCAACGGCTCCGGCGCGGTGATGGACCACGTGGCCGCCGGCGCCCTGGGGATCTTTGCCTCCGGCACCATCTCCGGCCAGACCGCGCTGTGGTACTCGAGCAACGGCACCCGCTGGACGCGCCTGACCGGTGCCGAGAAGGTCGTCGACGCGTCCACTGAGGCCGTGGTCAACGCGCTGGTCGTGGCCCAGAACGGGGTGTGGCTGGCGGGGACCATCGCCAACGGGACGGCCACGGACGCGGCCATGTGGACCTCCACCGACGGGATCCACTGGCAGCAGGTGACGTCGGCGCAGCGTTCCTTCCACGGTGACGGCGACCACGTGATCAACGGGCTGGCGACGTTCGGGACCGGCTTTGTGGCCGTCGGGGCGGTACGGACGGGATCGGCGTGGATGCCGGCCAGTTGGATATCGCCCGACGGCGCCAGCTGGAGCCAACCGTCCGAATCGTTCCCCATGGCGACCCGCGGCGCGCCGGACAACACCGGGTCCCAGGTCGTCGCGGTGGGATCGCAGTCGGGGACCTCTTCGCTCACCGCCGTCGGCGGAAGTCCGTCCGCGCCGCGCGTGTGGACGTCCACGGACGGCCTCAGCTGGACCGAGCTGGGTCTTCCGCCGGCCGCGGCGCAGGCGGGCGGCTGGCGTCTGGGCCTGGTGGCCACGTCGGGCACGGTCACCGTGGTGGCCGATGACACCGTGGGCGCTCCCCGTCTCCTCACCGACAGCGCGGGAACGTGGACGGAGGTCACCGCCGATCCCGCCGCCTTCGGCACGCCCGCCGCCCAGGTGGAGCCCAGCGCCCTGCTCGTCAATGGCACCACCGCCTACCTGGCCGTCAACATCCGGCTGCCCGGGCAGACCCTGGGCAGCGCGTCGTGGTCGGCCGCGGTGTTGCGCACCACCAACGGCCGCGACTGGTCGGTCGACGTCAGTGGCGGCCCCTTCGCCGGTCAGCAGATCCGCGCCCTGCTCGCCGCGCCGACGGGGCTGATGGCATTCGGCGGCACGGCCGGCGCCTTCCCGCCGGCGGCGTCGGTGTGGTCGTCTCCCGACGGCTCCACGTGGACGCCGGTGCCGACGGCCACGCCGAACACGTTCGCGCCCCCCGGCCACGGCGAGCTGGCGCAGGGCGCGGCCCGCCTGGGCACGTCGCTGGTCGCCGTCGGTCGGGGCCCGGGAGGCCCCGCCGGCGCCCCGACCGGTCCTGACGACCAGGCCGTGGCCTGGCTGACCAGCGGCGGGGGCCCGTGGCAGGAGGCCGGTTCGCTGGACGCCGCCGCCGGCCTCGGGATCGAGGACCCGACCGGTGCGTGCTCCGGTCCCCAGACGGTCGTCGCGGTGGGCTCGGGAACGGTGGGCTCGCCGGGCTGGCGGGCGCTGGCGTGGTCCTCGACCAACGGGCGCACCTGGCAGGCGTCCACCGTCACGCCGCCGGCGACGCCCGGCGAGGAGGAGTCGATGAACGGGTGCTTGACCACCGGCAGCGGCTTCCTCGCCTATGGCGGCAGCGGGGGCAGCGGCGCCGAGGTGGATCCCGCCCTGTGGTCGGCGTCCGCCGGCGGAGGTTGGACCCGCCAGACGGTCGCCGCGTTCAGCGGCACCGGCGCCGGTGCCCTCACCGGTCTGGCCATTCGGGGCACGAGCTGGCTGGCCGTCAGCGGCTCCTCGGCCGCCGGTTCCCCGGCGCCGGCCACCCCCACCGCGGCGTCCGCCGGATCGACCGTCGGTGTCTGGCGCTCGGCCGACGCCGGGACCGGCTGGCAGCGGGTGAACACCATGGCCGGCCCCTGGACGGGCCAGCTCGACGCGTCGGTGCAGCAGGTGGGCTGGCTCAACACCACCGCCCTCGTCGTCGGCACCGTGGACGGACGCCTGGCCGTGTGGACCGGCGTCACCAGCTGAGGGCTCGTCTCAGGCGGCGGTGATCTCCTCGCCCGGCTCGAAGGCCCGCCACATGCGGGCGTAGAGGCCGTCGCCGGCCAGCAGCTGGTCGTGGGTGCCGTCCTCGACCACCCGGCCGGCGTCCATGACCAGCACCCGGTCGGCGCGCGCCGCGGTCTGCAACCGGTGGGCGATGACGATCGTCGTACGGCCAGAGGCGACCACGCCCATGGCCCTCGAAACCCGGGCCTCGGTGGCCAGGTCGAGGTTCGACGTCGCCTCGTCGAGCAGCAGCACGGCGGGGTCGACCAGCTCGGCCCGGGCCAGGGCGATCAGCTGGCGCTGACCGGCGGACAGGCACCGGCCCCGCTCGCTGACCACGGTGCGGTAGCCGTCGGGCAGCTCGGCGATGAACTCGTGGGCGCCGACGGCGCGCGCCGCCGCCTCGACCTCGGCGTCGGTCGCCGCCGGGCCTGCCGTAGGCGATGTTGTCGCGGAGGGTCCCGGAGAACAGGAACGCCTCCTGGGGCACGTAGCCGAGCTGCTGGCGGAACCAGCCCGGGTCGAGGGTGCGCAGGTCGCGACCGTCGAGGCCGACCATCCCGGAGGTGGGGTCGTAGAAGCGGGTCACCAGCTTGACCACGGTCGACTTGCCCGCACCGGTCTCGCCGACCAGGGCCACCGTCTGCCCCGGCTCGATGGCGACGTCGAGGCCGCGCAGGGCGGCGCGGTCGGGCGGCGTTCCCGGGTAGGCGAACCAGACGCCGTCGAAGGTGACCCGGCCGGTGACCGGCCACGGGGCGACCGGGTGCTCGGGCGGCGGGGTGGTGGTGGGCACCCGCATCAGCTCGTTGATCTGGGCCATGGACGCCCCCGCCTGCTGGTAGGAGTCGAAGGTCTGCGACAGCTGCTGGATGGGGTTGAAGAACAGGTCCAGGTAGAGCAGGAAGGCGATGAGCTCGCCGGCGGTCAGCGAACGCTGGGCGACGAGCACCGAGCCCACGCCGAGCACGAGCACGGCGGCGATGTCGGAGAGCAGCTCGACGAACGGGAAGTAGGTGGCCACCAGGCGCTGGGCGGTCAGGCGCGATTCGAGGTAGCTGTTGGCCAGGTGCCGGAAGTCGCGCCGGTTGCGTCCTTCCCGCACGAACGCCTGCGCCTCGCGGACACCCGACAGGCTCTCCTGCAGGTTGGCGTTGACCACGGCGATGCGCTCCCGGGCGGTGCGGTAGGCGCGCCCGGACAGGCGCCGGTACACCACCGTCGCCGCCGCCAGCGGGACCACCACGCGTCATGGTCACCAGTCCGAGGACCCAGTTCATGGCCACCAGGGCCACGCCCACGCCGGCGAAGGTGAACAGGGCGACCAGGGCATTGATCAGCCCGCTCTGCAGCAGGTTGGACAGGGCGTCCACGTCGGTCGTCATGCGGGTCATGATCCGCCCGCCCAGCTCCCGGTCGTAGTAGTCGATGCCGAGACGCTGCAGCTGGGCCCAGATCCGCACCCGAAGGGCGAACAGGAGGCGCTCGGCGGTGCGCCCGGTGATCAGCACCTGGTACACCGAGTCGAGCTAGTCGGCGGCCGTCACCGCCAGGAACACGCCGGAGGCCACCCAGACGGCGGTGATGGAGCCGCGCGCCACGCCGCCGTCGATCCCGGACCGGATGAGCACGGGCCCGGCCAGCGTGGCCAGGGCGTCGATGATGACCAGCACCAGGCCGAGCGCCAGCGGGCGGCGGAAGGGGCGGAGGAAGCGCCGCAGGCTGAAGTGCGGGTCCCAGGCCGCCTGCTTGCGCCAGTCGACGTCGGGCTCGTCGTCCGCCGGGGGCAGCGCCTCGACCTTGGCCAGCAGCTCCGGGGTGGCGGCCAGCGCCCCGATCCAGCCGCCGCCGCCTCCGCCGCCCCCTCCCGGCGCCGGGAGCGGGCTGGGCGCGACACCCGGTCGGTGGCCACGGACTGGGGCCACGCCTCCGGGGTCACCGCCGCGCCCACGACTGGCCAGCTCGGCCTCGGCGCTGTCGCCGGCGCCGGCCAGCAGCTCGCGGTAGCGGGCGGAGCGGCCCAGCAGCTCCTCGTGGGTGCCCTGGTCGAGCACCGCGCCGTGGTCGACCACCACGATGCGGTCGGCCAGGCGCAGGGTGGAGCGGCGATGGGCGACCAGCAGGGTGGTGCGGCCCTCCATGACCCGGCGCAGGGTGGCGTGGATCTCCTCCTCGATGCGGGCATCGATGGCGCTGGTGGCGTCGTCGAGGACCAGGATGCGGGGGTCGGTGATGCAGCGCCCGGGCCAGCGCGACCCGCTGGCGCTGGCCGCCGGAGAGGGTCAGACCCCGCTCGCCGACCAGGGTGTCGTACCCGTCGGGGAGGTCGCGGATGAACTCGTGGGCTTCCGCGGCCCGGGCCGCCGCCTCCACCTCGTCGTCGGTGGCGTCGGGGCGGCCGTAGGCGATGTTGTCGCGGACCGTGTCGGAGAACAGGAAGCTCTCCTCGAACACCACCCCGATCTGGGCGCGCAGGGACTCGAGGGTCACCTCGCGCACGTCGGTCCCGTCGACGCGTACCGACCCGCCCTGCACGTCGTAGAAGCGGGGCAGCAGCAGGGCCACCGTCGACTTCCCCGATCCCGACGCGCCCACCAGGGCGACGGTCTCGCCCGGCGGCCACGTGCAGGTCGAAGCCGTCGAGGACGGGCTCGGCCGAGAGGTAGCCGAAGCGGACCCCGTCGAAGCTCGATCTCGCCGCGGCTCGGGGCAGGGGTTGGGCGTCGTCGGCCTCGGTGACCACCGGGGTGGATGCCAGCAGGTCGAGCACCCGCTCGGCCCCGGCCCGCGCCTGCTGGGCGACCAGCAGCACCACGGCGAGCATCCGCGCCGGCGACGCCAGCTGGAGCAGGTAGGTGGCGAAGGCCAGGAACGTGCCCAGGGTGATCTGGTGGTGAGCGCCATCCACCCGCCGAGGGCGAGGACGCCGACCTCGCCCACCACCGGGATGGCCTGGAGGACCGGCTGGTAGCGGGCCTGGAGGCGCACGGCGCGCAGGCGGGAGCCGTACAGCACGCCGGCGCGCTCGACGAGATGGTGGAGCTCCCGCTCCTCCTGGCCGAACCCCTTCACCACCCGCACGCCGGTCACCGCCTCCTCGACGACCATGGCGACCTCGCCCTCGCGCTGCTGGGCGTCCCAGCTGGCCGGGAAGGTCCGCTCGCGCATCCGGTAGGCGGCGATGGCCAGCGACGGCACCACCACCAGGCTGACCACCGCCAGCAGCGGCGAGTAGATGAACATGACGACCAGGGACAGGACGAGCAGCAGCACGTTGCCGCTCATGATCGGCAGGAACGCCAGCAGCCCCTGCAGCAGGCCGACGTCGGAGTTGGCCCGGCTGACCAGCTGCCCGGTCTGCAGCTCGTCGTGGCGGGCGAAGTCGAGCCGCTGGAGCTGGTCGTAGATGGCGTTGCGCAGGTCGAACTGCACGTCGAGGCTGACGCGCCCGCCGACGTAGCGCCGGACGTGGGCGGCGCCGAAGCTGGCCAGGGCGATCACGACCAGCAGCGTGAGCCACGGCCACAGCGGCTGGCGGTGATTGAGGATGACGTCGTCGACGACCTCCCGTTCGATGGCCGGCACCGCCGCGGTGAGCCCGCTGCCCACCAGCGCCCCGCCCAGGGCCAGGAGCACGTTGCGCCGGTGCGGCTTCAGCCACGGCGCCAGCCGCCGGATCCATCCGGGTGGGGACGACCGTCTGATCAAGGGTGCATCACGAGACAAGACATGGCTAGCGATGCTAACGATCAGCGGGCCAAAAGCCTTCCCGCCGGACCCGCTGCTTCCAGGCCAGGGCGTCCATGAAGACCCACGTCCGCCGGTGGATCGACGTGGGGCCGTACGCCTGCAGCGCCATCTTGTGGCGCGGACAGGGGTAGCCCTTGTTCGCACTCGAAGTCGTACCCGGGGAAGTGGCGGGCTTCGGCGCGCATGTAGCGGTCCCGGGTCACCTTGGCCAGGATCGACGCGGCGGCGATGGACAGGCAGCGGGCGTCGCCGCGCACGATGCGCTCGGTGCAGCCCAGGCCGACGAAGTCCCAGTTGCCGTCGACCAGCACGGCGTCCGGGACCACCGCCGAGTCCGTCGATGGCGCGGGCGGCCGCCAGACGCTGGGCGGCGGCCATGCCCAGCTCGTCGCACTCGGGCTGGGAAGCGGCGCCCACCGCCCACGACGCGCACCAGCCGGCGAGACGCTCGAAGAGACGCTCGCGCTGGCCCTCGGTGAGCATCTTGGAGTCCCGGACCTTGTAGACGCGCCGGTCACGGGGGAGCACGGCGGCGCCGACCATGAGCGGGCCGGCCCACGCCCCCCGGCCCACCTCGTCCATACCCACCACCACGCCGCATCCGCGCGCCCACGCCGCCCGCTCGAAGTTCAGACTGGGTGCGCTGCTCGCTGCCACTCGCGCCGACGCTACCGCCGTTTGCCACCCGCGTCGGGGGTGGGTGTGGAATCCTGCCAGGGTGATCGGCGGCGGCATGCATTCGAAACGCTCCCGGAGGAGACGCCACCGCTGGGGCTTGGCGGCGCTGGTGGCTCTGGTCGTGGTGGTGGTGCTGGTGGTGGCGGCGACCATCCGGGCGGTCACCCTGACCGCGCCACCGCTGCGCGTCTCCACCGTCCTGGCCTCCTCGGCGACCTTCCCGGGCGCGGCGCCGAAGGTGGCGTGGCCGGCGACGGGTGAGGCCGCGGTGGGCGTCGCCGGACTCCCCGCGCTGGGCACGTCGGGCAGCCCCGCCCCGGTGCCGATCGCCAGCCTGGCCAAGGTCATGACCGCCTACCTCGTCCTCCGGGACCATCCTCTGACCGCGACATCCAACGGCTTTGCCGTCACCCTCACCGCGGCTGATGTCAACGATCGGGCGGCGCGTGTCAGCAGCGGCCAGTCCACGCTCCCGGTGATGACGGGCGAGGTGCTCAACGAGCGTCAACTCCTCGAAGCGCTGCTCATCAACTCGGCCAACAACGTCGCCCCCGTGCTCGCCACCTACGACGCCGGGAGCGAGCCGGCCTTCGTGGCCAAGATGAACGCCACGGCCAAGGTCCTGGGCATGACCGCCACGACCTACACGGATCCGAGCGGGTTCCTGACGTCGACCGTGTCGACAGCATCCGACCAGCTGCGCATGGCCGCCGCCGCCATGACCGTGCCTGCGCTGGCCCAGATCGTGGCCCTGCCCACCGCGACCCTGCCCGTCGCCGGCGTCGTCCACAACCTCAACACGCTGGTGGGGACGGGCGGCTTCGTGGGAATCAAGACCGGCTCGGAGAGCCAAGCCGGGGGCTGCTTGATGTTTGCCAACAACGGGTCCGCGGGCGGCCAGCCCATCACCATCTTCGGCGTCGTGCTGGGCCAGAGCCAGGGACAGACCAACACCCTCGTGCTGGTGGCGGCGGCCACCAGCGCGGCGCGAGCGCTCGTCCAATCGGTGACCACCTCGCTGTCGCGCCAGACCGTGGTGGCTGCCGGCACCCGGGTGCTCGAGGTCACCAACGCCGACGGTCATGCCGTCTCGGTGGTCACGGCCCGCCCCATCACCATCCTGGGATGGGGCGGGATGAACGTCCCGCTGAAGGTCCAGCCCGACGCGCCCCCGCTGAGCAAGCTGCAGGCGCACCAGCAGGTGACGACGGTGAGCGTGGCCGGGTTGCCGCTGGCCAGCACCCCGGCCACGGCGACGGCAACCATGCCGGCGGTCTCGCTCGGCTGGCGGTTGCACCACCTGTTTTGAGTGGTGCGCTAGCCGAGCGTGACCGAGGGATCGCCTTCGCCCACCGTCCCCACGTGCACGAACCCGGCTCTCGACCAGGGCCTCGACGCCGCCGGGCGCCACCGCGGCCAACAGGCCACCCGAGGTCTGCGGGTCGTAGGCGATCGCCTCCATGGCCTCGCCTGCCGATGACCGCACCCGCCCTTCGAGGCCCGCCCGGTTCCGGGGGTCGCCGCCCGTTCGCACCCCTCGCTCGGCCGCGGCGTCCGCGCCCGGATACCGCGGCAGCCGCGACGCCTCGAAGTGCAGCTGCACCCCGGAGCGCTCGGCCACCTCCCAGCCGTGCCCCAGCAGTCCATAGCCGGTGACATCGGTGACGGCGTGTGGCGGCTCGCGGCCCTCGGACAGGGCCACGGCGGCGGCGGCGTTCAACACCCGCATGGACCGCACGACGCCACGCTTTTCCCCGTCCGAACCGCCGGCGAGGACCAGTCCCGTCCCGAGCGGCTTGGACAGCACCAGGGCGTCGCCCGGGCGAGCACCCGCCTTGGTCCAGATCCGCCCCGGGTGCACGAGGCCCTGCACCGCCAAGCCGAACAGGGGCTCCTCCGAGCGGATGGTGTGGCCCCCCGCCACCGTCCCTCCGGCCTCGGCGACCACCGCGGCGGCGCCGGCGAACACGGCCTCGATCGCCGACGTGGCCAGGCCCTCAGGGAACCCGGCGACGTTGAGCGCCAGCACCACCCGGCCCCCCATGGCGAACACGTCCGAGCAGGCGTTGGCCGCCGCCACCGCCCCGAAGTCGCCCGGATCGTCGACCAGCGGCGGGAAGAAGTCGATGGTCGACACCAGCGCGGTCTCGTCGTTCAGGCGGTAGACGGCGGCATCGTCGAACGGAGCCAGACCGACCACCACCGCAGGGTCGCGGGCGGGCAGCAGGGCGCTGACGAGCGGGGCGAGCTCCCCGGCCCCCCACTTGGCCGCGCAGCCGCCGCACGTCGTCCACTCCGTGAGCCGTACGGATGTCACCGGCCGTCCGCCCGATAGCGACCCAACAGCACGCCGTCGCCGACCAACAGGTGGACGATCTCCAGCCGCACCATCTCGGCGAACGCCTCGCCTCGGGTGAGGGAGAGGTGGCCCGGCCCGGCCAGCGCGCTGCGCACGGTCAGGCACAGATCGTCGAACAGGCCTTCGTGCAGCAGGGAGGAGAACAGCATCGGACCGCCTTCGCACAGCTGCCGGCGCAAGCCGCGCTCGGCGAGGGCGTCGAGCGCCGCGCCCAGCTCGACGCGCTCGTCGCCCGCCACCACGACCTCGGCGACGTCGTCCAAGGCCCGACGGCGATCGGCGGGCGCGGCCTGCGACGTGACCACGATGGGTCGGTTGGCGCCGGATGAGGCGAACAGCTTGCTGGCCGGGCTGATCGACGCGGTGTTGGTGATCACGGCGATGGCCGGAGGCCCGCCCTCTCCCCGCTCCCGCCGGCGCCTGGCCCGCTCCGAGCTCAAGCGGGCCGGCCCGTAGTCCTCCACCCGCTGGGTGGACGCCCCCACCACCACCACGTCCGCCAAGGCGCGCAGGGTGGTGAACACCCGCAGGTCGTCGTCGCCTCCTTCCAGGGACGCGGCGGAACCCTTGAACTCCACGGCACCGTCCAGGGTGGCCACCAGATCGGCGCGCACGTGACGGCCGCTCGCCGGCGGTGCGTACAGCGCTTCCAGGTCCTCGTCGCTCAACGGCTCGTCGTTCGCGGCTGCTGCCGTGTCCCCCGGAGTCAGCAGGCCGCGGATCACGGGAGCTTCTGGATGTTGGCCGCTTCGGTCCCGAACGCGATCCGCACCCCATCACGGTACTGGGTCAGGCCCGGTCCACTGCGGGCGTAGTATCGCCGGCGTGACTCGGGCCCCGGCGGCCGCCAGCTCCTGGCTCGGTGCGCGCGTCGTGCTGGTCCCCGTCAAGGCGTTCGCCGACGCCAAGGTGCGCCTCGCCCCTGCGCTCGACCCGCAGCAGCGCGCCGGGCTGGCCCGCGAGCTGGCCGGCCGAGCGGTCGCCGCCGCCGGTGACCTACCGGTGGCCGTGGTGTGCGACGACCGCGACGTGGCCACCTGGGCCCGGTCGGTCGGCGCCCTGGTCATCTGGGAACCGGGCCGGGGGCTCAACGGTGCCGTCCAGGAAGGGGTTCGCCGCTTGGCCGCGGTGGGTGTCCAACATGTGTGCGTGGCCCACGCCGACCTGCCCCTCGTCGCCGACCTCGGGTGGGTCGCCCGGTTCCCCGACGTCACCCTCGTCCCCGACCACCGCCACGACGGCACCAACGTCGTCTCCGTCCCCGCCGCCAGTGGGTTCACCTTCAGCTACGGCCCCGGCTCGTTCGCCCGCCACCTGATGGAAGCGCAACGCCTCGGGCTGGCCCGGCGGGTGGTACACGGATCGGCGTTGTCCTGGGACGTCGACCTGCCCGCCGATCTCGAACTGCTCGGCGCGAGTATCGGCTGATCGCCGTCTGCTAGCAGTGGACGGTGCCCGAGATCACGTCCGTCGATCTGCCCGTGCCCGCGGTCGCCCTTGCCGTCGGCGCCCACCCGGATGACATCGAGTTCGGCTGCGGCGCCACGTTGGCCAAGTGGGCGGCGTCCGGGTGCCGCATCCATCACCTGGTGTGCACCGACGGCTCGAAGGGCTCCTGGGACCCGCGGGAGGACACCGCCGCCCTGGTCGCCTCCCGCCAGG
This sequence comes from uncultured Actinomycetota bacterium, assembly GCA_963757175.1. Taxonomy (GTDB): domain Bacteria; phylum Actinomycetota; class Acidimicrobiia; order Acidimicrobiales; family Palsa-688; genus CAVWQR01. The sequence goes on along the minus strand of CAVWQR010000002.1, from coordinate 597,022 downwards.
CCGAGCAGCGACGGGCGTCGGTCGCCCTCGGCGGGGCCGGCGACGTGACCTTCCTGGGCTGGCCCGACGGCGAGCTGGAGAGCGGTCTCGCCCAGCGGCGGCAGGTGGCCGGGGTGATCCGTCGTATCGGGCCGGAGGTGGTCCTGGGCCACGACCCGTGGCGACGGTGGCGGCTGCACCCTGACCACCGCCACGCCGGGTTCCTGGTCACCGATGGCATCGTGGCCGCCCGCGACCCCCATTTCTTTCCCGATCTCGGGCTCGCCCCGCACCGCCCGTCGGCCCTGCTGCTGTTCGAGGCGGACGTAGCCGACCACGCCGAGGGCGTGGCCGGCTACGAAGCGGCCAAGGTCCGGGCGCTTCTCGAACATCGCAGCCAGTGGCGCTCCACCCTGCACATCGACGGGCCCGACGATGCGGAAGGCCGGGCACGCTTCGAGAACCGGGTGCACGCCAAGCTGGTCGACGCGGGCCGCGCCGCAGCCGAGACGTTCAAGTTGGTGCGGGATCTGTAGCCGTCGGCGCCGGCTCTGGCGTCGACGACGGCGCTGAGGTCAGCCTCGGCGGTAGCGAGCCGTGGCGCTCCGCGCCGGCGTGCGCCGGGCAGAACTGGCCTTCTTGGCCGGGGTCCGCTTGGCCGGAGACTTCCTGGCCGTGGCCTTCTTGGCCGGCGACTTCCTGGCCGTGGACTTCTTGGCGGTGGACTTCCTGGCCGTGGACTTCCTGGCGGTGGACTTCCTGGCCGTGGACTTCCTGGCCGGGGACTTCCTGGCCGCAGCCCGCTTGGTCCCACGAGCCTTCTTGGCCGTCGACTTCCGGGCTGCGCCCGTCTTCTTGGCCGCGGTCCGCTTGGTGCCACGAACCTTCTTGGCCGTCGACTTCCGGGCTGCGCCCGTCTTCTTGGCCGCGGTCCGCTTGGTGCCACGAACCTTCTTGGCCGTCGACTTCTTGGCTGCGCCCGTCTTCTTGGCCGCGGTCCGCTTGGTGCCACGAGTCTTCTTGGCCGTCGACTTCTTGGCCGTGCCCGCCGCCTTGGCGGTCGACTTGGCGGCTGACTCGACGGCCGACGCCGCCCGGTTGGCCGCCACCTTGGTGACTCGGGTGGCTTTTCTGGTCGTGGTCTCCAGCGATGCCGTACGAGTGCGCCGGGGCCTGGCGGCCGCCACCGTGCGCCCGTCGACGAGCTCGGTGTCGGTGTCGGTGTCGGTGTATTCGGCTGCCTCGGGCGCGCCGGCGTCGGTGATGGTTGCGTATGCCATGTGGGCTACCTCAGGACTTCCTGGTCGACTTGCGAGCCGGGCTCGCCTTCTTGGTCGTCTTCTTGGCGCCCGCCCTCTTGGCGGTGGCCTTCTTGGCCGTCGCTTTCCTTGCGGGGGCTTTGGCCGTCCTCTTCTTGGCCGCCGCCTTCTTCACGACGACCTTCTTGCCACCACGGGTGTTGAGGGCTTCGCGAAGCGCCGTGGCTGGCTTGAACTTCACCACGTTGCGGGCCGAAACCTTGACCGGTGCGCCGGTACGCGGATTGCGCCCGGTGCGAGCCGGCTGGTGCGACGGGGTGAAGGTGCCGAAGCCGAAGATCGACAAGCGCTCGCCGGCCTTGGCAGCCGTGACCACCGAGTCGACGAAGGCCGACACTGCGGATTCTGCGTGACGCTTCTCGATACCAGCCACGTTGGCAATCTGGTCAACAAGCTCTGAACGGTTCACCGCCACCTCCTGGCGTTTGGGGAAGTTGCCTGCAATCAAAGAGGTTTTTTCGGCGCAGGTCAAGCATTCCCCTTGCTCGCCAACGCCTTTGCTTTCGCGTCGCCGAGAAAAGCCTTGCCGTGCAACGGTTTTTCGGCAAACTGCCAGAAAACTGTCAGTCGAGCGCGATCGCCGCATTCGGGTCGCGGCTGTCCCTCTGGTACACGAGCGCGACATTCGCCAGGGTTTCGAGCTCCTCGTCCCACGGGGCGCGGCGCGCCGCGGGAACGAGCACGAACTTGCTGAAGCCGGCATCGACGAACCGCTCGAGGTGGCGCTGCAACGCGGGCCCGCCGGAGGGGCACACGTCTTCGACCGGTGCGTCGGAACGGCGACGCACGAGGGCAACCAGCGCGTCGGGTGCGGCCACCCCAGAGGGAAGGTACGGAAGCACCACGCCGAAGTGCTCCGGATCGATCTGGCGCCCACTGTCCGACGCGCTCGCCTCCACCGCCTGGCGCTGGCGGCGCGCGTCCTGGGGTGTGACGAAGCTGGCCAGCCATCCGTCCGCCAGCCGACCGACGCGACGCAACTCGCTCGGTGCGCGGCCGCCGAGCCACACGTCGAGCGACCGGTTGTGCGGCTTCGGTTCCACCACCAGGCTTTCGAAGCGGAACCGCTGACCCTCGTGGTCCACCCGATCCTCGGACCACATCCGCCGCAGCAACGGCAGCGCCTCGTCCAGCCAGGGCGCCCGATCGGCACGCCCCACCCCGAAGGCCTGTTGCTCGTTGGCGTCCACGATGCCGAGACCGAAAGCGGGCAGCAGACGTCCCGACGAGAGCACGTCCAAGGTGGCGAGCTGCTTGGCCACCACCACCGGGTTGCGGCCGGGCAGGACCATCACGCTCATACCCAGCTTCAGCCGGGCGGTACGACCGGCGGCCACCGCCAGTCCCACGACGGGATCGGGTGACTCGGTGCCGATCCGCTCGGACAGCCAGATGGAGTCGAACCCCAAGCGCTCGGAGGCGTCCACCATGGCCCGCAAGTCGCCGGGGCCGAGCCCGCGCCCCCCGTCCCGATTCCCGGTCCCAGCCCGATACGCACCTTCATGAGTGGACCTCCACGACTGGCGCGCCGGGCCACTCCGACCGGGCGCTGGCGGGCACGGTACCCACGGATGGTGCCGAAGCGCCGGACGAGCCGAAACGGAGTCCGGGCCAGGGGGTGGGGGCGTTACCTAGCGGCGGGATCTGCGTATGCTCCGCACGTGGCGGAAGCCCCCGATCGGACACTCTCCAGCGTCGCCGAGGCGCCGGCCGTCGCCGAGCCGCGGCGCCTGCTGCTGGTCGAGGACGACCCGGGGGACGCGTTCCTCGTCCAGGAGCTGCTCTCGGGCACCGAGGACGGCTTCGAGGTGGCCTGGGTGTCCACCGTGGGCGAGGCGGCGACGGCCTGCGATCCCGAGACCGCCTGCGCCCTGGTCGACCTCAACCTCCCGGACGCTACCGGGTTGGATGCCCTGCGCTCGGTGCTGCAGAGCTGTCCGGGCATGCCCGTGGTCGTGCTCACGGGAGTCCACGACCGCAACCTGGGGGTGGCCGCGGTGGCGGCCGGCGCCCAGGACTACCTGAACAAGGGCGAGGTCACGTCCGGTCTGCTCGATCGGGCGGTGCGCTACGCCGTCGAGCGCAGCCGGGCCGAACGGTCGGCCCGGGCCCTGGCCGAGGCAGCCGTGCGCCGACAGCACGACGAGCAGATCACGCGCGGGCTGCTCCCCCAGCTGCGCGTCAGCGACCCGTCCCTGGCGCTGGTCACCCGCTACCTGCCGGGCACCGCCGGCGAGGTGCTGGGCGCAGACTTCATGGACGCAGTCGAGCTGCCGGACGCGACCATCCGCATGATCATCGGCGACGTCGCCGGTCACGGTCCCGGCGAAGCGGCCATCGGCGTCAACCTGCGCATCGCCTGGCGTGCCCTCACTCTGGCCGGTCTGCCTTCGGCCACCGTCTTCGGTCGCCTCCAGGACATGCTGATCCACGACGTCGACATCGAGCTGTTCGTCACCGCCGCCGAGCTCACCCTCAGCGCCGACCGTCGACGGCTGTCGCTTCGCTCGTCGGGCCATCCCGCGCCGCTTCTCCTCGGCCCCGCCGGTGTCGTCGAGCTCGACGGTCCCCACGCACCCGTTCTCGGCGTCAACATCGACGACATCCCGCCGGAGATCACGGTGGATCTCCCGGACCGGTGGCGCCTGCTCGGCTTCACCGACGGGCTGATCGAGGGGCGCACGCCGCAAGGCCCGCGCTGGGGCAGCGAGGGGCTGCTCGACTACCTGCGCGCCCAGGGCGACGCCGCGGCCGTCCCCCGTCACGAGCTGGCGGACGGCCTGCTCGCTCGGGCCGCGGAGCTGCACGGCGGCCCGCTGCCCGACGACGTGGCCCTGCTGCTCGCCGACCATGGCGGCTGATCCCGGGTCGCCGGCTGCCGGGGCGGCGCCGGCGCGGCCGGGACACGCGGCGCGGCCCAGCCTGCGCCGTCGCGGCCGGACCACCCTGGCCATCGCCGCCGCCGTGCTCGTCGTGTTCGCCGTGCTCGCCGGGGTGGGTCTGGGGGTGGCCCACTCCAACCGCAGCGAGCTGCTGGGCCGTCTCGACCCCGCCCTGCAGCGCTCCAGCGATCTGCTCGCCGATCTCATCAACGAGGAAGCGGCTATCCGGGGCCTGGTGCTGGCCGGCAACCCCACCGGCACCGGTCCCATGCTGCTCGAGCCCTACCAGCAAGGCCTGCCCGCCGAGGCCGCCGACCGGCGGGAGCTGGGCCAGCTGCTCGCCTCCTACCCGAGCCTGCATCCGAGCCTGACCAAGCTCGACCAGGACGTCGCCACCTGGCGGTCCGACATCGTCGAGCCGATCATCCAACGCCTCGGCGAGGCCGGCGCGGCGCCGGCGAACGGCGTGCTGTCCGCCAGCACGGCCCAGTTCAACACCATCCGCGCCGATCTCACTTCCCTGAACCGGGAGATCACCCACCTCCGATCGGCGGCGGCGGGGCAGTTCGACGACGCCTTCTGGCTCATTCTCGCCGTCACCATCGGCGTGTTCGTCGGCGTTGCCCTGTTGATCGTCGCTCTCTGGCTCACCCTGCGGCGGCTGCTGATTCGCCCGCTGATCGCGGTGGGCACCGACAGCCGTCGAGTGGCAGCCGGGGACTTCGACCATCCCGTCGCCGACACCGGTCCCGCGGAGATCGCCGATCTGGCCAACGACATCGAAGCCATGCGCAGCCGGATCGTCCAGGACCTGCGGGCCATCGCCGCCAGCCAGCAGGAGCTCGAGTCCCGCAGCCACGAACTGGCCCGTTCCAACCGCGACCTGGAGCAGTTCGCCTACGTGGCCTCCCACGACCTCCAGGAGCCGCTCCGCAAGGTGGCGTCGTTCTGCCAGCTTCTCTCCCAGCGCTATCGCGACCAGCTGGACGACCGGGGAATGCAGTACATCGACTTCGCGGTCGACGGCGCCCGACGCATGCAGACGCTGGTCAACGACCTGCTCGGGTTCTCACGTGTCGGGCGCACGACGGAGGGCTTTGTGCCGGTCGACAGCGCCGCCAGCCTGCGCGCCGCCGAGACCAACCTGGACGCTCAGATCCTCGAGGCCGATGCTTCCATCGTGGTACGCGGGGACCTGCCCGTCGTACGCGGTGACCCTACGCTGATCGTGGCCCTCCTCCAGAACCTGATCTCCAACTCGCTGAAGTTCCGGGGCGACGACGCCCCGGTGGTGACCCTGAGCGCCGTGCACCGATCACCGCGCTGGGAGTTCGCGTTGGCCGACAACGGAATCGGGATCGAGCCGAGGTTCGCCGAGCGGGTGTTCGTGATCTTCCAGCGTCTCCACACGCGCGAGCACTACGAGGGCACGGGCATCGGGTTGGCGTTGTGTCGCAAGATCGTGGAGTTCCATGGCGGCGACATCTGGATCGACACCCACGTGGCGCGGGGAACGACCATCCGGTTCACCCTCCCCGAGCCCACCGGCTCAGACGCCGGCCCGGGCCCGGCCGGCACGCAGGTCAACGGCACGCCGTCGGACGTAGCGGGATCCGCGGCCCGTGTCTGAGTCGACGGGCGCGACCCGCCGGGCCGCGCCGATCCCCGTCCCGTCCATCCGCATCCTCCTGGTCGAGGACGACCCGGGCGATGTGCTCATCATGCGCGAGGCGTTGGACGGCAACCACCTCAACCACGAGCTGCACTCGGTGAGCGACGGCGAGGAAGCGCTGCGGTTCCTGCGGCGCGAGGAACCCTTCGGTGACGCCCCCCGACCCGACCTGGTCCTGCTCGACTTGAACCTGCCGCGGTTGGATGGTCGCGAGGTACTCCGCCAGCTCAAGGGCGAGGACGGGCTACGGAGCATTCCCGTGGTCGTGCTCAGCACGTCGGAGGCCGAGGAAGACGTGGCGCGCAGCTACCGCCTGCACGCCAACGCCTACGTCGCCAAGCCGGTGGACTTCGACGAGTTCGTCACCATCGTCCGCCAGATCGACGACTTCTTCCTGTCCGTCGCCCGACTCCCCGGACGCCCGTAGGCGCCCGGGGCAACGCATCAGGCGGCCAGGGCGTGGTCCAGCACCTGCCCGACGTCGCTGGCCAGGTGGAAGGTCATGGCGTCGCGCACCGCTTCGGGGACGTCCTCGAGGTCGTCGCCGTTCCTCGCCGGGAGGACCACCTCGGTCAGACCGGCGCGGTGAGCGGCGAGGACCTTCTGCTTGACGCCGCCAATCGGCAGCACCTTGCCCTGAAGGGTGACTTCGCCGGTCATCCCCACCTCGGGGCGAACCGGCCGTCCCGAAAGCAGGCTCACCAGCGCGGTGGTCATGGTGACCCCGGCCGACGGGCCGTCCTTGGGCACGGCGCCGGCGGGCACGTGGAGGTGGACCTGGCGACGTTCGAGGAGCTCGGGGGCCACGCCCACTTCGGGTCCGTGGGCCCGCACGTAGGAGAGGGCGATCTGCGCCGACTCCTGCATGACCTCACCGAGCTGGCCGGTCAGGGTCAGATCGGGCTTGCCGTCGCTGGCGCTGGCCTCGACGAAGAGGACGTCGCCGCCGACACCGGTCACCGCGAGCCCGGTGGCCACGCCCGGGACCGACGTCCGTTCCGCCACCTCGGCGAAGAACTTCGGCCGGCCGAGCCACTCGCGGACTTCGGCCGGGCCGATGACCACGGTCGCGCCCGCCTTCTCGCCCGCAACCTCGCTCGTCGTCGCCGAGCCGGCGGCGACCGTTGCCGCCACCTTGCGGGCCAGCTTGGCCAGCTGCCGCTCCAGGGCGCGGACCCCCGCTTCGCGGGTGTAGTCGCCGATGACCGCGCGCAACCCGTCGTCGGTGACCGTGGCCTCCCCTTCGAGCAGCCCGGCCCGCTCGGCCTGACGTGCCCACAGGTGGTCGCGGCCGATGGCCACTTTCTCCTCGTCGGTGTAGCCGTCCAGACGGACGAGCTCCATGCGGTCGAGCAACGGTCCGGGGATCTGCTCGGCCATGTTGGCGGTGGCGAGGAACAGGACGTCGGAGAGGTCGAGGTCGATGTCCAGGTAGTGGTCGCGGAACGTGTGGTTCTGCGCCGGGTCGAGGACCTCGAGCAGCGCGGAGGACGGATCTCCCCGCCAGTCGCCGCCCAGCTTGTCGACCTCGTCGAGCAGGATCACCGGGTTGAAGGTGCCGGCCTCCTTGACGGCCCGCACGATGCGGCCGGGGAGCGCGCCGACGTACGTGCGGCGGTGGCCTCGGATCTCGGCCTCGTCGTGGACGCCGCCGAGGGCGACGCGCACGAAACGCCGTCCGGTGGCGCGTGCCACCGACTCGCCGAGTGAGGTCTTGCCGACACCGGGCGGCCCGACCAGGGCGAGGATCATGCCCGCGCCGCGGCGCGACGACGTCGTCGTCGACTCGCCCTGCGGCTCCCGATGCTCAGCATCGCCAAGCCCGCGATCGTCGGTCGCGCTTCCGTCGACGGGCGCGTCGAGGCCACGCTCGGCCCGGAGCTTGCGGACCGCCAGGTACTCGATCAGCCGCTCCTTGACGTCCTCGAGGCCGTTGTGGTCGGCGTCGAGCACGGCGCGTGCCTCGTCGACGTCGAGGCGGTCGGTCGAGCGCTGGCCCCACGGCAGCTCGAACACGGTGTCGAGCCACGTCCGGATCCAGCCCTGCTCGGGGCTCTGCTCGGAGGTCCGCTCCAGCTTGTCGATCTCCCGGGCGATGGTGGCGCGGGTCGCGGCCGGGACGTCCAGGGCGTCGAGGCGGGTGCGGTAATCGTCGGGCTGGCCTTCGTCGCCACCCTCGCCGAGTTCCTTGCGGATGGCCGCCAGCTGCTGGCGCAGCAGGTACTCGCGCTGGGTGCGCTCCATGCCCTCGGCCACGTCGCTGCGGATCCGCTGGTGCAGCTCCATCTCGGCCAGCGCGTCGCGTGCCCAGCCCAGCGCCAGCTCCACCCGGTGCTCGACGTCGGTGGTCTCGAGCAGTTCGACCTTGCGTTCGACCGAGAGCTCCGGCCACCAGCCGGTCGTGTCGGCCAGCTCGCCCGGGTCGCTGACCTGGGCGAGGACGTCACGCAGCCGCCCCGAGCCGCGCTGCTCCAGGATGCCTTCGAGCACGGCCCGCAGCTCCACCGCCAGCTCCCGCGCCCGCTCGGACACGGGCGACTCGGGCGCGGCCTCGACCGTCACCCACAGCGCGGGGCCGGCCGCGGCCGTGGCCGCGCCCACCGTCACCCGGTGCTGCCCGGTCACCACCAGCGCCGGCGTGCCGCCGGGCATGGCGCCGCGTCGCTCGACCGACGCCACCGTGCCCAGGCGGGCGAAGTGGCCGGGGCTGGCGTCGGGCCCGTCGCTGCGGCCGACCCGCGGGACCAGCACCAGGCGGTCGCCGGCGCCGCTGGCCGCCTCGGCGGCGGCACGCGCCTCGGGCGTCTCCAGGGCGAGCGGAACCGTCATACCGGGGAACACCACGCCGGCATCGAGGGGAAGCAGGGGAAGCGCGGATGTCGTCAACTCTGCCATCGGGACCTTCCTGTACGGGACTGGTGCACGAACTCGTGCGAGGTCTCCAACGCCACACGTGGAAATCTTGTTCCGGCGGCACTCAGCTTTGGCTAGTCTTACCTTCGCGAGAGGGTCGAGTGCGAGAACTGGCCCGGAGCGCCATCCCTCACACTCTCCTCACACGCCGCCCACCCGGCGCTCACGACTGGGGGCCAGACTGGGGTCACGGCCGTCGGGGACCACCCACGGCCTCCCGACCACCCAGGAGGACGCGTGTCCTACTTCTCCACCACCCGCAGCAAGGTGGCCGCCGGCGCCGCCGCCGGCGCCATCGTCGTCCTCGGCGGGGGCGCGGCGGCGTGGGCCGCCACCTCCTCGGGCGGCAGCGTGGCGACCAGCACGCCGCCGGCGCCCAGCACCACCAGCCCGCCGGCCACACCCGGCGCCCACGGCGGCCACGGCGGACGCAAGGCGGGCTCGATCTTCGACCGGTCCGACCACGGCACGGTGGAGGTCAAGCAGGCCGGGCACTGGGTGACCTACACCTACGACCGGGGCAAGGTCAGCGCCGCCTCCGCCACTTCCATCACCATCGCCCGTCCCGACGGGCAGAGCACCACCGTCGCCATCAACGGCGCCACCAAGTTCCGGGGGGTGGCGTCGGCCACTGCGGTCCAGACCAACCAGAACGCCACCGTGATCTCGCTGAACGGCACGGCCACCCAGGTCGTCCAGGGCCACGGCAAGGCACCGGCGAGCTCCGGCGGAGCCGCGCCGACGACCTCGCCGCCCAGCACCTGACGCCGGCGGCCGCCGGCCGCGGGTGGACGGGGCGGAGACGGCGCCCCGCCCACCCGCCGCCTACGCTCCGTCGGTGACCCACGACAAGGACGTCGCCGTCGAGGACGACCTGGCGGCCCGACGGCTCATCGCCCGCTACGCCCAACTGGTGGACGACGGCGACCTGGACGCCGCCGCCGAGCTGTTCGAGGCTGACGGGCGGCTGGTCGTCGACGGGGAGGAACACCGCGGACGAAACGCCATCGCCGCCTGGCTGACCGACGCCACCGCCGGGCTGGAGGCCAGCCAGCACCAGTTCGTCAACGTGGTGGTCAGCTACGGATCCCAGCCCGACACCCTCCACGCGGTGACCGATCTGGCCCTGCTGATCAAAGGCGGGACGGGCTGGCTGACCCTCGTCACCGGGCGCTACCACGACACCTTCGCCGGCCACGGCCGTGACCAGCGCTTCCGTCAGCGCCTGGTCAAGCTGACGTGACCCGCGTCACGTCGACGTCGATCCCCTCGCCCAGGAAGGCCACGCAGCCCGCGGTGGCCAGCGCCTCGGGCCGCGGGTTCGGGAAGGTCCACGCCACGTCTTCTCGCCGCCCCTCCGGCGTCTGCACGCTCCAATAGGTGGCCACTCCCTTGTACGGGCACACCGTCGTGGTGTCGCTCGGCACCAGCAAATCCTGGCGGACGTCGGCGAGGGGGAGGTACCAGCGCAGGGGCAGGCCCGTCTCGGCCAAGGCGACGGGGGCCTCGCTGCTGGCCACCTCCTCCCCGCCGGCCCTGACGACCACCCGCGCCGACGAGCGCCGGGCATCGACGCGGTGAAACGGATCGCGCGGGTGGCCGAGGATCTCCTCGTCCTCCTCGAACCAGCGGTCGAACTTCTCGACGTAGGGCGAGAACAGCCCCGTCAGGTCGGGGCACCCGGGCCCGGGCACCGGGTAGTCCCAGAAGGCGTCGGTGATCAGCCGGTCGCCCACGCGCAGGTTCCAGTAGCGGGCGTCGCCCTTGAACGGGCAGTGCGTCGTGGTGTCGCTGGGCTCGAGCAGGTCCTGACGAACGTCGGCCGCGGGCAGGTACCACCGGGGCAGGAGGCGGGTCTCGTGGAGCATCCGCGCCGCGGTCGTGTCCACCACGGTCGCACCCGCGACCTCGCCACGGATGCGCTGGGGCAGGTCGTGGACGTAGAGCAGATGCGCCGGCTTGTCCGGGACCGGGACGTTGAGGGTGCCACCGGTTGGGCGGCCGAGGGGGGCGATCGAGCCGAGGGTGAGCGACATGCTCCATCCTTACCCCCACCCGCCGGCCTAGCGGTGCCGCGACTCCGGCGCGGCTAGAAATCAGCGCCCGTGGCCATCACTCCCCTCGACGACGTCGCCGTGGCGGGCGCCGGGCTGGTGGCAGGAGCGGTCAACGCCGTCGCCGGTGCCGGCTCGCTACTGACGTTCCCCGTCCTGGTCGCGGTGGGCCTGAGCCCGCTCTCGGCCAACGTCACCAACTGCATCGGGGTCGTGCCCGGCAACCTGGCCGCCACCTACGGTTTCCGCGCCCAGCTGGCTGGGCAGCGCCGGCGCCTGCTCGGCTACGTCGCACCGGGTGCAGTGGGCTCGATCATCGGTGGGGCGCTGCTGCTGGCCCTCCCCTCCCACAGCTTCGCCCTCGTCGCTCCCGCGCTCGTGGCCTTGGCCAGCATCCTGACCCTCGCCCAGCCGGCCCTGGCCCGCCGCCTCGACCGGGCCCAGGCCCGACGCAACGCCATGGGCCTGGCTGGGGGGATCCTGCTCGTCTCCGTGTACGGCGGCTACTTCGGCTCGGGGATCGGGGTGCTGTTTCTCGCCGTGCTCGGCATCTTCGTGGTCGACACGCTCCCCCGCCTGAACGGGGCCAAAACCGTTCTGCAGGCCCTGGCCAACGGGGTGGCCGGCATCCTGTTCGCCTTCCTGGGACCGGTGCGCTGGTGGCTGGTGCTGATCCTCGCCGTGTCCAGCGCCGCCGGCGGTCCGCTCGGTGCCCGCCTGTCGCTGCTCATCCCCGCCCGCGTGCTGCGGCCGGTCATCGGCGTCATCGGCCTGGGAGCCGCGGTGTACCTCGGCTTCCGCGCCTGAGCGCGGCCGCGCTCAGTTGACCTTCTGCTCCCGGTCCTCCCAGTAGGGGCTGCGCAGCTTGAACTTCTGCAGTTTGCCCGTCGCCGTCCTCGGCAGCTCGTCGCGCAGCTCGACGCTCGTGGGACACTTGAAGTGGGCCATGCGATCGCGGCAGTGGCCGATGAGCTCCTCCTCGTCCACGGCCGCGCCGGCGCGGATCACCACCAGCGCCTTCACCGTCTCCCCCCACTTGTCGTCGGGGACGCCGATCACCGCCGCCTCGGCCACCGCCGGGTGTTGGTAGAGGATGTCCTCGACCTCCACCGAGCTGACGTTCTCCCCGCCGGAAATGATCACGTCCTTCTTGCGGTCGGAGATCACCAGGTACTCGGCGTCGTCCACGTGGCCCTCGTCGCCGGTGTGGAACCAGCCGTCGACCAGGACCCGCGCCGACTCCTCGGGCTGCTGCCAGTAGCCGGCGAACACGTTGTTGGAGCGGGCCAGGATCTCGCCCTCGCCGTCGGCGCGCACCTCCACACCCAGCGCCGGCAGCCCGGCGCGCGACAGGCGCCGAGCGCGCTCGGCGTCATCCAGCCCGTCCCACTCGGCCCGGGCGCGGTTGACGGTCAGCAGGGGCGAGGTCTCGGTCAGTCCGTAGATCTGGATGAACTCCCACCCGGCGACCGCCTCGAGCCGCTCGATGGTCTTGGACGGCGGCGGTGCGCCGGCGACCACGATCCGGACCCGTCCCTCGCCCGGAACGGGCTGGCCGTGGTCGCGCCGGGCTGCGGCCGCGTCGACGACCGCGCTCACCACCGCCGGGGCGCCGCACAGCAGGGTGACGCCGTGGGTTTCGACCCGCCGAAGAATCTCGGCCCCGTCGATCCTGCGCACCACGACCTGGGGTACACCCAACCCGGTCACGGCATAGGGCATGCCCCAGCCGTTGCAATGGAACATGGGGAGGGTGTGCATGAACACGTCCCGATCGGACAGCGTCGTGTGCAGGCCGAACGTCACGGCGTTCAACCACAGATTGCGGTGGGTGAGCTGCACCCCCTTGGGCCGGGCGGTCGTCCCGCTGGTGTAGTTGATGCTCGCCGTGGCCGACTCGTCGGGGTCCCATCCCTTCGGTTGCCGGCTGGTGTCCGCCTCGGCGAACCACTCGGCGTCGTCGACGCCGTCGAGCACGACCCGTTCGCGCAGGTTGCTGGCTTTCGCCGACACGCCTTCGAGGGACGGGACCGACTCCGGATCGACGAGCACAACGCTGGCGCCGGAATGCTCGATGATGTAGCCGATCTCCTCCCGGTTGAGGCGGTAGTTGATGGGCACGAGCACCCGACCCCATCCGCTGACGCCGAAGAAGGCGACCAGAAAGCGCGCCGCATTGGGGCTGATGATCGCCACCCGGTCCCCCGGGCCGACACCGGCCCGGTCCAGGGCCAGGGCCAAGCCGCGGGCCCGGCCCTCCAGGCTGGCATAGCTGACCGCCCCCAGGGAGCCGGCGACATCCGGCTCGTCGATGACCGCCGTGCGCTCTCCGTAGGCCAACGCGCCCCGACGGAGAAAGTCCCCGATGACCAGCGGCACCTGCATGCGCTCTCCTCCCCGGTCGGTGGGCCGCACCATCGGCGTCCCGCTCTCGCGTGCTGACGTTACCGTGTGCCGGGCACGCCGCCTCCGGGCGAGGGCAGCACGGCGCGGCCGTCGGAAGGGGCGTCGCGGGCGAACAGGACGGCCGGGTCGGCCTGCTCGTCATCGGAGCCCCGGTGGCGCCATCGTCCCAGGCCGAAGAGCCGCTTGGCCCAGACCAGGTAGACCAGCACGACCAGGTTGAGGACGAGGGCGCCCACCTTGAACGCGGACACGGATCGGGTCAGCTCGTAGACCTCATAGGGCACGAAGCCGACCGTGGCCAGGCAGGTGAGGTACTCGGCCCAGCGTCGCTCGTACCACAGTCCGACGGCCTCGACCGCCTCCAGACCGGCGTAGGCCACGGCGACGAAGAACAGGATGGTCAGGGTCGAGCTGCGCAGGTGGAGCAGACGATTGCCTTCGCGGACGACGAAACTGCCGTTGAAGGCGGCCCCCGAGCCTGCCTGGTTCGAAGTCAGCTGGGTCAGTGCCCGGCGCACCCAGCTCTGGACGCCTCCGAGGTCGGCGCGGAGGAAGAACGCCAGTACGGCGATGGACGCGAAGACGACGGCGTGGATGCCGCGCTCGATGGCAATGAGGCGAAGGATCACCGCGGCGCGCAGCGCTCTTCCGCGACGGGGGACCACCAGCTCCTCGGGCGACGGCAGACCGGCCGAGCTGGGCGCAACCGGGACCGGACCGCGCACCCAGGCGTCGCAGCGCAAGCAGCGCGACAGGCGCCAGTGCCCGTCGCCTGGCGGGTCGTCGGGAAGGTCGACGCCGAGCAGCAGCGGTCCCTCGAGCGAGGCCACGTCGGCGGCCGGGGTGGCGTGGCCCCGCCATCCGCACACCACCGTGGCCAGATGTCTGTTGCCCATTGATCTCCCGTGCTCGCCGCCGCGCCGCGACGCTCACGCTGCATTCTGCTCGCTCGGCGATTCGAGGTCCGGGCGGACCGTGCAGATGCTCCCCACTACCATGCTGGCCCATGCCCCGGCGCCGAGCCCGTATTGGCGCCTGGCGACGTCGCCCGCAGGAGGAGGCGGCCGCCCGTCCGACCGAGGCCGACGGCGTTGCCGGCCGGCTACGGGTCCTGCTGCTCTCCGCCAGCATGGGCGCCGGCCACGACGGTGCGGCCCGCGAGGTGGCCGCCCGCCTGCGCGCCGCAGGTCACCACGCCGTGGTTCGGGACTTCCTCGACTCCGGCCCGCTGGGCGTGGGTGCCGCCCTCCGGGGCGGCTACGAGTTCGAGCTGCGCCACGCCCCGGGTGCCTACGACGCCACCTACCGCTTCTGGTACCGGGCGTCCTGGCTGCGCGAACCGCTGGCCTGGCTCATCGCCCAGGTGACCCGCCGGCGCGTCCTGCGCTGGGTGCGCGAGACCGGAGCCGACGTAGTGGTGTCGACCTATCCACTGGCCACGCTGGCTCTGGGCCGTCTGCGCACCACCGGACGGCTTCGGATGCCCGCGGTCAACTTCATCACCGACTTCGGTGTCCATCCCCTGTGGGTCCACCCGGGCATGGACCTCAACCTGGCCGTTCACCCAACCCCGGCCGCAGTCGCAGCCCGGCGCAGCGGCAAGCCGTCGGTGGCCTGCGGTCCCGCCGTGTCGGACGCCTTCGCCGCCGGTCCTGAAGCCGCAGCGCGCCGGCGGGCTGCTCGCCACGAGTTCGGCCTGGCTGCCTCCGACCGGGCCGTCCTCGTCGTCGCCGGATCGTGGGGGGTGGGCGGCCTCCTCGACACGTTCCGGCGTCATCGCCGCCGACCGGGCGGTCACCCCGGTGGTGGTGTGCGGCCACGATCATGTGCTGCGCCAGGTCCTGGCGGCCGAAGCCGACCGCCTCGGCGTGTCGGCCGTGATCCTGGGCTGGACCGAGCGCATGCCGGAGCTGATGGCCGCGTGCGACGCGCTGGTGGAGAACGCCGGCGGTCTCACCTCACTCGAGGCCATGCGCGCCGGGCTGCCCGTGGTCAGCTACCGACCCATCGCCGGTCACGGTCGGGAGAACACGGCGGGCATGGCCGACGCGGGCGTCAGCCGCCTGGCCGGCGACAGCAGGGACCTGGCCGCCATCCTGGGCCGGGTCACCCGGTCGGGCGTCGAACGCCAGCAGATGATCCAGCGGGGGCGAGCCATGTTCGTGAGCGATCCGGCCGCCCACGTCCTCGACGTCGCGCGAGACGCCCCCCTCCCCGCGCCCGCCCGCCGCCGTGGGGGCCGGGCCGCGGCCAGCGAGGCGGCCGCCGTCGGGGCCGTGGCCGGGTTGATCCGGACCGCTCTCGCCTCCGGGGTGGGCGTCGGCGGCGCCGGTGCCGGCGACCACCCCGCAGTGGCGCCCCACGCCCGGCGTTGAACCGCTTGCCGGGCCGGGCGTGACGGCCAGCAGGACGGCCGTCGCCGCCGCGGTGGCGGGCCTGGCGGGCGGGGGGCTGCTCGCCCACTTGGCGCCGGCGGCGGCGTCGTGGCGCCAGGCCCGCAACGTCCTACTCCCCGACCTGGCCGGCGTCGGCCGCCCCGGCCACGTCGCCCTCACCTTCGACGACGGCCCCGACCCCGTGTCCACCCCGGCGTTCCTCGACCTGCTCGACCAGCTGGGATGGCGGGGAACGTTCTTCCTGCTCGGCTCCCAGGTGGAACGACACCCGGACCTCACCGTCGACATGGTCCGCCGGGGCCACGAGGTCGGCGTGCACGGCATGACCCACACCAGCCACCTCCGCCGGCCCTGGACGTGGACGACCGCCGACGTGGCCGCCGCCGTCGACCTGGTCGGCGAGACGACCGGGGTCACGCCGGCCTGGTTTCGGCCCCCCTATGGCGCGCTGGCGGCGTCGTCGCTGGTGGCCGCCCGCCGGGCCCGGGCGACGACCGTGCTGTGGACCACCTGGGGTCGGGACTGGCGTCCGGACGCCACTGCGCAG
Source organism: uncultured Actinomycetota bacterium (assembly GCA_963757175.1). GTDB lineage: Bacteria > Actinomycetota > Acidimicrobiia > Acidimicrobiales > Palsa-688 > CAVWQR01. Next base: position 580,854 of record CAVWQR010000002.1, on the reverse strand, counting down.
AGCGTGGCCGAGACCGTCACCCGCACCGAGTATCCGGGACCGACGGTCCTGCTGCACGACAGCGACATCACCTCGACGCCGGGGTGCTGGCGGGCGGCCCTGGGCGCCCTGCCCCGGCTGGCCGAACGCTGGCGGGGCGCCGGCTGGCAGGTCGGGCCGCTCGGCGAGCACGGCATCGGCGAGCACGGCATCGGCGGGCACGGCATCGGTGCCGCTGGAGACCGGCAGGCGCCGGCGGTCACGTCAGCTCGCGCTTGAGCACCTTCCCGGTGGAGTTGCGGGGCAGCTCGTCGACGAACACCAGCTCGCGGGGCACCTTGTAGCGGGCCAGGTGCCGCTGGACGTGGCCCCGGAGAGCCTCCTCGTCGGCATCCGCCCCGGGGCGACGCACGACGAAGGCCTTCAGCCGCTGGCCGAACTGGTCATCAGGAACGCCGATCACGGCCACGTCGGCCACCGCCGGGTGCTCGAAGAGCAGGTCCTCGACCTCGCGGGGAAAGACGTTCTCGCCCCCAGACACGATCATGTCGTCGTCGCGCCCGTCGACGAACAGGCGCCCGTCCCCGTCGAAGTGGCCGAGGTCTCCGGTCGCCATGAACCCGTCGATGACCTCCTTGCCGCCGCCGCCGGTGTAGCCCTCGAAGGACGTTCCGCTGCGCACGAAGATCCGTCCCTGCTCCCCGCCGGCGACCACGCCTCCCTCGGAGTCCAGCAGGCGCACTTCGGTCCCAAACGGCACCCGGCCGGCGGTGTCGGGGGCGGCCCGGAGATCCTTGGGGCCGGCGATGGACACCCAGCCGACCTCGGTCGACCCGTACAGGTTGTAGACGACATCGCCGAAGGTGTCCATGAACCGGACGGCCAGTTCGCCCGGGAGCGCCGAGCCGGACAGCCCCACGACCCGCAGCGACGACGTGTCGTAGCGGCGGAGGACCGGGGCGGGCAGCTCCATGATGCGCTGCAGCATGACGGGCACCGCCACCAGCACGGTGGCCCGGTCCCGCTCGATGCGCGCCAGGACGTCCTCGGCGTCGAAGCGGCGGGAAAGGACCAGCGTCCCGGCGAAGGCCAACCCGAGCGCCAGGTTGGCCAGCCCCCAGGCGTGAAACATGGGGGCGGCCAGGACGGTGGTGTCGCCCACCCGATAGGGGATGCGAGACAGCAGCGAGAGCATGGCCAGGGCCGGCCTGGCGTCGCGGCGCGGCTCGCGCCGGGCCCCCCGGGGGGCACCGGTGGTCCCCGAGGTGAGGATCGTCTGGCGCCCGACCCGGCCCGGCGCCGGCGGCCCGGGCCGGGGGCCCCCGGCCAGCAGCGATGCAAACGTCGCCGCCCCCATCTGGTCCGGCCCATCGGTCACCACCAGCGGCATGGACTCGCCCAGATCCTCGGCGAGCTCGAGGAACTCGGCGTCGAGGATCAGCGCCCCGGCGCCCTCGCCCGCGACCGCGTTTCGCAGCTGGGGACCGGCGAAGCCGGTGTTGAGATAGATGGTGTCCGCTCCCAGCTTGGCCAGGGCCACGGTGGCGATGACGAAGCCGCGGTGGTTGCGGCACAGAACGGCCACGTCGTCGCCACTCCCCACGCCGAGGTCGGCGAGGCCGGCGGCGATGGTATCGGTGTACTGGTCCATGGCCGCGAAGCTGATTTCGCCGTCGTCGTCGTAGACGGCAGCACGCGCCCCTCCGTTACGCGCCGCCCCGACGGCGTAGACCCCGCCGAGGGTCAGCCCCCACCGCCGCAGGCCCCGTGCGTAGCCGGCCAGCTGCCAGGGCAGGTGCGGCCCGAACAGGCCCGAACGCCCGACGGTCCACGCCGCCTCGCCGGCGTCCACCGCTGCACCCAGCAATCGTCGCACGGGTGGCATGGTAGCGACGGCCCTGTCGCCCTCTCGCGCCCCGGCCCCCTCGACGCATGCCTCCCCTGCCCGCTCCTACTCGACGACCTCGACGCGCTTTCGCCGTTCTCGCCGCGACCGTCGCCGTGGCGGCCATGGCCGCCGGCTGCGGCGGCAGTTCGCGGGCCGCGGCGCCGGTGGCGCGAATCGCGGTGGTGGCGTCCAACTTTCCAATCGCCCAGCTCCTCGAAGGCGTCGGCGGGTCCCGGGTGACGGTGACCGACCTGTCCCAGGGCGCCGCCGACGACCGGACGGTGACCCCCACCCCCGCCCAGCGCACCCAGCTGCGGACCGCGGCCCTGGTCGTCGACGTGGGCGCCGGCTACCAGCCGGCGGTGGAAGCGGCCACCGCCACCACCCCGCTCCCCCACCGGCTGTCGCTGGCGCCGGCGCTGGGCACGGCGAAGGCGCCCCAGTTCTGGCTCGACCCGCCCACCATGGCCCGGGCGGCGTCGCTCGTGGCCGCCGCCTTGAGCGCGGTCGACCCCGCCGGCGGCCACCAGTACCACCAGGGTGCCACCGACGTCTCCGACCAGATGAGTTCGCTGCAGATCGACGTCCAGTCCGCGCTGGCCGACTGCCCCCATACCCTGCTCGTCGTCCCCGACAACGCCTTCGCCCGGCTGGCCGGCCGCGCCGGGCTCCACCTGCTCAGCGTGCCCGCCGACGCCTCCACCAAGGCGGTCGACGCGGCGACCGCCCAGATCCGCAACCTCACCCTGCCGACCATCTTCAGCGAGCCGCCCGTCAGCGACGCCGCCCTGGCCGCCGTGGCCCGCACGACCCACGTTGCCCTGCACCCCCTGGACACGCTGGACGGTCCCGCGCCGAACGCCAAGCTGGCGAACGCCAGCTACTTCGAGCGGATGGACGACAACCTCCACGTGCTCGCCGGCGGTTTGTACTGTTCGTCGAGTGGCAACAGCTGATCCGGTGGAGCCCGCCCGATCCGCTCGCCGAAGTCGCCAACTGGCCGGCTCCCGCCGCCGCCGGCGTCACCGACGCCCACCGGACCCTCGCCGTCGCCGGCGACGCCGATCACCCCGGAAAGTGGGCGTCGGTGACCAAGCTGCTGACCGCGCTGTCGACCCTGCTCGCCTGCGAGGAGGGAATCGTGACGCTCGACGACCCCGCCGGTCCTCCCGGCGCCACCGTCCGCCACCTCCTGGCCCACGCGTCGGGCCTGCCGTACGAGGGCGGCGCCCCGATCGCCGCGCCCGGGACCCGGCGTATCTACTCCGACACCGGCTTCGCCCTGCTCGGTGAGGTGGTCAGCGCGGCGGCGGACATGCCCTTCGACGCCTATCTCGCCGCCGGGGTCCTCCAACCGCTGGGCATGACCGCCACCACGTTCGCCGGTTCGCCCGGCTCGGGGGCGTCGGGGCCGCTGACCGACCTGCTGGCGCTGGGACGGGAGCTGCTGGCGCCGACCCTGCTCGACCCGGCGACGTTCCGGGAGGCCACCAGCGTCGCGTTTCCCGGCCTGGTCGGCGTGCTGCCCGGCTATGGGCGCCAGGACCCCAACGACTGGGGCCTGGGCATCGAGCTACGGGACCGCAAGTCGCCGCACTGGACGGGGGCGACCAACTCGCCGGGCACGTTCGGCCACTACGGGCGCAGCGGGGCGTTCGTGTGGGCCGATCCCGAGGCGGGCCTGGCCTGCGCCGGGCTGGCGGGCGCCGACGCCGGCGAGTGGTCGGCGGGTTCGTGGCCCCGGCTGGCCGATGCCGTGCTCGGCGCCTTCGGGCGGCGTTGACGAAGCGACCCGGGAGCACCGTGCCGGTCACTGAGCGCCGCTTTGCGGTACGAAACGGCTCGCTCTGACCGCCGGCTCCCGGGTCCACTCCGGTCCCCGCCTCGGTCATCTTAGCCGGCGCCGAGCCCCCGTCAACACGCTCCGCGGTCTCCTTCCTCGATCGTCGCACGGGAGGTGGTGGAGAAATGCGCAGGGTGGTGGCGGGCTTGATCGGTCGGGGCGTCAACCCCCCCGGGCGATCCATTCCTCGAGGTGGGGCGCCTCGGCACCGATGGTCGTGTCCTCGCCGTGGCCGGGGTGCACGACGCTCGCCGGCGGCAGCCCGAGCAGCCGGGTGCGGATGGAGGCGATGATGGTCGGGAAGTCCGAGAAGCTCCGGCCCGTCGCCCCCGGGCCGCCGCGAAACAGCGTGTCGCCGGAGAACACCATCCCCGCCGGCACCAGGTGCAGGCACACCCCGCCGGGACTGTGGCCGGGCGTGTGCAGCACCTCGAGGCGGTGGCCGTCCAGCTCGAAACGATCGCCGTCGGCGAGGTCCACGTCGGGGGCGTGCTTCGGGTGCACCTGGTCCCACAGGACGCGGTCGGCGGGGTGAAGCGCGACCGGCGCACCGACGGCGTAGCCCAGCTCGATGGCCGCGTTGATGTGGTCGTTGTGGCCGTGGGTGGCGACCACCACGAGCACGTCGCGGCCGCCGACCGCCTCCACGATGGGCTGGGCGTCGTGGGCGGCGTCGACCACCAGCACCCGGTCGTCGTCGCCCACCAGCCAGATGTTGTTCTCCACCTCGATGTCCTCGCCGTCGAGGGAGAACACCCCGCTGGTGCGCACCCGTTCGACGCGCAGGCTCACCACGTGACCACCGACCGGAGGACGTCACCGTGCTCCATCCGGGCGAAGGCGTCCTCCACGTCGTCGAGGGAGATGGTCTCGGTCACGAACCCGTCGAGGTTCAGCCGGCCCTGCAGGTACAGGTCGATGAGGACGGGGAAGTCCCGGGTGGGCAGGCAGTCCCCGTACCACGACGACTTGAGCGCCCCGCCCCGGCCGAACAGGTCGATGAGGGGCAGGTCGATGGTCATGGCCGGGTCGGGCACGCCCACCTGCACGAGCGTCCCGGCCAGGTCGCGCGCGTAGAACGCCTGCTTGTAGGTCTCGGGCCGCCCCACCGCCTCGACGACCACGTCGGCGCCGAAGCCGTCGGTCAGCTCCTGCACCGCTTCGACGACGTCGCGCTGCGAAGCATCGACGGTGTGGGTGGCGCCGAACCCCCGGGCCCAGTCGAGCTTGCGGGCGTCGGTGTCGACGGCGATGACCACCCGGGCGCCGGCCAGGGCCGATGCGGCGATGGCGGCGTCACCCACGCCGCCGCAGCCGATCACGGCCACGCTCTGGCCTCTCGTCACCGCGCCGGTGTTGACCGCGGCGCCGAAGCCGGCCATCACCCCGCACCCGATCAGGCCGGCCGCCTCGGGACGGGCCCGCCGGTCCACCTTGACCGCCTGACCCGCCGCCACCAGGGTCTTCTTGGCGAAGGCGCCGATCCCCAGCGCCGGGGCCAGCGGGGTGCCGTCGGCGAGGGTCATGGCTTGGGCGGCATTGGCGCTGTCGAAGCAGTACCAGGGCTGACCCCGCCGGCACGCCCGGCACGTCCCGCACGGCGCCCGCCACGCCAGAACGACGTAGTCGCCGGGCGCCACGCCTTTCACCTCCTCCCCCACCGCCTCGACGGTGCCGGCGGCTTCGTGGCCCAGCAGGAACGGGAAGTCGTCGTTGATGGCGCCCTCCCGATAGTGCAGGTCGGTGTGGCACACCCCGCACGCGGCGACGTCGACCACCACCTCCCCGGGCCCCGGATCGGGGACGACCACCTCCTGCACCCGCACCGGCTTGCCCTTCGACGTCGCCACCACCCCGGGCACGGTCTGCGTCACGTCGCCTCCATGTCTCGCTGGCCACCGCCCCCGCGCCACACTCTCCCCCCTCGGGCGGCGCTCGAACCTCAGTGGCCGCCGCTCAGGCGCGATTGGCGCGCAGCCGGCGCAGGACGGGCAGGCCCACCAGCACCGACCCGGCGGCGCCGATCATGCTGACGGCCAGGTCGACCGACCACCGGCCCTGCTTGGCCCAGTACACGTCCTGGAGGTCGAGCAGCAGGGCGAACTCGTCGACGATGAGCGCCAGGCCGGCGCCGTAGGCGATGCCCACGAAGGGGTGGCGGCGCATGCGTTCGTCGCCCCGGATGGCCACCCCGCCGACCGCCGACACGGTCACGATGCCCCACATGTAGTGATGCAGGTGGGTGCCGCCGACGCTGAGGTTGTGGACCGGTCCCTTGCCGCCGCGGATGCTGTGGGTGATGGCCCGCACCACGCCGAAGGTGGTGGTGAACGAGACCCAGCTGATCAGGGCCGTTTGCTGGCCCGGGTGCAGCTCCTCGTAGAACGCGTCGTGCAGCTCCCTGCGGCCGGGGACGAGCTTCGCCATCACCCGATGCTCGCAGACCGAGCGACCCGGCGCGGGGCGTTAGAAAGCCAGCAGCTCGGCGGCGGCGGCGGTGATGTCGTCCACCTGGGGCAGGATGGCCTGCTCCAGGGTGGGCTCGTAGGCCACGAAGGTGTCCAATGCCGCCACCCGACGCACCGGGGCGTCCAGGTCGGCGAAGCAGTTGTCGGCCACCCACGCCGCCACCTCGGCGCCGAACCCGGCGGTGAGGATGTCCTCGTGGACCACGAGGAGCCGTCCGGTGCGGGCCACCGATGCGGCGACCAGCTCGCAGTCCCACGGCACGATCGAGCGCAGGTCGACGATCTCGATCTCGGTTCCCTCGCCGGCCAGTCTCTCTGCCGCCTGCCGGCTGCGCTCCACCGTGGCACCCCACGTCACGATGGTCAGGTCGGTGCCGGGGCGATCGACGCGGCCCTTGCCGAACGGCACCCGGAAGCCGGGCCCGGGGAACGGGTCCCTGGTGTAGGGCTGGCGCAGCAGGTGCTTGTGCTCCAGGAAGAGGATGGGATCCTCGGCGCTGAGGGACGTGCGCAGCAGACCGACGGCGTCGCTCGCCCGTGACGGCATCACCACGGTCAGTCCGGGGATGTGGGCGAAGATCGACTCACCGGACTGGGAGTGCCAGATGGCCCCGCCCGTCAGGTAGCCGCCGATGGGCACGCGCAACACCATGGGGCAGGTGAACGCACCGTCGGAGCGCCAGCGGATGGTTGCCGCCTCGCTGCGGATCTGGTGCATGGCGGGCCAGATGTAATCGAAGAACTGGACCTCGGGAACGGGGCGCAGCCCGCGGAGGCCCTGGCCGATGGCCCGGCCCACGATGTTGGCCTCCGCCAGCGGCGTGTTGTACGCCCGGGCCTGGCCGAAGGCCCGCTGCAGGCCGTGGGTGGTCCCGAACACCCCGCCCTTGCCCTCGACGTCGGCCAGCACCGCCTCGCGGGCGTCGGCGACGTCCTCGCCGAACACCCGGATGCGCTCGTCCGCCCCCATCTGCTCGTGCAGCGTGCGTTTGATGGCCTCGCCCAAGGCCACCACCTCGCCCGACCGGTCGTCGGACTCGGCGTCGTCGGCCACGACCGGCAGGGCGGTCACGTTGTCGGTGATCCGGGCCGGATCGGGCCGGGCAGCAGCCAGGGCGGACCGGCTGGCCTCCCCCACCTCGTGGCGCGCCTGCACCCGGATCTCCTCGGCCTGCTCGGCCGACAGCACGCCGCCGGTGACCAGGGCGTGCTCCAGCTGGCTGATGGGATCGCGCGACAGCTCCTCGGCGAGCTCGTCCGCCGAGCGGTACTTGCTCTGGGTGTCGGCCGAGGAATGCGAGTAAGGGCGGGTGACGCGCGCGTGGATGAGCGCCGGCCCCGTGCCCGCCCGCACCGACGCCACGATGTCCTTGGCCGCACCGCGGACGGCGAAGTAGTCGCAGCCGTCCAGGCGGTGTACGGCCAGGCCCCGGAAGCCGGCGACCATCTCGGCGACCGGCCCCGGTGACTGCTCGGCGGCGGGGACGGAGATGGCAAAGCCGTTGTCGGCGACCAGGTACACCACGGGCAGGTGGAGCCGGCAGGCGGTGTTGAGGCTCTCCCAGAACTCGCCCTCCGACGTGGCCCCCTCGCCCAGCGACACGTAGGTGACCTCGTCGCCGTGGGCGACACAGCCGGGCAGGTTCCGGCGGGAGATGTAGCGACTGGCCTCGGCGCAGCCGACCGCGGGCAGGCACTGGCTTCCGGTCGGGCTCGACTGGGTGACCACGTTGAGCCCCTTGTTGCCCCAGTGACAGGGCATCTGGCGGCCTCCGGAGGCGGGGTCCTCGGCCGAGCCCACCGCCTGGAGCAGGATCTCCCTGGGCGTGACGCCGAGCGCCAGCATCAGGGCCCGGTCCCGGTAATAGGGAAAGAACCAGTCGTATCCCGGACGCAGGTACCGGGCCAGGCCGAGCAGGAGGGCTTCGTGGCCGGCGCCGGAGATCTGGAAATACACCCGGCTCTGCTTCTGCAGGGCGATCTCGCGGTCGTCGAGCAGGCGCGAGACGCACGCCAGACGGAAGTCCTCCACCACCTCCCCGACGGGAAGCCCCCGAAACGACGCGGGTGCGGCCGGCAGGGGCGTCTGGACAGGCGGCGGAGCCATAGTTGGCTCGATGGTACGCCTCCCCCGCCCCGAGTGGAAGCATGGCGCGCCAAAAGAAGCGGAATGCTCCAGCGCTGGACACTTTAGCATCCGATCGACGGTCGCGCCAAAAAATGTCCGGGCGCGGCCCCGCCGGCCCCTCGCCGCCCGGACAGGCTGCCCGCCGCCGCGGCCGCTAGCCGGGCTGCCAGATCATCAGGGCCAGGGCGACGACGAAGGCCACGTCGCAACCGGCGGCGGCGCGTGCCAACCGTCGGGCGACGACGGCGACGGCCGCCCCGTCCACCGTCTCGTGCTCGGCGTCGTCGACGTGCTCGGCGATCAGCAGGCGGCGGATCTGGCGCTCTGCCGGCTGGACGACGCGCACCACCACGCCGCCCACCAGCACCCAGACGACGAGAGCGGCGATCGTCCAGGCGTGGCCCAGCTGGCCGGCGCGCCCGCCGGCCACGAGCGCCAGGATGCCGAGGACGGGGACCAGGGGCAGGGCGAGCACCGCCCGGTTCGGCGTCCGGAACCACCGCCGGGCCTCGTCCAACGCCCCCGGCCGGTCGAGGTGGGCGGCGGTCCCCGCGTACACGCCGGCGAATCCGATCCCGCCGAAGGCGACCACCGCCGCGACGACGTGCACCACGACCAGGGCGACGTACGCCCCACCGCCGGAGGCGGCGATGAGCGCGGCGGCCGGGGGCGGCACGGCGGAGGGCGACACGGCCCGACGATCCTGCCTCGGCGGCGTCGCCGCCGGCCATCGGCGCGCCCCGGCTGGCGCTGGGCCGGGCGCGTCGCCCGGCTGCCATGATCGGGGCCGTGATCCGACCCTCCCGCAGCCGTGGCGCGGCCGGCCGCCAGCTGGCCGGCATGCTCGCCGTGGGCCTGGCCGTCGCCGCCGGGCTGGCCGGGTGCGCCAGCACCAGCCACCCGAGCGGGACCGCTCCGACGAGCCCGGCGACGAGCGCCACGACGACCAGCGCGCCGCCCACCAGCCCGCCGACCACGGCGACGACGACGACCGCGCCGTACCAGCCGACGGCAGCGCGCCCGTCAGCCGACGACGCGGCCAGCGCCCTGCTCCAGGCCTGGGGCAACGGCGACCGCACCGCGGCCGGCGCGGTGGCATCGCCCCCGGCCGTGGCCGCGCTGTTCGCCCTGCCCTACCCGGGCCAGAGCGTGGACGCGCGCGGCTGCAGCGGCGCGTTCAGTCCCGAAGTGTGCAGCTACCGGGACGGCAACGACCTCATCGAGGTCGCCGCCACCCAGGTCCCGGCGGGCTGGTACGTCTCGTCGGTGACCGTGGAGTCCTGAGCCCGGTTGGCCCGCCGGCGGCGCCCCGGGGGACCGGTCCTGGAGGGCGTGCGCCGGGCTGACACAATGAACCCGGTATGCCGCTTTCCGGAACCTTCGACGTACTCGACTTCTCGGACGTGCTGCACCTGGTGGCCGACCACGAGCTGACCGGCCGGCTGCACGCCCGGACGCGCAACTACACCACCAACCTCTTCTGGGAGGAGGGCAGGCTGGTCGGCGCCGACCAGTCGGACCACCAACCGGCTGCGGTGAGTGGCGACGTGTGGGGGCGCCTGGAGGAGATCTGCTTCGAGCTGCTCGGCGCCGAGCGGGGCAGCTTCGAGTTCCACCCCGGGCGGCCGGCGAGCACGGCCGCCCAGCGTCTGGAGGTCGACGAGGTGCTGGAACGGGCCAACGCCCGGCTCCAGGAGTGGCAGGAGCTGCAGGCCCTGATCCCGTCCCTCGACCTGCAACCGCGGCTGGTGGGCAGCCTCGACCAGGCGGAGATCACCCTCGACCGGGAGCGGTGGCGGATGCTGACCGCGGTCGACGGCCGCCGCAACCTGCACGCCATCGGGCGCACCCTGAACCTGTCGGACTTCGAGGTGTGCCGGCTGTGCAAGATGCTGGTCGACGCCGGGGTGGTCGAACTGGAAGGGCGAGCGGCGGCCATCGCCTCGGCGGCGGTGGGCCCGGACGCCGAGAAGCCGCCGATCACCGAGACGGTCACGACGGTGTCGGGCAAGCAGGCGGTGAAAGCGTCGGCCCCCGTATCCGCCGGCGACTTGGGCGCGTCGCCCGCCCGGCCGGAGACGAACACCCACTCGACCAAAACCGTTCGTACCGTCACCATCCCCTCGGAGGAGTTCGACGACGACGGCGGGGACGCCGACGCTGGCGACGAGCCCGAGGCGGAGGACGAGTCGGCCCACGAGACGGCGGACGAGGCCCCGACGCCGGCGGTCAAGGACGACGAGACGGCACCGGCCGATGCGACGACCGACACCCCCGCCGAGGGCGTGCCCGCGGTCGGCGACCACCGCCAGTCCGGCTCCGGCCGACGGCGGCGCATCGTGCGCATCCGCTCGCGCGGTCGGGCCCGGGCGGCGACCACGACGAGCACTGAGACGCGGCAGGGTCAGGTGGCGAGGGCGGCGGCCGTCTCCGCCTTGATGCGCCGGTAGTCGGCCTTCCCGTTGGCGGCACGGCCGATGGTGGGCACCTGGCGCACCCGCCGGGGCGCCTTGTAGGCGGCCAGGCGGCCGCGGACCCAGGCGATGAGCGCGGCCTCGTCCAGCTCGCAGCCGTCGGCCAGCTCGACCACGCCCACGACGGTCTCGCCGAAGCGTTCGTCGGGAACGCCGACCACGAGGGCGTCCTCGATCGACGGGTGGGCCTTGAGGGCCTCCTCCACCTCCTCGGGGAAGACCTTCTCGCCGCCGGTGTTGATGCACACCGAACCCCGCCCGAGGAGCTGCACGCCGCCGTTGGCGTCGACCGTCGCCCAGTCGCCGGGGATCGACCAGCGCACGCCGTCGATGACGCGGAAGGTGGTGGCCGTCTTCTCCTGGTCCTTGTAGTAGCCGAGCGACGTCCGCCCCCGGATGGCCACCAGGCCGCTCTCCCCGGATCCGGGGGCGACCTCCCGGCCGTCCTCGGTGAGGATCTTGGTGGTCGGACCGAGCTGGAAGCCGGCCGTGCGGCCCTTGGCTCCCGCCGAGGTGGACGAGCGGGCCAGGCCGACGGCTTCGGACGAGCCCAGGCTGTCGACCAGCCGCAGCCGGGGCTGATGGCGCAGCAGCCCGGCCTTGACCTCGGCCGACCACATGACGCCCGACGAGATGATCAACCACAGCGTCGAGAGGTCCCACCGCCCGGGCTGGGCGTCGAGCTCGGCCAGCACGGGCCGGGCGAAGGCGTCGCCCACGATGGAGATCTCGCTGACGCGCTCGGAGACGATGGTGTCGAGCAGCTCCACCGGCCGGAAGCTGCGACCCTGGAGCAGCACCAGCGACCCGGCGCCGTTGAGGACCGACATGGCCGTGAACAGTCCGGTGCCGTGCATCAGCGGGGCGCACGGCACCAGCCGGGCGGGCGGATGGTCGAGCGGCCCCCGCAGGACGGCGGCCACGTCGTCGGTCGTCCCGTCTTCGGGGTAGCGCACCTCGCCGGTCGCGTTCAGAGTCACCCAGAGATCGTCCTGCCGCCACATCACCCCCTTGGGGAAGCCGGTCGTGCCCCCCGTGTAGACGAGAAGCAGGTCGTCGCCGCTGCGCCCCCACGGACCCCGGGTGCCACGCCCGGCCCGTCCCGCGTCCGCCAGCTCCTCGTACGCGGTTGCCCACTCCGGGCAACGCCGGTCGCCGGCGGTCCCGTCGGGATCACCGTCGTCCACCCACAGCCACAGCCGCACGCCCGGCACCCGGGAACGAACGGCGTCGACGCGCTCGACGAAGCTGGCGCCGAACACCACCGCCTCGGCATCGGCGTTGTCCCACAGGTACACCAGTTCGTCGGCGTTGTACCGGTAGTTGGTGTTCACCGGGACCAGGCTCGCCTTGAGGATGCCGAACAGCGACTCGATGTACTCCGGCACCGAGTACAGGTACTGGGCCACCTTGGCCTGGCGGCCCAGGCCGGCCGCCAGGAGGCCGGCGGCCACGCCGTCGGCGCGCCGTTCGAAGTCCCCCCAGCTCAGGCGGCGCTCCCCCTGGCTCAGGGCGGGGGCATCGGCGCGCCACGCGGCCACCGTCTCCCACACGTCGGCGAAGTTCCAGTCGGACACGGCCGACGATGGTACGTGGCCGGCCGGCGCCCTCACCCGCCGGCGATCGTCCAGCGCAGGGGCTCGCCTTCGGTGCCGGTGACGGTGAGCACGCCGCGGCGCTCCAGGGTGCGCAGGTGGGCGAAGATCTCGGTGACCGCCGCCCGGCGCATGAAGCCCTCGATGCGGTTCCACGGCCGCGACCACGTCATGCGCTCGGCGATCTCCCACGCGGTGGTGGCCCCGGCCCGGATGACATCGACCACCTCGACCAGGCGGGCTTCGTGATGGGCCTTGAGCTGGGCCACCCTGCCGGGCAGGTTCACGAACCGGTGCTCGTGGGCGGGCAGCACCTCGTCGGCGTCGTACGCCCCCACCTTGTCCAGGGAGACCAGGAAGTCGTGGAGGGGGTCGTCGCCGGACTGCGGATGCAGGGAGATGTTGGGGGTGATGCGGGGCAGGACGTGGTCCCCCGACAACATGAGACGGTTGCCCGCCTCCCAGAAGCACACGTGTCCGGGGGAGTGACCTGGCGTCCAGATGGTCTGCAGGTCCCATCCCGGGACCTCGGGCTTGTCGCCGTCCTCGATCAGGATGTCGGGATCCACGGCCCACACGAAGGGGCGCACGGCCATGGATGCCGACTGCAGGGCGTCGCGTTCGGCGGGCGGGGCGCCCAGCGCCTGCAGCTGGCGGCCCATGCCCGCGACCAGCGCGTCGGGCTCCGTGTACCGCAGCGGGATGAGGGCCGCATCGGCGGGGTGCAGCGCCACCCACGCGCCGGACGCGTCGCGCACCCTGCCGGCGAGACCGTAGTGGTCGGGGTGGATGTGGGTGACGAGCACGCCCTGCACGTCACCGATGGCGAACCCGGCGCGCTCCAGGCCGGCGACCAGCGTCCGGTAGGCGTCGTCGGTGTTCCATCCGGCGTCGACGATGTAGGGGCCCCGGTCGGTCTCCATGGCGTAGACGAGGACGTAGCGCAGCGGGTTGTTGGGGATGGGCACGGGGATGCTCCACAACCCGGGGCGCACGCGTTCGACGGGCGGCAGGGGCTCGAAACCCCCCTGTTCAGAGTCGGGCATGGCGCACAGTCTGCCCGCGAACACCTCCGCTACGTTGCCTCGCATGGTTGACGCCCCGCCCGCGGCCGGCGTCCGGGTCGACCCCGTCCGGTCCCTGCTCGGGCGCCGCACCTTCGTGGACGTGCCCTTTCGCATCCACGGCGGGGACCCGGGGTGGGTGCCGCCGCTGCGCATCACCGTCTACGACCGCATCTCTCCCCGGCACCCGGCGGCGGCCCACCAGCGGACGGCGTTGTGGGTCGCCACCCGGAGGGGCCGGCCCGTCGGACGCATCGCCGCGTGCGTCGACTCGTTCTTCAACGACTACCAGAAGGTGCGCTGGGGCTGGGTCGGCTTCTACGACAGCTTCGACGACCCCGCCGTCGCCGGCGCCCTGTTCGACACCGCGCTCGCCTGGCTGCGCGACCGCGGCGCCGACCAGGCCGTCGGGCCGGCATCGTTCACCACCAACGACGAGCTCGGGCTCATGGTCGAGGGGTTCGACGACCCACCGACGGTCCTGACCATGCAGAATCCCCGCTACTACGAGCGCCTCTGGGTCGACCACGGCTGGGAACCGGCCATGGACCTCATCGGCTGGCACCTGTCCCGCCGGAACATCGAGCTGTCCGACCGCCAGCGGCACGCCATCGAACGGCTGCGCCGGCGCTCCAACCTCCGCATCCGCGGCGTCGACATGGACGACTGGGACAACGAGATCGGCCGGGTGTTCGAGATCTACCAGGCGGCGTGGAAGGACAACTGGGGATTCGCGCCCATGTCCGAAGGCGAGGTCCGCCACCTGGCCAAGCAGCTCAAGCAGATCGTCCGCCCCGATTGGGCCTTCGGCGTGGAGACGGAGGCCGGGGAACCGGTCGGCGTGTGCCTGGCCCTCCCCGACGTCAACCAGCTCATGCTCAAGGTGCGCTCGGGCCGGCTGCTGCCCTTCGGCTGGTTCCCGCTGCTCACCGGCCAGAAGCGGGTCAGCCGGGTGCGGCTGTGGGCCCTCGGCGTCAAGCCCGAGTACCAGAACCGGGCCGCAGGCGCCCTGCTCTACGGCGAAGCGTTCCGCCGGCTGAGCGCCGCTCCTGAGCTCGTCGACGGCGAGGCGTCGTGGACGCTGGCCACCAACCACCGCATCAACAGCCAGATCGAGGCCATGGGCGGGGTGCGCTCACGCCTGTGGCGGCTCTATCAACGCCCGTTGTGACACGGCGGCGAAGGCCTCGAGGGCTCGGTCGACGTCCGCTTCGGTGTGGGTGGCCATGACCGACGTCCGCAGCATGGCTCGGGGAACGGCCGGGGCGATGGCGCAGTTGCAGTACACCCCGCCCTCGACCAGGGAATGCCACAGCATGCCCGCCGCCCAGTCGTCGCCCACGTGGACGGGGACGATGGCGCTCCCCGCGCTGGCGCCCACCTGGTAGCCCAGGTCGCGCAGGCCGGTTCGCAGCTGCTCGGCGCGCGCCACCACGGCGTGGCGCCGCCAGTCCTCTCCCTGGGCGAGCTCCACGGCCCGGCCGGCCGCGGCCAGCGCCGACGGGGTTCCCGACGCGGTGAACTGCAACGGCCGGCAGTGGACCTTCAGGAAGTCGACGAGTGCCTGCGACCCGGCGATGAAGCCGCCGCAGCTGGCCAGGGACTTGGAGAACGTCCCCATGACCAGGTCGGGACGCACACCCGCCGCCGCCGCCGTACCCGCCCCGGCCGGCCCCACCACCCCGAGGGCGTGCGCCTCGTCGACCAGCAGCCGGGCGCCGTACTCGTGGCACAACCCGGCGATGTCGGGCAACGGGGCCCAGTCGCCCTCCATGGAGTAGATGCCGTCGACCGCGACCAGCACCCCACCGGCGTCGGGGTGCTCCCGCCACGACCGGAGGCCCCGCTTCAGGCTGTTGGGCCGGTTGTGGCGGAAGGCGCGCAGCTGGCCGTTGGCCAGGCTGGCGCCGTCGACCAGGCTGGCGTGGGCGGCAGAGTCGACGAACACGGCGTCGGGCCCGTCGACCAGCGACGAGATGAGCCCGAGGTTGGCGGCGTAGCCGGTGGTGAAGACCAGCGCGGCTCTCCGTGCCGACCCAGTCGGCCAGGCGCTCCTCCAGCTGGCGGTGAACGGGAAGGGTCCCGTTGAGCAACCGGCTGCCCGTCACGCCCGTCCCGTAGCGCTCGATGGCTTCCACGGCGGCGGCGCGCACCCGCGGGTCGGCGGTCAAACCGAGGTAGTTGTTGGACCCCAGGTTCACCAGGTCCCGCCCACCGAAGAGGACGCGGGGTCCCACCTCCCCGTCGAGCTCGCGGTAGAAGGGGAACTGCTCCAGGGGAGAGGTCAGGTGGTAGGCGGCCATTCGCGCCGAGTCGAGCTTGGCGAAGATGTCGGCGTCGTGTTTGACCGGCGCGGCCGGGTCGGTCGGGCTCACGCCGACGATCCCGGTCGGAGCGCCTCGAAGCGGCGCTCCCACGCCTGGTGGCGGCTCTTGGCGTCGCGCACGTACGGCGAGGCGGAAATGGCCCGGATCAGGGCCCGGTTGACCCGCGCCGCGGCCGGGCGCAGCGGGCGCAGCACGTCCACGAACAGCACGACGCGCACCCCGTCGGTGCGGTTCCACGCCTCGTGCTGGTAGCCGTCGTCGAACAGCAGGCTGGCGCCTTCGGCCCAATGGGCTTCTTCCCCGCCCACCCGGATGCCGGCGTCGGCCACGGGCTCGGGGACCCGCAGGCCGAGGTGGTAGCGCAGCACCCCGCGCCACGGGCCGCGGTGCTCGCCGATCTCCTTCCCCGGCGAAAGGATGGAGAAGAACGCCGTGGTCAGCCCGGGTACCGCCTCCAGCAACGCCGCCGTCTTCGGGCACCGGGCGCAGTTGGCGTCCGCCCGGAAGCCGTAGCCGAAGAAGAAGAACGTCTTCCACCCGTCGTCGTCGGTGATCGAGGCCTGGTCGGTGGAGATGTCCTGGAAGTTGGGCAGGTCGTCCCGCCGGATCAGCACCTGGTCCAGCTCGCCGCGGATCGTCGTCCAGTTGGCCTCCAGGTCGGGGATCCACGGGAACGTCTCCAGGGGCAGGAACGGCGTGGTGGGCACCAGCGACGCGCCCACCATCCACCGCTCCAGGCTGCGCAGGAGGCGGGCGCCCGCCTCGTTGGCCGCCCCGACGAGGCGGTCGCGGGCGTCGGGACCGGCGCGGCGTGCCGGTGCGACCGCGGACATGGCCGGTCAGGCTACCTGCCGCCGTTCCTTGCCACCGTTACGCTCACGTCATGCTCGTCGGCGTGCGCCAGGCGGCGGCCCTGCTCGACGGCGTGGGCCGGGGCTGGGGCGACGACCTGCTCGGTCCGTGGGGCCAGACCGGGGGCCAGACCGCCTGTCTGGCCGTCGATCTGGACACTCCGGGCGACCCCGCCGGCCTGGTGCCGCCACCGGGCGCCCCCCTGGTGCTCGTCGGGGTCAGCGACAGAGCGCGTCTCCCGCCGGCGCCCGCCGGCTGCGATGTGCTGCTCACCGCGGTCCCGGAGGCCCCGCCGCCATGGGTGGGAAGCGACGTCCTCGACGGGTCGGTGGGGGCAGCGGCGGCCACCCTGGTGGACCGGATCCGCGGCCGCCCGCAGGCGGCCACCACCCTGGCCCAGATCCTGCGCGCCGGCGCCGGCATCGAAGTCGTCGGTGCGCTCGTCGTCGAGTCGCTGGCCTATTCGACGCTGCAGGCCGGCCCGGAGTTCGGGGCGTGGCTGGCAGGGCGGCAGCGGGAGTCGGCTCCGGCGCCGCCGGACGAGCCGCCGGTGCTGGTCGAGCGGCCCGACGCCACCACGTTGGCGGTGACGCTCAACCGGCCCGCCAAGCGCAACGCCTACAACGCCGCCATGCGCGACGGCCTGGCCGACGCCCTCGCCGTCGCCGCCAGCGACGAGACGATCGCCCGGGTCGTGGTCCGGGCCCGCGGTCCCTCCTTCTGCGCCGGGGGTGACCTCGACGAGTTCGGCACCACCCCCGACCCGGCCACCGCCCACGCCATCCGCACCGGACGCAGCGTGGGCGCCCGCCTGGCCGCCTGCTCCCCCCGGGTGGTGGCGTATCTGCACGGCCACTGCGTCGGCGCCGGCGTGGAGCTGCCGGCGTTCGCCGGCCGGGTGGTCGCCGACCCCGCCGCCCGCTTCGCCCTCCCGGAAGTCGGCATGGGCCTGGTGCCCGGCGCCGGTGGCACGGCGAGCATTCCCCGCCGCATCGGCCGGCAGCGCACGGCCTGGCTGGCCCTGTCGGGCGCCCCGCTCCCCGCCGCCGCCGCCCGGCGCTGGGGCCTGGTCGACGCGCTGGAGGAGGTCAGACCGGCGAGCTGAGCTCCGATTTCAGCACCCGGCGCAGCAGCTTGCCGGTCTCGGTGTAGGGCAGCGCCCGGCGGAACTCGACGCGTTCGGGGGTCCGCGACGAACGCAGCCGCGCTCGCACCCAGCCCTGCAGCTCCGACTCCGTGGCCTCGGCGCCGGGGACCAGGACCACGGCGGCGACGACCCGCTCGCCCCATTCGGCGTCGGGCAGCCCGACCACGGCCACCTCGTCCACCGCCGGATGGGCGACGAGGACCTCCTCGATCTCACCGGGCGACATGTTCTCGCCCCCGCGCACGATGACGTCGTCCAGGCGCCCGTCGACGAACAAGAACCCGTCGGTATCCAGGTGGCCGCCGTCGCGTGTGGGGAACCAGCCGTCCACCAGCGCCGCGTCCCGGCCCAGGTACTCGCCGGCGACCTGTTCGCCGCGGACGAAGATCTCGCCCCGCTCGCCCGGGCCCAGCGCCCGGCCGCCCGCATCGCGGACCTCGACCTCCAGGGCGGGCAGCGGCCGCCCCACCGAGCCCAGCCGGGCCCGCACCGACGCGTCGGCGGACGCGGCCGCGGCGCGGTGGTCCTCGGGGCCGAGGATGGCGACCGTCGAGCTGGTCTCGGTCAACCCGTAGGCGTTGACGAACGCCACGTCGGGCAAGGCGGCGAGCGCCCGTTCGATCACCGGCACCGGCATCCGCCCCCCGCCGTAGGACAGGTGCCGCAGCGACGGGAGGCCTTTGCCATCCTCCTCCAACACCTCCAGGATGCGGGCCAGCATGGTCGGCACGACCATGGCGTGGGTCACCCCCTCGTCGCGCGCCAGCCGCACCCACGCCTCGGGGCTGAACGCCTCCAGCTGCACCACCCGCCGGCCGGCATACAGCGAGCTCAGCACGGCGGAGATCCCCGCCACGTGGTACGGCGGCACGCTGACCAGGGCGCACTCCTCCTCGCCCGCGCCCATGAACTCGACCGTGGTGATGATGTAGGAGGCCAAGTGGCGGTGGCGCAGCACCGCCGCCTTGGGCTCGCCGGTCGTCCCGCTCGTGAACAGCAGCACGGCCACCGCATCGGGATCCGACGCCGGCGGCGCCTCCCTTGCCGGTGCGGCGGCGCGCGGCGGAGTCGGCGGCGCCGTCGGCGGCGCCGGAGTCGGCGGCGCCGGCGGCGGCCAGGAAGGCCTCCCGGGTGACCGTGCGCACCCCTTCCAGCCGGCCCAGACGATCAACCACCGCGGGGTCGACCACCAACACCGACGGCGCCGTGCGCTCGGCGATGGCCCGCAGCTTGACGTCGTCCTCGCGGTAGTTGATCGGCGCGAACGGCACCCCGGCGGTCGCCGCCGCCAGCAGCAGGATCGGCACCGCCTGCGAGTTGGTGTCCACCAGCCCGACCCGGGCGATCTCCCCCTGGCTGTCCAGCCACCCCGCCGCGCTCTGCACTCGCGCCCACAGCCCGGCGTAGGTCAACCCGTCGCCCCGGCTACCCAGCGCCACCCGGGCCGGCGCCCCCTCCGCCGCCATCTCCAACAACATGGCCAGGTTCACGGGCCGCTCGACTCCTGGTCCGGTTCAGTCCGGGTTCAGTCCGGGCTCAGTCCGAGGCCGGCAGCGGCTTGGCTTCCTTGAGCGCCAGCGGCGCCCCCGCCAGGGTGAGGGTCCCTTCGCCCGCCTTGGTGCACAGCACCTCGAGGCCGACCTCCTCGTCGGCGAACCGCTTCCCGATCGGCGTTCCCCCGGCCAACGCCGGATCCAGGGACCCGCCGGCCGGCGGTTCCTCGCCGAGCGGGACCATCGGCGAGCCGCCGCAGCCCAGCTCCACGTCCGCCTCCGGCGCCCGCACGACGATGACCTCGGTCGTGTCCACCGCGCTGCGCAGGCGCGCGCCGGCTCGCAACAACATCCCGAATACCTCCCTGTGATCCTGGCCGGACCCTACCGGATGCGAGCGGGGGGTCGGCGCCGGCGGTTGGGACGGGGACGGCCTGCGTCCTTCCGGGGACTTCCGGGGGCGGCCCGCGGCCTTCAGGGGGCTTTCGGGGGGCTTCCGGGGGCGAGAATTCTGCACGCGGAAGGTTCCGCGTGCAGAAACGACGTCCAGGGTCGTTGTTTTCGCCCTCGGAAGGTTCCGGGGGTGGATTTTCTGCCCCCGGAAGCGGGTCCACGGACCGGAGATGCGGGGCGCGGAACGGGCCGCGTCCGGGCCGATTCGAGGGATGCGTGGCCACGCCCGGCGCGGCCACGTCAGACTGGTCACACCCCCCTTCGGCGCGACCACCCGGTTGACCGTGGCCGGTAGCGTGGCCCGCTGGTTTGACGACGCGGAGGACTTTGAGCACCACGGAGCCAACACGCCCGGACGCCATGACGTCGGGCGGCGCCCAGCCCCCGGAACGGCCGAAGCGGTCGCTGACCCTCAGCCCCATCCAGGTGGCGGCGTCTTGCCTGGCGTCGGTGACGGCCGCGATCGTGGCGTCGTACTTCGGCGTCAGGGGCACGATCATCGGCACGGCGATCGTGAGCGTGGCCTCGACGGTGGGCAGCGCCCTGTACGCCCACAGCCTGCACCGCGGTCGGGAGAGGCTGCACCAGGCGTGGACGCAAGGTTCGACCTTCCCGTTTGCCGCGTCCGATCCCACCCGGCCCAGCCGGGCCACCCGGGCCATTCCCGACAGTTCCCGCGGGGCGGCCTCCGACACCGGCCGGCGGGCGGCGGGAGATACCGCCCGGGGCCAGGCTGCCGACACCGGCCGGCGGGCGGTTGCAGATTCGGGTCGGGGCAACGTGGGGGACACCTCGGCCGGCGTGAACGGCGCGGCGGACGACGCCACCAAGGTGATCGGGCGCCAGTTGCACGCACCGGCGCACCGCCAGGAGCGCGCCGGCTGGCTGCGCCACCGCCGGTTCCCCCTGGTTGCCGGATTGGTAGCCACCTTCGTCGTGGCCATGGGGATCGTGACGGTCATCGAGCTGGCCACCGGGGCGCCGCTGGCGCACACCATCGGCAGTTCCAGCAGCGACAGCGGGCTCACCATCAACGGCGGCTCGACGTCGAAATCGACGCCTTCACCGTCGACGACGACGACTCCGACGAGCACGACGAACGTTTCGCCCACGTCGACGACGCCGCCGCGCTCCACGCCGGCCACGACCTCGCCGCACTCCACGCCGACCACCGCGCACGGCTCGTCGGGTTCCACTCCCTCGCCCTCGTCGTCGACCTCCACCACCACTACGACGACCACCTCGACCACGTCGACGACCACGCCGAGGGCCGGGGCAGCCTCTCCCTCGACCTCCGGCTGAGTCTCGGCGCGACGAGGCGCGCCGATGAGGCCGCCCTTACCGGGAAAGCCCGGTCGCTCCTCCCCCACGCGGGCGGTCCCCGCGGCCCTGATCCACCGCGTGCCGAGCCGCTCGCCGTCTCGACCACGGCAAGCTGGCCGGGTGGACGGGCGAGGCGCGCCGACTGCGGCGGGGGGTGGAGCGGAGCGGCTGACCGGCCGGCGACCGTGGTTGGCCGCCGCCGCCGGGCTGTTCGGCGTGGGCTGGGGGGCCAACCAGTTCACGTCGCTGCTGGTCGCCTACCACCTGGACCGCGGGCTGAGCACGAGCACCGACGACGCCCTCTTCGGCGTGTACGCCGTCGGGCTGGTACCGGCCCTGTTGATCGGCGGGCCAGTGTCCGACCGGTGGGGCCGGTCGCGCCCGGTGCGGGTGGCCGCGGTGCTGTCGGTCGGAGCCACGGCAATCCTCATGGCGGGGACGTCGTCGACTGCGGCGCTGTACGCCGGGCGGTTCCTCGCCGGCGTGGTGAGCGGGGCGGCCTTCGCGGCCGGCACGGCGTGGGTCAAGGAGCTCTCGGTCCCGCCGTACGACGCCCGTGCAGGAGAGAGCGCCGGAGCTCGGCGGGCGGCGATCGCCCTGTCTGCCGGATTCGGTCTGGGACCGGTGGTGTCCGCCGTCGTCGCCCAGTGGAGCACGGACCCCTTGGTGTTCGCCTACGTCCCCCACCTGGTGGTGATGGCCCTGGTCCTGCCCGGTCTGTGGCGTGTCCCCGAGACGGTCGTCGATCCGACCCCCGCCTGCCGACCGGCCCCCGCCGGCCGACCCCCGCCCGCCGGCCGACCGACCCCCGCTAGCCGACCGACCCCCGCTGGCGCCGGCCCCCCACACCGTGAGCCCCTCCGGCCCCGTCCCCGCCCCGGCGCAATGTGGGTCAGCTCGGCGAGACAGCCGCGGTTTCTCCTCGTGGTGCTCCCCTGCGCACCGTGGGTGTTCGCCTCCGCCTCGGCCGCGTTCGCCGTGCTACCCACCGTCATCGCCGCCCACACCCGAGGCCACAGCGTCGTGTTCGCCGGGGCCACCGCCGGGCTCACCCTGGCGGTCGGCGTCGGCGTCCAACCGCTCGCCCGCCGCCTCGACCGGGTGGACAGCGCCCGGGGTGGACTCGTCGGTATCGGCGCCGTCGCCGCGGGGCTGCTGGTCGGCGCCGCCGCTGCCCACCTCGGCAACCAGGCGCTCGTCCTCGTCGCCGCGGTCGTGCTCGGCGCCGGCTATGGCCTCACCCTCGTGTCCGGTCTGCTCGAGGTCCAGCGCCTGGCCCCCGCCGGGGAGCTGGCCGGTCTGACTGCGGTCTACTACTGCGCCACCTACGTCGGCTTCGCCCTCCCGATCCTGCTGGCCACGGCGTCGTCGGTCGCCAGCTATTCGGCGCTGCTCGTCGTCACCGCCGCCGTCGCCCTCGCCTGCGGCGCCGTCGCCGGCATGGCCTCGCCCCGGCATCCGGCCACCGGCTCGCGGCACCCGCTTCGATCCGCGGCACCCCCCTCGTCGCCCCACGAACCCGAGGCGCCGCCGCCACCTCCTGCGCCGGCGGTGGACGGGCCCGGTCCCCCGCCCCGGTAACGCCCCACCGCCCCACCACCCCACCGTCCCACCGCGCTAGGGCTGGGTTCGGGCTCCCCGCTCGGCCGGCGGGAGCAAGGAGAACCCGAGTTCGGCGGCGGGCTCCGCCGGCGGCCGCCCCGCCCAGCGCCGGGCGTAGGTGGCGGTCGTCGACAGCGACCGGGTCTCGGCCCGGTCCAGGTAGAGAACGCCGCCCAGGTGGTCGACCTCGTGCTGGGCGATGCGGGCGGGCCACCCGGTGAAGCGCAGCGAGACCGGCTCGCCGTGCTCGTCCAGCGCGTCCACACGCACGGCGCGGTGCCGGGTGACCAGGCCGCTGAGCCCGGGAACGCTGAGGCATCCCTCGTAGAAGGCTGGCCCAGCCCTCGCCTTCAACGGGAGTCCACGTCGGGTTGACGAGGACGGTGAACGGGAGGGCCGTTCGCTCCCGGGATGCCAACTCGGCTGCGCTCAGCTCCCGCAGCCGCTCGGCGTCGTCCTGGAGCACGGCCAACTGGATCGACTCGCCGATTTGCGGGGCGGCCAGTCCCACTCCGGGGGCGTCCAGCATGGTCGCTCGCATCCGGGAGATCAGCTGCTGCAGCTCCCGGCCCCCGATGGCGGCCGGGTCGACCGGCTCGGCGGGCCGGCGCAGGACGGGCTCACCGCACTCGACGATGGCGAGCAGCTCGTCGTCGCCGGCCTCGTCCGCCGGCATCTACCAGGACCGAACCCGCGTCGGCGTGATTCTCAGGGTGGCGCTGAACTGGGCACGAAGCCCCGACGGTGTGGTGTTGAGCTGGTGGCGGATGAGGTCGTCGTACTTGGCCAGATAGGCGTCGGCGCGACGGTCATCGACGCCGCCCTCGAGGATCTCGGCCACGGCATCCAGGGTCAACACCCGACCACCTCGGCCGTCCCCGTCGAGATGGAACGACACCTTGGGGTTGGCCCGCACGTTGGCCACCTTGCCGGCGCCCGGCTGGCTGAAGACGACCAGGTCGGTCCCGTCGAAGTGGAACCACACGTACGACGATTGGGGTTGCCCATCGGCGCGCACGGTCGTCAGCCACGCCAGGTCGGTGGCCGTCAGCAGTTCGGCGGGCGCCGAGCCAGGAGAGATGATCGTGCTCATGGGCGGAGGCTACCGCCGCCGCTCAGTTCTTCAAGATGTCCTTGAACGGCGAGTTGGAGTCGATGCCGGGTTCCTTGGGCAGCCCCAGCACCCGCTCGCCGACGATGTTGCGCAGCACCTCGTCGCTGCCGCCGGCGATGCGCATGCCCGGCGTGCCGCAGAGGAACTTCGACCACGCGTAGGTGCCCCATTCGCCGGTGTTGGCCTGCAGTCGAGGCCCCAGCACGTCGGCGACGAACGCGCCCACCCGGGTGAGGTTGTCGGTCAGCGCCATCTTGGCGATCGACATCTCCGGACCGGGAAGCTGGCCCGACTTGATGCGGTCGAGGGCGCGCTGGTTGGTGTACTTGGCCACCTGGAACCGCACGTAGAGGTTCATGAGCTCGTCGCGGTGCACGGCGCTCTCGCCCAGCCCGACGTGGCGCAGCATCTGGGCCAGACGGCTCACGTCGGCCACCCCGAGCCCGCCGCCGGCCCCGCCGGCGCCGATCGAGGAGCGCTCGTTCATCAGGGTGGTCAGCGCCACCGCCCAGCCCTGGTTGACGTCACCGAGGCGGTGGTCGTCGGGAACCCGCACGTCGGTGAAGAACACCTCGTTGAACGACGCCCCGCCCGTCATCTGCCGCAGCGGTCGCACTTCGACGCCGGGGGCGCGCATGTCGACGAGGAAACCGGTCAGCCCTTTGTGCTTCGGCAGGTCGGGATCGGTTCGGCAGATGATCTCGCCGATGTCGCTGTAGTGGGCGCCCGAGGTCCACACCTTCTGCCCGGAGATGCGCCACTCGTCGCCGTCCCGCTCGGCGCGCGTCTGCAGGCCGGCCAGGTCGGACCCGGCTCCCGGTTCGCTGAACAGCTGACAGCCCACCACGTCCCCGCGGTACAGCGCGGGCAGGTACTGCGCCTTCACATGATCCTGGGCGTGGTCCTTGATGGTGGGCGCCACCATCCCCAGGCCGATGCCGAAGAAGCTCTGGTCGGGAACCTCGTACGTGGCTTCGAGGCGACCGTACGCCCGTTCGTAGGCCGCGGGCAGCTCCCGGCCGCCGTACGCGACCGCGCCGGCGATGTAGCCGAGGCCGGCGTCGAAGCGCTTGGCCCGCCACTGCTTGGCGGCCTCCAGGTCACGCCGCTCCTGCGCCCGGTCGATCTCCTCGAACATGGCGACACTGTCATCGCCCTCGCCCCAGACGAACTTCTTGTCGCCCTCCTCGCGCCGCGGCTTGGCGTTGGCGTCGAGGAAGGCGCGGCACTCGGCCTCGAACTCCTCCAGGGTGGGCTGATCGGCCATTTTGTTCTCTCCTGGGTGCGTGGTGCAGAGGGGAAAAGGCGCAGCCTACGGCGTGACAAGCGACGCGGGCGGGTACGGCCCTGGCTAGCTCGACGGTTGGCCCAGCACCGCCGACATGTCCCGCACCGCCCGGACCGTCCCGCGCAGGGTGCCGGTGACCTTGGACCTCCCCGTTCGGGCCCGATAGGCGACGTCCACCTCCCGGACCGTCCACCCGGCGTCGGCCGCCCGGACGACCATCTCCAGCGGCCAGCCGAAGCGGCGGTCGACGATGCCCAACTCGAGCAGCGGGAGACGGCGGGCGGCACGCATCGGGCCGACGTCGTGGATGCGGAGCCCGCACCGGCGCCGTACCCGCCGGGCCAGCTCCCGGTTGGCGAGACGGGCGTGCAGCGGCCACGCGCCCGGATCGGCCCGGCGCCGGCCGAGGACCAGGTCGGCGACCCCGGCCGCGACCGGCCCGACCACCCGCGGCAGATCGGTGCCGGCGAAGGAGCCGTCGGCGTCCATGAAGCACACGATCTCGGCCCCGGCGGCGGCCAAGCCGGCGAAGCAGGCGGCGCCGAAGCCGCGGACGGGTTCCCGGACGACCAGCGCCCCCAGGTCGGCGGCCACGTCTGCCGGACCCGTCGGTCGAGGCGTTGTCCACCACGATCGGCCGGTAACCAGCGGGCAGCGACGCCAGCACGCCGGGCAGCGCGTCACGCTCGTCGAGCACGGGGAGGATCACGTCAGGCATGGTCAGGGCGGGCGGCGGCCCTGCCCGCCAGCGGGACCTCGGCGTCAGCCGTTGGGCCGGTCCGGGTGATGCGCCTTCCAGGCGGCCAGCCAGTCGGTCACGACGGTCGTGAACTCGCCCGGGTTGTACACATCCTCCTCGCCGCAGAACAGCCCGTCACCGCCGTAGTCCAGCCTGGTCCAGTTGGCGGCCGTGTACCGCTTGCCGTCGCCGGGGTCGGTGAGGACGTTCTGGAGCTGGCCGACCACGAACCCCTGCTCGGCGTCGATGGTCCACCAGTCCCAGGGGAACTCCTGCATCTGGTTCACCGGCCAGGGCGCCATGGTCTCCGTCACCCAGGCGCGCACCGCGTCCTTGCCGTCGAAGGTGCCGTAGAGGTGCTCGATGTAGTGCACGTCCGAGGTGAAGCAGTCGACCCACGGCTCCCAGTCCCCCGTCGCTCCGGCGTGGGCCGCGGCCGCCTTGTAGCGGTCGAGGGCGGCAGCGATCTCCTGGCGGGCGTCGGCCATTCACGACGCAATGTAGTGCCTCGCCGCCGACTTGCAGGTGCGTCCATGAGCGGTGGGACCCTGGCCACCCAGACGAGGAAGGAGTCCGTTCATGACCACGCCCGCGACCACGCTCGACGCCCGCTTCAGCGACCCTGACGCACCGGCCACCAACTGGGACGAGACCCGTCGTTTGCTGGAGACGGCCGAGCTGTTCTGGGTCGCCACGGTCCGGGCCGACGGCCGGCCCCATGTCACCCCCCTCGTGGCCGTGTGGCTCGACGGCGCGCTCCACTTCTGCACCGGCGCCGGCGAGCAAAAGGCCCGCAACCTGGCCGCCAACCCTCACGTCATCCTCACCACCGGCTGCAACCACTGGGACGGAGGGGCGGACGTCGTAGTCGAAGGCGACGCGGTGCAGGTGACCGACGATGGCGCCCTCGAACGCCTGGCCGAAGCGTGGACGACGAAGTGGGACGGACGGTGGCGCTTCGAGGCGCGTGGCGGGACGTTCCAACAGCCTGCCGGTGAGGCCCTCGTGTTCTCGGTGCGGCCGGCCAAGATCCTGGTGTTCGGCAAGGGCACCTTCACCCATACCCGCCACCGTTTTTGAGGGCCGATCCGCCGCCGGCCCCCATCAAGCCGGAAGCGCCCCCGGCTGGTGCAGTTCGACTCGGTTGCCGGCCGGGTCCAGCATGAAGGATTGGAGGCTCGTGCCGACCGCCGCCGGCTCGGTCACCTCGATCCCCTGTCCCCGCAGCTCCTCCACCGCCGCGGCGAGATCGCCAAAGGCGAGGGCGAAATGCTGACCCTGATCGACCGGCGGGGCAGCCTCGATGAGGTGGACCTGTTGGCCGCCGGCGTCCAGCCAGGCGCCGCCGAAACCGAAGTCGGGTCGATCGGCTCGGACCTTCAGGCCGAGCACGTCCACATAGAACTTCAGGGCGGCCTCGACGTCGTCGACGTTGATCGACACGTGATGAACGCCTACCGGTCGCATAACCCCATTTTGGCACGCGCCTTGGTCAGGTAATAGGGGGCAGGCGCTGGTCCTGGTGCAGGACGGGGAGGAACAGGTCGCCTTTCTCCGCGACCCGGGCCAACACGCTGCGAACCGTGAAGCCGTCGGGCCTGAGCCCAGGGTCGTCGAGCTCGTCCCACTCGATGGGCGCGGAGACCGGCGCGCCGGGGGCAGGTCTCGGGCTGTAGGGAGCGACGAGCGTCTTGTTGATCGCATTCTGGGTGTAGTCCAGGCGAGCGAGGCCGCCGCGGTCGCTCACCTGCCACTTCCAGCTGACCAGGTCGGGGACGACCGAGGCGATGACGCGGGAGAGTTCCTCGGCCCACGCCCGCGTTTCGGCGAAGTCGGGGCCGGGCGCGACGGGAATCCAGACCTGGATGCCTCGCTGGCCCGTGACCTTCGGCTGGCCGCGGACGTGGACTTTCTCCAAGGCGGTCCGGTGCAGTCGCGCCAGGACGAGTAGGTCCTCCCAGCTGGTGGTCTCGCCGGGGTCGAGATCGATCAGCACATACGACGGGCGGCGCGGCTGTGCCGTCGGTGAGGTCCAGGCGTGCCATTCGAGCGCCCCGAAGTTGGCGGCCCAGACGAGCGCAGCCGGTTCGTCGACGACCAGGTAGGTGCGACTCTCACCACGGCCGGCCTCGGGGTTTTCCCAGCGCGACACCCATTCCGGTGCGTGGTTGGGGAGCTCCTTCTGCCAGAAGCCCCGGGTCTGTGCCCCATTCGGGAATCGGTGCATGTTCAGCGCCCGACCGGCCAGGTAGGGAAGCACCACCGGCGCCACCTGTGCCGCGTAGCGGAGCAGGTCTCGCTTGGTGACGGGCTCCTCACCGGGGCGACCCGGAAACAGGACCTTGTCGAGGTTGGTGACGCGCAGCTGTCGATCGAAGACATGCCACGTACCGGTCGAGCCGAAGTCGTCGAGCTGGCGCAACTCTTCCTCGCCGGGTCCGCTCGGCGCTGGCGAGCCGACGGGAACGGCCGCCTGGTCCGGCGGCAGGTCGGATCGCCACAGCCGGTCGGGGTCGGCCTTGACCTCATCGTTGGTGCGGCCGCTGAGCACCGAGCGGGGATGCTGCTCGGGATCCCACCCGGTGAGGGCATGCTCGTCGTGCTTGTGCAGCAGCAGCCATTGCTCCTTGCCCCCCTGGTCGGTGCGGGTGCGTACGAGCACGAACCGGCCCACCAGTTTGTGGCCGCGGAGGTCGAGATGGAGCTCACCGTCCCGGATGGCCCTACCGGGATCGGCCGGTTCGCCGGCTTCGTGTGGTTCCCAGGTTCCTTCGTCCCAGACGATCACGTCACCGCCGCCGTATTCGCCGGCCGGTATGACTCCCTCGAAGTCGAAGTAGTCCAACGGGTGGTCCTCGACATGGAAGGCGGCCCGGCGCACGGCGGGATCCAACGTCGGACCCTTGGGAACGGCCCAGCTGACCAGCACTCCCTCGACCTCCAGGCGGAAGTCATAGTGCAATCGGCGGGCCCGGTGACGCTGGACCACGAACCGTCTTGCCTGGCCATCCTCGGCCGCGGGCGAACGCCCGGCGGGCTCACGGGTCCGGGAGAAGTCCCGCTTCTGCCGGTAGGGAGCGAGCCGTTCGTGTTCGGACGTCGTCACGCTCCAGGCGGGGCGTACTCCGGCTTCTTCGCCGCCGCGACCGCGTCCAACTCGGCCACCGTGAGGAGGGGCACGGTGCTGACGGCGACCCGGCCGCTGGCCGAGACCGTCATGGCCACGCTGGCCGCCGCCTGATTGTCTGGCAGGTCGCAGATCAGATAGGCGTCGTCGTCTCCGAAGGCGAAGTGGAAGGATTCCAGCGATCCGCCCACGCTCTTGGCGAGCTCCTGGGCGGCGGAATGCCGCGCCGCACCCCCGTCGCGCAGCACTCCTTGGAGCCCCTCGGGCCTATAGCGGACCTTCAGCAGGTACTTGGGCACGGGCGATCGCCTCCCTCGTGAGGACATCTGCGAATCTAGCGCTCGCCCTGCATCAGGTGGCATGGGGCGTCCTGCCACACGAGCTCGAAGGAGCCGGATCCTCCCGGTGCCACGTTCACGCGGACGGCGGTGGCCCCACTCGAGTCGTAGTAGAACGAGCGACGACGAGGTACGTCATATGCAGACCAGGGAGAGCCGCAAATGAACTTGGGCCGGGTGGTCCTGCGCACCACGGTGGGCGGGCTGATGTTGGGTCATGGCCTGCAGAAGCTCAGGGGTAGCTTCGGTGGTCCCGGGCTGGAGGGCACCGAGCAGATGATGGGCTCGATCGGACTGCATCCGGCCAAACACCAGGCCCGGGCCGCGGCCCTGAGCGAGACCGTCGGCGGCGGCCTCACCGCCGTCGGCTTCCTGAGTCCCCTCGGGCCGGCGATGATCACCGGCACCATGGCCGTGGCCATCAACAAGGTCCACGCCAAGAATGGCGTGTGGCTCGCCCAGGGCGGCTTTGAATACAACCTGACCCTCATCGCCGCCGCCTTCGCCATTGCCAACGAAGGCCCTGGGCCGCTGTCGATCGACGGCTTGCTGCGAAAGGACCGTTCCGGGTTCCTCTGGGCGCTCACCAGCGTGGCTCTCGGCCTGGGAGGGGCGGCGGCCACCCTCGCCGTGGCCGACAGGATGGCCCCCGATGCCGCCCCACCGGAGACCTGAGCCGCCTCTCTGATGGTCCATCACCGGATCCAGCTTCGCCAGCCGCGCCTGGCGGAGATGGTCGCGGGGACGCTGCGCGACCGGATCCTGTCGGGAGCCTTGGCCGACGGGGCAACGCTCCCGAAGCAGGACGAGCTGCTCAAGGAGTTCCGGGTGAGCGCACCGGCCATACGCGAAGCCCTCTCGATCCTGGCCACCGAAGGGCTGCTGACGGTCCGGCGGGGCAACGTCGGTGGAGCCATCGTCCACCACCCCCAGCCGGGCAAGGCCGCCTACATGCTGGCCCTGGTGCTCCAGGCGCGCTCAGTGCCACTGGTTGACGTGCTGCGCGCCCTGCACCGGTTGCAGCCCGCCTGCGTGGGCGCCTGCGCCAGCCGTGGCGACCGCGCCGAGACGGTCCTGCCCCGCCTGCGGGCCACCCTGGACCTGGCCCGACAGGAGATCGATGACCCGTACGTCTACACCGGGCTCGCTCGTCAGTTCCACGTCGACCTGGTGAGCACCTGCGGCATCGAGACCATGGTCCAGGTCGTCGGTGCACTGGAATCGCTCTGGTCGGCCCACGTCGACCATCTGGCCCGGGACGTCAACCAGCTCGGGTCCTTCGCCGACAAAGAAGTCCGCCAGGCCACGGCCCGTGACCATGAGCGGATCTTTCGGCTCATCGAGAAGGGCTCGACTCGAGCAGCGGAACAGGCGGCCAGCGCCCACTTCGTCGATCCCGTGGATCACCACCCCCGGGGATGGGAGCACTCGTTCGACCTGAACCGCATCGTCGACGCCAGCTGGT
This sequence comes from uncultured Actinomycetota bacterium, assembly GCA_963757175.1. Lineage (GTDB taxonomy): Bacteria > Actinomycetota > Acidimicrobiia > Acidimicrobiales > Palsa-688 > CAVWQR01. Next base: position 550,147 of record CAVWQR010000002.1, on the reverse strand, counting down.
TGCCCGCCGACTGACGGGCCGGGATCGTCAATGGTCTGTTGTGAGCACGAGGGCGGACCCGTCCATCATGGCGCCCGAGGTCACCACGGCCACGTCGTGTCTGCCGGCTTGGCGGGCGCCGCATCGACCCTGCACCTGAAGCACGCCCTCGGCCAGGGTGTTCATCCCGTGCAGATAGCCCTCAGACAGCAGTCCGCCGTTGGTGTTGGTCGGTAGCCTTCCGGACAGGGCGGTGTTTCCCTCTCGGACGAAGTCACCGGACTCGCCGCGGCCGCAGATACCGAGCCCTTCGAGGCCCAGCAGGACGGTGCTGGTGAAGCAGTCGTAGATCTCGGCCACCTCGATGTCGGTCGCGGCCACGCCGGCGCGACCCAGGAGGTCCTCGCTCAGGTGGTGGGTGTAGTTCCGCGAGTAGTCGTCCCACAGAAGATGGTCGCCGATGTCGAGGCCCGAGCGGGGACCTGCCCGGTAGGCGCCAGAGGCCACCACTGCCGGCGGGCGACGGAGGTCCCGGGCCTGGTCGAGCGTGGTAACGAGCACGGCGCAGGCACCGTCGACCTCGACGGTGCAGTCGTCAACCCGGAACGGATCGACCACGTAAGGGGAGGCGAGGTAGTCCTCGAGCGACAGCGGCTGGCGGCGGTAGGCGCGCTCGTTGTCCACGGCGTACGCCCGCTGGCCACAGGCCACCGACGCAAGATCCATCACGCCCTGACCCGTTTCGTGCAGGAACCGCTGCGCCCACATGCCCACATACATGGCGTAGGCGTCGTAGCCGATCGGATAGCGAAACTGGGCACCCATGCCATGGAACTCCATCGCCCCCACCCGGGCACCCGATCGGCCGTTCATGGCCCGGAACACCAGGACGTTGCGGGCCTGTCCCGTCTCGACGGCCATGGCGGCCAGCATCGTCAGGTAACAGGGGGCCTGACCGCCGAGGTCGGCGTCGACGACGAAGCGAAGCTGGGGGACGGCCAACGACGTGGCTACCGCCTGGGCCGGCACGGAGTCGTGCATGACCATGAAGCTGGCGACGCCATCGACGTGCGAGGCGTGGAGGCCGGCGTCGTCGAGGGCGGCCCGGCATGCCTCGTCGGCGAGGCGGAGAACGCTGCTCCCCGACTGGCGGCTGAGCTCGGTGTAGCCGACGCCGGCTATGGCGGCCTTCACGCCCTCTCCGGTTGCTGGCGCAGAGGCGCTGCCGGTGCGAAGCGGAGTTCGGTCCATCCCTCGCGTTCGACGAAGACGGGCCCGACCCGGTCGCCAATGGCGACCACGTCCGGCTCGACCACGCGGCCGAACATCCGACCGCCGCCGTCGAGGTCGACGGTGACGACGCTGTAGGGAACATCGTCGGCCATGGCCGGGCTCAGGGCGCGATGGACCGTCACCCAGGAGTAAACGGTGCCGGTTCCAGCGATCTCCACCGCTTCCGCTTCCGGGGCCGCGCAGTACGGGCACGATGGCATCGGTGGGAACCGGTGCCGCCCGCAGGCGACGCAGCGCTGCACTTCGATTCGATGACGGGCCAGCGATCTCCAGAAGTCCGCGCTCTCCTCGTCAGGCCGGGGGCCGCGGGTGCCGGCGCCGCTCACCATCCGGCCCTCAAGCGGTTCCGGTGCCCAGACCGTAGAGACGTTCAGCGTTGCGGTGGAGAATGAGGTCGCGCTCTTCCCTGCTCACCCCGGACAGCGACGCCTGGACGACCCGCCACGAGTAGGGGTAGTCGGCGCTGACGTGGGGGTAGTCGCTGGACCACAGGATGCGCTCGGCCCCGACGTGGTGGCGGTTCTGCAAGCCGAACGTGTCGGTTATGTACGTGTAGTGGAAGTGCTGGTCGATGTACGCGCTGGGCAGCTGCTGGAGGCCAAACCTGCTGACCGGGTCGAGTCGCTGGTAGTTGTTGTCGATCTGCTCCTTTACGTAGGGGACCCAGCCGAAGTCGACCTCGGCGAACACCACGTCGAGGGCCGGGAAACGGTCGAAGACTCCGGAGAAGATCATCTCGATCATGCGGTTGGGCGCATCGAAGAACCGGCCGTAGCCAGGGAGCTTCGCCCGGTGGGCGCCTGGCGTGGTCTGGGTGAGCGCCACGTGGATGCCGAGCGGGACGCCCCGCTCGCTGAGCGTGGCCCACACCTTGTCGTCCTCCGGTTCGATGGTCAGCGTTCCGTTGGGCCAGCAGCCCATCATCACGCCGCCCATCCCCGGCCGATCCAGTACCCGCTCGATCTCGGCGACCGCCGCCTCCGGACCGCCGCGGTTGGGCAGCACAGCCAGCCCGACGAAGCGCGCCGGGGCGTATTCGACATACTCGGAAATCCAGTCGTTGTAGGCGCGGACCATGGCCAGGTGGTACTCGGGATCGCGGTTGGCGACGATGGCGTTGATGAGGCGGGGCGTCGGGTACAGCACTTCCGCGTCCACCCGGTCGCGGTCCATCTCCTCCGTCCGAGCCGCCGGCTTCCACCCTCCTTCCCGGATCTCCTCGAACCGGGCCCAGCCTTTCATGGCTTCCGGCTCGAGCCCGGCGCAGGCGTTCATCCCGAAGTTGATGGGGTCTTTCACCCCCTCGATGACCCAGGCGTCACCCTCGGCAAAGTGCTCGATCCGCGGGGCGCGGGCGCGCAGGGCGGCCGGCACCCGGCTGGTCCACAGGTCGGGGGGCTCGTTGACGTGGCTATCCGCCGAGATCAGGTGGTAGACCCGTCCCCCGCTGTCCGAACCTGTCGTGGTGTTCATCGCTTCTCCCCCGTGAGCTGACTATCTTAACAAAGATTATGGTTTACCCGGAAGCGTGACCGTGCCCGAGCCGCGACCGCAGACCAGCACGTCCGTCGGCATCATGAGCATCACGCCGTTCACCGACGAGGGGGAGGTGGACGAGGGCGAGCTCCGACGTCACCTGCAGCGCTTCACCGGCCACCCGGTCAGCGTCTACCTGTGCAGCCAGGGCAGCGGTGAGGGCCTGGCGCTGAGCCTGGCCGAGAAGGAAACGGTGTACCGCGCCGCGGTCGAGGTGTTGGGAGGGGTACGCGAGGTGGTCGGCGCAGGGGTCGGACTCACCGGTGACACCGCAAGCGCCGTAGCGCAGGTCGACCGGTTGAGCCGCACGGGGGTCGACGCGGTGCAGGTCTTCCCCCCGCGTACGGGGGCGTTGCGTCCCAACGACGACGAGATCGAGGGCTACTTCGACGGATGTCGTGGCCGTGTCCGGCTGCCCGATCATCGTTGGGGAGAACGTCGCCCTGGTGGGCTACGAAATGGGTCCGGGGCTGATCGGTCGGATCGTCCAGCACCACCGCGCCGTCACCGGTGTCAGCTACACGGCCTCGGGCGGCCTGAGCCAGCTGACCCGAACGGTGACCGAGCTGCGCGACCGGGTGCAGGTTCGGACGGGTTGGCTGCACCACATGGCCAACATGGCCGCGCTCGGGGGTGCTGGCGTCCTGTGCTTCGAGGGCAACGTGGTACCGGGGCTGGTGGCCGCGGTGTGGCGGGCGGCCACCGACGGGACCGGGGCGCGGCCGCCGATATGGGCCGGCTGCTCGCCCTGAACGCCCTGCTCTCGCGCTACGGCAACCCGCGTTCGATCAAGGCCGCTCTGGCCCATCTCGGCCTGCCGGCTGGATCCCTGCGGCGCCCGTTCCTGCCCTTGAGCCATGAGGACCAGGTCCAGCTCGGGCGGCAGCTCGACCGGATCCGCGAGGAGCACGGTCTCGACGATTTCCTTTGACTGGTTCCTTCTGACCGGACGATCGGACAACTCTCAGCGGCCCCGGAATCGCGGGGCACGCTTCTCGGCGAAGGCCGCCAGGCCTTCGGGAGCGTCTTCCGAACCCAGGCAGTACTCGACGTTCCGGTCCAGCTCCAGCTGCAGGCCGCCGGCCACGTCCCCGTTGCCCAGCCACAGCGTCTGCAGTACCGCCTTGGCGTTGGCCACGGCCAGCGGGCTCTTGGCCGCAATCTGTCTGGCCAGTTCCAGGCCGGCCTCCATCAGCACCTCGTCGTCGACGCATCTCGACGCGAGACCCCATTCCACCGCCTCGGCCGCCGACAGGAAGCGGCCTGACATGATGAGCTCGGTCGCCCGTTGGAGGCCGACCGCCCGCGGGAGAAGGGTCAGGACTCCCCCGCCCCCCATTTGCCCGAAATTCAAGTGCCCGTCTCCGATGCGGGCGCTTGCGGCCACGAAAGCGAGATCGCAGTTGAGGAGGAGCTCGAGGCCGCCGGCGGCCGTCACCCCGTTGACCAGGGCCACGACCGGTACCGGCAGCTGCCGCCAGCGCCCGAAGACCCGGTGGACGTCGCCGACGAAACGGCGAAACGCGTCGGCGTCGCGCTGCAGGCTGCGGTAACTCTCCAGGTCGCCGCCGGCGCTGAAAGCCCGACCGGCGCCGGTCAGGAGCACGGCGCACAACCCGGGGGTGGTGGCCAGGTCGTCGATGAGGTTGTCGATGGCCTCGAGCATGGGCCAGTCGATGGCATTGAGCACGTCGGGTCGATCCAGGATGACGATCGACGCCATCCGCCCTGAGCCCGGGTCGTGTTCAGGCTCGAGCACGGCTTCTTCGACTCGCAGGCGGTCACGGTAGCGAGGGTCACCCACCATCCTTCTCCTCTCGTCGCGGATCCACCGTCACCGGCCGGCCACGCGCTTGGCCACCTCTTGCTTCAGGAGCTCCTTGGCCACCTTTCCGCCCGAGGCCCTCGGCAGCTCATCGATCACGAAGAGGTGTTCGGGAAAGGTCTCTTTGGTGTAACCGGACGCCTCCAGGTGCGCCGCCAACGACTCGAGCGTCAGGCTGCGCCTCTCGCGCTCGACCACGAAGACGCCGACCCGTTCACCGAAGACGTCGTCGGGTACGGCTACGGCGGCAACCAGAGCCACGGCGGGGTGGGTGCTGACGGCATCCTCGACGGAGACGGCCGAGATGTTCTTGCCGCCGCGGATGATGAAGTCCCCTCGCCGACCGGTCACGCGAACGAAGCCCCGGGTGTCGATGGTGGCCACGTCGTCCATCAGCACCCAACCCTCGGGGGTGAACAGGCGGGCATCGCCTTGGGGATCGGCGTAATAGCCGGCGCAGGTCGCCGGGCCCTTGCATCCCGGCCGACCCGGTCCGCCGCTGTCGGTGACGTCAACGCCGAGCTCGTCGAACAGGCGGGGCTGCATGACGTCGAGCACCTTTCCGCAGGTGGTCAGGCGATCCTCGCGGCTGTCGCCGATCGAGGTGTTGGAGTAGGCGCCCGTCTCGTTGGAGCCGTAGAACTGGAGCACCAGGGCCCCTGTCCGTTGCTCGAACTCGGAAGCCCGGTGATAGGGCACGGCCTCGCCTCCGGTGAAGATGGCTCGCAACGATGACAGGTCGACGCTGCCGAGGCGGCTCGAAGAGAGCATCATGACGAACTGGGTGCTGACGCAGCACAGGATGGTTACCCGCTCTCGGGCGATCAGCTCGAGGGCGCCGTCGGCGCTGAAGCGTTCCATCACCACCACCGGTATCCCGGCCGCAGCCGGGGTGAAGTGAGCGGTCCACAGTCCGAACCCGTAGGGCGCCGGTATCACGCTCATGAACACGTCGTCGGGCTGCAGGTCGATGGCCTGTCCGACCAGCTGATGGAAGAAGAACCAACGGTTCTGGAACTGCTTGACCCGCTTGGGCAGCCCGGTGGTTCCGGAGGTGGCGTTGATGAGGAACAGGTCGTTGGGACCGAGGCGGCGCCCCTCGAAGTCGGTGCGCCCACGGTCCCCGCGCCCGGCTCGCCTGCCGTCGACGAAAACGCCGTCGCTGTTTGGTGACCCCACGTCGGCGGGCACCACCACGTGGTGTTCGAGGGGCGAGCCGACGGCTCGCATGCGATCCATTTGCTGCGCCACCGTCACGCCCCGCTGGCCCGTGCCCGTCACCAGCACCCGGGTGCCGGTCGACGACAACAGGTACTCGACCTCGCTGTCCACCGGTGCGCGCTCCGAGGCCCACCGCCGTGGCCCCGGCGCGCTCTGTACCCATCAGCGCGCCATGGACGGAACCGCCGTCGGCCAGCCAGACGCCCACCCGGTCCCCGGGCTGCACCCCACAGCCCACCAGCGCGGCGGCGATGTCGTCGGCCGCCCGGTCGTAGTCGGCCCAGGTCATGCTCAGGTCTTCGCCCACCACAGCCGGCGCTTCAGGGGCGGAGGCGACGTTGCGCCGGATGACGTCGGTCAGGGAATCGGTTCCCCAGTAGCCGGCCGCCACGTAAGCGTCCACCACCTGCGCGTCGACCACGGAGCCCGTCACGGCTCTTGCCGCGACGTGCGGAGGAGCCGAGCCACGATCTCGAACTTCTGCACTTTCCCCGATGCGGTCATCGGAAGCGAGTCGAGAACCTCCAACCGCTCGGGCAGTTTGTAGGTGGCGAGGCCGATCGCCCGGAGCCGGTCGATCATGGTGGCGAAGTCGAGGGCGGTCCTGCGGCCGCAGCACCACGCACGCGCAGATCCGCTCGCCTAAGCGCTCGTCGGGGAGGCCCACCACGGCGACCCGGTCCACCTCCGGCATCTCCAGCAGTAAGTCCTCGATCTCCCGAGGCGTGATGTTGAGGCCACCGCGGATGACGATCTCCTTCTTACGGCCCACGACCGTCAGGTAACCGTCACCGTCCATGACGGCGAGATCGCCGGACCGCACCCAACCATCGTCGTCGAAGGTGGCCGCCGTACGTTCCGGATCTGCGAACAGGCCGACGCAGGTGTTGGGACCGCGGACGGCAATCTCTCCGGTGGCGCCCGGAGCGCAAGGCGCGTCCCGATCGTCGCGGACCTCCACCTCCACATCGGGCAGCGCCAGCCCATCGGTGTGGATGCTGCTTGGTGAAGGGACTGGCGGGCCGGTTCCAAGTGGCCACCAGCACCTCGGTGGAGCCGTAGAGCCGGAGAACACCGATATCGACGGCTGCTGCCCGCCGCACCAGAGTCCGGTGGGACCGGCGCCCCGCCGCAGCCGAAGCGGGCCATCGAGCCAAGCCCGGCTCGGCGCCGCTCGGCCTCGACCACCAGGTCCTGCAGGAACGTGGTGGAGGCCAGGGTGTAGCTGCCGCCCTCCGCTGCCACCAGGTCGAAGGCCGCCTTCGGGTCCCACCGGTCCTGGAGCACGAGCGGCAGCCCATGGAACACGGCGAAGCGAACCCCGTAGTTGAAGCCGGTGGAGTGCCCGATGGGTGACGGCATCCACACCACCTCGTCGGCTCCCATCCCGAGGGCACGGTGGGCGGTTCGGACGCTGAAGTTGGCCGTCTGCTCCGTATGCATGATGGCTTTCGGCGACGCTTCAGTACCCGAGGTGAAAATGAGCTCGGAGACTGCGCCCGCCTCCTCTTCCCGGGCCCCGGCGGGAAGGACGGGCGCGGACTCGAGGGCATCGGCGAACCAGACGGTCGGCCCGTCGACCGGGTCGACGGCGGCCGGCCGTTCGTCGTCCACCACCACGTGCATCACCTTCTGGCCGGCATCGCCGATGATCCGGGCCGTGTCGCCCAGATGGTCGTGGCCCCGATAGCTGGCCGGCGTGCAGATGACCTTGGGCCGAGCCACCGTCAGCACGTGGAGCAGCTCCTTGCGGCGGTAGATCGGGAGCAGCGGGTTGATGACCGCACCCAGGCGCTGCGTGGCCACGGCGGCGACCACGAACTCGTAGCAGTTCGGCAGCTGGATGGACACCACGTCGCCCCCCCGCACTCCCCGCCCGGCCATCCATGCCGCCAGCCTCGTGACGTCGTCGTCGAGCTGGCGCCAGTCGTGGCGGCTGCGGCCGCCCCGGTCCACCACGGCGAGCTTCGCCGGTCGGCTCTGCGCCATGCTGCGGAGTCGGCCCGACAAGGTCGGTTGCGTCCCACAGGCCACGGCGATGGTAGGAGTCGGAGCGATCAGCGGGGGTCACCAGGTCTTTCAGCATGGCTCTGCTTACCTGGGCGCCAGCCGGACGACATCCGCCAGCCAGGCTTCGGCAGTAGCGGTGCCGAAGCCCGGGTTGATGTCGAAGCGGGCGGGGGCGAGTGAATCGATCCGCCAGCCGGATTCGAACGCGGCGCGCAACTCGCCTTCGGTGACCCGGCGCGGACCCCAGTCTCCCGGCTGGCGGTCGCAGAAGCACGCGAGGTGAAGATGGCCACCCACGCGGAGAGCGGCGTGCACCGCCGTGACGTACTGGATGCGAGCGGCGTCGTCGAAGACGTGGAACAGCCCGCTGTCGATGATGGTGTCGAAGGGCTCGCCGAGCGCGTCGAGGTGCAGCGCGTCGAGCACCTGGAAGCTGGTGTCGATGCCGCGCTCGGCAGCCTTGCGCCTGGCGATCTCGATGGCGCGCCGGGAGACGTCGATACCGAGGGCGCGGGCACCGTGCCGGGCGGCGAGGATGGTGTGCTCGCCCGTACCGCAGCCGGCGTCGAGCAGTGCGCCGGTGAGCGCGCCCGCCTCGGCGAGGCGGATGAACGCCGGTTGCGGGCGGCCGATGTCCCAGGGCGGCGGCGGCCCGACATAAGAGTCATCCCACTCGGGGTGCGGGGCGTCAGACGCGGTCATGTCGCCATTCTCCCCCCCCCGGGCCGGCGTTGCCGGGGCGACCGCGCAGCCGATCCGTGAATCAGCCATGCCAAAGTAGAGGTGCCAGCGGCCCCGAAAGAGCACCAGCGACTGCGTGAAGCACACGTTGGCCACTTGGCCCATTCGAGCACCGACGGTATCGGCTCTCAGGAATGGCTCGACCGTCCGGGCGATGCACGATGCCGGCTCTTCGTTGTCGAAGAGGGCCTGCCCGGGCTGGTACGAGAGCGGCGGCAGCGATGGATCTCCGCCTTCGAAATGGTTTGCGCCGTTGTACACGAGCAGCACGCCGCTCTCGGTTCGAAGCGCGGGAGGCCCAGGCTCGACCAGCAGCGAATCGAAGCGACCCTGCCGAGGGAACAGCAAGGGCCGCAGCACCCGTTGACCGGGCACGAACTCGATCTCCCAGGCTCGGCCCGGAGCCCGGCCGGGCGCGAGGTAGTGATCCCGTCGTCGCGTCGAACTCAATGGGCGTCCAATCGACCAGGTTCTCGGAGGTGGCGGCGGAGCAGGTCCCTTCGCCCCAGTACATCCAAAAGCGGCCTTCGATCCTCGCCGCCACCAACCGGCCATCATTCACCTCGGTGACGACCGCACCGCTCTTTGACGACCGTCGGGCGTGGGGTGTGCCAGCGAACGCGGGACCGTGCTTCTTCCACTGGCGGAGGTCGTCCGAGCGGGCGACGAACAAGGGTGCCTACCTTTCCGTCGAAGGCGGTATAGGTGCAGACGTAGCCCCCCGTCGGGGGACTCGACCACCCGGGGGTCTTCGCATCCGCCGGGCCACTCCCAGGCTTGCCAGGCATCGACCGCGGGATAGAGCACCGGCTCGGGTTCGACCTCGAACGTCAAGCCGTCCTCGCTGACGGCCAGGCCGATGCGGGAAGTTCCCTGGAACGGTCCGACCGAGTCCTCGCCCCGGATCAAGAGGTGCACTTTTCCGTTGTGCACCACGGCGCCGGGGTTGAACACGTCCTTGGCTGCCCAGCGGACCGAGGTTCCAGTCATGGGACAGGGGAACCGCAGATCCGGAACACTCCCCAGGACGGGTTGCTTCTGGACGGCAAAGGGTCCCAGCTGCCACTCGTCGCTCACGACTGCGCCTCGCGTTGGAGCACCCGAGCGCTGGTCCGGACGTTGCGATAGCGATCGATGAGCCCGAAGGCGACTCCGTCGCCGTGGAGCCACTCGTAGTTGTCCACGGACGTCCAATGGAAGAACCCTCGCACTGGGATACCCCGGCTAATCGCGGCGCTGCACGACGGAGAGGCCGCGCTCCAGATAGGCGGCACGGACGTCGTCGTCGTCGGTTCCGATGCCATACTCGGCGAGCAGCAGGGGGGTGGACGGCAGCTCGGCATGGAGCCGGTCGAGGACCAGACCGAGGCCATCGGGCCAGATGCCGTACCCGAGGGGCGAGACCGCCGCATCCGGTGGATGTACGACCAACCGGCCCCTTCGTACACCCATAGCGGCGTAGTAGGAGAAGCCGATCAGGTCGAACGCAGCCCGCAAGATCGGCGCGGCCGACCGGCTTACGGCCGGGCACCCGCAGCACGCCGTCTCGGAACAACTCGAGACCGGGAGCCCAGAAGGCGTCGTAGAGGGTCTGGGCGAGACCCGAGGTGGTCGGTTCGTCGTCCTGGGCCACGATGGGCGAGAGCCCGAAGATCGACGATACCGGTTTGCCGGTTCCCCTCAGTCCTAGTGCCGCCTCCGCCGATGCCAGCTGGATGGCTTCGTCTGCGTGCGCCACCTCGTCTCGATCGTTGTGACCCGGAGGCCAGCCCCGGCCGCCGTAGGCAGCCCGTGCGTAGTAGTTGGTCTCGTTGACCGGCTGCCACCCGGCGACCAGGTCGCCGAAGGTTTCGGCGACGAAGTCGACGTGGCGGGCCCAGACCTCGGTACGGTTCCGCTCGACGAGAAAGCCCCCGGAGTCCGCGAACCACTTGGGCAGGGTGAAGTGGTGAAGACACACCCACGGCGATAGGCCAGCAGCACGCGCCGCGGACAACACGGAGCGATAGTGCTCGACGGCGCCACGGTCGACCACGCCTTGCTCGGGCTCCAGACGGGCCCACTCGAGGGAGAGCCGGTGATGGGTGAGCCCGATCCCGGCCAGCAGCCCGAAGTCCTCGGCGAACCTGGCGGAGAATCCGTTGCCGTCACCGGACAACGGGGCGTGACCCGCCCGCTCCCATCCCCACCAGTCCGACGCTGGCGCCGCCCCCTCGCACTGGGTCGAGGACGCGCCGGTGCCCCACATGAAGCCTTCGGGCCATGGCATGAAGCCCAGTATGACAAGGCTCCGCTCCTGCGGGCCAGGCTCCAAAAAGCGCTTTGACGAGGGTATGACGTCCCTGGGTCGGGTCGATATCGTTATCGCCAACGTCGGCATTGTTCGTCTGACCGAGGGCGGTGATGACGACGCGACGTGGCGGGCAATCGTGGATACGAACCTGACCGGTGCATGGACCATCTCGGTGTCACTGGCAACGCCGCGTGCGCAGGGTGCGGGGGGCAACATCGTCATCACCAACTCCTCTGCCGGTCTCAGAGCGACGGCCGGTTTCGGCGTGGGAGCACTCGCCTACACCGCCACCAAGACCGGCCTGGTCGGCCTGATGAAACAGTTGGCGGCCTCCCTCGCTCCCGAGTCGATCCGGGTGAACAGCGTGCACCCGACCGGTGTGAAGTCAGGCATGACCATGAACGAGGCCATGAGCGGACTGGTGGCCCAGGCCATAACAGGCGAGAGCACCTCGATTGCTGCTATGCAGAACGCCATGCCGATCGACATCCTCGAACCGGAGGACATCGCAGACGCCGTGGCGTTCCTGGCCTCCGACCAGGCCAAATGGATCACCGGTGTGGCGCTGCCCGTGGATGCCGAGTTCTGTGTGCGATGAACTCACGAGCTGCACACGTTCACCAAATGGCGGGCAAGGCGCCCGATGTCATGGGAGAGATCGATATCACGGCGCTCGGTTACGAGGAAGCCGAGTTCCTCGTCACGGGGGACGCGACATCCTTCGAGCTTCGAGGCGAGCGGGGCACGGATGGTAATTGGGATGTCGCACCAGGTGCCACCGCGGAATTCCGCACACGGATCCTGGTGCGACGACCCGCGGATCCTCAATGCTTCAGCGGCACGGTCGTGGTCGAGTGGAACAACGTGTCAGGCGGCGTCGATGCCTCGCCCGACTGGGCCCTTCTGCATCGACACCTCGTCGCGGCCGGCCATGCCTGGGTTGGAGTGTCGGCACAGAAGGTGGGAATCGACGGTGGCGGCTTCGTCGATGGCATACATCTCAAGCTTTTGGCGCCGGACCGTTACGACACACTCGTTCATCCCGGTGACGCCTGGTCCTTCGACATGTTCAGCCAGGTGGGCGAGCTACTGCGGGACTCCAGAGGCAATAGTCCGCTCGGCGGGCTCGAACCCGACCGCCTCCTCGCGGCAGGCGAATCGCAGTCCGCCGCCTGCCTTGTCACCTATATCAACGCGATCGACCCGATCACCCGAGTGTTCGACGGATTCTTCGTGCACGGTCGCCCCGCTGCAGGTGTCATGCTCGACGGGTCGTACTTTCCCGCGTCCAGGCGGTTGCGCCAGATGAATGGCGCGATCCACGCAATCGCCGACGATGGTGAATGCATTCGCCACGACGTTCGCGTACCGGTACTGGTCTTGCAGAGCGAAACCGATGTCATACTGCTCGGCGGTGGTCGGGCTGATCAGGCTGACACCGAGGCCGTACGCGTCTGGGAACTTGCGGGTGCGGCCCATGCAGACACGTACATCCTCAATGCAAGCCGTTATGACGATGGGAAGCTGGGAACGGCTCGGCTGGCCGACCTCCTTCGCCCCACGTCCCACCTGGTCATCGGCACGACGGCCACACCGATCAACGCCGGGCCTCAGCAGCACTACGTGGGCCAGGCTGCGCTGTCCCGCTTGGTGCGGTGGGTAGCGGACGGAACGCCGCCTCCACAAGCCCCGCGGCTGGACCGCGACGCTGAAGGGGGCGCCCTGTGCCTCGATAAGCACGGCAACGCGACCGGTGGCATCCGAACCCCGTGGGTCGATGTGCCCACGGCGGTCCTTTCTGGCCTCGGGCAGACGGGTGAGTCGTTCGCCGTGCTTTTCGGTCGCACAGAGCCCTTCGATGACACCATGCTGTCGACGCTCTACCCCCACGGCCATGCTGAATACCTGGAGAGATTCGAAGCTTCGCTCGACGCGGCCATAGCGACGGGGTTCATTCTCGCCGACGATCGTGGCGAAATCCTCGAGTTGGCCACCACTTCCTATCCGCTAGTCGTGGCAGACCCATAATCGCGAACCTGGACAGCGGTACGGGTTCCGACGCGCACGCCCGGCGGAGCAGGTCTTGACCATCGGACAGCGGCAAGGGAACTTAGTGTCCATTGCGCAGACGACAGAGGCACTCGGTCCCTCTTGACGTAGTTGCCGTCGGGTTGCTCCACGACCTCCTCGGCGCTGCGAGAGAGACGGTTCGCGCGTCGGTCAGGGTATCGCCGCCAGCAGCCATTGACGGCGCTGAAAAGCCCGCGGTCGGCTTCCAGCGCAACGTCCTGGTCTGGCGGCCGACAGCGGCTGCCGTCAGCCCCCGTGATGGACCGCCTCGACGTTGTGGCCATCCAGATCGCGGAGGAACACGCCGTAGTAACCCGGGTGGTACTCGGGCCATTCGCGGGGGGCGTGAAGGACCTCCGCCCCGACGGCCACGGCGGCGTCGTGCACCGCGTCGACCGCAGCACGGTCCGGAGCGCGAAAGGCGACATGCAGCTCACGCGCCTCGGAGCTCGCGGCCGGGCTCAGCCAGAAGCTGGGGATGCCTTCAGGACCCGACAGACCCACGACGATGCTGTCGCCGTGCGGGAAGCGCATCATCTCACGCATCCCGATCGGAGCGAATACGCCCAGGTAGAAGCCGAGCGAGGCCTCGACGTCGGCCACTTGAACACCGAGATGATCGAGCACGGTCGAACTCTATTGGCCATGGCCTCCCTCGTGTCTGAGACGAGCTCGGCGGACAGCTGTGGGACACTCGGAGATGGCTCAACCCGGCTACCACACGCTGACGCCGCGGATGGTGGTCAACGACGTGGAGGGCGCGGTCCGGTTCCTGCGGGCAGTCTTCGACGGCGAGGGGGAGGTGCATGAGGACCGCCCAGCTGAGATCCGCATCGGTGACTCCTTGGTCATGGTCAGCTCCCCCAGCGAGCGCGAGTTGTTCCCCGCCTTTCTCTACGTGTACGTCGCCGACGCGGACGCTTCGTATGCCCGAGCGCTGGCCGCAGGTGCGGCGACCATGGAGGAACCGCTGGATACCCCGTATGGAGACCGGCGGGCCATGGTGCGTGATCCGTTCGGCAACATCTTCCAGATCGCGCACCGTCGAGAGCACGGGCACAGCCCGAAGCCGTAGCGCCGGTAACTCTGGCAGCCCCAACGGGATTCGAACCCGTGCCTCCACCTTGAGAGTGCCGTAGGTCCCATTCGTAGGGTGGCGTGCAGTAGGTGAGGCCGCCCGGAGCCCGGTTGAGTCCGGCTGGCCTCGGCAGGTCTGCTGACAGACTGCTGACAGACGAGGCTGCGCCCTGATCCCGGCCTGATCACCGATCTCGATCTCGCCTTCGTGGCCAACTCGCCGGAGCTGTTACGGCGAGCCGCCGCTGACGGCCCTGGCCGGACGGTTCGTCGCGCCGCGCAAGCGCTACGAGCGACGGCAGCGCCGCCAAAGGCGGGCCTCAGCCCGACGGTCGACGACCTAAGCGACCCTACTGTTCCACTTGTCCATCGCTCAGCGGCCCAGCGGTTCGCCCGTCAGCGATCTTCGGCGCCCGACCCTCGCGGCAGCCCACACGGGCTGTCTGTCGACGGGTCAGACTGTGGTGATGGACGCCTGGGAACTTCGATGGCTGGACGCGACTTCCACCGCCGAGCTGGTAGCCGCCGGCGAGATCAGCGCCACCGAGGCGGTCGGTGCGGCGATCTCGCGGGCCGAAGAGTTGCAGCCGCAGCTCAACTTCCTGGTCGAGGACTGTTTCGAGCCGGCCCGTGCCCGTGCCGCCGGGGCGCTGCAGGGTCCCTTCGCAGGCGCGCCCTACCTGGTCAAGGACATGTACGACGTCGCCGGGATCCCAACCCGGTGGGGAGCGAGGTTCGGGGCGTGGGTGCCTCCGGCCGACGCGAACGCCCCCCAGGTGGACGCCATGGAGGCAGCCGGTCTGGTGGTCCTGGGCAAGTCCGCTCTGGGCGAGATGGGCTACCTGCCCACAACCGAACCTCTCGAACGGGGTCCGACGGAGAACCCTTGGATGCCCGGGTACTCACCGGGTGGTTCGAGCGGCGGGTCGGCGGCAGCCGTGGCCGCCGGCGTCGTGCCGATGGCCGACGCGGCCGACGGGGGCGGATCGATCCGCATTCCGGCGTCGGCGTGCGGGCTGTTCGGTCTCAAGCCATCGCTGGACCGCCTGGTCGGCCACCAGGAGCTGGCCGCCGGCTACCCGCTCACCGTCGAGCACTGTGTGTCCCGCTCGGTCCGCGACTCGGCCGGCCTCTTCGCCGCTATGGAACGCCGGCCCGCACCGCAGGGTCTGGCAGAGGTCGGACGGGTCACCACTATCTCGGCGCGGCGGCTTCGGATCGGTGTGATGTCTCGCAGCCTCGGCGGCGCCGAGCCCGACCCGGAGGTGGCCGCCAGTATCGAAGGGACTGTCTCGCTTTTGGAGGGGCTCGGCCATCGCGTCGGGCCGGCGCAGTACCCATTCGCCACCGAAGCGGTAATGGGTGACTTTTCGTTGTTCTATGCCGCCAGCGCTCTCGGCGTCGCCGACCTGGTCCGCCAGATCGCCGGCGCGGAGCCGGACGAGACTCTGCTCGAGCCTTTTACCCTGGCCATGGCCGCTGCGGCGCGTGCCCTACCGGACGGCGAGCTTGAGCGCGCCAGGGGAAGACTCAAGGAGGTCAAACCTCGCTATGCGCAGACATTCGAAGACTGGGATCTGATTCTGTCGCCGGTGACGCTCACACCGCCTCCACGCAACGGCCACATCAACGGTGGAGTCGCGCTGGAAGACCTGATCGAGCGGATCGGTGGGTACGCCGACTACACGGTCCTGCACAACATCGTCGGGGCGCCGGCGATGAGCGTTCCCCTCTGGTGGACCGCCGAGGGTCTACCGGTCGGCTCGCAGTTCGCTGCCGCGGTCGGCGACGAGCGAACACTGTTCGAGTTGGCCTATGAGCTCGAACAGGCCCGGCCCTGGCGGGAACGTCACCCCAAGATCGGTCCCTGACCATGCGCCGTCCCCCAGCACGGAACAATGCTCGCACCAAGGGGTGGTCAGCGGCGAGTCTCTGACCGTGCCCTTGCCCTGCGGGTCATTCGCCATGGACAACTTGACGCGGCGGGCCCGGAGCGCGGTGGGTTTCGAGTTGGCCGCCACAGTCGGGACACCACTGCTACTCCGGGCGCGCAGCGGCACCGCAGCCGACACACACTGCCGTTCTTTGCGTCGTGTACGTGACGGTCGAATACCGAGGGTGTGCCACAAAACCGAGCGCTGACCGCAACCAGGACTGGCACCACCGTGCTTACTGAAAGGTCGGTGTCTCGCTTATGGTCTTGCCCTTTTCGTAGGCATTGTCGTGCCAGCGGCGGATGCGTTCCACGTCGCCCCCATTCGGACGTGGGCCGATATTACGCTCTGCTCGATTCCTGTCCGCTGGCGGATGGTCAACCGGCGGCTGTCACCGTGGGTTCGGATCGTCGGGAGATCGACCCGTGCTACGAGTGCACCTCCTACGCCGATCGGTATCAATGGTGGGTCGGCACCCCCGCCTGGCAACCTGGCTGCTGTGACCAGCCGGAGCACGAACGCTGTCGCTCGAGCGGCTGCGGGCCTGCTGCGAGTTCGGTGGTTCGTCCGGGCACCCATCTGGCTCTACAAAGCCCGCCTCGGCTTCTTCTTCGGCACCCGATTCCTGATGCTCGAACACGTCGGCCGAAAATCAGGCCGTCGACGCTACGTCGTCCTCGAAGTGCTCGACCGTCCCTCGCCCGGCAGATACGTCGTGTGCTCCGGCTTCGGCGAGCACGCCCAATGGTTCCGTAACGTCGTAGCCAACCCGCAGGTCCACGTATACCTCGGCGGCCACAGGCCGAGACCGGCGAGAGCGCAGCGTCTCGATCGGGACACCGCTGTCCGTGTCACTCTTCTCGCTACACGACCACATATCCCCGCTCCTGGGCCGCACTGCGCCCTGTCCTCGAGGAGACGCTGGGCGCACGTATCGATGAGAGCGGTACCGAGCTCCCGCTGATCGCCCTCGACACAACCTGCGCGACATCTTCCGTTGTGTCCGACTAACGGTGCCATGCCTACTCCAGAGGAGTAACGATCACGCTCGCAACACCATGACCAGGGGATTTTTGTCGAGGGCGCCGGACTGCGGCCGCTACTGAGGAGACGGTCCGAGAAGACGGTGCCCCATTCACCCACCTGTGGATCGTTGCCCAACGCCCGCCTTGATCCGCCAACCGAACCGCTTGTGCGACCGCTGGCGACGGATCACGTCCATCCGCAAGGCTCGGAACGTGAACGTCGGCCCAGGCTCGAGCCGCTATGCCGCATTTGCCCTGGTGCTCGTGGTCTTCGCGTTCGCTGGCTGTCAAAACAATCGCGTCACGCCGCCGCCCGACTGCGCCGCGGGATACATCACCACCCACAGCGGAGGTCACTGCGTTCCTGGCACGGTGTCAGTCTCGACGACCTAACGCGCAGCCTGCAGGCAGAGACAGCCGTGGACCACGTTGACTCTCGGCTGCCAGCGCTTTGAGCAGAGCCCCAGAATCCGCTCCAAAAGGGCGTCCCACTCGCGGATGGGCAACCGAACGTCACGGCGCTACCTGAGCGTCCTGGGCGTCAGACGGCGCGCCGACTGAGCCAATCGTTCGTCCCGCCGGCGGCTGTGCCGGTCCCGCAGCAAGGTTCGTCGATCGCGACGACCTGCGCTCACCCACGCCCACCGCACCGCAGGTGAGAGCCACCAACATGGATGCCGGGCGCGGAACAGGACGCTGCCTCACCGGCGGCTGATCAGAGATCACTCAGCGGCAAGGTCGCGCCGGTACAACGTGCCCTTCTTGCCGCCGACCTCGTTGGGGTCGGCAGGGCCGACAGGAATGAACCCGGCGTTGGTCAGCACCTTCTGCGATGCAAGATTTTCGCAGGAGGTGGCCGCCGTCAGTGCACAGAGCCCGTATCGCGGCGCCGCCAGCCGGCACAACTCTTGCACGCTCGTAGTTGCCACCCCGCGACCGGCGACATGTTGGGCGACCCGGTAGCCGAGCTTCGCGGTCGCGTCGGTGAACTCATAGAGGTTGAACCGGCCCAGCACCGAGCCGTCCTCGTCAACGAGCACGTAGAAGGCACTGATGCCGGCATCTTGTTCGGCAAGCAGAGCCCGGTGTCGCTCAGTGAACTGGTCGAAGAACTCGTCGCCGCGGTCAGAGATCGAGGCGGCGAAGTAAGCGCGGTTCGCTAGCTCAAAGGCCAGGACCGCTTGTTCATGATCAGCGCGGAGGCGCTGCAGCTCGAGCACTTCCAGACCTTATCCACGTGGTCCGGCGGGCCAGCGGACTCGCACCGGTAGCCGATCGCTCCGTGCGACGGACGTGTGTCCTACATGGCGTGTCGCGGCTGCGGTATGGCCGCGGGTGAACATCCGCCCCCAATAGCGCGCCGCTCGACCCGTGGCGGTGTTGGCTTCGAGCCGGCGTCGGAGCCGCGCACGAAAGAGACGTTCGGGCGGCGCTATCGACGGGGCTTCTGGCGAGCGGCTTTCCCGGCTGGCCGACCAGCCCTGATCGTTGGGGTTAGTGCTCGTGCCAGAAAGTTGAGGGTGCTTTCGACGAGCGAGTCGTCCACTGCGGCGGGATCGATCAGACGCGAGGCGAACAGGCCGCGCATTAGGGCGGAGACGATGCGGGCGGCGTGCTCAGGCGGCTCCGCGCCCTCGATGCCGTGCCGGATCCTCTCGGCCGCGATGATCTCGGCGATGGAGTCCACCTCGGCCTGCTGGAGGCGAGCCAGCTTCTGTCGCGCTTGGGGGTTGCGCATGGCGTACAGGCAGAACTCCTGGTACAGCGATGCCCAGTGTCCTCCCGACACATCGTCGTTGAGCTCGGCGCGGACGAATTCGACGAAGTCGGACAGGTTGGCCTCGGGAGGCCCTTCGGATGAGGCCAAGGTGGCACGCAGCGTCGCCATCTCCGAGTCATAGCGGGACTCCAACACGGCGAGGAACAGGTCGTCTTTGTTCTTGAAGTTGGAGTACACCGCCCCCTTGGTGAAGCCGGCCACCGCTGCTACCTCGTCGAGCGACGCGCCATGAAAGCCGCGCTCGGCGAAGACTTGGGCCGCCGCGGCCAGCAAGTAGTCCCGGGTCTGCTGGCGGCGCCGTTCGGGGGTGAGGGGCTCGAGGACCATTGACCTGCTGGCCAGAATAGTTAATACTGGCCAGTATGCAGGATGGGATCCGGTACGAGCCGGTGTGCTTCGGTGAGCGGACACTCGGACTCCGGCCGTAGCGACGACCGAGTCTCGTCCGGCACTTCGGCACCACCAGGGCCGTCGACGGCCTCGACCTGACAGTTGCGGCCGGGGAGATCTACGGCTTCCTCGGGCCCAACGGGGCGGGCAAGTCGACCGTCATCCGCATGCTGTGCACGCTGCTGCGGCCCAGTTCGGGCCGGGCGCTGGTCGCCGGCCACGATGTCGTCGCCGAGGCCAGGCCAGGTTCGCCTCCGCATCGGGGTGGCCCTGCAAGACGCGGCGCTGGACGACCGCCAGACCGGCAGGGAGCTGCTCAGGCTGCAGGGTCGCCTCTATGGGCTGCGCTCGGCCGAGATCCGCCGTCGTGTCGAGGAGGTGTTGGACCTGGTCGCCATCGGCGCGGCGATCGACCGGCGCATCGGGACCTACTCGGGGGGCATGCGCCGACGGCTCGACCTGGCCGCCGCTTTGGTCCACAACCCCGAGGTGGTGTTCCTGGACGAGCCGACAACCGGGCTCGACCCCGACAGCCGGGCCCGGGTGTGGGCCGAGGTGCGAAAGCTCAACCAGAGCCTCGGTATCACGATCTTCCTCACCACCCAGTACCTGGAGGAGGCCGACGCCCTGGCCCACCGGGTCGGTTTCATCTCCGCCGGGCGCCTGGTCGCCGAGGGCCGACCCGAGCAGCTCAAGCAGCGCATCGGGTCCGAGCTCATCGTGGCCGACGTATCCGGCGACGGATCCCACCGCCCTCCAACGCCTGGGGGCCTTGGAGGCAGTCAGCGCCGTGTCGAGCCAAGAAGGGCGCCTCGTCATCTCCACCCCAGACAGCTCCTCTGCGCTGTTCACGGTCGCGACCGAGCTCGACCGAAGCCAGCTCACGGTGCTGAGCCTCACGCTCCGAGGCCCAAGTCTCGACGACGTGTTCACCGAGATCACCGGCTCACACCTGGACCGGGACCAACCATGACCTCGGACGGCGAGATCCGGGGCCGCCCCGCTGGCTTCGGCCACGATCTGGCCACCATTGTCGGTCGGGCTTTGCGAGACATTCCCCGGGAGCCGACCGCAGTGCTTACCGCAATCTTTCTGCCCGCGTTCTTCTACCTCACCAACATCGGGGCACTACGAGAATGTGGCCCGCCCCGCCGTCGGCTTCAGCTACAAAGCGTTTCTGCTGCCCATGGCCATCGCCTTCGCGGTAACGGGCATGTCGAGGGCTCCAGCCCTGGTCACCGACATCCAAGGCGGCTACTTCGATCGGTTGTGCATGACGCCGGTACGCCGCCTCGCCCTGCTGCTGGGGCTCATGGCCGCCGACGTGGTGGTGATCGTCGCCCTGTGCCTGCCAGTGCTGGCCATAGGCTTCGCGCTGGGTGTGCGCTTCGCCACGGGCGTGCCAGGAGTCTTGGCCTTCATCGGGTTCTCGGCGCTGTGGGGACTCGCCTTCACTGGTATCCCCTACGCCGTGGCACTCAAGACAGGAAGCCCGGCCGCGGTCAATGCGGCGTTCATCGTTTTCTTCCCCCTGTTCTTCTTGAGCGACGCACTTCCTGCCGAAGCACGCCCTTACCGGGTGGTTCGCAACCGTCGCTACCTACAACCCGATCACCTACCTGATCGACGCCCTCCGCTCCCTGATCGCCACCGGATGGGACGCCACCGCCCTCACAAAGGGCGCGGCGGCACTGACCGGCATCGGTCTCTTCAGCATGACCCTCGCCCTCCTCGCCCTGCGCGGCAGGATCGCCCAGACCACCTGATACCACCGACAAGCGCCGGCCTTGTCCGGATCAAGAGCGCTTGGATGCGGAAGTCCCCGTAAACGGATCCCCGGGTTCGGCTTGTGACACGACCAGGCGCCGATTCTCAGCGGGCACCAGGTTCTGTCGCTGCTACGCCGTCTCCTGCTGCTCGCTTGCCCGCGAGCTGTGGACGCCGAGCTCACGTAGCCATGAAATGACGTTCTCCCGTCGCGTACCGGAGCCACTGGCAGCGTCAAGCGGCGTCCCTTCCGCGTAGTCCGGTACCCAGTTCAGCTCGGCCCCCTGCGACAACAAGTAGTCGCCGGCGCGCCGCTGGCGCCAGAGCACGCGTGCCAGAAGGCCTTGGAGACCTCCTCGTGGTCCGGGGCGTCCGCCATCAGCTCGTCGAGGCGGCTGAGCATACCGAGGGCCGCGGCGTGCCATAGCTTGTCGACCTTGGCCCCTCTGTCGACCAAGAGTCGGGCGACATGCCAGCAGCTGTAGCCGATCGCGTTGTCCAAAGGGGTGCCAATGGAGCCGCCGGGGGTTTCCAGGTCAGCGCCGGCGTCGATGAGAGCGACGGCCACATCGGAATCATCATTGCTCGCAGCCCAGTGCAGAGGCGTCTCGGGGCGGTCGCCGCCGCAGTCGTCGTTGGGGTCGGCCCCTGCTTCGATGAGCAGGGCGACGGACGCGGGACCGGCCGGGAAGTAGCCGGGCCAGTCGGCCGCGGCGTGCAGTGGGGTGCGCCAGCCGCCCTCCAGACCTTTGCGGCCGATCATGCGGACCGTGGCCAACTCCGGGCGCTCGGTAAGGAGGCGCCGGAGAGTGTCCAAGTCGCCACCGCGGATAGCCAAGGTCAACTCGGTGGCGACAGGGTCGCCGTGGGCCAACGTGAGCTTGGCTTCTTCTCCTCCGGGCGTTTCGAGCGGCGACATGCAGGAAAGACTAGGTGCCCCATGGGCGTTCGGACCATGCTGCCCGACGTCCAAGGCGGCCCGTCCGCGCACAATCGGCCATCGAGACGACCCGTGAAGGCGCGGGGCCTCGCTGCCCGAGGGGACGCCGGCGGTGACTCGCTTTGACCGGGTGGGCGGGTCAGACGGTTCTGAGGACCTTGACCATCGGGTTCGACCCGCCGTATTCCATCGCTGCGGCGTAGGACATGACGGCCGACAGGACCGTGCGCGCGGCAGGATGTGATTTTCAGGTTGCCGCGGTAGTTGGCCACCGTCGTCGCCGCCAGCTCGGGGCTCGTGGCCCACCACTCGTCCACCAGGTTGGCCAGCGTGATCGGCCCGCCTGCCTGACCCTCAGCCTGGCGGCGAAGCTGACGCTCCAGGCGTATCGCCTCACGCTCCGTCGCAGCTGACCCCGACTCAGAAGGGGCGCCGGTCACGGTCACAACCCACGTGACCAGGGAGTTTGTCTGGCAGCCCCAACGGGATTCGAACCCGTGCCTCCACCTTGAGAGTGCCGTAAGCCCTGCGCATAGTGTCTCACCAGGCACATCGTTTCCTCTAGAGTCCGCCGGACTCCAGTTGGTATCCGCCTGCCTGCTGACAAACCGCTGACAGCCCGACAGCCCGCGAGAGCTCTGTCATCTGTCGTTCGCCGTTCAAGGCTCGCTCCGTCGAAGGCTATGTGCCTCGGGGGTGTTGCTCCCGGCGGCTGGCAAGGACTAGCAAAATCGACTGCCCGAGAGTTCAGGCCCCCGACTACTTCGACCATCGCCACACCAGCACCCGCCCGCAAGCGCGGCTCCTCGCGCAAACTCCAAGCCAGGGGCCGTCGCTTCCGACAAGGACGATCTCGCCCGGCTGACCGGCCAGGTGAGACGTCATCATGTCGCGCACCCCTGCCCACCCCTGCTTTGCCAGCTATTTGAGAGTCGGGTTGGGAAGGGGTCCGCTGGGCGTGGGAGGCGGGAAGCACAGGAACGGCTTGCCCGGCTGGCCAAAGCGGGGCACGAATGCTCCGTTTACTACCTGGGAGAAGGCTAAGCACGGTGGTTCCCACTTGTTGGTGTGGGCGATGGTCCAGTTGATGCCGGGCAGGATGCCATTGGCGGTGTAGTCGGTCATGCTGTTGAGGGCGGCGACCACGCTGGAACGGTCGAAGTTCTTGCCCGCCTTCTGGATGGCCGTGTACAGCATGTCGCCCGCCACCCAACCGGCCAGCGACACCTCGCTCAGGGTCCCATGGGTGCGGTTCATCCAGTCGGTGTACTCCCGCAGGCCCGCCGGCGGGTTGCTCACCTCAAGGGGAGTAAAGAAGGTCAGCACGTAGGCGCCGTCGAGCGCCGGGGTCTGCTTTATCTGGTTGTAGTAGCCGTCCGACAGATACATCACCGGGTGGTAATTCTGCTTCTGCATCTCCTTGGCGATGGCCACGATCCCGTTGTTGTCAACCAAGGGCACCACGAAGTCGACGCCGGCCTGCTTCATTCGGGTCACGTCCTGGCTCACGTCGGTGAGCGGGTAGGGCAGGGCCGTATCGCTGAAGGCCACAGAGCCCACCTCGGGGTAGCGCTTGAAGGTGTTGATGACGCCGGTGGCCTCCTCGGCGCCGAGGTTGTAAGCCAGCACCCCCACCTTCTTCTTGCCCAGCCTCTGGGCCAGCGAGGCGATCGGGGGAGAGGGAGCCGTGAACGTGAGGTTGGAGCCTTTGTCGCCGAACAGGCTGGGTCCGGAGTTCCACTCCGCGTTGATGTTCCAGCCGAAGGTGGGCACGCACTGTTGAGCGAGCAATGGCGCCCCATTGAAGAGCAGTGCGGCGACCGGGGCCACCGCAAATACTGGCTGCTGGGTGAGCACTTTCTGGACAGCGGACTGGTCGGCGGCGGCACCCACATCGTTCTTGGACACCAGGTTGAACTTGTGCCCGTATACGCCGCCTTGGCTGTTGACCATGTCGAAGAAGGCCTGGGTGCCCTCGAAGGCCTCGCCGTAGTTGTAATTGAGCGGGTTGGTCACCGACGCCATCCCTCCGACATTGATCGACGTCGGGGTGATGCCGGCGCGCTCATCAGGGCTCTGGCAGGTGACCCCGGAGCCCGCCTTGGCCTGCGCCGAGTTGGTGGTGTTGCCACAGGCCGCCACGATGCCGGCCAGCAGCCCAGCCGCGAGGACGGTGGCCACCACCTTGCGGTTCCGGCGTCGGCGTCGTCTTGTCGCCGGTCCATACCGACCTTGCCTGGCCTGCGCCCGAGGCGTCCGGCAGACACCGAGGTCGAGCTGATCCCGGTTCCGGTTGTCGCTCACGCGCGGTCCCCCTATCCCCACAAACCTGTCGGGTCTCAGACCCACCCAACCGTCGAGTCGTTACAAGCTATACACCAATCGTAAACAACGCAAATATATGCTCGACGTGCCAACGACCGTCACCGCCCCTGACTCGACCCGAACCCGGCTCCTCGACGCCGCCAACGTGGTCCTCGCCCACTACGGACCCCGCAAGCTCAGCCTCACCGACGTCGCCACCCACGCGGGGGTATCACGACCCACCCTCTACCGCCACTTCGCCTCCAAACCAGGCCAGTTTTGAGCAGGCGGCGCCGGCGCCCACCTTTCTCCGTCTCCGTCGTGCAGACGCCGCCGAATAGGAGCCTGTTCGCAGGCCCGACCGTCGGGGATAGACCAGCCAATGCTGCTCTCAGGTCAGTTCGCTGAGCTTGACGACCTTGGTGGAAGGGAGGATGTCGACGACATCGGGGCCAACCCACCGCACGCCCACGGTGCCACGTTTGTGGCCGGCCGTGTCGAGCCAGTTCGGCACCCTGGGGTCGCGGTGGGCGACCACGAACCGGACGCTGCCGTCGGTTTCGAGCTGCGCCGAGTGGCAGTTCAGGGTGGCCTGGTGGTGGACGTAGTCGAGCGTTTCCATCCAGTGGTTGTGGAGGGCGATCATCCAGTACTCGCACGCCGGGGGCGTGACCTCTACGACGAGCGCTTCGTCATCGGCGAGGTCGAAGTAGGCCTGGTGCCACTTGATCTGTGGGTCCTTGAACTTGTCGGTGAGGTCGTCTTCGGCTTCGTCGCTGAACTCGTTGGGCCATTGGGCCTGGCGTACCGCCCATTGGGCACCGATGGCGGCCACGGCCTTCACGTAGTGGCCAGCGATGACCAGCCCGCGGTACAGGTCGTCCGGTGCAAGCGGATCGGGTGTTGAGCCCTCCGCGCCGATGCGCTCGATGTGGAGCTCGGCGTGGTCCTGGTGGCGCTTGTCGAGGAAGGTCTGGCGGATCGCCAGCGATCGGGTATCGGCCTCGGAGCGCAGCCAGTTCCCGGGGTGCTCGTGTTGGGAGATGATTACCTCGAAGGAGCCGTCGGGCTCGATATGCATCTGCTCTTCGTGCAGAGTGGCGCCCGTTCCCGGTCCGCCGCCGCCGAAGCCGGCACCGGAGAAGAGGTTGAAGCTGATCCACTTGGCCTCGCCCCTCGTGCCCCAGATCCGGTAGTCGTACTGCCCGTCGAGCGATGCGCCGAGGTAGTGGTTGTCCGGGTTCTCACCGACGATTTTGATCGTCTCGTGGCACGTGCAGATGAGCTGGGGATGGGCAGGCTGGGACTGCTCGAGGTGGGACTCCAGCGCTCCGCGCAGCAGCCGGGTCAGCATCCGGAACCCCTCTGCGCGGTCGAGCGGGTCGTCAGGGTTGCCCACTGCGAGGACCGACTCGCCGGCGTCGGCGAGAAGGTCGCAGAACTCCCTCCACGCGGTACCGTCAACGACTTTCTGTGTGACCTCGTCCATTAGCTTCCTCCTGAGGTGTGCGGAGCGGAGATCCCGAGTGAGTCGCGGCGCGCCGGCCAAGCACCGGCAGATGCTGACGCAGCCTCACCACAAGCGACTAATTGCTCGCAGAAGTGGTGCGCGTAAGGCCTGCGCCCACCCGTGACGAAGCGAGCGGGATGGATTCGATGATCGGCACGGCGGACCCCCGGTAGCGGAGCACTCCGGGAGATAGAGTTAACACTGTTCGGGATTCTTGTAAACCCGGCCGCCGCCATCTACGTCGAGGGCACCGGCGCCGCAAAAGCGCTGGTACCACCGCCCCCGGCCCGGCGAGTACTCGCCAGGATCGACAGATAGCGACAGCCCGGACCTTTACAGTGTTCGCCCATTGTGTTACACCTTGCGGTCATGGGTGACAGGCCGCCTCGAGGTTCCACGAGCGTCGACACCATCCTGGCGGCCACGCGGCGGGTCATCGCCGAGCAGACCTCGGGGAAGTTCACCATGTCGGCAATCGCGGTCGCCGCTGGTGTGTCCCGGCCCACCCTGTACCGGTGGTTCCCGACCAAGGACGCGCTGCTGGGGGCGCTCACGGTCTACGAGGAGGAGCGGTTCGACGCTCGCCTTCAGGCGGCGATCGACGCCCAGCGCAGCCCGGGCCGGCGCCTCGACGCTGCGCTGTGGTGCCTGGTGACCTATCTGGACGGCTTGATGGGGCCCGATCCGATCGGTGCCGACCCGGGCTTCGCCATCCAGTCGTTGGCCCGTTCCCTGGGGCCGCAGACCGCAGCGTTGGTCCGTCTCCTCGACAACGCGTTCGAGGCGGTGCCGGCGGTTCGGCTGGGTCACCTCACCCGGGAGCAGGCCGCCGAGCTGTTCCTGCGACTGGCCTACTCGCACTACCTCGTCCCGCACCCCGACCCGGAGGTGCTGCTGGCCAACCTGCGCAGCTTCGCCGGGCTGTCCCGGCGCTCGATCACCAGCGCCGCCGGCTGACCGACAACAACGAGCACGAACGAAAGGGGACGCGATGTCGATGGTCGACGAGGTGATCGCCGAAGCGCGATCGCGCACCGGTCTCACCGACCTGGGCGAAGAGTCGTTCTACGACGGCCTGGTGGCACTGCTCGATGGCGCCGAGGCCGCCGGATCGTTCAACGAGTTGGGGATGGCGGTAGTCCGAGACCAGGCGATCGGGCTGCTGCAGATCCGTCTCGAGGTCGAGGACTGGTACCGGCGTCACCCGGAAATCGACGACCAGGAGATACTGCCGCCACTCTTCGGACTCGGGCTGCCCCGCACCGGGTCGACGGCGCTGGGCTTCCTGCTGGGCGAGGATCCCCGCGCCCGCTCGTTGCTCGCTTGGGAGAGCGGCAGACCCACTCCGCCGCCGGATCCGGCCACCTACGACACCGATCCCCGTATTGCCCAGG
The DNA here is from genome assembly GCA_963757175.1 of uncultured Actinomycetota bacterium. GTDB lineage: Bacteria > Actinomycetota > Acidimicrobiia > Acidimicrobiales > Palsa-688 > CAVWQR01. The sequence goes on along the minus strand of CAVWQR010000002.1, from coordinate 523,058 downwards.
CGGCCGTGCAGATCTCGCTGATCGACGAGATGGCCCCCAAGTTCAAGACGATGCTGCCGAGCTCGCCGACGGGGCCGACCGAGTGCCTGCAGATCATGGCGCTCGACTTCCGTTCGGCGATGTTCGGTGCCCTGGGGGACAACCGGCACTACGAGGCGTGGATGGAGGGCTGCGACATGGTGTCGGCCTACCGGTACCACGAGCGGGTCCTCAAGCTCCTCCAGTGGAAGTTCCCCACAAAACCCTGGCGGCTCAAGTCGCCTGCCCACATGGACACGATCGACGCCCTCCTCGAGGTGTACCCCGAGGCCAGGTTCGTGATGACCCACCGCGACATCGCCCAGGTCATCCCCTCGGTGGTGAGCCTTCTCGATGCCACCTCCGAGTTCCTCCGGATCGGGCCGCTCGCGCCGGACTTCGCCGCCAACCAGACGGCGTACTGGGAGCGCTCGCTCCGCAAGACGCTGGCCATCCGTAACGCCGGGGATGAGGACCGGTTCTACGACATTGGCTTCGCCGACATGCGCCCCGATCCGATTCCCACCATCGAGCGGCTTTACGGGTGGCTCGGCGTGGAGCTCACCGACGAGGTGGCCGCCCGCATGCGGGCCTGGTGGGAGACGAATCCCGCCGACAAGCGGGGCGTCCACGACTACAACCCCGAGCAGTACGGCATCGACCTCGACGACCTGCGGACCCAGTTTGCCTTCTACAACGACCGCTTCACCGTCGCCACGCCGACCGGAAGGTCCCGGTGACGGTCCATTCTACGGGCACAACGAGAACCCCGACCGGGCGCCGCCGCCGACCTTCGCGACCGTCCAGTCAGCGGCGCAACCACCTTCGCCACCGCAGCGATCTCGACCCCACCGTCGCCAATTGCAGCGCGAACGCCGACATACGCCCATCGACGCAGAGGAGCACACCACCATGGATCTCGGACTCGCAGGTGCCGCGGTCGTCGTCGCCGGCGGCACCACCGGGATGGGGCGGGCCGCCGCAGAGTGTTTCGCCGCCGACGGTGCACGCGTCGCGGTCCTGGCCCGCAGCCGCGCCGATCTGGACGAGGCCGCCGACGCCCTCACCGAACTGGGCGCCCCCGACGCCATCGGTGTCGCCACCGATCTCGTCAACGCCGCCTCGGTCGAGGCCTCCATCGCCGCGGTCGGCGACCGGTGGGGCCATCTCAATGCGGTGGTCAACGCAGCAGGACCGATGGTGGGCGGTCTCAAGTCTTTCGAGACCTACACCGACGAGGACTGGCACGACATCTTCGACGGCGTGACCCTGAGCGCCGTGCGCACAATCCGGGCCGCGCTGCCTTTCCTGCGGCGCGCCGAGTGGGCCCGGATCGTCAATGTCTCGGCCATGTCAACCAAGCGTCAGTCGCCGCCGCTCGTTGCCTACACCGCCTCCAAGTCGGCGCTCACCAGCCTCACCAAGAACCTGGCCCAGGCACTGGCCCCCGAGGGAATCCTTGTGAACACCGTGAGCCCGGGGACCTTCGCGTCGGAGTCGTTCAAGGCCCACCTCGTCCAGGTGCCGGGCGTCGACGAGAACGACCTCTACGACGTCATGCGGTTCATCAAGGAGGGCTTCGGCCACCACGTCTTTCTCGAGCGGGCCGCCGAACCCTCCGAGATCGGTCCGGTCATCGCCTTCGCTAGCTCAGCTCGCAACACCTATATGACCGGAGCCAACATCAACGTCGACGGCGGCTCCGACTTCACATGAGCCACAAAAGCGACGCCGCGGCGACGGCGGAGATCGCCCAAGCCGCGGGCGAAGTGCTCATCTCACTGCGGGAGCGGGACTCCGCAGCACCGGCCGCGGTCGCACGCGCCGCCGGACTCCACCTGTCGCGACTGGACGGCTCCCCGCTTGCCTACAACCAATCCGACCCGTGGCTTCCTGACCTGCTCGTTTGCCTCCCACACCTGGCCGACGCCGTCACCCACGCGTGCCGGAGCGCCGCCCGATGAACGTAGCCCTGACCCACCTGCAGCGGCTCGAAGCTGAGAGCATCCACATCCTGCGCGAGGCCGTCGCTGAGAGCGAGCGTCCGGTGATGCTGTACTCAGTCGGCAAGGACAGCTCGGTGCTGCTGCATCTCGCCCGCAAGGCGTTCCACCCCGGCACACCTCCTTTCCCGCTCCTTCATGTCGACACCACCTGGAAGTTCCGGGCAATGTACGAGCTCCGCGACCAAATGGCCGCCAAGAGCGGGATGAAGCTGCTTGTTCACCAGAACCCCGAGTGCGTGGCGCGAGGGATCAACCCCTTCGACCACGGCTCCGCCGTTCACACCGACCCTGTGGAAGACCGAGGGTCTCAAGCAGGCGCTCGACGCGCATCGCTTCGACCTCGCCTTCGGCGGCGCCCGCCGGGACGAGGAGAAATCGCGGGCCAAGGAGCGCATCTTCAGCATCCGCTCGGCCCAGCACCGCTGGGACCCCAAGGCCCAGCGGCCCGAGCTGTGGCGGACCTACAACGTGCGCCGCAACCAGGGCGAATCGGTGCGGGTCTTCCCCCTGTCGAACTGGACCGAGCTTGACATCTGGCAGTACATCCACCTCGAGCAGATCCCGATCGTCCCGCTGTACCTGGCAGGGCCCCGTCCCGTTGTCGAACGCGACGGCGTTCTCGTCATGGTCGATGACGACCGGATGCCGCTACGGCCGGGAGAGAAGCCCGCGTACCGGAGCGTCCGATTCCGCACGCTGGGCTGCTACCCGCTCACTGGCGCGGTCGAGAGCACTGCGACAACGGTCACCGCCGTCATCCAGGAGATGCTGCTCACCACCACCTCCGAACGCCAGGGTCGGGTGATCGACTTCGACTCGTCCGGATCGATGGAGAAGAAGAAGCAGGAGGGCTACTTCTGATGGCCAATACCCACGAAGACCTCATCGCAGACGACATCGACGCCTACCTCCACCGCCACCACCACAAGGACCTCCTGCGATTCATCACCTGCGGTAGCGTCGATGACGGCAAGAGCACGCTCATCGGCCGGCTTCTCTACGAGTCGCACCTCGTTTTCGAGGACCACCTCGCCGCCCTGGAGGCCGACTCCCGCACCGTGGGCACACAGGGCGGCGACCTCGACTTCGCCCTTCTCGTCGACGGGCTCAGCGCTGAGCGCGAGCAGGGCATCACCATCGACGTCGCCTACCGCTTCTTCAGCACCGAACGACGCAAGTTCATCGTCGCCGACACCCCCGGCCACGAGCAGTACACCCGCAACATGGTCACCGGCGCCTCGACCGCTGACGTGGCCGTCATCCTGATCGACGCCCGCAAGGGAGTCCTCACCCAAACTCGGCGCCACAGCTACCTCGTCTCGCTGCTCGGCATCACCGACGTCGTTCTCGCCGTCAACAAGCTCGACCTCGTCGACTACGACCAGGCGACCTTCGAGCGGATTGTCGCCGACTACCGTACCTTCGCCGCCGAGGTCGGCATTCGCGACGTCACCGCCATCCCGATGTCCGCCCTGCGTGGCACCAACATCGTCGAATCGAGCCAGGACACCCCTTGGTACCACGGCCCCACCCTGCTCGAGCGGCTTGAAACCGTCACGATCCCCGACCGTCTGGCCGGCCGGCCCTTCCGCATGCCCGTGCAATGGGTCAACCGGCCCGGCCTTGACTTCCGGGGCTTCGCCGGGTACATCGCCAGCGGCACCGTCCGTCCCGGCGACACCATCCGGGCCCTGCCAGCCGGCCGGACGGGCAGGGTGACCCGGATCAGCACCTTCGACGGCGACCTGCCCGAGGCGACCGCCGGACAGTCGGTGACCCTGCTGCTCGACGACCGAGATCGACGTCAGCCGGGGCGACCTGCTCTGCGCCGACGACGCGCCAGCGGCGGTGGCCGACCAGTTCGAAGCCCACATCGTCTGGATGCACGACGACGAGCTGCTCCCCGGACGGCCCTATCTGATGAAGATCGGAACCAGCACCGTCGGGGTCACGATCGCCAAACCCAAGTACGCCGTGAACGTCAACACCCTCGAGCATCTCGCCGCCCCGAGCCTGGGGCTTAATGAGATCGGCGTATGCACCATCACCACGGATCGGCCGGTCCCCTTCGACCCTTACGTCGACAACCGCGACACCGGTGGCTTTGTCATCATCGACCGTCTCACCAACGCCACCGTCGGCGCCGGTCTTCTCCACTTCGCGCTCCGCCGATCCCAGAACGTCCACTGGCAGGCGACTGACGTCACCCCCGAAGCCCGTAGCGCCCTTATGGGCCACCGCCCGGCCGTCGTCTGGTTCACCGGCCTTTCCGGCGCGGGCAAGTCCACGACCGCCAACCGAACCGAACAGCGGCTCCACGCCGCCGGCATTCACACCGTGATGCTCGACGGCGACAACCTGCGCCGCGGGCTCAATCATGACCTCGGCTTCACCGCAGCCGACCGTATCGAGAATATCCGGCGCGTCGCCGAGGTGGCCCGGCTCATGGCGGACGCCGGTCTCGTCGTCCTCGTTTCCTTCATCTCGCCATTTCGAGCGGAACGCCAGCTCGCCCGCGAGGTCGCAGGTGCCGGACGATTCTGCGAGGTGTTCGTCGACACCCCACTCGAAGTAGCCGAGGCTCGCGATCGCAAGAGCCTCTACCGCAAAGCCCGTGCCGGTGAGCTCGCGAACTTCACCGGCGTCGACTCCCCCTACGAGCCTCCCCTCGACCCGGACCTCCACATCGACACCTCGGCCACCACGCCCGAGCAAGCGGCAGAGTCCATCATCGACCGCCTCCGGGCCATGGGAGTCGTCAGGTGAGCGCCCGAGCGAGGCGCCCACTTGGCCGACATTGCGCTCGCCTTCGGCCGAGGACGTCGTCCGGCCTATGCCCGAGCGCGGACGGTCGCTGACCTCGCCGTCCGCTACGGGTCGTCGCTCGAGGAGACGGCGCGGCTTATCACAAGGGAGCGGCTCGCAAATCACCCCCTCTCGGCTGTGTCAGATTGGCGGCATCCCCCCTGCTCTTCGACGGATTCCTGGCTGCCAGCGCCGCGCTGGCGTGGGAGTGCCGACGGCGAACGCCTTTAGCCCGCAGGTGCCCGTTGGGAGCCGGTGGGGGGTCGTAGGCGCCATCACCGCGTGCCCGCTCGTCACGGCTGCGCCGACTACGAAGTGGTCCGGCCTCAGGGTCGCCCAGACTCAGAGGCGTCGAGCGCTTCCAGCGGGGCGACGCCCGAGGCCGCTGTCAGCGGTTCGACCATGCCGGCGAGCGCTTCTCCACGAAGGCTTTGGGGCCCTCCTTGGCGTCCTCGGTGTTGAACACCTCCGTGGCCAGCTGCGTCTCGATGCGGTAGGCGTCTTGGAGCGTCGCGGCACCGAGGCCGCGCAGCGCGCTCTGCTTGGTGGCGGCGACCGCACGAGGCGCGTTGCGGATGATCCGGCCGGCCCAGTCCCGGGCCCGCCGGGCGAGCTCGGCGCCGGGGACGACCTCGTTGATTAGGCCCAGCTGCAAGGCCCGCTCGGCGGGGATCTTGTCGGCGGTCAGCAGAAACTCCATGGCTGCCGGCCAATTGAGCTGGCGGGGAAGTCGCACCGTGGTACCGCCGCCTGCGAACAGGCCCCGGCGGGGCTCCAACACCCCAAAGACCGCCTCGGGGCAGGCGATGCGGATATCCGTGCCGCCGAGTAGCTCCATGCCGCCGGCGACACACGGCCCGCCGACCGCAGCGATGATCGGTTTGTACACTTCGAGGTCGCGCAGGACCGCTTGGGTCCCGGACGCGAACTTGCCGCGATCGGCGGCGGCGGTGGCGGTCACGGCGGGGACGTAGTCGCGCAGGTCGGCGCCGGCGCAGAAGGCGCCCTCGACGCCCGTGACGATGGCTACCCAGGCGTCTGGCTCGTCGCGAAATCGGTGCCACGCCGCGGCCAAGGAGTCGAAGTGCTCCATGTCCAGGGCGTTCTTGCGCTCGGGTCGGTCGATGGTGATCTGTGCGATGTGTTCTTCGACTGTGTAGTGGATCGTCACCCGGGCCTCCCATTCATCGGCAACGCTGGACTTCCATGGACGGACGCGGTACTCAAGCAGCACACTCCCGCACTACGGCGTCACAGCTTGAGGCTGTCATTACCGCGCTGTCGACGGGCTCACCGTGCCCGCCCGCCAAGCGGAGGCCTCGTCATCCTGAGCCCTGCAGCTCGAGGCCGAATCGCCCCCGGGAAGCAGCTTCGTACGCGAGTGGCTCGTAGAGTTCCACGATCCCGTAGGCAACCTCGCCCTCACAGTCGAACCGGGCGTGCAGCTGGTTCAGACCGCTCAGGGCCAGCCGAGTCTGAGGGTCGCCAAGGTCATATGTCTCGCCGGTGGTCACCTCGCCGACATCTTGGCCCATCCACACATCGGTACCGGGCGTGCCGCCGTTCGGGCCACCGTACATGCCGCAACGAAGGTAGGCGACCTGATTGCCCATGCGCTCGAAGGTCATTGTCTTGAGGACCCCGCCGTCCAACTCGAGTTGCGCTTCGCCGGCCACCAGCAGCTGGGTTTCGGAGTCGAAGCGCAGACGGCTACGGACGCGACGGACAATACCGTTGCGCCGCTCGGGTGATCCCAGATTGACCAGCAACTGGTCTCCCCAAAGGCCCCACTCGGCGAATTCGACCCAGTAGCCAGAGAAGACGTGCTGGTGGCCGCTCCAATGCGCGCGCCCCCCGACCCCGTCACGGATCCCCCAGTGGTGATCGCGGGTGCCACAATACGCTCCCGGTTCCAACGTGAAGGTCTCTCCGCCGACGTCCACGATCCCCTCGACCGATCCGAAACCTTCGTATCCAGCAACGCCTGGATAGGCCTGCCCGGCGGCGATGGTACCCACGCCGATATTGCGATACATGGCCCGCTTGGTGTCATAGAAGCGCAGCTCGTAGGCAAGCCCCTGGTCATTGTGATCGAGACCAAGGCGCCATTCTCGGAAGGGTCGGACGACTTCGAAGTCCAACGGTCCGACTCGCATATCCATCCTGTCGTCACCAAGGTGTCGGTGTGAACGCACGGTGGTGTGCTTGGCATGGCAGACGACGATGGCGAAGGCTTCGGCCGTGCCCAGGTTGGGGTAAAAAGCCAGCCCGCAGACGACGAAAAGGGTGCCCGTGCGATCTTGGGCGGTGAACCAGACGCGCTCGTAGGCCCGCATGTCAGATGTCCACATCACCCGCACCGGCAGCGGGTTGTTGTGGATGAGATACTCGTCCAAGCCGGACATCGGTGAGTGCTCGGCGGCAGCCCGAACCAGCGCAGGATCCACGAACTGAGACTAGTCTCAGATTATGGACGGCTACCAGTCCTCAGTCGGGGACTTGCGGGTCAGCGCTGAGATGCTGGTCGACGACTTTGCTGACGAGGCCGCCAAAAGCGTGGACCTGCGCGCCCAACGGCCGGCCTTCGAACGGGTCGGCGACGGGGTGGCGGGATACCCGAGCCTGGCCGTGGCCACCGGCCAGAGGCAGCGCCTGCGGTTCTCCTTGGTCGAAGGCGTCCGGCCGTGAGCACCGCACCGCCTGGCAGTGAGAACCAGAAGGCGCCGCCCGGCCGTCGGGCGCGTCGCATCGCCGAGGCCCGCAGCCGCGTCGCCAACCTCGCGCTCGACCTCTTCGCCGCTCACGGATTCGCTGCGACCACTGTCGAGGACATCTGCGCGGCAGCCCAGATCAGCCGTAGCTCCTTTTTTCGCTACTACGACGGCAAGGAGTCCGTACTGTTCGCGCAGCTGGTCGAGTCCCACCGCTGGGTTCTGGAGCAGCTGCGGAGTCGACCAGCGGGTGAGGCGCCGCTCGTCAGCGTCATGACCGTCTGTCGCAACGGTATGTGGCCTCAACTCGACCGTCGGCGGCTGCGGACGCTCCGCTCAATCCTGGCGAGCGAACCGGCCCTCCGCTATACGCAGCGCCTCCAGCTGGTGAACACCTTCACCGACGAGCTGGCCGAATGCCTGGCTCAGCGGTCCCCAGAGCGCCCTACAGTCGAGATCCGCCTGACCACCGATCTCGCCGTCAGCTGGATGCAGTGGGCCATCGTCGCCCACATGCGAGATGGACGTCCCCTGGCCGAGCATTTCGACGTGGTCTTCTCGGCCACCGAGCAGCTGGCCCGCCAGTTCGAGATGGCCATGGCCAAAAGATGACACTAGTCTCAGTTTGGTGGCAGAGCGGCGCTTGCGTGACCTCGCTGAGCTAACCGCCAGACTGGGCCCGTGGAGCACCCGGCATCGCGGGGGACGATGCGAAGTCGAGGTGCGGCGGCCCACTTCGGGGTGGTCGAACGAAACCCTGCTGGTCGACGTGAATGACGCGGCCGGCCACGCCGAGCTGGTCGTTCGGTTGCCCAGCCTCATTCCCGCCCTGCCCGACAACGATCCGGAGCACGAGGCCGGCGTGCTTCAGTTGCTGCGAGCCCATGGCCTGCCCGCACCCGAGGTCGTCTGGGTTGAGCGGGACCCCGCCTGGCTCGGTGTCCCATTCTTGGTCATGGAGCGAATCGCCGGCCGGGCGGTCGGCGAGGCGCCGGGACTGGACCCGTGGCTCATGGGCGCCGATGAGGACCGGCAACGACACGTCCAGGATCAGTTCGTCGACGTGCTCGCAGGCATCCACAGCATCGGCACTGGCGACGATGTCCCATCGACACTGCGACAAGGCCTGGGGATGGAGCTCGACTACTGGGACGCGTACGTCGAGTGGGCGGCGGACGGCTCACCATCACGGCAGATCCGAGACCTCCTCGCCTGGTGCCGCGACCGTGCACCGGTGCCAAGCCACCCCCAGGCGCTCCTGTGGGGTGACCCGAGGCTCGGGAACCTGCTGTATGACGAGAACGACTATCGGCTCACCGGAGTGCTCGACTGGGAACTGGCTTCGTTGGGGCCGCCCGAGATGGATCTGGCCTGGTATGTGCAAATGGAAGAACTCACCACTCGGGTAGTGCACGCCTTTCCGCCGGGCTTTCATACCACGGAGTCGCTGTTGGAGAGCTATGCGAAAGTGTCAAAGCGGACAGTCACCGATATGGGATGGCACATGGTCTTCGCGCTGGTCCGTGCGGGTGCTATCAACGACCGAGAGGCAAGAATCGCGCAACGCACCGGCGAATACTTTCCTGGTGTCTACGGCGAAGGGCATCCCCTCCTGCGGCGGGCGGAACGCCTCATCGAGAGCTTCGAGTACTGACGTGGGCCTTCAGGCCGTGAACCACACCTTCGTCCCAATGCTCGTCAGCGACGTCATCCGCAGCGTCATCCGTCCTCACTCGTAACTCGATCTAGGCCTTCGGAGGGGTGGCGAGAACCGCTGCGCCGCTCGATCGCTGACGCCGTTCCCGGCTCCCCCATATGTCTGGCCGACCCGGGCTCGATGCAGCAGCATCCTTCAGATGGCGCGCCACGGCTCATCTCGATCGTCCGAGCCCCCCGCGGCGGTCGCGATACTCCGGGGGTTGATGACGATCTTGGCGTGGTGTTCGGGCTTGCTGAGCGCGTCGAATGCGGTGTCCACGCCGTCGAGTCCGACGGTTCCGGTGATGATGGGGGCTTCGAGTTTGCCTTCGGCGAGGAGGTGGAGGGTGTCGCGAAACTCGAGGGGGGTGTAGCCGACGACGAAGCGCAGGTCGATTTCCTTGTTGATGGCCATGACGGGACGGAACCGGTCCGGTTCCATGCAGACGCCGACCACGACGATTCGGGCGAAGAGAGGGGCGCTGGTGATGATGCTGTCGATGACGCCGGGCATGCCGACGCACTCGAAGATCACTGGCCGCTTCGGTTTGGCACCGAACTTTTCGGCGGTACGCCATACGACGTGCCACGGCACCGGCAGCGGGGCCCGCTGGAGTCTCTCGATCAAGGCGTGACCGCCTCAGACGCGGCGTCGGGGACGGTCTGCACGCAGCCGCGTTCGGCCGAGCGCCTCGTAGGGCGAGCCGTTGCTCGGGATCGACCACCACGCTAGCGCCGCACGCGGTTGCCAGATCGTCGCCGCTGAGCGGAGAAGTCGCTGGCGACGATCGTGCGCACACCGCGGGCTTTGAGGTTGGCGATGACGGCCAGCCCGACGGGGCCGCATCCGATCGACGATGGCGACGTCTTTCTTGGCGATATCGGCGCGGCGAACGGCGTGATGGCCGATGGCCATCGGCTCGGTGAGCACGGCGACCTCGGGGGAGAGCCCATTGGGCACGGCGAACATGAGAGCGACTCCTCGACGACCACCTGTTCGGCGTAGCCGCCCGGCGCCGAAGCGGAGAGGCCGATGGCATGCATCTCGCCGCCCCGCCTGATCAGTGGCATCGAAACGACCGAAGTCCCAACCGAAAACCGCTTGGCAGACTCCGGCCCGTAGCCAGCGATTCGTCCGCAGAACTCGTGGCCCATGACCACCCGTTGAGCAGAGCGCATGAACCCGTCGTAGCCGGCTTCGGCGAGCACGTCGGCCTGGGTGTCGGCGTAGCGGCGGGCGTGCAGGTCCGAACCGCAGATGCCGCAGCCCGTGACCTCGAGCACGATTTGGCGGGGGCCGGGCACGGCTTCGGGCAGCTCGACGACCTCCAGCTTCGCGTTGTGGCAGATGACAGCCTTCACACTGGCAGGAGGCTGTCGTCGAAGGCAGGGAGCGGCTTGATGAACGGACCGAGGAGCTTCCCGGCCTGCTCGGCGGTGAGGACGTCGGCCGGCTCGAGCGGGATGTAGGCGTGCTCGTCGTTGTCGAACTCCCAGACGTCCTCGCCGATCAGCCGGCACCGGTCGTCGTAGGTCCAGACCATGCAGATCTGAGACTTCGTGAGGTACATGGCGTCCTCGGCGGCGTCAACACCCGCGGCGGCCAACTCGGAGCCCAGCGTCTGCTGGTAGCTGATCCCCCGGCCGACGATCATGTGGTCACCGACGGCGACCGTTTCGTCCTCGACGTAGAAGACGCACTGGTCTGTCGACGTCCAATGACCGTAGAGCGCTGCCACCTCGTCGCGGCCGTCGAGCGTGAACCGGCCTTGGGAGATGAGACTGAACCGGTAGTAGGGATGCTCGACGGTCAACGTCGGGTCCAGTATCTCCTCCCACCGTCCGGCGGACTCGAGGTAGCGGTGCCGAAGGTAGGACTGGAGGAGATACCGGTGGCGGGGGTTGACCGTGGCTTCGAGCACCTTCTCGACCGCCACGTTCTGCTTGGTGATGTCAAGTCGCTTCATGTCGAAGTCAGCCATAAACCGATGTCCCTTCTCTGAGCATCGCTCCATCCCTCCCCGGCGATCGACACCCGGCTAGCCTATTATACATATGGTCAGTACCGTGAGGAACAGGCGTCGCCTGTCAGTCGGTGACCGACGGGCCGAGCTACTCCAAGCGTGCCTGCGGCTCATCGGCACCCAACACTGGGACCAAGTGTCGATGGCCGAAGTCGCCGCCGCCGCTGGCGTCTCCAAGCCGCTCATCTACCACTACTTCTCCACCAAAGGCGACCTCTACCGGGCGGCCGTCCACTTCGCCGCCGACGAGCTCAGCAAAGCCACCCTCCCTGACCCGACACTCCCCGTCGGCCCCCGGTTGCTCAAAGCACTCAACGCCCACCTCGACTGGATCGACGAGCATGCCCTCGCCTACCGCGCCATCCTCCAAGGCGGCATCAGCTCCGACCCCGCTGTCCAAGCCATCGTCGACCGCTCCCGCAACGACGTCATCAACCGACTGGCTCACGCCTTCGAGTTGGGTAACCCCACCCCCCCTCAACGCATCGCCCTCCGAGGCTGGGTGGGATTCCTCGAAGGTGGATGCCTCGACTGGCTCGCCACCCGCGACATCACCAAGCCCCACCTTGCCCGGCTCCTCGCCGCGTCCGTCGCCGGCGCGCTTCGCGCCGCCGAAGTGGCACCACCGGAAGCCGACAGCGAGCACGACAGACGGCGCAGGAGATCGACTGTCTAGTCGGTCCACGGGTCAGCTGGGGTGTGCACCGCTTTCGATCGCTCGGCGTTCTCGGCCCGCTGGTCGAGCGTTTCGGTCGGACACCACAGTGTGGTCGCGATGAGCGCCAGCAAACGGACGCGGCCAGGGTGGCCAAACACCAGCTCAGGCGGTGGCGGTATCACCTCCGAGCCCTTCGACCTGGTAGCTGCTGGCTCTTGCTGGCGAGCTCGCGAGTGGCAGTAGGCCTTACTTGTTTTGCGCGTCGTGGTTATGGCGACGCGCCGCACTTCCTGGGCGCTGGCCTAACTGCAGCCAGGGGTGTGGGATGCCGGCGACGTTTCGGAGTGTGGAGCCGCGGCCGGTAGCCGACGGTCTCGGACGCCCAGTCGTCGAGCGCCGCTTGCACACAGGAGTTGGCATGCGGATAGCCACTCAGCCAGCGAGCACAATCCGCCGGGCTTAGACCTTCTCGTCAAATCAAGGCGTTTCGCTCCCCGATCCCGGAGCGAAGCGGTCATTGCGGCACTCAGGGGGTGATGATGACCTTGTCCACGTGGCTGGCCGGCGACGAGTAGGTCGAACAGGTCAGACTCCCTGAGGGTCACCGGGGTGGTCTCTTTCATGTGATCGGTCAAGGAACACGTCGAGCTTCACCCCGGTGACCCACCCAACATGGACCCCACTACATCGACCTACACCACTCAGGGGCACGATTCGCACGCGTAAACCGGTCGTACACACGACCGAGTCAATCGAAGACGAAGGGGACGGAGTGCGGGCCGCGAACCAGGCTCGACGGAAGAAACGTGGCCTCGCCGGCTTGCGCATATGTGGCGCTGCGAGCTGCGAGTTCCTCGAAGAGTATGCGTGTCTCCATCCGGGCCAACGAGGCGCCGAGGCAGAGATGCTCACCGAACCCGAACCCGAGGTTGGCTTGGTCCGGCGGCCGGGTCGGGTCGAACCGTGACGCGCTAGGCCCGAAGACGGTTTCGTCCCGGTTACCGGAGGCGTAGAGCATCACCAGGTAGTCACCCTCTGACACTGGCACTCCCGAAAGCGTGGTCTCCTCGGTAGCGGTGCGGGCAAACTGCTGGATGGGTGTGACCCAGCGGAGGCACTCCTCGACTGCACCCGGGATCCGCTCCCTGTGGGCGTAGATTGCCGCCCGGTCGCCGGGCCGGGCCGCCAGCTCGACCAGCGACCCGCTCATCAGGTGGCGGGTCGTCTCGTTACCGGCCACGACGAGAGACATGGTGAAGGTGACCAGTTCGCTGGGATTGAGCTTGCGGCCCTCGACCTTCGCCGCCACGAGAAGCGAGATGATGTCGTCGGCCGGCTGGGCGGCCTTGTCCTTGGTCAGCTGGTCGAGGAAGCCCACCAACTCCATAACGGCATGCGCGGCGTCGGGCGGCATCGATGCCCGCCCGTCAGAAGCGAGAATCGTGGCGTCGGACCAGCGACGGAAGTCGACGCGCACCGATTCCGGTACACCGAGGAGCTCGCAGATCACCAGCACCGGCAGCGGTGCCGTCAAAGTCTCGACCAGGTCAACGACTTCGCCGCGGGGCAGCTCGTCGAGGAGACGGACGGCGAGCGCTCGGATCCGGTTCTCCATGCGCCCCAGCGCCTTGCCGGTGAACTCCCGGCTGAGGACGCGACGCCACTCGCTATGGCGGGGTGGATCCATGTGCAGAATTGAACCCTCGACAGTGCCTCCCTCGCGCAGCGGGTCGTTGACCAGCACACCGCGGCCCGAGCAGAACCGCCCGGGGTCACGGCTGATGTCGCGGATGTCGTGGTAGCGGGCGACAGCCTTGACGCCGGGAGCGTACTCGTAGACTGGCGCCTCGGTCCGGAGACGTTGGAGCACTTCGTAGTAGTCAGATCGTAAGGAGAATCCCGGGGTGCTCGGGTCGATGCGCAGCTCGCTGAGAGTGCTCATCGGCGAAGCACGCCGGCACGGCCGTTGGACTCGAACCGCCGAAGAATCTCGACCCGGTCGTCATCCGTCAGCAGGCGCAGCGGCTGGCGGCGCTCCGGGCGCCAATAGAGGGGATCCCCTTCGGTCGAGATCCAGAGTGCCCGGCGCAACGGCGTCTTGTCGACCTTGTTCGTCGCCGTAACCGGCAGCGAAGGCACGATCCGCACGTAGCGCGGCGACCACTTGGTGCCGAGGTCGCGTTGTTCGGCGAGAAAGGCGTCGAATGCAGCCGGGTCGAACTCGGCGCCCACGGCAAGTTCCATCGCCGCCATCACCTGGTCATCAATTGTTCGATCGTCGGGCACGCCGAACACCGCCGCACCCGCGACGTCCGGGAACCGCTGGATCACCCGCTCAACGGGAGCGGCAGCGAAGTTCTCCCCGTCGACCCGGATCCAGTCAGCGTTGCGGCCGGCGAAATAGAACACGCCGTCCTCGTCGCGATAGGCGAGGTCCCCTGACCAGAAGGACCCAGCCCGGCTGCGCTCATCGTTGGCCTCGTCGTTGTTGTAATAGCCCTCGAAGCGATCGAGGGCGTTGCGGCCGACGAGTTCGCCTATGGCCTCGTTCGTGTTGACGAGCCTCCCGTCGGAGTCGAATCGCGCACGAGGGCACTCCTCCCCGGTGGTTGAGTCGAGGATGGCAACGTCGAGTCCCGGTGGCGGCACGCCAAGTGCTTCGGGCGACTGGCCCGGGCTCGGCGCCATCACGATCGCGTTCTCGCTTGAGCCGTAACCCCCAAACACCGGCGTGCCGAACCGGCGCTTGAAGGCCTTCATGTCCGCCGCCGACGCCTCGGCCGCGAGGACAAACTTTAGGTCGTGGTCCTTATCCCAGCCAGACTCGGCCGTGGCCAGAACGTAGGCGAGAGCGCGGCCGATCGTGCTGGCAAAGGTGCAGCCGTGCTCACGCACGTCGGGCAGGAACCCTGATGCCGAGAACCTCCGTTTGAGCACCAGGGACGCGCCGGTCGCGAACGAAGGAAAGACGCTCGACATCAACACGTTTCCATGAAAGAGTGGCATCGAGCAGTAGAGGATGTCATCAGAACCAAAGCCCATCTGGCTCGCGGCTCCTGCCGCCCGTCCCTGGGTCATCCGTACCGCCTTGGGTGCACCCGTCGAGCCCGAGGTGAAGATCAACAAAAACAGATCGCCGGCAACCGGCATCGCGATGAGTTCGGGCGCGTTTGGCCCTCGGTACGAGGCCAGGCTCGACTCGTGCTCAGGCACGTCGGCAATTATCAAGCGTCGGGCAGCAGCCCCCAGCTCGAGGCCGTCGAGCAGTTCCACGTAGCTCGAGTCCGTCACAACTGCCTGACAGTCGGCATGTCGGATATCACGTGCGAGCTCATCACCGCGACGGGAAGGGTTGATGCCCACCAGCACGCTGCCCGAAAGGGCGGCACCCCCCAACATGAAGAGGTATTCGGGCACGTTGTCGAGCAGCACCCCCACATGGGGCGGGCCGCTGCGCAAGAGACTCGCCAGGTACGCAGCGCGGACCTGCATCTCGGCCACCACCTCGGCCCACGTCCATCGTCTGCCCTCAAACTGCAGACCAGGATTGGGGTCACCGGCCCGCGACTGCACCAGTCGGGCGACCGTATCGGGCAGCACCTCGGCAGTCGATTCGGGCGTCGCTGTCTCAGAGGGCAACGTTACGCACCTCCACGAGACGCCTCGAGGCCTTCAGTGTGGTACTCGTCGCGCGCTCCTCACCTGTCGCCACAAACCCGTCGGGTCTCGGCCCACCAACCGTCGAGCCGTTACAGGCTATACACCGATCGTAAACAACGCAAATGTATGCTCGACGTGTGCCAACGACCGTCACCGCCGCCGACTCGACCCGAACCCGGCTCCTCGACGCCGCCAGCGTGGTCCTCGCCCACTACGGACCCCGCAAGCTCAGCCTCACCGACATCGCCACCCACGCCGGAGTATCACGACCCACCCTCTACCGCCACTTCGCCTCCAAACAAGACCTCCTCGTCGCCCTCGCCACCCACGAGCGGCAACGCTTCGAATCCGAGCTCGCCGCCGCCGTGCACGGCCTCGCCGGCTCAGCTCGCCTCGATCGCGCCCTGCGCTTCGTCGTCGAGTTCCAACACGACTACCCCATGCGCGGCCTCATCGCCACCGAGCCTGCCTTCATGCTCGAGCAGCTCGAATGGGCCCTTCGGACCATGACCCCCTCGCTCGGCTCCCTCTTCGGTCAGCCGCCACCCGTCGCCCACCTCGGCCCGCTCCCTACGGCTGATCTTGCCGACCTCATCGTACGCATCGCATTCAGCCACTTCCTCATCCGCGGCGACGACGCCCAGCTGCTACGCCAACTTCGCCACGTGGCCGGCACAAGTACCTGACTCGACCGTCGTCACCAACCCCCACGCACCATGCCTGGTCGGATGGGCCCAGCACACCTAGCCCAAACCCGCCCAAGTGAACGCCCCCGAACCCCTCGACATGTGAGAGGAAGACCTCGGTTTAACGACGGCGGCTGAGGACCGCAGCGGCGCTGCAGCGAGTTGGAAAGCTCGCCAAGCCATCCTCGACTCCATCGACAGCGACCAAGCGCACGAGGTATCGAGCGACTACGCCCGTAGTCGCCTTGTCAGCACGGCCAACATCTCGGCGCTTCCCCGGAGGGACGCGTCGGCGGTGGCTACGAGGGCTGACCCGTGGAAGGTGCCCGGGAAGCAGTGAAGCTCGCAGCTCACTCCTGCGGCCAGGAGCCTTAGCCCGTACTTGATGCCCTCGTCTCGCAACGGATCGAACTCCATCGCGGAGATGTAGGCCGGCGGCAGACCGGATAGGTCGGCCGCCCGGGCCGGCGACGCGTAGGGCGATACCTCGCCCGGCTCATCGCCAAGATAGTTGCGCCAGCTGTGCTCGGCTGATGGCCGATTCCACAAGGGGGTATCGACGAAGGTCCGCATGCTTACCGTCCGAAGCCGGTCGTCGAGTTCGGGGATTCCGAGATACTGGAAACATAGGGCCGGCCCGTCGCGATCGCGCGCGAGCAGGGCTAGGCCGGCCGCCAGGCCCCCGCCCGCACTCTGGCCGACCACCCCGATGCGGGATGGAACCACCCAAAGCTCCGCCGATTGCTCGCTGAACCAGGTGAGAGCGGCGTAACAGTCCTCGATACCGGCTGGAAAGGGGTCCTCGGGCGCCAGCCGATAGTCCACCGACAAGACCGTTACATCGACACCCCGGGCGATCGACACCGCGACCGCGTGCTCCGAGTCGAGACTGCCGCTGATGAAACCCCCGCCGTGGATATAAAGTACCCCCGCACCCGATCCTCCGCCCAAGGGCCGATACATCCGCACGGCCACCTCTGGCCCACCCTCAGGCCCAGGAACACTGCACTCGTCGATAGCCAGGCCGCTCTCGTCCAAGGCTGCGTTAAGCGTGGGCGTCATCGAGGCCAGCATCGCTCTCGACTCAGCGATGTCGGTAATCGGGGTCGTCGGGAGAAACGGCAACACATCGTGAAAATCGGGATCGATCGCATAGTTCATCTGAGCTTCTCCAAGGTCGCACGACAGGATCCAACGTACGGGGCGCCGCAACTCAGCCTCTTCAGCCGAGTTTGATGGCGCGAGGGGCGTTGCTGGCCATCTCATAATGGCATCCCGGTGCTGGATCCCGGGGATCGGTCCGACGAGCTAGCCAAACCGGTAACTGCACGCGACATCACGGCCTTCGAGGAATGAGCCGCGGACTGGGCTGGTGCCACGAACGCCTGGACCGCAGGGAAGCGGGCGAGTGGCTCGCCGCCGGGTTCGCCGACAACTTCGGAGGCCGCGGCGTGAGCGGCGGCCGGCTTCAGCCGGCAGGCTGCAGCCCAGTGGTCCCAAGCGGGTGACTGGATCGGCGATCTTGACCGCTCCAGGGCCTGTCGCATGCACCTTGAGAGTGCCGTAGGTCCCGTTCGTAGGGTGGCGTGCAGTATGTGAGGCCGCCCGGAGTCCGGTTGAGTCCGGCTGGCCTCGGCAGGTCTGCTGACAGACTGCTGACAGCCGAGCCTGCGCCCTTATCCCGGCCTGATCACTGATCTCCATCTCGCCTGTGTCGTGGGCAGTCAGGCGATTCAGCTCGCCAGGCGCGGGCTACGACGCCGGCACCGGGGGCGCCTTGATCTCCGCGCCAACGGTCTCGACGGCGGCCCTTAGGGTCTCGATGGCTTCCTGCAGGTTCCGCTGGGACGATCCAAGCGATCCGAATAGGGGTTCAAGTCGGCGAACTCCGCCCACTGGACCATGCGCTTCTCGTTGAGAGCCCAAATCGCTCGATGGGCCAGGCGGGCGTGCGCTAACTGCATAACGATCTTGGCCAGAGCGCTGGGGGCGCCTCCCGGCGCAGCGCAGCGGGGTAGCCCGGCCTTGGCAGATCACCCCACAGCACGCGATTCGTGGCCAACTCGCCAGTGAGCATGTAGGTCGGGATGCCGGCCAGATGGAACCCGAGGATGTAAACCTGGAAGCGTCCCTGCTCCGCTTCGCGGGACCAGTGCTCCACGACGTCGAGGTTGCGGTAGTGGATGTCGAAATGGTGCCCGTCGAGATCGAACACGGCACCGCCGTACATGACCCGTCCCCACTCGAAGGGCCGGTACACGCGCCCGGGCCACCCGAGCCCCTCGAACACTTCGACATCGATCTGCCCTCGGTAGTAGACCGCGAAGTCCCAATCGCTGTCCGGTCGGTGATCGCCACGTGCCCTCGATCCGCCCAACGCGACAGCCTCGACTCCATCCACTTGGCGGCACACGGCGATCACCTGGTCCAGAAACGGGTCATCGCTCACCGCAGAATCATGTCAGCCCTTAAACCCGCCCGCCGTCTCATAATCAGGTCGTGACCCTTGCCCGCCAACCTGTCTCCGCACCCCGTTAGCGATCTTCGGCGCCCGCCCTCGCGGCAGCTCACACGGGCTGTCTGTCGACGGGTCAGACTGTGGTGATGGACGCTTGGGAACTTCGATGGCTGGACGCGACTTCCACCGCCGAGCTGGTAGCCGCCGGCGAGATCAGCGCCACCGAGGCGGTCGGTGCGGCGATCTCGCGGGCCGAAGAGTTGCAGCCGCAGCTCAACTTCCTGGTCGAGGACTGCTTCGAGCCGGCCCGTGCCCGTGCCGCCGGGACGTTGCAGGGACCCTTCGCAGGCGCGCCCTACCTGGTCAAGGACATGTACGACGTCGCCGGGATCCCGACCCGGTGGGGAGCGAGGTTCGGGGCATGGGTGCCTCCGGCCGACGCGAACGCTCCCCAGGTGGACGCCATGGAGGCAGCCGGTCTAGTGGTCCTGGGCAAGTCCGCTCTGGGCGAGATGGGCTACCTGCCCACGACCGAACCTCTCGAACGGGGTCCGACGGAGAACCCTTGGATGCCCGGGTACTCACCGGGTGGTTCGAGCGGCGGGTCGGCGGCAGCCGTGGCCGCCGGCGTCGTGCCGATGGCCGACGCGGCTGACGGGGGCGGATCGATCCGCATACCGGCGTCGGCGTGCGGGCTGTTCGGTCTCAAACCGTCGCTGGACCGCCTGGTCGGCCACCAGGAGCTGGCCGCCGGCTATCCACTCACCGTCGAGCACTGTGTGTCCCGCTCGGTCCGCGACTCGGCCGGCCTCTTCGCCGCTATGGAACGCCGGCCCGCACCGCAGGGTCTGGCAGAGGTCGGACGGATCACCACCACCTCGGCGCGGCGGCTTCGGATCGGTGTGATGTCTCGCAGCCTCGGCGGCGCCGAGCCCGACCCGGAGGTGGCCGCCAGTATCGAAGGGACTGTCTCGCTTTTAGAGGGGCTCGGCCATCGCGTCGGGCCGGCGCAGTACCCATTCGCCACCGAAGCGGTGAGGACCTTGTTCGCCAGCGTCTCGGCGTCGCCGACCTGGTCTCGGTGAGGTGATGGAGGAACGCGCCGATCAGCCGCGGCCGAAGCTCGACAACCTCCGGTCGCCGAGCACCGGCAGGATGTGATTCTTCTGGTGGACCGCCGAGTTGGTCACCGGTCGGCGCCAGTTCGCTGCCTCGGTCGGCCGACCACTCGTTCAGAGTTGGCCAGCTCGAACGCCCGGCCCGCCTGACCCTCGGCCTGGAGGCGAAGCTGACGCTCCAAGCGGATCGCCTCCCGCTCCGCGGCAGTGACCCCGTCAGCTGGACTGACCGCTCCCTGGTGGGCGGTGTTGCCACCCCGCTATGGACGACCACCGGGCACGCGGGTCGCCGAGATCGGCGGTGGAGCCTTCGCCCCCGTCCTCGAACAGCCCTGCCAACGGCCAACGACCACCTGTCACGATTTCTGCTGCCACGAGCCGCTGGGAGGAACGCCGATCACCCTCGCAACGCCGTGACCAGGGATTCTGTCTGGCAGCCCCAACGGGATTCGAACCCGTGCCTCCACCTTGAGAGGGTGATGTCCTAGGCCACTAGACGATGGGGCCAAACGCGGTTTTGAAGACTATCGCGCTGCTCGGCTACGAAGGTCCGGCCTGTCACCCCCCTGACGCTGAGGAGACCCATGACTGCTGCCCTCCCTGCCGGCCGCCGCCCGTACGTGCTCAGCGACCTGCTCGCCGGCACGTTCGCCCGAGACGCCGTCCTGGTCCTCGCCGGCGCCGCGCTCGTGGGCGCCACCGCCCAGCTCTCGATCCCTGTTCCCGGAAGCCCGGTGCCCGTCACCGGCCAGACCTTCGGCGTCCTGCTCGGTGGCGCTGCCCTCGGGTGGCGGCGGGGCCTGTGCTCCATGCTCCTGTATCTGCTGGCCGGGATGGCCGGCATGCCATGGTTCGCCGGTCACGGCCACGGGGTCGACTTCCCGAGCTTCGGTTACGTCATCGGCTTCGTCCTGGCCGGCACCCTCGTCGGCGCTCTCGCCGGACGGGGCGGGGACCGCACGCCGCTGCGCACCCTCGGGTTGATGGTGGTGGGCAACGCGGTGATCTATGCCGTCGGGGTCCCCTACCTGGCGGCCGATCTCCACGTCTCGCTGGGTCACGCCGTGCACCTGGGTCTGCGCCCGTTCCTCCTCGGCGACGCCCTGAAGGCGCTCCTCGCCGCCGGGCTTCTGCCTGGGGCGTGGCTGGTCGTCGATCGCGTGGCCCGTGACTAGCCAGCTGGGGTTCCCGGAAATGATCAGCCCGGGTCATAGTCGCAAGGGCCGCAAAAGCCGATAATTGCCCACAACTCGGAATGACCAAGGGGCAGGGGCATGGGCGTGGGCAGCAGACCGATCAAGAACGGCTTGGCGCGCGCCGGCGTATGGACAGGAGCGATCGCCGCGCTCTCCCTGGGGGCAGCCGCCTGCGGCGGGGTGTCGGTCGGCGCGGTCCTGGGCCACGGCTCGTCGTCGACGACGACGTCGACGACGTCGACGCTTCCCGTCTTCTCGACGACCAACGCGGGAGCGACGACGCCAGCCGCGTCATCGGCAACCGTCCCGTCCCAGTCCCTGTCCACCGCCCTAACCGACAGCGGCATCCTCGGATACTGGACCGACGGTGACGGCTCAGCGGTGACCTATGTCCGCTCCGACGGAGCGTCCCGGTTCAACTACGCCGACCTCAGCGACCCCTCCTGCGACAACTCCTGCTCGGAGGCCACCGCGGCCCGACACAACATCGACTACCAGCTCACGTCGGCCTCGGGTCGCACCGCGACGGGCGAGGTCACCGCCGACTCCAACCCGGCGACGGGAGACCCCGTTGGTTCGCGGGTCACCATCACCGCCGACGGGTCGCAGAGCGCCGAGCTCACCTTCGCCGCCTCCGGCCACACCTACCAGCTGACCAACCATCAAGCCGATTCGCCCGGGCCGCTGAACGACACCCCCGCCCACCCGGCGGCGAGTTCGTCGAGCAACCAGCTCCTGGGATCGTGGGGTGACCCGGCGCCGGGCACACAGTCGGTGGAGATCGAGGCCGGCCCCGACTACGCCACCGGCACGTTCAACTATCCGGGCCCCAATGGCGCGTCCGGTCCGAACGACACCATGTCGTTCAACATCACCTCGTACTCGTCTGACGGGTCCAGCGCGGTGGGGAGCGTGACCTCGGCTGACGACCCGGCGACCGCGGACCCGATCGGCTCGACGGTGAACCTGAGCCTGGACGGCAGCAACGATCTGACCATCACCTTTGCCAGCGGGAACAGCTACACGCTGACGCCCAACTAGCGAGGTCCCCCCGCCGTGGACACGGGCGGCCCCAGCAGCCCTTAGCATTGCGAACGGACGTGCTGACGAGGGGAGAACAACACCGTGAGCAACTACGACGCCATGCAGGCCGAGTCCATCAGGATCCGCGGGGACCAGGACCAGCACATCGAGGCCTACCTGGCCCGGCCGCTGGGACCGGGTCCGTACGGGTCGGTCGTGGTGATCCACCACATGCCGGGCTACGACGGGGCGACGAAGGAGATCACCCGCAACTTCGCCGCCCACGGCTACGCCGCCCTCTGTCCCAACCTGTACTCGCGGGAGGCGCCCGACGCCGAGCCCGATGACGCCGCAGCCGCGGCCCGGGCGGCCGGAGGCGTTCCCGACGACCGCCTGGTCGGCGATGTCGCCGGCGCCGCCGACTACCTCCGGTCCCTGCCGGCGAGCAACGGAAAGGTCGGCGTCATCGGCTACTGCTCCGGCGGCCGGCAATCGTTCCTCGCCGCGTCCTCACTGCCGTTGGACGCGGCCGTCGACTGCTACGGCGCCTTCGTGGTCGGCACGCCGCCGGAAGGGTTCCCCCTTCAGGTGGCGCCGATCGTCGACCGGACCCCGCAGCTCTCCTGCCCGTTGCTCGGGTTGTTCGGCCAGGAGGACAGCTACCCCACGCCCGAGCAGGTGGACGAGCTCGAGGCCGCCCTGAAGGACGCGGGAAAGACCTACGAGTTCCACCGCTACGACGGTGCCGGCCACGCCTTCTTCTCCGTGGACCGACCCAGCTACCGCCCGGAGGCCGCAGTCGACGGGTGGGGTCGTATCTGGACCTGGTTCGAGCGCTACCTGACCGACGCCTCGAGCGCCGCCTGAGCGACCATGTGCACCTACCAAACGGAGATCATCGAGGTCACCGGCAGCGGCAAGGGAGCCAAGGGATGGTTCGCCCTGCGCAACGCCTCGGTCTACTACGACCACCCCGTCCACGCCCCGGCCGAGCACACCGTGAACCTCGACTTCCTCAACGGCGACGCCGGTCCCGCCGCCCGGGTCGCCGTCGAACTGGACCGGGCCTCGGCGGCCGAGCTCGCCGCCGCCATCCTGCGCACCCTGGAGTCAACGCCGGAGCTCTGACACCCGGCCGCGCTCGGCTTCCTGTAAGACCCGTGCGAAGGCTTGCAGGTACCGGGCGTCGCCGCCCTGCTGGCGGAGCAGCCAGTATTCGGCGCCCCAGAACAGGTAGGCGGCGCAGCCGAGGGATGCCCGTCGGGCCAGGCGGAGGCCCTGGTTGTAGTTGCCGACGACGTCCTCGGGGCGGCAGCTGTACATGGCCCTTCTGTGCGGGTCGGGCGGGACGGTGACCGCCTCCCACGGCTCTGCCTGGCCCTCGGCGATGATGACCTGCCGGCTGGGTGCGGCCGCCGCCCAACGCGACAGCTGCTTCCATCGGCGTTGCTGCCATGGCCGGGCGGCGCCGTCGAGGTAGGCGGACCAGGCGCCAACCGGGATCACTGCATGGCGGGGATAGAAGTCGACTCCGACGACGTCGGCGAGGCGCTGGGCGACCGAAAGGGAGTCGCCCTGGTCGCGGGTGCGCCACCATTGCGACAATCGGACTGGTGTCGAGGTCGGCAAGAAGCCGTTCATGATGATGGGCCGGGTGGGATCGGCGACGCGTGCCGCCTCGACTTCTTGGCCGACGAAGGAAGCTGACAGACGCCAGGAGTGCTCCATCCCGAGCGGGTCCACCGCCTCGTGCTCGACTTGCCAGGCGACCACCGCGTCGCGGTCTCGGTACCGGGCCACTACGGCGGTGACAAAGGCGGTGGCGGCGGACAGCAGGGACGGCTGGGCTTGTGGCTCCACCAGGGCGCCTTCTGCCAGTGGCTGGTCCAGTTGATGATCGGGGACGAAGTACTCGGGGTAGCCGAAGGTCTTGACCGGGCCGACGCAGACGATGATCTGCTTGCCGGCTTCTTCGGCGGCCGCGACCTGCCAGTCGAGCTCGGCCGGGTCGAAGGCACCGGGGGCGGCCTCGATGCGGTTCCAGTAGGCCCCGAGGCGGATGACTTCAAAGGGGTAGGCCAGCAGCGTCTGCAGGGCGATGTGCGGATCCAGCTCGAACGTCTCGGCTTGGAGGGGGCGGAAGCTGATTCCCAGTCGGGTGCCGTGGCGGGGCGCGACCGGGATGTCGCGCCACCGGTCCGTCAGCGGTCGCTGGGGTCGGGTTAGGCGGATCTCCGACGCCGCGGGGGCGAGCATCCCGGCGACGCCGGCAGCCAGCGCCGCCCTGCCCATCGTTCCCCGGCTGCTACGCGACCCCATGGTGGCTCCTCCAGGTGGGCGGGCGGTGGTGGGAGCTCCTCGCGGTTGGATCGCTGATGCCTGCGACCACGGCGGCGATGTCGTCGGCGGCCGCGGGACGGCCCAGGTCGCCGGATGCCTGCCGCATGGCTTCGAGGGCGGCCGGCCGGTGTCGCAACTCGCCGATGATGCTGAGGAGGTCCTTGATGCCGGGTGCGTGACGGGCCGCGCCGGCGCCGACGACGAACTCGGTGTTGCCTTTCTCCTGGCCAGGGATGTGGGTCGTGATCACCAGGGGGGCACCGCAGCAGGTCGCCTCGGCGATCGTTCCCGGCCCGGCTTTGGTCACCACCGCGTCTGCGCAGCGCAGCCAGTCGGCCATGTCGGCCACGAAGCCCTTGACGACGAGTCGGCCCTCCGTGTCGTTGACCAGTGGCTCGAGCGATCGCTGTAGCCGCCGGTTGCGGCCGCAGATGGCGACCACTTGTACGTCGTCGAAGGCGTCGACCAGAGCGACGGCACGTTTGGCGATGCCGCCCGATCCCTCCCCGCCGCCGGTCACGACCACGAGGAACCGGCCCTCGTCCACTCCGAGCGCCCTTTTGAGCGCGGACCTCTGCTCCGGAGACAGCCGCCCGCCGCCGAATCGGGAGGACACGGGAAGACCGATCTCGCGGCATTGCTCGCTGGGCACTCCTGCCAGGTGACAGCTCCACTTGACCGCCGCGGACGGCACGATGATCTGGTCGGGCCTGGCGTGGTGCCACGCCGTGTGCGCGGTGATCAGGTCGGTGACCACGGTGATGACAGGAACGTTGTCTTCCCCGTTCCCGTTCCGGGCGCATCTGACGGCAGCCGCGGTGGTCAAAGGGTGGACGGACATGATGGCGGCGGGTTTGATCTGCTCCATGGCGTCGCGGACGGGGCGGTCGGCGAGACGCAGCAGGGTGCGCCGCAGCCATGCTGCTGCCCGGGGGGAGTCCGAGGAACGGTAGATCGCCCCCCATACACGCGGCGCCAGGCGGATGACCGGACCGTAGAGGCGAACGACCCGGCGCAACAACTGACTCGAGTTGGGTCCGGCGAGAGGGTCCAACAGCACGGGTGCGAACCGGCCCGGACAGGCCCGCTCGAGCGCTTCGACGACCGCGAGGGCGGCGCTGCGATGCCCGCCCCCGGTGTCGGCGAGGAGAAACAGAAGAGGGACCGGCGGTGGCGTCGCCGAAAATGGTCGTTCAGACGTCACCGGCTCTGCTCCCGTCTTTCCCACAACAAGATCCCGGTCACGAGGAGCCCAGCAAAGAGCCCGGCCATGATGGCCACGTCGGCCAGCGGGCCGAGGGTGACGACCTGGCTGTATCCGTGGGTGTTGGCGTAAAAGGCTGACCTGGTCAGCTCGACGCCGTAGCGGAGGGGCATGGCCCAGGCCACGGCATTCAGCCAGGTCGGCAAGGCGTGAAGGGGGGCGATGACCCCGCCCAGCACGTATTGGGGGATGATGAGAAATTGAAAGACCTGCATGGCGGACCGCTGGTTCGGCAGGGCGCTCAGGGTGGCCAGTCCGAAGGCGGCGCCGAGCAGGCAGCAGGCGATACACGGGCCGAGCACGGCGATGAGCTGGCCGGCGCCGATCCCGACGCCGAAGACCAGGGCGAAGACCACGATGCAACCGCCTTGGCAGAGGGCGACCAGCGTCTCGCCGAAAATCTTCCCGCCCATCAAGGTGAGCCGTGACACCGGGGCGATGAACATCTCGCGGGCGAAGTCGGTCTCGCGGTCCTCGACCAGCGAGATCATTCCCGCGGCTGCCGACTGGAACATGGTGGCGGCCAGCACGCCGGTGAACGCCAGGGTGACGGCGTCGAGCCCGGTGACCTGTCCGACGGTGGGTTCGAGCACGTGGCCAAGGCCGACCACCAACATGACCGGGAAGGCCAGGTTGACGGCCATCCGGAGCCGGTCACGCAGCAGCTTGGTCAGGTCCCGTTGGGCGATGGCGAACACGGCCGACATCGGGTGCCCGATCTCGGTCTCGGCCGCCACCCCGCTGCTCGCCCCGTTGCTCATCGCTGGGAGTGCTCCACCAGGCGTAGATAGGTGTCTTCGAGGGTCGGCTGCACGACCTGGCAGAGGGTCAGCTCCGACGAGATGCCTCGGAGGATGCGTTGGACGCTGTGCCCGTCGAGGCGAACCCGGAACGGTGCGGCGCCGCTGACGTCAAGGCCGAATGCTTCCAGTTCGTGGCGCAGCTGGTCCCGGCTGGGCGAGTCCACGACAAGCTCAGTGTCCATATGACGCTGGTTGATGGTGGCCGGCCTGCCGTGCTCGATGACGCGACCGTCGGCCAGCACGCACACGGTGTCGGCCCCCTCGGCTTCTTCGAGGTAGTGGGTGGTGAGGAACACGGTCGTGGCGTCGCGGTCCCGGGCGGCGCGCAGGTAGGTCCACAGGCTCCTTCTGCTCTGGGGATCCAGACCGGCGGTGGGCTCGTCGAGAAACAGCACGCGCGGGCGGTGCATGAGCGCCCGCACGATCTCGAGCTTGCGGCGGGTGCCTCCTGACAGCTGCCGAGCCCGGCGGCCAAGGATGCCCTCGACGTCGAGGACGCCCGCCAGGTCGTCGACTTGTCGACGGTAGGCGGCCGGCATCAGCCGGTAGCTCGGGCGCCACGGGTAGAGGCCGTAGAGGGTGGCGTGGAGACGGATGTTCTCCTCCGCCGTCAGGTTCAAATCGAGCGAGGAGCCCTGGAAGACGACGCCGATTGCCGCCCGGACGCGCTCGCGTTCGGAGAGCAGGTCGCCGCCGGCAATGCGAACCCGACCGGAGGTGGGTGTCAGGGTCGTCGTCAAGACCGAAAGCGCGGTCGTCTTACCGGCCCCGTTCGGTCCCAGGAGACAGAACAGCTCACCCTCGCCGACCGTGAACGACACGTCGTCGACGGCGTTGACCGCCGCGTTGTGGTAGCGCTTCACCAGGTGGGTGACCTCAACGATGTCCATCACGCACAACCCGATAGCGTCGCTCCGCTCCCCTCCCGCGGGCGAGCCAGGCCAGCGGGCGGACGACAAAGGCGACGACCGCAGCGGGCAGATAGGGGGCCGCCACCTCACAGCGGAAGTCGCGCATGAACAGCGCCAAGTCGAGCGGGCGAGGCAGCCGGCGGCCGGCACGGTGCTGGTCCTGGGCCATGGCGGCGGCCACCTCGAGCAGCGCCTCCATCTCGAGCGCCGGTGTCGTCTCGACCGAGACCCGCGCTGGCACCAGGCCCGGGTTGGCGAAGTGGTGCGCCGTTCCCGGCGCCACCCGGACGGTGTCGCCGGGCCCGGCGGTGATGCGTCGACGCCCGACCCGGAACCGCATGAGGCCGTCGAGAACGGTAAAGGACTCCTCCTGGTGAGGATGGCGATGCCGGCTCGGGACATGGCCGCCCGGAGCCAGGGTGAGCTCCCAAACCAGGACCGTGCCTCCGGTGGCCGCCGCCGCCCGCCGGATGACAATCCGCTCGCCGCTCAGCGGGTTGACGATGAGCCGATCCGCCCGGGTCTCGATCACGGTCATGTTGCGCATTCTCCTCGGCGGTGAGGAGCCTGTCGTCATCTTCACGGCGTGTTGTTCGTCATCCCTCGCGGTAGATGACGACCTCGGCCGTACCGCGATCGGAGTACGCGCCCGCCGGCGGCTCGAGGTGGTCCGACCAGCTGGCAGTCGTTTGCCTAGGTCGATACCCGCTTGCCGATATTGGCGCCAACCGCTTGGGCGGCGGCGTGTCCTGCACTCAGGGCGCCGTCGACGTAACCCATCCATCGGGTCGCCGCTTCTGTCCCCGCCCAGTAGATCCGGCCGACTGGCTCCCGGATCGCTGGCCCGAACGGCTCAGAGAGGACTCCCGGGGGCGTGTAGAAGCAAGCTGCTCCGGCGGTCCATGGTTCGGCCGGCCAGTTTTGCTCGTAGTATTGGGCTGGCGCGGACATCTTCGGTCCGAAATACCCGACGTAGTCGGACAACACGAGCTTCCGACGTTGCTCGGTCGTCATCGCTGCGAGCGCCAGGGCCTTGGTGCCCTCGATGAAACTCACCATGACCCCGGGTGTCCCGCTCGGCGGGCTGGAGTCAGCCGCATAGCTGACGGTGGGCAGCTCTCCCAGCCCGATCCACGTGTCCCCGTTCTCGTGACGCCAAAAGGCCTCTGGATAGACGGCAAGGCACTTTATTGAGGTGCCCATGGGAACTCGTTGGGTCAGCTGCATACGAACGGCGGGCATTGGTGGGTCGTAGAGGATTTGCCCGGCAAGCGTAGGAGGAAGGGCAACGATCACGTACTTGCCTCGGTAGCTGCTGGTTTGCGTGCTGACCGTGACCCCGCTCTTGTCCTGGGATATCGATCGCACCGGGGAGCCGAGCACGATCTGATCTTTCAGGCCCTTGGCCATCAGGGCTGGCAGCTGACCGAGTCCGCCTTGGACCAGGTTGTCCTCGGGCCCTTCCTCTTTTGGTGAGGAGGAGTCCAACCAACACATGTACAACATCGAGGTCCAGCCTGGCGATTCTTCACGGTCGGCTCCCGTGTCCAGTGTGAAGAAGCGTTGTGCGTAGGCCGTCGTCGTGTTCTCATTCAGCCATGTTTGGAGGGTCATGCTGTCGAGCGTGCCGGCCTGCGGGGCATTCCACGGCGCATCGGGAGGCACCGTCTTCGAGAGCGCTCGGAATTTGGCTAATGCCTGATCGAGGTCCTCAACATCGTTCGGGGTGATCGTGACGGGGCCTCCACTCACCGCTTCGTCGAGCACACCTGCGGACACCCATTTCGATCCACCCCAAATAACCGATGTCGGTGTCTTCGGGTCAGTCTGCGGAACCCAGTCGAACGTTTGAAGCCCCAGTTGCTTGATCAGAGCGAGCGCGTTCGTTTGGGTAGGACCGACCCACTGGGCGCCCAGATCGACCCAGCCACCAGAGATCGTGGACTGCTTCAAGAGCCGGCCACCGACACGATCGCGTGCCTCCAAAACGACGACGGACGCGCCGTTGCCGACGAGATCGCTCGCTGCCTTCAGTCCGGACGCTCCCGCTCCGACCACGACGGCATCCACGGTCCGCACCGGGGTGCTTGACGCCGAAGTCCTTGCCGACGAGGTACACCCCGCCGCCAGGCCAAGGCCAGCAGTGCCGATGGCGGCACCCAGGACCTGTCGCCGCGAAACATTCGGTCCCGAGCCGGACGGCGCGTCTTCCGGATTCACCGATATCACCGCCATGGACAGTACTGCCTGAACCGCTCAGCGTGGTGTTTCCCTCCTGACAGCACGCGTCCCTGGGCGAAGCCGGCTCACTCTGCCGTGGGGAGCTCGTCGGCGTAGAGGACGGGGTAAGTGTCGCCGTGGTCCCAGAAGCGTTCATTCAAGGCGTGGACGACGAGGTCGTAGTCGTGGTCGGACACGCTCCGGTCTCCGCGGAGGAACTCGCCGAGATGGTCAGGAGCCAGGTTGCCGCCCAAGCTCAGGTAGTCGAACCACAATCCCACAGTGGTGAGCTCGAGCATGCTGCACGCCGCGTTGATCGGTGTGGCGTCGCTGACCGTCATGCTCATTCCTCATTCGTGGGGAAGGTGTGGCTGGCGACGATCTCAGCGGCAACATCTCGAAGTTTACGATGGGTGCGCTGCGACGCCCGGCGCAGCACGGCGAACGCCTCATCGGCGCTGATGTTCTCGGCGGCCATGAGAATCCCCTGCGCCTGACCAATGATGGTGCGGGTGGCCAGCGCCTCGGTGAGCTGGCTGTTGGTCTGCGCGACGCTGGTCAGCTCGGCGGCGTTGGCCAACACGACCGCGGCATGTCCGGCCAGGTCCCGTGCCGTGTCGGCGGCCGAGTCGTACCAGGCCTCAGCCCCGGTGGAGTACAAGTTCAGCGCCCCGGTGGCGACATCGCGCACTCGTAACGGCAGCGACCACACCGAACGCACCCCAATCGCCGCGGCGCGCTGCTCGAAGTTTGGCCACCGTTCACCGGCCACGTTCAAGGTGACCTCGGCACCGGTGCGGATGGCCTCGACACACGGCCCGGCCTGGTCGTCGTATTGCACGTTGTCCACGTCGCGCACCAGCGGGGAAACGGCATTGGCCGTCTCGAACCGCCCGCTCGCCCCGACCAGCAGCGACACGCTCGCCCCGTCCACGTCGCCCACCGCGGAAACCGCCAGGTTGACGATCAGCTCCAACAGACCGGCGACGGACTGCTCGGACAGCAGCAGCCCGGTCAGCTCAGGTATGAAACCCGGCGAGCGATCGTCGCTTCCTGAGCCCGGTGTCGTCATGCCAACAGCAGCGAAGGACGTGGACACTGCTGTACCGGGATACCCATGCCAGCCTCGTTCATTCGGGATAGTTGATAGGTACGGCCGGGGCACACTCGCCGCCCATGGTTCCGTGCTAGCACACGGCCATGGGTGCCGCTCGGCTGCCCCCGGCGCCAGCCCGGCCGCCGCGCCGCGTCCTACGGCCACGTAAGAACCTGAGGCAGCCCGACAAGTTTCGCCCTATCGGCAGGACCGGGACCGACGGCGTCGAATGAAATGGGCGAAGGGACAGGGCATGTTGCGGGGTGCCCTGCTAAAGCGGGGCCCGGCGCTACGGGAGCACACCAGAAGCCCTCAGACCCCGCTCGCCTCAGGAGTACCCACTCGACGTCGTACGAACCCGCGATGCAAGTGTCCTCTCCAGTTCCCCGTGGCCGCCGGGCCCACGCCGTCCCGTCTTTGACCGAGCAGAGCGGCAGGACGCCCACGCCCGCAGGCGAAGCCGTCACGGCGGTGGTGGCATGATTCGGCTCGTGGACTACGCTCAGGCGTGGCCGGCCGAACGGGGACGATGCTTTCGGCTGATCCGCGACCACAAGGCGGCCGTCTTGGCCCGTCTAGGCTTCAACCATGCCGATAGACGTAATGGGGGCGATTCTCGCCGGCATCGATCTCCCCTCGATGCGCGGTTTGGAGATCGGTGCTCTCTATCACCCTCGGGTTACCAAGGACCAGTCTGATGTCCGCTACGTCGACCACGCCACAACCGACGATCTCCGTCGGAAGTACGCCGAGATCCCTGATGCCGCGCCGCACATGGGCGAAATCGTCGAGGTTGACTATGTAGCCACCCCGGGCAAGCGACTTGTCGACGTGGTCGGAGATTGGGCCCCGGTCGACTACGTCATTGCCTCGCATGTTCTCGAGCACGTTCCTAATCCTGCCGAGTGGCTGCGACAGGTAGGCGAATTGCTCGTCGCCCACGGTGTGCTATCGCTCGTGGTTCCCGACAAGCGCTTCTGCTTCGACGCTCGCCGCGCCACGACCACGCTGGCGCAGATCATCGATGCCGATTTACGAGAAGTGAGCCAGCCGACGTTCCAGCAGATCTTCGACTGCGAATCCAATTTCATCGGCCCCGTGGGAGCTGAGGATCTGTGGGCCGGGCTCGACCCGCAGTCGAGGACTCGGGATGACAAACCGAACCCCCGTCAGTATGCGCTCGAGCGATGCCTCGAACAGATGACCTCCGGCGAGTACTTCGATACGCACGCGAGCGTGTTCACCCCGGCATCCTTTGTCGAGATCATGGACGGTTTGGCCGAGCTCGACCGGATGCCCTTCGCAATAGCGGAACTCACCCCGACCCCACGCGGCTTCTTAGAGTTCTACGTCACCTTAGAAAATCTGAGCTGCTTGGCCCCGAAGCGGCGGCGTGATTGGCAACGCGCCGCCGTTGCTCGTGCCCGTGAAGCGTTGGTCGATCAGCCCGAACCTGGTCCGGAGCCGGAGCCTGAACCTGAACCTCTCCCGCCTGGGACACATGAAGCTGCGATCAGTGGGCACGAGCAGCGCCTTATCGACGCTAAGCGCCGTGTGTTGTTCGCGCTGCGTCATCCCAGAATCACAGTCCGAGATCACGCCGCAGATGGGGGCCAAGCGGCCTCGCGCTAGCAAGACCAGGCAAGGACACCGGAGCCGGTGGATGGCCCGCGACTCGTGCGGCCGCCATCTCCACCAGCTCGACCGGCGCTCACCGCCCGGGGGGGAGGGCCAGGCCACCGACCGATGAATTGACCAGGGGATGTTCGTCCTACCAACATGACTACACCCATGACGTTCACAGGAATCTCGACGGTCGCTATTCCGGTAAGAGACCAGGACCGCACCAAGGACCTGCTTGAGACGCTCGGATTCCAGTGCCGTCTTGACGCTGAGCTCCGGGAGGGCTTCCGCTGGATTGAACTCGCGCCACCAGGTGCTTCGACTTCGATCGCCCTCGTCGCGAGCGGCGACCAACTGCCGACCGGGGTGGATACCGGCATCCGTCTCGTTACGCCTGACGCCCGGGCTGCTCACGACCGACTACTTGGCCTTGGCTTGGCGGCAGACGAACTCCTCGATTGGGAAGACGTGCCGCTGATGTTCAGCTTCTGCGACCTCGACGGTAACCGCCTTTACGTCACCGAGGCGTCCTGAGCGATCACCTCCGCAGGTCGTACATCGCCCGCACCACCCGGGCCAGCTCCCTACGACGAGGCCGAGACGGTCTTGCCCGGCACCAGGTATCCGCAGAGAGGCGACGCACCGGAGACTGGCTGAAACCTGCTGCCGACCAGCTTGGTGATATATGCACACCCGGGGACCCCGGGGGGTGGGGCCCCGCTTCGCTGGCTCAGATCGATCTTCTCGGGGAGCAGTCCGCCGGCAGTGAAGTCGTGAATGCCGGAGAGGGCGCTGATGAGGGACGCATGCGTCGGGTTCTTCCCCGCCGCCTTGAGCCCCTCGGTAAGCATGATCATCGCCGCGTACGCCGCGTACTCGGCGTAGGTGGGCTCGGTGCCGACGCCCGCCTGGCGCAGGTCGCTCTGGAACGTCGTGGTGGCCGCGGTGTGCAGCTCCACCGGCTGGAAGGAGGACAAGAAGTAGAGGCCCTGCGCCTTCTGGATCCCTCCCGGCCCGCCTTGGGTGATATCACCGCCATACCCGGTCGGAAGCAGCCCTGCCTTCAAGGTGACGCCCACGTCCCGCAGGGCAGCCACCAGGTTGAGGCCGGTGTTGGGGTCGACGACGCCGAAGAAGCCGTCGATCCGGGCGCTCTTCATGGCGAGCGCCACCGGCTGTACGTTTGTGCTCCCGAAGGGAAAGTTGCCATTGACATAGCCCACCTTCAGGCCGACGGACTGTGCTGACGCCGCCGCCCCTTTGGCCGCCTCCGAAGACGACGGTGAGACGCCGTATCCCAGGGCGCCCACAGTGGTCACGCCTTTCAGCTTGAAGAACTTGCCGTAGAGGGTGGTGACCTTGGTGAAGTCGGCCACGCCATAGGAGCCGAACATGTTCGCCGCGTGCAGCCACTCGGGGCCGTCCTCGGCTGCTCCCAAGACCGGCACACCGTGCACGGTCAGGTAGCTGGCGGCACCAAAGAGCAAGGCGGAGACGGTGACGACGGCAAGCACATGGTCCTGCTCGACCAGCCTCTGAGCCGCCGTCAGGGCGCCGGCCGGCGAGGTGGCAGTGTCACCCAGGACGAATCTGATCGTGTAGCCGTTCCTCGCCGCATAGAAGGTCCCCGCCTTCACGCCCTCCACGCTGCTCTTGTTGCCCGACGACGCTGGCCCGGTGGCGTCGGTGATCAAGCCGATCGTGTACGTCCTCCCCCCGTTGCTCGATGCCGAGTTGGAACAACCGCTGCACGCGACCGCCACCAGCGCCGCTGCCACCAGCACTGCCGACAGCGTGCTCCTGCGCTTCCGCCTCACCATTGTCCTCCCCCTTCTGGCGGTCGATGCTGCCCCGATCGTTCTGAACGGCGATCCGCTTGACGGAATATGATATACGGTCGGGGTCCTCGACGCCTTCCCGGCTCACGGCAGCCGAATCACCAAGGCGGTACGTGCCATCTGAACACGCCCCACCGCGCCCCGCTTGTGACCAGCCCAGCCCTCGCGGGCATGTGACCTGGGCTTTGTCGTGAGATTGAGCTCGGGGGGGAGGACTCGAACCCCCAATGACAGGGCCAGAACCTGTTGTGTTGCCGATTACACCACCCCCGAAGGGCAGACGTGAGCTTAGCGGTCGCCGGCGGGACCGCTGCTCAGCCCGACGCCGGCGGCCCGCCGGGGCTGGTCGCGCTCAGATGGCCGATGAGACGGAAGCCGGTGAGACGTCCGAGGGAGACCTCGAGGGTCTCCTTGACGACGTAGGGCACCAGCGCGCTGCCGCTGATCGGCGATGTGCGCGTGGGCGACACGAACGGTTGCAGGCCCAACTCGGATGCCATGAGCCGGATGCGCTCGCTGTGGTACGGATCGGAGACGAGCAGGACCCGGTGGATGTCCCGGTCCTTGAGGAACTCGGCCGACGCGTCGAGTGACTCCCAGGTATTGCGTCCACTGACCTCCCGCAGGATGTCCCCCTGGGGCACCCCGTGGAGCGCCAACCAGGCGGCGGACACGCCCGCCTCGGTGTACGGATCGCCGCCCTCCCGCCCGCCGGTGACGACGATGACCGGCGCCAGACCGTGGCGCCACAGCTCCAGGGCGTGGCTCAGCCGGGCGGTGAGATCGGGCGACGGCACCCCGGCGTACTGGGCCGACCCGAGCACGATGATGGCCTGCACGGTCCGGGCCTGGTCCAGGCGCGATGCCCGCCATACCAGGAACAGGTTGGCGCCCAGGTACAACACCACCGTCAGGAGGACGAGCCCGATGATCTTCAGCCAGCGACGGGCCCAGCCCACTCGGCTCAGCCCGCGGCCAGCCTGGCCAGGCCGGCGCGCACCCGTTCGATCGTCCGGTCCCGCCCCAGCAGCTCGAGAGACTCGAACAGCGGCGGACCGACCGAGCGCCCCGTAACGGCGAGTCGCACCGGCGCTTGGGCTTTCCCCAACTGCGGAACTCCGGCGCGCTCGCCTGCCGCGACCGTCGCCGCCTTGATCGACTCCGCCTGCCATTCGACATCGACGAACGCCTGCGCCGCCGCCTCCAGGATCGCCGCGCAGGCGGGCTGCTTGTTGACCAGCCGCTCCCACTCGCCGGCGTCGACCACCGGCGCGGGGAGGAAGAGGAAGTCGACCATGGCGAACACCTCGCCCAGCGTCCGGGCCCGCTCCTGCACGAGGGGGGCGATCGCCTCCCACCGGGCGCCCAGCCAGGCTTGGGCCCGGGCGACGAACTCGCTCGCCGGCAGGGCGCGCAGGTACTCGGCGTTGATGGCCTGCATCTTGCGCACGTCGAACACGGCGCCGGCGCTCTTGACCGCGTCCAGGCGGAACTCGGCGATCATCTCGTCGAGGGTGATGATCTCGCGGTCGCCGCCCGGGGCCCAGCCGAGCAGAACCAGGTAGTTGCGCACCGCCTCGGGCAGGAAGCCCTCGTCGCGGTAGTCCTCCAGCGCCACCTTGTCCCGTCGCTTGGACAGCTTGGTGCGGGTGCCGGAGAGCAGCAACGGAAGGTGGGCGAACACGGGCCGCGGCCCGTAACCCAGCGCCTCCCACAGCAGGACGTACTTGGCCGTGTTGGACACGTGGTCCTCGCCGCGGATGACGTGGCTGATCGCCATGTCCGCGTCGTCGACCACGTTGGCCAGGATGAACAGCGGGCTGCCGTCGGACTTCCGCACCCCGAAGTCCTCGATGGAGGCGTTCGGCGTGACCACCTCGCCGCGCACCAGATCGTGAAACGCCGTGCTCCCCTCATCGGGGGTTCGGAACCGCAACAGGCGTCCGGCCGCCGGCGCCAGGCCCCGGTCCCGGCAGTAGCCGTCGTAGCCCGGAGGACGCCCCGCCGCCTGGTTGCGGGCGTCGACGGCCTGCGGCGTGCAGTCGCACGCGTACACCGCGCCGCTGGCCGACAGCTTGGCCACGGCGTCCTCGTAGAGCCCGCCGCGCTCGGACTGGAAGTAGGGGCCCTCGTCCCACGTCAACCCCAACCAGTGCATGGCCCGCAGGATGCCGTCGATGTGCTCGGCCCGGTTGCGGGCGGTGTCGGTGTCCTCGACGCGCAGGACGAACGTGCCGTCGTTCTGACGGGCGAACAGCCAGTTGAACAGGGCGGTGCGCGCCGTGCCGACGTGGAAGTACCCGGTCGGCGAGGGCGCGATGCGGACGCGGGGGCCGGGCACGGGCCCGAGGTTACTGGCCGCCTGGCTCCGCTCAGCTGGCCAGCAGGTCGTGGGCGTCGCTGCCGACCAGGTGCCGGCGCAGCTTGCCCAGGGCGTCGCGCTCGATGCGCCGCACCCGCTCGGCGGTCAGGCCCAACTGCTCGCCGACCTCGCCCTGGGTGCGGGCCTCGCCCCGGTCCAGGCCGTAGCGGAGCCACAGCACCCGGCGCTCGTCCTCCCCCAGGGTGTCGAGGAACCGCTCGATCTGGGCGGGGAGCAGCGACCCGGCGACCTGCTCGAACGGCGAGGACGCCGAGTGGTTGACGATGAGGTCGCCCAGGTTGGTGTCGCCGTCCTCACCGACGGCCACGTCGAGGGAGACCGGGTCGGCGTCGTAGCGCAGCAGCTCGGCCAACGCCACCTCGGTCGTCTCCAACGCCTCGGCCACCTCGGCCAGCGTCGGCGGACGCCCCTGGCGGGCCTCCAGCTCGGACTGCACCCGGCGAGCCCGGCGGATCTCGTCGCCGACGTGGGCGGGGACCCGCACGGTGTGCGCGGTGTTCTCGATGGCCCGGCCGATCGCCTGGCGGATCCACCACGTGGCGTAGGTGGAGAACTTGAACCCCTTGCGCCAGTCGAACTTCTCCACCGCGTGGATGAGCCCGAGGTTGCCCTCCTGGATGAGGTCGCCCAGGGCCAGACCCGACCACTGGTACTTGCGGGCGACGGACACCACCAGGCGCAGGTTGGCGTTGATGAACTGCACGGTGGCCGCTTCCGCCTGGTGGATCTGGGCGAGCAGTTCCCGTCGCTGGCGCCGGGTGACCGTCTTGGCGTCCGGCCCCTCGAGCGTGGCCCGGGCCGCCTGACCCTCCTGGATCAGCTGGCCCAGGCGCATCTCGTCCGCCTTGGTCAGCAGCGGGAAGCTCCCGGCCTCGTCCAGGTACAGGCCCAGCAGGTCCGGCCCCGACCCCGAGGCGTGCCGCGGCGGTACACTGCGGCTCCGGGGAGCGGCGGACCCCTCCGGACGGGCGGCAGCGGTCGCCCGGGTATCGACGCGAGCGTTGGTGCGGTCTTCGATCATTTCGTAGGCAAACAACATGGCAGCACCGTGGAAGATTCCCGGCTCGCGGCTCGGAAAACGGCGGCGGAGCGGGGCCGGTGGGCGGGCCGGTCAGCGGGACGGCCGGCCGGCGCCCCCTCCACCGCTTTACGCGCGAACGTTCGCGCGGCGAGCGCGAGAAGGGGCGGAGCGGCCGGTGCTCAGGGCCACGGCGGCGTCGGGGTCGGCCACGGTGAAGGTGAAGCTCTCTTCCAGGTAGAGGGTGACCTGCTCGGGGCCGTGGTCCAGGTAGCCGATGGACAGGTCCTGGCCGCTCTCGAAGTCGAAGTCGCCGCCGCGCTGGCTGAGCACCACGGCGCCGTCGATCCCCGGGGTCCAGACGATGGGGCCGCCGATGATGGCCCGCCGCAGGTGCTCCAGGAGCGGGTAGCCGCCGTGCTCGGTGGTCTCGACGACCATCGTCCACAGCTCGCTGGACAGGGCCAGCCCGAAGGGGCCGCTGATGCCGGCTTCCATGAGCACGCGCACGGCGGAGGCCACGTGGGTCGGATAGGCGTGAAAGTCGTCACCGGCGGCGACCGAGTCGTGGGAAGACGCCTCGGTGATGCCGGCGATGTTGCCGGACGGGAACCCGTGGAACACGGCGGCGTTCTCGGCCAGGGCGATCGCCTTGGCGGCGCGGTCGAGCGGGCCCAGGTCGACGTTGGTCGCGCCCCGTTCCACGTCGTCGAGCTCGGAGCGCCGCAGGGCGAACGGCACCCGCAGCTCCACCAGCGGCAGCACCCGGCGCTGGCGGGCCTGGACCGCCGGGTCGCCGACACCCCCCTCGACGGGGTCGGCCCGGCCCAGGTCGTGGGCCGAGTGGTCCCAGCCGCGCGGCCCGTGGAAGTCGACCAGCTTGCGCGCCGCCAGGTAGGTGGTCAACCGGGACTTGGCTTCGTCCTCCACCTCCGACCACGCCGCGTCGGAGAGGGGCGCCAGTTCTCGCAGGAGGTGGTTCATGCCGCCGACCCGCGCAGGCTGCCGATGCCGAGGGACCCGTCGACGCTGGTGGCGGCGCCCTCTTCCGACTCGGCCTCGACCTCGGTGACCGGCTCAGTGGTGAACAGATAGGTGCGCAGCTGCTTGTCGATCACCGTGTCGTGGCGGCGGAGCCACTCCAGGACCATGGCCGCGTGCTCCTTCTCCTCGTCGCGGTTGTGGGCGAGGATGGTGGCCAGGTCGCCGTCAGTGGCGGCCTCCACTCGCTGCTGGTACCAGTCGACCGCCTCCAGCTCCTCCATCAGCGAGGCGATGGCACGGTGACGGTCGGTGGTGTCGGCGGAGAGCACGTCGGGGGACTCGTGCAGCTCCTGGGAGTTCTCCGGCAAGGCGTTTTCCTCCTGGGGTCGTCGCGGTCGGGGCAGGCGGCGGATCGGCCCCGACCCTACAAGGCGGCGCCGCGGTGCGGTGGAGCCGCCGGGGGCCCGGTTCGACGCGACTGGAGAGGCCGCCGGTCGGGTACAACTGCGGGCATGGATGACGCAGAGCTCGTGGAACGCATCGACCGCCTCGTCGCCGAGGAACATCAGCTGGAACGGGACCACGGAGGGGAGATGGAGCCGTCGGACCGGGAGCGGCTGGAGCAGCTGGGGGTCCAGCTCGACCAGTGCTGGGACCTGTTGCGCCAGCGTCGGGCCCGCCGGCACGCCGGGCTCGACCCGGACGAGGCGGAGGTCCGCAACGAGTCCGTCGTCGAGCGCTACGTCCAGTGAGCCTCCGACCCGACGAAGCCGCCGCCATCGGCAGCGTCCCCACTTCGCTGCTGATCGGCGGCACCTGGCGACCGGCGGGGGGCGAGGCCACGCTCGCGGTCGAGGATCCGGCGACGGGCGAGACCATCGCCGAGGTGGCCGACGCCACCGAAGCCGACGCCATGGACGCCCTGGCCGCCGCCCACGAAGCCCAGGCGGACTGGGCTGCCTTCCCTCCGCGCGAGCGGGGCGAGATCCTGCGGCGGGCGTTCGAGGCCATCAGCGGGCGCATCGACGAGCTGGCCATGATCATGAGCCTGGAGATGGGCAAGCCGCTCGCCGACTCGCGTGCCGAGATCACCTACGGCGCCGAGTTCTTCCGCTGGTTCGCCGAGGAGGCGGTCCGGATCGCTGGCGACTTCCGGATGGCGCCCGCCGGCGGCAGCCGCATCGTGACGTTTCGCCAGCCTGTCGGTCCTGCGCTGCTCATCACCCCGTGGAACTTTCCTCTGGCCATGGCCACGAGGAAGATCGGCCCGGCCGTCGCCGCCGGCTGCACCATGGTGCTCAAACCGGCGTCGCAGACGCCGCTGTCGGCGTTGGCGTGTGCCCAGATTCTGACCGACGCCGGCCTTCCCCCCGGGGTGCTCAACGTCGTCACCACCTCGAAGTCAGGGCCGACGACCGCGCCGCTGATCGTCGACCCCCGCTTGCGCAAGCTGTCTTTCACCGGGTCCACCCCGGTGGGCCAGAA
Source organism: uncultured Actinomycetota bacterium (assembly GCA_963757175.1). GTDB lineage: Bacteria > Actinomycetota > Acidimicrobiia > Acidimicrobiales > Palsa-688 > CAVWQR01. The sequence goes on along the minus strand of CAVWQR010000002.1, from coordinate 483,032 downwards.
GCTGGTCGAGCAGTCGTCCACCCAACTGCTGCGCCTCTCCATGGAGCTCGGCGGCAACGCCCCCTTCCTCGTCCTCTCCGACGCCGACCTCGACGCGGCCGTGGACGGGGCCATGCTGGCCAAGATGCGCAACGGCGGCGAGGCGTGCACGGCCGCCAACCGCTTCTACGTCCACCGCAATCTGGCCGGGCCCTTCGCCGACCGGATGACCGAGCGCATGGGCACCCTCACCGTCGGTCGAGGCACCGACGACGGCGTCGACGTGGGCCCGTTGATCGACGCCAGCCAGCGCGACAAGGTCGCCGAGCTCGTCGATGACGCCGTCTCCCAAGGTGCGACGGTGCGCTGCGGGGGCCAGCGACGTCCGGGCGCGGGCTACTTCTACCAGCCCACCGTCCTCGCCGACATCCCTCCGACCGCCCAGCTGCTGACCACGGAGATCTTCGGCCCGGTGGCGCCGATCGTCGCCTTCGACCACGACGACGACGCGGTGAAACTGGCCAACGACACCGAGTTCGGGCTGGTCTCCTACCTCTACACCGCCGACCTCGACCGGGCGATCACCTTCGCCGAGAGGCTCGAGGCGGGGATGGTGGGGATCAACCAAGGGGTGGTGTCCAACCCGGCGGCGCCGTTCGGCGGCATCAAGCACTCCGGCTTCGGCCGCGAGGGCGGCGCCGAGGGGATCGAGGAGTACCTCGAGGTCAAGTACGTCTCCCTGCGCCCCGGCACCTAGACGCCGGCGGGGCGCGCAATGATGGCGGCGGGCAACGGGGATAGCGTCGCCGCTCGTGCGGACGAGGCGCCTGCGGGCCGAACTGCAGCCACCCCGGCGCCCCGCGGCCGTCACCGCCATAGTCGGTGCGGCAGTCGGCGCGGCTCTGGCGGCGGGCACGCTGGCGGCCTGCTCCTCGGCGTCCGGCCATCCCGCGCCCCGGGCCCTCGTCCCGGTGGACCACCGGAAGGCTCCGGCGACGGTGCCGGTCACCCCGGCCCCCCTGACGACACCGACGACCGACCCGACCACCTCGGCGGCCCCCACCACCGCCACCACCGTCGCCGCGCCCCCGAATTCGGCGCCGGCGCCGTCCCAGCCTCCGTATCCGGTGACGAGCTCGGTACTCCCCCTGGTCGACACCAGCCGGCCGACGGTCAGCCATGGAAGCGTGGTGGCCACGTCCCGGACCCTGACCACGCTGGTGTGGGCCCCGGCCGTCCCCGGGCGGTGGCCCCTGGTGGTGTTCGGGCACGGCTTCCAGGTCGGACCCGAACCCTACGAGGCCATGCTGCAGGCGTGGTCCTCGGCCGGGTATGTCGTCGCCGCGCCTGAATTCCCCCTCGGCGACCAGGCCGTCGCCGGCGCCAACCTCGACGAGAACGACCTGATGAACGAGCCGGACGACCTGCGCTTCGTCATCGACTCACTCGTCGCACCCGGGAGCCCGGAAGCGGCCAGGATCGACCCGTCCCGGGTGGCCGCGGCCGGACACAGCGACGGGGCGGAGGCGGCGGTGGCCGCCGGCGTCAACCCCGTCCCGCCGGGCGAACCGGTCATCAGGGCGGTGATCGCCATGGCGGTGTCGCCCATACCGCCGGGCGGGCCCCTCGCCACGCCGCCCGTGCTGATCACCCAGGGCGACGCCGACTCCATCAACCCGACCGTCCTGGGCCAGCAGGTCTACGGCCAGGTGCGTTCACCGAAGTACTTCCTCGACCTGCTCGGGGGCGGCCACCTCCCTCCGGTCGAGGCGGGCAGCGCTTGGCTGCCGACCATCGACGCCGTGGCCGAGGACTTCCTCAACCTGTACGTCGCCGGCGGGGGCTCCCCGACCGACCTGGTGCGGGACGGCAACCACCCGGGCCTCACCACGCTGCAGACGGGCTAGGAGGCACCGCTGATGGGCATCGAGTTCTACGTCTTCCTGCCCCAGATGCGCCTGGCGATGGCCGACCTCGTGGCGCGCGCCAAGGTGGCGGAACAGGCCGGGTTCCAGGGCATGGCGGGCATGGACCACCTCGCTCCCCCGGGTGCGGAGCGGTCCCCGATGTTCGAAGCCATGGTCACCAGCACGTGGATCGCCGCCCACACCGAGCGGCTCCGAATCGGTTCCCTCGTGTTGTGCGACTCTCTCCGCCACCCCGCCGTTCTGGCCAAGGAGGCGGTCTCCCTCGACCATGCGTCGGGCGGCCGCTTCGACCTCGGTCTCGGCTGGGGCTCGATCCCGGCCGAGCTGGGCACGTTCGGTGTGGGTACGGCCGGTGGGCGGGCCCGAGCAGGCCGATTGCGGGAGAGCGTCGAGATCATCACCGCCCTGTGGGCCGGCGAGGCCGTCGACTACGCCGGGGAGCACTTCACCCTGCAGGGGGCGATCCAGGCCCCCGCCCCGCTCGGGCACATCCCCCTCGTCATCGGCGGCGCCGGCCCGCGGACCATGGAGCTGGTCGCCGCCCACGCCGACTGGTGGAATGTCCACATCGGGATCCTCGATCGGCTCGACGAGATGCGGCCGCGCGCCGGCCGCGCCCGCCTGTCCCTGCAGATACAGGTGGCGTTCGTACCGGCAGAGGGACAGCGCGACGAGATCGCCGGGGCAGCCCGGCGCCGGTTCGGCACCACTCCCGTGGTCGGTTCGGGCGAGGAACTGGTCGACCACTTCGCCTCGCTCGCCGGCCGGGGCATCGAACGGGCCTACGTCTGGTTCTGCGACTTCGCCCCACCCGAGACCCTCGCCGCGTTCGGCGACGAGGTGATCGCCTCCCTCGCCTGAGCCCCGACCCTCAGGCGGTCGACGTCGACGCCGCCTCGCCGAGGCCGAGCTCGGCGGTGGCGACCTCGCGCATCTCCACCTTGCGGATCTTGCCGGTCACCGTCATGGGGAACTCGCCGACCACCTTCACGTAGCGGGGGATCTTGTGGCGGGCGATGCGCCCTTCGCAGAACGCCCGCACCGCGGCGGCATCGAGGGGGGCGCGTCCCGGCCGCATGCGCACCCAGGCCATGACCTCCTCGCCGTAGCGCTCGTCGGGTACGCCGATCACGGCCACGTCCTCGATGTCCGGGTGGCCGTAGAGGAACTCCTCGACCTCGCGTGGGTACACGTTCTCCCCGCCCCGGATCACCATGTCCTTGGAGCGCCCGACGATGTTCAGATACCCGTCTTCCCGCAGCACGCCGAGGTCCCCGGTGTGCATCCAGCGCGCCGCGTCGATCGCTTCGGCCGTCTTGTCCGGCTCGTTCCAGTAGCCGAGCATGACGGAGTACCCGCGCGTGCACACCTCGCCCGTCACCCCGAACGGGACGGTGAGCCCCGATGCCGGGTCGACGACCTTGATCTCGACGTGCGGCAGCACCGTACCGACCGTCGCCGTGCGGTGTTCGACGTCGTCGTCGGCCAGGGTCTGGGTCGACACCGGGGATGTCTCGGTCATCCCGTAGGCGATGCCGACCTCGGTCATGTGCATCTCCGACATGACCCGCTTCATCACCTCGACCGGGCACGGCGACCCGGCCATGATCCCGGTGCGCAACGACGACAGGTCGTAGTCGGCGAAATCGTCGAGACCGAGTTCGGCGATGAACATCGTCGGCACCCCGAAAAGCGACGTGCACCGCTCGGCCGCCACCGCGGCGAGCGTGGCCGTGGGGTCGAACGAGGGCGCGGGAATGACGATGGTGGCGCCGTGGCTGGTGGCGCCCAGATTGCCCATGGTCATTCCGAAGCAATGGTAAAAGGGCACGGGGAGACAAACCCGGTCGGCGTCGCCGTAGCCCAGCCTCTCGGTGACGAAATATCCGTTGTTGAGGATGTTGTGATGGGAAAGCGTCGCCCCCTTCGGAAATCCCGTCGTGCCCGAGGTGTACTGGATGTTGATGGGGTCGTCCGGGCTCAGCTCGGACTCGCGCACCGCCAGTCGCGCACCGTCGGCACCTCGCCCCCCGGCCACCAGCGCATCCCAGGAGTCGTCACCGATGTACACCACATCGGTCAGCTCCGGCAGCCGGGGACGGACCTGCTCGACCATGCCCCGGTAGTCGGAGGTCCGGTAGGTCCCGGCGCTCACCAGGAGGCGAACGCCCGACTGCCGCAGGGCGAACTGCAATTCCTCCGTGCGGTAGGCGGGGTTGACATTGACGAGGATGGCGCCCACCCGGGCGGTGGCGTACTGCACCAGCGCCCATTCGGCGCAGTTGGGCGCCCACACGCCGACCCGGTCGCCTTTCTCCACCCCTCTCGCCAACAGGCCGTTCGCCAATACCCGAACGTCGTCGTCGAAACGGCGGTAGGTCCAGCGCCGCCCGCTCGGACAGTCGACCAGCGCCTCGTTGTCCGGCCAGCGCTCGACGCTGCGATCGAGGTTGGCGCCGATGGTCTCGCCGAGCAGCGGGGCCGGTGACGCACCGTGGGCGTAGGAAAGCACCGCCTCCTCCTCAATACGCGGAAACGTTCTCGAAGTAGCGCCTCGGGTTGGCCTCCAGCATGGTGGCGATCTGGTCCTCCGACACGCCTCGCTTCTGCAGGGCCGGCAGCACGTCGCGGTGGATGTGCTCGTAGTGCCAGTTGGGGACGGCCTCGGCCAGCATGGCATTGGGGAACCAGTCGATGTAACACGACGCGTCGTGGGCCAGCACCATCTGCTCGGCGTACCCCTCCTCGCACAGCTTGACCACGGTGTCGATGCGCTGGTCGGTGGGCAGGATGACGTCGATCCCGAACCGGTCCATGCCCAGCAGCGACCCGGCGTCCGCCAGCCGCTTGAGATAGTCGAGGTCGGTCGAGTCGCCGCTGTGGCCGACGACCACCCGGGAGAGGTCGACGCCCTCTTCGGCCAGGACCCGTTGTGCCGTCAGCCCACTCTCGTTGTGCACGCTCGTGTGCACGGTGATCGGAGCGCCGGTCTCGCGGTGGGCCCGGGCCACGGCCCGCAGCGTCCGCTCCACTCCCGGCGTCAGGCCCGGCTCGTCGATGGCACACTTCAACAGCCCCGCCCGCACCCCCGTGTCGGCGATGCCCTCGGTGATGTCCTTGACGAAGTAGGCGACCAGCGGGTCGGGGCCGCCCAGCATCGTCCCCGGCCCCGTGTAGTGGAAGCGGTGGGGGATGTCGTTGTAGGTGTACAGGCCCGTGGCCGCCACGATGTGCACGTCGACCTCGGCGGCGATGCGCTGGATGCGCGGCAGGTAGCGGCCCAGCCCGACGACCGTGGGGTCCACGATCGTCTGTACGCCCAGGCCGGCCAGGCGGCGGAGGGCGTCGATGGCCCCGGCGACCTCCCGTTCCTCGTCCCAGTCCTCCGGATAGTTGTTGAGCAGCTCGGGCGTGAGCACGAACACGTGCTCGTGCATGAGCGTCTCGCCCAGGTCCGCCGAATCGACCGGACCCCGGACCGTCTGCACCGCGACCATCGTTCCCCTCCCCCATTCGGCTGCCCGACTCCCGGGCCGCCCTGTCGTCCGACCCCATCTTGGCACCGGGCGCTGAGCTAGACACGTTCCGTGCCTGTTAGTGCAGTCCTCGTCGCCAACCGGGGGGAAGTTGCCGTCCGTATCATCCGCGCCGCGGCCGAGCTGGGGATGCGGACGGTCACGGTGGCGCCGGCAGACGACCGTTCCTCGCCGCACGTCACCGAAGCCGACGAGGCCCTGGTCCTTCCCGGCCGCGGCGTGGCCGCCTATCTCGACCCGGCCGCGCTCGTCGACGCCGCCCGGCGCGGGGGGGCCGGGCTCCTCCACCCGGGGTACGGCTTCGCCTCCGAACAGCCGGCGTTGGCGCGGGCGTGCGAGCAGGCAGGAATCGCCTTCGTGGGACCGACGCCCGAGACCCTCGAACGCTTCGGCGACAAGCTCGCCGCCCGCCGGCTGGCCACCGACCTGGGGATCCCGGTCGCCGCCGCTTCGGACGGCGCGGTGGACGGCGCCCGCCAGCTCCTGGCCGCACTGGGACCGGGCGGGGCGGTGATGGTCAAGGCGGTGCACGGCGGCGGGGGCCGCGGGACCCGGTTGGTGGACGCACCGGACGAGCTGGACCGGGCCTGGGCGGACGCCGGCGCCGAGGCCGAGGCCGCCTTCGGCGACGGCAGCGTGTATGCCGAAGCGCTGGTACGGCGCGCCCGCCACGTCGAGGTGCAGATCGCCGGCGACGGCTCGGGGGCGGTCGTCGACGTCGGCGACCGGGACTGCAGCCTGCAGCGCCGGCGCCAGAAGCTGGTGGAGTTGGCGCCCGCCTTCGGGCTCGACCCGGACGTCCGGCTCTCGCTGCTCGACGCCGCCCGCCGCCTCGGCGCGTCCGTGCGCTATCGGAGCCTGGGCACCGTCGAGTTCCTGGTGGGCCCGGACGGCCGCTGGTACTTCCTCGAGGTCAACCCCCGGCTGCAGGTCGAGCACCCGGTGACCGAGGAGCGGCACGGCGTCGACCTGGTCGTCGCCCAGCTCCGTCTGGCCGCCGGCGCCTCCCTGGCCGACACCCGGCTCGCCGGGGCCGGCGAGGGGCGAGCGACCCCGGGCGCGGCGATGGAGCTTCGGGTCAACGCCGAGGTGGTCGGGGCCGGCGGGCGGGTCGAGCCGGCGGCGGGCACGGTGACGCGGTGGTCGCCGCCGACGGGCCCGGGCGTGCGCGTCGACACCGCCGCCGGCGTGGGCTACCGGCCCCACCCCGGCTTCGACTCGCTGGTGGCCAAGGTGATCGTCCACACCTCGTCGGGCGACCTCGGGGCCCTGGTGGGCAAGGCCCGGCGGGCCGTGGCCGGCTTCGAGGTGGACGGCCTGCGTACCAACCTGCCCCTGCTGGGCGCGGTGCTCGACCACCCGGACCTGGCCGCCGGCCGTTTCCACACCGCCTGGCTCGACGAGCATCTGGAGGAGCTGCTGGCCGCCGTTCCCGTCCCCGAACCGCCGGCCGGGCCGATGGTGGCAGCGGGGGACGGCCCCCCGGGGACGGTCCCCGCGCCCGCCCCGGTGGGCGGAACGGTCGTCGAGGTCGCCGTCTCCCCGGGTGACGAGGTGGGCGTCGAGGAGCCGGTTGCGACCCTCGAAGCCATGAAGATGCAGCACCCCGTCGAGGCCGGCACCGCCGGCGTGGTGCGCAGCGTCGGGGTCGTCGTCGGCGACACCATCGACGCGGGCACGGCCGTGGTCCACATCGAGCCCGCGGACGTGAGCGAGCTGAGCGTCGCCGCCGGCCCGACCGTGGATCTCGACGCCATCCGGCCGGACCTGGCCGAGGTCGCCGCCCGCCAGGCCCGCTTGGGAGACGCCGCCCGGCCCGCCGCGGTGGAACGGCGCCGGCGTACCGGCCAGCGCACGGCCCGGGAGAACATCGACGACCTGTGCGACGACGGCAGCTTCGTCGAGTACGGAGGTCTGGTCGTCGCCGCCCAGCGCTCGCGGCGGAGCCTGGACGACCTCATCGCCAACACGCCGGCGGACGGCTTCATCGCCGGCATCGGCCGGGTCAACGGTGACCGCTTCCCGGCCCACCTCGCCCGGTGCGCGGTGGCGTCCTACGACTACACCGTGCTGGCCGGCACCCAGGGGATGCTGGGGCACCGCAAGAAGGACCGCCTCTTCGAGCTCGCCGAGCGGCTGCGCCTGCCGGTCGTGCTGCTGGCCGAGGGCGGCGGCGGGCGCCCCGGCGATGTCGACGCCCTGGGCGTGAGCGGCCTGGACTGCATGGCCTTCGCCCTGTTCGCCGGGCTCAGCGGCCTGGTGCCCACCGTCGGGATCGTCTCCGGCCGGTGTTTCGCCGGCAACGCCGCCCTGCTCGGCTGCTGCGACGTCATCATCGCCACCGAGAACGCGTCGATCGGCATGGCCGGGCCGGCCATGATCGAAGGCGGTGGGCTGGGGCGGCCCCGTCCCGAGGACATCGGGCCCCTCGCCGTCCAGTCCGCCAACGGGGTCGTCGACATCGCCGTCGCCGACGAGGCGGAAGCGGTCGCCGCGGCCAAGCGCTACCTGTCCTATTTCCAGGGGCCGGTCGGCGATTGGGAGTGCTCCGACCAGCGCCTCATGCGCGGCCTGGTCCCCGAGAACCGGGTGCGCGCCTACGACGTGCGCGCCGTGATCGACACCCTGGCCGACCGGGATTCCGTGCTCGAGCTGCGCCCGGGCTTCGGGGTGGGCATCCTCACCGCCCTGGTGCGCCTGGAAGGGCGGCCGGTCGGGCTGCTGGCCAACAACCCCCGCCATCTCGGCGGCGCCATCGACAGCGACGCCGCCGACAAAGCCGCTCGCTTCATGGCCCTGTGCGACGCCCACGACCTGCCGGTCGTCTCGCTGTGCGACACGCCGGGGTTCATGGTCGGCGTCGAGGCGGAGCACCGGGCCCAGGTGCGCCACTTCAGCCGCATGTTCGTCACCGGCGCCAGCCTCCGGGTCCCCTACCTGACCGTGGTGCTGCGCAAGGGCTACGGCCTGGGCGCCCAGGCCATGGCCCGGGGCAGCTTCCACGCCGCCGACCTCACCGTGGCCTGGCCCACCGGCGAGTTCGGGGGGATGAACCTGGAGGGAGCCGTCGTCCTCGGGTACCGCAAGGAGCTGGAGGCCGTCGAGGACCCCGAGGAGCGCCGCCAGCTCTACGACCGTCTCCTCGACCGCCTCTACCAGGCGGGCAAGGGACTGTCGATCGCCACCGTGTTCGAGATCGACGACGTGATCGACCCCGCGGCCACACGCGACCGCCTGGTCGCCGTCCTCGCCGCCGCTCCGCCGGTGGAGAGCCGCGCCGACAAGAAACGACCCTGCGTCGACACCTGGTAGGCGCTCAGGAAACCAGGGCCTGGGAGACCAGCTGGCGGTACTGCGAGCGGAGGGGGTGGGTGCTCGACGGCAGCAGCTGGGTCATGAACAGGGCGGTGATGTCCTCGGCGGGGTCCACCCAGAACACCGTGCTGGCCGCGCCCCCCACCCGAACTCCCCCTTCGACGCCGCCGTCTTCGACTTGATCGGGTCGTCGGTCACCGATACCCCCAGCCCGAAACCGACACCTTCGAAAGGCGTCTCCGCGAACAGCGGCCGGCCGTAGGTCTCCAGGTCGACGCCGCCGGGCAGGTGGTTGGTGGCCATCATGCCCACCGTGCGGTCGCCGAGCAGGCGCACGCCGTCCAGTTCGCCCCGGCGCAGCAGCATGGTGGCGAAGCGGTGGTAGTCGGCCGCGGTGGATACCAGTCCCCCGCCGCCGGAGAGGCAGTCCGGCGGCCGGAGCGCGGCCTGGCCCATCCGGGTGGGCCGGGCCAGGCGGGTCTGGGTGTCGGGGATGTAGAGCTGGGCCAGGTCCGGCGCCGCCGCCTCATCGGCCCAGAACGCGGTGTCGGTCATCCCCAGCGGGGCAAAGATGCGCTCGGCGAAGAAGCGGTCCAGGCTCATCCCCGAGATCACCTCGACCAGACGGCCGAGGACGTCGGTGCTGACGCCGTAGTTCCACTCCGTGCCCGGCTGGAAGAGGAGCGGGAAGCGGGCCCAGGCGTCGGTGGCGGCGGCCAGGTCGAGGCCCCGGGGCGAGCCCCATTCGTAGCCCTCCTGGCGATAGATGGCGTCGACGGGATGGGCGTGATGGAATCCGTAGGTCAGCCCCGAAGTGTGGGTGAGCAGGTGCCATACCCGCACCGGTTCCGTCGACGGTCCGGTGACCGGTTGGAGCGCCGAGCCGCCCCGCCACACCCGGACGTCGGCGAAGGACGGGATCCACCGCGAGATCGGATCCCGCAGCTCGAACGCACCCTCCTCCCACAGGATCATCGCCGCCACCGAGGTGATCGGCTTCGTCATCGAGAAGATGCGCCAGCGGGTGTCGGTCTCCACCGGCAGGCCGGCCTCCATGTCGCGCCGGCCGACCATCTCCAGGTAGGCGACCTGCCCGCGGCGGGCGACCAGGGCCAGCCACCCCGGCAGCCGGCCGTCGTCCACGTAGCGGGCGAAATGGGTCCGGATCCGGGCCAGACGTCCCGGATCGAACCCGACCTCGGCCGGGTCGACTTCCACCTTCACGGTCATGGTCGCTCCTCCCTGGGTGCCCGCACCCTACCGGGAGGGCGCCCGGGCCAAGTCGGGCGGCTACGGTCGGCTGGTATGCGACTTGGGACCATGCTCGACTACTCGAGGGGATTCCGCCAGGCGGGTGAGCAGGCTTCAGAGCTCGAGGCCGCAGGGATCGACGTGCTGTTCGTGGCCGAGGCGTACGGCTTCGACGCGCCCAGCCTCATGGGCTACGTGGCGGCCCGGACCGAACGCATGGCCATCGCCTCGGGCATCCTCCCCATCTACTCCCGCACGCCGGCGCTGCTGGCCCAAACCGCCGCCGGCATCGACGCCCTGACCGACGGCCGTTGCATCCTCGGCCTCGGCGCGTCGGGGCCGCAGGTCATCGAGGGCTGGCACGGTGTCGCCTACGACCACCCCCTCGAACGGACACGGGAGATCATCGACATCTGCCGGCGGGTGTGGCGGCGCGAAGTCATCACCAACGACGGCTGCTACCCGATCCCGCTGCCCCCCGGGCAGGGGACCGGGCTGGGCAAGCCGCTCAAGATGCTCACCCACCCGGTCCGGGCCGACATCCCCGTCTGGGTGGCTTCCCTCGGACCCAAGAACGTGGCCATGACCGCGGAGGTGGCCGACGGGTGGTTGCCAACCCTCTTCATGCCCGAGCGGGCCAAGCTGGTCTGGGGCGAGGCCCTGGCTGCGGGCCGGGCGGCACGCAGTGAGCATCTCGGGCCGCTCGACGTCGCCGCCGGCGGCCTGCTCGCCATCGGCGACGACCAGGGCGGGGTGGCCGAGCTGGCCCGACCGGGGCTGGCGCTGTACATCGGGGGAATGGGCGCCCGCGGCCGCAACTTCTACAACAACGTCGTCCGCCGTTACGGCTTCGAAGCCGAGGCGGCCCGCATCCAGGACCTGTACCTGGACGGCAAGAAGCAGGAGGCGGCGGCCGAAGTACCGGCGGAGCTGCTGGCCCAGACCGCCCTCGCCGGCCCAGAGGGCCACGTCCGCGAGCGCGTCGAGGCCTACCGCGACGCCGGCGTGACCGTCCTGCTCGTCAACGCGGTGGGGCCCGACCCGCTGGGCGACATCCGCCGGGTCAAGGAGTGGGCGGCCTAATCGCGGCGGGCGCGCGGCGGGCCCACCAGCGCGCCCACGCCGGCGACGGCGAAGCCGACCACCGCCAGGCCCAGTCCGGCCGTCCCGTAGTGGTACACCCGGCTCCAGGTGCCGCCCGGGATCTGCTCCACGGCGTAGAGCGTCGCCCCGATGGCGGCGATGGCCGCCAGCGCGCCCAGGGGCCGGAAGACGACGTGCAGCACGGTGGGCAGGTTGGCGATCAGGGCCAGGAAGACGACCACCCCCAGGGCGACCCAGCCCAACCAGTCGAAGTAGTACTTGGAATAGGTGGCGCCGCTTCCGAGCAACGAGTTGTGGATGTCGTGGAAGCTGCTGTGTCGCGGCGCCAGCCAGTCGAGCAGGGTGAAGCTGACCGCCACCATCCCCCCGCCCGCCAGGGCGGCGAGGGTGCCGACCACCCCGAAACGGCGGCGGGGCCGGGCGGCGCGCGCCGACCGCATAGGTCGGTTCGGCGTACCGCTCCTGGGCCGGAGGCGGCGAGTAGCTCGTCGGCGCGGCGCCGGCCGGCGGGTAGCCGTAGCCGGCGGGCGGGTTGCCGTAGCCGCCGTAGCCGGCGGGCGACTCGGGCGTCGCCTGCCCGCTGCCCCACCCCAGAGGGTCGGCCGACGGCCCGTAGGCGGTGGCCTCGGTGTCCTCGGTCGACTCGGGCGTGGGTGGTGGCGGATAGCCGGGACTCGGTTGCTGCCCGCGCTCGCCGCCGCCCCACTCGCTCATGGTCTCAAGCGTAGAGAACCGGGACTGCGCGCTGACCAGGTGTCCAGCGAGCGGGGCCGGAGGACGGCCTCGCCGAGCGCGTCGGACGCGTCCAGGTCCACGTCCGCCACCAACGCCCAGTCGTGGTCGCCGGCGGGGTCGTCGAGGACCTGGCGCACCGGCCACCGCCGGCCGCCGTCGTCGACATGGAACAGTTCGGCCGCCCGGGCCGCGCCGCTCGTGCCGATGTCGTGGTGGACGGCGAAGTAGCGCTCGCCCTCCTCCCGCCAGCGCGACGCCGGCCACCCGGACTCCTCGTCCAGGCTGCCGAGCTCGGTCCAGGCGCGGCGGGCGAGCAGCTCGACGCGGCGGAAGGCGGCGTTGCGCACCATGATCCGAAAGGCGCGTGCGTTGCCGGTGACCCCGGGAACCGGCGTCTCCGGGGTGGCAGCCGAGAGGGCCTCGTCGGGGTGGGCCAGGCGCTCCCATTCGTCCAGCAGGCTCGAGTCCACCTGGCGCACCAGCTCGCCCAGCCACTCGATCAGGTCGACCAGCTCCTCGCTCTTGGCGTGGTCGGGGACGCTGCGGGTGAGGGCCCGGTAGGCGTCGGACAGGTACCGCAGGACCAGGCCCTCGGAGCGGGCCACGCCGTAGTGGGCCACGTACTCGCTGAACCCCATGGCCTGCTCGCTGAGGTCGCGGACGACCGACTTGGGCTTGACGTTGTAATCCGCGGCCCACGGGTGGGCCACGCGGTAGCGGTCGAAGGTGTCGTAGAGGAACTCCCGCAGCGGTTTGGGCGGCTCCAGGGCGTCGAGCGCGTCCATGCGCCGGTCGTAGTCCACCCCCTCGGCCTTGAGGCGGGCGACCGTCTCCGCCCGCAGCCGTTGCAGCTGGGCGGCGAGCACGGGTCCCGGGTCCTCCAGCGTCGACTCCACCACGCTGACGACGTCCAGGGGACCCACCGCGACGCCCTCGGCCGCGGACGCCGCTCGCAGTCGGGGCAGAGCGTCGAGGATGAACGGGCTGAGCGGCTGGTCGAGGGCGAAGTCCGGCTGCAGGTCGACGGTGACCCGGACCCGCCGGCCCTGCTCGTCCGGCGCCGGCAGGCGCTCCACCGCGCCGGACGCCACCAAGGTGCGGTACATGGCGATGGCCTGGCGGATGTGGCGGCGCTGGGCCGCCCGGTCCTCGTGGTTGTCGGTGAGCAGCCGGCGCAGGGCGGCGCAACCGTCCCCGGGGCGGTCAAGCACCGCCAGCAACATGCCGTGCGACACCCGAAAGCTCGGCGCCAACGGCTCGGGCGGCGCCACCACCAGCCGCTCGAACGTCTGCTCGGTCCAGCTCACGCTGCCCGGAGGCGGCTTGGCCCGCACCGTCCGGCGCCGCTTCCGGGGATCGTCGCCAGCCTTGGCCAGGGCCCGCTCGTTCTCGATGACGTACTCGGGGGCCTGGACGACGACCGACCCCGACGTGTCGTAGCCCGCTCTCCCCGCCCGGCCGGCGATCTGGTGGAACTCCCGAGCGCTGAGCAGCCTGGTGGTGGAGCCGTCGTACTTGGACAACGACGTCATCACCACGGTGCGGATGGGAACGTTGATGCCCACGCCGAGCGTGTCCGTGCCGCAGACGACCTTCAGCAGGCCGTCCTGGGTGAGGCGTTCGACCAGGCGGCGGTACCGAGGCAGCATGCCGGCGTGGTGCACGCCGATCCCGGCGCGCACGAACCGCGACAGCGCCCGCCCGAAGCCGGGCGCGAACCGGAACCCGCCGATGGCCGCGGCGATGCGGTCTCGCTCGTCCCGGCTGGCCACGGCGACGCTGGTCAGGGCCTGGGCCCGGGCGACGGCACCGGCCTGGGTGGGGTGGACGATGTAGGCGGGTGCGTCGCCGGCGGCGAGGAGGTCGCCGATGGTCTCGTGCAACGGGGTGTGGGCGTAGCGGTAGTCCAGCGGGATGGGACGGGTGGCGGAACGGATCACGGCCGTGGACCGGCCCGTGCGCCGGGTGAGGTCCTCCTCGAAGCGGCGGACGTCGCCGAGGGTGGCGGACATGAGCAGGAACTGGGCCCCGGTGAGCTCGAGCAGCGGCACCTGCCACGCCCACCCTCGGTCGGGGTCGGCGTAGAAGTGGAACTCGTCCATGACCACCTGGTCCACCGGTGCCGACGCCCCGTGGCGGAGGGCGACGTTGGCCAGGATCTCCGCGGTGGCGCAAATGACCGGTGCCTCGGGGTTGATCGACGCGTCGCCGGTGATCATCCCGACCGTCTCTCGGCCCAGCTCGGCGCTGAGGTCGAAGAACTTCTCCGACACCAGCGCCTTGATCGGCGCCGTGTACCAGCTGCGCCGGCCACCGGCCAGGGCGGCCACATGTGCGCCCAACGCCACCAGGCTCTTGCCCGAGCCGGTCGGGGTGCTGACGATGACGTTGGCGCCGGCGAACGCCTCGAGGATCGCCTCCTCCTGGGCGGGGTAGAGGGTCCGGCCGCAGGCGTCGTTCCAGGCCACGAACGCCTCGAGGACGGCATCCGGCTCGGCGGTGCCGTGAAGGTGGTCGACGAGCCGGTCCATCGGGAGCGTTTACGCTAGAGGGTGAGGGCACCTGGGAACACCGGACTGGGAACATCGGAGGGGCGCCCCGCGTTGATAAGCACTGAGATGCCAAAGCCGACCACAGTCAAAGAAGAAGCGATCGTCATGGAGGGCTCGGTGGCCGAGGCGTTGAAAAACGCCACCTTCCGAGTCGAGCTCACCAACGGGCACTCCGTGCTGGCCCACAACTCGGGCAAGATGCGCATGAACCGCATACGAGTGCTTCCGGGCGACAAGGTCCAGGTGGAGATCAGCCCCTACGACCTCAGCCGGGCTCGCATCATCTACCGCTACAAGTAGCCGGAACGCTGCGCCATTCGGCGCGGTGACCGCCCGGGTTGTCGCAGTTATCATGCGGCATGACCATCGCGGGAGACTCCGAGACGGTGTCCGACGCTGGCCAACCCGGGGGGGCTGGGAACCCGACGATAGCCAGGCGTTTGCACATCAATAAACGCACTATCCAGATCACCCTCGGCCTGCTCTGGATCCTCGACGCGGGGCTCCAGTTCCAACCGAGGATGTTCGGTTCGGACTTCGTGTCCATGGTGATCGCGCCGAACGCGGCGTCCCAGCCGGATCCCATCTCGTCGTCGATCACCCACATGGCTCACTTCCTCTCGCGGGACGTGGCCCTGTGGAACTTCCTGTTCGGCTTCACCCAGCTGATGATCGGGCTGGCCCTGCTGCGCCGGCGCACGGTGAAGGTCGGTCTGATCGTGTCCTTCGCCTGGGCCGGCGGCGTGTGGTGGTTCGGCGAGGGCTTCGGCAGCATCTTCACCGGGCACGCCAATGCCTTGATGGGGGCGCCGGGAGCCGTCCTGCTCTACGCGGTGATCGGGGTGCTGGTGTGGCCGACCCGGGCCGACGAACGAGCCGAGAGAAGGGATGCCGAGGCCCGCACCGGTCTGGCGTCCTCGGCGGCCGGACACGGACCGCTGGGCGCGCTGGGAGCGTTGTGGGTGTGGGCCTTCGTCTGGGGCTTCTTGGCGTTCCTGCAGTTCCTTCCCCAGAACCGGACGTCGAGCTGGCTGAGCACGTCGTTGACGGGGATGGCCGACAGCCAGCCGGGCTGGTACGGCCACTTCCTGAACTCGCTGGGCCACGCCTTCACCGGCGCGGGCACGCCCGCGGCGGTCATCCTGGCGACGCTGTTCCTGATCATCGGCCTTGGGCCGTTTGTCACCCGCCGCCCGGACGTGTTCATGGGTCTGGGCATGGCGGTGGCCGCGGTGCTGTGGATCACCGGTCAGGCGGTGGGCGGGGTCATGACCGGCATGGGGACCGATCCCCAGGCCGGGCCGCTGCTGATCCTGCTGGGAGCGACCTTCCTGCCCCTCGTCCACGACCCGGCGACGGCTTCGGTTCCCGCCGCAGCCGCGTTCGGCCGTCACCCGAGCTGGGCCACGCTGGGCATCGTGGCCGTGGCCGTCGTTCCCGCCGCGGTTGCGGTCATCCCGGAATCGTCGGCGGTGGCGGCATCGAGCCCGTCCACGGCTGCGTCGAAGGCGCCGGCGTCGCCGAATGCCTCCATGAACATGCCGGGCATGAACGGCATGAACATGCCGGGCATGTCCTCGACGTCGGGTAGTGGCGGCTCGATGAACATGGCGGCCGCGGCCGGCCTCGGGATCACCGATCCGAACTGGAAGTACACCGGGCCGCCCATCTCCGCCGCCGAGACGTCGATCCTCAATACCGTCGGCGGCGAAACCGACGCCGGCCATGCCATGCAGACACCCAACTGCACGGCCGCGCCGACGGCGTCCCAGGTGCTCGGCGCGGTGCAGTACGTGCAGGCGACGTCCTCGGCGGTGGCCAAGTACAAGGACCTGAGCGCGGCGACAGCGGCCGGGTACGTCCCGATCACCAGCACCGCCTATCCGATCGTCCACTACCTGAACCTGTCCTACATGAATTCCCAGGACGTCCTCGATCCCAACCACGTTGACTCGTTGGTCTACGCCTTCACCCCGAACGGGCCGGTCCTGGTGGCGGCCATGTACCTGCTGCCGAGCCGCGAGAACGGGCCCATGCCGTACGGGTGCCTGGTGCAATGGCACGCCCACACCAACCTGTGCACATCGATCACCACCCACACCATCGTGGGCTTCACGCCGTGCCCGCCCGGTACCGTCCACGACGGGAAGCGCACGCCGTACATGACCCACGTGTGGCAGGTCCCGGTGGCCGGCGGCCCGCTGGCCATGGACCCGTCCGACCTGCAGGTCATGCAGGCCGCCATCATGGCCCAGCAGGAAGGCCTGGCCCCGTCGACGCCGGCGGTCTCCACCGCCGGTATCAGCCAGCCGTAAGCGAGGTTGGGGAAAGGCCTCGTATCGAGGCGTCCAGCACCTCGACGGTGTGGGCCACCGCGATCCGAGTAGCACGCCGTTGCAGAGCGGCGGTGATCTGCAGCGTGCATCCCGGGTTGGCGGCGACGAGCAGGTCGGCGCCGGTGGCGGCCACGTGCTCGGCCTTGCGGTCGCCGAGGGCCGCCGCCGCGGTCGGCTGGAGCAGGTTGTAGACACCGGCCGACCCGCAGCACAGCTCGCCCTCGTCGATCTCGGCCACGTCCAGGCCGGGCACGGCGGAGAGCAGCCGGCGGGGGGCGGCACGCACCCCCTGGGCGTGGGCCAGATGGCAGGCGTCGTGGTAGGCGACGCGCAGGGCCAGGGGGTGGCGGGGGGCGAGCGGTTCGTGGGCGGCGAGCCACTCGGCCACGTCGTAGGTGCGCGCCGCCAGGTCGGCGGCCCGCGTCGCGTAGGCGGCGTCGTCGCCGAGCAGCCGCCCGTACTCCTTGAGGGACGAGCCGCACCCGGCGGAGTTGACGACCAGTGCGTCCACGTCGAGGCCGGCGAAGGTGTCGACGCTGCGGCGGGCAAAGCGCCTGGCCTCGCCGTCGCGGCCGCTGTGCTCGGACAGCGCCCCGCAGCACCCCTGGCCGGAGGGGATGACGACCTCGAAGCCTTCGGCGGCGAGCACCCGAACGGTTGCCGCGTTGACGGGCGAGAAGAAGGCGTGTTGCACGCATCCGGTGAGCACGGCGACCGTGGCCCGCCGGGTCCCGGAGGCGGCCACCCGTTCCGGGAGCCGGCGGGCGGCGGCGATCGGGGGGAGAACCGACGTCATGGTCCGTGCCGGCTCGGGCAGGCGGTCGAGCACGCCCCGCCGGCGCAACCACCGCTCCAGCCCCGATCGTTGGTAGAGACGCAACGGCGCCCGGAGGGCGGCCAGCCGGCGCCGGTACGGGAACAGGGCGAACACCGCGGCGCGCACCGCCCGCTCGGTGAGCGGCCGGCGATGGTGGTGTTCGACGTACGCCCGGGTGTCGGTGATGAGCTGGTCGTAGCGGACCCCGGACGGGCAGGCGGTGACGCACGCCATGCAGCCGAGGCAGCGGTCGAAGTGCTCGACCATCGAGGCACTGAGCGGCTCACCGCCGAGCTCCTGCTCCATGAGGTGGATGCGCCCCCGGGGCGAGTCCATCTCCTCCCCCCACAACGCGTACGTCGGGCACGTCGGCAGGCAGAAGCCGCAGTGGACGCAGTCGGCGACGGTCGCAGGATCAGGGCCCACGTCAGATCCCTCCCACGAAACGCCCGGGGGCGAGAAGGTGCCCGGGATCGAATCCGTCCTTGACCCGACGCATGAGCCCGACGGCCGGCACCGGACCCCACATGTCGACCAGGGCCCGGACGTCCAGCGGTGCGCGCAGCACGACGGCGCTGCCCCCGGCTGCGGCGCACGCCCGGCGGGTGTCGGCGACCACCCCGGCGACGGCGTCGGGAGCGACGAGCGAGGACAGCCCGGCGTAGACCACACCGACGCCGGCCGAGCCGATCACCTCCACCGCGTCCCCCAGGCCGGCCAGCAGGGCGGGCACCTCGGCGATGGGCACGGCCAGCTTGAGGAGGGTGGCGGCGGCGGGCAGGCTCGCCCACCACGGCGGCGGCGTGTCGGCGATCTCCGCGCCCGGCCCGAGCAGGGCGGCCACCGCCTCGGCCCGGGCGGGGGCGGCCCGGTCCGAGCCTTCGATCAGGGCGGCCAGCTCGACCGCCCCGTCGGGGCCGCGCCGCAGCTCCAGGGCGCTGAGCACGCTGGGCGAGCCCAGCGCGGCCGAGGCCGCCGCCCCCAGCGCGCCCTCGTCGGCCGGCGAGGCGCCGATCCAGAGCCGGCGCTCGGGGACGGGGTGGAGGCGGAAGATGGCTTCGGTGACGATGCCCAGAGTGCCGAACGAGCCGGTGTAGAGCTTGGCCAGGTCGTAGCCGGCGACGTTCTTGACCACCTTGCTGCCCGCCTTGACCGCCAGCCCGTCGGCGCGGGCGACGGTGACGCCCAGCAGCACGTCGCGCACGGATCCGTGGGCCAAGCGCAGCGGCCCGCTGAGTCCGGTGGCGATGATCCCGCCTATGGTCGACGAGGCCACCACCTCGTCGACCGCCAGTCGCTGGCCGGCGGGACGCAGGGCGGCAGCCAGATCGCTGAGCCCCAGCCCGCACTGGACACGGACGACGAGGTCGCCGGGGGCGTGTTCGATCACCCGGCCGAGGCGGCCCAGGTCGACGACCAGGTCCACGGATGCCGGTGACGCTCCCCAATCCAGCTTGGTGGCGTGGCCCCGCGCCACGACCGTGGCCCGGTGCCGGTCGGCGACGGCCAGCACGCCAGCCACCTCGGCACCGTCGCCCGGCTTGACCACCACCCCGGCGGGGACACCGGCGACCGCGTCGTCGACGTCGGCCGGGCCCACGTAGCCATCGCCCACCACCGCGGCCAGGTCGCCGACGAGCTCAGAACACCTCGGCAATACCGGCCTCCTGGAGCGGGTGGGCGCCCCGGTGACGACCGGGCACCTCGCCGCACAGCCGGGGGGTGGGGAAGATCTTGCCCGGGTTGCACAGGTTGTTCGGATCGAACGCGCAGCGCAGCACCTGCATGGTGTCGAGATCGGCGTCGCTGAACATCCGCGGCAGAAAGGCGATCTTGTCGGCGCCCACCCCGTGCTCACCGGTGATCGAGCCACCGTGTTCGAGACAGACGTCGAGGATCGCTCCCGACAGCTCCTCGGCCCGATCGCCCTCGCCGGGTGCGCGCTCGTCGAACAGGACCAGGGGGTGCAGGTTGCCGTCGCCGGCGTGGAACACGTTGGCCACCCGCAGGCCGCGCTCGTCGGCCAGGGTGATGATGGCGTCGAGGACCTCGGGGAGCGCGGTGCGGGGGATCACGCCGTCCTGGACGATGTAATCGGGGCTGATGCGGCCCACGGCGGCGAACGCCGACTTGCGTCCCCGCCAGATGAGCGCCCGCTCGGCGTCGTCGGCTGCCACCCGGATCTCGGTGGAACCCTGCTCCCGGCAGAACCGATCGACGGCGTCCGCCTCGGCTTCCACCTCGGCGGCGGGGCCGTCGAGCTCGATGACCAGCACCGCGCCGGCCCCCTCCGGGTAGCCGCAGGCCACCGCCGCCTCGGCCGCCTCGATGGCCAGGGCGTCCATCATCTCGATGGCCGCGGGCACCACGCCGGCGCCGATGATGGCCGACACGGCGGCGCCGGCGTGGTCGGTCGTGGCGAAGGCGGCGAGCGAGGTGCGGACCGCTTCGGGAGAGGGGACGAGGCGGACGGTGACCTCGGTGACCACGCCCAGGGTCCCTTCCGAGCCGACGAACGCGCCGAGGAGGTCGTAGCCGGGCGCGTCCAACGCCTTGCCCGCGCCGAGCGTCACCGTCTCGCCGTCAGGGGTGACCACCTCGAGGCCGGTGACGTGGTTGGTGGTGAAGCCGTACTTCAGGCAGTGGGCGCCCCCGGAGTTCTCGGCCACGTTGCCGCCGATGGAGCACACCTGCTGGCTCGACGGGTCGGGTGCGAAGTGGTGGCCGGTCGGCGCCGCCCTCCGGCTGATCTCGAGGTTGATGACCCCCGGTTGCACGACCGCCCGCCGGTTGGCGGCGTCCACCTCCACCACCTCCCGCAGGCGGGAGGTGACGATGAGGACGCCGTCGGCGCGCGGCAGGGCGCCGCCCGACAGGCCCGTCCCCGAACCCCGGGCGACGAAGGGGACGCCGGCCGCCGCGCACTCCTGCACGGCCGCCACCACGTCACCGGCGCGGCCGGCGAGGACGACCAGTCCCGGCGTGACCCGCATGTGGGCGAGGCCGTCACACTCGTAGGTGCGCAGCTGCTGGTGGTCGGTGATCACCGCGTCGCTGCCGATGCGCCGGCCCAACCCCTCGGCGACCGCGGTGAGCGGGGGCGTCAAGACCGCAGCACGGTCCCCGGGCGGGCGGCGAGCCCGTCGGAGTCGGCCTCGCCGTCGACCCGGATGGGGACGCCGTTGACGAGGACGTGGGCCACCCCGACCGGGTGGTCGGCGGTGAGGCGCTCCCCGTCGGCCGGGAAGTCCCGCACCCGGCGCAACGGCCCGGGAGCCACCGTGTCCGGGTCGAAGACACACAGGTCGGCCGCTTTGCCCACCTCGACCGTCCCCCGGTCGGCCAGCCCGTACACCGCCGCCGGCTCGCCGGTCAGCTTGTGCACGGCCCGCTCGAGGCTCATCACGTTGCGGCCCCGCACCCAGTTGCCCAGCAGGTCGGTGGCAAAGCAGGCGTCACACAGCTGGGACACGTGGGCGCCGGAATCGGCCAGACCGAAGAGCACGCCGTCGCGCGGCAACAGCCAGGCGATGGCGTCGGGGTCGTCGTTGGCCAGGACCGACCAGAACCGGCTCTCCAGGTTGTCCTCGAGCGAGATGTCGAGGACGACGTCGAGGGGCCCGCAGCCGCGCTCCTCGGCCAGCTCCAGCACGGGACGGTCGGCCAGCTCGGGATGGGCGGCGGACTCGGCGACCGACAGCGCCGCCCACCGGAACGGCAGCCTGCCGCCGCCGGCGAGATCCTCCTCCGCCCGGCGCCGCCACGCCGGGTCCCGGTAGGCGGCGACCCGCCGTTCGGGCGGCTGGCCGACCAGGTCGGCGAAGGTCTGCCACATGTTGAAGGTGAACGGCTCGGCCATGTTGATCTGGAACACGAGCGGCCGGCACGACACCTGGGGCCACACGTCGAGACCTTCGGCCCGGGCGGCGTCGTGCTCGGCGACGACCTTCTCGTGGTACGGGTGGCCCTTCACGGTGAGCAACGCCGTCCACGTGAACGGGCGCTTCGTCTCGCGCTGCAGGTCGAACAGGTCGGCGTGGGTGACCCCGTTGGCCGGCAGGAAGGCCCCGACGCCGCGGCTGGCGCCGCGCATGGGGGCCAGCAGGGCCCGCAGCTCGGCCACGTCCGCCCGGCGCGACGGCACCGGCCGACCGTGGTCGCCATTGTGGGTGGGCGACGCGCTGGTGGCGAACCCGATGGCGCCGCCGGCCATGGCCTCGGCCACGGTGTCCTGCATCCGGGCCAGCTCGTCGTCGTCGGGATCGCGCTCGTAGGCGTCCTCGCCCATCACGTACAGCCGCACGGCGGTGTGGCCGACGTAGCAGCCGTAGTTGAGGGCAGCACCGCGCCGCTCGACTGCGTCGAGGTACTGGGGGAAGGTCTCGAACTCGTCCCAGGGGACGCCGGCGGCGAGCGTGTCGAAGCTCATGTCCTCGACCTGCTGCAACGTCCGGGCCACGATGTCGACGGCATCGCGGCGAATGGGGGCGATGGAGAACCCGCAGTTGCCGGCGACCACCGTCGTCACGCCGTGGTGCGACGACGGGGTCAGCGCCGGATCCCAGAACACCTGGGCGTCGTAGTGGGTGTGGATGTCCACGAAGCCGGGGCACACCACGTGGCCCTCGGCGTCCAGCCGGCGGCGCCCCTGCAGGCCGGTGCCGATCTCCGAGACGCGCCCGCCGGTGACGGCCACGTCCGCCACCCGGCCGGGGCTGCCCGTCCCGTCCACCAGCGTTCCTCCCCCGATGACAATGTCCGCGGCCATACCCGAACGCTACTGCGATCCGACCGGCTCTCGGCCGCTCGGGCCGTGTATCACCGGTGACGCTGGTGCGGTACAGCTCGCGGCGCCGGCCCTGGAAGTCGTTGAGGGCGTTGTGCACGGTGCAACGGTTGTCCCAGATGGCCAGGGTGTGGCGTCGCCAGCGCAGCCGGCACGTCAGGTTCTCCTGGGTGCTGTGGCGGTAGAGGTGTCCGAGCAGCCCCTGGGACTCCGCCGGGGTCCAACCCTCGAAGCGGACGGTGTACACCGAGTTGAGGTACAGGGCGGGGCGGCCGGTCACGGGATGTTGGATGACCGCCGGGTGCACCCACTCGCGGTAGGCCTCCTCGGAGGGTTCGATGGCCATGGAGCTGAGGCTGCTGGTCTGGTCGAGCACGCCCCCGGTCCCGTAGGCGACGCCAGCCGAGTGCACGGCGCGGAGGCCGGCCAGCGTCCGGCGCAGGCCGGACGACAGCGTCTCGTAGGCCAGGTACTGGTTGGCCCACACCGTGTCGCCGCCGTGGTCGGGGACGTCCCAGGCGTGCAGCAGGGTGTAGGCCGGCGGCTCGGGAAGGTAGCTGAGGTCGCTGTGCCAGGCGTTGCCGAAGTTGAGCTGGTCGTCGGCCTCCTTGATCACCCGGATCACGTAGGGACGATCGGGGAGCGGGGTGACATACGGGGTCACCGCCCGGCCCCCCAGCAGCTCGGTCACCCGCTCGAGGTCGTCGAGGGCCAGGTCCTGGTCGGGAAGGAACACCACCAGATGCTCGGCCAGCGCCCGCCGCACCCCTTCCAGCTCGTCGGCCTGGCGGACTCGCGCCAGGTCGATCCCGGTGATCTCGGCGCCCAGGGCGCCAGCGACGGGCTCGGCGGTGAGGGTCTCCATGACCCCATGGTCGCGCCGGGAGACGAACGGCGAGCAGAATCGCCCCCATGACCTACGAGACCATCGCCTACCAGGTCGAGGATCAGGTGGCCACGGTGACGCTGTCGCGCCCGGAGCGGCTCAACGCCTTCACCGCGCGCATGATGCACGAGATCATCGACGCCTTCGATCACAGCGACGCCGACGACGACGTGCGGGCGGTCATCGTGACCGGCGCCGGCCGCGCCTTCTGCGCGGGGGCGGATCTCGGTGCCGGCGAAAGCACCTTCGCCCACTCGGGTCGTGACGACGGCCTGCCCGAACGCGATGCGGGCGGGCAGGTGGTGCTGCGCATTTTCTCCAGCGCCAAACCCGTCATCGCCGCCATCAACGGACCGGCGGTGGGCGTCGGCGCGACCATGACCCTGCCGATGGACGTGCGGGTGATGGCCGACGAGGCGCGCATGGGCTTCGTGTTCGGCGCCCGGGGCATCGTGCCCGACGGGGCTGCCGGCTGGTTCCTGCCCCGGGTGGTGGGCGTCAACCGGGCGCTGGAGTGGTGCCTCACCGCACGGGTGTTCGCCGCGTCCGAAGCCCTCGACGCCGGACTGGTCCGCAGCCTGCACCCCGCCGGCGAGGTGCTCCCCGCCGCCCGGGCCCTGGCGGCGGAGATGGCCGCCAACGTGGCTCCGGTCTCCGCCGCCATCACCCGCCAGATGCTGTGGCGGATGCTGGGCGCGGCCCATCCCATGGAGGCCCACCAGGTCGATTCCCTCGCCATCGCCCAGACGGGCAGCCTGGCCGACGCCCGCGAAGGCATCACCGCCTTCCTGGAGAAGCGGCGGCCCGACTGGACGCTCCTGCCTTCCCGGGACGTGCCCGACTGGTACCCCTGGTGGCGCGAGCCCGCCTACGAGGACCGGGGGCCTACCCGGCGCTGACGGCCGGCCGGCGGCCGGACCAGGGCGCGGCGGCCTCGAGCTGGGCGGCCAGGCGGACGAGGACGTCCTCGCGGCCCGGCGCGGCCACGAACTGCACTCCCACCGGCAGGCCCTCCGCCGAGGTGTGCAGGGGCAGGGACATGGCGGGTTGGCCGGTGACGTTCCACTGCGCGGTGTACTGCAGCATGTTCGCCACGCGGTCGCCGCCGTGGACGGGATCGGTCAGCCACCCGAGCGGCGGCGGGATGCCGTTGATCACGGGCGTGACGAGCACGTCCCACCCGTCGTCGTACCACCACGCCACCATGCGCCTGGTGTAGGCGTGCAGCCAGTCGATGGTGGCCAAGAAGTCGGGGCCGGTGACGGACTGGCCGATCGCCTTCAGCGTGGCGTTGTTCTCCTCGAGCTCGTCGTCGGCGACGGGGCGCCCGAGGTGCGTCGACACGCGCTCCACCTCGGTCGCGGTGTCCACCGCGATCACCCGCAGGAATCGACTGGGGAAACTCCGGGTCGCCGAAGGCTGAGGGGTGGGCACGGTCCACGTCATGGCCCAGGCTCTCGAGGAGGGTGCCGGCGGCGCTGACGGCTGCCTCGCCTTCGCCGTCGGTGGCCACGTCGGGCTGCGGCGGACGGCCCAGCAAGCCGACGCGCAGCCGGCCTGGCTCCATGCCCACCTCGTCGGCCAGCGGCCGGGCGAGCGGCACCGCGGCGTAGGGATCTCCGGGTTCCGGGCCGGCGAGCACGTCGAGTACGGCGGCGGCATCGCGCACCGTTCTGGTCAGGGCGCCCTTGGTCGACGCGCCCATCCACCCTTCGCCGGCGTCCGGCGCCGCACTGACTCGGGCCCGGGCCGGCTTGAGGCCGACCAGTCCGCACTCGCTCGCCGGGATGCGGATCGAACCGCCACCGTCGCTGCCCTGGGCGACGGCCACCATCCCCGACGCCACCGCCGCCGCGCTCCCGCCCGAGGAGCCGCCTGGGGAACGGTCCGGGTCCCACGGGTTGTGCGACGCCCCGAACGCCGCCGGCTCGGTGGTCATGGTGGTGCCGAACTCGGGCACGTTGGTCCGCCCCAGGATCACGAAGCCCGCCTCCCGGAAGCGGCGGACCACCGCGGCGTCGTGGTCTTCCACCATGCCGGCGTCACGGAGCGCCCGGTTCCCCCCGTACTGCGGGTCACCAGCGGACGCGCAGTGCAGGTCCTTCAGCACCATGGGGACGCCTCGGAAGGGGCCGTCCGGCAGCGGGCCGGCGGCCTCGGCCCGGGCCCGGTCGAAGCGCTCGATGATCACCGCGTTGAGCTCGCCGTTGAGCGCCTCGATCCGTTCGATGGCCTCGTCGACCAGCTCGGCCGGGGCCACCTTCCCCGAACGCACCTGCTCGGCCTGGCCGCACGCGTCGTCCCACGTCGTCACGGTTCGAGACCCTAGGCCCGAGTCGCCTGGGTCTCGAACTGGGTGCGGTACAGCTCGGCGTACAGCCCGTCGGCGGCCAGCAGCTCGGCGTGGGTCCCCCGCTCGACGATCCTGCCCTGGTCGACCACCAGGATCTGGTCGGCGCCCCGCACCGTCGACAGGCGGTGGGCGATGACCACCGACGTGCGCCCGACCAGGGCCGTCTCCAGAGCCGCCTGGACGGCGACCTCCGATTCCGAGTCCAGGCTGGCGGTGGCCTCGTCCAGCACCACCACGTCCGGAGCCTTCAACAGGAGGCGAGCGATGGCGATGCGTTGTTTTTCCCCACCCGACAGCCGATAGCCGCGGTCGCCGACCAGGGTGTCCAGGCCCTCGGGCAGCGAGGCCACCAACGGCCAGATCTGGGCGCTCTGCAGCGCCGCCACCAGCTCCTCGTCGGTGGCGTCGGGCTTGGCGTACTGCAGGTTCGAGCGGATGGTCTCGTGGAACAGGTGCGAGTCCTGGGGCACGACCCCGAC
The DNA here is from genome assembly GCA_963757175.1 of uncultured Actinomycetota bacterium. GTDB lineage: Bacteria > Actinomycetota > Acidimicrobiia > Acidimicrobiales > Palsa-688 > CAVWQR01. Next base: position 456,975 of record CAVWQR010000002.1, on the reverse strand, counting down.
CACGTCGCGCAGCGACGCCAGGGTGGCGTCGCGCACGTCGATCCCGTCGATGCGCACCGCGCCCCCGCGCACGTCGTACAACCGCGGGATCAGGGCGCTGATCGTCGACTTTCCCGCCCCCGACGGGCCGACCAGGGCGACCAGCTGCCCGGGCTCGGCCACGAATGACGTGTCGAACAGGACCTGCCGGCGGGGGCTCTGCTCCAGGATGGCCACCGCCTCCAGCGACGCCAGCGACACCTCCTCCGGCTGGGGGTAGCCGAAGTCGACGTGGTCGAACTCCACCCGGGCAGGCCCGCGTGGCAGCGCGACCGCGTCCGCCTTCTCCGAGATCATGGGCTCCAGGTCGAGCACCTCGAACACCCGGTCGAACGAGACCAGCGCGGTCATGACGTCCACCTGCACGTTGGACAGCGCGGTGAGCGGGCCGTAGAGGCGGGCCAGATAGGCGGTGAGCGCCACCAACGTCCCGACCATCAGTACGCCATGCACGGCGAACACGCCGCCCAGGCCGTACACCAGGGCGGTGGCCAGCGAAGCGGTCAGCAGCAGGGCGGTGAAGAACACCCCGCCGTACATGGCCTGGGTCACCCCGATGTCCCGTACCCGGCCCGCCTTGTTCGAGAAGCTCTCCGTCTCGGCCTCGGGATGGCCGTAGAGCTTGACCAGCAGCGCCCCGGAGACGTTGAAGCGCTCGGTCATGGTGGCGTTCATCTCGGCGTTGAGGTTGTAGCTCTCGCGGTGATGGCGGCCAGGCGCCGACCCACCCACCGGGCAGGAAACAGGAAGATCGGCAGCATCACCAGCGCCAGCAGCGTGATCTGCCAGGACAGGATGAACATGGCCACCAGCGTCACGGTGACGGTGAGCAGGTTGCCGACCACCGAGGAGAACGTGTCGGTGAACGCCTGCTGGGCCCCGAGCACGTCGTTGTTGAGCCGGGAGATCGAGCGCGCCGGTCTGGGTGCGGGTGAAGAAGGCGATCGGCATCCGGGCGATGTGGTCGAACACGCGACTGCGCATGTCGTAGATCAGGCCCTCACCGACCCGGGCCGACACCCACCGCTGGGCCAGGTTGAGCCCGGCGCTCAGCACGGCCAGCCCGCCGACGACCAAGGCCAGCTCGACCACCAGGCCGGCGTCGTGCCGGAGAATCCCCTTGTCGATGATGTCCCGCAGCAGCAGCGGGTTGGCTGCGCCGGCCAGCGCGGCCACCACGATGATGACCAGGAACCAGGCAGAGCAGGCGCCGGTACGGCGACGCGAAGCGCAGGATGCGCCGCACCGTCCCCGGCGGCAGCTTCTGCTGGGCCACCGAGCTGTCCTGCCGCATGGAGCGCATGAGGCCCCAGGGGGGGTGGCCGCCACCCCCCGCCATCCTCATCGCCATGGGAACCCTCCTCGAGCGCTGGGCTTCTCAGCGCGAAATCGCAAGCCTCTCAGCGCAGAAGGTTACGGGCGATGACCACCCTTTGGATCTGATTCGTCCCCTCGTAGATCTGGGTGATCTTGGCGTCGCGCATGAAGCGCTCCATCGGGAAGTCCTTGGTGTAGCCATAGCCGCCCAGCAGCTGCACCCCGTCGGTGGTGACGGCCATGGCGCAGTCCCCGGCGAAGCACTTGGCCATGGCCCCGGCGGAGCCGAGCTCCGGAGTGCCGGCGCCCTCGTCGACCATGGCACACGCCCGGTAGACCAGGGCGCGCGCCGCCTCGGTCCGCATGGCCATGTCGGCCAGCATGAACTGGAGCCCCTGGAAGTCGCCGATGGGCCGGCCGAATGCCTTGCGCTCCTTGACGTAGGCCACGCCGTTGTCGATGGCACCCTGGGCCAGGCCCACCGCCTGGGCGCCGATGGTGGGGCGGCTGCGATCCAGGGTGTGCATGGCGATGTGAAATCCCTGACCCTCCTCGCCCACCCGGTTGCTGGCCGGAACCCGCACCTCGTCGAGGACGATCTCACCCGTCGGACTGCCGCGCATCCCCATCTTGTTCTCCAGCTTGTCGACCTTGACGCCCCAGTCCTTCTCCACCACGAAGCACGACACGCCGGGAGCGCCCTGGGCCGGGTCGGTCTTGGCGAAGACGGTGTAGAGGTCGGAGATCCCGGCGTTGGTGATCCAGTGCTTGGCCCCGGTGATGACGTAGTCGTCACCGTCGCGCACGGCCCGGGTCTTCATGGCCGCCACGTCACTGCCGGCGTCCGCTTCCGAGAGGCAGTAGCTGGCCTGGCTCTCCCCCGACGCCACCTGTGGCAGGTACCGGCGCTTGAGCTCCTCCGACCCCCAGTTGACCACCGGCTGCATCGCCAGGGACGAGATGATCATCATGAGGCTGGTCGACCCGCACACCCGGGCCAGCTCCTCGACCATGATGGCCCGGGTCACGTTGTCCGCCCCGGCGCCGCCGTAGTCGCTCGGCACCGCCAACGCCGGCAGCTCCATGGCCCGGCACGCTTCGAAGTTGTCCCACGGGAACTCGGCCCGCTCGTCCACCTGGGCGGCGCGCGGGCGCGATCTTGTCCTCGCAGAACTGACGCAGGGATCGCGGAACTGGCGTTGCTCGTCGCTGAGGGTCATGACCTGCATGCCCTCATTATGGAGCGAGCAAAAGGTCTTACGTCAAAGTAACTTGGGCCGGCGGCCGGTGCGCGTGCCGGTGCGGCGGTGGCCCGCCCGTTCGTTAGGGTCACGCCTCGTGCTCGCCCTCCTGTTCCCCGGCCAGGGATCGCAGCGCCCGGGCATGGGCGCGGCCTGGCGGAGCCATCCGTCGTGGGCCGTGGTCGACGAGGTGTCCGACGCCGTCGGGCGCGACGTGGGCGCCCTGCTCGTGGATGCCGACGCCGACACGCTCAAAGCGACACGAAACGCCCAAGTGGCGGCGTTCACCCTCTCGCTGGTGATCACCGACGCCGCCCGGCGGGGCGCGCTGGGCACGCCCGACGGAGGCGTGGCCGCGGTCGCCGGAGTCGTGGCCGCGGTCGCCGGCCACAGCCTCGGCGAGTACACCGCCCTGGTGGCCGCCGGCGCCCTCTCCCCGTCCGCCGCGGCGCGCCTGGTGGCCGAGCGGGGCGAGGCCATGCAGGCGGCCGCCGACCTCCGGCCCGGGACCATGGCCGCCGTTCTCGGCCTGGAGTCCGAGCAGGTGGCGGCGGCATGCGACGCGGTGGACGAGGCGTGGATGGCCAACGACAACGCCCCCGGCCAGGTGGTCATCGCCGGCACCGACGCCGGCGTGGCCGCCGCCTCGGAGCGGGCCAAGGAGCTGGGGGCCAAGCGGGTGATGCCCCTTCCCGTCGGCGGCGCCTTCCACTCGCCGCTCATGGCGCCGGCGCAGGACCGCCTCGACGCCGCTCTGCAGGCGGCGCCGTTCGACGCCGGCGCTGTCCCGGTGGTGGCCAACGTCGACGGTCAAGCGCACGCGCGACGGCTTCGCCGCCCTGCTGTCCGCTCAGCTGTGCTCGCCGGTCCGTTGGCGCCAGTCGCTGCTCGCCCTCGGCGAGCTGGGAGTCGACCGCTTCCTGGAGCTGGGCCCGGGGACGGAGCTGTCGGGGATGGTCAAGCGCACGCTGGCTTCCGCGGCCCGGGCCAACGTCGCCACCCCCGACGACCTGGACGGAGTCGAGGGGTTTCTGACCGGCTGACGGTATCCGCCCCCTCTATCCTGCTGGGTCACCCGCCCGTCGCCCGAGCGAGTGGCGGGCGGAGAGAACCGGTCGGGTGACACAGACAGCGCTGATGCCTGAGGCGGGCCGAGGCAAACCGGTTCTGACGCGCCTGAGGCGGTGGGGACCCCTGGGCGTCACCGCCGCGGTCGCCGCCGCCAACCTGTGGAGCCTGCGCGCCACCCTTACGCCGGTCGCCTACCTCGACGACGCGTCGGTCCATCAGCAGATGGTGCGCTACGCCACCAGCGCGTTCCGCGACGGCCGCAGTCCCCTGTCCGGCTGGTTCCCCTACCTCGGACTCGGCTCGCCCCAATTCCTGCACTACCAGAGCCTGGGCGCCATGCTGACGGGACTGGTGGGAACGGTCACCGGCGCCAACACCGCGTTTCGGTGGTCGCTGTGGCTGCTGCTCGCCCTGTGGCCTTTCGCCATCTACGCCTCGGCGCGCCTCTTCCGCCTGTCCCCCTGGACGGCGGCGGCGGCGGCGTTGGTCTCGCCGCTGTTGGCGAGCGTGCCGTCGGTGGGCTTCGAGCGGGGCGCCTACGTGTGGATCGGGTACGGGCTGTGGAGCCAGCTGTGGGGGATGTGGGTGCTTCCCTTCGCCTGGGCGACCACCTGGCGCGCCGTCGGAGACCGCCGATTCATCGCGCCCGCCGCCATCTGCGTGAGCCTGACGGTCGCCTTCCACTTCGAGACCGGGTACCTGGCGCTGATCGGCGTGGTCGCCTTCCCCTGGATGGTGCGCCGCGACCTGCGCGACCGCGTCGTTCGTGCCGCCGTCGTGCTCGGCTGCGCGCTGCTCATCTCCGCCTGGGTCGTCGTACCCCTGCTGCGCTACAGCAAGTGGGCGGGCATCAACGAAACGCTGATCGGAACGCCGTTGGAGAACGGCTACGGCGCCCACCGGGTCCTCGGCTGGCTGATCACCGGCCGGGTGTTCGACAACGGCCATCTGCCGGTCGTCAGCGTGGCCGTCCTGATCGGCGTGGCGGCCTGCATCGTCCGGTGGCGGCGGGACCTCACCGGCAGGGCGCTCACCATCATCGGCCTGTTGGCGCTGCTGCTGTGCTTCGGTCGGACCACGTTCGGTCCGCTGATCGACATCGTGCCCGCCAGCCACGACCTGTTCTTCCGCCGGTTCATGATGGGCGTCCAGCTGGCCGGCATCTACCTGGCCGGCATCGGCGTGGTCGTCGTGGGCCGGGCGCTCACCGTCGGGTTCGAACGTCTGGGCGAGCGAATACCCGGCTCCCCCGGATGCCGGCCCGAGCGGCCGGGAGCGGAATGCCAGCCCGAGCGGCCGGGAGCGGAATGCCGGCCCGAGCGGCCGGGAGCGGGTCGCGGCGGTGGCGGCGGCCGTCGTCTGCTGGCTGGCGCTGCTCCCGGCGGTGAACAAGATCGCCGACTACGACCGCAGCAACCAGACGTCGATCAACGAGCAGCGGGCCGAACAGAACGTCCAGTCTGCCCAGATCGCGCCGCTGATCGCCTACATCAGGGCCCATCCCGGCGGGCGAACCTACGCGGGGATGCCCTCGAACTGGGGGACCAGGTTCACGGTCGGCGCCGTACCCGTCTTCAAGTACCTGGAGAGTCAGGACATCGATGAGGTGGGCTACACGTTGCGGACGGCGTCGCTCATGACCACGCCGGAGTATTCCTTCCAGGACGCCAACCCGAGCGAGTACACCCTGTTCGGCATCCGCTACCTCCTGGTGCCTCCGGATCGCGCCGTCCCCGCCGGCGCCCAGCTGGTGATGTCGTCGGCCCAGTACGACCTGTGGGTCCTGCCGGCCAACGGCTACTTCGACGTGGTCGACACCACGGGAACAGTGCGGGCCGATCGGGGGCACCTGACCGACGTCGATCCGACCGGTCTGACCGGGCGCTACTCCGATCTCACCGTGGCCTGGGCGGGTGCGGCCGCGGCGGCGCCGACCGACCCGTCGGGCGTCCCGCTGAAGACGGCGCCGGGATCGGTGCTGTCCCAGCAGCCCGATCTGGTCCGGGGCCGGGCCAGCGCCGTCGTGCACCTCCAACGCCGGGCGGTGGTCCTGCTGTCCGCTTCGTACGACCCCGGCTGGCAGGTGACTGTCGACGGCCGCCGGGCGCGCACCGAGATGCTGGCCCCCGCGGTCGTGGGCGTGACCGTGGGCCCGGGCAGCCACCGCGTCGCCTTCTCGTATCACGGGTATCCCCACTACACCCTGCTCGTCGTGGCCGGCGCTGCTCGGTCTCGCCGTGGCGATCGTCGTGTCCTACCCGGGCATCGTCCGGCGCCGGAAGACGGCCCGGGGACCGGCGATCGGGCTCGCCCGACGAGCCGGAGGGACCGGAAATCGAGGACCCCGCCGCCCTCAGCGGATGAAACCGGGGCTCCGGGGGCCCGGGCTCAGGGGCTGGTGAAAAGGTCGCCCAGCGTGGCCAGGCGTTCTCCCACCTGCTCGGGCGTGAGCCGCAGGGCGGCCGGTGCCACCCCATCGACCAAGGCGCGCTGGACGTCGTAGTCGTGCGCCGCGCCTCGAAACCGGGGGACGCGAAAGGCGACGAGCGACTCGGGGGCGGCGCCGAGGAAACCCCACAGCGTGTAGGACCAGCGCATGTCGTGGATGACGGGAGCCCGGCCGAAGACCGAAGCGCGCCGCGCTCCGCACGCGAAGCATCCCGCGACCGCGTCCTCGACGGATTCCTCCTCGGTGAGGACCAGCTGGTCGCGCAGGCGCAGGGCCAGCTTCATCCCGTAGCCCAGATCGGGACCCGCCGACCCGAACCCCCGGCCGGATGGCGGCGCCACCCCCGACAGGTCGCCGGGGCGATCCGGAACCCACGCCGCCGGTGCCGGGAGCCGGTCGGAGGGCCGTACCCGGTCGGTGTCGGCCAGGGGCACGTAGTCGGGTTGGGTCACGGAGCGGGATCTTGGCCGTCGCCGGCGCCGTGCAGCAAACCGAAGACGATGGAGTCCTCCAGCGCCGCCCAGGACGCCTCGATGACATTCTCGGAGACGCCGATGGTGGTCCAGGTGCGGATGCCGTCCGTGGAGTCGATCAGCACACGGGTGACCGAACCGGTCCCCCGGCTGCTGTCGAGTACCCGCACCTTGAAGTCGGTGAGATGGACCGACGCCAAGGCGGCGTGGTGGGAACCGATCGCCTTGCGCAGCGCGGCGTCGAGCGCGTTCACGGGACCGTTGCCCTCGGCGGTGGCGAGGACCCGTTCGTCCCCGACGTGGACCTTGATGGTCGCCTCGGTGACGAAGGACCCGTCCTCGCGCAGCTCGGTGATGACCCGGTGGGACTCGAGCCGGAAGTAGGGCTGCTTCCAGCCCGTCGCTGCCCGCATGAGCAGCTCGAGCGAGCCGTCGGCGGCCTCGAAGTGGTAGCCCCGGTACTCGAGCTCCTTGAGCCGGTCCACGACCTCGCCGAGAGCGGCGCCGTCCAAGTCGAGACCGAGCTGCTCCGCCTTGAACGCCAGGGTCGCCCGTCCGGCCATCTCGCTGACCACGAACCGCGTCCCGTTGCCGACAGCGTCGGGATCGACGTGCTCGTAGGCGCCCGGCGAGCGGGCGATGGCGCTGGTGTGCAGTCCGGCCTTGTGGGCGAAGGCCGAGGCGCCGACGAAGGGCTGGTGGGGATCGGGGACCACGTTGACCACTTCGGCGATGTGACGGGCGACGGGCGCCAAGCGGGCCAGGCGCTCGGGACCGACCGTCCGTATTCCCATCTTCAACTCCAGGTTGGCGATCACCGCACACAGGTCGGCGTTGCCGGTGCGCTCGCCGTAGCCGTTGACGCACCCCTGGATCTGGGTGGCGCCGGCCGTCACCGCGCCCAGCGAATTGGCCACCGCGCAGCCTGAGTCGTTGTGGAAGTGACCGCCGACGGGGACGGTGGACGAGGCGCGTGCCGCAGCCACGGTGTCCGCCGCCTCGGCCGGGAGGGTGCCGCCGTTGGTGTCGCACAGGATGACGATCTCGGCGCCGGCTTCGCCGGCTGCTCGGACGAAGTCCAGGCTGAAGCTGGGCTCGGACCGGTACCCGTCGAAGAAGTGCTCGGCATCGATGAATACCCGCTTGCCCTCGGCCCGCAGGAAGCGCGACCGAGTCGGCCACCATGGCCAGGCCCTCATCCAACGAGGTCCGGAGCGTTTCGGTGACGTGCCAGGCGGCCGACTTGGCGACCAGGCAGACCACCTCGGTCGACGCGGCGAGGAGGGCGGCGAGCACCGGGTCGGTCTCGGCCCGTCCCCCCGCCTTGCGGGTGGACCCGAACGCCACCAGCGTGGACGTCGTCAGCTGCAGGTCGCCAGCCCGGGCCCGGGCGAAGAAGGCTTCGTCCTTGGGGTTGGCGCCCGGCCAGCCGCCCTCGATGTAGTGCACGCCCAGGTGGTCGAGCTGCTCGGCGACCCGGAGCTTGTCGTCGACGGTGAGGGACAGGCCCTCGGCCTGGCTGCCGTCGCGCAGGGTGGTGTCGAAGACCTCGACGCTGGCCGGCGCGCCGGGGGATCCGGCGCCAGGGCGGCGGGCTGAGGCATCACCGGACATGTTCGTTCCAGTCCTTGTAGCGGTCGACCTTGCCGCGCACCGCCTCCCCGTAGATCCCCTGGATCTGGCGGGTGATCGGTCCGGGTCTGCCGTCGGCCACCAGGCGGTCGTCGACCGACTGGATGGGCACGACCTCGGCCGCGGTGCCGGTGAGGAACGCCTCGTCAGCGGTGTAGAGGTCGGAGCGCAGGATGTGGCCGAACTCGATCTCCAGGCCCAGGTCGCGGGCAATGGCCATGACCGAATCCTGGGTGATGCCCTCCAGGGCGCCGGCCGACAGGGGCGGGGTGACGATGCGGCCACCGCGAACGACAAAGAGGTTCTCGCCCGTGCACTCGCTGACGTAGCCCTGCGGGGACAGGAGGATGGCCTCCTCGTAGCCCGCCTTGAGCGCTTCCACCTTGGCCATCGAGGAGTTGATGTACATACCCGTGCCCTTGGCCGCCGGCGGCATGGCGTTGGGATCATGGCGCTGCCAGGAGCTGATCTTGACCCGGACTCCGCTCTGGATGCCCTCCTCGCCGAGATAGCTGCCCCAGGGCCACACCGCGATCGAGACCTGGACCGGGCAGGGAAGGGGGTTGAGGCCCATCTCGCCGTACCCCAGGTACACGAGGGGCCGGATGTAGCACTCCTCGAGCCCGTTCACGGCAACCGTCTGCTTGGTTGCCTCGACCACCTCGGAAGCGGTGAAGGGCACGTCGATGAGGAAGATCCGGGCGGAGTCGAACAGCCGCCTGATGTGGTCGGTCAGGCGGAACACCGCCGGTCCCTCGGCGGTGGCGTAGGCCCGGATGCCCTCGAACACGCCGCAGCCGTAGTGCAGGGTGTGGGTGAGCACGTGGATCTTGGCGTCGTCCCAGTCGACGAGTTGACCGTCCATCCAGATCTTCTCGGTCTTGACGATCGGCATTGGCCTACACCCTTTCTGCGACGGCGTCGCCCATCTGAGAGGACGAGAGTCCGGCGGACGTGGCGTCGGACGGCTTCCCGTCTCCCCGTGTTACCGCTTCGACGGCTTTGGTGATCCGCTCGGCGGCCTCGCGCTCACCCAGGAACTCGAGCATCATCGCCGCCGAGATGATGGCGGCGGTCGGGTCGGCCTTGCCCTGCCCGGCGATGTCGGGGGCCGAGCCGTGCACCGGCTCGAAAAGCGACGGGCCGGTCCGGGCCGGGTTGAGGTTGGCCGACGCCGCCCGCCCGATCCCGCCGGCGACGGCGCCGCCGAGGTCGGTGAGGATGTCGCCGAAGAGGTTGTCGGTCACGATGACGTCGTAGCGGTCGGGCGACTGGACGAAGTAGATGCACGCCGCGTCGACGTGGTTGTACGCGGTGGTGACGTCGGGGTATTCGCCCGCCACCTCGGCGAACGTCCGTTGCCACAGGTCCCCGGAGAAGGTGAGGACGTTGGTCTTGTGCACCAGCGTCAAGTGCCGGCGGGGACGGGTGCGGGCCAGGTCGAAGGCGAACCGTACGCAGCGCTCGACGCCGAGGCGCGTGTTGACCGACCCCTGGGTGGCGATCTCCGCCGGCGAACCCTTGCGGAGGAATCCGCCCTCGCCGGCGTACGCCCCCTCGGTGTTCTCCCGTACGACGGCGAAGTCGACCGGCCCGCCCGTGACCACGCTGGCCGCGGCGGTGAACGGCCGAAGGTTGACGTACAGGTCGAGCTCGAAGCGCATCCGGAGCAGGAGCCCCCGCTCCAGGACGCCGGGCGGCACCTCGGGAGTGCCGACGGCGCCCAGGAGGATGGCCTCGAACCCGCTCAGCTCGGCCAGCACGTCGTCGGGCAGGACCTCGCCCGAGGCCAGGTACCTCCGTCCGCCCAAGTCGAAATCGACGGTGTCGAGGGCGGCGCCGGCGGCGCGCGCCACCTTGAGCGCCTCGGCGATCACCTCGGGACCGATCCCGTCACCGGGGATCACGGCGACGCGGTGGCCCATCAGTGCGATCCTCGTGTTCGGATCATGGGTCGGATTCTCCTGGATCTTCGAGGTAGAGGGAAGTAGAGGGAACTCGTTGTCCCCGAGCGGGGGAACGGACTTCGGAACATGAAACGACCGCCCCAAACAGGGCGGTCGAAGGCGCACACCGGCGAGGAGCCGGGTGCGCTCAGGTGATGATTACGATCGCCGGGCGGCGCACAGCAGTGGCGGCAGTCACCATACGCCCAGTGTCTCGCACCGGGATGGCCCCCGTCAACCGAGGCCGAGTAGCCGGACAAATCGGGCCGGACGGCTGGCGATTGCCTCCGGTCCCGGCGGTAGCCTCGTGTGATGGCCGGGACCGAACTGACCCAGGACACCTTCACCCGTCTGACCGCCGAACTCGAGGACCTCAAGACACGTGGACGGGTCGAGATCGCTCGGGCGATCGAAGCGGCACGCGCCCTCGGCGACCTGTCGGAGAACGGCGACTACCACGCGGCCAAGGACACCCAGGGCAAGATGGAATCCCGCATCCGCCAGCTCGACGCCATGCTCGAGAACGCCGTCATCGTGGACGGTTCGCGGGCGTCCAATGGCGAGGTGACGACGGGGGTGGTCGTTTCCCTTCGCTACGAAGGTGACGACGACGTCGAGCGCTACCTGCTCGGCTCCATCGAGGAGCGGCGTGAGGGGCTGGCCGTGATGTCGCCCGCCTCGCCACTCGGTCGGGCGCTCATGGGCCGGAAGGTGGGCGACACGGTGGAGTACGAGGCGCCCAGCGGAACCCTCAAAGTGCACGTCGTCGACGTCGGCGACTGACATGACACCCGCCGCCCGTCCCCGACCGGCGGCAGGCGGCGAGCCGAGGCCGGGCCGATGAGGCCGGGCCGATGAGAGCGGGCCCATGATCGCCGATCGGGACCTGGTGCCCCTGGGCGCCCGGGGGTTCATCGGCGACGGGCAGGCGGCGGCGCTGGTCGGCGCCGACGGGACCATCGACTGGTGGTGCCCGGGTCGCTTCGATGGGCCCGCCGTCTTCGCCCGCCTTCTGGACCCGGCCGGCGGGGCGCTGCGCGTGGCGCCTGCAGCCCCGGCCGCGGGTGGCGGCGCGTCGAACCCGGCCCGGGGAGGCCGCCGCCCTCGCCTCGGACAGCAGGCCTACCTTGCCGGAACCAACGTGCTGCGCACCACCCTCCAGGTGACCGACGGTCTGGTGGAGATCACCGATTTTCTGCCGTGGCCGGGCGTGGCCGAGCGGCCGCCGGGAACCTTGGTCCGCCTCGTACAGGCCCGGCGTGGTCCGGTTGCCGTCGAGGTGGAGGTCGCGCCCGGGGCCGACTTCGCCCCGGCGAGGCAGGTCCACGCCTGGTCCGAAGGCGTGGCCTTCGACGGAACCGTCGTCCATGCGGGCGTGCCGCTCCACGCCGTGCCCGAAGGACGCGACCCGCGCACGGGGCGGGGAGGCGCCACGTGGCTGGCGACGGTGACGCTCGACGCCGGCGAATGGCTGGTGGTCACCGCCCAACGCGAGAGCGAAGCGGGGACTTCGCTGTCCCCGAAGTCGCCGCTCTCGGTGGATGGCGCCAATCGGGCCCTGGCCCAGACGGTCGAGGCGTGGCGCAGTTGGCTGGCTCCTGCGGAGACGACGGGCCCGTTCGCCGACACCATCCGCCGGTCTCTGCTGGTCGTGGGTGGCCTGACCATGGCGACCGCGGGGGCACCCGTCGCCGGCGCCACCACTTCCCTCCCCCGACGACCGGGTGGCGAACGGCAGAGCGACGCCCGGGTGGTGCGGCTGCGCGACGCGGCCCGTGCCGGGCTGACGTTGCGGCGGGCGGGCCTGGAGGAGCGGGGGGAGGCGGCGGAGAACTGGCTGCGCCTGGCGCTCGAGGGTCCGGCTGGTCAGCCCCCGCTGCCGACCGCGCTGGCCGTGGACGGCGCGGTGGCGCCACCGGTCGTCGAGCTCGATGTCGCCGGATGGCGTCGGTCGCAGCCCGTGGTCTGCGGCGTCCCCGGCGATCGGCTCGACCTCGACGTGGCCGGCGACGTGTGGGACGCCGTGCGCGCCGCACCCGCCCGGGAGCCCGGCCCGAGCGGCCGAGAGCGGGATCCGGCCCGAGCGGCCGAGAGCGGGATCCCGGCCCGCTGACCGCGGTGTGGGGCGAGCTGGCCGGTTACGCCGACTGGTTGTGCGGCCACTGGCGCGATCCCGACGAAGGGGTCTGGGGTGGCGGCCGGCGGGTCAGGTTGGTGGCGTCACGCCTGGGCGTGTGGCGGGCGCTGGACCGCGCCGCTCGCCTGGCCCGGGCCGCCAACCCGCTCGATCTCGACGCTGTCGGCTGGCAACAGGCGGCCAAGGACGTGCTCGCCTGGCTGGAGACCGACGGGATGGCTGCGGCCGGCGGGCTTCGCGCGCGCTCCGGCCCCGGAAGGCGGTGCCGATGCCGCCCTGCTGCGCGTGGCGTGGGACGGGCCCTGGCCGAGCCACCATCCCGTCGTGGTGGCGACCGTGGATCGTGTGCTCGAGCAGCTGTCCAGCGGCCCCCTCGTCTACCGGCTCCCCGCGGACGTCGACGACGGGTACGCCGGCCTCGACAGCCCCGACCTGCTGGCCAGCGTGTGGGCGGTCAGGGCGGAAGCGGCGCTGGAGCGGTGGGAGGAAGCCCACGCCCGCATGGAGGGCCTCGTCGCGCTGGCCCAGGGCACGGTCGGGGCGGCGAGCGGGTCGGGTACCGGGATCGTGGGCGAGGCCGCCGACGCCGTGTCCGGAGACCTGCTCGGGAACCTCCCCGCCACCGGCGTGCACCTGGCGCTCGTCGACGCGGCCTACGACCTCGCCTCCGGCCCGGATTGACGTCCCGCGACCAGCCGTCCCGGCTTCGCTAATCCCACTGACGAATCAGGTTGACCAGCGTGCGGGCGCCCCATCCCGTGGCGCCCTTGGTGAGCCAGCCGTCGGCCCGGTCGACGTAGCTGGGTGCGGCGATGTCGAGATGGGCCCACGGCCGGTCGCCGACGAAGCCCTGCAGGAACAGCGCAGCCATCACGGTCGAAGCCGCGGGATCGCCGGCCACGTTGCGTAGGTCGGCGACGTTGGAGTCCAGCCGGGAACGGTACGGTTCCCACAGCGGAAGGCGCCACGCCGGCTCGCCGGCCCTCGCTCCCGCTGCGGTCACCGCGCTGACGGCATCGTCGGTGCCGAGAACGGCGGCGAGCTGGGGGCCGAGGGCGACGCGCTGCCCACCGGTGAGGGTGGCGACGTCGACGATCACGTCTGGCCCCGCCTCGCCCGCCACGACCAGGGCGTCGGCCAGGACCAGACGGCCTTCGGCGTCGGTGTTGACGACCTCGACGGTGGTGCCGTTGCGCGCCCGGAGCACGTCACCGGGTCGGGTCGCCCGGCCGCCCGGCATGTTCTCAGCCACGGCCATCCAGGCGTCAACCCGGAGTGCCGGCGCCAGCTCCGGGCACGCCAGGACGGCCGCCAGAACGGCGGCGGCCCCGCCCATGTCGGCCTTCATGGTCTCCATCGATTTCGGCGGCTTGAGCGAAAGGCCACCGGAGTCGAACGTGATCCCCTTGCCGACGAGCGCCAGGTGGCCGCGCCGCTCAGGCGGGTCGTAGGTCACCCGCACCAGCCGAGGGGGTTCGGCGGACCCCGCCGCCACCCCGGCGAGGCAGCCGAGCGACTCCGCCCGGATGCGCTCCTCGTCCCACACCTCGACTTCCAGGCCCGCTTCCTCTCCGGCGTCCGCAGCCAGGTCGGCGAACGCCGGCGGCGTGAGCTGGCCGCCGGGGTGGTCCACCCAGCGCCGGGCGCACAGGGTGGCGCGGACCCCGACCTCGGCGGCCGCCAGGGCGGAGGCGATCGGGGCCGCGTCGCCGTCGACCAGCGTGACCGACGCCAGGCCGGCGCCATCCTCGGCCGCCGACCGGTACCGGTACCCGACCAGGGCGATGCCCTCCACGACCGCCCCCGCTGACGCTTCACGGTCGGCGCCGGCGAGGTGCAGCGTGGTGGCCAGGCTGCCCACGTGGGAGGCCGCCCGACCCAGCGCCGCCGCCGCCCGTCGCACCTCGTCGGCGCTCAGCGGGCGGGTCGGGCTGGCCTTCCGGTCGCCCGCGGGAGCGACGCCGACGGCGATGACGATGCGACCGTCCACTGCCAGCGTCGCCGTGTCGCCCACCTCCCCGCGGAAGCCGAGAGCGTCCAGGACGCCGCGCCCACCCCGCTCGCCGAGCACCGCGGCCACCGCTCCCTGGGCCAGGTCGTGGCCACCCAGTGCGCTCACCGCGGCCGCCAGGTCGAGGTCGGCGCCGACCGGCACCGCCAACGCTTCCACCGAACCGGGCGTCGGTTGGACGGTGAAGGTCGTGGTCTGGATATTGAACGTCGTTGCCACCCGTCGTCCCCCCTCTTCGGGCTTGCGACCGCCCGGGCCGGCAAACTGTAGCGGTGGGGACGCGACCGGGTCACAGCCCTCGACCACGCGAACCTCGACGCCGCTCCGCTAGCCTGCAGCGAGCGGCGTTCACACCAGGAGTCGGTGGAGGCGCGCCTGCGTTGACCGAATGAACCACGACGACACCGCGACCGCCGCCGAGCTGGCCCGCCGCACCGTCGCCCGAGGACAGGGCGCGGGAGCCGATGTCGTCCTTCGGCGCGGCCTGGCTTCCCCAGACCGCCCTGGACGAGCGCCTCGTCGTCACCTCGCCGAACGGGGCGGACCGGCACCCCACGCCGACCCGGCCGACCCCGGCCGTGCGCCCCCCGGAGATGACGGCGGCCGCCGACGGCGCAGCCGTCGTTCCGGCCGCGTCTGACGGGCGCAAACCGCCGACGGTGACGGTGGTCGTGCCCACCCGCAACGAGGCCCCCAACGTGGAGCCGCTGGTGAGCCGCATCGCCGCCGCGTTCGGCCCCCAGGAGAACGGGCCGGCGACGACCTGGGAGGTCATCTTCGTCGACGACTCCGATGACGACACGCCCGCCACGGTTCGCAAGCTGGAGGCCCTACGCGCCCGTCCGCCTGCTCCACCGGCCCCCGGGCGCCCGCCCGGAGGGACTGGGCGGAGCGGTCCTCGACGGTTTCGGCATCGCCCGGGGCTCGGTCCTGGTGGTGATGGACGCCGACCTCCAGCACCCGCCGGAGCTGCTGCCCACGCTGATCCAGCCGCTGCTCGCCGGCCACGCCGACCTGGTCGCCGGTACGCGCTACGAGCGCTCCGGGGCGACCACCGGCCTGGCCGGCCCGTGGCGGCGCGCCGTGTCCAGCGGCAGCCGCCGGCTGGTCCACCTCGCGGTGCGGCGGTCACGCTGCCTCTCGGACCCGATGAGCGGGCTGTTCGCCCTGAACCGGAGCGTGGTGGACGGGATCGACCTCCGCCCCAACGGTTTCAAGATCCTTCTCGAGGTCGCCGCTCGGGGCCGGATCACCCGGGTCCACAACGTCGCCTACCGCTTCGCCGAGCGCAACGCCGGCGCCAGCAAGGCCAGCCTGGCCGAAGGCGTCCGCTTCGTCCGCCACCTCTACGACCTCATGCGGTCGAGGTCCGAGCTCGGCAAGCTTCCCCCCATCACCAGCTCCCAGGGCGACTCGACCGATCGCACCCCGAGCGGACAGGTCCCCGTCGTCGCCTGACCAAGGGCTCCCGTGGTGGGCGCCGGGCTTCCGGGAGCAGAAAATCCACCCTCGCAAGGTTCCGGGGGTGGAAACCACGACCAGAGGTGTCCAAACTGCACGCGGAAGCTTCCGGGTGTGGTTTTTCCACCCGCGGAAGGCCGCGGACGGCCGCGGAGGGCCGCGGAAGGCCGCGGACGGCCGCTGATGACCGCCACCACCCCGCCTCGGTAGGCTGGCCGGGACCATGAAGGTGTACACCCGGAAGGGCGACGACGGCACCACCGGGCTTCTCTACGGCGGCCGAGTGGCCAAGGACGCGGCCGTGATCGCCGCCAACGGGGCCGTCGACGAGGCCCAAGCCGCGCTCGGCGCGGTGCGCGCCGAGGTCGACCGGGGCTCCGAGCTCGATCATCTTCTGGTGGGTCTGGAGCGCGACCTGTACGTGCTCATGGCCGAGCTGGCGACCGCCCCGGCCAACCGTCACCGCCTCACCCCGGGCGTCACCGAGGTCACCCCGGAGATGGTCACCGAACTGGAGAAGCGCATCGACGACGTGTCCGGGCGCTTCCCGCCGCTCAAGGACTTCGTGATCCCCGGCCACGACCGGGTCTCCGCGCTGCTGGACGTGGCCCGCACGGCGGTGCGACGGGCGGAACGGAAGGTCGTTCCCGCCGCCGCCGAGGGTTCGGTCGTCCCCGCCTACCTCAACCGCCTCTCCGACCTGGTCTGGACGCTTGCCCGCTGGCAGGAACACGGCGACTCCCTGATCAGCCGACGGGCCACCTGAGCCCCGCCACCTGAGCCCGGCAATGCGCGACGCCCGGCGCAGGCTGGCCCGAGGCAGGCTGGCCCGAGGCATCGTCGCCCTCGTCGCCGTCGGCCTCCTCGCCTCGTCCGCCTGCACCAGCTCCCACCCCCAGCCGACGGCCGCCCACCCCTCCGCCGGCCCGGCCGCCGTCTTCGCCGTGGGCCGGCGATCGACGGTCCTCGTCGACCACTCGCGGCCGACGCCCGCCGACCCCGTGCGCAAGCTCGCCGCCCTCCCCGACCGGACGCTGCCGGTCATGATCCTCTATCCCGCCCGGGGCCCGGCGTCCGCCGCCGGCGTCCCTGTCGACAATGCGCCACCCGCGTCCGGGCGCTTTCCCCTGGTGCTCTTCGCCCATGGCGTCACGGCCAGCGGCCCCGACTACACGTCGATGCTGCAGGAATGGGCCCGGGCCGGGTACGTGATCGTGGCGCCGACCTTCCCGCTGAGTGGGCCGGGAGCCATCTTTCCCGGTGACTCCGTCGACGTTCTCGCCTACCGCCAGCAGCCTGGCGACCTCAGCTTCGTCCTGACCTCGGTGCTGGCCGGGGCGGCCGGCACCGGCTTCCTGGCCGGGCACGTCGAGAGCAACGAGATCGCCGTGGCCGGACACTCTCTCGGGGCCATCACCACCCTGGGACTGGCCTACGACAGCTGCTGCGTCGACCGGCGGGTCAAAGCGGCGATCTCGCTGTCGGGGATCGAGCTGCCCTATCCCGGCGGGAGTTACGGCAACTCGCCGGCCACGCCTCTGTTGCTGGTCCACGGCGCTGCCGATACGACCGTGCCCATCGGGCCGGGCAGCGACACGGTGTTCAAGGACGCCCGGGCTCCCGCCTACTACCTGCGCTTCTTCCATGCCGGCCACGTCGACGTGCCCTTCTCGCCGACCTACGCCCCCCAGACCGACCGCGCCGTCATCGCCTTCCTCGACGCCGAGCTCAAGGGAGAACCCTCCTCCCTGGCCGCCCTCCCCGCCGAGACCGCCCGCTCGGGGCTGGGGACGTGGCAGCAGAAGCTCCCCTAGAGGGCTCAGAACGGGCCGGACAGCTCCCCCAGCTGCTCGGTCAGGCGCAGGTTCTCCCGATAGTCCACCGGGCAGGCGATGACGGTGACGGTGTCGGCGGCGAGCGCCTCCTCCAGGGCCGGCAGCAGTTCGTCGGCGGCGCCGATCTGCACGCCGCGCGCCCCGAAGCTCTCGGCGTAGGCCACCAGATCGGGGTTGGAGAAGTCGGTCGCCACGTCCCCGCCCAGCTCGAGGTCCATCTTCCACTTGATCAGCCCGTAGGCGCCATCGACCCAGACCAGCACCGCCATGGGGATCCGCTCGCGCCGCGCCGTCTCGATCTCCTGGCTGTGCATCAGGAACGCACCGTCGCCGACGGCCGCCAACACCCGGCACTCGGGACGGGCCAGCTTGGCGCCGATGGCTCCGGGCAGGGCGAACGCCATGGTGGACAGCCCGTTGGACAGCAGGCACGTGTTGGGCTCGTAGGTGGGGTACAGCCTGGCCATCCACATCTTCACCGCGCCGGTGTCGGCCAGGACGATGTCATGGCGGCGGGCGGCGCGGCGGGTGTCGGCCACCACCCGTGCGGGTGACAGCGGAAAACGGTCGTCGCTCTCCCCCGCCTGCGATCTCCCGTTCCAAAAGCGCGCGGATGCGCCCGGTCGCAGCCGGCGGCTCGAAGCGACGGTCGACCGCGGCGCCGAGGGCGCTGAGGCAGCGGCTGATGTCACCGAGCACCCCGACCTCGACGCTGTAGTGGGCGTCGACCTCGGCGGGCAGCCTGGCCACGTGGATGATCAGCGCGTCGCCGTCGGGGTTGATGCGGACCGGGTCGAACTCCTGCAGCTCGTAGCCCACGGCGATGATGACGTCCGCCTCGTCGAAGCCGAAGTTGACGTAGTCGTGGCGCATGAAGCCCACGGCACCCAGCGCCTGGGGGTGGTCGTCGGGAAACACCCCCTTGCCGTGGAAGGTGGTCGCCACCGGGAGCCCGAGGCGCTCGGCGAAGGCCAGCAGCGCCGGGCCGGCCCCGGCTCGGGCAGCTCCGTGGCCGGCGAGGACCACGGGCCGGCGGGCGGCGCCGAGCACGGCGGCGGCCCGGTCGACCTGTGATGGTGAGGGCTCGTCGGGTCGGGGCACGTTGATGGCCAGCGGCCCCGATCCGGGGGGCACCGGCAGGGCTTCGATGTCCTCGGGAACGGCGAGATAGACAGCGCCGGGCCGCTCGGTCTGGGCCAGCTTGAACGCCTTGCGCACCATCTCGGGGACGGCTTCGGGCACCGGCACGGTGGCCGACCACAGCGTCGCCGGGGCGAAGATCGCTTCCAGGTCGACGCTCTGGTGGGATTCCTTGTAGCTGCGGTTGCGGCCCACCTGGGCCGACACGGCGACGAGCGGGGTGCTGTTGGTGGTGGCGTCGGCCACCCCGAGCAGCAGGTTGATGGCACCGGGCCCGAGCGTCGAGGAGCACACGCCGGCCCGGCCGGTCAGGCGTCCGTACATCTCGGCCATGAACGACGCCGCCTGCTCGTGGCGGGCCAGGACGTACCGGATCGGCGATCGGGCGAGGGCCATGGTGAGGTGGATGTTCTCTTCGCCCGGGATGCCGAAGACCTGGCGTACCCCTTCCGCCTCCAGGCAGCGGACCAGCAGCGACGCGACGATCTCTTCCACCTCCGGAGCGTAGGCGCGGGTATCGTGTGGGGGTCCAAGCCGACCTGTTGGGCAGCCCGAGGGTGGAGCGTGATTGCTCCGGCTTGCGACAACCTGACGAGCAATCCGTCCCGTGGCCTCGAGCGCGGGACCGTCCCGACGCTGCCCCGGCCGTGAAGGCTCAGGAGTCGATTCCGAAAAAATGAGCACCTATCTCGAAGCCGTTGGTCGTCGTGTCGTCATCTTCGACGGCGCGGCCGGCACCAACCTCCAGCTGCGGCACCTCGGCCCGGACGACTTCGGGGGCCCGGCGATGGAGGGCTGCAACGAGCTGCTGGCCGTTACCCGCCCCGACGTCGTGGCCGACCTGCACCGATCGTTCTTCGACGTCGGCTGTGACGTGGTGGAGACGGACAGCTTCGGCTCGCTGCCGTGGGTCCTGGCCGAGTACGGGATCGCCGAGCGGGCCCGGGAGCTGGCTCAGGCCGCCGCCAGTATCGCCGTCGACGTCGCCGGCGCCTATCCGGGCGATGCCGGCGGCTCTCCCGGCGATGCCGGCGGCAACGGGCAGGGCCGGCGTTGGGTCGCCGGCTCCCTCGGGCCTGGCACCAAGATCGCGTCGCTGGGCCAGATCAGCTTCGTCGAGCAGCGCGACGGCTACCAGGAGGCGGCCGCCGGGCTGCTGGCCGGCGGCGTGGACCTGTTGGTCATCGAGACCGTGCAGGACCTGCTGCAGGCCAAGGCCGCCATCATCGGCGCCCGGCGGGCCATGGGCGAGGTCGGCCGCGACGTCCCGATCCAGGTGCAGGTGACCATCGAGACCACCGGGCGCATGTTGATGGGCACCGAGATCGGCGCCGCCCTGACCACGCTCGACGCCCTGCACCCCGATGTCATCGGGTTGAACTGCGCCACCGGCCCGGTGGAGATGAGCGAGCACCTCCGGTACCTGTCGGTGCATGCCCGGTCGCCGATCGCCGTGCAGCCCAACGCCGGCCTGCCGTCGGTGGTCGAGGGCAAGATGCACTACGACCTGACGCCGGCTCAGCTCGCCGAGCACCACGCCCGCTTCGTCAGCGAATACGGCGTGAGCGCGGTCGGCGGCTGCTGCGGGACGACGCCCGAGCATCTGGGCGCGGTGGTGGACGCGTGCCGGGACCTCACGCCGGCGTCCCGCACCGTCGAGTGGGAGCCGGGGTCGGCGTCGATCTACAGCCACGTGCCCTACGACCAGACCCCGTCGGTCCTGGTGGTGGGCGAGCGCACCAACGCCAACGGTTCCAAGAAGTTCCGTGAGGCGATGCTGGCCGACGACTGGGACACGTGCGTGGCCATGGCTCGCGAGGCGGTCAAGGGCGGCGCCCACGTGCTCGACGTCTGCGTGGACTACACCGGCGAGGACGGCGTGGCCGACATGAGCGAGGTGGCCAGCCGCTTCGCCACCCAGGCGACCCTGCCGCTGATGCTCGACTCGACCGAACCGCCGGTGATCGAGGCCGGCCTGCAACGGGTCGCGGGCAAGCCCATCCTCAACTCGGTGAACCTGGAGGACGGCGACGCCCCCGGCACCCGGCTCGACCGGTTCCTGAGCCTGGCGCGGCGAGTACGGCGCGGCGGTGGTGTGCACGTGCATCGACGAGACCGGCCAGGCCCGCACCCCCGAGCACAAGCTGGCCGCCGCCCGGGCCATCCACGACCTGGCGGTGCAACGCTACGGCCTGGCGCCCGAGGACCTCATCTTCGACCCGCTGGCCCTGACCCTCGGCACCGGGATGGAGGAGAGCCGAGGTGACGGCGCGGCCACGCTCGAGGGGATCCGGAGGATAAAGGCCTCGCTTCCCGGCGTGCAGACGATTCTGGGGCTGTCGAACATCAGCTTCGGGCTGGCGCCGGCGGCGCGCCACGCCCTCAACTCGGTGTACCTCCACGAGTGCCAGGAGGCGGGACTGGATGCGGCCATCGTGCACGCCGCTCGGATCGTCCCGCTGAACAAGCTCGACCCTCGGGCGGTCGAGGTGTGCCAGGACCTGATCTTCGACCGGCGCGACGAGGCACGCGGCTACGACCCGCTGAGCGAGCTGCTGAGGCTGTTCGAGGGCGTGACCTCGGCGGCGGTGGTGACCGAGGACCGCAGCGGATGGCCGGTGGAGCGCCGTCTCGAGCAGCGCATCGTCGACGGCGAGCGCGACGGCCTCGACGCCGACCTGGACGAGGCGCTCGGGTCGGGGATGGCCGCCCTGGACGTGGTCAACGGGCCCTTGCTCAGCGGCATGAAGACGGTGGGCGAGCTGTTCGGCTCCGGCCAGATGCAGCTGCCGTTCGTGCTGCAGTCGGCGGAGACGATGAAGGCGGCGGTGGCGTTCCTCGAGCCCCACATGGAGCACACCGACGACGGCGGCAAGGGCCGCATCGTGCTGGCCACGGTCAAGGGCGACGTCCACGACATCGGCAAGAACCTGGTCGACATCATCTTCACCAACAACGGCTACGAGGTCCACAACCTCGGGATCAAGGTCCCCCTGGGCGACATGCTGGCCAAGGCGGACGAGGTCGGCGCCGATGCCATCGGCATGTCCGGCCTGCTGGTCAAGTCCACGCTGATCATGCGCGAGAACCTCCTCGAGATGAACGAGCGGTCCAGGCGAGCGCATCCCGGTCATCCTCGGCGGGGCGGCGCTGACCCGCACCTACGTCGAGCGCGACCTGCGCATCGCAGTACGAAGGGCGCCTGTTCTACGGCAAGGACGCCTTCGAGGGCCTGCACACCATGGACCGGCTCATGGAGCTGAAGAAGACGGGGACGGAGGATGCCGAGTTCGGGCGCGAGCCCGGTGGCCGCGAGGGGGTGCCGGCCGCGCACCCCGGGGACCGTCGCCGGCCAGGCGGGACCCCGGCCGCTGCGCGCCCCGTCGGTGGCGACCGACAATCCTGTGCCCGTCCCGCCGTTCGTGGGGACCCGGATCGAGAAGGGCGTCTCGCTCGACGACATCGCCGGCTATCTCAACGAGACGGCCCTGTTCCGCAACCAGTGGGGCTACCGCCCGGACAAGTCCAAGGAGGAGACCGACGCCGAGTTCAAGGCGCGCCTCCGCGGCGAGCTGCGGGCCCGCCTGGCCGAGGCGCGCGCCGCCGACATCCTCACGCCCGCGGTGGCCTACGGCTATTTCGCGGTGAACAGCGAGGGCGACGACCTGATCGTCTGGAAGGACGACACCCGCAGCGCGGAATGGCTCCGCTTCACCTTCCCCCGCCAGCCGGCCGACCCCTGGCTGTCGATCGCCGACTTCTTCCGCCCGGCCGCGTCGGGTGAGCAGGACTGGGCCGCCTTTCACGTGGTCACCATGGGCCCGACGGTGTCGGAGGAGACGGCCCGCCTGTTCGCCGACAACCGCTACCAGGACTACCTGCACCTCCACGGCCTGGGTGTGGAGATGGCCGAGGCGCTGGCCGAGCTGTGGCACCGGCGCATCCGGGAGGAGTGGGGCTTCGCCGGCGAGGACGGGCCCACGCTCGCCGGTCTGTTCCGCCAGCGCTACCGCGGCGGGCGCTACTCGTGGGGCTACCCGGCGTGCCCCGACCTGGAGGACAACGCCAAGTGCGCCGAGCTGGTCGGCGCCGACCGCATCGGCGTGGAGGTCGACGAGGAGTCGTCGTGGCAGTTCCACCCCGAGCAGACCACGGCCGCCATCATCTGCCACCACCCCCAGGCCAAGTACTTCGTCGTCCGCCAGACCACCCCGGAGTGACCTCGGTTCCGGACCTCAGTCCGAGGTGTGCCCGGTCCAGCGTGATCCGTCCCACCAGCGCCACGCGTGCTGGCCCCACGGTCGGTCGCCCAGCGCGGCGGGCCGCGGCGGGAGGGAGCAGAGGACGGGCCGGAGGGCTCCTCCGGCGTGGGCGCTGGGCGCCGGAGCCAGTTCGCCGAGCTGCTGCACCAGCTCGGCGCGCGCCTGGTCGGCGTGTCCCTCGTACAGCTCGATGGCCAGGTCGAGGCGGCGTGGACCAGGTCGGGCCGAAGGCCCTGGTAGGTGAATCCGGACGTCTTCTGCCGGTTGGCCACCTGGATCGCCGTCCACGGCTGGTTGGTGAAGTGCTGGATTCCCAGCAGGTGGGCGAAGTTCCATTCGCGGGTCCAGCGCTCGCCGAGAAAGACGATCCGCTGGGTGGTGAAGGTGACGGTGCCGGTGTCGATGATCGTCGGGGTCTCCGTCCCTTGCACATAGTGGCCGCGCGACTGGCCCACCCGCACCCGCACCCTGCCGCCGACGGGAACAGAAACGCCGGCCAACGGCCCGCCCAATGGCCGGCCTGCTGGCGGGTCTCGAACAAGCCGGCGCCCCGGATGACGTACGTGGCCCGCTCCCCCGCCCGGAGCACCACCGGCGTGTCCGGAGCCGCCTTCCCGTCGACGATCTCGATCATCGCGGTCAGCGCGTCGTGGAGCTGCGCCCGGCTCTCCGCCTGTTCTGCTTCTTCGTGCCGCTCGAACATGGGCCCCAACTCCCGTCGCCGCACCACGTTACCCACCGGCCGGCAGGTTAGGGTCGGGTCATGATTGCCGGACCACGACTCCGTCAGGTCGCCCTGGTGGCCCACGACTGCGATGGGGTGGCCGACCAGCTGAGTCAGGCGTTCGGGTGGCGCGACCCGTTCCGCGATCCGGGGGTGGGCGAGTTCGGCCTGACCAATGCCGTGTTCGCGGTGGGCGACACCTTCGTCGAGGTGGTGGCGCCGGCGCAGGCGGGGACCACCGCCGGGCGCTACCTGGAGCGCCGGGGTGGCGACAGTGGCTACATGGCCATCTTCCAGGTTCCGGACCTGGGTGTCGCCCGCGACCGCCTGGCCCGGCTCGGTGTGCGGATCGTGTGGACCTCGGACCACGAAGACATCGCCGGCACCCACCTGCACCCCAAGGACGTACCCGGTGCCATCGTTTCGGTGGACTGGGCCGACCCGCCCGAGTCGTGGAGGTGGGCGGGTCCGTCCTGGACGGGCCGGGCTCCGGTCCACGCGGCCGGCGGAGTCAGCGGCTTGACGATCCAGGTCACCGACCCCGACCGTGCCGCCGAGCGGTGGGCATCGGTCCTCGGCGTGCAGGCCGCGAGCGACGGGCGGCACTCCGCGGGTCGAGTTGCCCGCCGCGGGCCAGGTCCTGCGCTTCGACCCCGTGACGCCCGGCCAGGGCGAAGGCATCACCGAGGTGACCGTCACCGGTCTGGGCGGCGGCAACAACCACATCGCAGGCGTCACGTTCGTGAACGACGACTGAACGGCGAGGCGTTCCCCGGTCAGGAGCGGGGGGCAGCCGCGGCGATCTCGGGCATGATGCGGGGAGCGATCCAATGCCCGAAGGCCGTGACCAGGGACTCGGTGTCGGGGTCGGCGGCGTTGGGGCTGCCGATGCTGAAGAAGGGATAGTGGACCCCATCCGGCGCCCGGACGGCGACCCCGTCGATCGCAGCCTGGAATGTGCCGCCCGGACACACCAGCGCATCCAGGTCCACGACCGACACCTGGCCGGGATGGGCGGCGGCGACCTTGCGGACCAGGGTGTTGTAGGCGCGCACCCGAGCCGGGTCGTCCTCTGGCCAGGCGTCGCCGTCTGGTTGCTTGCCCGACGAGTAGCACGGAGCGGTGGCCAACTCGACGTGGGCGTGAGCAGCGATGCCCATCTGGGCGGCCACGTCCAGCTGCTGCTCGACGTCCTTGGCGTCGCCGGGCTGGAGGATGTTCTGCCATGGGCCGCTGTCGGTAGCCCGCCGATCGAAGACCTCGATGCGTCCGGCGACGACCAGCAATACGTTGGGATGATCCTGCTCGATGTCGGCGTGGACGAGCGCCGGCCAGCGCTCGGCGACGGGCGTGTTCACGTTGCAGGCGGGGACCATCGGCATGGCCTGGCCATGCTGAATGGTCTCAGCACCGAGCACCACCCCGCAGGAGATCTGGCCCCCGCCGAACACCCCGGCGCCGCGTTCGTTGGTCACTGGCGGATCCGCCATCTGGAGGTCCACCCCCAACGTGTCGGCCTCCGAGTCGCCCATGATGAGCAGGCGCAGCGGGGCGTGCCCGGCCGGAACGGAAGCCGGTGGAGCGGCGGTCGTCGCCGGCTTCGGCGGCGTGCTGGATCCGGCGTTGGTGACGGCGATGCCCCCGGCGACCAAGCCGGCGCATGCGAGCACACCGCCCATGGCCCAGCGGCGAGGGTGACGCATCCTCCGGAGACAATACCGGCGCTGTCCACCACGCATTTGACAACGCAGCCGAGCTCGTGGGAGGCAGACGAGCTCGGCACCTCTTACTCGCTGGTCGGGCCCCCGAAGTTCGGGGCGCGCTTCTCGCGGTGCGACGCCAGTCCCTCGGTGGCGTCGGGCCCCCCGAAGCCGTAGAACTCGTAGGCCAGCGAGGCGTCGAACACCGGGCCGAGCATCCGGTACCAGTTGTTGAGCGTGTGCTTGGTCCAGCGGATGGCGCTCTGGGCACCGCCGGCCAGGTCGCCGGCGATCCCCAGGGCGCGCTCGGCCAGCTGGTCGTCGTCGACGCACAGCGAGACCAGCCCGATGCGCTCCGCCTCTTCTCCGCTCAGGGGCTCGCACGTGAGCAGGTGGTACTTGGCCTTGGCCATGCCGCAGAGCAACGGCCAGCAGATGGCGGCGTGGTCGCCGGCGGTCACCCCCAGGCGGGTGTGGCCGTCGATGATGCGCGCGCTGCGCCCGGCAATGGACACGTCGGCGAGGAGAGCGGCCACCAGCCCGGCGCCGACCGCAGGGCCGTGCACGGCAGACACCACCGGCTTGGAACAGTTGATGACGTTCATGACCAGGTCTCGAGCCTCTCGCAGGGTCCGGGTCCGCGCCGCGTAGTCCTGGGTCACCTGTTCGATCAGCTCGAAGCTGCCACCGGCGGAGAACGCCCGGCCGGCGCCCGAGAGCAGCGCCACCCGGGTGTCGGGGTCCCGGTCGACGGCAAGCCACACGTCGGCCAGCTGGCGGTGCACGTCGGGACCCACGGCGTTGAGGCCGGGGGCGTCGAGGACGATGCCGAGAACGCCCGGCGCCGGGTGCTCGAAGCGCAGCGCCGGGAAGTCCCGGTAACGATCAGCAGTCATCAGGCCACGTAGGCTCGGTCGCCATGGCCGTCCTCGTGGACCAGGCGGTATGGCCGTGGCGCGGCCGGCGCTGGGCCCACCTGGTGAGCGACGCGTCGTTCGACGAGCTCCACCGCTTCGCCGAGCGCCTCGGGATCCCCCGTCGAGCCTTCCAGGGCGACCACTACGACGTCCCCTCCGAGGTGCGCGAGAAGGCGCTGGCGCTGGGCGCCACCCCGGTCGACGGACGCGAGCTGGTCGTCCGCCTGCGAGCGGCGGGGCTGCGGCGGCGTCACGACCGGTCGCCGCCGGGCGGCCGCGGGTTGCGGTCGGTACCCGACCAGTTCTCCGGAGGATCGCTCGCCGGAAACGACTCGTGACCCCACTCGTCAGCCAGGACGTCGGCCACGGTGCGCTTCTCTTCGTCCGGATCGCTGCTCATCTCCTCGGTCCTACCCCCAAGCGATGAGTGCGGACCCGCAATCGACCCCGAGACGGACGCTCAGGTGCGCAGCGCCTGCGGCGCCACGCGGCCCGGTTCGCGGCCGGGCGGCTGCTTGGGGGCGGGGCCGGGATCGATCGCCGGGATCGGCCGGCGCGAGGCCCGGCCGGGCTGCAGCCGCAGGTGCTGGCCGTGGTGGTCGATCTCGATGGCCTGGTCGCCCGTGAGCTCGTAGCGCGCCTCCTTGGGCGTGACGCTGACGCACAGGCGCTGCCCGCGGTAGACGAGGCGGAAGGTCAGCTTCCGCAGGGCGCCGGGCAGCCGGGGACTGAAGGCCAGGTGCCCGTTGGCATCGGGCCCGCCCCCGGGCCGCGGCGAGCGTTCCCGCAGGCCACCGAAGCCGGCGACCAGGGCCAGCCAGCCGCCGGCCAGCGAGGCGATGTGCAGCCCGTCGGAGGTGTTGTGCTCCAGGTCGCCGAGGTCCATCAGCGCCGCTTCGCGCAGGTACTCGTAGGCCAGGTCGAGGTGGCCCACCTCGGCGGCCACCACCGCCTGGGTGCAGGCGGACAGCGACGAGTCGCGCACGGTGATCGGTTCGTAGTAGGCGAAATCGCGGGCCTTGTCCTCGGCCGTGAACGCCTCCCCGCACAGGTGCAGGGCCAGCACCAGATCGGCCTGCTTGACCACCTGCTTGCGGTACAGCGAGACGTAGGGGGCGTGCAGCAGCAGCGGGTAGTCCTCCTGGCTGGTCGTCTCGAAGTCCCACGCCTGGTGATGGGTGAAGCCGTCGGACTGGGGGTGGACGCCGAGGTCCTCGTCGTAGGGGACGTACATGGCATCGGCCGCCGTCCGCCACGCGGCGATCTCGTCGGCGTCGACGCCCAGCCTTCCGGCCGTGTCGGGGTAACGCTCCGCCGCCAGGGCGGCGGCGTTGAGGTTGCGCTGGGCCATCAGGTTGGTGAAGACGTTGTTGTCGGCCAGGGCGCTGTACTCGTCGGGACCGGTCACGCCGTCGATGCGAAAGCCGCGCCCGTCGTCGTGATGGCCGAGCGAGCACCACATCCGTGCCGTCTGCACCAGCAGCTCGGCGCCGATCTCGTCGCCGAAAACCGCGTCCCCGCTGACCTGCAGGTAGCGCAGCACGGCGTCGGCGACGTCGGCGTTGATGTGGAACGCCGCCGTGCTCGCCGGCCAGTAGCCCGAGCACTCCTCGCCGGCGATGGTTCGCCACGGGAACGCCGCTCCCGACAGCTGCAGCTGCGACGCCCGGGCCAGGGCCAGGGGCAGGGTGCTGTGGCGCCACCGCAGGGCGTCGGCCGCGGCCAGGGGAACGGTGTAGCTGAGCACGGGCAGCACGAACGACTCGGTGTCCCAGAAGGCGTGGCCGTCGTAGCCGGGCCCGGTCAGCCCCTTGGCGGGTATGGCCCGCGTCTCGGCCCGGGCGCCGGCCTGCAGCACCTGCCACAGGGCGTAGCGCACCGCCTGCTGCACCTCGTCGTCGCCGGCGACCTCGACGTCGGCCCGGCTCCAGAAGTCGGCCAGGTACGACTCCTGGGCCTGAAGCAGCCCGACCCAACCGGTATGCGACGCGGCCAGAGCCGCGCCGGCGACCTGGTCGCGCAGGGCGGGCACGGTGCGGGTGCTCGACCACCCGTAGGCCAGGTACTTGACGAAGCGGAGCCGAACTCCCGGGCGCAGCTTGGCGATGAGCGACACCCGAGCCACGTCCTCCCACACCTCGGTGCGGATCTCGTGGTCCTCGGGCGTCTCCACCCAGTGGTGGTCCATCATCGCCGCCATGTGCAGACCGCTGGACCGGGTGCGGTGCATGAGCAGGCACCGTCCGTCCTCGGCGTCGAACTGCTCGCTGACCAGGGCGCCGTCGAGGGCCACCGCCTGGCGGGGATCGTCGTGCTTGGCCGGCAGTTTCTCGTTGGCCACCAGCTCGGACTGGACCACGACGCGGACCTCGCCGCCCACCGGTTCCACGTCGTAGGCGATGGCCGCCACCGCCCGCTGCACCAGCGACACCAGCCGGACGCTGCGCACGCGCACGACCCGCCGCCCCGGCGATTCCCACTCCACCTCCCGGGTCAGGGTGCCGGCGCGCAGGTCGAGGCTGCGCTCGTGACTGATGAGCCGCCCGTAGCGGACATCGAAGGGCTCGTCGTCGACGAGCAGGCGGATGATCTTGCCGTTGGTCACGTTGACCACCGTCTGGCCCGACTCGGGCTGGCCGTAGCTGAGCTCGGCGCTCGGCAACGGGTGCGTCTCGTAGTACGAGCCCAGGTAGGTGCCGGGAAGCCCGTGGGGCTCGCCTTCGTCGAGGTTGCCGCGCAGGCCCAGATGACCGTTGGAGAGGGCGAAGAGCGACTCGGCCTGGGCCAGCATGTCCAGGTCCAGGCCGCTCTCGCACAGCCGCCACGGGTCGGTGCCGAAGGAACCGTGCTCGATCACGAGTTGTCCAACAGCTCGGCGAGATCCTGCACCACCCGGTCGGCGCCGTGGGCGGCCAGGGCGTCGGCCTGGCCCACCCGGTCGACACCGACCACGAAGCCGAAGTGCCCGGCCCGCCCCGCTTCCACCCCGGCCAGGGCGTCCTCGTAGACGACGGCGGCGGCTGGTTCGACGCCCACCTTGCGGGCGCCGGCCAGGAA
Organism: uncultured Actinomycetota bacterium; assembly: GCA_963757175.1. Classification (GTDB taxonomy): domain Bacteria; phylum Actinomycetota; class Acidimicrobiia; order Acidimicrobiales; family Palsa-688; genus CAVWQR01. The sequence goes on along the minus strand of CAVWQR010000002.1, from coordinate 427,563 downwards.
CGTGTCGGGGTGGGGCTTGCCGGCCAGGTGCTCGGCTTCGGCCGTGAGCCCGTCCACCCGGTCGTCGAACAGGTCGAGGATGCCGGCCGCGACCAGCACGTCGCGGCAGTTGGCCGAAGACGACACGACGCACCGCCGCAGGCCGGCGTGGCGGGCCGCCCGGACGTAGGCCACCGAACCCGGGTACACCTCCACGCCCTGGTCGGCGATCAGCTTCAGCACCAGCTCGTTCTTGGCCGTGCCCAGGCCGTTGACCGTCTGGGCGGTGGCCGGGTCGCCGGCCGAACCCTCCGGCAGGTGGATGCGGCGCGAGGCGAGGAAGTCCCGCACTCCGTCCAAGCGGGGTTTGCCGTCGACGTAGGTGTCGTAGTCCTCGTGCTCGTCGAAGGCCACGAACGGCTCCCCGTGCTCCGTCGCCCACTTCCGGAGGAAGTCGTCGAACATGGACTTCCACGCGGCCGCGTGGACCTTCGCCGTCTTGGTCAGGACGCCGTCGAGGTCGAACAGGCAGGCGCGTATGCCATCGGGGAGGCCGAGCATTCCGGGGCCCTACCCCCGTCGGTCCCTCCGCATCTCACCCGGGGTGCGGAAGCAGCCCCCGGCGGGACAGCACGGCGCGCTCGAGCCGGGTGAAGACCAGGGCGTCGAGGAGCAGCCCGACGGCCAGGATCACGACCATCACCCCGAGCAGGTCGGCCGACAGCGTCTGGTCCTGGTAGTTGGCCTGCAGGCTGCCCAGCGCAGGGTGGCCCTGGATCTGGGCGATGAGCTCGCCGGCCATGACCGACCGCCAGGCGAACGCCCACCCCTGCTTCATCCCGGTCACGTAGCCGGGGAGGGCGCCAGGGAGCACCACGTGCCAGTAGCGGCGCCACCCGCGCGCCCCGAGCACGGTCCCGGCCCGCAGCAGGGTGGGGGGTACGGCATCGATCCCGGCGATGGTCCCGATCGCCAGCGCCGGCGCCGAGCCCACCACGGTGACGAAGAGGATGGCCGAGCCGTGCAGGCCGAACAGCAGCACGGCCAGGGGCACCCACGACACCGACGGCATGGTCTGGAACCCGGTGATGAGCGGGCTGACTGCGGTGCGGAGCACCCGCACCCGGGTGATGACGATGGCCACGAGCGTGCCGATGACCAGGGCGATGAGGTAGCCCTCCAGCGCCGAGCGCAGGGTGTTGGCCGTGGCCTGCAAGAGCACGTGGTGGTCATGGCCCAGCGCCCGCCAGACGGCCAGCGGGCCGGGCAGCAGGTACGTCGGCTTCCAGCCCGTCCACACCACCACCTGCCACAGGGCCACGGCGATGGCGATGGCCGCCACCTTGGGCCACACCGCGGCGAACACCCGGCGGCCGACGGAAGGCCGCCGGGGCAGGGGCGTGTCCAGCCGGTCGATCCCCGCCAGGTCGCTGTCCAGCGAGCTAGCGGTCATCCCGCTCTCGGCCGCTCGGGCCAGCAGCATGGCGGCGCACCTCCTCGCGCAGGTGGTCGGTGATGGTCGACGCCATCGACGCCAGCTCGGGCGAGTCCAGCCGCCGGGGCCGGGGCAGGTCGACCGGGAACTCCGCCGCCACCCGCCCCGGCCGGCTGGACAGCAGCACGACCCGGTCCCCGAGACGGACCGCCTCGCGGACGTTGTGGGTGACGAACACCACGCTGAGCCCAGACCCCCGCCACACCCGCTCGAGCTCGTCGTGGAGCACGTCCCGGGTGATGGCGTCCAGGGCGCCGAACGGCTCGTCCATCAGCAGCACCCGCCGCTGCTGGGCCAGCGCCCGGGCCAGGGCCACCCGCTGGCGCATGCCGCCCGGACAGCTCGTGGGGCCGCTTGCCGGCGAAGTCGGCGAGGTGCACGGAGTCGAGCAGCTCCCGGGCCCGCTCCCGCCGGTCGCGGCGGGGCACCCCGGACAGCTGCAGGGCCAGCTCCACGTTGCGGGTCACGGTCAGCCACGGGAACAGCGCCGCGTCCTGGAACATCAGCGCCGCCTCGCCGGCGGGGCGCTGCACGGCGCCGGCGGTGGGCCGGTCGAGACCGGCGATCAGGTTGAGCAGCGTGCTCTTGCCGCAGCCTGACGCGCCCACCAGGCAGACCAGCTCGCCTTCGGCGACGTCGAGGCTGACCCTGTCGAGGGCCCGCACCGAGTCGCCGGCGTAGCCGTACACCTTGGACACGCCGTCGAGCACCACGGCCGATCGTGTGGCCGACGGGCGCGGTCACGGTGGTCGTCACGGCGCCGACACCGCCGGCTGGCCCTTGGTCGCCAGCACCTGGTCGAGGATGCCCAGGTCGTACAGGCCGCCCAGGCTGCCGGGGTTGCGTGATGGCGCCGATGGCCACGGCGTGGTTGGTCTGGGTCTGCACGCTGGCGGCCAGCGGGTCGTCGGTGAAGGTCAGGTCGGACCACGCCGAGGAGAGCACGCTCGAGGACAGCGGCTTGGAGGTCAGCTTGGTGAGCTGGGCGTTGACCGCCCGCTGGGCGCCGGCCGGATCGGAGCGGATGGCGGCGAGGGTGTCGACCAGGCCGGTCAGGAAACGCTGCACGGTGGCCGGGTGCTGGTGGACGAACGCGGTGCGGGCCACCACCTCGGTGGTCGAGAACTGGCCACCGGGCCACAGAGCCTTCTCGTTGACGAGCACGTGGCCGCCGGCGGCGACCAGCTCGGCCACGTAGGGCTCGGGGACCCAGGCGCCGTCGATGGCTCCGGAGCGGAACTCGGTGACGATGGTGCCGTTGCCCGAGGTCGAGGGCTGCACCGACACGCTGTGGGTGAGGCCCTGCTGGGAGAGCCAGTACTTGAGGGCGACGTCCTGGGTGTTGCCCAGCTGCGGCGACGACAGCCTGGCCCCCTTGAGCTGGGCCGGGCTGGTGATCGACCCCTTGACCACCAGCGCCGGCGCCGCCGGAGGCGGCGCCGCTGATGATCTGGACGGCGCCGTGGGACTGGGCGTAGGCGGTGACGGCCGGGCTGGGGCCGATGAAGGCGATGTCGATCGAGCCGGAGAGCAGGGCCTGCACCTCGGAGGGCCCGGCGTTGAACGTCTGGCTGGCGTCGAGACGGTCGGGGGCGAGGTCCCGGGCGAAGATGCCCTGGTCGACGCCGACCAGCGCCGGTGCGTGGGTGACGTTGGGGAAATAGCCGATCCGGACGGTGGTCGAGTCCCCGTTCGGAGACCCGCTCTTGGTTGACGACGAGCCGCACGCCGCGGCCACCAGCATCAGCACCGCCACCACCGCCACCACCAGGCCGGCGGCCCGACGCGGGGGCATTTCCCCACCTTGCCGCTATTACCGATGGGATCGGTCAACATTCAGGGCAACCTAGCCGGCGGCCCCCTGAGCGTCAAGGCGAAGCGCCGTGGACGCCGACGGTCGTTCCCGACACGAACCGGGCCTGCTCCGAGCACAGGAAGGCCACCACCGCGCCGAAGTCGGCCGGGTCGCCGAGGCGCCGGTGGGCGCCGCCGACCTCGCCCCCCCGCTCGGTGTCGTGCAGGCCCGGACAGGCCAGGTTGAGGGTGATGCCCTCGTCGAAGAGGTCCGCCGCCGCCGTCTGCGCCCACGCCCACAACCCGGTGCGGGCCAGGTTGGACAGGGCCAGGCCCGGCATGGGCCGCAGGACCGACGCCGAGGCGATGCACACGATCCGCCCCCACTGCCCGGCGCGCAGGTGGGGCCGGGCGTGGCGCACCAGCCGCACCGACGTGGTCAGGTTGGCGTTGACCGCGGCATCGATCTGGTCGTCGGTCACGGCCAGCGCCGGGGCGGGCGCCGGACCGCCGGCGTTGGCCACCACGATGTCCAGCCCGCCGAAGCGCGCCACCGCCTCGGCCACCAGGCGCGCCGGCGTCGCCGGATCGGTGACGTCGGCGGCCACGGCGTGGACCTCGACGCCGGCCGCGACCAGGTCGGCTTCGGTCGCCCGCAGCGCCTCCTCGCCGCGGGCGCAGATGGTCACCCGTGCCCCTTCGGCGCCCAGCGCCGCCGCGCTGGCCCGGCCCAGGCCCTTCGACGCCGCCGTGACCAGGGCCGAACGCCCGCCGATGCCCAGGTCCACCGGGACTCAGCTTTCGACGACGTGCAGGGCGTGGTCGACGACGTTGAGCGCCCGGGGGCCGGCGTCGGTGGCCACCACGATGTCCTCGATGCGCGCCCCCCACCGGCCCGGCACGTAGATCCCGGGCTCCACGGAAAAGGCGTGGCCGGGGGCGAGCGGCGTGGTGTTGCCGGCCACCAGGTAGGGATCCTCGTGCTCCTCCAGGCCGATGCCGTGGCCGGTGCGGTGGATGAAGCCGTCGCCCATCCCGCCGGCGGCGATGACGCCGGCGGGCCACGGCGTCGACGTCCTCGCACCGCCGGCCCACGTCGGCGGCGGCGACCGCCTCGGCCTGCGCCTCCTGCAGGAGGCCGTACAGTTCGCAGAAGTCGTCCGGCGGCTCGCCGGTGAACACGGTGCGGGTGATGTCCGAGCAGTAGCCGTCCATGGTCCCGCCGAAGTCGCACACCACCGCCTCGCCGGGGCCGATCACCCGCTCGCCGGGCTCGTGGTGGGGGCTGGCCGAGTTGGGGCCGCTGCCCACGATGGCGAAGTTGACGGCCTGGTGGCCCTCGGCGACCAGGCGCCGGCTGAGGTCGTCGGACACCTGTTTCTCGCTGCGCCCCACGAGGGGCACGGCGCCGGCGATCAGGCCGGCGGCCACCCGATCGGCGGCGGCGGACGCCGCGGCCAGGGCTTCGACCTCGGCGGCGTCCTTGACCGCCCGCAGCGGACCGGTGATGGCCGAGGCCAGCCGCCACTCGGCCGCCGGCACCGCCGCCTGCAGAGCCAGGACGAACGTGGCCCACGTCCGGTCCGACACCGCCAGCCTGGATGCCCGGGGCACGAGCCCGGCGACCAGGGCAACCGGGTCCTCGTCCTCCGACCACGGCCGGATGGCGAACACCTCGGGGGTCTCCGCCACCCGCGGCGCCTCGAGGCGGGGGACGACCAGGGTGGCGGCGCCGTCCGCCGGCAGGACCAGCATGGTCAGGCGCTCGAGGGGCATGGCCCGGTACCCGGTCAGCCACGGCAGGTCGGCCCCCAGCGAGAGCAGCAGGGCGTCCACGCCGGCGTCGACCATGGCGCCGCGGACCCGGGCGGCGCGCTGGGCCAGGGCCGACGGCTCGGTCATCGGCGGGTCCCGCTCACCCGGCCGAGCGGTTGGCGGCCGAGCGGTCGGCGGCCGAGCCGGCGCCGGCAACGCCCGCCGCCGCCTGGCGGGCGTGGTAGCTGGAGCGGGTCAGCGGCGAGGCCTCCACGTGGGCGATGCCCAGCGCCTCGCCGGCGGCGGCCAGGCGGGCGAACTCCTCCGGCTCCCACCACCGGGCCACGGGCAGGTGGTGCGAGTGGGCCGCAGGTACTGGCCCGACGGTGACGATGTCCACGCCGATCCCGGCCAGGTCGGCGAGCACGGCGACCACTTCCTCGGTCGTCTCCCCCATGCCCACGATCAGCCCCGACTTGGTGGTCAGCCCCGCCGCCTTGGCCCGGGCCAGGACGGCCAGGCTGCGGGCGTAGGACGCCGACGGGCGCACCGCCCGCTGGAGGCGGGGAACGGTCTCGATGTTGTGGTTGAGCACCTCCGGCCGCGCCGCGAAGATGGTCTCCAGGGCCGCCGGGTCACCCTTGCAGTCGGCGATGAGGACCTCGACGGCGGTCTGCGGGCAGCGGTGGTGGATGGCGTCGATGGTCGCGGCGAAGGCGCCGGCGCCGCCGTCGGCCAGGTCGTCGCGCGCCACGCAGGTGACCACGGCGTGGGCCAGGCCGAGGCGTTCGACCGCCTCGGCCACCCGGGCCGGCTCGCCGGGGTCCAGGGCCAGGGGCTTGCGCGTGTCGACCAGGCAGAACCCGCACGCCCGGGTGCAGCGGTCGCCGTTGATCATGAAGGTGGCGGTGCCGTCGGCCCAGCACTCGTAGATGTTCGGGCAGCCGGCCTCCTCGCACACCGTGACCAGGTCGAGGCGGCGCAGCGTGCGCTTGAGGTCCCGGTAGTCGTCGCCCATGCGGGCCTTGACCCGGAGCCACTCGGGCTTGCGCGCCGTGACCGCCAGCCCGGCGTCGGGGTCGACGCCCGCCTGGGCCAGCCGCCCCAGCAGCCGCACCGGCTGTCCCTGGCCGGCCGCCGGCGGGCGCCCGGCTGCGCCGGCGGGCGACGGGTTGCCCGGGGCCCTCGCCCCGGGTGAAGGGGGCGAGATCGTCGGAGGCCACCCGCCAGGCCACGTCGGCCCGCTCCACCTCGTCGTGGCCCCACACGCCGGCGGCCCGGGCGACCACCGCGTCGACCACCCGCGCGCATGGTGACCTCCACGCCCTCGGCGGCGAGCGACGTCACCGCCCTTGTCGGCGATGCCACACGGCACGATGTGCCCGAAGTACGCCATGTCCGGGTCGACGTTGAGGGCGAAGCCGTGCATGGACCGGCCCCGCGACAGCCGCACCCCGATGGCGGCGATCTTGCGGGGGTCGTCGCCGTCCGGGTCGACCCACACGCCCGGGTAGCCGGGGAGCCGGCCGGCGCCGGCCAGGCCGACGTCGGCGAGGACGTCGATGAGCAGCTGTTCGATGCCGTGCACGTAGCGAGGGGTGGCGTCGGCCGCGGTGGGCACGTCGACGATGGGGTAGCCGACCAGCTGGCCCGGACCGTGGTAGGTGACGTCGCCGCCCCGGTCGGTGGACAGCAGCTCGGCCCCCACCGTCGCCGGATCGACCAGGATGTGCTCGGGCTTGGCCCGCACGCCCAGGGTGTAGGTGTGCGGGTGCTCGAGGAGGAGCAGCCAGTCGCCGGCGCCGGGGCCGGCCTCCCACAGGGCCCGTTGCAGGGCGTGGGCGTCGCGGTAGCGGACCCGCCCGAGCCACCGGGAGCGCAGGCGTCCGGCCCGAGCGGCCGCGAGCGGGATCGCGGTCACAGCTCGGCCGACCAGTCGCGCGTCTCGAGGATCTCCTTGATCCGGGCCATGAACGCGGCGGCGTAGGCGCCGTCGAACGCCCGGTGGTCCCAGGACAGGACCAGGTTGCCGACCGGGTGGATGGCGATGCAGTCCGACCCGTCGGGCAGCTCCACCACCACCGGCCGCTTGCGGACGCCGTCGGTCGACAGGATGGCGACCTGAGGCTGGTTGATGACCGGCACGGTGAGCAGGGTGCCGAACGGGCCGGCGTTGGTGATGGTGAACGTCCCGCCGCTGATGTCGTCCATGGTCAGCCGCCGGGACCGGGCCTTGGCCGCCTGGCCGGCGATCTCGCGGGCCAGCTGGCGGAGGCGCTTGCCGTCGGCGCCGTGGACGACCGGTACGAGCAGGCCCTCGAAGTCCAGGTCCACGGCGATGCCGAGGTTGATGTCGTGGTGGACGATCAGCTCGTTGTCGCCCACCGAGGAGTTGAGATGGGGCCACTCCCGGATGGCGTCGATCGTGGCCCGGGAAATGAAGGGCAGGTAGGTGAGGCTGATGCCTTCCTCGGCCTTGAACTGTTCCCGCTCGGCGTCGCGCACCTTGTCCACCGCCGAGTAGTCGACCTCGACCGCGACCATGGTGTGCGCCGAGGTGTGCTTGGACCGCACCATGTGCTCCGCCGTCCGCCGGCGGATGTTGGTGAACGGCACCACCTCGTCGCGTTCGCCGGCCGCGGCCGGCGCGTCGCTCGCCGGGCGTCGGGCTCGGGGTCGGGGCCGCGGGCGCGCCGCGGGCTGCGGGCGGGCGTCGGAGTTGCCGCCCCGTTGCCGTCGGGTGCACCCCGCTTGTCGATCAGGGCCAGCACGTCGGAGCGGGTGATGCGGCCCCCGGCGCCGGTGCCGCTGATCTCCTCGGGATCGAGGTGGTGCTCGCTGATGAGCCGGCGCACCACCGGCGACAGCACCCGGCTGCGGGCGTCACCGCCGCTGGGGGCCGGTTTCGGTGGCGGTGTCGGTGGCAGTCTCGGTGGCTGCGCCGGACGCGGCCCTCGCCGGCTCGGGGGTGGGTTCGGGCGGTGGGGCCGGCGGGGCGGTCGGCTGCTCGGCCGCGGGCTGCTCGGCCGGCGGGCTGCTCGGCCGCGGGCTGCTCGGCTCGGCTCGGGCTGCCTCGGCCGCGGGCTGCTCGGCTGGCTCGGGCGCCTCGGCCGGCGCCGGCGGTCGTCGGTGGGCGTGGCCGCCTGCCCGTCGCCGGCCGCCTGGTCGGAGACCACCGCCAGCTTGGTGCCGACGTCGACGGTGTCGCCTTCGGGGACCAGGATCTCGGCCACCACTCCCGCCGCCGGCGACGGGACCTCGCGAGTCGACCTTGTCGGTCGAGACCTCGAAGAGCACCTCGTCTTCGGCGACGGTGTCGCCGACCTGCTTGAGCCAGCGGGTGATGGTCCCCTCGGTGACGGTCTCGCCGAGCTGGGGCATGACGATGTCAGCCAACGTGGAGTCCCCTTCCGGTCAGGGCGAGGACGGTCTCGCCGAAGTTCTCCGACAGCGTGGGATGGGGCTGGACGAAGTGGGCGACCTCGTCGGGAACCGCTTCCCAGTTGACCGCCAGGTAGCCCTGGCCGAGCTGCTCGGTCACCCACGGCCCGACCATGTGCACTCCGAGGATGCGCCCGGCACGGCCGTCGGCGCCCTTCTCGCAGATGACCTTCACCAGCCCTTCGGGCTCGCCGACGATCAGCGCCCGCCCGTTGCCGCCGTAGGGGTCCTTCTTGGCCACCACGTCGTAGCCCGCCTCCCGTGCCGCCTCCTCCGACAGCCCGGCGAAGGCCACCTCGGGGAAGGCAGTAGATGCACCACGGGACCTTGTTGTAGTCGACCGGCACCACGGACTCGCCGAGCAGCTGGTCGATGATGAGCATGCCCTCGGCGAAGCCGACGTGGGCCAGCAGCGGGGGTGTCCACCAGGTCGCCAGCCGCGAACACACCCGGCTCGCCCGTCCGCATGTGATCGTCGACCACCACGAATCCTCGCTCGTCGACCTCCACCCCGGTGCCGTCCTCGAGCAACCCGTCCGACAGCGGCCGCCGGCCCACCGAGACCACCACCGCCTCGACCGTCACCTCCTCGCCGTCGCCGAAGTGGACGGTCGTCGACGACTGGTCGGCCGCCGGCGTGTGGCCCGTCACCTGGACACCGGTGCGGACTTCGATCCCCCGCTTCTTGAACGACCGCACCGACCACGTCGGCCACGTCCTTGTCGCACCCGGGCAGGATCTTGGGCAGCGCCTCGAGCACGGTGACCTGGGTCCCCAGGTCGCTCATCATCGACGCGAACTCGCAGCCGATCGCCCCGCCGCCGATGACGACCGCCGACGCCGGCAGCTTCTCCAGGTCGAGCACCTCGTCGGAGGTCTGCACCAGCTTGCCGTCGACCTCGAAGCCGGGGATGGTCCGCGGCACCGATCCCGACGCCAGGATGACGGCGTCGCCGATCAGCTCGGTCCCGTCGTCGATCAGCACTCGGTGACCGGGGCCAAGGCGCCCGGTGCCGGCGAACGTGGTCACCTTGCGCCGCTTGAGCAGGCCCTGGAGACCCTTGTGCAGCTGGCCGACCACCTTCTGCTTGCGGGCCTGGCTCTGGGCGAACTCCACCGTGGGCTGGTCCACCGCGATGCCGAACTCCTTGGCGCCGGCCACCGTCCGGTAGACCGTCGCCGTCTCCAGGAACTCCTTGGCCGGGATGCAGCCGCGGTGCAGGCAGGTCCCGCCGACCTTCTCCTTCTCCACCACCGCGATGTTGAGGCCGGCCAGGCCGCCGTGCAGCGCCGCGGCGTAGCCGGCCGGACCACCGCCGATGACCACCACATCGAACCGCTCGGCCGTCGGGACCACCTCCTCGTTCCGGGGCGCCAGACTACCGACCCCCACCGGGCTCGCCCACGGAGGACAACGGCCACCTCCCAGGCCCTTTGGGCCCCCTGTCGTCGCCACTCGGGGTAACGGTCCCAGGCCGGTGGTAGCGTACGAACAGGTGTTCGCCCCTGGTCAACGGGGGCGGATATCGGGCCGCAAGGCCTCCTCGAAAAGGTGCAGGCGTGGGAGGTGGCGGTGACGATGTCGGTGCAGGAGGAGGGTGCGTGGCTGCTGGCCCACCGCTTCGAGCTGGAGCGGGGCGAGGCCCGCTGGCTGGAACGGCTCGCCAGTTTCGACGCGTGTCAGGGCTGGTATGCCGACGGGCAGCTGTCGTGCGTGGACTGGCTGGTGTGGTTCGCCAAGATGGCCCGCTCCACGGCGTTCGAGAAACTTCGGGTCGCTCGCCAGCTCCGTCACCGGGCGCTGGTCGCCGCTGCCTTCGAGGAGGGACGGATCAGCTATTCGGCGGCGCGCGTGATCACTCGGGCCGAGGATGCCGACCCGGGGGTGGACGAGGCCCTGGTGCGGGTGGCCGAGTCCGGCTCGCTGGCGGACTTGGAGCGCGCCGTGCGCAGCTATCAGGCGTACCGGGACCAGGAGCTGGAGCCGGGCGAGCTGGTACGCCGGCGACGCGGGCTGCGCATGCAGCACGTGGGAGACGGCTTGGTGCGCATCGAGGGCTACGTCACCGAGCTGGAGGCGGCAGAGATCGACACCGCCGTCGCCGCCGTCGTCGACGGCGAGGACCGCCACCTCCCACCGCCGCCCCACGAGACGCGGGACGAGGACGCCACCACCCAGCCCGCGCGTGACGGCCCGGAGTCTCCATATGGAGACTCCGCTAGTCGGTCAGCGCCGACGGCGCTCGACCGGGAAGACCCTCAGTCTCCAGTTGGAGACTGGTGGTGCGACCCGGCGGTCGGGGCCCAGCACGCCGCCGGCCGTCGGGCCGACGCCCTGGTTGACCTGATCCGGGCCGGCACGACCCGCTTCGGGCCTCCCGCGGCCGGCGGCGCCGATCGGTACCTCACCCACATCGTCGTCGGCCCTGACCGCGCCGCCAGCCTGGAGGACGGGACGCCACTCGGACCGGCGGAGGCGGCTCGGGTGTGCTGCGACACGTCGGTGGTCGAGCACCGCCATGGCGTCTGCGGTGAGCCGGTCTCACTGGGGCGCAGGACGCGCGTGTGGTCGGTCGCCCAGCGCCGAGCCGCACTGGTGCGGGACGGCGGGCACTGCCGCTTCCCCGGATGCTGGCGACGGATCGCCGACCTGCACCACCACCGTTCCTGGGCCCGAGGCGGTCCCACCGACATCGCCAACGGCTACCTGCTCTGCGCCCACCATCACACGCTCGTCCATGAGGAGGGCTTCACCGTCAGCGGCGAACCCAACCGCACGCTTACCTTTCATCGTCCCGACGGTCATCCCTTGGGCGGCACCAGCCCCGTGAGCCGATCGAGCCCCGCCGCCTAGATGCTCGCCGGCGCGCTCTCCCCGTCGCGGGCGACACAGGTCGGGCATAGTCCGCGGAAGATCACCTCGGCGTGACTGAGCACGAACCCCTGTCGCTCGGCTGGGCTGAGGGTGAGGCCACCAAGGTCCAGGTCCACATTTTCGATGCGGCCACAGCTCGAGCAGACCAGATGTTGGTGACGGTGGACATCAGGGTCGAATCGGGTGGATCTGGTGCCCAGATCAATCTGTTGGATCTGTCCCATGGCGGCCAAGCTGTGCAGGGTTTCATAGACCGTCTTCAAGGAGATGGTCGGCATGCGCTCCTTGGCGATGTCGTAGATCGTCTCCGCGGTCGAGTGAGCGGGCTTGGCGTAGAGGATTTCAAAGATGCATTGCCGCTGTGGGGTGACCTTGAGACCATGCCGGCGAAACAGCGCGGTCACGGTGTCGGGGTCTTCCACGGTCAGGTTCCTTGAAGGACCCGAATCGGGGTCTTGGCCATCAGTCGACCGGCGTTGGCCGAGCTCGGCTCGCCACAGAGGGCCGGTGACCGGTTCGGCGTGAGCCGGTCACCGAACCCGAGGATGGCATCAGGTGAGGTCGAAGCGATCGAGGTTCATGACCTTGTCCCACGCAGCCACGAAGTCGCGCACGAACTTGTCCTTCGAGTCGTCGGATCCGTAGACCTCCGAAATGGCTCGGAGCTGGGAGTTCGAGCCGAAGATGAGATCGGAGGCGGTTGCGGTCCACTTGACCTCGCCCGTGGCGCGGTCGCGAACCTCGTACACGTTCTCGGCCGAAGCGGATGCCTTCCACTCGTTGCTCATGTCGAGCAGGTTCACGAAGAAGTCGTTGGTCAATGTCTCGGGCCGTTCGGTGAAGACGCCGTGGGCAGAGTTGTCGAAGTTGGTGTTCAGCGCCCGCATGCCGCCCACGAGAACGGTCATCTCGGGAGCGGTCAGCGTCAGCAGATTCGCCCGCTCCACCAAGGCGTGCTCCTCCGGGAACTTCTGCTCGGCGCGCAGGTAGTTGCGGAAGCCGTCGGCGGCCGGTTCGAGCACGGCAAACGACTCCACGTCGGTCTGCTCCTGCGAGGCGTCCGTGCGACCCGGAACGAAGGGAACCGTCACGTCCTGCCCGGCGTCCTTGGCCGCCTGCTCCACGGCCGCGCATCCGCCCAGGACGATCAGGTCAGCCAGCGAGACCTTCTTTCCGCTGGACTGTGAGGCGTTGAAGTCCTGCTGGATCCCCTCGAGGGTCTGGAGCACCTTGGCCAGTTCGGCCGGTTTGTTTACCTCCCAATCCCTTTGCGGCGCAAGGCGAATCCGTGCGCCGTTGGCCCCGCCGCGCATATCGGTGCCGCGGAAGCTCGCGGCCGACGCCCACGCAGTAGAGGCCAGCTGGGAAATGGACAGTCCTGATCCGAGGACCTTGGCCTTGAGGGCAGCGATGTCCTGCTCCCCGATGAGCTCATGATCGACCGCGGGGACGGGGTCCTGCCACAGCTGCGCCTCCGGAACCCACGGGCCGAGGTAGCGGGAGACCGGTCCCATGTCGCGGTGGAGCAGCTTGTACCACGCCCTGGAGAAGGCGTCGGCCAGCTGGTCGGGGTTCTCGTGGAAGCGCTTGGCGATCGGCGCGTAGATCGGATCCAACTTCAGGGCCAGATCCGTCGTCAGCATCATGGGGGCGTGCCTCTTGGACGGATCATGAGCATCCGGGACGGTGTCCTGGGCCGCGGGATCCGTCGGAGTCCACTGCTGCGCACCGGCGGGGCTGGTCGTGAGCTCCCACTCGTAGTTGAGCAGGTTGTCGAGGTACCCGTTGTCCCACTTCGTGGGCTCATTGGTCCATGCGCCCTCCAGCCCGCTGGTGAGGGTGTCGTCGCCCTTGCCGCTGCCGAAGCTGTTCTTCCAGCCCAGGCCTTGCTGCTCGAGGGGGGCGGCCTCGGGTTCGGGACCGACGTACTCGGCACCGACCGCACCATGGCACTTGCCGAACGTGTGGCCGCCGACGATGAGCGCAAATGTCTCCTCGTCGTCCATCGCCATCCGACGGAAGGTCTCCCGAATGTCCTTGGCCGAGGCAAGCGGATCCGGGTTGGCGTTGGGTCCCTCCGGATTCACGTAGATGAGGCCCATCTGCACCGCGCCGAAAGGGTCAGCCAGTTCCCGGTCGCCGCTGTAGCGCTCATCTCCGAGCCAGGTGTCCTCGGATCCCCAGTAGATGTCGTCTTCGGGCGCCCAGATGTCCTCTCGCCCGAAGCCGAAGCCGAACGTCTTGAACCCCATTGACTCGTAGGCACAGTTGCCGGTGAAGATGATCAGATCCGCCCAGGAGATCTTCCGTCCGTACTTCTGCTTGACCGGCCAGAGCAGGCGGCGCGCCTTGTCGAGGCTGGCGTTGTCGGGCCAGCTGTTGAGGGGGGCGAAGCGCTGGGCGCCGGTGCCGCCACCGCCGCGCCCGTCGTGGATGCGGTAGGTGCCTGCGGCATGCCACGCCATCCGGATGAAGAGCGGCCCGTAGTGGCCGTAGTCGGCCGGCCACCAGTCCTGCGACGTGGTCATCACCTCGACGATGTCCTGCTTCAGCGCGTCGAGGTCGAGGGTCTTGAACTCTTCCGCGTAGTTGAACCCCTCGCCCAGAGGGTTGGACTGGGGCGAGTGCTGGTGAAGAACCTGCAGGTTCAGCTGATTCGGCCACCAGTCCATGTTCGTCCTGCGCCGAACCGGCGCCGGATAAGGGAGTACTGGGCTCTCGCTTTCGCTGCCGCTGTCAGACACGTTGGTCCTTCTCCTCTCTCGGTGTTGCCGTCGCCAGCGAGTCCGGCTGGCGGAATGAACTCGGCGTAACCCCCTGACAGCTGCAAAGTACCTACGGACTTAGAACGAGTCAAGAGCAAGAACACATCCAGTGCTCGGCTCAGTATTGTCGGTGTCGTCACTGTTCGGTGTCGTCTGCCGAGCCCGAGGAGGCAACCATCAGCGAGTTGGTCGAGCGGTTGAGGGACCGGGGATGGCGGCTCACGGCCCAGCGAAGAGTGGTGGCTGAGGTCCTCGCCGGCGAACACGTCCATATGACCGCGGACGCCGTCTACACCCGGGCCCAGCAACTTCTCCCCGAGATCAGCCTGGCCACCGTGTACAACACCTTGAACGAGCTGGTGGACATGGGCGAGGTGCTGGAGATCTCCACCGGCGACGGCCCGAAGCGCTACGACCCCAACACCACGGCCGCCCATCACCATCTGTACTGCGTCGGATGCGGAGCCCTGCGCGACGTAACCCCCGAAGGCACCGACCAGTTGGCACTGCCCGGCAGCCAGCACCACGGCTTCGAGCTGCTCGACATGGACATCGTCTTCCGCGGCCGCTGCCCCGACTGTCGCACCACCGCCGCCCAAAGCACCTTTACCGAGAGCCCCGTCCGATCACCGCATTAGACAGCGCAGAGACCCTGAAGGTGCAGCCGACCGCTCGACGGCAGATCCCCGGCCACCACGGACCCGGTCGCTGAGGTGCCGCCGATGCGTGTCGCGGTGGTGGGGGCGAGCGGGTACCTCGGGCGCCGGCTCGCCCGCCACCTGGAGGAAAACGGCCGGCAGGTGGTGGCGTTGGGCCGCAACTTCGAGCGGCTGCCATCCGGAGGGCGGATCGAGCGTCGCGTGGTTGACCTCGCCGACCCGCTGGCTACCGCTGACGCGTTGGGGGGCGTCACCGTCGTCTACTACCTGGTGCACGCCATGGCGGACACCCCGGACTTCGCCGCCCAGGACCACCGGATGGCCAACGACTTCGCCACAGCTGCCGTCTCCGCGGGAGTCGAGCGGGTCGTCTACCTGGGTGCGCTGGGCCGGGGACGCCTCTCTCCCCACCTGGCCAGCCGCCAGGAGGTTGGTGCCATCCTCGCCCAGGCCCTGCCGACAGTAGAACTTCGCGCGGCGGTCATCCTCGGAGCCGGGAGCATCTCGTTCGAGATGCTCCGGTACCTGACCGAGCGGTTGCCCGCGATGGTTTGCCCGAAGTGGGTGGGCAGCCAGCTCCACCCGCTCGCCGAGGACGACGTGCTGGCCTACCTGCACGAAGCGGCGATGGTGCCGCCCGGCGTGTACGAGGTCGGGGGCACCGACCAGGTGAGCTATGTCGAGATGATGCAGGTCTACGCCGAGGTCCGCGGTCTTCGGCGCCGGCGGATCGTCCAGCTTCCCCTGTTGTCGCCCCGGCTGTCGGCCCGTTGGGTCGACCTGGTCACGCCGGTGGACCGCGCCGTGAGCCATTCGCTCATCCAGAGCCTGGTCAATGACGCGGTCGTCACCAACCGGGAAGCCACCGAACGAACGTTCCGCGTGCGGCCGATGGGTGTGCACGATGCCATCCGTGCTGCGCTCGACGAGCAACGAGGGTGCATCAGCCGGCAGGTCTTCGCCGCCAGCGAGGGTCTGCGCAACGGCGTGTACACCTTCCGCAGCCACGCTTCGCTCTCGCCCGGTTCCCGACGCGGCGCCGAGCTGGACCTGGCCGGCTGCGGCGGTGACCTCCGGTGGTACGGGGTGGCGTGGGCTTGGCGGCTCCGGATCCTTCTTGGCAGGGCCTTCGGCGAGCGGCTACAGCTCCACCATCCTTGGATACTCGAAACCGGCGCCGTGGTGGATTGGTGGACCGTCGACCAGACCTCAGCGACCACGCTGGTTCTCAGCACCGATGAGTGGTTCTGCGGTGAGGCGTGGCTGGCTTACCGTACGGTGCCCGAGCCGGTCGGCGAGCTGCAACAGATCGGCGCGTTGCGGGCGAAGGGCCTGCTCGGCTGGGCCTACTGGCGGTTGGCGTGGCCCATTCACTGGGCGATTTTCCGGATCATGGCCCGGCGCCAAGCGCAACGGGCCCGGGCCATCGCCGAAGTAGACCGCCGGCCCGGTCTGCTCAGGATCTGATCTCGAAGACGCGCGACGCCCCGGCGAAGGGCCGTATCCGCCCCGATCTGTCGCGCGCGTCGCCGTGGTAGACGACCCGGTGCGGGCCGACGGCGCCGGCTGGGACGTGCCAGGTGATCGTGACCGCCGACGCCGACTCCCCGACGCGGCTCCAGCGCAGCCGGGTTTCCCAGTCGCCGTCGTCGGCGACGGTGCGCCACCCGTCGCCTTCCTGGCGCTGCACCTCCAGGTAAGTGCCGCCCCGGTGGAGGTCGTGGTTGGGGTAGGCCCCGACGAAGGTCACCGCCACCGTCCCACCGGGCCGGCAGGCCTCGCCGGCGTCGGCGAGAGTGTCGCCGTAGCCGCGCCCGGGCACCGGTTCGTCGACTGGGGCCGGCCGGCGGGGGTCGCTCGCCGCGCCCTGCTCCGCGGGAGGAGCCAGGCCGCCCGATACCGGTCGGCCGTCGCGCATGGCGCCGGCGAGCTCGGCGACGATCTGCTGGAGGGCGGGCAGCTCCCAGCGGCCGAACACCGTGCTGGCCCCCTCGTAGCGCTGGGCGTCGTACTCCTCCGGGGTGGTCACGTAGTGGATGTAGGCGTTGCTGTAGCCCATGACCAGGACGTCGGCCACCTCGGCGCCGACGATGGCGGCGACGGTGCGACGGAGGCGCAGGCCGGCGACGATGGTGGCCTCGCCGGGGATGGCGATGAGGTAGAGCCGGCCGATGCGCACCAGCTGGATGGGCGCCCGGTCGGAAACGAACCGGGTGAAGCGGTTGAGCAGCGGGGCGGGCAGGAACAGGGCCTTGGGCGACTGGGCGTCGCGCCAGCGCCTCGAGAAGCGGTACACCACCTGCCGTGAGAGTTGGTCCCAGAGGGGGTTGCGGCCCTCGCGGAAACCCTTGAAGGCGGGGCCGTCCACCGATGCGCCGGCCATGGCCGCCGCCCCGCCGACGGCGAAGGTGGTGCGGTGCTCGCGGCCGTCGCCGGTGAACTCGGGACGCACGGTGACGGCACCCAGGTCGACCCAGACCAGCCGGCTGTCCACCCCGCCGGTCAGAGGCGCCCCGGGCTCCTCGGCCAGCGCGGCGGCGGCCGCCTGCTGGCGCTCGCCGATGATCCGGGCGTTCTCGAACTCGTCGGCGGTCGGCCCCGCCCCCGGGCGCAGACCGAGGTTGGGGGACATGTCGCCGGCGTTGGTCTGGGCGAAGGCGCCCACGAACGCCGGCGCACCCTCACCGCGGTAGTCGACGCCGTGGGCCAGCCGCTCCCAGGCGTAGCCGGCGTAGCCCTTGTTGTCGCCGCTGATCAGCCGGTTGCGGTTGGTCATGCTCGTGCCGTGGGTGGCGAACCAGTTGACCGCGCCCACGGTCTGCCCGTCGCGCTGGATGCGCAGCAGCGATGTCTGGGGGTCGATCCCGTCCGGGAAGAAGGCCTTGTCGGCCGCGGGATTGCGCTCGAACGCCGGACGCGACCGGTTGACGCTGGCGTCGCCCAGCTCGCCGTGAGCCAGGCTGAGGACGGCCGGCGCCACGTCGGCGTGGGCCCGGTCGACCGCTTCGACGATCCCGTCGACGATCGCCCCGAACGTGATGGGGCGGAACCCGTCGGAGGTGGCGTCATACAGCCCGTAGCCCGAATAGCCCCCGGGACCGCAGTGGGTATGGGTGACGGAGAGCACCAGGTTGTCGTCGGTGTAGGCGTCGCCGTGGCGCTCCTCCAGCCGGCGGAGCACCTCGCTGCGTACGGTGTCGAACATCAGCGGCAGGTCGCACACCACCAGCACCACCCGCCTCGGGCCGGGATCCTCGGCGATGACGAAGGCCCGGGCCCGCAGGCGGTTGTGGATGCCCTCGGAACGCTGGTGGCGCATCCCGTAGCCGAGCATGCCGCACTCGGCCGGCTCGCCGGTCACGTCGGCGATCCCCCGCCCGACCAGAAAGCTCACGTTCCCTCCCCGGCAAGGAAGCGGGCCATCCACGCCGTCACCACCGCCTCGTCGGTGGGCTGATCGGCCCGGGCGAGGGCGGCGGCGGCGCGCTCCTCGCCGATCGCCGCCGTCCGGTCGCGCACCAGGGCGTCGGTGAAAGCGGCGCCGAACTCGGGGTGGGCCTGGATGCCGAGCGAGGTGGGGCCGTGCTGGAACATGGCGACCGGGCAGTGCTCGGTACGGCCGAGGAGGGCCGCGCCCGGCGGGGGGACCAGCACCTGGTCGTGGTGCATGAAGCGCAGGACGCAGGGGTCGCGGGGCGGTGCCATCCACCCGGCGGTGCCCTCGACGGACATGGCGTGGACGCCGACGCCCCACCCATCGCCGGCCGGCGCCACCTCGCCGCCCAGGGCCCGGGCCAGCACCTGGTGACCGAAGCAGATTCCGACGAAGGGCGTGTGCGAGTCGTGAAGCTCGCGCACGAAGGACTCCAGGCGGGCGATCCACGCCGCGTCGTCGTAGGCCGAGAACCTCGACCCGGTGCAGAGGTAACCGTCGCACGCGCCCACCGATGGGGGGAACCGCTCGGCAACGACGTCGAAGGCGACCAGCTCGACCTCCGGGCGGTAACGGCCGAACAGCTCGCCGAACATGTCCCGGTAGTCGCCGGCGATCCCGGCGAAGCGCCGACCCACGTGGTCGCACTCGAGCAGGCCGACCCTCATTCGGCGGTCACGTAGGCAGCGGTGATGCCGCCGTCGGCGAGGAGTTCGGCGCCGGTCATGAACGAGGACTCGTCCGAGGCGAGAAACAGTGCCGCCCTGGCCATCTCGGCCGGTTCGCCGAAGCGCCCCATGGGGATGTGGGCCAACCGGCGTCGACGCTTGGCCTCCGTGTCCAGCACCTTCATCAACAGCTCGGTGCGCAGCGGCCCTGGGCACAGGGCGTTGACCCGGATCCCCTCCCGGCCGTGGATGACCGCCAGCTCGCGGGTCAGCGAGACGACCGCCCCCTTGCTGGCCGTGTACGCCACTTGCGGCGTCGCCGCGCCCATGCGGGCGACGAACGAGGCGGTGTTGACGATGGACCCGCCTCCGCTGCGGCGCAGGGCAGGGATGCCGTACTTGCAGCCCAGGAACACCCCTTTGGCGTTGACGGCCATGGTCCGCTCCCACGTGGACTCGGCGGTGGCGATGGCGTCGGCGTCGGCGCCGTCCATGATCCCGGCGTTGTTGAACAGCACGTGGAGGCGACCGAAGCGCGCCTCGGCGGCCTCGATCATGGCGCCGGCGTCCTCCGCCCGGGAGACGTCGGCCGCGACGGGCATGGCTTCGCCCCCGTCGGCGCCGATCCGGTCGGCGGTCGCCGCCGCCCCGTCCACGTCGAGGTCGACGGCCACGACCGAGGCGCCCTCGCGCCCGAAGAGCAGGGCCGACTCGCGGCCGATGCCGCTCGCCGACCCGGTGATGAGGGCGACCTTGCCCGCCAGTCTCAAGTCAGATCCTCTCGAAGTAGCGGTGTCGCTCCCAGTCCGTCACCGCGGCGGCGAAGGCGGCCGCCTCGGTGCGGAAGAAGTGAGCGTAGTGATCGACGACGTCGGCGCCGAAAGCGTGGCGGGTGAAGGCGCTGGCGGCGAAGATGTCCGCCGCTTCGGCCAGTGAGGAGGGCAGGCGGGGCAGATGCCCGGCGGCATAGGCGTCGCCGACGAACGGCTCGGGAGGCTGCGCTTTCCGGGCCAGGCCGTCGAGGCCGGCGGCCAGGAGCCCGGCCAGGGCCAGATAGGGGTTGCAGTCGGCGCCCGGCACCCGGCACTCGATGCGCCGGCTGGGACCGTCGCCGACCACCCGGATGCCGGCGGTGCGGTTGTCGTGGCTCCAGGCGATCCGGGTGGGCGCCCACGACCCGTCGACGTAGCGCTTGTAGGAGTTGACCGTGGGGGCCAGGAAGACCATCACCTCGGCCAGGTGCTCGATGCAGCCGGCGACGAACCAGCCCAGCTCGGGTCCGGCGAAGACATTGCCGCGGTCTTTCCAGAGGCTGAGGTGCACATGGCAGCTGGACCCGGCCTGGTCGGCGTGGGGTTTGGCCATGAACGTGACGCTGGCGCCCAGGCGCTCGGCCACCTCCTTGAGGCACTGCTTGAAGACCACGTGGCGGTCGGCCATGGCCAGGGTGTCGGTGTAGCGGACGTTGAGCTCGTGCTGGCCGCGCCCCCACTCCCCCTTGGAGCTCTCCACCGGGACGCCGGAGCGGCGCAGATGCCGGCGGGCGGCGGCGGTGAAGTCCTCGGTGCGCGCCCCCTGGAGGAGGTGGTAGTCCTCGAGGTACCAGCCCGCCGGCGCCAGCGTCGCGTAGCCGCCGGCGGCGGCGGCGCCGTAGCTGGTGCGAAACAGGTAGTACTCGAGCTCGGTGGCGGCCATGGAGGTCAGCCCGGCGGCGGCCGCGGCCTCGGTCTGACGGCGCAGGATGGTGCGCGGCGCCACCGCCACCGGGCGGTCGGTGCCGACCTCCTGGACGTCGCAGAGCACCAGCGCGCTGCGCTCCAGCCACGACGCCAGCCGGAGGGTTCCCAGGTCGGGGGCCAGGTGGACGTCGCCGTACCCCTTGTCCCAGCTGCTGAAGGCGTAGCCGCCGACGGGGTCCATCTCCATGTCGGCGGTCAGCAGGTAGTCGCAGGCGTGGGTCCCGCGGTCGGCGACCTCGTCCACGAACCAGCCGGCGTCGACCCGCTTGCCCAGCAGCCGGCCGTAGGGGTCGGTGAAGCCCACGACCACGGTGTCTACCGCTTCCTCGCCGACCAGGCGGCGGACATCGTCGACGGTCAGCATGCCCTGGCGGCCGTCACCCTCGGCCGGCACTCAGCGACCCCGGTTGAGGCGGGCGAACATGGCCTTGTTGGCCTTGTAGAGCTTGGCGAACTCGGCGAAGAGGCGGTCGTAGACGGCCCGGTTCTCCGGGTTGGGGACAAAGGTGGCGTCGACGTCGACCAGGCCGCGGATCTCCTCGGGCGCGACCGCGTCGAGCGCCAGCCCGGCGAACAGCGCCGCGCCCCGCAGGTTGGCGTGCAGCGGCTCGGCCACGCGTTCGATACGCCGGTCGGTCACGTCCGCCATGACCTGGCACCACAGGTCGGACTGGGCGCCCCCACCGATGATGCGGATGGGGTCCAGCCTCCGCCCCACGAACTTGTCCACCGACTCGAGCAGCCAGCGCGAGTTGTCCGCCACCCCTTCCATGACCGCCCGGGCCAGGTCGGCTCGCGTGGTCGCCAGCGACAGGTTGTGGAACCCGCCCCGCGCCCTGCGGTCGTCGACCGGCGAGCGCTCGCCTTTGAGCCACGGGGTGAAGATCACCTGCCCGGCGCCGGCGGGGGCGGTGGCGGCCAGGGCGTCCAGGGCGGCGAGGTCCGGAGGCGCCGCCCCCTCGTTCGTCAGGGAGTCGACGGGGGCCACCACGTTGTCGAGCAGCCAGGAGAAGGCCAGGCCGGCGGTGTCCTGGTTGTTGACCACCAGATAGCCGTCGGCGGTCAGCCCGGGCACGGTGGCCATCTGGTGCACGACGTCGGTCTTCTTCTCCGCCACCGGACAGCTGATCCACGACGTGGTGCTCACCGCCAGGTGCGCCTCCCGGTCGAGCACGGCGCCCGCGCCGACGGCCGCGGTGTGCAGGTCGGGGGTGCCGGTCACCACCTTGGTCCCCGGGGCCAGGCCCAGGCCGGCCGCAACGTCGGCCATGACCGTCCCGATGACCGTGCCGGTCGGGCGCAGCGGCGGCAGCTTGGCCGCGTCCACCCCCGACAGGCGCACCAGGACCGGGTCGTAGGCGGGGGCGGCTCCCGTCCGTCGCGGAGCCCGGCTCACGGCGCGATCGCGGCCCGAGGCGCCGCCCGGGTCCCCGACGCCGGTCGGGGGCACGGGTGTCGACCAGCCACGCCCCGGTCATCGACGCCGGCGACGCCGCCGCCACCCCGGTGAACCGCATGGAGAGGTAATCGACCGGCTCCAGGTACCAGCGGGCGGCGGCCGCCACCCCGGGCTGGTCGTGCTGGAGATGGAGCATGTGGCCGATCGGGTCGTCGCCGGCGGTGGAGGGGACCGCGCCGGAACGGCGGACCCACGTGGCCGCGGCGCGCGGCGCGTACCCCATCACCGGGCCGCCGACCCGCCGGCGGCTGTGCTCGCCGCCCCGGGTGTCCATCCACATCACGCAGTCCGAGACCGGCAGCCCGGCGGCGTCGACGGGCACGGTGCTCGCCCACTGCCCGGTGACGCTCACGGCGGCCACCCGGTCGGCGGTGACGTCGGACCCGGCCAGCGCCCGCCGGGTGGCGTCGCTGACGATGTCCCACCACTCGCCGGCGTCCTGCACCGCACCCCCGTCGCCGAGCCGGCGGGTCTTGAGGGCGACGTGGTCCTGCCAGGCCATCTTGCCCACCAGCGACACCAGGCCCACCTTGAGCCCGCCGGTGCCGAGGTCCACGGCGAGGACGAAGCGCTGCGTCGCGCCCGGGCCTGGCCGAAGCCGTCATCCGCCGTCCTCGGGCGGCAGGGCCAGCTGCTTGTCCATCATGTCGGCCATGACCGCCCGGATGAGCTCGTCGGCCTCGTCGCTGGTACCGCCGGCGACGCCGCCGTAGATGGCCGCGCTCTGGGCCGGCTCGGCGGCGTGCTGGTTGGCGTAGGCCACGGCGTCGGCCAGGTCGGCAGCGAAGGCGTCGGCCACGCCCGGCTGGGTCTGGGGCCGGGTGACGGCCATGTGCAGGGCGTTGGGGTACTGCTGGCCGTTGAAGCGCCAGCCTCGACGGCGCATGAAATCGTTGACGTGGTAGACGTCGAAGTCGTCGGCCGTGAAGCTGAACAGGAACGTGGGTCGGCCCATGATGCGCAGCTGGGGATGCGAACGCACCGCCCCCTGCATGGCCGCCGACGTCTCGAAGATCGCCTTGGCGTAGCCACGGAAGCCGGCCCGCCCCAGCTGGACCAGCGAGGCCCACGTGGCCGCCAGCAGCCCGCCCGAGCGCGAGCCTTCCATGCCCGGCGAGCAGTACTTGCCCCCGCTCCAGTCGGTGAGGAAGAAGTACTGGGCGTCGCGCACCTCCTGGTCCCGGAACAGCACGGTGGACGAACCCTTGAACGCGTAGCCGTACTTGTGGGTGTCGGCGGAGATGCTCGTGACGCCGGGGACGCGGAAGTCGAAGGTGGGGATGTCGTAGCCCAGCTCCTGGCCGAACGGCAGGATGAAGCCGCCCAGGCACCCGTCGACGTGCAATCCCACGCCGCGGGCGGCGGCGAGCTCCCCCAGCTCGGCGATGGGGTCGATGGTGCCGTAGCCGTAGTTGCACGCCGAGCCGACCACGGCGACGGTCTGGTCGTCGATGTGGTCGGCCACCCAGCCGACATCGACCTGGGTGGTGTCGGGGTGAACGGGGGCCCGGCGCAGCTCGACGCCGAACAGATGACACGCCTTGTCGAAGGCGGGGTGGGCCGTTTCCGGCTTGATGAGGTTGGGCCGGGTCACCTCCCGGTGGCGGGCGGCGTGCTCGCGGTAGGCGAGCACGGCGTGGCAGATGCTGCCCGTCCCGCCGGTGGTGACCAGCCCGCCGGGGCGGGCGTCGGTGACGGCTTCGGCGTGGAAGAGGTCGAGCGCCATGGCGATGACCTCGCCCTCGAAGCGGGTGGCGCTCGGGCACATGTCCCGCTGGAGCACGTTGACGTGGGCGAAGGCGCCGAACGCCCGGTTCATGAACTCGTAGTGGTCGTGGTCCCCGCAGTACATGGTGCCGGAGCACTTTCCCGTCTCCCAGAAGGCGTCCTCCTCCTTGGCCATGATCTCCAGCTCGGCCAGCACGTCCTCGCGGGCGCGTCCCCGCTCGGGCAGGACCCGGTTGACGGGGAAACGGTTGGCGTAGGGGTAGTCACTCATGCGGGGCGGCCTCCTCGGGGCGCGGGGTGGTCGAGGACCCGGAGGGCCTCGTCGTGCAGCTGGGCGGTGGCGGCGGCGACGACGAAGCCGCCGGCGGTGGGGGTGCGGCCGTCGAGGTCGGAGACGACGCCGCCGGCCGCCTCGATGATGGGGACCAGGGCGACGATGTCGTAGGGATGCAGCCCGCTCTCGACCACCAGGTCGATGTGGCCCAGGGCCAGCAGGCAGTACGAGTAGCAATCGCCCCCGAAGCGTTGGAGGCGGACCCGCCGGGTCAGCTCGTCGTAGGCGCCCCGCTCGGCCGCGGTGGCGAACATGCTCGGATGGGTGGTGTACAGCGACGCCTCGGCCAGCGCGGTCGTCGGCGCCGCCCGCAGC
The DNA here is from genome assembly GCA_963757175.1 of uncultured Actinomycetota bacterium. Classification (GTDB taxonomy): domain Bacteria; phylum Actinomycetota; class Acidimicrobiia; order Acidimicrobiales; family Palsa-688; genus CAVWQR01. The sequence goes on along the minus strand of CAVWQR010000002.1, from coordinate 403,124 downwards.
GACCGGCGCTCGCCGGCGTGGGCGAAGTAGCCGTCGCCGTCGGCAGCGGCGAACGTCTCGTCCAGGTAGGGCTGGCGGACCCAGCCGGCGACGGGACGATCGTCGACGACCAGGCCGACCAGGACGCCCCACGCCGGCACCCCGGTCACGTAGGCCTTGGTCCCGTCGATGGGATCGATCAGCCAGCAGGGCCCCCCACCGGGCCCGGTGACGCCCTGCTCCTCGCCGACCACCCGGTGGTCGGGGAACCGGGCGGTGAGCTCGGCGCGGAGGAACGCCTCCGTCGCCCGGTCGGCCTCGGTGACCGGGTCGTAGCCCTGCGACCCGCCCTTGTCGGTGGCCGCCACCGCCGTGCGGAACGAGCGCAGGGCGATCTCCCCCGCCTCCACGACCAGCGGCCCGACCACTGCGTCGACGCTGGAGGTGTCGAAGGTGCTCACGATGGTGGCCCACTATGACCGGGGCACTTGACAGAGTCAAGCGACTTGGGCGATCGTCCTAGTCGTACGAGCGGGACCGGGAGCGAGACGAGCGGGACGAGCGAGACGAGGAGGTGGCGGTGGCCCACATGCCGGCCGAGGTGCGCCGATCCCGGCTGGTCGAGGCGGCCATCGCCGTCATGGGCCGGGACGGGGTGGCGGCGGCGACGACCCGCGCCGTGGTGGCCGAGGCGGGCATGTCCCTGGCCAGCTTCCACTACTGCTTCCGGTCCCGCAACGAGATGGTGCGCGAGGTCATCACCACCCTGGGCCAGGTCGAGCGGGAGGCGGCCATCGGCGCCATGCAGGCAGGCACCGACCTGCGCGGCCTGCTGGGCCAGGCGGTCGACGGCTACCTGGCGTTCCTCGAGGCCAACCCCAGCTTCGAGCTGGTGCTGTTCGAGCTCAACCACCATGCCCTGCGTACCCCGGCGCTGGCCGACCTGGCTGCCGAGCAGTACCGGCAGTACTACGACTCGGCCACCCGGGTGCTGGACGCGGCCGCGGCCACCGCCGGCGTCACCTGGAAGGTGGACGTGTCGGTGCTCGCCCGCATGGTGGTCACCGTGATCGACGGCGCCACCACCACCTGGCTGGTCGACCACGACAGCGAGGCCACGCGCGCCGCGCTGGATCCGCTCCTCGACCACCTGACGACGCTTGCCGCCCACTCTCCTATCATCGCCCCATGACCGACACCCACGAGGCCGAAGAGCTCGAGGCGACCGACGCTCGGCAGGCGGGCGACACCGACCTGGTCGAGGAGGAGCTGCTGGTCGAGGAGATCTCGATCGACGGCATGTGCGGGGTGTACTAGCCGACCGTGGTGACGACGGCCTGGGACCCGCAGCATCCCTACACGCTCGACAACGCCGTCGCCTTGCGGCCGGAGCCGTTCGGGGCGCTCGCCTACCACTACGGCAGCCGGCGGCTGACCTTCCTGCGCTCGCCGCTGCTGGCCGACCTGGTCCGGGGTCTGGGGGACCACGACACGGTCGAGCAGGCGCTGGCCGCGTCGGTGCCCGAGGCCCAGCGCCCGGCCTACCGCAAGGCGCTGGCCGCCCTGGCCCGGTCGGAGTTCATCGTGGAGCGGGGATGACGGCGCTGACCGAGGAGCTCAAGGGCGGCCTCAACGCCCCCATCTGCCTCACCTGGGAGATCACCTACGGGTGCAACCTGGCCTGCACCCACTGCCTGTCCTCCTCGGGGCGGCGCGACCCCCGCGAGCTGTCGCCGGCCGAGGCCCGGGCGGTGGTCGACGAGCTGCACGACCTGTCGGTGTTCTACGTGAACATCGGCGGCGGGGAGCCCACCATCCGGTCGGACTTCTACGACCTCATCGAGTACTCGGTCGAGCGGGGCGTCGGCGTCAAGTTCTCCACCAACGGCTCGACCATCACCCCGGCGCGCGCCGAGCGCCTGGCCGGAAGCGACTACATCGACGTGCAGATCTCCGTCGACGGCGCCGATGCCGTCACCAACGACGCCATCCGGGGCGAGGGCTCGTACGCCGCCGCCCGCCGGGCCATGGACCACTTGGCGGCCGCCAACTTCGGCGCGTTCAAGATCAGCGTGGTGGTGACCCGCGCCAACGTGGCCCAGCTCGACCAGCTGGAGGCGCTGGCCGCCTCCTACGGGGCCCAGCTGCGCCTGTCCCGCCTGCGTCCTTCCGGCCGGGGGGCGGACGTGTGGCACCAGCTGCACCCCACCGCCGAGCAGCAGGTCGAGCTGTACCGCTGGCTGTTGGATCGGCCGGGCGTGCTGACGGGCGACTCGTTCTTCCACCTCTCGGCGCTGGGCGAGCCGCTGCCCGGGCTCAACCTGTGCGGCGCCGGCCGGGTGGTCTGCCTGATCGACCCCGTCGGCGACGTCTACGCCTGCCCGTTCGTGCTCCACGACGAGTTCCGCGCCGGCAGCGTGCGCGACGCCGGAGGGTTCACCGAGGTGTGGCGCCACTCCGAGCTGTTCACCGAGCTGCGCCGGCCGGCGTCGGCGGGGGCGTGCGCGTCGTGCGGCTCCTATGACGCCTGCCAGGGCGGGTGCATGGCGGCCAAGTTCTTCACCGGCCTGCCGTTGGACGGGCCCGATCCCGAGTGCGTCCACGGCCACGGCGAGGCCGCTCTCGCCGGTGTGGCGGCGGGAAGCGCGCCCTCGCCCGGCGCCGGCCACAGCTCACCGGTTCGCCTGACGCGCAAGTCGTAGCGCTCCCGCGCGTGGACCTGCTTCATCCCCTGCGCCTGGGCCGCTCCCAGGCGCGCAACCGCATCGTCTTCGGGCCCCACGAGACCAACCTGGGACGGGGGCGGTCGATCAGCGATCGCCACGTGGCCTACTACCGGCGGCGGGCGGCGGGCGGCGCCGGGGTGATCGTCACCGAGGAGGCGTCGGTCCACCCGAGCGACTGGCCCTACGAGCGCTGCCCGCTGGCGGAGGACAGCGCCGCCGGGTGGGCGGCGGTGGCGGCCGCCTGCCACGACGAGGGGGCGCTGGCGCTGGCAGCCGTGGGCCACAGCGGTGGTCAGGGGTCGAGCGCCTACAGCCAAGGCCCCCTGTGGGCGCCGTCGCGGGTCCCCGAGGTCAACACGCCGCGAAGTGCCGATGTGGATGGGGAAAGGCGAGATCTCGGCGGTGGTCTCGTCGTTCGGGGCGGCCACGGCGGCGGCGCGCCGGGCGGGCATGGACGGGGTGGAGGTGAACGCCGGTCAACACAGTCTCGTCCGCCAGTTCCTCTCGGGGTTGACCAACCACCGCACCGACGGCTGGGGCACCGACCGTCTGCGTTTCGCCCGCGAGGTGCTGACGGCCGTGCGCGCCGAGGCGGACGACGCGGTCGTGGGGCTGCGCCTGTCGGCCGACGAGCTGGCGCCGTGGGCGGGGATCACCCCTGAAGCCGCGGTGGACATCGCCGTCGCCCTGGCCGAGGCGGTGGACTACGTCACCGTGGTGCGCGGGTCGATCTTCACCGTGTCGGCGACCCGTCCCGACGGGCACACCGAGCCGGGATTCAACCTGGAGCTGGCCCGGTCGCTGCGCGTTGCCCTCCCCGAACGGGTGGCGGTGGTGCTGCAGGGCTCCGTCGTCGACGCCAGCATGGCCGAAGCCGCGGTGGCCGGCGGGGCGTGCGACGCGGTGGAGATGACCCGCGCCCAGATCGCCGACCCCGACCTGGCCGCCAAGCTCGACGCCGGCGCCGACACCGTCCGCCCCTGCATCCTGTGCAACCAGACCTGCCAGGTGCGCGACAACCGCAACCCCATCGTCACCTGCGTGGCCGAGCCGTCAGCGGGCCACGAGTGGGAAGACGCTCCGGTCAGCGACCAGCCGGCGGGGCACGCCGTCGACCTGTTGGTGGTCGGCGGCGGCGTCGCCGGGCTGGAATGCGCCCGGGTGGCGGCGCTCGCCGGCCACCGCGTCACCGTGGCCGAACGGGCCGACCACTTCGGCGGCATGCTCCGCGTGGCGGCACGGGGCGCGGGCCGCCAGCGACTGGCCCGGCTGCGCCGACTGGCTGGAAGCCGAGTGCCGGCGCCTCGGCGTCCGGCTGGAGACGGCGCGGCCGGTCGACGCCGAGGAGGTGGCGGCCGCACCCGGTGCCGTCGTGCTGTGCACCGGCTCCCTGCCCGGACGACGGGGATACCAAATCGAGGGCGACGCGGTGGTGGTCGACGCCGCCGAGGTGCTGGCGGGTGACGAGCTGCCCGAGGGTCCGGTGGTGGTGTGGGATCCGCTCGGGCGGCCCCATCGCCGTCTCCGTCGCCGAGTCGCTGCGCGCCGCCGGGCGGGACGTGACCCTGGTGACGCCCGACCTGCTGGTCGGCACCCAGCTGTCGCGCACGGGGGACCTGGCCCCGGCCAACGTGCGGCTGCTCTCGGCCGGGGTGGGGCTGGTCAAGCGGGCCGACCTCCGGGCGGTGGGCCCGGGCGCGGTCACCGTGGTCGACCACTTCTCCGCCGAGGAGCGCACCCTCAAGGCGGCCGTCGTCGTCGACGCCGGCGCCCGCCTGCCCGACGACCGGCTGTGGCGCATGACCGGCGGCGCGCGGCCGCGCGCCGGCGACGCGGTGGCCCCCCGCACCGGGTACGAGGCCGTGCTGGAGGGGCGCCGGCGTGGCGCGCAGGGGCTCGGGTCGTGAGCCGGTACCGGTACCTGTTCTCCCCGCTGCCGATCGGTCCGGTGGTGGTGCCCAACCGCGTCGTGTTCTCCGCCCACCTGACCAACTACGCATGCGACGGCCTGCCCACCGCCCAGCACGCCGCCTACTACGCGGCGCGCGCCGCCGGCGGCGCGGGGCTGATCATCACCGAGGAGCACTCGACCCACCCCACCGACTGGCCCTACGAGAAGCTCATCCACGGCTTCCACCCCGAAGTGGTCCCGGGCTACCGGGAGATCACCGCCGCCGTGCACCGCCACGACACCCGCATCTTCGCCCAGATCAACCACAACGGCAGCCAGGCGTCGTCCATGTACAGCCGGCTGCCGGTGTGGGGGCCGTCGCCGGTGTTCGACCCGCTGTTCCGCGAGGTCCCCAAGGAGGTCGACGACAGCGAGATCGCCGAGATCGTCGCCGGCTACGCGAAGGTCGCGGAACACTGCGCCGCCGGCGGCTTCGACGGGATCGAGCTGCAGTGCTCGCACAGCTCGATCGTGCGCTGCTTCCTCTCGCCGGCGACCAACCTGCGCACCGATCGCTACGGCGGCCCGCTGCCGCGGCGCGCCCGTCTGCTGCTGGACATCGTGGGCGCGGTGCGCGACGCCATCGGCCGGGAGATGGCGCTCGGGGTCCGGCTGTGCGGCGACGAGCTGATCGACGGTGGCACCACCATCGACGACGCCGTCCAGGTGGCGACCATGGTCGAGGAGCAGGGCGCGACCGACTACATCAACACCTCGATCGGCGTGGCCACCGCCAGCCTGTTCATGATCGAGGCGTCGATGGCGGTGCCGCCCGGGTACGCCATGTTCATCCCGTCGGCGATCCGCAAGGCGGTGGCCCTGCCGGTCATCGGGGTGGGCCGCTTCAAGGACCCCATCCAGGCCGACCGGGCCCTGGAGGAAGGCCACTGCGACCTGGTGGGCGTGGTTCGGGGACAGATCGCCGACGCCGACTTCGCGGCCAAGGCCCGCGCCGGCGACGCGGCCGACATCCGCCTGTGCCTGTCGTGCAACCAGGAGTGCGTCGGGCGCATGGGCCTCAACCGGTGGCTGGGCTGCATCGAGAACCCGCTCACCGGCCGGGAGGCCGAACGCCCGGCCGCCTCCGGGCCCGCCCCCGGGCCGCCGAAGCGGGTGGTGGTGGTGGGCGCGGGCCCGGCCGGGCTGCAAGCGGCCGCCGCCGCGGCCGAGCGCGGCCACCGGGTCACGGTGCTCGAGCGCGACGACGCCGCGGGCGGGCAGGCCCGCCTGGCCGCCAGTGTCCCCAGCCGGGCCGAGTTCGGCGACCTGGTCCGCAACCTGGTCCACGACTGCGGACGTCTCGGCGTCGAGATCCGCTACGGGGCGGAAGCCACGGCTGCGTCCGTGCGCGCCGAGCACCCCGACGCCGTGGTGGTGGCCGCCGGCGCCGCACCGCAACTGCCGCCGTGGGTCCCCGCCGGCGCCGAGCGCATCGCCGACGTGGCCGACGTGCTGGCCGGGCGGGCGGAACCGTCCGGCCGGGTCCTGGTCATCGACGAGCTCGGCTTCCACCAGGCCACGTCGGTCGCCGAGCTGCTGGCCGACCGGGGCTGCACGGTAACCGTCACCACCAACGGCATGGTGGTCGGCCAGGACCTGGGGGTCACGCTGGACCTCGAGCACTGGAACTACGCCGCCGCCGCCAAAGCCATCACCCAGCTCACCGACCTGGTCGCCATGGGCCTGGGCGACGGGACCGTCAGCTTCCTGCACCACCCGACGGGCACCATGACCGAGCTGGCCTACGACTGGGTGGTCACCGTCTCGCCCCCTCGACCGGTGGACGACCTGTTCGTCGAGCTCGGTGACCTCGACGTCCACCGCGTCGGCGACTGCGTGGCCCCCCGCCGGGCCCACGCCGCGGTCATCGAAGGCGAGCGGGTAGGACGGACGTTGTGAACGCCATGATCGCGGTGATCCCCGTCCGCGACGGGACCCTGCCCCTCGGCGGCGACGAGGCCGTCGCCGAGGCCGGCGGCCACGCCCTCCTGGCCGGCGACAAGACCCCGGCGGCGGGCGCCGACCTCCGCGGCGCCCACGACGTCCGCGGCGTCGAGCTGGGGGCCTTCGCTCCCGGCGCCTGGGCGGCCGCCCTCGCCCCGCTGCTCGTCGACTGGCGGGTGGTGGTGCTGCCGGCCTCGCCCGACGGGCGCGATCTGGCCCCCCGGTTGGCCCGCGCCCTGGGCCGGGAGCTGTTCGCCGGCGCCGTGCTGGTCGCCGACTCGCACGTGGTGCTCGCCCGCCGCCACGGGCTGGTCGGCGAGACCCACCCCTTCGACGGGCCCGCGGTCGCCACGCTCCTGCCCGGCGCCCGGGGCGTCGACACCGGTGGCGAGCCTCCCGAGGTGGTGGTGGTGGAGGTCGAGCCCGCCGGCGACGCCCACGACGCCGACGTCACCGCCGTGCTCCCGCGCCGACACCGCCACCATGGACCTGGCCGAGGCCCGCCGGGTGGTCTCCGGCGGCGCCGGGCTGGGATCGCCCGAGCGCTTCGACGTGCTGGCAACCGTCGCCGCCGGGCTGGGCGCCAGCCCCGGGGCCACCCGGGTGGTGGCCGACGCCGGCTGGGTCCCCGCCCACCGCTACATCGGCACGACCGGCGTGAGCATCTCCCCCGACCTGTACGTGGCCTTCGGCATCTCCGGCGCCGTCCAGCACACCACCGGCATCGGCCACCCCGACCACGTCATCGCCGTCAACACCGACGCCTCTGCCCCGATGATGGCCATGGCCGACCTGGCCGTCATCGCCGACGCCCCCGCCGTGCTCGACGAGCTGGCCGGGCGACTGGCGCCCGCGCCGTGACCACCACGTGCGACGCGGTGGTGGTGGGCGCCGGCCCGGCCGGCTCGGCCGCCGCCCTCGTCCTCGCTCGCGCCGGCAAGAGGGTCCTGCTGGTGGAGCGAGGCCCTTTCCCCGGCTCCAAGAACATGTACGGGGGCGTGGTCTACGGACGGGTGCTGGACGACCTCGTCCCCCGCTGGTGGGAAGAGGTCCCGGTGCAGCGCTGGGTCACCCGGCGGGCGACCATGATGCTCACCGGCACCCAGTCGCTCACCGTCGACTTCCGCACCGACGCCTGGGGCCGGCCGCCCTACAACGGCTGCACCACCCTGCGCCCCGACTTCGACGCCTGGCTGGCCGCCAAGGCCACCGACGCCGGCGCCGTGCTCGTCGCCTCCACCGTCGCCACCGGGCTGCTCGCCAGCAACGGGCGGGTCACCGGCGTGACCACCGACCGCCCCGACGGCGACATCGAAGCTCCCGTCGTCATCGCCTGCGACGGTGTCAACTCGTTCCTCGCCAAGGAGGCGGGGCTCTACCCCCACGTCGACGCCTCCCACTTCACCCTGGGGGCCAAGGAGGTCCTGGCCCTGCCCGCCGACGAGATCGACCGCCGCTTCGGGCTGCGTCCCGGCGAGGGCGCCGACTTCGAGATCGTGGGCTGCACGGGCTCGGTCCCGGGCGGCGGGTTCGTCTACACCAACGCCGATTCCGTCGCCGTCGGCGTGGTCCTCCAGATCCCCGCGCTGGGACGGTCCGGGCGCCGGCCGGAGGAGTTCATCGCCGACCTCAAGGCCCACCCGGCCGTCGCTCCCCTCGTCGCCGGCGGCGACCTCAAGGAGTACTCCGCCCACCTCATCCCCGAAGGGCGGCTACGACGCCATGCCGGCCCTGGCCGGCGACGGCATCCTCGTCGCCGGCGACGCCGCCGGGCTGTGCCTGGCCGCCGGCATCTGGCTGGAAGGCGTCAACTTCGCCATCGCCTCGGGCGCCGCCGCCGGTCTGGCCACCCTCGACGCCCTCGGGACGGGCGACACGTCGGCCCGGGCCGGGGCGGGCGCGGGCTGGCCGGCTACCGCCGGCGGCTGGAGGACAACTTCGTGCTGGCCGACCACCGCAAGCTGCGCCGGGTGCCCGGCCTGGTGCTCTCCGACCGGGTCCAGCGCCAGTACCCGCAGGTGGCGTGCGACGTGGTGGAGTCGTTGTTCACCGTGACCAACCCGAAGCCCAAGCCCGGCGGGGTGCGCAGCACGCTGACCGCGCTGCGGCGCGCCGGGGTCCGGTCCCGCGACGTGGCCGCCGACGCCTGGACCGTGCTCCGGAGCTTCGGCTAGTGGGAGGCGGCGGATGAGCGTCGAGGTGGCGTTCGAGGACCGCATGGCCACGGTGGAGTTCCGGGTCGCCGACGAGGCCCACATCACCGTCGACGGCGACCACTGCCGCGGGTGCACCACCAAGGAGTGCGTGTCGGCGTGCCCGGCCGACCTCTTCGTCCCCACCGCGGACGGCGGGATCCTGTTCAACTACGAAGAGTGCTTCGAGTGCGGCACCTGCTACCTGGTCTGCAACCACCGGGGGGCGATCACCTGGCGCTACCCGGAAGGCGGCCACGGGGTCGTCTTCCGGCGTAGCTAGCCATTGGTTGGCGAGATCAGACGGCCAGGGCGACCACGGGCTCCTCGGCGTCCCACGCCGGCGGGTACTCGTCGGTGAGCAGCAGGGCGTAGGCGGTGGCCCGGGTGACCGACGCCAGGGCGGTCGCGGTCAGCTTCTCCATGGACTCGGAGACCTCGCCGCCGAACACGATGGTGAACCAGGCGACCACGGCGGTCAGCAGGCCGATCAGCGACGCCACGTAGGCCACGATCAGGGCCGGGATGAGGAAGATGAAGCGCAGCCCCACCTTGACCCGGTCGTAGCTCGCCTGCGGGGCCGGAACCGCCAACCGCACCGGGTAGCTGTCGTCGGCGTCCCCGTTGAACGGCGGCATCCGGTCGGTCTCCAGCCAGTAGTAGGCATTGGCCCGGGTGACCAGCCGCAGGTACTTGGCGTTGAACTCGTAGAGCCCCTGGGGGTAGCGGCCGGTGAAGACCAGCGCGAACCAGGCGATCACCGCGGCGAACCAGGCGCCGATGCCGAAGACGGTGGCGACGATCATGATCGGGATTACATAGAAGTAGCGCAGGATGACCGAGATCTTTTCTCGTTCGCCGCTGACGTGGTCGACACGCAACTGGACTGGATACATGACATCACCCTCCTTGGGCGGGTGGAACAGTGGGCTCGCCGAGCAGGTCGGCGAGCTTGGCGGTGGCCAGACGGAGCATGGGTCCGACGGACTCGGGCTCGACACCCAACTCGGCGGCGATGCCCTCGGCGTCGCCGCCCCTCTCCCACAGCAGCAGAGCCCGGCCGTAGAGGCCGGGGAGGCGGTCGAGCGCGGTGGTGTGATCCACGTTGGCGACGGTACGGAGCCGAGCGCTCGGCCGCCTAGGTGGTGGGCTACCTGTTTTCCCCGCTCGCCGCTACCTGGTCCCCGGGGACTACCTGCCCGCTCCCGGCCGCTCGGGCCGGCTGCGTGCGCCCGCCGCCCCGCCCGGGTCGATGGCGCCGGCCAGGTCCTCACGGTGGGTGACGCCGAGCTTGGCGAAGGCGCGGGCCAGGTGACCCTCGACCGTCCGATTGGAGACGCCGATCCGCTGGGCGATCTCCCGGTTGGAGTGGCCGGCGGCGGCCAGGAACGCCACCTCGCGCTCCCGCCGGCTGAGGGCGACCACCTGTTCGCCTTCCGCCAGGATCGGCGTGTGGGGGTGGGAACACGACCCGATCAGGGCGGCGGCCCGGTTCCGCGAGGCGGCCAGCCGCAGCTGCAGGCCGTCGTGTCGATGGCGGGCGGCGGCCTGGGTGGCGGCCTCGGCCGCCAGCAGGCAGGCCCCCAGCTGCTCGAAGGCGGACGCGGCGGCGTCGAGGCCGGGACCGTCGTCGGCCATGAGGGCGCGGGCGTGGGCCGTGTAGGCGGCCGCCATGGGCCCCTCGACGGCGGGGCCGAGGCGGCACAGGCGGTCGAGGACTTCGGGGCCGGCCCCGAGCCGCAGCCCGTCGTGGAGCGCCACCAGCTCGACGCCGGCCTGGTCGGCTGCTCCCGCCGTGGCCGCGGCGTCGGCCGCCAGCTGGCGGGCCCGCGACAACTCGCCGAGCCCGGCCGCCACCCAGGAGCCGGCCCGGGCCACGTCGGGGGCGAAGGCCCGTGACGAGGGCCCCAGGGCGGCTTCGGCGTCGACGAGCGCCTTGCGGGCCTCGTCCAGGTCGCCGGCGGCCGCCAATGCCTCGGCCAGGTTGGCCAGGGCCAACGCCAGCTCCCCGCCCACGTCGCGCTCGCGCAGGTAGGCCACGGCTTCCCGCAGGGAGGGGACGGCGTCGACCATGGCCCCCCGCGAGACAGCGATGGCGCCGAGCATGGCCGCCGCCGCCGAGAAGTAATAGGTGGCGTGCACGGCAACCGCCTGGTCGTAGACCTCCTGGGCGATGGTCGCCGCCTCGGACAAGTTCCCGGCCCGATGGTGGGCGAAGGCCATCGCCAACCTCACCGGGGTGCGGACCTCGTCGCCGACATCGGGCTCGACGTCAGCGAGCAGCAGGGCCCGTCGGGCTTCGTACAGGGCCTGATCGCAACGGCCGCACAGAGCCAGACCGGAGACGAGCACCCCGGCCGCCACCACCCGGATGGTCGAGCTGGTCGCGGGCCCGTCGACCGCCTGCCTGGCCGCCACCACCGCCTCGGCTACCCGCCCCCCCAGCAGGCAGATGGCGGCCCGCAGCTGCACCAGCTCAGCCACCAGGGCGCCATCCTCGATCGACGCCTCCACCCCCAGGAGCAGGGCCTCCGCCTCCTCGGCCTGGCCGCGTCCCCAGAACAGGTCCACCCCTTGGGCCTGGGCCGCCTGGGCCCGCTCCCGGTCCGAGGCGGCCATGGCCGTCAACGAGTCCAGCACGGCGGTGGCCTGCCCCTGGCCGCGCTGCCAGGCCAGGGCCTCACCGAGCGCCAGGCGGGCCTCGAAGGAGGAGGCGCCGGCGTCGATGGCAGCCTGGGCCAGGCGGGCGGCCAGGGCCGGGTCGGACGGGGCGTGGGTCAGGCGGACGGCGGCCAGGTACACCTCGGGGTCGCCCCCGCCGCCCGAAGCCAGCCGCCACGCGGCCAGGGCGAGGACGTCGACGGGCGAGTCGGAGCGGCGGCGCTCGGCGGCGTCGGCCAGGGACCGGTAGTGCTCCTCGGCCCGCAGGGGACCGACCTCCGCCCGCACCACCTCCCCGTAGAGGGGATGGGACAGGCGGGCCCGCCGGTGGGCGCCCCGGCCCTCGACGATCAGCAGCTGGGCTTGTTCCAACCCGACGATCACCGGGCGGGGCACCAACTCGGCCAGCAGGTCGAGCTCGAGGGGTTCGCCGATCGCCAGCACCTCGACGGCAGCCCGTTCCGGGCCGTCCAGCCGGCCCAGACGGGCCGCCCCCAGCTCGCCCAGCCGCGGCCCCGGCGCCCGGGGACCCCGCCACCGCCACACCCCGTCCGCCAACGCCAAGCCACCGTCCTCGATGCCCCCCTGGACCAGTTCCCGGAGGAAAAGAGGGTTGCCCGCGCTGGTCCGCCACAGCCAGTCCAGGGCGGCGCCGTCCACCCGGGCGCCCAGGGCGGCGGGGACCAGCGCTTCCACCTCGCTCCGGGAGAGAGGCTGAACCTCGATCCGGTTGAGCGTTCCCTGCCGCCACAGGGCCACGACGGCGTCGGGCACCGTCTCGCCGGCGCGCACGGTGAGCACCAGGCCGCGCCGTTCCGGTCGACGCCAGGTGGTGGACCAGCGTGGCCGAGGCGGGATCCAGCAGGTGGGCGTCGTCCACGCCGACGGCCACCGTCCGGCCGGCGGCGCGCTCGGTCAACGACACCGCCGCCGCCCGGATCACGTCGAGCCCGCCGCCGCTGGTGGCGGGCGGCAACAACCGGGCCACCGCCGCCAACGGAATGGTGGCGGCCGATGCCGTGGCCACACACCAGTCGGTCAGCGCCCCGCCGGCGTCGGCCGACGCCAGCGCCTCCCGGGCCAATCGGGTCTTGCCCACCCCGGGGGGGCCGGCCAGCACCACCCCACCGCCGTCCTGCAATCCGGCCCGCAGGAGCTGCAACTCCTGCCCCCGCCCGACCAGCGGCCAGCCCGGTCCCATCGCCGAAGGCTACGCCTGGTCGTAGGCTCGCCGCCGTGATCGTCGCCTGCTCGAAGTGGGTGGACCGCCGGCCATCGGTCGACCCGCTCACCGGCGCGGTCGGGACCGACCCGCGGAGCTCCGGCGCGTCCGAAGCCGACGAGGCTGCGCTGGAGTGGGCGTTGCGCGTCGGTTCGGCGTGGGGCGAGGAGGTGCTCTCGGTGGCGGCCGGACCCGTCGCGGTCGAGCCCATGCTGCGCGACGCCCTGGCGGCCGGCGCGTCCCGCGGCCTGCGGGTGCCCGTCGAGCTCGACGACCCGAGCGACGCGGTCGCCGGGGCGGTGGGTGCGGCGCTGCGGGCCCGGCCCGGGGTGGGGCTGGTGGTGTGCGGGGCGTGGAGTCTGGATCGGGGCAGCGGCGCCTTCCCCGCTTTTCTCGCCGCCGAGCTGGACGCCGCCCAGGCGCTCGGACTGGTCGGCGTCGAGATCGAGGGCGACGCGGGGGGAGAAGGTCTGCGGGCCGAGCGGCGCCTGGACGCAGGCCGGCGGGAACGGCTGCGCATCCGGCCGCCGGCGGTCATCTCCGTGGAGCCGTCGACGGCCCGGCTGCGGCGGGCCGGCCTCGACGCCGCCCTGACCGCCCAGCACGCCCCCATCGAAGTCTCCCCGGCCCGACCGGCGCCCGCCCCGGGCCACCAGTCCAGGGTCCGGGTCGGGCCGTTCCGGCCCCGGGCCCGCGCCCTGGCCCCGCCCGCGGGCGCCGACGCCCGCAGCCGGGTGCTGGAGCTGACGGGCGCGGCGTCGACACGGTCCGCGTCGCGCACGGTGGCACTCGACCCTCCCCACGCGGCCGAGGCCATCCTCGAGCAGTTGCGGGCCTGGGGGTACATCGATTGAGCCGGCGGCTCGGAGAGCTGGCCTGGCCCGCCGTCGACGCCGAGCGGTGGCTGCTGGCCCTCCCGCTCGGTGCCACCGAACAGCACGGTCCGCACCTCCCCATCGGCACCGACACCATCGTCGCCGCCGCCCTCGCCGACCGCCTGGCCGACCGGCGCGGTGACGTGGTCGTGGCCCCCGCCCTCCCGTACGGCTCGAGCGGCGAGCACGCCGGGTTCCCCGGAACGCTGTCGCTGGGGCAGGACGCACTCGAGCTGGCGGTGGTGGAACTGGTCCGCAGCGCCGACGCCTTCGCCGGGGTGATCCTGGTGTCCGGCCACGGGGGCAACGCCGGGCCGCTGGCCCGGGCCGCGGCCCGGCTCGGCGGCGAAGGGCGCCGGGTGCTGGCGTGGGCGCCCGGTGCGTCCGCTTCCCGCGCTCCCGGCGACGCCCACGCCGGTCACACCGAGACCTCGATGCTGCTCGCCCTCGACCCCGACCGGGTGGCGACCGACCGCCTCGCCGCCGGGGCGACGCAACCCCTCGGGGACCTCATGCCCGCCCTGCGCGGGGGCGGCGTCGCCGCCGTCTCCCCCTCCGGGATCCTCGGCGATCCCCGGGAGGCTTCGGCCGAAGCAGGCGCCGCCGTGCTCGACGCCCTGGTCGCCGACCTGGTCGCCGCGGTGGACGCCTGGCACGACCGATCACCGGAGGGCTCCGTGGGGTAGCCCTCTGTTGTGCCCGATGGATCCGTGCGATCGAGCGACGACCTGCGCCGCGAGATGGTGGCCAGCCTGATGCGCACCGGGGCCATCCGCAGTGATGTGGTCCGGGACGCCTTCCTGGCCGTACCCCGCGAGCACTTCGTCGCCGAGACCGTGGCCCGCCACGGGCTCGAGCCCATCTACCAACCCGACGCCGTCCTGACCACCGCGACCGACGACCGCGGTGTCCCCATCAGCTCATCGTCGGCCCCGAACATCATGGCGCCGATGCTCGAGGCGCTGGAGCTCCAGCCTGGACTCAAGGTCCTGGAAGTCGGGGCGGGCACGGGGTACAACGCCGCCCTGCTCAAGCAGTCCGTCGGCGACCGGGGCCGGGTGACGTCGGTGGAACTGACCCCGGCCTTCGCCCGGCAGGCCCGACGGGCGCTGGCGGCCGCCGGTTACCGCTGCCGCGTGGTGGTGGGCGACGGACGCCAGGGGTGGCCTTCGGGGGCGCCGTTCGACCGGATCATCGTCACCGCCAGCTCCGATCGGGTGGAGCGGGCCTGGTACGACCAGGTCGGCGACGGGGGGCGCATCGAGGTGCCGTTGCGGCGGGGGGCCCGGTTCAGCATGGGCGCGGTGGTCACGTTCCGGCGGGAGGGGGACGACCTACGCCCGGTGTCCGCGGTCGGCGGCGGGTTCATGCCCCTGCGGGACCCGGACGAGGGTTACCTTTGTCCTTCGTGAGCGACTCCGCGGGCGGGGACCCGGCGGCTGCCTGGCCGGAACTCCCCTACGAGGCGTGGAGCGACACCTCCGCCACCTTGCACATGTACCTGCAGGTCATCGGCAAGGTGCGACTGGCGGTCACGCCCTTCGAGCCGCAATGGGCCAACGTGCCGCTCTATGTCACCGCCCGGGGGTTGACGACCTCACCGATGCGCTGGGGAACGACGATCTTCGGGATCGACGTCGACTTCGTCGACCACGAGGTCCGCGTCGAGGCGACCTCCGGGGACCGCCAGCGGATCCGGCTGGAGGGACAGCCCGTCGCCGAGTTCTACCGGCAGATGATGGGCGCGCTGGCATCCCTGGGCGTCGACGTCCCCATCACGAGGACGCCCTCCGAAGTGCCCGACCCGATCCCCTTCCCCGAGGACACCGTCCACGCCACCTACGACCCGGAGTGGGCGCAGCGGTTCTGGCGGGTGCTCTCCCAGGTGGACCAGGTCATGAAGGACCACCGGGCCAGGTTCGCCGGGCGCACCACCCCGGTGCACTTCTTCTGGGGCACCTTCGACCTCGCCCTCACCCGCTTCTCCGGCCGGCAGGCGACGCCCATCGACGCCGGCCAGATCGAGCGGTGGTCCACCAACGCCGAGCTGATCTGCGCCGGGTTCTGGTCGGGGAACGAGAGCACCAGGCGGGCGTCGTTCTTCGCCTACGGCTATCCCACGCCGGCGGGGATCGCCGACGCCGTCATCGGGCCCGGCCCGGCGGCGTGGGACGACGGCGCCGGCGAGTTCCTGCTCCCCTACGACGACGTTCAGGTCGCCGCCGACCCCCGGGCCGCCCTGCTGGAGTTTCTCGAGACCACCTACGCGGCGTGCGCCGAGCGCATGGGCTGGGACCCCGCGCTGGCCCGGGCCGACCAGCCCTAGCCGGCGGCCGGCGCCGGCGGCCGGCGGCCGGCGCCGGCCGCGGCGCTTCCGCGTGCGGAAAATCCACCCCCGGAAGCTTCCGGGTGCACTTTCGACACCCAGAGTCGTTGTTTCCACCCCCGGAACGTTCCGAGGGTGGTTTTTCTGCGCCCGGAAGCCGGATAGGTCGCTGACTCCCAGCGGGAAGAATGGCGGCATGTCGCTGCGGGACGCCTGGGACGAAAACGCGGCCCGATGGATCCGGTGGGTCCGCAGCCCGGGGCATGATTCCTACGACCAGTTCCACGGCCAGAGGTTCCTCGCCCTCCTTCCTCCCCCCGGTCGTCGCACCATCGACCTGGGCGCCGGCGAGGGGCGGCTGGGCAGGGAGCTCGCCGCTCGCGGCCACCGGGTCGCCGCCCTTGACTCGTCCCCGGACCTGGCCCGAGCGTGTGCGACCCATCCCGCCGGCCTACCGACGGTCGTCGCCGACGCCGCCGCCATCCCCCTGCGCGCCGGGTGCGCCGACCTGGTCGTCGCCTTCATGTCGCTGCAGGACGTGGACGACATGGGGGCGGCGGTGGCCGAGGCCACCCGACTGCTCGCGGCCGGCGGCCGCCTGTGCCTGGCCATCGTCCACCCCATCAACTCCGCCGGCGGGTTCGAGGGGGATGGCGACGACCGGGAAGCGCCCTTTGTCATCCGGGGCTCCTACCTGACCGATTTCCGCTACCACGACGAGGTCGAACGGGACGGGCTGGCCATGAGCTTCCACAGCGACCACCACCCCCTCGAGGCCTACTGCACCGCCCTGGCGGCCGCCGGTCTGCTCATCGAGTCGCTGCGTGAGGTCACGGTCGGCGATCAGGGCGACCGCTGGGCGCGCATTCCGCTGTTCCTCCACATCCGGGCCGTCCGCCCCTAGCGCCGGCCGCCGGCGTGAAACAGAACCACCACCCGCCGGAGCCGGCTGCCTACGGTGGATGCCGATGTCAGCTCCGGTCGCCATCATCACCGGGGCGGGGCGCGGGATCGGCGCCGCCACCGCCCGGCGCCTGGCCGGCGACGGCTGGCGCCTGGTGCTCGTCGATCGCTGCGCCGACGACCCCGCCCTCACCTATCCGCTGGCCACCCGCGAGGACCTGGAAGCGACGGTCACGGCATGCGGGGGCGCGGATGTGGCCGTGGCGGTGATCGGCGACGTGCGCAGCCAGCGGGCGCTCGACGACGCCGTGGTCGTGGCCCAGGACCGCTTCGGCGGCGTGGACGCCGCCGTGGCCGTGGCCGGTTGCATCGCCGGCGGCTGGGACGGCCTGGGAGACTCCCGACGAGGTGTGGGACACGCTCAGCGGGGTCAACCTGGAGGGGGCGTGGCGGCTGGCCAAGGCGGCGGTGCCGGCGCTGCTGCGCCGGCCCGCGCCCCGCCAGGGACGGTTCCTGGCCGTGGCCTCGGCCGGCGGCTCGGTGGGCCTGCCCAAGCTGGCCGCCTACTGCGCGGCCAAGCACGGTGTCGTCGGCCTGGTCCGCAGCCTGGCCGCCGAGCTCGGCCCTCAGGGCGTCACCGCCAACGCGGTGGCGCCGGGTTCGACACGGACGCCGGTGCTGGACGCCAGCGCCGCCATCTACGACCTGGCGGACCCGGCCGAGTTCGCCGTCCATCACTTCCTGCACCGCCTGCTCGAGGCCGACGAGCCCGCCGCCCTGCTCGCCTGGCTGTGCGGGACCGACAGCAGCGGGATCACCGGCGCGGTCCTACCGGTCGACGTGGGGATGACCGCAGGATGACGGCGCCGGCGATGACCCGGCCGGTCGGGGCGCGGTCGGCGTCGTGGCTGCCCGAAGGTACCGGTGTCGTCCTCGACCCGGCGACCCGCCGGCGGCCCGGAGGCGTGCTGGTGGGAGGAGCGCCGGTGCGGGTGGTGCGCCTGGCCGCCGCCGGCGCCGCCCTGCTCGACCGCCTGGCCGCAGGAGAGCCCGTCCCCCGGGCGGCCGCCGCCCAGCGCATGGTCCGGCGGCTGCTCGACGCCGGTCTCGCCCATCCCCGCCCCCGGCGGGCGGTGGTCGACCCCCGCCGGGTGACGGTCGTGATCCCGGTGCGCGACGATCCCGAAGGCCTCGCCGCCACCGTGGCCACCCTCGGTACGGGAGGACCGGCGACCGTCGTGGTGGACGACGCGTCAGCCCATCCGGTGCGCACCATGGTGGGCGCCGGCTCCGGCGCCACCGTGCTCGGCCACGTCGATCCCCAGGGACCGGCGGCGGCGCGCAACGCCGGCTGGCGGGCGGCAACGACCGACCTGGTCGCCTTTGTCGACGCCGGGTGCCGGTTGCCCGAGGGATGGCTCGACGAGCTGGTCCCCTACCTGGACGACCCCACCGTCGCCGCCGTCGCCCCCCGGATCGTGGCGTCCGGCTCTCCCGCCGCCGCCCCCTGGCTCACCGCCTACGAATCGTGCCGCTCGGCGCTCGACCTCGGCCCCCGCCCGGCGCCGGTGCGACCCCGCAGCTGGGTGCCCTACGTCCCGACCGCCGCCCTGGTGGTCCGCCGGCGGGCCCTCGACAGTGTCGGGGGCTTCGACGAGCGGCTCCGCACCGGCGAGGACGTCGATCTGGTGTGGCGTCTCCACGACGCCGGCTGGCGCGTCCGCTACCAGCCGGACGTCACCGTCACCCACCCGGTGCGGGCCACCGTCGCCGGCTGGGCCCGGCAGCGCTTCGGCTACGGGCGGTCGGCCGCACCGTTGGCCCGGCGCCACGGTGACGCGGTGGCGCCGCTCGACGTGTCACCCTGGACCGGCGCGGTGTGGGCGCTGGCCGGCACCGGTCACCCGCTGGTCGCCGCCGGCGTGGCCGCCGGGACGGTGGCGGCACTGGTGGCCCGCACCAACCGGCAGCAACCGGCGATGACTGCGGAGCTGGCCCGGCTGGCGGTCGAGGGCCACGTGCGCAGTGGCGAGGCCGTCGCCGCCGCGGTCACCCGGGCGTGGTGGCCGGCGGCGACCGCCGCGGCCGTCCTGTCCCGCCGGGCCCGGTGGGCGCTGGGCGCAGCCGTGGTGGTGCCCGCGCTGGCCGATTGGATCCGCCGGCGTCCCGATCTCGACCCGGCGCGGTGGACAGCGTTGCATCTGGCCGACGACCTGAGCTACGGCGCGGGCGTGTGGGCGGGGTGCTGGCGGGAACGGTCGATCACCGCCCTGGTCCCCCGCCGCCCGCAGCGGGAGGATCAGACGACGGTCAAGGTCACTTCGACGTTGCCCCGGGTGGCGTTGCTGTAGGGGCACACCTGGTGGGCCGCGGCCACCACCTCTTCGGCGGTGTCGTGGTCGACGCCGGGGATGGCCACCACCAACTCCACGGCGAGCCCGTAGGCGCCGCCCTCGATCGTGCCCAGGGTGACCCGCCCGGTCACCGTCGACGAGCTGGTGTCGACCTTCGACCGCCGGCCGACGACGCCCATGGCGCTCTGGAAGCACGCCGCGAACCCGAGCGCGAACAGCTGCTCGGGGTTGGTGCCCCCGCCCGATCCTCCCACCTCCTTGGGCGGCCGGATGTCGAGGTCGAGCACCCCGTCCGCGGAGCGACCGTGGCCGTCCCGGCCACCTTGGACCGACGCCTCGGCGGTGTACAAGGGCTTTTGCAGGGTCATCGTCATGCCCGGGCCAACGTCGCCGGGCGCCGGACCATTTCCTGCCTGCGGGCCAACGCCAACCAGGACACGCCGAGGACTGCCGCGCCCGCCACCAGGAACGCCACCCGGGCCCCTCCCGTCTGGGTCACGATCCCGCCCAGGGCGGCGCCCGCGGCCGCGCCGGTCTGGATGCCGGACACCACCCAGCCAAACGCGGTGGTGGCCGACTCCGCCTCGCTCAGCTTGCTGACCAGGCTGTACAGCGTGCCCAGGAGGGGAGCGATGAACGCCCCACCGAGGGCGAGGAGCACGGCCAGGGCAGGCAGGTTGGGCGCCACGGCGAGCACGCCGAAGCCCACGGCGACCGCAACCAGGAGCCGGGGGAGGATCCGGGCTCCACCACCGGCCATCCTGCGGCCGAGGGCGAACCCGCCGATCATCGATCCCAGGCTCCAGGCGGTGAGCGCCAGACCGGCCTGGTTGGCGTGATGGTGGGCGCCGGCGAAGCCGGCGACGGCCACCTCGACCGTTCCCAGCCCGGTGGCCACCACGAAGGCGATGACAGCGACAATGGCGATGCCGCCCGAGGGCCGGGCCCGCCCGCCGCCGCGCTGGCGGTGGCCGCGACCGGCCATGGCCGGGTGGGCGATCACCGCCAGATTGCCGACGATCCCGAACAACCCGGCGACCCAGATGGGAGCGGCGGTCGAGGTGATCGAGTCCAGGAGGGCGACCAGGGCGGGACCGCCGATGAAGATGAGCTCCTGCAAGGTGGCGTCCACGGCGAACGCAGCATCGGTGGTCTCCCGGTCGAGCAGCTCGGGCAGGCGGGCCCGCACCGAGGCCCCGGTGGGTGGCGTGCACAGCCCCGAGATGGACGCGACCAGAAAGAACCAGCCGATGGGGTGGACCGGCGTCAGGGCGAGGGCGATCAGGGTCAGCCCGTTGAGCGCTCCGGCCACCGCCAGCACCGGTCGCCGACCCCAGCGATCGGCGACCATGCCCAGGACGGGGGCGGTCAGCGCGGCACTGAGGACGTAGATCGCCGTTGCCGCACCGGCGTTGGCGTACGAGCCGGTGGCGCGCGAGACGTGCAGGACGATGGCCAGCCCGACCATCCCGAAGGGGAAGCGGGCCACCAGCCCGGTGCCGAGCAGCCAGGCCACGCCGGGCGTGGCCAGCACGCGACGGTAGCTGGACCCGTTCACCGTGCCAGTGTGTCGGAACTCACTACTGGTAGCGAACGAGTTCTGCCGCCCAGCCGGTATAGGTGGCGGGTGTCAGCTCCAGCAGCCGGCGTTCGGCGTCGGCCGGCAACCCGAGGCCCTTGACGAACCCGCGGACCTCGTCCGCGTCGATGACTTCGCCGCGGGTCAGTGCCTTCAATCGCTCGTAGGGCTCGGGAAGGCCGTGGCGGCGCATGACCGTCTGGATGGCCTCGGCGAGAACCTCCCACGCGCCGTCGAGGTCGCGTGCCAGAGCGGCCTCGTCCGCCGCCACCCGTCCCAGACCCTTGGCCGTCGACTGCAGGGCGAGGACGGAGTGGCCCATGGCCGTGCCCACGTTGCGCAACGCCGACGAGTCCGACAGGTCGCGCTGCATCCGCGAGATCATCAGCTTGGCGGCCAGGTGTTCGAACAACGCCGAGCTGACGCCGGCGTTGGCTTCGGCGTTCTCGAAGTCGATGGGGTTCACCTTGTGGGGCATGGTCGACGATCCCACCTCGCCGGCCACGGTCTGCTGACGCAGATAGCCGAGGCCGATGTAGGACCACATGTCGCGGCAGAAGTCGATCACCACGGTGTTGAAGCGGACGATCCCGTGGAAGGCCTCCGCCAGCGCGTCGTGCGACTCGACCTGCGTGGTCAACGGGTTCCAGGCCAATCCGAAGCTCTCCACGAAGCTGCGGCTGATGGCGATCCAATCCACCTCCGGGTAGGCGGCGCGGTGGGCGGCGTACGTCCCCGTCGCCCCGTTCCACTTGGCCAGCGCCTCGACCCGTCGCAGCGACGCCAGCTGCCGGCGCCACCGGGCCACGAACACGGCGAGCTCCTTGCCGAGCGTCGTCGGTGTCGCCGGCTGCCCGTGGGTGTGGGACAGCATGGCCAAGCCGGCCGTCGCCTCGGCCCGGGCGGCCACGTCACCCGTCACCCGCTCGGCCAGCGGGAGCCAGATCCCTTCCAACCCGTCGCGCCACTGCAGTGCGTAGGCCAGGTTGTTGACGTCTTCGCTCGTCGCCGCGAAATGGGCGAAGGGCACCGCCGAGGCCAGCCCCGCCGCGGCCAGCTTTTCCCCAACCAGGTATTCGACGGCTTTGACGTCGTGGTTGGTGCGGGCCTCGATGGCCTTGACCGCGGCCACATCGTCCGGCCCGAAGTCCCGCACCCACCCCCGCAGCACGTCGGCCGGGAGCTCGCCCAGCTCGACGATCTCCGGACGGGCGGCCAGGGTCAGCAGCCACTCGACCTCCACCCGGAACCGCTGCCGGATCAGCGCCGCCTCCGAGAACACCTTGGCCACCGGCGCCATGGCCGCGGCGTAGCGTCCGTCCAGGGGCGACAGGGCGTCGGAACTCATTCTGGAAATCTACCTGGGCCCCTAACATCGCCGTCATGACCGACGTTCGCACCGACGCGCCGGCCGAGGCCCTGCACCGTCAGCGTCACTCCGCCGCCCATCTGCTCGCCGAAGCCGTGCTCGAGCAGTTCCCCACGGCGCGCATCGGCATCGGCCCGCCGATCAGCGACGGGTTCTACTACGACTTCGACCTGCCCAAGTCGCTGGGCCCCGAGGACCTGGCCCAGCTCGAGGAGCGCGTCCGGGAGCTGATCGCCGCGGGCGGCGGCTTCGAGTACCGCGAGCTCGACGCCGACGAGGCCCGGCGCACCTTCGCCGACCAGCCCTACAAGCTGGAGCTGATCGACGGCATCGTGGCCACCGGCACCGACGAGTACGGCAACCCCACCACCGAAAGGCCGGTGATCTCCACCTACCGCCACGGGGCGTTCGAGGACCTGTGCCGCGGCCCGCACGTGGCCGACGTCTCCGAGATCAACCCGGCGGCGCTCAAGGTCGACCACACCGCCGGCGCCTACTGGCGCGGCGACGAGCACCGGCCCATGTTGCAGCGGGTCTACGCCCTGCTGTTCACCTCGGCCGGCGAGCTGGAGGAACACCAGCGCCTGGCCGAGGAGGCTCGCCGGCGCGACCACCGGCGCATCGGCGAGGAGATGGACCTGTTCGCCTTCAGCAGCGAAGTGGGGCGAGGGCTCCCGTTGTGGCTGCCCAAGGGCACCGTCATCCGCGACGAGCTGGAGAGCTGGGGCAAGGAGGTCGAGCGTCAGTGGGGGTACCAGCGGGTGACCACCCCGCATTTGAGCCGCGGCGAGCTGTTCGAGCTGTCGGGCCACCTCCCCTACTTCGCCGAGGACATGTACGCCCCCATCGACGTCGACGGCGACGGCTACTACCTCAAGCCCATGAACTGCCCCCACCATCACATGGTGTACAAGGCCCGGCCCCACTCCTACCGCGAGCTCCCGCTGCGCTACGCGGAATACGGCACCGTGTACCGCTACGAGCGCAGCGGCCAGCTGTTCGGCCTCATGCGGGCGCGGGGCTTCACCCAGAACGACGCCCACATCTACTGCACGCTGGACCAGGCCGGCGACGAGTTCCTCAAGGTCATGCAGCTGCACGACTACTACTACCGGGCGCTCGGCATCGACGACTTCCACATGGTCCTCGCCCTGCGCGACCCGAAGGACACCGAGAAGTACCACGGCGACGCGGCCATGTGGGAAGCCGCCGAGCGCATCACCCGGGAGGCCATGGTGGCCTCGGGCATCGCCTACGTCGAGGAGGTGGGTGGCGCCGCCCATTACGCGCCCAAGGTGGACTTCATCATCCGCTCGGTGACGGGACGCGAGTTCGCCGCCTCCACCAACCAGCTCGACTTGTACATGCCGGGACGCTTCGACCTCACCTACCGGGCAGCCGACGGCAGCGACCAGCAGGTCGCCATCATTCACCGGGCCCCGCTCGGGTCGTCCGAGCGGTTCGTGGCCTTCCTCATCGAGCACTTCGCCGGCCTGTTCCCGGTGTGGCTGGCGCCCGAGCAGGTGCGCATTGTTCCCATCACCGAGCATCAGTCCGGGTATGCCGCATCGCTGGCGTCGGCCCTCTTCGCCGACGGATTCCGCGTCGAGGTCGACTCCAGCGACAACCGCATGCAGCAGAAGATCCGCGCCGCGGTCACCGACCGGGTGCCGTTCACCCTGGTCCTGGGCCGCCGCGAAGCCGAGGCGGGGACGGTGTCGGTCCGCAGCCGGGCCGGCGACGAGGGCGCGGTGGCCTTCGACGCCTTCCGCCAGCGGCTGGCGTCGCTGGTGGCCACCAAGAGCCTGGAGGGCGCCGGCCACGTTCTCCCCGGGCCCCACAGCCAGGCCGAGTAGGCCGGCGGGGGGCGGCCCGGGGGCCGGGGTCCGGCGACCGGGCTACGCGCTCAGAGCAGTACGGATGTCGGCCCCGAAGCCGACCACGGCGTCACGCAGGCGACCCGTGTCCGGCCCGGCGGCCAGCAACGAGCGCGAAGCCGACGGAAGCACCCGGTCCCGGCAGGCGGCGAAGCAGGCGGCCACGTCCGCCGGGGTCGCTCCCTGAGCGCCGACGCCGGGAGCCAGGAACAGCCCGCTCATGGCGCGCAGGTCGATGCACGCAGGCGGGTCGTGGGTCGGCCCGAACACGGCACCGAAGGGGCCCACGCCGGGCGGCGCCGCGTCCCCCGCGCCGCCCGCCAGCACCCGACGGTTCTCGGCGCCCAGGTCGAGGATCAGCTGCTCCTCGACGGTGTGACCGCTTTGCTGGCGGGCGGTCTGGATCCCACGACCTTCGGGGTTCGAGGATCGGGTCACCACGAACAGGCCGGCGCCGGCGTCGGCGGCACGGGCCAAAAACGGCTCCATCGCACCCAGCCCGAGGTAGGCGGTGACGGTCATGGCATCGACGGGTATGCCAGCGTCGGCACCCAAGTAGGCCTCGGCGTAGGCGGCGTTGGTGGAGCCCACGTCGCCCCGTTTGACGTCGAGGACGACGAGTATCCCGCCCGCCCGGCAACCCTCGACCAGGCGGGCCAGGCTGCGGATCCCCCGCCAGCCGTGCCGCTCGTAGAACGCCGACTGGGGCTTGACCAGACCCACGGCACCGACCGCCGCTTCCACGACGATGTCCACGAAGGCGTCCAGTCCGTCGGGGCTGTCACCCAGGCCCCAGTCGCCAAGCAGCGCGCCCGAGGGGTCCAGCCCCCACACCAGCGGACCGAAGGACGCCGACGCCGCTTCGACGCGAGCGGCGAAGGGCGCGGTCACCGGTGCAGTCTGGTCCGAACCAGATCGGGAACGACCGCCGCTCCCGTGCGGGGGTGGTACCGGTCGCTGGCCTCGGTGAGCGCCCTATCCTCGTCGTCGCTCAGCTGCAGGTCGGCGGCGGCGGCGTTGGACTCCAACTGGGCCAGGCTGCTGGCTCCGGGGATGGCGACCACGTTGGGCCGGCGGATGAGCCACGCCAGCGCCACTTGCGCGGGCTTGGCGTCGTGGGCCGCGGCCACCTCCCGCAAGACGGCCAACAGCTCGGCCGCCCGGTCCAGGTTGTCGGGAAGAAAGAGCGGGTTCCCGGCGCGGGTGGCACCGCTGGGTCGGTTGGTGGCGTCGTAGCGCCCGGAGAGGAGTCCCTGCGCCAGCGGGCTGTAGGCGATGACGAGGCGGTCGTTGCCTTGCGCCCAGCCCACCAGCTCGGCGTCAGGGTCCCGGCGGGCCAGGCTGTAGGAGACCTGGTTGGACAGCACCGGGCCCCCGAGGTCGCGTTCGGCCGCTTGCCAGCGGTCGAGGGAGAAGTTGCTCACGCCGACGTGGACGATGCGGCCGGCGCGCTGGAGGCCCCCGAGCGTCTGCATGATCGGCTTCTGGGGGAACACCGGATTGGCCCAGTGCAGCTGGTACAGGTCGATGGTCTCGACCCGGAGGCGGCGGGCGCTGCCGGCGACCCGTTGGCGGATGACGGGCGGCAGGGGCGCCACCGGGAGCAGCTTGGTAGCGAGAAACGCGCCTTCGCGGACGCCGACCAGCGCCCGGCCGATGGTGCGCTCCGAACGGCCGAATCCATAGATCTCGGCGGTGTCGATGAGATTGATACCCAGCTCGAGCGCCCGGCGGGTGATGGCGACCGCCTCCCGGTCGGCGTAGTCGCGGCCGTAGCCCCACTCGCGGGACCCGAACTGCCACGTCCCCAGTCCGATGGCCGAGACCCGCACCCCGCCGGCATCGACGTAACGCATCCGGAGTCAGGTTAGCGCCTCGGCTCTCGGCGGCCGCGCAGCGGTAACGTCGCCGCATGCGCAGTCGTGAGACCTCGCCGGGCGGGGCCGCCGACCATCACGACCGCGCTGCCGTGGTCGACACCCTGGACCGGATCAGGGCGCGCCGGTTGGCCCAACGCCTCGGCGTCGTGTCCGAGCCCGTCCGCCCTCTGCCCTCGGACACCCCCGAGGTCGCCCAGCTGCTCGCCGACCCGGTCTTCCGGCAGCGGGTGCAGCAGATCGCCCACGAGGACGGCGACCGCCACGCCGACGCCATGGCCGACGCCGCCGGCTATCTCCGCGAGATGGCGGCCACCCACGCCCAACGGGTGGGCGACAGCTGGCAACGGCTCAGCCAGTGGGCGTTGCGTGCCTACGACGTCACCGTCGACCCCGAGATGACCCGCAGGCTGAGAAAGCTCGACCGGCACCACTCCCTCGTGGTGCTGTTCTCCCACCGCTCGTACCTCGACGGGCTGGTGTGGCCGAGCGTGCTGGTCGCCCACAACATCTCGCCCGCCTTCACCATGGGCGGCTCCAATCTGAACTTCTTCCCGTTCGGATCCGTCGCCAGCCGCTCGGGCATCGTCTTCATCCGCCGGGCGACCAAGGAACTCCCGTTGTACCGGTTCACCTTGCGTTCCTACATCGGGCAGCTCATCGCCAACCGCCAGAACCTGGGATGGTCCATCGAGGGCGGGCGCACCCGTACCGGCAAGCTGCGCCCGCCCACCTACGGCATCCTCCGCTACGTGGTCGACGCCGCCGACGCCGTTCCGGGACCGGAAGTCCTCCTCCTCCCCGTGTCGATCGTGTACGACCAGCTGCACGAAGTGGCCAAGATGACCGCCGAGGCCCGAGGCGGGAGCAAGTCGCCCGAAGACCTGCGCTGGCTGCTGCAGTACGTGGTGCAGCAGCGCCAGCGCCTCGGGCGGGCGTACCTGGACTTCGGCGAACCCGTCCTCCTGCGCGACCGGCTGGCCGAGCTGCGCGGTGACGATCCGGCCGATCCGGTGGGCGCCCACGTGGTGGAGCGCCTCGCCATCGACATCTCGCACCGGATCAACCGGGCCACGCCGGTCACCGCCACCGCGGTCGTCAACCTGGCCATGCTGGCGGCCGGACGGGCCCTGAGCCTGGACGAGGTCCTGGCGACGGTGGCGCCCATCGCCGACTACCTCGCCCGTCGGCACTGGCCGGTCGCCGGCGGGGTCAACCTGACCGATCGTTCGACGGTGCGGCGCACCCTGCAGGACCTGGTCTGCTCGGGAGTGCTGACGAGCTACGACGGCGGCACCCAGACGGTCTGGGGGATCGGCGCCGAACAGCATCTGGTGGCCGCGTTCTACCGCAACACCGCCATCCACGTCCTGGTCGACCGGGCCATCGGCGAGGTGGCGGTGCTGGCCGGTGCCGAGGGCGAGAGCGCCGCCG
Organism: uncultured Actinomycetota bacterium; assembly: GCA_963757175.1. Taxonomy (GTDB): domain Bacteria; phylum Actinomycetota; class Acidimicrobiia; order Acidimicrobiales; family Palsa-688; genus CAVWQR01. The sequence goes on along the minus strand of CAVWQR010000002.1, from coordinate 375,855 downwards.
GCTTCTGGCAGTCGGCGTGGAAGGCCGCTCTGCGCCTCCGTGAGCTGCTCAAGTTCGAGTTCTTCTTCCCCAGCCGTCGCGAGTTCTTCGACGAGATGCGCGCCGAGCTCTCGCTGATCGACCCGGCCAAGGACTGGGAGAACACCGACATGGTGCCCGCCGAGGCCGAGCAGCAGCTGCGAACGGCCCGGCCCCTGGTCGCCCATCTCGTGCTGCGGCCGTTCCTCGACGCTTACCACGTGGTGGCCCAGCAGCTGGCGGACTACGGGGACGAGGAGTTCGACGAGCCCGTCTTCCTCGAGGAGTGTCTCGGCGTCGCTCGCCAGTGGGCGCTCCAGCGCCGGATCGCCAGCGAGGAGTCGGCGTCGCTCGAGCTGTTCGCCACCGCCCTGCGCCTGGCCCGGCACCGCGACCTGGTCGAGTCCGACGACCCCCATCTGACCAAGCGACGCCGGGACTTCGTCGGCGAGGTGCGCGAGGCGGTGCGCCGGGTCAACGCCATCGCGGCCATGGCCAAAGCCCAGCGCTGAGCTCCTGCCGGCGGCCCGGCGGGGCGATCACCGCTTGCTGTCGATCAGGCCCGCCCACGGAGCGGAGCCGTCCTGCTCGGCGCCAGCGTTAGCCGCCAGCCGACGGAGCAGGCTCTCCAGGTTGGCCGAGTCCTCGTCGCTGATGCCGCGCCGAAGGCGCCGGTCGAAGGCGACGGCGGCGGCCCGCAGGCGCAGAAAGGCAGCCTCGCCGCTGTCGGTCAGCTCCACCACGTGAATCCGGCGGTTGACGGTGTCGCGTCGACGGGTGATCAAGCCGTCGATCTCCATGGCGTTCAGATGGTGCGTCAGCGTCGCCTCGCGGACACCGACCGCGGCGGCCAGCTCGCGCTGGTTGGCCAGCCGCCGGGTCTTCAGGTTCAGCAGGACCAACCACACCGGCACCGACCCGCCGGCGGACGCCAGGGCGTCGTCAAAGGCACGGCTGACCGTTCGAGCCGCCCAGCTCAAATGAAGGCCGATCGGAGGTTGCGACGGGCCGCATCGTCACCACCCTAGTCGGTCCCCTTGCCGCCTAAGCTTTTGACGTCGAAGACTTACCGGAGGAGGAACACAGCACCACGTTCCTCCCCGGACCGTGAAGCCCCCGGCGCAGGCGGGTCCGGCCGGCAACTGCCGACGACGGTCCGCCTGCGCGGGACTCACCCCTGGCGGATCTCAGGCCTGGCGGCGGGCGGCGATCACGTACCGGCGGCCGAAGAAGACGGCGACACCCAGCAGAACGAGGACGCCTCCGCCGATGGCGAAGCCCTCGGCCATGATGGGCGTACCCACGACCGTGGCCTTCTGGCACGTGGCCGAGGACACCACGACGTCCTGGGTCTTGCCGAGCAGATGGATCACGATGCCGTCCACGGTCAGGCTGCCGTCAGCGTGGGTCACCTGCCGGTTGAGGGTGATGGTGGCGATCCCGGGCACGTTGAGAAGCACGGTGTTGGGACCGGGGTTCGGCAGGATGTTGATGGTGCTGCCGAGGATGGCGACCACACCGCTGACGATGGACGTGGTGCCGCTGACCGTGTCATTCGACGGGTTGAACGTGCACGTGGCCGTCACCGCATTGGCGCTCAGGGCGTTGAGTCCGCTCAGGATGACGTTGAGGTTGGCCGTCTGGGCGGTGGAGCTCGTCGACGTGGTGCTCGACGTCAGCACCCCGGTGGTGATGAGCCCGGCCAGGTTGAGGTTGGCCACGCTGTTGGACTGGGGACCGGCGACGAAGGCGCTCGGGGCGAGCGGTCCCACGTTGACCAGACCGGTCGTCCGCACGGCGTAGGCCGTGTTGTCGCCGGTGGCGGCCACCGCCGGTGCCGCGGTCAGCAGTAGGGACGCCGCCGCCAATCCGACGCTGACCGTCAGGCGGTTGCGCCACGGGGATCGGAACAGTTTCATGATGGGTTCTCTTTCTTTCTCGCCGGTTTCACACTTGGGCGGGGGTGGGCAGGGGTTGGGATTCGGCGTTGCGGCGGGTCTTGACCCACCCTCGACGACCCCGCAGGATGCGGATGAACGCCCGCCACGAGGTCACGTAGAACGACAGGATGAAGACGGCGTAGGCCAGGCCGAAGCCGAGGCCGCGCCACCGGCCGACGGACCGCTCGCAGTAGCGGGCGTAGATCGGGCCCCAGATCACGAACGGCCCCAGGCCCAACACCGCGTACAGGGCCACCAGCAGCCAGCCTCCGTCCCCGAGCCAACCTGACAACCCGCCCGGGCTGGCGCCCAGGTTGAACAGCAGCAGGATGTAGGGGACCGGGTAGACCAGGGTGCCCAGCAGCTGGAGGAAGGGCTGGATCAGGTAGTAGCTCGCTTCCAGCGTGCCGATGGTGGAGACGTGCGGCGACGTCCAGATGCGGCGGAGGTAGCCGTTGCACTGCATGGTGCCCTGCCCCCACCGGGTGCGCTGAGAGAGCAGCCGGCGCATGCTGGGCAGGCCCTCCTGGTCCACCAGGGTGTCCATGGTGTACTCGTTGCGGTGCCCGGCCATCAGCAGGTGCAGGCTCAGCTCGTAGTCCTCCAGCAGTGAGCCCCGCCACGGCCGGCCGTCGTCGCCGCCCACCGAGTCGAGCGCCGACAGCCGGCTGAACTGGCCGTTGCCGCCCAGCCCGACGGTCCGGGTGCGCTGCCTGGTCATCTGGATGGCCGAGATGGGCGCCCGAAACTCGAGGTCCTGCATGCGCACCAGCAGGCGCCCGAACAGGTTGGCCAGCCGGCCCCGGTCGGGGAAGGGCTGGGCGTCGTCCCGGTTGACCATGCGCACGCAGACCTGCACCGATCCCACCCGGTCGTCGCCGAAGAGATGGTCGGCGGCGCAAACGTCGAAGCAGTTGGCCGCGGGCAGCCCGTCGGCGTCGATCACCCCGACGATCACCCGGCCACGGTCCGTCTCCGCCGGCAGCCACCGGTCCAGCGCCCGGTAGGCGGCGTTGAGGGCGTCGCCCTTGCCGGTGCGGGCGTCGGGCAGGCACCGGGCGACGAGGTGGACCTGATCGTCGTGGTCGGCGAAGGCGGTCGCGATACGGCCGGTGCGGTCGTACGAGGCGTCGTCGATGACCCAGACGTGCACGCCCGGGAAGTTGGCCAGCAGGTAGTCGACCGTGTCGCCCAGCACCACTGCCTCGTCGCGGGCGGGGATGAACAGGTGCCACGAGAACGCCCGGCTGTCGCCGGGGCGTCGCGGCCGGCGCCGGAGGTAGGGGACCACGATGACGGCCACGTAGGTGACGAACAGGACGCTCATCAGCAGGGCGATGGCCTGGGCCAGGCCCATGGCGAACAGGCCGCCGGACACGTTCACGATCCCACCGCCCTCTGGGCCGGGCGCCCGGTGGCGACGATCCACACCAGCAGGGCGAGGCCGCCGGCGATGAACACCATGCTGACCAGGGAGCCGGCGACCACGTGGCCCCACTCGTAGCCCGTCTTCAGTCCGAGCGCCTTGATGAGCCAGGCGATCAGCCCGACGCGCAGCTGGTTGCCGAGCACGAGGAGCCCGCCGACCACGGCCATTCCGGCCAGCACCCGGGCGACGCGGATCCGGCGGCGCCACAGCAGGGCGGCGCCCACCACGGCCAGGGGGGCGATGAGCAGGCCCGAGCTGCACTCGGGGGTGATGTCCAGGCCGAAGGCGTGCGGGTGGCCCAGCCCGAAGTACACGATCGACGCGCCGGGCGACGCCAGGGTGGGCGTGCCGACGCCGAACATGGCGGCGGCCACCACCGCCTCCACGTGCCGGTAACCGGTCTCGAACACGAGCAGGAGGGCGGCCACGCCGAGCAGGCCGGCGGCCGTCGACGCCCGACCGGCCAGCTGCAGGCGGTCCTCGCTCACGGCCCCTCCTCCGGGTGGTCGGTGCGGTCGTGGCGGGCGGCCGAGGCCGAGGCGCGGGCCGTGCGCTCCAGGTAGCTGACGCGCACGACGAGCAGGCCGACGACGATGAGCGCCAGCGCGGCGAGGATGGCCCCGCCGACGTAGAAGCCGGTGTAGGCCAGGGTGCCCCCGCCGGCGACGCCGCCGCCCACCACGCCCAAGGGCTTGCCGTACACCCCGCTACCCGCCCACCGTCGTCGGCGTCGCCGGACAGAACGGCGCCGGGCGCTCGCCCGCGCCGAGCAACCAACCGCAGCCGGCCGCCACCCGCCCGGCGGCGGCCCCGTCGCCGTAGGGGTTGGAGCGAGGGCGCATGGCGGCGTGGGCGGCCGGGTCGCCGAGCAGCGCCGACGCCTCCGCCGTCACCCGGTCCTCGTCGGTCCCGACCAGGCGGGCCACGCCGGCGTCGACGCCCTCGGTGCGCTCGGTCACCGCCCGGGTGACCAGCACCGGGACGCCCAGGGCGGTGGCCTCCTCCTGGATGCCGCCCGAATCGGTGATCACCAACCGGGCCCGGCCCAGCAGCCGGGCGAACGGTCCGTAGGCCAGCGGCCCCGACAGGATGACGTTGCCGCCGCGGCCCACGCCGGCCTCGAGGGCGTGGCGGACGGCCGGGTTCAGGTGTCCGGCCACCACCACCTGGCACTCGGGATGACGGTGGGCGAGGCGGGCGACCGCCCTGCCGATGCTGCGGATGGGCTCGCCCCACGACTCGCGGCGGTGGGCGGTGACCACCACCAGGGGACGATCGGGGTCGACGCCGTCGAGCTCTCCGTCGTCGGGCTCGCGGGCCCGGGCCATCAGCAGGGCGTCGATGCCGGTGTTGCCGGTGACCACCACCCGCTCGTCGGCGACTCCTTCGGCCCGCAAGTTGGCCGCCGCGGCCCGAGTGGGCGTGAAGTGCAGCGCCGCCACCTGGGCGACGAGCCGGCGGTTGGCCTCCTCGGGGAACGGCAGATCGAGGTCGTGGGTCCGGAGGCCGGCTTCGACGTGGGCGACCGGGACCCGCCGAAAGAAGCCGGCGAGGGCGCCGGCCAGCGTGGAGGCGGTGTCACCCTGGACCACCACCAGGTCGGGCCCGATGCCGGCCAGCGCCTGGCCCAGACCGTGCAGCAGCCGAGCGTTCATCGCCGTGACCGTCTCGTCGCCGGCGACCGGGGCCAGCTCGTGTTCGGCCTTCAGGTCGAAGGCGCGCAGCACGTCGTCGACGACGTCGCCGTGCTGACCGGTGGCCACGATCGTCGGATCGGCCCACGAGGAGGACGCCAGGCACCGGGCGACCGGCGCCAGCTTGACCGCCTCGGGGCGGGTGCCCACCACGACCGCCACCGGGTGGCGTTTGCGGTGCCTGTCGTGTGTCGAGCCCATGCTCAGCTTTCCCACCATGACGACTCCCGGGAGCGGAGCCGAGCCTTCTCCTATGGGTTCGGCACAAATAACTAGTTACTTGAGCGAAAGTTTCGCTTCCTTGCCCGTTTTTGACAGCACAACGCGGCCAAGCGACCCCCAAGCGCGGTGACAGCCGCACGGAAAGCGGAGCAATTTACACGGAGCGCGGTCGAGGGCCTACGCCGGTCCGTGCCCTCCACCGCCGGGAGTGAGCACCTGCACGGCGTCGCCGGCGGCCAGGACCACGGTGACCTTGTCGGCGAGCGGCCGGCGCCGGGACTCGTCCCCGCCGGGCCACAGCCAGTTCTCCCCCACCGCGCCCGGCCCCCCGCCGGCCAGCCCCCACGGGGCGCTCGCCCGCCGCTCGGTGATCAGCGACAGCGTCGCCGGCTCCAGCACCTGGAGCACCCGTTCGATCCCGTCGCCACCCGGTGCCGCCCCCCTGCCGCCGCTTCCGGAGCGCAGCCGGTAGCGCAGGACCCGCAGGGGATAGGCCCGCTCCAGCGCTTCGCTGGGCGTGTCGCGCGTGTTGGTCATCGCCGTGTGCACTCCGCTCATCCCCCGTCGACCGGCGGGGGCGCCGTGCGGCGGCCGGCCCCCCTGACCGCCGCCGATGGTCTCGTAGTACACCCAGCCCGGAGGCGCCGCCCAGGATCAGGTTGTTCATGGTCCCCTGGCCGGCCGCGCCCACCCGGTCGGGCGCCACCTGGGCCAGGGCGAGCAGGCAGACGTCGGCGACGCGTTGGCTGACCTCGACGTTGCCGGCGCCGACGGCGACGGGCGGACGGGCCGCCACGACGCTTCCCGCGGGAGCGAGGACGCCCACCGGCCGCAGGGCGCCGCCGTTGGCGGGGATGGTCGGGATCGGTGACCGAACGCAGCGCCCACGCCACCGCGCTGGCGGTGACCGCCTCGACGGCGTTGGTGTTGCCCGGCCGAGCCCGGTCGGTGCCGGTGAAGTCGAACGTCGCCGTCTCGCCGTCGATGGTGAGCGCCAGGCGGATGCGCGCCGGCGCCCGCTGGTCGTCCAACGGGCCCGTCGAGTCGATGACGTCGTCCACCTCCCAGCGTCCGTCCGGGAGCGCGGCCAGCGCGGCGCGCATGCGCCGTTCGCCGTAGGCCACCACCTCGTCGAGGGGACGGTCGGCGAGCTCGGCCAGGCGCTGCGCCCCCACGACGTTGGCCCCCACCTGGGCGTCGAGGTCGCCCCGGCGCTCAGCCGGGGTCCGGGAGTTGGCCCGCACCAGCGCCGCCACCTCGTCGGTCAGGCGCACGGGCGGGATGCGCAGCCCCTCCTGGTAGATCTCGGTGGCGGCGGGAGGGATCGAGCCGGGAGCCATGCCCCCGACGTCGGCGTGGTGGGCCCGGTTGGCCGCCCAGCCGACCAGTCGATCGCCGACGAATGCGGGGGCGACCAGGGTCAGGTCGTTGAGATGGGTGCCCCCGGCGAAGGGATCGTTGAGCACCGCCTGCTCGCCCGGGCCGGAGCGTCAGGTCGGCGGCGATGGCGGCGGCGACCGAGGCCGGCATGCTGCCCAGGTGCACGGGAATGTGCTCGGCTTGGACCAGCAGCTCGCCGCCGGGGGTGAACAGTGCGGCCGAACAGTCTGCTCGTTCTTTGATGTTGGGGGAAAGGGCGGACCGCCGCAGCACGGCCCCCATCTCGCCCGCCACCCCGGTCAGCTCGGAGATGAGCACCTGGAGCTGGGCGGGGTTCAACGCCCGTCCGCTTCCCGCGTGAGCAGCCACGACCCGGATTCGTGGACGTCGGCCATCCAGCCTTCGGCCACCCAGATGGTGCAGTCGTCCTCGGCGATGACGTGCGGGCCGCGGTAGGGGCCGCGGCGGGGCGGGGGGGCCAGGTCGCTGACATCCACGGGCGACGACCAGCGGGCGGTGGCGCGCAGGGCGACGACCTCGACGGGAACGCCAGGCATGGTGAACCCGTTGCGACTCCGGTGTTCGGCCTCGAAGTCGGCGATCCCGGCCACGTTCAGCTCGTGGCTCTGGCCGGCGTAGCGGCAGTCGAGCGACGTCTCGGTCTCGTCGCCGCCCACCGTCACCCCGCTCCCGGCTGCTCGAGCGGCGCCGGCGAGCGCCGCCAGGGCGTCGTCGAGGCCGGTCGTGTCCCCCGGCGTGGGCCACGACCGCACCAGGTCGACCTGGGTGGGGGCGCCGAGGATGCCGACGGCAGACAGCACGCCGGCGCGTGGCGGGACGATGACCGCCGGCATGCCCAGGGCGTCGGCCAGCGCACACGCGTGCAGCGGGCCGGCGCCGCCGAACGCCACCAGCGCCAGCCGCTCGGGATCGACCCCCCGTTCAACCGACACCACCCGCACGGCCTGGACCATGTTGGCGTCGACCACGGCGATGACGCCCTGGGCCTCGACACCGGCCTCGGCCAGGGCCCGCTCCGCCGCCGTCCGGTCGAGACCGCCGGCGAAGCCCGACTCGGGGATGCGCCCGGCCACCAGGTCGGCGTCGGTGACCGTGGGCCGGCGGCCGCCCCGCCCGTAGCACGCCGGGCCGGGCTCGGCGCCCGCGCTCTGCGGCCCGACGGCCAGCGCCCCGCCCGCATCGACACGGGCGATCGAACCGCCGCCGGCGCCGATGGTGTGCACGTCGAGCGACGGCATGCGGATCGGCAGCCCGGCGACGGTGCGCTCGGCCGCCGGCTCCGGCCGCCCGCCGCGGACGAGGCACACGTCGGTGCTGGTGCCGCCCATGTCGAAGCTCACGCAGTCGTCCCACCCGGCAGCCTGGGCGGCGGCGGCCGCGGCCAGCACCCCGCCGGCGGGGCCGGACAGCAGCAGGGTCACCGGCAGCTCGGCCGCCTCGGCCACCGGGCGCAAACCGCCGGCCGAGGTCATCACCAACACCTCCCCGGCCAGCTCGGCCAGGGCGGAGAGATAGGCGCGGCAGGGGCGCAGGAGGTAGGCGTTGACCACGGTCGTCACCGTGCGCTCGTACTCCCGGAACTCGGGGGACACCTGGTGGGAACACAGGACCCGAACACCCGTCGCCGCCAGGGCATCGGCCATGGCGCGTTCGTGGTCGCTGCTGAGATCGGCGTGGAGGAGGCACACGGCCACCGCGTCCAGACCGTCGGGCACCTCGGGGGGCGAACCGACGGGCGCCAGCTCTTTCCCCTCCGCATCCAACCGACCACCGCTCTCGAACCGCAGCTCCCTCGGCACCAGCGGCTCGGGCCGATCCGCCCACGGGTCGTACAGCGACGGACGCGGCTTGGCGGGCGATCTCGATCACGTCGCGCTGGCCCTCGCTGACCACCAGCGCCACCCGGCCGCCGCCCCGTTCGAGCAGGGCGTTGGTCGCCACCGTCGTGCCGTGGGCCAGGACATCGGCCCCGCCGGCGCGGCCCAAGCCGTCGGCGACCGCCCCCGCCGGGTTCGCCGGCGTCGACGCCAGCTTGACCACCCGCCCGTCGGCGGCCACCACGTCGGTGAACGTCCCGCCGGTGTCGACGGCAATCCTCAAGGTTCGAGGATCCAGACCTGCTCCTCGCCGAGATGGTCCTGCAGCGAACGCAGGGTGCGGCCCACCCCGGAATCCTCGCCGTCCCACACCACGATGGCCTCGGCGGCGTGACGGGCGATCCATGCATCTCGCCGGGCCAGAGCCCCGGCCACCGCCGGCTTGCTCGCCGGCGCCTTGCCCTGCAGGACCACCACCTCCCGGGCGCCGTCGCGCAGCTCGGCGAAGCGAGCCTGGGCCGCCGCCGGCCACACCCGCTCCATGCCGGGGAAGGCGAGCACGGCGACGTAGGGCACGCCCGCGGCGAGGGCAGCCTCGGCGCCGAGTTGCTCGGCCCCCAGACCCAGGCCGGTGAGCACCGTGGCGTCGGCGGCGAGCGTCGCCTTGGCGTCGAGGATCTTGGTCAGCTGCTGGCGGGCGGCGATGGCCGCCGGCGTGTCGCCGTAGCCGCCGAGGCCAGGAGGCCGCAGACCGGTCACGGCGATGAGATGGCCGGCGGGCACCGGGTCGGCCGGGACGGGGCGAGGCGCGGCGCGAGGGCGGTCCGGCGGCCCGAGTAGCACGGGAACGCCCGTCCCGCTCCGGCCCTGCTGGGTGGTGGCGGCGTCGACGGCCAGCCGGTCCACCAGGTCGTTCATGACCTCGCCGCTGTGGCCCTTGACCCAGCGGAACCGGACACGGCTCGGCGCCGCCCGGTAGGCCTCGATGAGCGGCTGCCACAGGTCCCGGTTGGCGACGTCCTTCTTCTGGCTGTTCTTCCACCCCCGGGCCAGCCAGCCCTCCCACCACCGGTCGCGGAAGCAGTTGACGACATAGGTGGAGTCCGACACCACGTCGAGCGGGCCGTCCAGGGTCGTCACCGCGTCGAGCACGGCGGTGATCTCCATGCGCTGGTTCGTCGACCGGGCGGCGGCACCGCTGCGAAACCGGCCCTCGGGGACCGCCCACGCCCAGCCCCCCGGGCCCGGATTCCCCAGGCAGGCGCCGTCGGTGTACACGACCGTCCGGGTGGCAGCCTCTGTCACCGCCCCAGCATGCCTCGGCGTGGCGTACAGTCGCAGACGCACGCCAGATCAGGGGAGATGCAATGGCCGATGCCACCATGACCATCGGCGGCGAGCGCGTCGCCGCCGCCGCCACGTTCGACGTGATCAATCCGGCGACAGGTGTCGCACACGCCCAGGCGCCGGCGTGCACCCGCGAGCAGCTCGACAGCGCGTTCGACGCCGCGGCCAAGGCGTACCGCGACTGGAAGTCGGACGAGGCCGCCCGGCGCCGGGCGCTGGCCGACGCGGCCAACGTTCTCTTCGGCGCCGGCGAGCAGCTGGCGCCGCTGCTGACCGCCGAACAGGGCAAGCCCCTCGGCGACGCCAACATGGAGGTCCTGGGCGCCGGCGTGTGGTTCAAGTACTACGCCGAGCTCGAAACCCCCCGCGAGGTCATCCAGGACGACGACAAGGCGTTCGCCGAGGTCGTGCGCCGCCCGCTCGGGGCCGTCGCCGCCATCACCCCGTGGAACTTCCCGCTGGTGCTGGCGTCGTGGAAGATCGCCCCCGCGCTGCTGGCCGGCAACACCATGGTGCTCAAGCCGTCGCCCTTCACCCCGCTGTCGACGCTGAAGCTGGGCGAGCTCCTGGCCCAGGCGCTCCCGCCGGGCGTGCTCAACGTGGTGTCCGGCGGCGACGAGCTGGGCGCGTGGATGACCAGCCATCCCGTCCCCCGCAAGATCAGCTTCACCGGCTCGGTGGCCACCGGCAAGCACGTCGCCGCCTCGGCCGCGCCCGACCTCAAGCGCGTCACCCTGGAGCTCGGCGGCAACGACGCCGCCATCCTCCTCGACGACGTCGACGTCGACACCATCGCCGAGAAGCTGTTCTGGGGAGCGTTCCAGAACAACGGCCAGGTGTGCTCCGCCATCAAGCGGGTGTACGTACCCGAGCGGTTGCAGGACGCGGTCGTGTCCGCCCTGGCGGAGAAGGCCCGCAGCGTCAAGGTGGGAGACGGGACCGCGGAGGGCACCCAACTCGGGCCCATCAACAACAAGCCGCAGTACGACCGGGTGAGCGAGCTGGTGGCCGACGCCGTCAGCTCCGGAGCCACGCCGGCGGCCGGCGGCAAGCCCGTCGACGGGCCCGGGTACTTCTTCGAGCCCACCATCCTCACCGGCGTCAGCGACGGGACGAGGATCGTGGACGAGGAGCAGTTCGGGCCGGCGCTGCCCGTGATCCCCTACCGCCACGAGAGCGACGCGGTCGACCGGGCCAACGCCACCCACTTCGGGCTCTCCGGCTCGGTGTGGGGCGGCGACCCGTCGCGGGCGGCCGAGGTCGCCGCCCAGCTCGAGTGCGGGACGGCCTGGGTCAACGACCATCTCGTGCTCGCCCCCCACCAGCCCTTCGGCGGGGCCAAGTGGAGCGGCATCGGCGTCGAGAACGGGCCCTGGGGCCTGTACGGCTTCACCGAGCTGCAGGTCATCTACCGCTCCAAGGGGTAGCCGAGGGGCTCGATCGGGTTTGATCGGGTTTCGATCGGGTTGTGGCCCCTCGGGCAGGTTCGGGCGGGTCCTGTGGCCGTTTCGTCTGACCTGTGCTGCACCGCGGTCCATTTCGGCGCCGCCGCCTGCATTCGGGTCCACAAACGCCCGGGCCAGAGGAGTGCCGGCGCCGCTCAGCCCCCCGCTGACCAGCCCGACCAGCGCTCGACGTCGACCGCCAGGACCGGTCCCGTCGGGGGCCGGTCCCGGTACTGGGCGTAGCGGGCCACGAGCAGATCGACGGCCCGGCGTCCTTCCTCGGCCTCATTCGGGGCGGCGATGACCCGGCCGGTGCCGTCGGCACGCGTCCACCACAGCTGGCCCCACTCGGCGTCGTCGTAGTGGTCGACGAGCAGAGCGACCGCCGGGTTGTCGACCACGTTGGCCAGCCGGCGCAGCGCGGTGGTGCGCTTGGGCTTGTGGTCGACGGCGCTGTAGAGGGTGTCGCCGGCGACGGCGAAGACGAGCGGCACCAGGTGGGGGCGGCCGGCGGCATCGACCGTCGCCAGCCGGGCGACCCGGGCGCCGACGAAGCGGCGGCGGGCCTCGCCCTCGGTCACTCCCCTCGGTACTCGGCGATCGCCGTCTCGAAGCCGTCGAGCGTCCGCTCCACGGGACCGCGGCCGGCCGACGGGAGCCAGGCCAGCACCCGGCGGAAGCCGGCGCCGTCGAACGCCTCCAGCACGGCGGGGTCGGATGGCACCCCCATGACCATGACCTCGAGGGGCCGTTCGGCTCGGGACTGCAGTTCCTTGGCCCGGTCGAGGATGCCCCGGCGCGCGTAGTTGGGGATCCACGCGTCGCCGAAGGCCAGCACCCGGTCGAGCACGGTCGGGCCATTGCCGCCGACGAGGACCGGCGGGTGGGGCCGCTGGGCCGGCTTCGGCCACGACCAGATGCGATCGAAGTTGACGTGCTCACCGTGGTAGCTGGCCTCGTCCTCGGTCCAGATGGCCTTCATGGCCGCCACCCGCTCGGCCAGCAGGCTCATCCGCCGGGTGGGGTCGGTGCCGTGGTTGGCCATCTCCTCGCGGTTCCAGCCGGCGCCGACGCCGAACTCGACCCGTCCCCCCGACAGATGATCGACGCTGGCCACCTCCTTGGCGGTGACGATCGGATCGCGCTCGACGACCAGACAGATGCCGCTGCCCACCCGCAGCCTGGTCGTGGCCGCGGCCGCCGCGGTCATGGCCACGAACAGGTCGTAGGTGCGGCTGTACTTCCCGGGGAGCTCCCCGCCCGCCGGGTACGGGGTGGTGCGCTCGGCCGGGATATGCGTGTGTTCGGGGAAGAACAGCGACTCGTGGCCCCGTTGCTCCACCAGACGAGCCAGCGCGCCCGGGTCGACGGCGTCGGGGGTCGGGAAGATTGCCACTCCGGTGTCCATCCCCCGAGCCTATGGGCCGATCGCTTTTCCTCGCCCTCGCCTGCCGTCTCTCCTGCCGGCTTTGCATATAGTATCCCGTCGATGGTCCGCCGGATCTCGCTGGTGACGACAACCCTCCTGCTGGCGGGCCTGCTGGCGGCGTGCACGCGCTCCGGCCAGCAGCAGATCGAGGTCGGGGCGGCCGCCGGTCCGAGCCCCGCCGGCTCGGCCGCGGGCACGGCGACGGCGACCGGGGGCTCGCCGGCCGACCAGGCCGTCGCCAAGGGCAACTTCGGAACGCTCAAGTCGGTCTGCGGCCCGGCGCCGTCGGGCGAGAAGAACGGCTCGACCGACCAAGGGCGTCTCCGGCAACTCTGTCCAGGTGGGCACCTTCTCCGACCCGGGCAGCAGCGCCCAGCCCGGCCTGGACCAGGAGCTGTTCGACGCCGGCGAGGTGTTCACGTCGTGGTGCAACTCCCTGGGCGGCATCAACGGTCGCCAGATCAAGCTCGACGAGCACGATTCGGCCCTGTTCAACTACGAAGCCCAGATGATCAAGGCGTGCCAGAGCGACTTCTTCCTCGCCGGCGGCGGGGCGGTGTTCGACGATGCCGGCCAGAAGACCCGCTTGCAGTGCCTGCTGCCCGACGTCCCGGCGATCCAGACCACCCCGCAGTCGGTGGGCTCCGACCTCGCCATCAAGGTCAACCCCACCTCGCTCAACCAGGTGAACTTCGGCGTGGGCAACTACCTCACCGCCACCTTCCCCCAGTCCATCCACGACGTCGGCGTGCTGACCGGCAACATCTCCACCACCGTCAACCAGGCCAACAACTACAAGCAGGCTGGGCAGCACTACGGCTGGAAGTTCACCTACAGCGGCGAGTACAACGCAATCGGAGAGTCCACCTGGGTGCCCTACGCCCAGAAGATCGCCCAGAGCCACCTGAAGGGCCTGTTGTTCATCGGCGAGCCCGTCGACCTGGGCCTGCTAGTGCAGGCGCTGGCCCAGATCAACTACAAGCTGGACTGGATCGTCAGCGCCGACAACATGTACGACGCCAAGCTGACCAAGTCGGGTGGGGCGGGACTCAATAGCGACCCGGTGTACACGTCCACCAACTTCAGCCCGTACGAGTACCAGAACCAGAGCCCGGCGCTCCAGGACTACGAGGCGCTGTTCGCCAAGTTCAAGCCCAACGGTCTCTCCCATGCCCTTCTGGGCCAGCTGTCGATGTCGGCGTGGCTGATGTTCGCCGAGGCGGCCAAGTCGTGCGGCGCCAACCTGACCCGGTTGTGCGTGTACAACAAAGGCCTGCAGCTGCAGAAGGCGTGGACCGGCGGCGGGCTGACCGCCAGCGGAGGGGGCCCCGACTGTGCGGTGACGATCAAGGCCACCAGCACCGGGTTCCAACCGATCGCCTACAAGGCCAACCAGTCGTTCTGGAACTGCGACTCGGCCAACCTCGTCCCCATCACCGCCGCCGGCGGGCAGGGCACCAAGCTGTCCCAGGTGGGCAAGAGTCTCAAGGACCTGAAGTAGGCGCTGGTCGCAGCCGGCGCTTGTCGATCTTCATCATGGAGTTGAGCGGCAGATCAGCCACCACCTCGAGCCGATCGGGCGCCTTGTAGTCAGCCAGGCGAGCCTGGCACCAGGCTCGGAGGTCGGCCAGCTGCGGGGGACGCCCGGGGTCGGCGGGCACGACGTAGGCCACTCCCAGCTCACCGAGGACCGGCGCGTCGACGCCGACCACCGCCGCTTGCGCCACCCCGGGATGGTCCAGCAGGGCGCGTTCCACCTCGAGGGGATAGACGTTGTAGCCGCCGCGCACGTAGACCTCCGAGGTCCGCCCGACGATAACGAGGTCACCCCGCTCGGTGCGCCGGGCGAGGTCGCTGGTGCGGATCCAGCCCCCCGGGGCCAGGGCGTCGGCGGTCTGCTCGGAGTCGCACCAGTAGCCGCCCATGGCTCCAGGGGAACGCAGTTGGACGCGCCCGACCCCACCGGCCGGCGTGGGGGAATCGCTCTCGTCCACCAGACGGACGTCGACGCCCGTGGCCGGCTGGCCGATGGTGCCGGCGACGACCTCGACCGGATCGTCCGGGTCGGTGCCGGTGGCGATGGGCACCTCGGTGCAGGCGTAGCGCACCACGACGGGGCATCCCAACCGCTTCCGCAGGGCCAGCACCAGTTCCGGGGGAACCCGCGCCGCGCCCGTGCCGATCACCCGGAGGGCCGAGAGGTCGGCGTCGTCGAGGGCAGGGAGCGCGAGGACCTTTTCCCACTGCGTCGGCACTCCCTGGCCGACGGTGACGCGGCTCGCGTTGCAACAGGTCGAGCATGGAGTCGGCCGTCCAGACCGGTGGGGTGAGGACCCCGGTCATCGCCCACGCCACCTGGTCCCACACCCGGGTCAGGAAACCGACGTGGGCGAACGGCGTGCTGAGCAGCCGGCGGTCGTAGGGCCCGCTGAGCACCCCCGACAGCCGCACCGCAGCCTCGAGCGACCGGTGGGAGAACCAGGCGCCTTTGGGCAGACCGGTGGTGCCGCTGGTCCAGCCGATCACCGCCGGGTCGTCAGCGCCGCGGCCTTCCACGGCGGACGGAACGGGGCGACGGTCGGCGGCCGACGCCAGGTCGGTCGACGCTCAAGCGGGTCGTCGCCGTGGGCGTGGAGCCGTCCCAGCGCGGGTCGTCGCCGACCAGGACGGCAGGATCGCACCGGGCGAGGATGGCCTCCGTCTCGACCGGCCCGAGCCGCGGGTTCGACCGCGGTGACCACCGCACCCAGACGGGCGGCCGCGGCAAAGGCGACGGCGAAGTCGACCGATGACGGGAGCATCAGGCACACCACCGCGCCGGCCCGGGCTCCCGCGTCCGCCAGCGCCCTGGCCGTTCCGGCCGCCGCCCGGTCCCACTCGGCGTAGGTGACGCGACGGTCGCCGTCGACGAAGGCCAGGACGTCGCCGTACTGGGCGGCGGCCGCGGTGAGGGCGGCATCCACCGTGGGGGGCGCAGCGGACAGCACCGGCGCGGCGCCCGGCCCGCTCACGTGGCCGGGTCCAGGAGCGTGGCCGCCCACGTCACCGCTTCGGCCACGTCGGTGGTCGGAGGTGCCGCCCGGGCCGGCGAGCGGAGCCGGAGGCTCTCCACGCCGACGTCGGGATGGCGCAGGGCGACCGCCAGGGTGTCCAGGAGCACGTCGGCCACGTGCTCGGTCCGCATGGAGTACTCCTGCAGCATGCCCCGCCTCGACCAGTCGAGCAGGGCGTCGACGAGCACGTCCTCGCGGTACCCGTCGCCGAACTCGGTCGGGAGGGTGGGACCGATGGCTGCGCAGGTGAAGCGGACCTCCGGTTGCTCGAGCCGCCACGACCGCATGGCCGCCTCCAGCGCGGCCTTGGATGCGCCGTAGGCGCCGAGTCCCGTCCGGGGTTGGTCGACCGTCTCGGACGACAGCGCGGCCACGATCGCCGCCGGCTCCAGGTGAGCAAGTGCGGCCCTGATCAGCTGGCTGGCGGCGATGGCGTTGGTCGAGACGGCCTGGGCCCATTCCTCCGGTGTCGTGTGCCGCATCCATTGCAACGGGGCGGAGCCCACGGAGTAGACGAGCAAGTCGATGCCGCCCAGGGCCCGTGCCGTCTCCTCCACGATCCGCTGGCACTCGGACGCCTCAGTGACGTCGCCGACGACGGCGTGACCCCCGCCCGCGTCGGCGACCGCCGCGGTCAGGGCATCGGCCCGCCTGGCGGCCAGGGCCACCCGGGCGCCCCGCCGGACGGCGCCGATCGCCGTGGCCCGGCCGATCCCCGCCGACGCCCCCACGACCAGGACCCGCCGGCCGGCAAGGCTGGCGCTGCTTCCTGTCCCCATCGGGTCCTCCTCGCAATGGCCTTCGGTCAGCGGTTGCCGAGCACGACCGCGCTCCGCCCGGCGCTGCACAGCACGTGCTCGGCGCCGGCAACCTGGTTGACGGCGGTACCCCGGAGCTGGCGCACCCCCTCCAGGATGTTGTTCACCCCGTGAATGTAGGCCTCGCCGAGCAGACCGCCGTGGGTGTTGACCGGCAGCTTGCCGCCGAGCTCGATGTTGCCGTCCTGGATGAAGTCCTTGGCTTCGCCGTGCCCGCAGAACCCGTACGCCTCCAGCTGGTAGAAGACGATGGGACTGAAGTTCTCGTAGATCATGGCCGCGTCGATGTCGCCCGGCCCCAACCCGGTCGTCTCCCACAGCTGCTCGGCGGTGTAGTCGGCCTCCGGAAAGCGGGAGATATCCGGGTGGTAGTAGTTGAACATCACGTCGCCGTCGATGACGTTGCCCTGGGTGGCCGCCTCGATCGTCACCACGGGCTGGCGGAGGTCCTTGGCCCGGTCGGAGGTGGTGACGACACAGGCGACGCCGCCGTCGCTCTCCTGGCAGCAGTCGAGGAGGCGGACGATGGGCTCCACGATCCACCGCGAGTTCTGGTGGTCGTCGAGGGTGATCGGCTGCTCGTAGAACCAGGCATTCGGGTTGGTCGCCGCGTGCTGGCGGGCGACCACCGAGTACCGACCGAAGTCGGCGTTGGTGAGGCCGAATCGGTGCATGTAGCGCTGGAACCAGAGCGAATAGGTCTTGGCCGGGGTGTCCAGGCCGTACGGGCGGTACCAGCTGGTGCCCCCCGGAGCGGGTCCGGGGGAAGGCTGGCCGAAGCGCCGACCCGACCGCTCGTTGAACGCCCGGTACACGACGACCACGTCGGCCGCCCCGGACTCCACCGCCGCCTTGGCGTGCTCCAGCGTCGCCGAGGCACCCCCGCCGCCGAACGGCGTGCGCGACGTCCACCGCGTGCGGGTGATGCCCACGCTGCGCATCAGGGCGAGCTCGTCGTTGGTGTCGAGGGTGAAGGTCACCGTGCCGTCCACGTCCGCCGGCTGCAGGCCGGCATCGGCGATGGCCGAGCTGACGGCTTCGGAGGCGAGACGCAGCTCGCTGCGGCCCGAGTCCTTGGAGAACTCCGTCTGGCCGATGCCGACGACGGCGGCCCGCCCCCTCGACGACGTCACAGGGTCGACGCCGCCCGTGCCGGGCGGAACTGCGGGAGGAGGGTCCCGTCGACGTCAGCGAAGGTGAGCTCCACGGCCATCTCGTTGCCCACGTCGGCGACTTCGACGTCGCGCAGGTTGGAAACCAGGCGCACCCCCTCTTCGAGCTCGACCAGCGCCACGATCCGCGGCGAGGCGTCGGCGTCGGAGGGGTGGTGCGACACGATCCAACTGTGAACGCGGCCCCGCCCCGACGCTTGGTGGACCGCCCAATCCGTGGAGCCACAGCGCGGGCACATGGGCGCCGGCGGATGTTGCAGCCGCGAACACGTGGCGCACTTGGCCAGCAGAAGTCGGCGCTCGGCCACCCCGTCCCAGAAAAACTGTTCCTCGGGGCTCACCCTCACAGGTTCCAGACCCGGACGGCATTGCCGCTGGTGACGAGCTCCCGCTCGTCCTCGGGTACCCCGGCGAACATGCGCTCCACCGTCGCCTGGGAGTTCGGCCAGCTGGACACCGGGTGCGGATAGTCCGAAGACCACATGAGGTTGGCCACCCCGAGCCGGTCGTGGGCGTGACGGATGGCGTCGGGCTCGTCAACGAAGGTCAGGTAGACGTTGTCGCGGAAGTACTGGCTCGGTAGCCGCGTGATCGCCGGGAACTCGTAGCCCTGGCGGGTCTTGAGGTCGTCGACGATGTACAGCCACCACGACACCCAGCCCAGCCCCGGCTCGACGAACACCACCTTCAGGCGGGGGAACCGCTCGAACACGCCACCGAGGATCCACATGCCGAGCGCCTCGGCGCTCGACAGGGCGACGAGGGGCACGAACACGCCCTTCTGGGGCGTCGGGTCCCGACGGGCGAGGTCCTCCAGTTGGGTGTTGAGGCCGATGTGACAGCAGATGGGCAGGTCGGTCTCCTGGATCGCCGCCCACAGTGGGTCGTAGCGGTCGTCCCAATAGTCCGGGAGGCCCAGCTCGGCGGGGAACACGGGGAGCTGGAGCGACTTGCAGCCCTGCGAGGCCGCCCACCGCACCTCGCGGACGGCACCGTCGACGTCGTGGATGGGGATCTGAAACGACACGATGAGCCGCTTCGGGTCGACCGCGGCGAACTCGGACAGGGCCAGGTTGAACGCCCGGGTCGCCTCTTCGTGCCCGCTCTTGACCAGGTACAGGTAGCGGAAGGCGCTGACCTCGCAGTAGCTCGAGGACGCGTCGACGCCGTCGGCGTCCATGTCCTTGAGCCGTTCGTGGGCATCGTTGTGCCCCGCTCGGCCGCTCGCCGGGTGGTCGCGATTGCCGCCCATCGACACGCCGTTGCCCGGCGGCAGTCCCTGCTGCTCGCGCCACCGCTGATTGGCCTCGCCCGAGACCGTGGCCCGCATCGACGCCCCGAAGGTCGCCACCGCCTGGTCGTAGTCCTCGTGGTGCTTGGCGGCCAGATGAGCCTTGACCCGATCGTGGGTCAAGTCGACGTGGTCGTCTGCGGAGATGAGACGTTGTGCCATGGCGAGCCTCGCTTTCTCGTTGTCCTAGGCCACCGGCGCCACGGGCGCATCGCCCACCACGCCCTCGTTGACCAGCGCATCGACCGCTGCGCTCGTGTATCCCTGCTCCACGAGGATCTCGCGGGTGTGCTCGCCGCACAGGCACGGCCCCCGTTGCACCACCCCGGGCGTGTCGGAGAAGTTGACCAGGAGCCCGGGGTCCTCGAACCGGCCGACGCCGCCCGCCCGGGTCTCCGTGACGAGTTGCGCGTCACGCGCCGCCGGGTCGTCGAACAGGCTGCGGCAGAAGCTCTCGTCGACGACCTCCACCGGCACGCCAGCGTCGTCGATGGCGGCGAACCAGGCCGCGGCGGGCCGATCCTGCAGGCGTCCCTCGAGGATCACCGCCGCCTTGCCGGGATCGTCGAAGGCGACGGCCTCCTCCCCCATCAGCCGGGCCAGGCACAGCGCGCTGGTCGGACGTGGTGGCCGCCACGAAGACCCACCGGCCGTCGCCGCACCGGTACATGCGGTAGAAGGGCGAGAGGCCGTGCTGCCCGCCGTCCACGTGGCCCCACTCGGCGGGCGTGCCGTCTGCGTGGATCCAGGCGTACGACGTGGTCAGCAGCTGGGCATTGACGATCGACGTGCTCACCGCCTGTCCCTCACCGGTGCGGTCGCGGTGATACAGCGCAGCGGTGATGGCGATGGCCGCCAGCATGGCGTTGCCGGTGTCGCCCATGTTGGACCGGCTCCACAACGGCGGGTTGCCGGCGTCGCAGGCCCCGTCCTCCCACTCGACCCCGGTCAGGGCGCTCGCCGTCTGGTCGGTACCGGGCAGATCGGATCGCGGTCCCCGCTCGTAGCCGCGCGTGTTGCAGTACACCAGCCGGGGGAAGCGGGCGCTCAGCGTCTCGTAGTCGATCCCGAGCCGGGCCGCCGCGCCCGGCCGCCAGTTGGTCATCAGCACGTCGGTGCCCTCGATGAGCCGCTCGAGGATCTCCCTGCCCCGCTCCTCCTTGAGGTTGACGGCGATGCTGCGCTTGCCCCGGTTGGTGCCGAGTCCCATGTGCGTTCCCGCCCAGTAGGTGTCGTGCAGGGCGTGCACCTTGATCACGTCCGCACCCAGGTCGGCCAGCATCCTCCCGCCGAAGGGCCCGGCCACCCCGAGGCCGAGGTCGAGCACGCGCACGCCCTCGAGGGGATGATCGAGCGGGGCGCCGCCGGCGAAAGCGGTGCCGCCGGCGGAACCGGGGCCGCCGGCGGAAGCGGGGCTGGCGTCGGTCCGGGCGGCGGCGAGTGTCTGGGCGGTGTGCTCGCCCGCCCGCGGCGCCGGGCCGCCGACCGCACCAGGCGTCGCCGAGAACTCGAGCACGTTGCCCACGTGGCGGATGGCCCCGACCTCCGGGTCGTCGACCTCCACCACGCAACCGTCGGCCAGGAACGCCTCGTCCGCCAGGGCCTCGGCCGGCGACCGCACCAGGGCCACGCCCACCCCCGCCGCGTCCGCCGCCTCCACCCAGCGGTCAGCCGGTGCCTGCCGGAAGGCCTCGGCCAGCGTCCCATGGAGGAACATCCCCTCGAGCAGCCCATCCGGATCCATGGAGATCCGGTCGGGATCGTCCCGGTAGCTGGTCTCCAGCCCGACCGGCTCGAAGCGGTCGTGCTCCACCGAGCCCAGCACCCAACTCGGTCGCAGCGTCCAGTGGTGCACCCAGCGATGGTCGGCGCATTCGTAGAGGCCCTCGATGGACCTGCTGTCCACCGGCCACATCCAATACAGCGGCGCATCGGGATTCTCGACCCGCTGCCAGTTGAGGCACGCCGCCGCCAGGGCGCCCTGCTCCAGCGACGTCTCCACCAACTGCCCGTCCCCCGTGACCTCACGGGCCCGCAGCGCGCCGGCCACACCGAGCGAGGCCAGGTACATGGCCCCGACGCTCGGCCAGGTGGAGCGGGGAAAGGCGGGACCGGGCCGGTCGGCCCCCCGGACCATGCCTTCCGGGGCTTCGAACTCGGGATGGGGCCCGGCGCGCCCGGCGATGTACTCCATGGCCGTGCCCTGGCGCCCCTTGTGGTCGTAGAGCAGCCCGGTGCGGGCCGCCACCAGCCCGTCATAGCCGGGCCGATCCCGGTGCCGGCCGTGCCGTTCGTACCCGGCGATGGAGCAGGTGATCAAGCGGCGGTTGCCGGCCGCGAGCGTGGCGTGGTCGATCCCGAGCCTGGTCGTCGTACCCGGCGCGAAGCTCTCGACCACGATGTCCGCGCCGCCGGCCAGCGAGAAGAAGGCGTCCCGGTCCGGTTCGCTCCGCAGGTCCAGCCGGGCGCTGCGCTTGCCCCGGTTCCAGACCCGGTAACCGGCCTGGGCGGAGAACGGATCACCGTCGGGGTGCTCGATCCTGGTGACCAGGGCGCCGTTGTCGGCCAGCACCATTGTCGTCATCGGCCCGGCGATACCCCACGACAAGTCGAGCACCCGCAGGCCGTCGAACACACCAGGCATCCGGGTCCCCCCTTGAGAGCTCGCCTACAATGACGATCTCATCATAGCAATAACTATGGGACCGAGGTGACGACAGAGTGGACGGCGGCCGCGCGCCCAATGCCCCCCAACCACGCGACCGCTCGCGACGCGGGCAGCGGAAGGTGGACCTCGGAGGGCCGAACGGTCCACATCAGATCGTGGACGCGGCCGTGGCCTGCATCCTGGAGTTCGGCTTCTACCGAGCCAGCACCAACGAGATCGCTCGGCGCGCCAACGTCAGCTGGGGGTCGATCCAATACCACTTCGGCTCACGGGAGTCGCTGCTGCTGGCAGTCGTCGACGAGCTCAACCGCCGCTTTGCCGTTTCGATGGATCGCGCCTCGATCGACGGCGACACGCTGGAGGAGCGCTTGCAGTCCCTGTACGGCTGCCTGGCGCAGCAGTATGGCAACCCCACCTATCTCGCCCGCATGCAGATCCTGCTCAACCTGCGCCACGACCCCGACACCTCGGCGGAGGTGGCCAGGATCCTGGCCGAGCAAGCCGCCACCACGGCCGGCGACCTGCGGCGGCTGCTGCGGGAGGCGCTCGGAGATCGAGCGGCGCCGGCCACGACCAACGTGGTCTTCCACGCCATCCGGGGCATGGCCCTGAGCCAGCAGCTCGGTGACGCCATACCGTACGACCCCTCCAGGGCCCGCCCTTCGGCCGCCGCCGTCCGCCGCGAGCGGGACCTGTTCGTCTCCGCCCTCGCCGCCGCCGCCCGTCTCGATCGGGCGGCGGGACGCTGACGGCAGGACTCAGACGGCAGGGTTCAAACGGCAGGGTTCAAACGGCAGGGCTCAAACGGCGGCGGGCTGCCCGTGCACCTCGTCGAGGGTGGGACCGATCCGCTCGACGATCGGCGCCAGCCGGGCCCGGTCGAACCGGTAGACGGTCGCCGCCGTCTCCCCCAGCATGCGCCGGGCCTCGTCCACCGGCACCTCGGCGAACGCGGCGCGGATCCGCTCCCGGGTGTGCGGCCACGTGCCTTCGGGATGGGGGAAGTCGTTCCCCCACAGGAAGGCGTCCACCTTGATCTCCCGCCGGAGCTCGACCTCCTCGGCCGACGGGGTCGATGCCCCCAGGAAGACGTTGCTACCGAAGTAGTCGCTCGGCGGGCGGGCCACCGCTTGCCGGAAGGCGGCGCCGAATTTCGCCGTGTTGTGCCCGCCGTGCCACTTCTCGTCCATGCGCTTGACGATGCCGGGGACCCACCAGGCGCCGTCCTCGGTGAGGGCGAAGCGCAGGCGGGGATGGCGGTCGAACACGCCGCCCCAGAGCAGGACCCACAAGGGCCGGGCCGCCCACCACCACGCTTCGGTGGCGTAGATCGGCAGCACGCCCGGCCCCTCGCCGATGTCCTGCGAGGCTCCGCCCGAGTGCACATGGACCACGATGTCGTGCGCCTCGCACGCGGCCCAGACCGGCTCGTAGCGGGCGTCGTGGTAGGCGGGCTTGCCGCCCCACAGCGTCGGGATCATGAGCGCACGGAGGCCGGCGCCGGCGATGCGTTCGATCTCGGCCACGGCGGCGTCGACGTCGTGAAGGATGGGAACGGTGGCCACGCCGCAGCGGCGCTCGGGGGTGACGCTGCACATCTCCGCCAGCCACCGGTTGTGGGCCCGGGCGCCGGCCATGACCAGCTCCCCGTCCAGGTCCCCGCTGGAGCGGAGCCCGGCACCGAACGGCGCCGACTTCCCGCCGTTGAGGACGTCGGCGTCGGGGAAGATCACCTCGGCGGCGACGCCTTCGCGGTCGAGCTCGGCGTCGCGGGCGACCGGGTCCCACGCGGCCCGCTCTTCGCGGTGGTCCGTCTCCGTCGCCCACGTCTCCTCGAAGTCGGTGTCGGCCAGATGCTCCTGCTCCCGGCCGGGCGCGCCGGCGGCCGCCAGGTCGGCGTCGAACGCTTCGCGGTACTGGGGATCCAGGTAGTCCCGGTACCGCTCCGCCGGCGGCCCGGCGTGGGTGTCCGAGGAGATGATCAGATAACGCTCCATGTCGGCCTTCCTTACCAGTGGTCGTAGCGAGCGGCGGCAAACGGCGCGAAGGCCTGAGGATCGACCTCGCAGGCCACCTTGGGGTCGACGGTGCTGCGCCGCTTCGTCCAGGTCATCGACACCAGCTCGTGGACGGGGAGGTCGGCGACCGGGGCCGACGCCAGATCGCGCAGCACCACCTTGCCGGCCACCGCTTCGACCGACTGCGGCGAGCGCACCTGGTCGACGCGCACCAAGAAGACGCCGCCGTCGAAGCCCTCCCCCTGCACGGCGGGCAGGAACTTGTACCAGAACTGGGTGGCCGGGTACGGCTCCGGGGTCGGAAGGGTCTGGCTGACGTCGCCGATCATCTCCACGAAGGTCACGCCCTGGCGGCTGATCCGGCCCTCGATGTGGTCCCCGTGGCGTTCGAGCTCCAGCTCGGCCAGCTTCTTGGGCTCGCCATGGCGTTCCCGGCTGATGCTGATGGCGCCCTCCAGGTCGATGGGGATCAGCAGCGGGTACTCACCGAGAGTCTCCTCGTGGATCGCATCCACCGCGAAGAAGCCGACCTTCTCCTGGTAGCGGTGGCCGCCGCCGACGTCGAGATCGATGTCGGTGATGCGCACGTGGACCCGGGGCTCGGGCGGCGCCGCCAGCGGGGGCGGGAGCAACTCGGCGAGGAGTTCGGGATCGGTGAGGTACACCGCTTCCAACGAGGGCAGCAGGGGCCCGTCGCCGAGGGAGCTCGTCTGCCGGGGCTCGCGGCGTACCCAGCGGTTGGTGCGGACAGGGGTATCGGTCATGGGGCAGCTCCGTTCGTGCTCGTGGGTCAGTGTTGGTTGCGCTCAGTCGATGGCGCGGCGGGGGTCGGAGTAGAACTGCTGGCACCACTCGCGGTGATCCAGGATGGTGCGCTCCTCCTTGACCAGGACGGGACGCTCGACGTAGCGCTTGTTCTCCCAGATGGGCACGTCCTGGCTCACGCCGGCGAGGAACTCCCGCGCCGCCTTCTCGGCCGCCTCGGGCCCGTGCTCGCGGGGTGAGAGGAAGGTCCAGCGCACGTGGACGTTGTCGCCGTCGATGGGCGTGACCGAGGAGAAGAACGTCACCACACCGGCGACGCGCAGCACGCCGAGGCCGAGGCCGAAGGTCTCGCGCACGAAGGAGCCACCCCAGCCGGCGGTGCGCTTGTAGGTGCCGTCAATGAGGATCTCTTCCTCGGGGATGGCGTCGGTGCCGTGAACGAACTTGAAGTGCACCGGGTCGTGGTTGTTCTCCGCCATCTCCTGGGCGCAGGTGCGAATGGTGAACTCGAAGGTCACCGGATCGCTCCACTCGGGGTCATCGAATTCGGCCACTTCGGGAACGTCGTAGAACGGCTCCAGGCCCTCGAGGTGGAACCACACCCAGATCATCCCGTTGCGTTCGAGGGTCGGGTAGGCGCGGACCTTGGCCTGGCTGGGGATCCGACCGGCGCCGTAGGGAATCCGGGCGCACTGTCCAGAGGCGCCGTCGTAGCACCAGCCGTGGAACGGGCACACGATCGTCTCGCCGGCGACCCGTCCACCCACGCCGAGATGGGAGCCGAGGTGGGCGCAGTAGGCGCTGGTCACCCGGGCGTGGCCGGTCGCGGTGCGGAACAGGACCAGGTCGCGGTCGAAGTAGTGCAGCGGCGTAATGGCGCCGGCCGCGACGTCGGTCGACGGGGCCACGATGAACCAGCCGTTGGGGAGCGGGAACGGAAACCGGGCGCCGTCGCGCGTGCCCGCAGCCGTCCGCAGCGACGGATCGAAGAGCAGCTCCGGGTGGCGAGGCATCGGTTCCGACACAGTCGCCTCGGTGTCGAGATCAGTCATGGGAAATCCCCCCTTGGGCGGATGGGCCCGGTCCCCGGAGGCGAGCTCCGATGCCGACCCCGAGCCGAGTTTTCGATATAGTTATCAATATACACAAGCGCAGGGAGGAATGCACGTGCAAAATCTGCAAGACAGGGTGGCGGTGGTGACGGGCGGGGCCAGCGGCATCGGACTGGCCATCGCCCACGCCTTTCGCGAGGAGGGCATGCGCGTGGTGGTGGCGGACATCGAGGAGGCGGCGCTGCAGTCGGCCGTCGCCGACCTGGGCGGCGACCGGGCCGGCGTCCTCGGGGTGCCGACCGACGTCTCCGATCTCGACTCGGTCGCCGCCCTGGCCGACGCCGTCTACGACCGATTGGGAGCCTGCCACGTCCTGGTCAACAACGCCGGCGTGGGCGCGCCGAGCGCCAAGGTGTGGGCGACCACCCCGAACGACTGGCGCTGGGTGTTCGGGGTCAATGTGACCGGTGTGGTCAACGGCGTGCTCGCCTTCGTGCCCCGGATGCTCGAAGCCGGCGAGCCGGGACACGTCATCAACACGTCGTCCCCCGACGGCCCCATCTCGCCCCTCCCGGCCGCGTCGGTGTACGCGGCCAGCAAGGCGGCGGTCAGCACCTTGACCGAGTGCCTGGCCGCCCAGCTCGAGGCCGATGGATCGGCGGTCAAGGCCGCCGTGTTCTATCCCTCAGGCGGGCTGCTGCGCACTGGGCTGTGGACCGCAGAGCGCACCCGTCCCCCCGAACTGGCTCGCGAGCGGCCCCGCGAGACCACGGCCATGACCGTCGAGGGGTTGGAGGACATGGCCAAGCAGGCGGGCCGCGAGCTGCGATGGCAGCCCCTCGACGAGCTGGCCCAACTCGTTGTCGCCGGCATACGCGACGAGCGCTACGTGATCATGCTCGACCCCGAGCAGGCGGCGCACACGCTGAGCGAGCGGGCCCAGGCGTTCGCCCGCAGCGAGCGGCCCCACCTCGACAGCGCGTTGCTGGGCTGAGTCGATGCCGCGGGTGGGGCGGCCGCCCCGCATCAGCCAGGACGACATCGTCCGCGCCGTCATGGAGATCGGCCTCGGCCAAGCGACCATGAAGGCGGTCGCCGAGCAGCTCGGCGTGAGCGTGCCCGGTCTGTACCACCACGTCCGCGGCAAGGAGGACCTGCTGCGCCTGGCCGCCCAGAACTCGGTGACCGAGTTCCAGATGCCGGTCGACCGGGGCCAGCCCTGGTGGGAATGGTTGGCGGACTGGGCCCGCTATGTGCGTTCGTCGCTCTCCAGCGAGCCCGAACTGCTGGCCCAGTACATCAGTGGGGCGATCGGCGTCGACCAGATGAACACCACGTTGGAGCGCGTCGTCGACGTGCTGCACCGGGAGGGGTTCGACACGGACGAGGCGCTCGGCGCCTACGACACCATCAGCTACTACGCAGTCGGCGCCGCCGCGCGCGAGGTCCGCGAGCGCCGGGCCGTCGCCGAGGGCCGCGCCTTCGTGGACGAACTCGCCCGCAGCGTCAGTGACGACCCCGAGGAGTACCCCCGCCTCGTCGACTACCTGGCCAGGCGTCCCCTCCTCGACCTCGACCGCGTGTTCGAGGAACAGCTGACGACGGTCCTCGCCGGCATCGCCGCCCGGCGGAGCCGAGCGCGGGACCGACATCGCCGGCCCTCAGGACCGGGGCACGCGCTCCCAGGACTGACCGTCCCACGGGTCGGGCTCCCGGGGCAGGCCCAGCACCCGTTCCCCCACGATGTTCTTGTTGACCTCGGTGGTACCCCCCTCGATGGTGTTGGCCCGGCTGCGGAACATGCCTCTGGTTTCGAGCGGGAGGGTCGCCGCCCACCCCTCGACCGTCGGGTCGCCCGCCGACGACCACGCCTGCGAGTCCAGTCCGAGCACATCGACGGCCGCCATCTGCAAGCGCTGGTTGAGCTCGGTCTGGTGGATCTTGCCCACCGACGCCGCCGGACCCGGCGACGATCCCGCCCGCGAGGACGCCCGGACCCGCTGGTTGGTCCAGTCTCGGATGCGCTCCTCGCCCCACAGGGCCACGATCCGCTGACGCAGCACCGGATCGTCCGTCCGGCCCCGCTGGGACGCCACCGCCAGGAGACGCTCGGCGCCGGCGCCGCCGATTCGGTCCACGCCGCCGGAGCCCGATCCGGACACCATCTGGCGCTCGCCGGCCAGAGTGGCGCCGGCTACCCGCCACCCCTCGCCGGGGTCTCCCACCCGGTGGAAGTCGGGCACCCGGACCTGGTCCAGGAACACCTCGTTGAAGTCGACCTCGCCCCCCAGGTGACGCAGCGAGCGGACGTCGACACCGGGCGAGCGCAGGTCGACCAAAAAATAGGTGAGTCCCCGCCGCTTGGGCGCGGTCGGATCGGTCCGGGCCAGGCAAATGCCGAAGTCCGATCGGTGGGCCCACGTGGTCCACACCTTCTGCCCGGTGACGACCCACTCGTCGCCGTCGCGTTCCGCCCGGGTGGACAACGACGCCAGGTCCGATCCCGCGCCCGGCTCGCTGAACAGCTGGCACCACTTCTCCTCGTTACGCACGAGCGGGGGAAGGAACCGGCGGCGCTGCTCCTCGCTCCCGAAGGCAAACAGGGCGGGCGCGGTGTTGTGCAGGCCCAGCGGGTTCAGCCGCCCCAGGTTCAGTGGAGCGAGGACGGTCTCGACGACCCGCGCCTGGGCGGGCGTCAGATCCAGCCCGCCGTAGGCCGTGGGCCACGTGGCCACGGCGAGGCCGCTGTCGGCGAAGGTGGGGTACCACGCCTCGTAATCGGCGCGTGGCCGCGCCCGGCGCAGCTCGCTCCGTCCCCGGGCCGCGGCCCGGCGCCAGGAGAGGGGGACGTGATCGTGCACCCACGCGGTCACCGCCTCTTCGACCTCGGTCTCCGCGCTCCCCCGGTCGAGCACGAAGCGTACGTCGCTCACCGCCAGGAGTATATGTTATGCGCATGACCGTGGTGGAAGAGGCGCCGTACTGGGATCCGTACGACACGGAGATCGACACCCACCCCTACGACGTGTGGCGGCGCCTGCGCGACGAAGCGCCCCTCTACCGCAACGACCACTACGACTTCTGGGCTTTGTCTCGCTTTGCCGATGTCCAGGGTGCCCACGCCGATCCCCGCACCTTCATCTCCGGACGGGGCACGGTCCTGGAGCAGATGGGGAGCTACCTGAGCGAGGTCGAGGGGATGATCATCTTCCTCGACCCACCCGAGCACGACACGCTGCGGGCGCTGGTCTCCCGGGCCTTCACCCCCCGCCGCGTCACCACGCTCGAAGAGAACATCCGGCAGGTGTGCGCCGAGTGCCTCGATCCTCATGTCGGGGGCTCGGGATTCGACTACGTGCAGGACTTCGCCACCCAGCTGCCGTCCCGGGTGATCTCCATGCTCCTGGGCGTGCCGGCCGACGAACGCGAAGAGGTACGCCGGCACATCGACACCGTCTTCCACATCGAGCCGGGCGTGGGGATGGTCAACGACGTTTCGCTGGGTGCCCAGATCTGGCTGAACGGCTACATCATCCAGCAGCTGGTGGAGCGCCGCCAGCACCCTCGCGACGACCTGTTCACCGCCCTCGTCCAGGCCGAGATCACCGACACGGCCGGCCAGCGCCGCCAGCTGACCGACCAGGAGGCGGCCAACTTCGGCAACCTGCTGATCAGCGCGGGGACCGAGACCGTCGCCCGCCTGCTCGGATGGGCGAGCGTGGTGCTGGCCGGGCATCCCGACCAACGGGCCGAGCTGGCGGCCCAGCCCGCCCTCCTTCCGGGTGCGGTCGAGGAGCTGTTGCGCTACGAGGCCCCCTCCCCCGTCCAGGGACGCTGGCTCACGGGCGACGTCGAGCTCTACGGCCAGACCGTCCCGGCCGGGTCCAAGGTCCTGCTGCTCACCGGCTCCGCCGGCAGAGACGAGCGCAAGTACCCCGATCCCGACCGCTTCGACATCCACCGCAAGATCGACGGTCACGTCTCGTTCGGCTTCGGGATCCACTTCTGCCTGGGCGCCGCCCTGGCCCGTCTCGAAGGCCGCGTCGGACTTGAAGAGACGCTCGCCAGGTTCCCCCAGTGGGAGATCGACTACGACCGCTCATCGAGGCAGCACACCAGCACCGTGCGCGGCTGGAGCAACGTTCACATCCAGTACTGAGCTCAGGCCCCCGCCGCCGGTCGGGCATTGGACGGCCATTGCGGGCGGTGGTAGCCGCGGAAGGGGAGCTCGCCGTTGCGCAGTTCCCGGATGGCCAGGAAGTCGCCCTTGTAGCCCTTGTGGTCCCACGGGCCGAACTGCAGGTAGGTAGCCGGTCCCCCGTTGGTCGCCGGCATCCAGCGGATTCGCTCGATGCCCTCCTTCACGTACGCGGGAGCGGGGACAGCGGCGTTGGCGATGCCGTGGATGGCAACCCGGGCGGTGTCGTAGGCCAAGGCGACGACGACGTTGCGCGTGCTGCGGCCGAAGCGATGCTCGAACCGCTCGATCATGGCGTTGTAGTTGCGATTGGCGCCGTCCTCACCGAGCTGGTCGATGCCGTGCCACCCCTCCAGGCCCGCCGCCCAACGGTTGCTGTTGGAGTAGAACATGAAGGCCGTTCCCATGATCCGCGGCGGATCCCACTCGAGAGACCGGAGCGCTTCGGCGAAGTGGAAGGTGGCGTAGCCATAGCCGCCGTAGTACAGACCCTCGGTGCCGATGTCGCGCATGGCGGCCAGATCGTCCTTGAGCCCCCGGGGGTTGGGCTGGAGCTTGACCTCCCGGGTGATGCTCAGCCCGAGGCGGAGGGCCTCGTCCCGGAAGTAGTCGGCGTAGTCCCGCCCGGAGGAGCCCTGCTCCCAGAACAGGCCGACCCGGGTCAGCCCCTGCTCGGCGAGCCAGTTGGCGCACATGGCACCTTCGGTGGGGATGTCCCCGTTGGCCACGGTAAAGCAGTACTCGGAGGCGAACTTGTGGGCGCCCGTCCAGCCGATTACCGGCACGCCGAGCTGGTTGATGGTGTCCTGCATGACCAGAGAGTTGTCCGAGATCATCGGCCCCAGCACGACGACGCATCCCTGCTCCGCCAGCCAGCGGTAGCCGTCGATGACCTTCTTGTAGTTCTCCCGGGGCAGGCCGCGAGCGTCGGCGATGACGAGCTGCACCGGGCCGCGGGACCACACACCCTCGTTGAGGGCATCTTCGATCGCCAGGATCGTCGGGTCGATCCAGTCGGGGAGCAACTGGTTGAGATCCATGTCGATGAGAATGCCGATCCGCACCGCTTCGAAGACGTCTCCCTGCGTCTGCACACCACGCGTCGGCGGATAGATGCGAATGCCCTGGACGGCCTTGTCCCGTGCCGATCCCCCGCCCTGGTACCAGCTCTCCCCCTCGCCGCCCCCGCCCTCGAGGTGGCTCTGCGTCCCGTGGGCGACGGTCGACACCGCCCGCTCGGATTGGGCGATCCCCGGGTCGTCAGGCTCGGGAAACATGCGCTCCACGTAGGCGTACGGGCTGTCAGCCACGGTTCCCCTCTCTCCTCGCTCAGATCTCGAGTGGAAGCTTCAACAGTTTGATGGCGTTCCCCCGGGCCAGGGCCCGGGTCGTCTCTTCGTCGAGATGACCGAACTGGCGGGCGGCGGCCTGCCGGGAATACGGCCATGTGCCGTCGTTGTGCGGGTAGTCCGTCTCGAAGACCACGTTGCCGGGGCCGACGCGCTCGAGCAACTCGACGCCGACCTCGTCCTTGAAGAAGCAGCTGGTGACGTGGGCGGCGTAGTAGCTGGAGGGCGGCTCGGGGCAGTACTGCTGGCCGTGGGCCCACCCCCGGTGCGTCTCCCAGACGTCGTCGGCCCGCTCCAGCACGTAGGGGATCCATCCCAGTTGGGCCTCGGCGTACAGGACCTTCAGCCCGGGATGGCGCTCGAGCACCCCGGCGAACAGGTAGTCGACCAGGCTGGCGGCGCTGTTTCCGAAGAGGATTGTGGCGGCGACGGCCTCCGGCGCGTCGGGCGAGGTCTGGGGCGTCTTGGTGCCGGAGCCGATGTGCATGCTGAGCACCGTCCCCGTCTCGTCACACGCGGCGAAGAAAGGCTCCCACTCCCCCGAGTACAGGCTGGGCAAGCCGAGGTAGGCGGGAAGCTCCGAGAAGGCGACGGCCCGCACCCCCCGGGCGGCGTTGCGCCGCACCTCGTCGGCGGCCAGCCGGGCATCCCAGAGCGGCACCAGGCACAACGGGATCAGCCGGCCGCCGCTGGACCCGCACCACTCCTCGACCATCCAGTCGTTGTAGGCCCGGACGCACAGCCGGGCGAGCTCGCGGTCCTTGCCCCAGAGGAACTGCTGGCCGCAGAACCTCGGATAGTTGGGAAAGCACATCTGCGCCTCGACACCATTGACGTCCATGTCGGAGAGACGGTCCTCCACCCTCCAGCAGCCGGGCCGCATCTCGTCGTAGGTCACGCCCCGCAACTCGATCTCGTCGGCGGCGAAACCAGCGGCGGCAATGGTCCGCTTCAGCGAGGCGCGGTGATCCTCGTAGCACCACCACGCCACCAGCGGCCCCTCGGCCCCCGGCTCCTCGACGTAGCCGGAACCGACCAGTCTGGGCCGTCCCGCGGGCAGCAGCTCGACGCGGGGGCCCGCCTCCCGGTACCGGGCAGGGAGCCGGCTGGACCAGACGTCGGGTGGCTCCACCACGTGGGCGTCCAAGTCCACGATCGGCGGGATGCCCTCCACCAGATCTTGCTTTGTGACCGTCGCTCGTTCGGACACCGCCATTGCCTAAAATATACACTCCGCATCCCATCATCATCCAAGCCCAGGGCGGGAATGGCATATCTTGTACATCATGAGCTTTGCGCCCGGAAACCTTGGCCCGTCGAACGGTGACGTGGCGCCGGGCGCCGGCGAGCCGGGGCTGGTCCGCCGCAGCAGCGGCGAGCAGGCCGCTTTCCACATCCGCCGGCTGATATTCGACGGGCAGCTCCGACCGGGGAGCCGCGTCCCCCAGGACGAGATCGCCCGGACGCTCGGCATCAGCCGTATCCCTATCCGCGAGGCGCTCATCGCCCTGGAGCGGGAAGGATGGGTCACCAACGAGCTCCATCGCGGGACCTTCGTCAACGCGCTCAACGAATCGACGGTTCGCGACCACTACCAGCTCTTCGGCCTGGTCTACGGGTTCGCCGCTCGCATGGCGATCGAGCGCTCCGACGGGTCCCTGGCGGCGCAACTCTCCGAGATCCACCGCCGGATGGTGAAGTCCGAGGACGATGGCGAGATCGTGGACCTGGCCGTTCGGTTTCACGCCACCGTGGTCGCCGCCGCTGGCTCCCCCCCGACGCGAGTGCTGCTGCGATCCATGTCCGGCCTGGTGCCGGGCAACTTCTTCAGCTTCGTTCCCAAGGCGAGGGAGATCGAGCGACGAGGCCTGGCTGCGGTGCTGCGGGCCGTCCGAGCGGGCGACTCGGAACGGGCGGCGGGAGCCTACGCCCAGATGATGCAGCGGCAGGGCGAGCAAGTGGTCAACCTGTTTCGGGACCGGGGATTGTTCGAGGGACACCCGCACCCGGAACCGGTCCGGCGGGCCAGGTAGCAGACCGGCCCCTCCCGGGCTTCACACCTCGGCGAGCGGCCGCCGGTCCGTCGTCTGGGGCTGGCGGCCCAAGCGCAGAGGGCCGAGCGGCGCGTCGACCATGAGGGTGCGTTTCACGTGCGCGCCCACGGAGCGGCGCGCCCGGGTCCAGGGATCGTCGGGCCCGAGAGCGAGGTGGCGTCGCTCAAAGGCCGTCCACGCCTCCCAATCGGCGAACGCCCACAGGGCGATCACCTCGGAGTCGTCGACCATCGCCACCCGGAACGCCCCGAGCAGCTGCGTCGTCGAGGTTTCGAGCGCCGCCCGTCCGGTATCGGCCAGCGCGCCCAAGTAGGCGGGGGCACCGCCGGCCGGCATGGTCACCAGCTCGTGGGCGTAGGCCACCCCTCGGGTGTTGGCGGCGAGGAGCTCGTCGATCGTCGGTGCCCACGGCGCCGGCACCACGATGCGGTCGACGCCGCCGCGACGCAGGCCGGCGGCGGCGGCCCACCACTCGGCCAGCGACGGGTCCTGGGTACGACCACCCCCGGCGAACTCGTGGGCGAAGTTCGCCGCCAGCCCGTCCCAACCGTCCAGCTCCCACAGATTGACGACCTGGGGCCAGTCTCCCGTCGACCCCACCGTCGCCCACACGCCGTAGCACAGCTGGTTGCGCTCCTCGCGGCCGACCGGGCACCAGTTGGCGGTCATGTGGTGCATGTACTTGTCCCGGTTGTGGCCCACGATGTCGATCAGCTCGTGGATGTAGACCTTGTCGTTCACCTTCTGGCGGCCGCGTTCACGACCCGTGATAGTAGAAGGCGTCAGGTGAAGTCGGAGCCGCCGTCGACGTTGAGGTCCGCCCCGGTCATGTAGCTGTTCGTCCGGGAAGCGAGGAAGGTGATCACGGGGCCGATCTCGCTGGGATCCCCCGCCCGCCCCAGGTAGGCGGGATGGCCGAAGTCCTCCGTGATGACCCTCATGGCGTCCTGGAGGCTGTCCGGATCGACCCCCCGCTCGGGTGGGAGCGCCCGGAGGTAGCCCTTCAGGCCCTCGGAGAGAAACGATCCGGGTGAGACGGTGTTGACGAGAATCCCGTCCCGCGCCAGGGCGACGGAGAGGTTCTTGGTCAGGCTGGTGAGGGCGGCCTTGGAGGCGGTGTAGGCGACCAGCCCGGGCGACTGCCGCTTGGTGGAGTGGGCGGAGACGTTGACGATCCGCGCCCAGGAGGCGGCGCGCAGGAGAGGGAGGGCCGCCCGAACGCACCGGGCGGCGCTCAGGGTGCCGATGTCAAACGTGGCGTGCCACTCCTCGTCGTCCAGATCCTCCACCCGGCCGACGCCGACCTCGACGGGCCCGGCGGCATTGACGAGGACGTTGACGGCCCCCCAGCGCTCGGCCAGGGCGGCGAACGCCTGGTCGACGTCCCCCCGGGACCGGAGGTCGGTCGGGATCCCTACCGCGTCAGCAGCGCCCAGGGCGAGCAGCACCTCGACCGTGGCCTCGAGCGCCGAGGGGGTGCGGGCCAGGAGAGCGATGCGGGCGCCCTCGCCGGCCAGGCTCTCCGCCGCCGCTCGACCCATGCCCCGGGAACCCCCGTTCACCACGACCGCTGCGTCAGCCAGTCCCAGGTCCATTGCCATCTCCGATCCGCGGTGTCGAGGTCGGGATTACCCCGTCCACGCCGCGACCAAATCGTCCGTGCTCACGAGCGTGGCCACCAAGCCGATGCTGTGCCGCAGGATCTGGCTGCCGTACTCGACGGGGACGGCGGCGACGGCATCGGTGGGCACCACGACCTGGTACGAACGGTTGACGGCGTCGAAGACCAGGTTGGGAATGGCGACATTGAGCGACACGCCGGCCACGACGACCGTGGTCACTCCCTCGTTGCGCAGCAGCGAATCGAGCGGTGCTCCGGTCATCGGCGACAGTCCGTGGTAGCGGGGCAGGACAACGTCGCCGGCCTCCGGCCCGAGTTCGGGCAAGGGCGCGACCGCTGGGCTGCCGGGGACGTTGTCGGCCCCAGCCCGACGCGCCATCACGAACAACCGGGCGTTGCGGTTGGCTCCGAACTCACCGGGAAGGTTTTCAGCCGTGCAGTGCACGACGCGGACCCCGCCGGCACGGGCCGCGCTGGCGACCCGCACCAGCCGGGCAACCATGCCGGACTGCGCGACGGACTGCGCCAGGTCGGGGAGACTGGATTCGGGTCCGATGATGCCGGATTGCGCCTCTTGCAGCACCAGCGCGGTGTGCTCGGCCGCTACCAGCTCGCCAAGGTCGGGCGACACTCGGTATAGAATATACGGTGTGAGGGGAGGGTGACCGTGACCGCCGGCGGGTCCTTGGCCACGCTGTTGCTCGACCACCCCAACGACGACGCCGAGCCTCTGGTACACACGGCCACGGTCACGCGCACCGCCGGCCAGGCACGGGTGGCGGCAGCAGACGGCGCCAGCGCGCTGCGCGCCGCCGGCCTGGAGGCGTCGCAGCCCGTGGTGGCGCGGCTCGCGGATCCCATCGAGGCCGTCACGGCCATGTTTGCCACGTGGCTGGCCGGAGGGGTGTACGTCCCCGTCAACCCGCGCGCCCCCGACACCGAGCTGGCCCGGATCGTGGAGGCGATCCGTCCGGCGGCGATCCTCGACGGCGACGGGCCGGTGGCGGCGAGCGGCGCGGCAGTCCACCACGCGGACGTGGCCTTCGTCACCTGGACCTCGGGGACCTCGGGAGCTCCCAAAGCCATCCTGCACACCCACTCGGGTTACCTGGAGCTCCTCGACCGCGTGTTGCGGCCGCTGCGCTCCGGCCGCGCCGGGGACGGTCGGACGACCGGCCCACGTCCGCGGCCGACGCCGAATCTCATCCCCGTTTCGCTGGCCCTCAACGCCGGCATCTACAACGTGCTGTTCGGCCTGCGCGCCGGTGCCGAGATCGTCATCATGGACCGGTTCGACAGCCACCAGTTCGCCGAGCTCGTCCACCGCTTCTCCATCCGCTCCACGGTGCTCCCACCGGCGGCGATGACGATGCTGGCCGACGACCCCACCGTCGAGGACCTCACCCCGCTCCGTTATGTGCGCAGCATCACCGCGCCGCTGTCCCCACTCCAGGCGCGCCGCTTCACCGACCGCTTCGGCGCGTTCGTCCTCAACAGCTATGGCCAGGCCGAGGTGGGCGAGGTGATCGGCTGGACGGCAGCCGACGCCCACGCCCACCCCGAGAAGCTCGGCGCCGCTGGCCGACCCCACGCCGGGGTGGCCATCCGGGTGATGGACGATGGCGGCGACCCGGTCCCCCCGGGTGGGATCGGCCGCCTGGCGGTGCGCCCCCCGAGGATGGCGGCCGGGTACGCGTCGGGTGACACTCTGGCGGACCGCCTCGACGCCGACGGGTTCCTGGACACGGGGGACCTGGCCCGGGTGGACGAGGACGAATTCGTGTGGATCGAGGGGCGGGTGGGCGACGTCATCAACCGGGGAGGCAACAAGATCTACCCCGACCAGGTCGAGGAAGTGCTGCGGCTGTCACCCGCCGTCGAGGACGCGGCGGTCGTCGGCGTCCGAGACGCCCGCCTAGGCGAGCTCCCCGTGGCCTTCGTGGTGGCCTCCGACCGGGTCGATCCGGCCGCCCTGGTCGAGCTGTGCCGCACCAACCTGGTGCCCTACAAGGTCCCCGCCGACGTGGTCGTCGTCGAGCGCCTGCCGCGCAGCGAGATCGGCAAGGTGCGACGAGCGGAGCTGGCCGCGAGCTACCAGGACGGCGGACAACGCCAGGGTTGACGCTCAACCGCCTCCCGGGATGCCGCCCCAGGCGACGACCGGTCCGGCCACGTCGAGCATGGCCGCCAGCTGGTCGCGGGCGGTGAGCAGGGACATCGGGGCAGGCGCGTCGGACCCGATCAGGCGGGCCAGCCGGGCCAGATGGCTGTCGCCGTCGAGGGCCATGCCGTCGTCGCTCCACACCTCGAGCGGGACGGCAATGCCCGCCCGGGCGGCCAGGTCCAGCAGCTCCCTGGTCGGGTCGGTCAGGCGGTCCACCACGGCAAGGACCCGTCGGGCGGGGCGGGCCAGGCGGGCCACCAGGGCGGCGGCCACGGCCAGCCCGTCCGCGCCGCGCCGGGCCGGCACCATCACCGTTCCCGGGGCGGCGGTGGAGAACGTTCTCGCCACCCAGAACCCGGCGATCCCCGGATCGGCAGCGACCAAACCGCTGCGCCCGAGAGCGGCACCGTAGTTCCGGGTCACCAGAGAGGGGGCGATCGGCGACCCGCTGCGGGCCCAGCCCGCCTGGGTGGCCGCGGCCAGACCGCTCCGCAGGGGAGGCACGGGGATGGGGCGCGGAGACCGAACCCAGCGGTCACCGACCGGAGCCAGGGCGGACGGCTCGAGTTCGACGGAGGTGTTCAGGCGCCAGCGGGCGTCGGGTGACTCGTCGGGATCGAGACCGGTGGCGAGGATCAGGTCGGCTCCGCCCAGCCCCCCCAGCTCGAAGTCCCTCGCCTGCAGCCCGGCGGTGGCGAGATGATGGCGGCTCCGCCAAGGGAAGACGCCCTTGGCTCCCCACGTGTTGAGCACGCCGACCGAAGCCGCCGCGGCCAGCCCGTGCAGGGCGGCCACCTCATGTCGGGCCAGCACCCCGGGCCCGGCGAGGACGACCGGCGCTTCCGCTTCGGCCAGGGCGGAGAGCGTGGCCTCCCCCGGTTCGTCCCACGGGTCCGGCTCCACGCCAGGCGCGGGCACGGCCGGATCACCCACGTCTGCTTCCAGGTCACCCTCCAACCTCAGCCAGCCGGGACCGGCGTCGCTGAAGGCGGCGACGACCGCCGCGGCCAGATCCGCGCCCACGGCGGCCACGTACGGCGCCCGCTCGCCGGCGCGTGCCTCGATCAGCTCGCCCCGACCGAGATGGGCGGCCGCCCGGGTGCCCACCACCCGCGGGTGGGCCTCGGCCAGAAGGCGGGCGCAGCCCGGTGCGGCCGGGACCGTCGCCAATCCCGGCAGTGCCGCTCCGTACACCGCGTCGATACCGGCGGATCGCAGAGCCCGGCCCAGGATCATCCCCGCGCTGGTCACCGTGCTATTGGACCGAGGGATCGACCGTCCACACCGCGGCGCGCTTCTCGGCGAAGGCGCGCGGGCCCTCCTCCTGGTCCGGGTGGCCCCACATCGACACCAGCTCCTTGGCCCCGGCCCGGCAGGCATCGGTCAATCCCAGCTCCAGGGCCCCCCACAGCGCCCGCTTGGTCGCGGCCATGGCCGCCGGGGAGTTGCGGGCGACCTTCTCGGCCAGCTCCTGAGCGGCGTCCCGGAGCCGCTCGGGAGGATCGACGACCTGGCTGACCATGCCCAGCTCGTAGGCCCGCGCCGCCGGCAGGCGCTCGTGACGACCGACGAGAGCCATGCGCATCACCGCCTCGACGGGCATCTTCTTCAGCAGGCCGATGGCCTCGATGGCGACCACCTGGCCCACCGACACGTGCGGATCGAAGAACTGGGCGTCGGCGGCGGCGATCACGATGTCGGCGTCGGCGATCCAGTGCAGGCCTCCGCCGGCGCACAGGCCGTTGACCGCGGTGATGACCGGCTTGCTCACTCCCTGGTGCCAGGACGTGAAGTGCAGGTCGAAGTCCTCGACCGACTCCCGGTAGCGCTCCATCCCCACCCCGTCGCTGGCCAGCTCGGTCAGGTCGACACCGGTCTGGAAGTCCCGCCCCTCCCCGGTGTGGACGATCACCCGGACCTCGGGGTCGGCCTCCAACTCGTCCCACGCCACCGCGAACTCGTCGCGCATGTGGGCGGACATGGCGTTGAGCTGGTCAGGGCGATTGTTGATCAGCCAGCCGACCGGCCCGCGGCGCTCCACCATCAACGTGTCGAACCTCGAGAAGGCCACGCAGAAGATACTATATACGTCCGTGGTCGTAGCCCCGTCCGATCCCACTATCCCCGGGGTGCTGCGATCGGCGGCCCAGGAACGACCGGATGTCGAGGCGGTGGTCGACGGAGACCGTCGGCTCAGCTACGCCCAGTTGGCGGCCGAGGTCGACCGGGCGGGTTGCGCCCTCGTCGCCCTCGGAGTGGCTCCCGGTGACCGGGTGGCGATCTGGGCTCCCAACAGTCTGGATTGGATCGTCTGCTCGTACGCCGTTTACGCGGTCGGCGCCATCCTCGTCCCGCTCAACACCCGCTTTCGGGGGGCGGAAGCGGCGTTCGTTCTCCGCCAGGCAGAGGTGCGGCTGCTGCTCACCGTCGGCGCCTTTCTGGGCACGGACTACGTGGGCATGTTGGACGCGGCGACGGCGCCGGGCGAGCGGCCCCAGACCGTCCTGCTCGAGGGTTCGGCGCCGGCGACGACGCCATGGTCCGAGGCCGTCGCCGGCGGCGAGGCGGTCGGACCCGGCGCGGTCGCCCAACGGGAAGCATCGGTGGGCGCCGGCGACGTGTCGGACATCATCTTCACTTCGGGCACCACCGGGGCGCCCAAGGGGGCGATGCTCACCCACGGGGCCAGCACCCGCACCTACCGGGCCTGGAGCGCGGCGGTGGGCCTGCGGGAAGGCGACCGTTACCTGTGCGTGTACCCGTTCTTCCACACCGCCGGCCTCAAGTCGGGCGTGCTGGCCTGCGCCTTGACCAGAGCCACCCTGCTCCCCCATGCCGTCTTCGACGTCGCCGCGGTCATGGCCACCGTGGCCCGGGAGCGGGTGACGATGCTGCCCGGTCCGCCGTCGGTGTTCCAGTCCATCCTGTCCCACCCCGATTTCGCCACCTTCGACCTGTCCTCGCTGCGGCTGTCGGTGACGGGCGCGTCCGTCGTCCCCGTCCAGGTCGTCGAGCGCATGCGCGACGAGCTCCGCTTCCAGCGGGTCGTCACCGGCTACGGCCTCACCGAGACCACCGGCACCGTCACCATGTGCGACCACGACGACCCACCCGAGGTCATCGCCACGACCGTCGGGCACCCGCTGGCCGGCGTCGAAGTACGCATCGTCGACGGCGACGGCAGCCACGTGCCCACCGGCGAGCCCGGCGAGGTCCTGGTACGCGGCTTCAACGTCATGCGGGGCTACTACGCCGACCCGGAAGCGACCGCCGCAGGCCGTCGACGGCGACGGCTGGCTGGCGACCGGCGACATCGGCGTTCTCGACGAGCGCGGCTACCTGCGGATCACCGACCGCAAGAAGGACATGTTCATCGTCGGCGGATTCAACGCCTACCCGGCCGAGATCGAGACGCTGCTGCTCGATCACCCCGACGTCAGCCAGGTCGCCGTGGTCGGCGCCCCCGACGCCCGACTGGGCGAGGTCGGCGTGGCCTTCGTCGTTCCCGCCCCGGTGCCTTCCCCGAACCCGACGAGATCCTGGCGTGGTGCCGCGCCGCGGATGGCCAACTACAAGGTGCCCCGCCGGGTGGTGATCGTCGCCGAGCTCCCGCTCACCCCCAGCGGCAAGGTGGTCAAGTACCAGCTCCGCCAGCAG
Organism: uncultured Actinomycetota bacterium; assembly: GCA_963757175.1. GTDB lineage: Bacteria > Actinomycetota > Acidimicrobiia > Acidimicrobiales > Palsa-688 > CAVWQR01. The sequence goes on along the minus strand of CAVWQR010000002.1, from coordinate 335,233 downwards.
GCGGAGGCGGGCTGAAGGTCGCCGGCTCAGCGGCCCTGGTAGCGCGCCGGACGGCGCTCCCGGAAGCTGGCGATCCCCTCTTCGGCGTCCTCGGTGCCCATGTTGTTCTCCTGGGCGACGGCCTCGTCGGCGAACGCCTGGGCCCGTGAGCTCTCCAGCGAGGCGTTCACCAGCCACTTGATCGCCGCCAGGGTGCGGGTAGGGGCCGCCGCCGCCCGGGCAGCGAGCGCCTCGGTGCGCGTCCGCAACTCGTCCCGCGGCGCCACCTCGGTCACCAGCCCCAGCTCCACCGCCTTCGCCGCCGGCAGGTCGTCGCCGAGCATCATGAGTTGTTTGGCCTTGAGCGGGCCGACCAGGCGGGGGAGGAGGTAGGCGCCACCGCCGTCGGGGACCAGGGCCCGACGCACGAAGACCTCGATGAAGCGGGCATCCTCAGCGGCCACGACGAAGTCGCAGGCCAGGGCCAGGTGGGCGCCGATCCCCGCGGCCGCCCCGCGCACCTCGGCGATGACCGGTTTCTCGCAGTCGAGCACGGCGGCGATCAGCCGCTGCGCGCCCCGGCGCAACAGCCGGCTCACGTCGCCGGCTGCGGGTGCGGGAGCGGTGGCGTCCCCCGCCCCCAGATCGGCGCCCGAGCAGAAGTGCCGGCCGGTCGCGGCCAGGACGACGACGCGGATGGCCGCGTCGGCGCTGGCTTCCTCCAGCCAGGCGATGATGCGGTCCCGCTGGGCCGGCAGGAGGGCGTTGGCCACGTCGGGCCGGTTGAGCGTGATCCACAACACCCCGTCGCGGGTCTCCCGCCCGAGATCCTCGGCCACGGTCGTCGGTGTCCGGCTCAGGCCGTGGCCACGGACGTCAGGCTGCTGATCGACGCGCCCTTCCCCGACCGCTCGACCCGTCCCTTGTCGTAGGAGCGCACGCTGACGTCGTGGCCGGCCGCCTCGGCCCGCAGCGCACCCACGGTGCACTGCGCCTTGGGCCGATGGGCAAACGGGTCGAAGGAGTACCACCGGCAGGCGTTCTCGTAGCTCATCTTGGCCAGGTCTTCGGCCGGCACGCCGGCCGCGTGGGCCACCAGCTCTTCCGGAGCGGAGGGCCAGGACGAATCCGAGTGCGGGTAGTCGCACTCCCAGGCGATGTTGTCGATGCCGATCTGGTGCCGCAGGGCCACTCCGACGGGATCGGAGATGAAGCAGGTGAGGAAGTGCTCCCGAAAGACCTCGCTCGGCAGCTTGTTCCCGAAGTCCTGTCCCGTCCACCGGTGGTGCATCTCGTAGGTCCGGTCGACCCGGTCCAGGAAGTAGGGGATCCAGCCGGTGCCCCCCTCGGACAGCGCGATCCGGAGGCCGGGGAACTCCTTCAGCACCCGCGACCACAGCAGGTCGGCGGCCGCGGAGCAGATGTTCATGGGCTGCAGCGTGATCATCACGTCCATCGGCGCGTCCGGCGCGGTGACGGTGAGCGAACCCGAGGAGCCCAGGTGGATGGAGAGAACCATGTCGTCGTCGACCAGCGCTTTCCAGAACGGATCCCACCACGGGTCGTGGAAGCTGGGATAGCCCAGCGACGCCGGGTTCTCGGTGAAGGTCACCGAGTGACATCCCTTGGCCGCCACCCGGTGCACCTCGGCAGCAGCCAGCTGCGGGTCCCACAGCACGGGTAGGGCCATGGGGATGAACCGGCCGGGATGCCGGCCGCACCAGTCCTCGATGTGCCAGTCGTTGTACGCCTTGACGACCGCGAGGGCCAGGTCCTTGTCGGCGGCGGCGGCGAACGAACGACCGCTGAAGCCCGGGAACGAAGGGAAGCACATGGAGGCGAGGACGCCGCCGGCGTTCATGTCCTTCACCCGCTCGTCGACGTCGTAGCACCCGGGGCGCATCTCGTCGAACGCCGTGGGTTCGATGCCGTACTCCTCCCGGGGGCGACCGGCTACCGCGTTGAGGCCGACGTTGGGGAACACCGTGTCGTTCCACAGCCACACGTCCGAGCCGTCGTCACGACGCTCGACCCTGGGTGCCTGATCGGCGTAACGGGCGGGGAGCCGGCCGGCGAACACGTCCGGCGGCTCCACCAGATGGTCGTCCACGCTCACCAGGATCAGATCCTCCGACCTCATGCCGACCTCCCCCGATCCAGACTCGTCACGGTTTGTATATCATAGTCAGTCCATGGGCCCGGCCAGCGGAGCGCTCCCCACCAGACATGGCATCCTCGCTCACGCCGCCTACCTTCCCCACTGGCGGCTGGCCCGGTCCGAGATAGCGCCGGTCGCGGGGAGCGGCGGAGGGCGGGGCACCCGAGCGGTGGCCTCCTACGACGAGGACACCACGACCATGGCGGTGGAGGCGGGGCGGCTGGCCCTGCGGCAATCCGGAGGCGTCGCCCCCGGTTCCGTCCTGTTCTCCACCACCACCCCGGCGTACGCCGATCGCACCAACGCCTCCGCCATCCACGCCGCTCTGCGCCTCTCCCCCGAGGTCGGCGCCTACGACTTCAACGGGGCGGGCCGCTCCGCCCTGGGGGCGCTCCAACTGGCGCTGCGCACCCCGTCGCCCTCGCTCGTGTTGAGCAGCGACATCCGCATCGGGCGGCCGGGGGGGACGGACGAGGCGGCAGGGGGCGACGGCGCCGCCGCCCTCCTGGTCGGTACCGGCGACGACGGTGACCTCCTCGCCGAGTTGGTGGGCACGGCGGGAAGCACCGACGAGTTCGTCGACCGCTGGCGCGCTCCGGGCGAGGTGGCGTCGCACCTCTGGGAGGAGCGCTTCGGCGAAGGCCGCTACCTCGCCGCCGGCGAGGCCGCCTGGGAGGCGGCGTTGAAGGCCGCCGGGCTGACCGCGGGTGACGTCGACGTCCTCATCGTCACCGGGATGCACGCCCGGGCGGTGGCGTCCCTGGCCCGCCGGCTTCGAGACTCCGTCGGCACCGTCGCCGATGACCTCGGCGCCAGCATCGGCCAGACCGGCGCCGCCCACCCGGCGCTGCTGCTCTCGGCCACCCTGGAGGCGGCCCCGCCCGGGACCCACATCGCCCTGCTCTGCCTCGCCGACGGCGCCGACGTCCTGGTGTTCCGGGCGACCGAGGCCAGCCGCGCCCAGCGTCCGGGACGACCGGTGGCTGCCCAGGTGGCCGCGGGCGCCGCCCTGCCCTACGGCCGCTACCTCGCCTGGCGCGGGGTGCTGCCCGTCGAGCCGCCCCGCCGCCCCGAACCCGGGCGGGTGTCCTCCTCGGCCGCCGCCCGGGAGCAGGATTGGAAGTTCGGGTTCGTCGGGTCCCGGTCCGAACGACGGCACCGTGCGCCTGCCGCCGAGCCCCGCCGGCGACCGGATCCCGGCGCCCATGGCCGATGCTCGCGGCGCGGTCACCACCTTCACCGTCGACCGCATGGCCTACTCCCCCAGCCCCCCGACCGTCTTCGCCGTCGTCGACTTCGACGAGGGAGGGCGGCTGCCGATGGAGCTGACCGACGTCGATGCCGACGCGGTGCGCGTCGGCGACCGGGTGGGGATGACGTTCCGCCGCCTGCTCACCGTCGACGGGATCCACAACTACTTCTGGAAGGCGAGGCCGCTCGACGGTCCGCCACCGGGAGGAGCGGGGTAGATGGCCTCCCACGGCATCCGCGACCAGGTCGCCATCGTGGGGATGGGCTGCACCCGATTCGGCGAGCGCTTCGACCTGGGGACCGACCAGCTCGTGCTCGAGGCGGCGGACGGTGCCCTGCAGTCGGCCGGGATCACCAGCGACGATGTCGACGCCGGGTGGGTGGGCACCGCCCAGTCGGGGATGAGCGGCATGGTCCTGACCCGGCCGCTCCGGCTCCGGGGACGGCCCGTGACCCGCGTCGAGAACCTGTGCGCCACCGGATCCGAAGCCCTGCGCCAAGCCGCCTACGCGGTGGCCAGCGGCGCCTACGACGTGGCCCTCGTCCTCGGCGTCGAGAAGGTCAAGGACAGCGGCTACCAGGGTCTCAACGCCTTCCCCGTCCCCGGCGACGGGACCGCTCGCAGCCTGACGGCGGCGGCCATGTTCTCCATGGTCGTCCCCGCCTATGGCCACAAGTACGGCGTGGACCAGGAGCAGCTTCGCGACGTCCTCTCGCGGATCGCGGCCAAGAACCACGCCAACGGCGCCCTGAACAGCCGGGCCCAGTTCCGCAAGGCCGTCCCCGCCGAACAGATCTCGGGCATGGCCCCGGTGGCGGGGAGCCTCACCGTCTTCGATTGCGCCGGCGTGGCCGACGGGGCCGCGGCGGCCGTGGTCGTGCGCGCCGACGAGGCGCGGCGCTACACCTCCCGGCCGGTCTACCTCAAGGCGCTGGCCCAGCTCACCGGGGACGGCGGCGGGCTCAGCGACCCGAGCTACGACTACACGACCTTTCCCGAGGTCGCCGCCTGCGCCCGAGAGGCGTACCGCCAGGCGGGGGTCACCGATCCCCGCGCCCAGCTGGCCCTGGCCGAGGTGCACGACTGCTTCACCCCCACCGAGCTGGTGCTCTACGAGGACCTGGGCCTGGCCCCGCGGGGCACGGCGTGGAAAGAGGTCCTGGCCGGAAGCTTCGAGCGCACCGGCGATCTGCCCGTCAACCCCGATGGCGGCCTCAAGAGCTTCGGTCACCCGACCGGGGCCAGCGGGCTGCGCATGATGTTCGAGGTGTGGTCCCAGCTGCGCGAAGAAGCCGGCGACCGCCAGGTCGACGTGTCGCGGGGTCTGGGCCTGACCCACAACCTCGGTGGCTATCCCGGCGAGATGCTGTCGTTCGTGGCCGTGGCCGGGACCGAACGGAGCTGAGCGAGCGTGCGTCTCGGTGAGGTGGCCAACCAAGCCGCGGCATCCTTCGGCAAGCCGCTCGACGGGATCCGGGTGCTGGCGCTCGAACAGATGCAGGCCCTCCCTTTCTCCACCCAACTGCTGGCGCGCTTGGGTGCCGATGTCGTCAAGGTCGAGAGCCCGGCCGGCGGGGAATCGGGCCGGGCTTCGCTTCCGGCCATGGCCGATCCCGACGGCCGCCGGGTGGGCGCCACCTTCCTTCGCAACAACCTGAACAAGCGCAGCCTCACCATCGACCTCAAGCATCCCGAGGGCCGCGCTCTCGTCCTGCGCCTGGCCCCCCACTTCGACGTGGTGGCCGAGAACTTCCGGGCCGGGGCGCTGGACCGGCTCGGTCTGGGCTACGGCGACGTCGCCGCCGCCCACCCCCAGGTCGTCTACCTCTCGGTGTCCGGCTTCGGCCAGGATGACGCCTCCCCGTACTACCGGTGGCCGGCCTACGCCGCTGTCGCCGAGGCCATGTCGGGCATCTACGAGTTCAAGCGGACGGGCGACGATCCGCCGACGCCCTCTCCGGTCGGTGCCCTGGGCGACATCGGCGCGGCGTTGTTCGCCACCGTCGGGGTCCTCGCTGCCCTGCGCCACCGCGAACGCACCGGTGAAGGCCAGCTGGTCGATGTGGCCATGCTCGACGCCATGGTCGCCATGACCGACCTGGTCACCAACTTCTGGTCCCTCGGCCTGCGCGACGGCGACCTCGGCCCGCTCATCATGCACGGGTTCCGCGCGGTCCGACGGCTGGTTCATCCTCCAGGTGGGCAGGGAGCACCAGTTCGCCGCCCTGGCCCGCCTCGTCGGGCGCCAGTCGTGGCTGTCCGACCCGCGGCTGGCCGACCGCCAGGGCTGGGTCGACCACCTGGAAACCGACCTGCGCCCGGCCATCGAGGCGTGGGCGGGCAGCCGGACGAAGGTCGAGGCGTGCGAAGCCCTGAGCGCGGCGGGGCTGGCCGCCGGCCCCTGCCTGCACGACGACGAGGTCGTCGCCGACCGCCACGTCGCCCAACGCAACATGCTCGTGGAGATGCCCAGGGTGGACGGCGTCGAACAGCCCGTGCTCGTACCCGGGAACCCGGTCAAGCTGTCCAAGGTCAGCGAAGGCCCCGAGCGGCGGGTGCCGTGGCTGGGTGAGCACACCGACGAGATCCTCACCAAGGAGCTCGGGCTGAGCGATACGGAGATCGCCCGGCTGCGCTCGTCCGGTGTCATCGGCGCGGACGGCTAGCTTTCAGCTGTGAGCGACCAGTCGCAGGCCACGATCACCGAGGAGGACGGGATCATCACCGTCACCCTCGACCGCCAGGACAAGCTCAACGCCATCAGTCCCCAGATCACCGCGACCCTCTGGGCCGCGACCACCGCGCTGGCCGACCGGGACGACCTGCGCGCCATGGTCATTACCGCCAAGGGCCGCTACTTCACCTCGGGCATCGACATCGCCAGGCCGGTCGGCAACCGCCCCGGCAACCCCGAGACCGAGCACCTCCACCCGGGCTGGAACTTCCGCCGCAACTACCGCAGCCACCATCTCCTCTACGACGAGTTCGAAGCCATCGAGAAGCCGATCGTCCTCGCCGCCCAGGGGCCCTGCCTGGGCGCCGGCCTGGAGATGGCCGCCTCCTGTGACTTCCGCTTCTGCACCCCCGATGCCGAGTTCGGCGTACCCGAGGTCCACATCGGGGTGATCGCCGGCAGCGGGGGGACCAGCCGGCTGACCCGTCTGGTCGGCCCGGCGTGGGGCAAGTGGATGGCCATGGCCGGCAAGCGGGTCGGAAGCGACCAGGCCCGCCAGATCGGTCTGGTGCACGACGTGTTCCCGGCGGAGACCTTCCTCGACGACGTCTACGCCTTCTGTCGCGAACTGACCACCATTCCCGCCGAAGTGCTCGGCGTGGCCAAGCTCGCCGTGGACCTGTACACCGACGTCCAGGACCGCACCGTACAGCGCCACGTCGATCGGCTGCTGGTGACCGGGCTGATGGACTCGCCCGACTTCAAAGCACGCACCGAGCGATTCCGGACTCCGTAGGAGCTCGGTGGGGGCCCCGCCTCAGGCCACGACGCCCGCGTCGCGGAGAGCGGCGATCCGCGCCGCGTCGTAGCCCGCCACCCGGCCGAGGACCTCGTCGGTGTGCTCGCCGGCGTCGGGAGCCCGCGTCGGCTCGGCCTGATCCCGGCCGGAGATGTTCACCGGGAAGGGGAGCATGTCGGCCTCCACCCGGCTCGCCGGGATCCACGGCAGCCGGTGGCGAAACTGCGGATCGTCGGCGATCGTCTTCGGTGAGTTGACCGGGGCGATGGGGGTGTTGTGGTGGTTGGCGAAGGCGATCCATTCCGCCGTGGGCCGCGACCGGAAGAGGGCGGTGAGGATGGCCTGGAGCTCGGCGTTGTGGGGTGCATGATCGCCGTAGGCCGAACCCGGCCAGCGCTCGAACAGATCCAGCCGCCCGACCCCCGCGCAGAAGTTCTTCCAGAACTCCTGCTCGCTGGCCATGAACAGCACGTGCCCGTCCGCCGAGGCGTAGATCTGGTAGCGGACCCCTTCGCGCATCCCACCGGTGCCCGGGTCGCGGCGCTGCCCATCGTCGGCGGCGTTGCCGTACACCTCGTCGGGCGGGCGCCGGTAGCTCTGCCAGGTCTCGATCCGGTACCAATCGAAGTAGGCGGCGGCGTCGGACTGCGCCAGCTCCAGCGTCGACCCTTCACCGCTGGCCCGGGCCTTGATGACCGCGGCGAGGATGCCCAGGGCGCCGTACAGGGGGCCGGCGTGGATCCCGACGCTGGTGTGGGGCCCCATCCGGGTGAAGCCGTCGTCGTCGACCTCGATGGGGACCTGGCCCGCCCAGGCGTCGTAGGCGATGCCGTGGCTGGCCAGATCCCGGTACGGCCCCGTCGCGCCGTAACCGGAGATGCTGCAGAACACGATGCGGGGATTCACCTCCCGCATGCGCTCCACGGTCAAGCCCCGTCGGGCCAATGCTCCCGGGCGCATGGCCTCGATGACCACGTCGGCGTCCCGGACCAGGTCGAGGTACACGGCCGCGCCCTCGGCCCGGCGCAGGTCGACGACCACCGAGCGCTTCCCGCGGTTGACGTGCAGCGACAACAGCGAGCTGTCCCCCTCTCCGCGTGACGACTTGATCATGGGCCACGTCATGCGGCGTCCGTAGTCGCCGCCCGGAGGCTCGACCTTGACCACGTCCGCGCCCAGATCGGCCAGCAGGCCACCCATCTCCGCAGGTCCGAGCATCGAGCTCTCCACCACCCGGAGCCCCTCGAGCAGTCCTCCACCGGGCATGGCCCGACTATATTTGATATGCAACCGTGCGGCGCAGCTGAGAGGGGCAGGAGTGGGAGGACGCGGGGAGAGGAGACGGGGTGTCCGGGGCTGAGGCGCCGCGCATCACCGAAGAGGGCCTGGCCCGCCTCCGCCGGCGCATCGGCATACCGGAGCCCCATCCCGTGGGCCCTCACTACGCCCGACCCGGTTTCGACGCCTTCCGCCACGTGGCCGAGGCCTACGGCGACGACAACCCGCTGTGGTGCGATCCGTCGTACGGTGCCACCACCCGCTGGTCCACGGCCATCGCTCCGCCGCCACTGGTGGGCGGCGACTCGCTGATCGGCGATGACGAGATCGCGCAGGTGGCGCCCCAGCACCGTGAGCTCATGCGGGGCGACCCGTTGCGGGGCGTGCACGCCTTCTACTCGGCCAGCCTCCGCGAGTGGTGGGCGCCGCTGCTCCCCGACCGGCGGGTCACCCGGCGCAACGCCCTGGTGGCGGTGCTCGACAAGCCCAGCGACTTCGCCGAACGAGCGGTGCACGAGTGGACCGCCCAGGTCTTCCGCCAGGAGAGCGGGCCGCTTCTCGCCGGGCAGTACCGGCTCATGATCCGCACCGAGCGCACCAAGGCGCGGGAGCGCAAGAAGTACGACGCCACGGTGATCGAGCCCTACACCGACGACCAGATCGCCGAGATCGAGGCGCAGTACGCCGGCGAGGCCCGGCGCGGCGACCAACCGCGATGGTGGGAGGACGTGGCCGAGGGCGACCCCGTCGGACCCCTGGTCAAGGGGCCCCTCACCGTGACCGACATGATCTGCTGGCACGTGGGCATGGGCATGGGCCTCTACGGGATCAAGCCCCTCCGCCTGGGGGCCCGCAATCGAGCCCGGGTGCCGCGGTTCTTCCACCGCGACGAGCTCAACGTGCCCGACGTGATGCAACGGGTCCATTGGGATCCGGACTTTGCCCGGCGGTCGGGCAATCCGACCACGTTCGACTACGGACGGATGCGCGAGACGTGGCTCATCCACCTGTGCACCGACTGGATGGGTGACGATGCCTGGCTGTGGCGGCTCCGCTGCGAGTTCCGCCGCTTCAACTACGTCGGTGACACCCAGTGGCTGCGAGGGCGGATCGCACGGAAGTACCTGGCCGTCGGAGACCGTCCGGCGGTGGACCTGACCCTGGAGGCCGTCAACCAGCGGGGCGAGACGACCACCCCGGGGGAGGCCACCGTCCTTCTCCCCAGCCGCGCCCACGGACCGGTACGGCTCCCCGATCCGCCGGGCGGGGCAACCGGGCTGGCCCAGGCCCTCGACGCCATCACCGCCGACTTCGCCGAGGGCTGAGCGGCCTTGTCCTACCACACCTTGGTCCTCGGGCGACGGGGACCGGTGGGGTGGCTGCGGTTCCACCGGCCGGAACGGGCCAACGCCATGGACGCGACCATGCTGTCCGAGCTGGAGGACGCCTGGCGGGAGCTCGACACCGACCCCGATGTGGCGGTCATCGTCAACACGGGAGACGGTCGGGCGTTCCAGACCGGCCTGGACGTGGTCCAGCTGGCCCGCCAGCCGGACGCGCTCCGGGAGCAGTCGCGGCGCACCAAGGCGGCGACCCTGCGCCTCACCGCCTGGCACAACGGGGTCGGCAAACCGGTGATCGCCGCGGTCAACGGCATCTGCGCCGGCGGGGGCCTGCATTTCGTCGCCGACGCCGACGTCGTGCTGGCCGCCTCGTCGGCGACGTTCACCGATCCGCACGTGTCCATCGGGCAGGTCAGCGCCTACGAGACCATCGGGCTGGCCCGCAAGGCGCCGTTCGAGGCCGTGGCCCGTCTGGCCCTGTTGGGCGCAGAGGAACGGCTGAGCGCGGCACGCGCCCACCAGCTGGGGATCGTCAGCCAGGTCGTCGAACCTCCCGATCGCCTCGAATCGGCCGCCCAGGAGCTGGCCGAGCGCATGGCCCAAGGCCCCGCCGGCCGCCTGCGGAGGACCAAGGCCGCCATGTGGGCGGCGTTGGAATCTCCCGCGCCGAAGCCGACTGTATAGGATATGCAGTCGCACCACTTGCGGAAAGGGGAGGCTGTTGAGGGACGGGCCGGCGTGAACGGCGGGGCTGATCCGGTCTGGCGGCGGGGCGACGCGACCGATCTCTCATCGCTGCTCGACGCGCGCCTCGAGAAGGATCCGGATTCGGAGTACCTCGACGTCTGCGGTACTCCGCTCAGCGCGCGGGACGTCGACGCCACCGCCAACCGGTTGGCCTCGGCGTTGGCCGCGCTCGGGATGCGACCGGGGGATCGGGTGGCCACACTGCTCGAGAACTCGCCGGACGCGGTGCTGGCGTGGTGGGGCATCGTCCGCGGTGGCATGGTGGCGGTGCCCATCAACACCGCCTACAAAGGCGCCTACCTGCGCCACCAACTGGTCGACTCCGGGGCGCGGGTCCTGGTGGTGGAGTCGCAGTTCGGGGAAAGGGTGGCCGCGGTGGCCGGGAGCATCGCCACCCTGGAACACCTGGTGGTCACCGGCGAAGCCACTCTGCCGCCCACGCCGGCAACCGAAGTTCACGGTTGGGACGCGCTCCTCGAATCCGGCTCGCCGGCACGCCCGGGTGTGACCGTGCGGCCGGCCGATCTGGGCACGTTCATCTACACCGGGGGAACCACCGGGCCCTCCAAGGGCTGCATGCTCAGCCACACCTACCACGTGTCGGTCTCCCAGCAGATCTCCCATTCCTGGGGGCGCACGCCGGAAGACGTGGTGTGGACGCCGCTGCCCATGTTCCACTTCAACGCCCTGGTGACCGCGGTGGTCGGCGTGCTCCTGGCCGGCGGGCGAGCGTCGATCGCCCGGCGGTTCTCGGTCTCCAACTTCTGGCCGGAGATGAACCGCACCGGCGCCACCATCACCTCCACCCTCGGCACCATGGCCTACCTGCTCGCTCACGACGCCGACCGCTCGGAGATGCCCCGCTCGGGGAAGCCCGAAGCCAACACCACCCTGCGGCTCGTCGGGGCCGCACCCATGCCCGTCGAGGTGGAGAGGGTGATCCACGAGCGCTTCGGCGTGAGCACCTTCAGCGGTGCCTACGGCGTGACCGAAGCCAGCCTGATCTCCTGGCAGCCCCCTGGGGTCACCAACCGGCCCAACGCCGCTGGGGTGATCAACGACGAATACTTCGACGTCCGCATCTTCGACGACGACGACATCGAGCAGCCGCGGGGCACCGACGGCGAGATCGTCATCCGCCCCAAACGACCGCACACCATGTTCGAGGGCTACTGGGGTCGCCCGGAGGCGACCGTCGACGCCAGCCGCAACTGGTGGTACCACACCGGCGACGTCGGTCGACTCGACGACGACGACTATCTGTACTTCGTGGACCGCAAGGCCGACTACCTCCGCCGCCGGGGCGAGAACATCTCCAGTTTCGAGGTGGAGAGCACGCTCATGGGCCACGGTGCCCTGGCGGACGTCGCCGTGCACTCCGTGCCCAGCGACCTCACCGAAGACGACCTCAAGGTGACGGCCACGCTCAAGGAAGGGATGGACCTGAGCGAGGAGGACCTGTTTCGCTGGTGCATCGACCAGCTCCCCTACTTCGCTCTCCCCCGCTACATCGAGTTCCGCGCCGCCCTGCCGCGCAGCCCGGTGGGCCGGGTGCTGAAGCGCCAGCTCCGCGACGAAGGCGCCGGCCCGGGGACGTGGGACGCCGACGCCTCGGGAATCACCTACGAGAGGCGTTAGGGATGCGAGCGGACGGCTATCCCGACATCGAGGGGTTGAAGGTCGACCACGGCGGGGGCGTGCTGCGCCTCGAACTGGATCGTCCCGACCGACGGAACGCCCTGACCGATGCCATCGTCGCCGCCCTCATCGACGCTCTGGAGCGGGCGGGGCAGGACGAGACGGTCCGGGCCGTGCTGCTGTCGGGGTCCGGCGGGCACTTCTGCAGCGGGTTCGACATCGTCGAGCGCAACCCGTCGGGTGCAGGGGCCCGACCCCGGGTGGGCAGCATCCAGCGCCGCCTTCCCGCCCAGGCCCACCGGCTCCTGCCCGTGGTGCTCGAGACCCAGGTCCCGGTGGTCTGCGCGGTACGGGGATGGTGCGCGGGCATCGGACTCCACCTCGCCGTGGCCGCCGACTTCACCGTGGTCGCCGACGACGCCCGCCTGTGGGAACCGTTCGCCGCCCGGGGGTTCACCCCCGACAGTGGCGGCACCTGGCTGTTGCCCCGGCGCGTCGGCGAGGTCCGGGCCCGGGAGCTGCTCCTGCTCGGGCCGGGTCCTGGATGGCCGTGAGGCGGCCACGTGGGGTCTGGTGCACCGGGCCGTTCCGGCCGGCGAGGTGGACGAGGTCGCCGGCGATCTCGCCGCCGAACTGGCCGCCGGCCCCACCGTTGCCCTCGGCCTGGTCAAGCTGCTGCTGCACCGCGGAACCACCGCCGATCTCGATGCTCACCTGGGGGACGAGGCGTTCGCCATGGAGCTGTCCTCGCGCAGCGCCGACTTCCGCGAGGGCCTGGCCGCCTTCAAGGAGAAGCGACCGCCCCGTTTCGAGGGACGGTGATGACCTCGAGAGGAGGAATGCCATGGGTCTGTTGTCGGGCAAGGTAGCCCTGGTCACCGGAGCCGGGCACGGCATCGGCCGGGGACACGCCCTGGAGCTGGCCAGACACGGGGCGCGGGTGGTCGTCAACGACCTCGGGTCGACCGTGGACGGCAACGGGCAGGGCCGGGACGCCGACCTGACGGTCAAGCTGATCGAGTCACGCGGCGGCGAGGCGGTGTCCAACTACGGCGACGTCGCCGACGAGGGCGACGCCGGGGCCATGATCGCCTCCGCGGTCGACACCTGGGGTCGACTCGACGTGCTCGTCAACAACGCCGGCATCGTCCGGGACAAGGTCATCTGGAACATGACCGCCGCCGATTTCGACGCCGTACTCCGCGTCCATCTCCGAGGCACGTGGCTGACCTCGCACTTCGCCGCCCAGCACTGGCGGGGCCGGGCCAAGAGCGGGGAGGCGGTGCGGGGCCGGATCATCAACACCACCTCCGGCGCCGGCCTGCAGGGCAACTTCGGCCAGAGCAACTACGCCACCGCCAAGGCGGCCATCGTCGGGCTCACCCTGACGACGAGCCTCGAGCTGTTCAGCGTGGGCGTGACCGTCAACGCCATCGGACCGGGTGGGATGACCCGACTCACCGCGTCGGCGCCGGGAACGGGCGACCCGTTCGAGCCCGACGAGCTGGACGCCGACACGTACCACCCCATGGACCCGGCCGGGAGCTCGCCGGTGGTCGCCTGGCTGGCCAGCGACGAGGCCCAGCACGTGACGGGACAGGTCATCCGGGTGATCCACGACAAGATCTACCTCATGAAGGGCTGGCACGAGGCGGCCACCATTTCGAGCGGCGAGCAGCGCTGGGACGCCACCTCGCTGGGCGCTCGGATCAACACCGACCTCTTCGGCTCGCGGGCCGCCGGGCTCCGCTGAACCCTTTGGCACCCGCGGCTCCGGGACCGGCGAGTCCGGCGGCAGCCGAGACGTTCTGGGGTCTGGTCGAGGCCAGAGCCGAGATCACGCCCGACCGGCTGATGACCGTGGACGAGCAGGAAAGGAGCATGACCTTCGCCGAGTACCGCACCGTGGCCGAACGCGCCGCCGCCGGGCTGGCGGACTTCGGCGTCACCGGACGAAGCCGGGTGTCGTGGATCCTGCCCACCTGGCACGAGTCGCTGGTGCTGGTGGCCGCCCTGGCCCGGCTCGGTGCCGTCCAGAACCCCATCATCCCCATCTACCGCGAACGGGAGGTGGCCTTCATCACCGCCCAGGCGGCGAGCGACGTCCTCGTCGTTCCCGCGTCGTGGCGGGGTTTCGACTACTCGGCCATGGCCGACACGGTGATGGCAGCCAACGGCGGGCGGCCCCGCAAGCTGGTCTGCGACCGGCGCCTCCCGGTCGGCGACCCGGCGATCCTCGGTGCGCCGCCGGCGGACGGTGCGTCACCGCGTTGGCTGTTCTACACGTCGGGGACGACCGCCGATCCCAAAGGCGCCCGGCACAGCGACGCCACCCTGCTGGCCGCGGCGCGAGGCATGGCCGGCCGGCTGGAGCTCGGGCCCGAGGATCGTCACGGCATCGTCTTCCCGTTCGCCCACGTGGGAGGGACCATCAACCTCTGCGCCAGCCTGCTGAGTGGCGCGGCCAGCATCATCGTGGAGGCGTTCGATCCCGTCCCGAGCGTCGAGGTGCTCCGGCGCCAGGGCGCCACCCTGGCCGGCGCCGGCACCGCCTTCCACCTCGCCTATCTCGAAGTCCAGCGCCAGCACCCCGAAGGTCCGATCTTCCCCAAGCTCCGCGGCTGCCCGGGTGGCGGTGCGGCAAAGCCGGCCCACATCCACGCCGAAGTCAAGGCCGAGCTCGGCGGGGCGGGGGTGCTGTCCGGTTGGGGGCTGACCGAGGCTCCCATCCTCGCCATGTCCGGCGCGTCGGACCCCGACGACAAGCTGGCGGTCACCGAGGGCCGGCCCATGCCGGGCGTCGACCTGCGCGTCGTCGACGGCGAGCTGCGCGCCCGGGCCCCGCAAATGATGCTCGGCTACGTCGAGGCCGGCCTCGACGCGGCCGCCTTCGACGAGCACGGGTACCTGCGCACCGGCGATCTGGGCCACCTCGACGACGACGGCTACGTGGTGATCACCGGTCGCCAGAAAGACGTCATCGTCCGCAACGGGGAGAACGTGAGCGCCAAGGAGGTGGAGGACCTCCTCGGCACCCATCCCGCCGTCGCCGACGTCGCCGTGATCGGCGTACCCGACGACCGCACCGGCGAGCGGGTGTGCGCCGTCATCGTCCCGTCGCCGGGCAGCTCCGTCGACCTCGACGAGATCCGTCGCAGGCTCGTCGAAGCCCACCTGCGGGTACAGGCCGTGCCCGAACAGCTGCTGGTGCTGCCTGCCCTCCCCCGGGGCGCCACCGGCAAGGTCGACAAGGGGGCGCTGACTACGCTCGTCAGTACGCCAGCCCGACAGGGGGATTCATGACACTTACCGCCTCGCCGCCGGCCGCCACCCACCGAGGCGCCGCCGACCTCCCGTTCGTCGACATCGGCGGCGGCTCCAAGCTGAAGGTCATCCAGGTGGACGTGGCCGAGGGTCTGTGGATCGTGGAGAACATCTTCCAGGCGGGATTCGCCGTCCAGACCCACCGCCACACCGGCCCGGTGTACGGCTACACCACCTCGGGGGCCTGGAAGTACGAGGAGTACGACTACGTCAACCGGGCAGGCTCGTTCCTCTACGAGCCGGCGGGATCGGTGCACACCCTGCAGTGCATCGAGGACGACACCCACGTCTGGTTCCAGATGTACGGCGTCAACCTCAACCTCGACGCCGACGGCAACATCGAGAGCGTCTCCGACGGGCCCAGCACCCTGGACGCCTACTACCAGCTGTGCGAGGCGGAGGGACTCCCCCGCCCCGACGTGTTGGTCTCGTGACCTCGCTGACCCAGACCCCCATCGACATCTACGACCCGGACGGCTACGTCGCCGGCGCCGCCCCACGAGGTCTTCGCCGAGCTGCGGAGGTCGGCTCCCGTGTACTGGCAGGACATGCCGGACGGGACGGGGTACTGGGCCGTCCTGCGCCACGCCGACGTGGTGACCGTGGCGCGCGAGCCGGTGCTGTTCTCGGCCAGCGCCGGCGGGGTGGTCCTCGAGGACCTCGACGAGCGCCGCCTGGAGGGCATGCGGTCGATGCTGCTGGCCATGGACCCGCCCCGTCACACCGTCTACCGCCAGCCGGTCGCCCCCAACTTCAAGGCCAAGGTCATCGCCACCCTGGAGCCCCGGATCCGGCAGATCTGCCGGCAGCTCATGCGGACCGCCGCCGAGCAGGGCGAGGTGGAGTTCGTCCACGACGTGACCGCCGGGCTTCCGTCGCGGGTCATCGGTGAGCTCATGGGCCTGCCGGGCGAGGACCTGGGCCGCATCCACCACTGGGCCGAGCAGCTCACCACCAGCCAGGACGAGGACTACGTGGGCGCCGCCGGCAACAGCGACGAGGCGTCCCTGGAGATGTTCACCTACGGCATGGCCTTCGCCGCCCGGCGGCGGGCCGAGGAGCCGCGCCCCGACCTGACCAGCCTCATCCTCTCCTCCGACTTCGGCGGATCCCCGATGTCGGACGACGGTTTCGGGAGCTTCTTCGTCCAGCTGGTCACGGCGGGCAACGACACCACCAAGACCATGCTGTCGTCCGGCCTGCTGTGCCTCCTCGAGCACCCCGACCAACTCGCTCGCCTCCGCGCCGAGCCCTCGGGGATGCCCGGCGGCGGTCGAGGAGATCCTGCGCTACGCCAACCCCCTGCACTACTTCCGGCGCACGGCCACGGCCGACGCCGAGCTCGGCGGGACGCGGATCGCCGCCGGCGACAAGGTGGCCATGTACTACACGTCGGCCAACCGGGACGAGACGGTCTTCGAGGACCCGCAGCGCTTCGACATCCACCCGCCGCCCCAACCCGCACCTGTCGTTCGGGATCGCCGAGCACTTCTGCCTGGGGGTGCACCTGGCCCGGCTCGAGGGCCGGATCTTCTTCGAGGAGCTCCTCGCCACCTTCCCCCGCATCGAGCTCACCGCCCCGCCCGTCCGGGCCCGCTCGAATCTCAACAACGCCCTCAAGACGCTCCCCGTCCGCCTGACGCCCTGACGCCCGGGAAGGTCGCGCAAGCCGCTCCGACGGCGCGACCATGGAGACGTGATCTTCGACGGCTTCAGCCATCAGCTGCCGGACACCGATCCCCAGGAGACCTCGGAGTGGGTCGACTCCTTCGACGCGGTCCTGGAGACACACGGCAAGACCCGGGCCCGCTACCTGCTCATGAAACTGCTCGAACGGGCCAAGGAGAGCCAGGTGGGCTTCCCTGCCACCGTGTCGACGCCGTACGCCAACACCATCCCCCCGGACCAGGAACCGTGGTTCCCCGGTGACGAGTACATCGAGCGTCGCATCCGCGCCTACATCCGCTGGAACGCGGCGGCGATGGTCGTACGGGCCAACCACGCCGCCGAGGGGATCGGCGGCCACCTGGCCACCTTCGCGTCGTCGGCGTCGCTGTACGAGGTCGGCTTCAACCACTTCTTCCGCGGCAAGGCCAACGGCCAACCCGGCGACCAGGTGTTCTTCCAGGGCCACGCCGCCCCCGGCGTGTACGCCCGCGCCTACCTGGAGGGCAGGTTCAAGGAGGACCAGCTCCACTTCTTCCGCCGGGAGCTGACCGGGGCCCGGCCCCAGGAACAGCCGGACGGGACCACCACCCCGGGCCCGGGTGGGCTGTCCTCCTACCCGCATCCCCGGCTCATGCCGGACTTCTGGGAGTTCCCCACCGTGTCCATGGGCCTGGGGCCGCTCAACGCCATCTACCAGGCCCGCTTCAACCGCTATCTCCAGCACCGGCGCATCGCCGACACCTCCAAGGCCCGGGTGTGGTGCTACCTGGGCGACGGCGAATGCGACGAGCCCGAGACCCTCGGCGCTCTCTCCCTGGCGGCACGCGAGCAGCTCGACAACCTGATCTTCATCGTCAACTGCAACCTGCAGCGCCTCGACGGTCCGGTGCGGGGCAACGGCAAGATCATCCAGGAGCTGGAAGCCACGTTCCGGGGGGCCGGCTGGAACGTGATCAAGGTCATCTGGGGTTCGAAGTGGGACGAGCTGCTCGCCCGCGACGTGGACGGCGTGCTGCTCAACCGCATGAACACCACCGTCGACGGCGAGTTCCAGAAGCTGGCCACCGAAAACGGCGCCTACATCCGGGAGAACTTCTTCGGGCCCGACCCCCGCCTCCGCCGGCTGGTCGAGCACCTCTCCGACGACGAGCTGCGCAACCTGCCCCGCGGCGGGCACGACTACCGCAAGCTGTACGCCGCCTACAAAGCGGCTACCGAGACCACCGGCCAGCCGACGGTGATCCTGGCCAAGACCATCAAGGGCTGGACGCTCGGCCCGGAGATCGAGGCCCGCAACTCCACCCACCAGATCAAGAAGATGACGCCGGCGCAGTTCAAGCTGCTGCGCGACCGGCTCTACCTGCAGGACGAGATCCCCGACCACGCCCTCGAGGCGCCCGATCCGCCGTTCTTCCAGCCGGCGGAGGACTCGCCCGAATACCGCTACATGTCCGAGCGCCGCCAGGCGCTCAATGGTTCCCTCCCCGACCGCGTGGTCCGTGCCCGGCCGCTCCCCGCGCTGGAGGAGAAGACCTACAACGAGTTCGACGCGGGTTCGGGCAAGCGCGAGGTCTCCACGACCATGGCCTTCGCCGTGCTGTTGCGCAACCTCATGCGGGACAAGGGCGTCGGCCAGCGCATCGTGCCCATCATCCCCGACGAGGCACGCACCTTCGGTCTCGACGCCCTGTTCAAGGCGGTGAAGATCTACGCCCCGCTCGGCCAGCTGTACGAGCCGGTCGACTCCCAGCTCATGCTCTCCTACACCGAGGCCAAGGACGGCCAGATCATCGAGGAAGGCATCACCGAAGCGGGCGCCATGGCCGACTTCACCGCCGCGGGTACGTCGTACGCCACGTGGGGCCAGCCCATGATCCCGTTCTTCATCTTCTATTCCATGTTCGGGTTCCAGCGGGTGGGCGATCTCATCTGGGCGTTCGGGGACATGCGCGGCCGCGGGTTCCTGCTCGGCGCCACCGCCGGGCGCACCACCCTCCTCGGCGAAGGCCTCCAGCACGACGACGGCCAGTCGCTCGTCCTGGCCGCCAGCCTGCCCAATCTGGTCGCCTACGATCCCGCCTTCGCCTACGAGACGGCGACGATCGTCGCCGACGGCGTGCGGCGCATGTACGGTCCCGAGCCAGAAGACATCTTCTATTACCTGACGTTGTACAACGAGAACTACGTGATGCCGCCCAAGGCCGACGGGGCCGACGAGGGCATTCTCAAAGGGTTGTACCGTTTTTCCCCACCTCCGACCGGACCACGCCGGCGGGCCACCATCCTCTTCAGCGGCACGGCCTCCCAGGCCGCCCTCGAAGCGCAACGGTTGCTCGCCGCCGATCACGACGTCGCCGCCGAGCTGTGGAGCGCCACCAGCTACAAGGCGCTCCGCGAGGACGCGCTGTCGGCGGAACGGTGGAATCGGCTCCATCCGACCGACCCCGACCGCACCCCCTACGTGACCGATGCCCTGGCCGCCACCGAAGGCCCGATCGTCGCCGTCACCGATTTCATGAAGGCCGTCCCCGACCAGGTGGCCCGTTGGATTCCCGGCCATTTCACGCCGCTCGGCACCGACGGCTTCGGACGTTCGGACACCCGGGAAGCACTGCGCCGGCATTTCGAGACCGACGCCGCCCACGTGGTCATCGCCGTCCTCGACGGTCTGCGAGCGGTCGGCGAGGGCAAGGCGGAGGAGGTCACCGACGCCCTGCGCCGCTACCACATCGACGCCGACGCCCCCGACCCCCGCGTGGCCTAGACAGAGTTGGGGAAAGACGAGGCTTCGTCGCCGCCGGTTTCTCGGGCGCCGCGCCACCCTCCCTCCCGCCGACCAGGTCCGGGCCCGACGCACCCCGTCATCGACGTCGACGACCCGCGCGCCGACGACGTCCGGGCCCTTTTGCAGACGCACTTGTCCCTTTCCCGGTCGGTCACACCCCCCGGCCACGTGCACGCCCTTGCCGGAGCGGGTCTCATGGACCCGGCCGTTACGTTCTTCAGCGCCCGTCGGGGCGGCGTGCTGCTCGGCGTTGGGGCGCTCAAGCGGCTGGACGCGGCCCACGTCGAGGTCAAATCGATGCACGTGGCGACTGCGGCCAGAGGCCAAGGCGTGGGCCGAGCGATCGTCGAGCACCTTCTTTCCGTCGCCGCCGACCAAGGCTACGAGAAGGTCAGCCTCGAGACCGGGACGATGGACGCCTTCGCCCCCGCTCGGGCCCTGTACCGGACGGTTGGTTTCCGGCCGTGCCCGCCATTTGCCGGGTATACGTCCAATCCCTACAGCACCTGCATGACCATCGAGCTCTGCCGTCGGCGGACGGGTCAGCCGTGACACGCTGGGGGAATGGATGTCGAGGTCCTGTTCGCCGCCATCGCGGTCACCGACTTCGAGGAAGCACGAGCGTGGTACGAACGCTTCTTCGGCCGGCCCCCGGACGTCGTCGCCCACGACGAGGAAGTGATGTGGCATGTGACGGGCGCCGGCTGGCTGTACATCGTTGGTGATGCCGAGCATGCCGGCAACGGCATCGTCGCCATGGCGGTACCGGACATCGAGGAGGCAACCGCCGCGCTAGAAGGGCGAGGGGTGGCGACCGGACCGATCCAAGAAGAAGGCGACGCCGGTCGCAAGGCCGTGGTGCGGGATCCCGACGGCAACTCGATCGCCATCATCGCCGTTGCCGGCGGCGACGACTGAGGTATCGCCTAGTTGCCGATGATCGCCTGCACCTGACGGACGGCGAAATTCGGGATGGCGCCTGCGGTTTGCAATTGGCCGAGCGTCCCCGTCACCGGTCCCAGCGACCAGGTCGCCGTCCACGTTTCGGTGACCGTCACCGTGTAAGAGCCCACGTTGTCATAGGTGTGCTGGATGTTGCCGTCGGGATACGGAAGCCCTTCGGTGGTGTATGGGCCTGACGAGGCGCCATCGCCCCATTGGACGTGGTAGGTCCCGTGGACGACGACACGAAGGGCACCGAGGAAGGTGGGCGTCGTGTAGGCGGGCGGCGCCGTCGTTCCGCCGGTGACCAGATAGGCGGGCTTGCCCGTGATGGCGTAGCCGGGCGGGATCGTCGGGTGGGGCGACGGGAGGTGCACCGTATGCCAGAACTGCTCGGCGAAGGTCTGCGGGCTCGGCGGTGGCGGCGCCGGGGCGGCAGCGGGCGCTCGGGGCTGGGCCAGGGGCCGGGCCGCCGGCGCCGCTGGCCCGGCGGAGGCAGGGCATTGGCCGTAGGAGATGGTCAGGGCGTTCCCCGCCCCCTGCTCCGCAGCCACGACCGCCGCCGGCGGCGGCGCCGCCTGCCCGACGGTAGAAAACGCTGCGCACGACCCCCCGCCCGGTCTCGCCGCCAACGAAGCAACCGTGAGCGGGTTTGCCGGCGCCGGCGCGGGCACGGCGGCCGGGGCGGACGCGGCAGCCGGGGCTGACGCAGGGGCGGGAGCCGGGGCCGGGTTGGACGCCGGCGCCGGGTTGGACGCCGGCGCCGGCGGGGCGACGGAGCAGTGACGGTGTACCGAGCCTCCACAGGAATTGCCGTAAACGACATCGCATGCAGACCACGCATCCGAAGATTCGGCTGCCAGCGATGCGGTCGTCTAGGAGCCGGGTTAGCGAAGCACCAGAGCAACGATGAAGAACTACTGAGACTATCCAGCGACGAGCAATCGTCACGTGCACATAATCGTCAACCGACCTCGTTGCTGTTGCACGGGTCCGGCACTGGTTGAGCGGTAAATGACGCATCGCTGTAGCCATACATCCAAGGCGTTGATTAAGTTGCTTGGGATCGTTTGCGACCGATCTTTAGGAACTAAGTGAGTAGTACTCGGAGCCGAAGGCGCGCGTCCGGATCGACTAACGATCTGCGAGACAGTCGGTGTGCACCGACATAAATATACATGTTGCGACTCAGCTATAAAGCTGTGACAACGGTTATGATCTGCATCCCGATGGGTATGCGTAGATCTGTCGGATAGTCGGTCAGTAGCTGAGCTTTAGACCGCGTTAATTTCCTGTCTGTACAGGGATCCGCATAGATCGCTCGAAAGTCGGTCATGACGGCCGGCGTTATGGCTTTGGCGGTGAGTGCCTTGCGGAGCCCGTCGCTGTAAATGGCATTGAGCTTCACGAGGACGGCGTTGACGTAGGGGACGGTGATGACTGGGGGGATCACCGACGTGTCGGGCTGGCCCGGCGGGACAGTGCTCGACGCGGGCTCGGGAACGACGACGGTCGTCGGGGCGGCCTGGTGGTGCCCTCCTCCACCACATCCCCCGGCCGTCAGGACCAGAACCGTCACGAGAGCCCAGATCGTGCGTTTCATAGGATCTCGGTGAGTCTGGCACGGCCCGCGCCCTAGTGCAAGGGCTGGTATTTAGGCGAATCCAGGCGGCAACGGAAGTCCGAAATGACGGGCCAGCAACTCGAGGTCGTGGTGGTCCGACGGCCGGGGCGGGTAGCCGAGGTGGTGGTGCAGTTGGAGGTCGGCGGTGAGGCAGCGTACGGGGCGGCCACCAATGGTCCCCGTGCCAGCAAGGCCTTCCGCGGGGTACAGACCCCAGCTGCCGTCACCCAGCGACTGCCATCCCTCGCCGCCGGCGCCGAAGGTGACCGGATGCAGGTCGATCTGCCGGGTCCCATCCCGGAGGACGGCCCGCGCCGGGAGTCCCGGACGCTCGGCGACGTCGGGGCGGTAGCCGAGAGCGGCGAGCGCCTGCTCGGCGTGCTCGCGCTGGCCGGCTGCGATCACCAGGTCGAGGTCGCCGTGGGCGCGAGTCTCACGACCAACCAGGGCGTCGATGCCCCAACCTCCGTCCACCCAGGCGGTGACGCCCGCCCGGTCGAGGGCGTCGAGCGCGCCCAGCACGTCCCCCGGGGCCATCGCCAGTGCTGGCGGCGGGCGGGAGGCGGCACTGCCGGCGAGCTCGTCGGCCACAGCGTGAACCGCCGCGGTGAGCTCGTCGGGTCCCGCCCCTGGCGAGGCCAGCACGTTGTGCGTTCCGCCGAGGCCCGCCCGGTCAACGATGCCCTTCTCGTTGAGGGCCCACTCCCGCCGCTCGGCCAGGCGGGCCTGGGCCTCAGAGATCGTGGCCACGCTCAGGTTGCCCATGGTTGCGACGACGTCGCCCCGGCTGGCGTGGGCCTCGGCGGTGCGAACACCCATTGTCGCCAGTTGGCGCCATCTCGGGGGCGCCTCGACGGCCAGGGCATCGGGAAACGAGGGGCGAGGCAGCGAGCCCGCCAGCACCCTCCCGAGCGCCAGCTCGCCGACGAGCACGTAGGTGGGTATGCCGGCTACGTAGGTCGCCAGCGCCTCGATGCGGAACCGGCCGGCTTCGGCGTCGACGACCGTGGCGAGGACCTCGTCGAGATCCCGGTAGCACAGGTCGACACGCTGGTCTTCGATGGTGAGCCAGGCGCCTCCGTTGACGACCGGGCCCCATCCCCCCGGCCCGGTGACCTCACCGGGCCAGCCGAGGGCGACCACGTCGGCAGGATCGATCGTCCCTCGGTAGTACAGCCCGAAGTCCCAGTCCGAGTCGGGTCGGGCGTCCCCTCGGGCGCGCGATCCGCCCAAGGTCACGGCGACCACGCCGGGAAGGCGCGCCAGGCGGCCCGCGATCTGCTCCATCGAGTCCTCCTTGTCGTACACGCTTTGGGAACGAGAGCGGAGGGTCAACGCATGGGTGGGACGGTAGCGCGGCCCTTGGCTAACGTTCGCCCCATGGCCGCCGCTTTGCACTTGAGCCAGGATCCGGACGCCGACCGCCTGCTCTCGAACGATCCGCTCGCCCTGCTCATCGGCCTGGTGCTCGACCAGCAGGTCCCCCTGGAGCGGGCCTTCACCGCGCCCCGCGACCTCCGGGACCGCCTCGGGGGTCGACTCGATGCCGCTGACATCGCGGCGATGGACCCTGAGCAGCTGGCGGCCGCGTTCTCCCGGCGTCCCGCCCTCCACCGGTTCCCGGGCGCCAACGCCAAGCGGGTCCAGCAGCTCTGCCAGGTCATCATCGACGACTACGCCGGGAAGGCCGACCGCATCTGGACGACGGCCAAGACGGGCGAAGACCTGTTCGCCCGGCTCAAGGCCCTGCCCGGTTTCGGGGTGCCCAAGGCGCGGATCTTCGTCGGGTTCCTGGGCAAGCAGCTCGGCGTGCAGCCACCGGGTTGGCAGGAGGCGGCCGGCGCCTTCGGCGAGCCGGGGACGTTCCGGTCGATCGCCGACATCACCGACCAGGACTCGCTGGGCCGGGTCCGGGCCTACAAGCAGCAGATGAAGGCCGCAGCCAAAGCCGAGCGGGCGCCGACCTAGCGCGCAGTTGTCGCGGCAATGTCGGACCAGGTCAGCATTCCGCGCGCAGTTCTTTCCCCCAGGGAGACATCAACTGCACGCAACGCGACAACTGCCCACAACAACTGCACACAAGCCCGCCCCGACACAAGCCCGGCCCCAGCCCGACACAAACCCGCCCGGCGCCAGCCCCTAGACCCGCTGGCGGTCGAGCCAGCCGAGCAGCAACGCCACCGCCCGAGGGTCGTGGCGCAACCGGTGGCCGGCGCCGGCGAGCACCCGTAGCTCCACTTCGCCGTCGGCGGCGTCGGCCAGGGCCCGGGCATCGAGGAGGGGAACGACCTCGTCGTTGGCGCCGTGCACGAGCATCACCGGCCGGGGCGGGATCTTGCCGATCAGGCTCAGCGGTCGGATCTCGCGCAGCTCGCGGGCCCAGGCGTCGAGATCGGACGGGAACGCCGGGTCCCGGATGACCCCGACGGACCGGGCCTGGGCGACGAAGCGGCGGGCGTCGCTGGCCCGGTCGCCGAAGTCGGCCGGAGCGGCGAAGGTGACGACGCCACGCACCCGAGCGTCCTCCCCCGCCGCGCACACGGCGAGGGCGCCGCCGGCGGCGAATCCGCACAGCCAGGCGGCCTCGACCTCGGGAACCGCCAGCAGGGCGTCGATCGCCGCTTTGAGGTCGGCCAGCCAGCCGCCGAGGGAGAAGTCGCCCTCCGACTGGCCCGTCCCGCGGAAGTTGAAGCTGAGAACGGCCCAGCCCGCCTCCGCCGCCACCCGCTCGGCCAGCTCCTGGTATCCCTGACCCGACGACGGCGAGGGCTTGCGGTTGACCGGGAAGCCGTGGCACAGGACGAGCCCGCGGCGGCCGGCGCCGGTGGCCGCCGACGGCTCGGGCAGGGCGAGGAACCCGCCCAGCCGTATCCCCCCGGAGTCGATGCGCAGGGCGCGGCCGGTGGGCACCGGCTCGCTTGTCGAACTCACCTCCCCAACGGTACTGCGGCCCGACGCGTGGAAGGGGTGCCCGCAGGCACCCCTTCCACTGTCGATATCACTGGAGTTGGCAGGAAGCTCCGTAGCTGTCGGGTGGGACCGGCTCCCGACCGTTGCTTCCCGGGTAACTGGCGTGGATTCACCAGGCGGTCCAGCGAGGCCGATCTAGCGGCCAGCCACCTCCGAGGTCCCAGAACGTTGACTACTCAGCTGGACCACCTCCTTTCTTCGGTATCGAAGATGTTATCGAACGAGGAGGGCCGCCGAGGGCCAATTCGGGTCAGATTCCGATGCGCTGGGCGAGCAGCTCGCGGTGGTAGGTGGGGTCGCCGAAGAGCAGCTCGCTGCTCTTGGCCCGCTTGAAGTACAGGTGGGCGGGGTGCTCCCAGGTGAAGCCGATGCCGCCGTGGATCTGGATGTTCTCGGCGGTGGCGTGGAAGTAGGCCTCGGAGCAGTACGACTTGGCCAGGCTGGCCACCACGGGGAGCTCGTCGTTGTCCTCCGCCGCCGCCCAACCGGCGTAGTAGGCGGCCGACTTGGCCGACTCGACCTCCAGGAGCATGTCGGCGCACTTGTGCTTGATGGCCTGGAAGCTGCCGATGGGACGGCCGAACTGGACGCGGTCCTTGGCGTACTCGACGGACATCTCCAGCACCTTCTGGGCCCCGCCGACCTGCTCGGCGGCCAGGGCGACCGCGGCCAGGTCGAGCGCCTTGGACAGCACGGGCCACCCTCCCCCGTCGACGCCGATCAGGCGGGCCGGGGTGCCCGAGAACGTGAGCCGGGCCTGCTTGCGGGTCTGGTCCATGGTCGACAGCGCCTCGGAGGTGAACCCGTCGGCGCCCTTGTCCACCGCGAACAACGACACGCCGGCGTCGCTGCGCGCCGCCACCAGCACCAGGTCGGCGGTGTGGCCGTCGAGGACGTACAGCTTCTCGCCGCTCAGGGTCCACGACGACCCCGCCCCTGAGGCCGAGACGGTGATCCCGCCCTCGTCCCAGCGGCCGGAGGACTCGGCCAGCGCCACCGTGCCGATGGTCGCACCCGAGGCCAACCCGGGCAGGTAGTCCTTCTTGGCCCCGTCGTCGCCCGAGACGAGCAGCAGGTTGGCGGCCAGGGCGACGGTCGAGAAGTACGGGGCGCACAGCAGGGCGCGGCCCATCTCCTCGAAGATCACCACCAGCTCGACGAAGCTGAACCCCGAGCCGCCGTACTCCTCGGGGATGGCGATGCCCTGCAGGCCGAGCTGCTCGGCCATCTGCTTCCACACCGCCGGGTCGTAGCCCTCGGTGGTCTCCATCAGCCGGCGCACCTCGGTCTCCGGTGACTTGTCCTCCAGGAACCGCCGCACCGCTCTGCGCAGCTCTTCCTGTTCTTCGCTGAAGGCAAAGTTCACGATCGGACCCCTCTGAAAGCTCGGATGACGCACCTCGTTCTAGTCGAGCGGGGATCGCCGTCGCATGTCCGTCGTAGGCTGGGTGCGATGCACTACCAAGACACCCAAGCCGAGATCCATCGCCTGGTCGTGGGGCCGATGGACAACAACGTGTTCGTGCTGCGCTGCAAACAGACGGGCGAGGCGGTGCTGCTGGACGCGGCCAACGAGCACGACAAGCTGCTGGAGCTGTGCCGGGGCCTCCATGTCCGCAGCGTGCTGGAGACCCACGGCCATTGGGATCACATCCAGGCGGTGCCGCAGATCCGCGACGCCGGCTACGAGGTCGGGGTGACCCCCGAGGACGCAGAGATGCTGCCGGCGTACGACTTCGTGCTGGAGGACGAGGCGGTGGTCAAGGTGGGACGGCTGCGCCTCCACACCATCGCCACGCCCGGGCACACGCCGGGGTCGATGTCGTTTCGACTCGAGGGCTCGCCGGTGCTCTTCAGCGGCGACACGCTCTTCCCCGGCGGCCCGGGCAACACCAGCTTCCCGGGAGGCGATTTCCCCACCATCATCAAGTCGCTGGACCGGCGCCTGTTCGCCACCTTGCCGGCGGAGACGATCGTCATGCCCGGTCACGGGGAGGACACCACCATCGGTGCCGAGCACCCCCACCTCCAGGAGTGGGTCGATCGCGGCTGGTGAGGAGGGGAAAGGGCGCCGCCGATGACGCGCGTCGTCACCGACGGGGCGGCGGACCTTCCCGCCGAGCTGGCCAGCTCTCTCGGCATCACCGTGGTCACCGGGACGGTCCGTTTCGGCGACGACGTGTGGAGGGGCGACGCGGTGGAGTTCTGGCGGGCGCTCCGGGCCGGCGGCCCGGCGCCGGCGACGGCCGCGCCGAGCGTGGCGCAGCTGAGCGCTGCCTACGGTGACGGCGCCACCCCTGTTCTCGCCGTGCACGTTTCCTCGGAGCTGTCGGAGACGTTCGCCCACGCCCAGGAGGCGGGGGGTGGCCGGGTCCGGGTGGTCGACAGTCGCTCGCTCAGCGTGGGAACGGGCCTGCTGGCCATGGTTGCCGCCGAACCGGCCGAGGATGCCCTGGCCGAGGCCGTCGGCCGGCTCCAGCTGTACGCGCTGATCGACGACGTCGGCTTTCTCGTGCGCGGCGGTCGAGCCGGGCTGGTCGGCGATCCCGGCGGCCGGCGCTCCCACCGCCACGTCATGACGGTCAAAGGCCACGCCATCCCCCTCGACCGGGTCCGGCACCGGCGGGATGCCGTCGGCAAGGTCCTCGAACGGGCCAGGCAGCACGCCCCCGCCGGCGCCGACCGCTGGGCCGTGGGCCACGGGGACGCCGCCGACGTCGACGCCTTCGTCGAGCGGCTGGGCGGGGTCTTCGGGTCGGCGCCCGCTTACGTGACCACCCTCGGGCCGCCGGTCGGGGTCCACGTGGGACCCGACGCCCTCATCGTGGCCTTCCTGGCCTGACCCGTCACGGTTCGTCGTCGAGCGGGCGGGCCGCTGGGCCGTTCCGGCGATCGCAGGACGACGTCTTCCACCGTGACCAGCCCCTCGGTGACCAGGCCGTCGAGCAGGGGCAGGAAGGCATCGATGCGGTCGGCCTCGTCGACGATCTCGATCACCATGGGAAGGTCGTCGGAGGCACTGAGCAGGCGGGTGGTGTGCAGGGTGCTCGACGCGCCGAAGCCTTCGATCCCCCGCAGCACCGTGGCGCCGGCCAACCCCTCCTCCCGGGCGCGTTCGACGATCACCTCGGTCACGGCGCGGTGAGCGAGACGGTCGTACTCGCCGACGAAGATCGTCAGCCTGCTCCCGCGGCGCTCAGTTGCCACCCGGCGCGGCGCGGATGAATCGGGCAACCACCTCGACGGGCGTGGACATGCGGGTCATGCCCATCTTCTTCCAGGTCACGCCCCACGCGGCGCGGTCGATGTCGACGGCGGCCGCCAGCGTCACCCCCGACCCGTCGACTTCGCGCAGCTCGACCGGCACCTCCAGCGGGCGCGACTCCCCCGCCACCGTCAGGGTGCCGCTGACCGTGGCCCGGTCACCCTCGACCCGAGCCGGCCCGGAGGCCGTGAACGTGATGGTCGGATGGTTGTCGCCGTCGAAGAAGTCGGCGGAGCGCAGGTGGGTGTCGCGCTTGGTCTTTCCCGTGGCCACCGACTCGACATCGATGACCAGCTCGCCGGTCACGCTCCCGTCGCCGCCAACCGCGCCCTGGCCCCGGACGGTGCGGAACTCCCCCTTGACCGGGATGAGCCCCCACAGGCTCGTCGACCGGAAGCGGACCGAGGACCCCGCGGGATCGAGCGTCCACGTTCCGCTCAGGTCGGGGGCGCCCGTGGCGCCCGTTTCGGACCCACCCGGTGGAGATGTCATGCCGCGCCACCGTAGGCGCGCTAGACGATGGCGGCGAGGCCCAGACCGGCGCCGGCGGCGAGAAGCCCGAGCACCAGGGAGCCGGCCACGTTGCGGACTGCCGCCGCCGGTGTCCCCTCCTCAACGAGCTGCACGGTCTCGTAGGAGAAGGTGGAGAACGTGGTGTAGGCGCCACAGAACCCGGTCCCGATGGCGGTCTGCGGGAGGTGCCCCAGGCCCTGGTAGAGGGCCAGGCCGGTGACCAGCCCGAGCACCAACGATCCGGACACGTTGACGGCCATGGTGCCGTAGGGAAACCGGTCCTCGGTCCGGGCGTTGACCCACTGGTCGAGGAGCAACCGGGCGGGGGCGCCGAGGGCGCCGGCGCCGGCCACACAGAGCAAGGCGATCAACGACGAGGAGCCCTGTCCGCTCGGTACGTGATGACCTCGACGGGATGGCGCGCCACGGTGACATCGGCGACGAGGTCGCCGAGACTCTCCAGCAGGGCGTCGATGCGCGCGGCCGAATCGACGACGATCACGATCACCGGGACGTCGTCGGAGAGGGACAGGGCCCGCTGGCGGTGCACGCGGCTCGGACGACCAAAGCCCTCCACACCGGCCAGCACGGTGGCGCCGGCCACCCCCAGCTCCCTGGCCCGTTCGACGATCGCCGCGTAGGTGGGGACCCGGCCGTGGTGGTCGGTGCGCTCCAGGTAGACGGTCAGGCGCTCGCGTCGCTCGACGGTCTTCATCGCGGCCACCTGCGGACGGCGACGATCCCCAGATAGACGGCCAGCAACCCGGCGACGAGGGTGGCGGCCACGTAGGCCACGGCCACGGCGGCGTGACCGTCCTTGACCAGGAGGTCGGCATCGACCATGAACGTCGACCACGTCGTGTAAGCGCCGAGGAAGCCGGTGGCGGCGAACGGCCGCACGTACTGGGTGGGCGGCCAGCGCTCGATGATCAGCGCCAGCAGGGCGCCCAGGGCCAGGCTGCCGGACACGTTGATGATGAACGTCGCCGCCGGAAAGCCCCCCGCCGGGGTGTGCACGCCCAAGCCGATGCCGTAGCGGGCGATCCCGCCGAGCATCCCGCCGAACGCCACCGCGAGCAGGACCGGAGGACGCAGGTAAGCAGGGCGGGAGCCGGGGACAGGCACGTTCCCGGTGCGGTGGCTCATCGGCAACCTCCAAGTGTCGTAGGAGCCATCAGCCACACGGGCGAGCTCGGCGAGCTCCATCGCCGGAAGAAATCCTACCGAGCGGCCGCCACCCGGCCCACTCGGCCCGGGCGGCGCGCGGTCAGGCGGCCCGGCCCCGGGCCAGGCGGCCGGGGCGCTCGCCGGTGTCGGCGTCGTGGCGCCGGGTGGTGACCCCGTTCACCAGGGTGGCCAGGTAGCCCTCGGCCGGCTGCAGGATGCGACTGGCGCCCGTCGGGAGGTCGTGGCGGAGCTCAGGCGGGAGGATCCGGAGCCGATCGAAGTCGATGACGTTGAGGTCGGCCTTCCTGCCCGGGGCGACCACGCCGCGGTCGGCGAACCCGTAGAGCGACGCGTTGGCCCCGCTCAGCTTGTGGACGAGCAGCTCGACGGGAAGGTGCTCGCCCCGGCTCCGGTCGCGAGCCCAGTGGGTGAGGTGGAACGTGGGGGCCGAGCAGTCGGAGATGAGGTTGACGTGGGCGCCGGCGTCGCCCAGGCCCGTCACCGTGTTGGGGTCGAGCATCATCTCGCGGCACACGTCGAGCGTTCCCCCGACGAAGTTCGATCCCAGCAGGGCGTAGAAGGCTCGGCCTTCGTCGGCCAGCAGCAGGTCGTACATGTACGAGACGGGCTCCACCCCGGCCGCCTGCGCCTGCATGAACACCGACCGGTCGAGGCTGGGCTCGTAGTCGACCGGGTCGGTCAGGGGGAAGGTGAGCGGCAGTCCGAAGCCGAACAGCGTGGCCAAGGCGGCCGAGAGGTCCCGCGGCCCGTCCGACACGTCCGACTCGGCCAGGATCGCCTGGCGGATCTCGGGGCGGCGCAGCTCGGCCACCCGCGCGGCCAGCGGCAGGTCGGCGAGCTTGCGGTAGGTGGGCCGGGCCCGGAACAGGTGGTAGGTGTCGAGGCTCGTCATGACCGTGACCGAGCGGGGGATGACCTGGGGCCGGAGGGTCACGTCGCCCGCGGCATTGGCGGCGGCGGCGGCGTCGAGCACGACGCGCCAGTGATCGGGGTCTTCGAAGATCTGGGCCACGGTGAAGGTCACCGGCCGGCCGCTGGCCCGCGACACCTCGACCAGCAGGGGCAGCTCCTCGATGGGCTTGGCCCGCTCCCCGCCGAGCGCCTGGAGGCTGCCGATGGTGCCCGCCACGATGGCTTCGAACACGCCGTGACCGGCGGCGCGCAGGGCCCCCGCCATGGCCACCAGCTCGTCGGTGGCGGCGAAGGTCCCGGGCACCTCGCCACCCGACCGGGCCCGGTGGCCGATGGTGCGTGAGGTGGAAAAGCCGACCGCCCCCGCGGCCAGGGCCTCCTCGACGGTGGCGGCCATGGCCCGGAGATCGTCGGCGGTGGCATCCTCGTTGGCCGCGCCGCGCTCGCCCATGACGTAGAAGCGGACCGCGCCGTGGGCGATCTGGGCGGCGATGTCCAAGGCGTAGCGGCCCTGGCCGAGCAGGTCGAGATACTCCGGGAAGGTCTCCCACCTTCCCCACGGCATCCCCGCGCTCAGCGCCGATCCGGGGATGTCCTCCACACCCTCCATCAGGTCGATGAGGGCGTCGGCGTCGCCCTGGCGCACGGGGGCGAAGCCGACCCCGCAGTTTCCCATCACCACCGTGGTCACGCCGTTGCTGGCCGACGGCTCGATCACGTCGTCCCACGTGACCTGACCGTCGTAGTGCGTGTGCACGTCCACCCATCCCGGAGTCACCAGGGCGCCGTCGGCGTCCACCTCCTGGCGGGCGGGTTCGGCCACCTGGCCCACCTCGACGATGGTTCCGTCGCGTACGGCCACGTCGGCGGAGAAGGGCGCCTCGCCGGTGCCGTCGACGACCGTGCCACCCCTGATCACCACGTCGAGCACGTTCAGTCCTCCTTCGGGTCGGGCTGATCGGAGCCCGGAGGCGGCCGGAGGCCGTCAAGCAACAGTCCCATGCCGGTGGGGTGGGGTCAGAGCGAGCTGGACCCTCCTATCCTCCCAGGGCGGCGCGCAGCGACTGGCGGAGGGAGCCGGTGGTGGCCATCACCGCGCTGGGCTCGTAGCCGCAGTGGGCCATGCAGTTGGCGCAGCGCGGGTCCTTGCCCCGCCCGTAGCGGTCCCAGTCGGTGGTGTCGAGCAGCTCCTGGTAGGTCTCGGTGTAGCCGTCGGCCATGAGGTAGCAGGGCCGCTGCCAGCCGAACACCGAGTAGCTGGGGATGCCCCATGGGGTGCACTCGAAGTCGACCTTGCCCTCGAGGAAGTCCAGGAACAGGGGGCTGTGGTTGAACCGCCAGTGCTTCCTGCGCCCCTCGGCGAACGCCTCGGCGAACAGCGACGTCGAGCTCTTGGTGCTGAGGAAGTTCACCTGGTCGGGCGCCTTCTCGTAGGCGTAGCCGGGAGAGATCATCATCTGGTCCACCCCGACCTCGTCGTTGAGGAAGTCGAGCACGTCCCGCACCGTCTTCGGCGAGTCGGTGTTGAAGAAGGTGGTGTTGGTGGTGACCTTGAAGCCCTTGTCCTTGGCGGCGCGGATGGCGGCCACCGCCTTGTCGAACGTGCCCTCCCGGCTCACCGACTCGTCGTGGCGTTCCCGCAGACCGTCGATGTGGACCACCCAGCTGAAGCGCGGGTGGGGGGTGAAGCGGTCCAGCTTGCGCTCGAGCAGCAGGGCGTTGGTGCACAGGTACACGAACCGGCCGCGGTCGAGCAGGGCCTGGGTCATGCGGTCGATCTCGGGGTGCAGCAGCGGCTCGCCGCCGGCGATGGACACCATCGGCGCCCGGCACTCCTCGATGGCCGCCACCGCCTGCTCGACGCTCACCCGCTGGCGCAGCACCTCGGTGGGATGCTGGATCTTGCCGCAGCCGTTGCACGCCAGGTTGCAGGCGAACAGCGGCTCCAGCTCGACGATGAGCGGAAACTTGTCCCGCCCGGCCAGCTTCTGGCGGGCCAGGTAGGCGCCGATCTTGACGCTCTGGCGGACGGGGATTCCCATTATCGGACCTCCAGGGGAAGGGGAAAGGTGACCGTTTCGGTGGTGACCGGCCGGGCTTGCACCTCGACCGGGCCGAGGCGGGACAGGGCGTCCACCACCCGCTCGACGAGCGCCGGCGGCGCCGACGCGCCGGCAGTGACTCCGACGGTGGCGGCGCCCTCCAGCCACTCGGGACGCAACTCGGTCTCGTCCTCGACCAGCTCGGCCCGGCAGCCGGCCCGGGTGGCCACCTCGACCAGGCGGACGCTGTTGGACGAGTTGCGCGAGCCGATCACCAGGACCAGCTCGCACTCGCCGGCGATGGCCCGCACCGCGTCCTGGCGGTTCTGGGTGGCGTAGCACACGTCGGCGGCGTGGGGGCCGACGACGGCCGGGTAGCGCTCGGTGAGGGCGTCCACCAACTCGGCCACGTCGTCGGGCGCCAGCGTGGTCTGGGTGGTGTAGGCCAGCCGGCCGGGATCCTCGACCGTGAGCGTGTCGACGTCGGTGCCCGGCGCCAGCAGGGCGATGTCCTCGGCCTCGCCGAGGGTCCCCTCGGTCTCGTCGTGGCCGTCGTGGCCGATGAGCACCACCTGGTAGCCGCGCGCGCGGAAGCGGCGGACCTCGTGGTGCACCTTGGCCACCAGCGGGCAGGTGGCGTCGACGACGTGCAACGCCCGCCGGGCGGCGTCGGCCCGAACCGCCGGCGCCACCCCGTGGGCGGAGAACACCACGGTGGCCCCGTCCGGCACCTCGTCCAGTTCGTGCACGAACACCGCACCCCGAGCCTCGAGATCCTGGACGACGTGGCGGTTGTGGACGATCTGGCGACGCACGTACACGGGGGCGCCGAAGCGGTCGATGGCGCGCTCGACGGTCTGGATGGCCCGCTCGACGCCGGCGCAGAACGACCGGGGGCCGGCCAGCAGCAACGTCCGCGTCTCCGTCGCGCTCATGCGGGGAGCTCCCCGACCGCCGCCAGGTACCGACCCAGCGCCATCACCGGCCACACCAGCCGGTACAGGTGGTAGTTGATGGTGAAGTCCCACGGGAAGCCGGTCCCGGTGAACCAGGGCTCGTCCCAGGTGCCCTCGGTCGTCTGGTTGTCGACCAGCCAGGCCACGCCCCGCTGAACGGCTGGGCCGTCGTGCTCGCCGGCCGCCAGCAGCGCCAGCAGGGCCCACGCCGTCTGCGACGCGGTGGACTGACCGCGGCCGCGCCAGCGCTCGTCGACGTAGGAACGCAGGTCCTCGCCCCAGCCGCCGTCGGCGTTCTGGCGGGACGCCAACCACGCAACCGCCCGTCGGATGCGGGGATCGTCGCCCGCCACGCCGGCGGCGGCCAGGGCGGGGACGGCCGCGCCGGTCCCGTACACGTGGTTGACCCCCCAGCGCCCGAACCACGACCCGTCCTCCTCCTGCTGCCCCGTCAGCCAATCGACCGCCCGGGCCATGACCTCGGGCGCCACCGCGGGCTCGCCGGCGAGCATCTCCACCACGTGGGCGGTGACGTCGGCCGAGGGCGGGTCGGTGACCTCGCCGAAGTCGCAGAAGGGCAGGGCCGCCACCAGGCGGCTGTCGTTGTCCACGTCGAACGCCCCCCAGCCCCCGTCCCGGCACTGGAGTCCGACGGTCCAGTCCACGCCCCGCCGGCAGGCCGCGTCCACCGCGGCGGGCACGTCCGGCGCGGTCCGGCGCAGGGCCAGGACGACCTCGGCCGTGTCGTCGATGTCGGGGTAGTTGACGTTGGCGAACTCGAAGGCCCAGCCGCTGGGCGCCAGCTGGGGGCGGCGGACGGCCCAGTCCCCGCGTACGCGGATCTCCTCGCCGAGCAGCCACCTGGCCGCGGCCGCCATGGCGGGATGATCGCCGGCCACGCCGGCATCGCCGAGCGCCACCACCGCCAGCGCCGTGTCCCACACCGGCGACTGGCACGCCTCGACCCGTCGACCCTGGTCGTCGTCGATCACGAAACGGTCCATGCCGTCGAGGGCGGCACGCATCACGGGATGATCCGGCCCGTACCCCTGGAGGTGGAGGGCGATCACCGAGTAGACGAGCGGCGGCTGGATGCCGCCCCAGCACCCGTCCGCTTCCTGGCGACGGACGATCCAGCGCTCGGCCCGGGCGAGCGCCGCCCGGCGGAGCAGGCGGCGAGGGGCGACCCAGGCGGGAAGGTGTTCGTAGCGGTGGAGCAGCCGGTCGAGCACGTGGAACGGGCCTCCGGCCGCGACGGGCCCGCCCGCCGGCCCGCCCAGCTCGTCGACGGCGAAGGGCAGCGGCCGGACGGGACGGTGGGCCATGACCACGGTCAGGGCGACGACCGTCTGGCGGGCCCAGCAGGCGAAGTCGTAGATGTTCAGCGGCGCGCCGGGCGGCAGGAACATGATCTCGGCCGGCAGCACGGGCAGGTCCTCCCAGTCCCAGGCGCCGACCATGGCCAGCCAGATGCGCGTGAACACCCGGCTGCGCCCGACGCCGCCGTGGGACCGCACCCATTCGGCCGCTCGCACCAGGTGGTCGGCGTCGGCGGGATCGCCCGCCAGGCGCAGGGCCACGTAGGCCTCGATGGTGGCGGACAGATCGGGCGGCGCTCCGTGGAATGTGCCCCACGTGCCGTCGGCCTGCTGGTGGGCGCGGATCCAGCGGGCCGACCGCTCGGCCCTCGCCGGCTCCAGGATGCCGAGGATGTGGCGCAGCAGGAGATCCTCGGCGTCCATGGTCACGTTGGTCTCCAGCTCGCCCTTCCACCATCCCTCGGGGTGCTGTCGCTCCAACAGGTGGTCCCGGCCTCGGATCAGCGCGTCGGTGGCGCCCGCCACCCCTTCGGAGACGACCCTCGTCGCCAGGCTCACGACTCGCGCTCCGTCACGAACACGGCGAGGTCGGCCAGCTCCAGGCACGCCGCCGTCGCCAGCGGGACCTGTTCGAGGACCTCGAGGGCGGCGTCCAGGTGGGTCTTGGCCTGGACCTCCGTCCACTGCCGGCCTCCGCACGCTTCCACCAGGTAGGCGGCCCGCTCCACCGCGTCGGCACCCAGCGCGCCGCCGGGCGCCGAGCACACCAGGCCGCGCAGCTCGGCGGCGTCGGCGCCGCCAGCCGCCAGGGCGGACACGATCGGCATCGACTTCTTCCGCTGGCGCAGGTCGCTTCCCGCCGGCTTGCCGGTACGAGCCGGGTCGCCCCAGATCCCCAGCAGGTCGTCCACCGCCTGGAACGCCAGGCCCAGGTGCCAGCCGTAGTTCCGCAGGGCGTCGACGGTCGTGGGCGGGGCGCCGGCCAGGATGGCGCCGATCGACGACGCGCAGCCGAGCAGGGCGCCCGTCTTGGCCGCGGCCATGGCCAGGCACTCCTCGACGGTGACGTCGTCGCGGTCCTCGAAGGCGATGTCGTCGGCCTGGCCGGCGATCATGGTGGCGGTGGCCTCGGCCAGCGCGGCGGCCGCCCTCGGGCCGGTTTCCTGGCCCCGGACGCCCGAGGAGCCCTCCAGGAGCACCTGGTGAGCCAGGGTGACCAGGGCGTCGCCGACGACGATGGCGGGGCCGACGCCGCACACCGCCCACACCGTGGGCCGGTTATGGCGCTCGGCGTCGCCGTCGATGATGTCGTCGTGGATCAGCGAGAAGTTGTGCACCAGCTCCACGGCCACCGCCCCGGGCACGCCCCGGGCGGCTTCGGCCCCGACCGCTTCGCTGGAGAGCAGGGCGAGGGCGGGGCGGACGCCTTTGCCCGCTCTGGCCTCGACGGGATGGCCCGCGGCGTCGGTCCAGCCGAAGTGGTAACTGGCCACGCGCCGCAAGTCCGGGGCGAGGCGGTCCACCGCCGCGGTCATGGCCGGGCCGACGCTGCGGCGCGAACGGGCCAGGACGTCGGAGACGCCGGCGGTCGGGATCATGCGACCTCCTCCTGGGGAAGGGTTCGGGGCCGGCCGGCGCCGAGGAGGGCGGAGGTCGCCGCGGCCCGGCCGCTGCGCACCGCCCCCTCCATGGTCGCCGGCCAGCCGGTGTCGGTCCACGCCCCAGCCACGGCCAGTCCCGGCCGCGTTTGTCGCCGCCCCGGGACGCAGGGCGGCGGTGCCCGGCCGGGCACGAAAGGTCGCCGTCCGCTCCTTGGTGACCAGGCGCTCCCGGACCCGGGCGCCGGCCGCGGCCGGCAGCAGGCGGCCCAGCTCGGCCGCCACTGTGGCCGCCAGCTCGTCGGGATGCCGGCCCAGCAGGTCGTCGGCGGCGGACAGGGAGACGGCCAGGTACTGCGGTCCGCCGGAGGTTCCGGCCCCGGCCGGTGCCATCCCCGACGAGACGGTCCGGTCGAACACCCACTGCACGGGCGAGTGGAGAGCGGCCAGCAGCGGCCGGTCGGTCACCGGCCGGTCGAAGATCAGGTGCACGTTCACGATCGCCGAGGTGCCCAACTCCCCCAACCGGTCCTGGCCGGCGACGGCCCCGGCGGGCAGCACGTCGTTGACGGCGTGGTGCGGTACGGCGACGATCACCCCGTCGGCTTCGACGGCGCTCCCCTCAGCCCGGACGACGAACGGCGAGGCGAGGCCCTTTTCCCCTCCGCTTCCCACACCGAAGACGGCGACGCCGAGGCGGACGTCGACGCCGGCGCCGGCCAGGGCGGCCGCCGCCCGCTCCCCGTGCAGCCGGCCCAGCGGCACCCGGCTCCACCCGATGTCCGCCGCCCCCGCCTGGCTCAGCAGGCCGGTCTGGAAGACCTTGGCCCCCATGGCCAGCGACGCTTCGGCCGCGGGCAGGTTGACCGTCGGCAGGGTGATGAGATCCCACACCGCGGCCACCGCCGCCGGGCGACTGGCCGTGGCGGGCCAGCCAGGACCCGAAGGTCTCGCCGTCGAGTGCCGGGTCGTCGAGGCGCAGCCGGCGCAGGGCCAGCGCCGCCCGACCCAGGCCCAGCCGGTCGGCGACCGGCAGGTGGGCGTACCCCAGCAGCGACCCGGCCAGGTGGAGCGGCGCCGGCAGGTCGCGGCGTCGCAGCCGGCCCGCCTTCACTCCCCCGTGCGGGCCCCGCTGAACGACCGTGATGTCGAGGCGGTCCTGCAGGTGCACGTCGCCGGCGGCGCCGATGCGGTCCAGGAACCGCCGGTACTCGGTGCAGCAGCGGAGGAACACGTGCTGGCCGTTGTCCACCCAGCGGCCGCCGTGCTCGAAGGACCAGGTGAGCCCGCCCAGCCGGCGGCGCCGCTCCAGCAGCGTCACCCGGGCGCCGGCGTCGGCAGCCTCGAGCGCGGCGGCGATCCCGGCCAGGCCCCCGCCCACCACGACGATGTGCGGCGCCGGGCTCACGCCGCCCCCCGGGTCAGGGCCCGGCCGGCGACGGTGAGCTTCTGCCACGCCGGCACCGACAAGCGCCCCCGCAGGACCGCGGCGGGGTCGCGCTGGATCCTCACCAGCAGGCGCCGGTAGATCCCGGCCATGGCCGCGGTGCACGCCCGTGACCGCCGGTCGAGCAGGGGCAGCAGGGCCAGGCCCCGCTCGTAGTACTCCTCGGCCCGGGCCGCCTCAAAGGTGATGAGCGCCATCACCGCGTCCTGGGGGCCGCGCAGGTCGGAGGCGGCGCCGAAGCGGTCCCGATCCTCGTCCGGCAGGTAGATCCGGCCCATCTCCTCGCGGTCCTCGACGATGTCGCGGAGGATGTTGGTGATCTGCAAGGCCACGCCGAGGGCGTCGGCCAACGGTTCGGCCCGGGCGGCGTCGGCGCAGCCGTAGACGCCGAGCGAGAGACGGCCCACGGTCCCCGCCACCCGGCGGCAGTAGCCCACCAGGTCGTCGAAGGTGGCGTAGGCGGCGCCGTTGACGTCCATCTCGCACCCGCCGACCAGCTCGTCGAGGGCGGTCAGGGGGATGGGGTAGCGGCGGGCCACGTCGGCCAGCGCCACCAGCACGGGGTCGTCGGCCGCGCCGGCGCCCGTGCCGCTGTCGCTGGTACCAAGGCGCGCCAGATCCTTGCGGACCTCGGCGAGCGCGACGAGCTTGTCGGCCGCCGGGGCGTCGCCGTCGCCGATGTCGTCGATACGGCGGGCCATGGCGTACAGGGCGGACATGGCCCGCCGCTTGGGAGGCGGCAGCAGTTTGATCCCGTAGGAGAAGTTGCGCGCCTGGGCGGTGGTGATCTCCTCGCAGCGCCGGTACGCCTGGTCGAGGTTCACGCCGCCGCCGCGGTTGGCGACCTGGACGACAGCGTCCCGGCCAGACGGGCGGCCATCCGCACGGCCGCGGGACGGGGCGCGCCCCGGAGCGGGTCGAAGCCACGGGCGGCGATGGCGTCGAGGGCGGCGTGACCGCCGGCCACGAACCCGGCGACCGCCCAGCGGTGGCGTCCCGACAGGGAGCGCACCAGGGGCGTCCCCTCGTCGAGAAGGCGACGGGCCCGCGCCACCTCGAACGCCATCAGGGCGCGCAGGGCGCGGCCGGCCGGCGGAGCGCCGACCAGCTCGGCCGGCCCGACGCCGAAGCGCTCGAGGTCCTCGGTCGGGACGTACACCCGCCCGCCGGCGGCGTCCTCGGCCACGTCCTGCCAGTGCTCGGCGAGCTGCAGACCGGTGCACACCGCGTCGGACCAACGCACCCGCTGGTCGTCGGCCTCGCCGAGGGCGGCCAGCACCAGCCGGCCCACGGGGTCGGCCGAGAGACGGCAGTAGCCGAGCAGGTCGTCGAAGGTGGCGTAACGGTCGACAACCTGGTCCTGGCGGTTGGCGGCCACCAGGTCGAACAGGGGCGTCGCCTCGCTCCCCAGCTCCCGCACGGACCGGGCGGCGCCGGCGATCAGCGGATGAACGCCGGCGTCGTCGGGGCGATCCAGGCCGCGGCCGAGCTCCGCCGCCACCCAGTCGAGCGCCGCCAGCCGGTCACCCGGATACGCGTCGCCCAGCTGGTCCACCAGCCGGGCGTAGCCGTAGAACGCCATGAGGTGGCGGCGCGTTCGGCGGGGCAGGAGCCGCGACGCGACGGGAAAGTTCTCGCCCCGGGCGCGGCGAAGGACGTCGGCCTCCGCCGGCAGGCGAGGCGGCGCCGGCGGGTCGGCCCGTCGTGGGTCGGGCTGTCGTGTGTCCGGCTGTCGTGTGTAGGGTGATGACCGCGTGGTCACAAGGTGTACGCGCCGGGCCGGCCCGTGTCAAGGACCCTCCGTCAGTCAGGCAGCGGGCCGCTTCGCCGCTCAGTGCCGCGGCGGGACGACGTCGCCGAGCTGCTCGGCCGACAACCCTTCCAGCGGGTCGTCGGGCGGCCACCCCGGACCGAGCGCCCACCGCATCACGGTGGAGAACGCCGTCTCGATGACCGCCAGCCCCGCCCGTACGGCCTCGTCGGAGTCGGCCGCGACCCCGGCGAACGGGCGCCCGCCGGCCTCGGCCAACGTGCGCAGCACCCGGCGGGCCAGGTCGTCGCTGGGGTCGTGGCCCTTGGCGGCCCGGGCGCCCAACTCCAGCAGCATCGGCAGCACGCCGGCGACGAGGCGGCCGAACACCAGCGCCGCCTTCTCCGGGTCGCCGGCCAGCCCTTCGGGTCCCCCCAGGGCCTCCACCGCCGAAGCGAAGCTGGTCGCGGTGTCGGCCAGCAGCGTTTCGATGGCCGCGGTGAACAGGTCCTCCTTGGAGTCGAAGTACCGGTACACGCTCCCCTTGGCGATCTCCGCCGCCTCGGCCACGTCGCTGATGGTGACCTCGCCGTAGCTGCGGGTCTGGAACGCCTCGATCGCCGCCTCCACCACCCGGGCCCGGGATCCGGGGTGCTCGCCCGCCGCTTCCGCTCGGATCCGGACCAGGGCGTCGACGTGACGCTGGTCGTACCGGAAGCGATTGGCGGCTTCCCGTTGGGGCATGGGGATGAGCCCGGCGCGGCGGTAGTAGTGGATGGTGCTGGCCGGCACCCCGGTCCGTTCGACCAGCTCGGACAGCGACAGGGTCGGCTTCGGCCTCCGCCTCCGCGTGGCAAGTCTCTTCCCGGGCACTGCGAACATCCTAGGCAACCGGCCGTTTCTGCGACCGGGCCGGACGCGTGAACCAACTCCGGTGGCCGAAATGGAGCGGCGGGCGCGCCTGCGCCCGCCAAATGGAGCGCGGGGCGCGCTATACGAACCCTGCGGTACATCTCGTGGCGCCGGGCGCGCCTTGTCCGCCATTTGGGGTCGTGGTGTGGCCTCGCCGGCGACCAGTCGCACGCCGGTGGTAGCCTGGCGTGGTCGCCCACCAGGTCGACTGCGGCCTCGGTTCGCGGGGCAGATCGGCGGTTCCCATGGGAGCCCCAGGAGCATCAACCGCCGTCGCCGATCGGACGATGTTGCCCACCTCCGAGGTGCGGGTGCTCGTGCTCGACGCCAAGGACGACCGTCGCCAGATCATGCGCCACGTCGTCGAGCTCGGCGATGAGGACGTCAAGGTGGTCGGTTTCGCCCACGACGCGACGAGCGCCCTGGAGGCGGTCGACCGACTCGGTGCCAGCGTCGTGCTGATCGAGATTCAGCTGCCCGTTGCCCAAGGTCTGGCGGCCATCGGCGCCCTCAGGGACGCTCACCCGACCCTGCGCATCGTCGTCTGCTCGTTCCACGAAAACGCCAGCACCAGGGAGGCGGCGATCGCCTGCGGGGCCGATACTTACGTGGCCAAGCCGGTGAGCCCCCGCGCCTTGCGCCCATTGCTGCGATCGGCCTGAACCCCAAGACAACTCAAGACAACTCAGGACCCGGTGAGGGGGTGGCGAGGGGCGTCGACGAGCTCCAAGGAGTCCGGGAGGCCCTCCACCGCCACCTTGCCGTCCTCGACGGTCACGCTCACCCGGGCGCCGGCGAGGGGGATGCGCCCGACGCGGAGGGTGCCGATCTGGTCGGGAAGCGACGGGTGCAACCACACCTTGCCCCGCGGCACCCACGGGTCGAGGCGCAGCAGGGTGCGCAGCATGAGCAGCGGCGACGCCGCCGCCCACGCCTGGGGCGAGCACGACGTGGGGTAGTCCACGACCAAGGGGAGCTCGAGGCGGTCGAGGCCGGCGAACAGCTCGGGCAGCCGGCCCGGCTGGCCCCCGCCCGGGTCCCGGCGGATGGCGGCGTCGAGCATGGCCATGATCACCCGCTGGGACTCGCGGACGAAGCCGTAGCGCATCAGGCCGGCGGCGCAGATGGCGTTGTCGTGGGGCCACACCGACCCGCTGTGGTAGCTGATGGGGTTGTAGCCCGTCATGGACGTGGCCAGGGTGCGGATGCCCCATCCGCTGAACAGGTCGGGGGAGAGCAGGCGCCGGGCCACGGCGTCGGCCTTGTCGGCGTCCAGGATCCCCGTCCACAGGCAGTGGCCCATGTTGGACGTGAGGGCGTCGATGGGCCGCTTGTCGCGGTCCAGGCCCATGGCCAGCCAGCCCCGGTCCTCCAACCAGAAGTCCCGGTTGAACGCGGCCTTGAGGTCGGCCGCCTTCTGGCGCAGCCGGGCGGACGTGGCGTGGTCGCCGGCCTCGGCGGCGAAGAAGGCCCGGGCCAGGTAGGCGCCGTACACGTAGCCCTGCACCTCGGCCAGGGCGATGGGGGCGTCGGCCAGGCGGCCGTCGGCGAAGCGGACGCCGTCGGCCGAGTCCTTCCACCCCTGGTTGACCAGGCCCCGGTCCGAGCTCCGTTGGTATTCGACGTAGCCGTCCCCGTCGCGGTCGCCGAACTCCTCGATCCAGGCGATGGCCCGGTCGGCGTGGGGCAGCAGCTCGTCGACCGCTTCGCGCGCCAGGCCCCAGCGGCGCAGCTCGCCGAGCAGCATCACGAACAGCGGGGTGGCGTCGGCGCTGCCGTAGTAGATGGTGGCCCCGCCGAGCGACAGCGAGGAGGATTCGCCGAAGCGCATCTCGTGCAGGATGCGGCCCGGCTCCTCCTCGCCCACCGGGTTGCTGTCCCGGCCCTGGAAACGGGCCAGGGTCTGCAGGGTGCCCAGCGCCAGTTCGGGGTCGACGATCAGCGCCATCCAGGCGGTGAACAGCGAGTCCCGGCCGAACAGGGTCATGAACCAGGGGGCGCCGGCAGCCACGACGGTCCGTTCGGGATAGTCGGGGTCGAAGATGCGCAGGGCGCCGAGGTCCTCGGCCGAGCGGGTCAGCACCCGGCGCAGCCCGTCGTGGTCGGTCTCGACGACGGGCACGCTGCGTCGCCACTGGGCCATGCGCTCGGCCGGCTTGGCCCGGTGCACCGGCTGGCCGCACAGCCAGCGGGGTTCGATCTCGTCGCGGTCGATGGTGCAGGTGAACTGCTGGCACAGCGTCCACTCGCCGCGCGGCGGCAGGATCAGCTCCCAACGGGCGAAGTGGGCGTCGAGGGTGGCCGGCTGGGAGAACGAGATTCGCAGGCTCCGGGTGTGGGAACCGTGACGGTGCCGGAAGGCCACCGCCCCGTCGACGTGGTCCACGTCGCGCTCGTCGCCGGCGATCACCCGCTCCTCCTTGACCGCGAACAGGTCGGCGAAATCGGCGCCGTAGGCCAGCTCGACGGCGCAGTACGCCGGCTCGTCGCTGTAGTTGCGCACGGTGAGGTCCTCGCGCATGCCCCGGCCGACGTAGCGGTGGCGGACGATCGTCAGGCTGGAGTCGGACCGGCCGGGGCGGGGCAGGCCGCGGGCGACGAACGTGGCCGAGAACGGGTCGGGGGTGGACGTGGCCAGCACTTCGGGGGGCTGGCCGTTGACGAGCAGCTGCCAGCGGGAGAGGAACCGGCAGTCGCGGAAGAAGAACCCCTCGGCCAGGGCCGGCGAGACCCCGCCGGTGGTGGCGCAGATGAGGAAGGCGGCGCCCTCCACCAGCGTGATCCGCTCCGCCGGGACTCCTGTCGAGACGCCGTCAGATGCCGCGCCACCAGCCATCCGTCAGCACCCTAGTTGGGGAAAAAGGGCCCCCCGACCGCCGGCGCCCCTTTTCCCCTATGCCCGTAGTGGTAATAGGATGCAGGGCTGTGAGCGAGCCGCTGTTCGACATCGAAGGCCTCCGGGTGGAGGTGGCGGGGACGGAGATCCTCCACGGCGTCGACCTGACCGTCGATGCCGGCGAGGTCCACGCCCTCATGGGCCCCAACGGTTCGGGAAAGTCCACGCTGGCCAACGACCCTGCTCGGCAGCCCCGTCTACCAGGTCACGGCGGGGACGATCCGCTTCAAGGGCGAGGACATCACCGAGTGGCCGACGGAGACGCGGGGCAAGGCGGGCATCTTCCTCGCCTTCCAGTACCCCGAGGAGATCCCGGGCGTGCCGGTCATCCAGTTCCTGCGCCAGGCCCTGTCGGCGCGCAAGGGGATGGACCTGTCGGTGCTGGAGCTGCGCCTGTCGATCATGGAATGGATGAAGAAGCTGGGGATGGACGAGTCCTTCGCCGGCCGGTTCCTCAACGAGGGCTTCTCCGGCGGCGAGAAGAAGCGCAACGAGATCCTGCAGATGGCGATCCTCGAGCCCGACCTGGCCATCCTGGACGAGACCGACTCCGGTCTCGACATCGACGCCCTCGGGGTGGTCGCCGACGGCGTGCAGGCGGTGCGCGACGAGCGACCGGACCTCGGCGTGCTGCTGGTCACCCACTACCAGCGCATCCTGGACCGGCTGACACCGGACGTG
This sequence comes from uncultured Actinomycetota bacterium, assembly GCA_963757175.1. Taxonomy (GTDB): domain Bacteria; phylum Actinomycetota; class Acidimicrobiia; order Acidimicrobiales; family Palsa-688; genus CAVWQR01. The sequence goes on along the minus strand of CAVWQR010000002.1, from coordinate 290,573 downwards.
GTGCACGTGCTCATGGACGGGCGGGTCGTGGAGCGGGGCGGCCCCGAGCTCGCCCTCCGGGTGGAGCGAGAGGGGTACGAAGCATGGCGCTAGACGTGACCCGCATCAAGAAGGACTTCCCCATCCTCGAGCGCCAGGTGCACGGCACCCGGCTGGTCTACCTCGACTCGGCGTCGTCGTCGCAGAAGCCCACCGCGGTCATCGAAGCCATGGACCACTACTACGAGACGACGCACGCCAACGTGCACCGCGGCGTGTACACCATCGCCGAGGAGGCCACCCGCCTCTACGAAGAGGCGCGGGGCAAGGTGGCGACGTTCGTCGGCGCCGGCTCGGCCGCCCAGATCGTGTTCGCCAAGAACGTGACCGAGGCCATCAACCTGGTCGCCCACTCGTGGGGCCGGCGAAACCTCTCGGCCGGCGACGTGGTCGTGCTCACCGAGATGGAGCACCACGCCAACCTGGTCCCGTGGCTGCAGCTCAAGGAAGAGCGCGGCATCGAGCTGCGCTACCTGCGCATCGACGGCAACGGCGAGCTGGTCCTCGACGACCTCGACGCCAAGCTGAGCGGCGCCAAGCTGCTCGCCTTCACCGCCATCTCCAACGTGCTCGGCACCATCACCCCCGTCCGGCGCCTGGCCGACGCCGCCCACGCCGCCGGCGCCCTCGCCCTGGTCGACGGTGCCCAGCTGCGTCCCGCAGTCGCCCGTCGACGTGGACGCGCTGGGCGTCGACTTCCTCGGCTTCACCGGCCACAAGATGCTCGGTCCGACGGGCATCGGCTGCCTGTGGGCCCGACCCGAGCTGCTCGAGGCCATGCCACCGTTCCTCGGCGGCGGCGAGATGATCCGCGACGTCCGCCTCGACGGTTTCACGCCCAACGAGGTTCCCTGGAAGTTCGAGGCGGGCACGCCGCCGATCGCCGAGGCGGTCGGGCTGGGTGCGGCCGTCGACTATCTGGCGGCGGTCGGCATGGACGCGGTGCGCGCCCACGAGCACGCACCTGACCGCCTACGCCCTGCGCACCCTCACCGAGCGTCACGGCGACGGGCTGGTGATCCACGGGCCGCCCAGCGCCGACCGGCGCGGCGGGGTGGTGTCCTTCGCCTACAAGGACATCCATCCCCACGACCTGTCCCAGGTGCTCGACCAGCGCGGGGTGTGCGTACGCGCCGGCCATCACTGCGCCAAGCCGCTGATGCGCTGCCTGGGGGTCACGGCGCACGGCGCGCGCCTCGTTTTCCATCTACAACGACGAGGCCGACGTGGACGCCCTGGCCGACGCCCTGGCCGACGCCGACCACCTGTTCGGCTTCTAATGAACTTCGGAGGACCGAGAGAATGACCGGCCTGGAAGACCTCTACCGCGAGATCATCCTCGACCACTACCGCAACCCGCGCAACCGCGGTGAGCTGCCCACCCCACCGGCGCACAGGGCCGAAGGATTCAACCCGCTGTGCGGCGACGAGATCGTGGTCTACCTCGACGTGGACGACGGCCAGATCGCCGACCTGCGCGTCGACGGGCAGGGCTGTTCGATCAGCCAGTCGTCGGCGTCGATGATGTCGACGGCCGTCAAGGGCAAGTCCCTGGCCGAGGCCCGGGCCACGATCCGGGCCTTCAAGGGCATGATGTCGGTGCACGAGGCCCGCTTGGACGGTGAGGGACCGGACGGCGCCGAGGCGTCGGCCGAGGTGAAGCTGGGGGACCTCGAGGCCCTGCAGGGCGTGGTCAAGTTCCCGGTGCGGATCAAGTGCGCCACCCTGTCGTGGAACACCCTCGTCCAGGCGCTCGACGAGGTCGAGGCCGCCACCACCTGACTAACGCGAGCCGGTCTTGCTGGGACAGCCCACCACGTGGTCGTCCACCACGCCGACCGCTTGGAGGTAGGCGTAGACGATGGTGGGCCCGACGAAGGTGAACCCCCGGCACTTGAGATCCCGGCTGATGGCGTCCGACAGGCCGCTGCGCGCCGGCAGGTCGGCGACCGATCGCGGCCGGTTGACGACGGGAGCGCCGTCGACCCAGTCCCACAGGTAGCGGGCAAACGTGCCTTGCTGGCCGCGGGTAGCGAGAAAGGCGCGGGCGTTGGTCACGGTGGACCGCACCTTGAGCCGGTTGCGCACGATCCCCGGGTCTTCGAGCAACGATTCCAGCTTGGTCTCGTCGTAGTCGGCGACGACCTCGGGGGCGAAACCGTCCAGCGCCCGCCGGTAGTTGTCCCGTTTGGCCAGGATCGTCGACCACGACAGGCCGGCCTGGGCGCCCTCGAGCACCAGCATCTCGAACAGGTGCCGGTCGTCGTGCGAGGGGACCCCCCACTCCTGGTCGTGGTAGGCGCGCATGGCCGGGGACGCGTCCGCCCACGGGCAACGTCGTTGGGCGCGGGCGCTCACGGCGCCTTACCCTACGGCCGGTGACCGGGCGCAACATGGTGATCGTCGGAGCGTCGCTGGCCGGCATCCGCGCCGCCGAGGCCCTGCGCCGAGGCGGCCATGACGGCACCATCACCATCATCGGAGCCGAAGCCCACGCACCTTACGACCGGCCGCCGCTGTCCAAGCAGCTGCTGACCGGGCGCATCGAGGCCGACGACACCGCCCTGGTCGTCGACGACGACCTCGACGCCGAGTGGCGCCTCGGCGTCATCGCCACCGGGCTCGATGTCGGGCGCCGGCGGGTGACGCTCGGCGACGGGGAGACGATCGGCTACGACGGGCTGGTCCTGGCCACCGGGGCCCACCCCCGCTCGCTGCCGGGCCTGGCCCAGCTGGAAGGCGTGCACCTGCTGCGGACGCTCGGCGACGCCCTGGCGCTGCGCGCCGATCTGGAACGTGACGGTCCCGTGGTGGTCATCGGTGCCGGGTTCATCGGGGCCGAAGTGGCCTCCAGCTGCCGGGCTCGGGGCGTGGAGGTGACCGTCGTGGAAGTCCTCGACGTCCCCTTGGCCGGCGCCATCGGCGAGCAGATGGGGCGGTGGTGCGCCCGGCTCCACGGGGACAACGGCACCGACCTGCGGCTGGGAACGGGTGTCGAGACCCTCCGGGCCGGAAACGGCCGGGTGGCGCAGGTGGTGCTCAGCAGCGGCGAGACGGTCGACGCCGACACGGTGGTCGTGGGCGTCGGCGTGACCCCGACGGTTGGCTGGCTCGACGGCAGCGGCGTGGACCTCGACGACGGGGTGCGCTGCGACAGCCGCTGCCGGGTCCTCGCCGGCGGGCGCCCGCTCGGCGACGTGGTCGCCGCCGGCGACGTGGCCCGCTGGGATCATCCCGGATGGGGACGGGCCGTGCGCCTCGAGCACTGGACCAACGCGGTGGAGCAGGGCGAGGCGGCGGCGGCCACGCTGCTCGCCGGCGACGACGCCCCCGAGTTCGCCCCGACCCCGTACTTCTGGTCCGACCAGTACCGCACCAAGATCCAGTTCGTCGGCTCGTACGTGCCGGGCGACGAGGTGGCGATCACCGAAGGCTCGCCCGAGGATGGGCGCTTCGTCGCCGGCTACGGGCGCGGCGGCCGGTTGGTGGGGGCCTTGGGTTTCAGCCGCCCGCCCCGGGTCATGGCCTACCGGCGGATGATCGCCGAAGGGGCGCCGTGGCCGCTGCCGGCGTCGGACGGGTGAGGATCAGGCCCCGGTCAGCGATGCGACCTCTTCGGGGGTGAGCCTCAGCCCGGCGGCGGCCACGTTGGCCTCCAAGTGGGAAACGGAGCCGGTGCCGGCGATAGTGAGGATGGCGGGCGACCGGGCCAGCAGCCACGCCAGCACGACGTCGCGGGCAGAGGCACCGTGGGCGGCGGCCACCTCTTCGATGGCCGAGTTGCCGTCGAGATCCTGGATCGGCGCCCACGGGAGGAACGCCAACCCCTCGGTCTCGCACAGGTCCACCATGCCTTCGGAGCTGCGATCGCCCAGGTTGTAGCGGTTCTGGACGGACACCACCGGCGTCATGGCCTGGGCTTGGCGGAGCTGGTGTTCGGAGACGTTGGACACGCCGATGTGGCGGATCTTGCCCTGCTCCTTGAGCTCCACCAGGGCACCCACCGAATCCTCGTACGGCACCGCGGGATCGGGGCGGTGCAGCTGGTACAGAGGGATCTGGTCGAGCCGCAGCCGGCGCAGGCTGCCCTCACAGGCCTCCCGGAGGTGCTCGGGGCGAGCGTTGGACGGCCACTGGCCGGGACCGGTCCGCTCCAAGCCCCCCTTGGTGGCGATGACCAGCTCCTCGGGGTAGGGCGCCAGCGCCTCGGCGATCAGGTTCTCGCTGACCTCGGGGCCGTAGGAGTCGGCCGTGTCGATGAAGTTGACGTCGAGCTCGACGGCCCGGCGCAGCACCGCCTTGGCCTCGTCCCGGTCGGGCGGCTCGCCCCAGATCCCCCGCCCGGTGATGCGCATGGCGCCATAGCCCAGCCGGTTGACGGTGAGGTCGCCGCCCACGTCGACGGTTCCGGCCGCGGCGGCGGTCACGACGCCGGCACCGCCCAACCCATCGACTCGGCGATCTCCTTGCAGGTGGGGCACACCGGATACTTCTTGGGGTCCCGGCCGGGCACCCACACCTTGCCGCAGAGGGCCTTGACCGCCGTCCCGTTGACGATCCCCTCGACCACCGAGGGTCCCAACGAGGTGAAGTCGCCGTCGTCGGCCGTCACCCCTTCCAGCACGATGTGGGACATGCGCTCGTGGTCGCCCTCCAGCGTCTGTTCGCTGTGGACGGGTGCGGACGTCAGGTCGGTGCTCGACACGCTGCCAGACTATCGAGGTCGTGCCCCACGTCTGCTTCCTCTGCACCGGTAACGCCGCCCGCTCGGTCATGGCCGGGGCGTTCTTCTCCGCCCTGGCGCCGGGGTGGCGGGTCACCACCGCGGGAACCCACGTGGTCGAGGGCCAGCCCATGAGCTGGCGCACCCGCCAGGCCCTGGCCGACCTCGGCTACCGCGTGCCCGGCCACCGCAGCCACCAGTTCGCCACTGGCGATGCCGGCGCAGACGTGATCGTGGGGTTCGAGCCCGCCCACGTCCGTTACGTCCGCCAGCACCACCCCGACGGCGCCGCCCAAACGGCCACCATCGTCCGCCTGGTCCGGGACCTGCCGGCCGACACCCGCCCGTTGGGTCAGCGCCTCGCCCTGCTGAACCTGGCTGCGGTCGACCTGGGCGGATGGGAGGAGGTCCCGGATCCGGCAGGTGGGGAGCTGGCCGAGGTGGAAGCGTGCGCCCGATCGGTGCTCGCCCTGACCACCAAGCTGGCCAACGCGGTCGGAAGCGGGTAGGACACGCCCCATGTCGGGACAGGAGCACGATCCCCGGCCCACCGAGGCGCCCTCCTCGCCCTGGGCTCCCACCGACCCGGGGCCGTGGCAGCCTCACCCCTCCCCGCCCCTGGCGCCCTGGGGCGGGGACACCGGCGCCGGGGAGCAGCGGGCCCCGGCCGTGCCCGAGGCCCCGATACCCGATGAGGAGGTCAGCCACCCGGCCGGGTCTCCGCCGCCGGGCGCATCCCCCGCCGCCGGGCCGGAAGCCGCCGAGGCGAGGAACTTTCCCCAACCCTTCGTCCCGCTCGACGCCAGCGACCTGGTACGGCGCCGGGCCAGCGAGCCCACCGGCGGGCTGCGTCGGGTGCTGTTCCGCATGACCGGCCGGCGTCTCCGCCTGGGCCCGTCGGCCCGGGAGCAGGCCCGGGCCGAGCTGCTCGCTCGGGCCCGCACCCCGGCGGCGACCGGCCGCCGGCGTATCGCCATGGTCAGCCTCAAAGGCGGCGTCGGCAAGACCACCACCACCGTCATGCTCGGCCACACCCTGGCGTCGGTCCGGGGCGACAACGTCATCGCCGTCGACGCCAACCCCGACGCCGGCAACCTGGCCAGCCGCGTCCCGCGCGAAACGGACGCGTCCGCCCGCGACCTGCTGCGATCGACCGCCTCCCTCGAACGCTACGCCGACGTCCGCAGCTTCACTTCCCAGGCCCCCAGCCGGCTCGAGATCCTGGCCGGCGAGCGGGACCCGGCACTGTCGGAGGCGTTCAGCGCCCCCGATTACGAAGCCGTGCTGGCCGCCCTGGAGCGCTTCTACTCCGTGGTGCTCACCGACTGCGGCACCGGCATCCTCCACGACGCCATGCGGGCCGTGCTGTGGTTCGCCGACCAGCTGGTGGTCGTCACCAGCCCGTCGCTCGACGCCGCCCAGGCGCTGGGCCAGCTGCTGGACTGGCTGGACCAGCACGACTACCACCAGCTGGTCGCCACCGCGGTCGTCGTCGTCAACGGTGTGCGCAAACGCTCCGGCGTGCGCGTCGAACACGTCGCCGCCCACTTCAAGGCCCGCTGTCGGGCGGTGGTCACCATCCCCTACGACGACGCCCTCGCACCCGGCGGCGAGTCCGACCTGGAGGTGCTCGACTCCGCCACCAGGGCGGCCTACCTGGAGCTGGCCGCGGTGGTCGGCGACGGCTTCGGCGCGGCCAGGCTGCACGGCCACGAACCCCGCCCCGCCCACGCCCGAGAGGGGTAGGAGAGGGCCATGGACAAGAAGTGGTGGACGCTCCTGGCCGTGTGCCTGGGAACGTTCATGCTGCTGCTCGACGTCACCATCGTCAACGTCGCCCTTCCCGCCATCCAGACCAGCCTCCACGCCAACTTCTCGGATTTGCAGTGGGTGGTCGACGCCTATGCCCTGACCCTCGCCTCGCTGCTGCTCACCACCGGGGCCCTGGCCGACCTGTACGGCCGGCGGGTGCTGTTCACCATCGGACTGGTGGTCTTCACCATCGGCTCCCTGTTCTGCGGTGCCGCCCAGTCGCCGCTGTGGATCATCCTGGCCCGCAGCGGGCAGGGGATCGGCGGAGCCATCATGTTCGCCACCTCCCTGGCCCTGCTGGCCAGCGCCTTCCAGGGACGCGAGCGCGGCACCGCCTTCGGGGTGTGGGGCGGGGTGACCGGCGTGGCCGTCGCCATCGGACCCGTCCTCGGCGGGGTGCTGACCAGCGGCCTGTCGTGGCGCTGGATCTTCTACGTCAACGTTCCCATCGGCGTCTTCGCCGTCGGCGTGACCCTGTGGCGCATCAGTGAATCGCGAGAAGCGACGGCACACCGGCCCGACTACCCCGGCTTCGTCACCTTCACGGCCGCGCTCGTCGCCCTGGTGTACGCCCTCATCCGCGCCGACGAACACGGCTGGGGCGATACCGGCGTGATCGCCTGCTTCGCCATCGCCGTCCTCGGCATCGGCGCCTTCCTCGCCATCGAGCGCGCCGGCGCCCACCCCATGTTCGACCTGGCGCTGTTCCGCAAGCCGACGTTCGCCGGCGGGTCCATCGCCGCCTTCGGCCTGTCCGCCACCCTCTTCGCCCTCCTGCTCTACGTGGTCCTCTACCTGCAGGACGACCTCGGCTACAGCGCGCTGCAGACCGGGCTGCGCCTGCTGGTGCTCTCCGGCGGGATCATGGTCACCGCCACCGTGGCCGGCCGGGCGAGCGCCCGGGTCCCCATCCGCTGGCTCATCGGACCCGGCCTGTTCCTGGTCGGAGTCGGCCTCCTGCTCATGGCCGGCATCCAACGGACGACATCGTGGACCCACCTCATCCCCGGGTTCATCGTCGCCGGCTTCGGCACCGGGTTGGTCAACCCGCCGCTGGCCTCCACCGCCATCGGCGTGGTCGAGCCGGCCCGGGCGGGGATGGCGTCGGGCATCAACTCGACCTTCCGCCAGGTGGGCATCGCCACGGGGATCGCCGCCTTCGGCACCCTGTTCGCCAGCCGGCTGACCAGCGAGCTGCACGCCGCCGCCCAGCACGCACTGGCCGCCGCCGGCCAGCAGTCGGCCTGGCCGGCGCTGGCCCCGCACGTGGCCCAGATCGGGCGGCTGGTGGACAACGGGCAGGGCCACCTGGCGCTGTCCCAGCTGCCGGCGCCGCTCCGCGGCCCCATCGAAACGGCCGTGCGGACGAGCTTCGCTCGCAGCCTCGACGAGATCCTCATCATCGGCGGCGTGGTCGCCCTGCTCGCCGCGCTGGCGTCGGCCGCGCTCATCCGCCAGCGAGACTTCGCCCAGGGCAGCGCCGCCCACGAGCAGGCCCAGGCGCCCGCGCCGGCCTGACGATCCGCTCCCGGCCGCCTTCCCCGGCGGTCCGGGGGGTGCAACCGGCCGCGTTATGGTGACGCCAGGAACTCACCGAGGCCGGCGCCGTGCGGTCACGGCGACGTCGCACCCGGCATCCCCCAGCACCACAAACCACCGCGGGCCGGGGACGTGGCCCGCGCACGACCTCCCGGAGGGACGATGGCCAAGAGCGGCGCAGCGCGGCCGGAGCCGGGCCCGGGTCGTTTTCGCCTGCTCGGGGTGAGCGCGTTGTGCCTGGCCGCCGGCGTGGGTCTGGTGGCGGTTACCGGTGTGGCCGGGGCGACCGGCTGGGCGGCAGTTCCGGCCTCGTCGGGTGTGACGACGCCGACGACCGCGGCGGCGGCGCCGACGACCACCGCGCCTGAGGGGGCGGCGCCTGGGGGGCAGCGCCCGGGGGGGCAGCGCCCGGGGGGGCAGCGCCCGGCCCGACGACGACCCCGCCGCCGTTCGTGGCGTCGCTGCCGGCGGCGCAGGTGGGGCAGGGGTACCTGGTCGCGGTGGCCGCCGCCGCCCCCGCCCCCGGCAGCGGTGATCACTGGTGGCTGACTGCCGGCGAGCTTCCCGCCGGCTTGACCCTTTCGGCCAATGGCGCGATTTCGGGGACACCGACCATGGCCGGCGAATCGACGCTCACCATCGCCGTCGGGGTCGGCTTCACGTCGATGGCCAGCCGCACCTTCATCCTGACCGTCGACCCGGCGACTCCTCCTCCGCCGTCGCCTCCTCCCCCGTCGCCTCCTCCCCCGTCGCCTCCTCTCCCGTCGCCTCCTCCGGTGGTGACGCCCGCCCCGACGGGGCTGCCGGTGGGCACCGCACCGCCGGCGACGAACGCGCCCCGCCCGGCGGCGGCGCCGTCCCGCCCGGCACCGACCTCTCCGTCATCGGGATCGACCAAAGCCTCGGGAGGACGCGGGGGCTCGGGAGGCGGGGGCCCGTCCACTACTCCGACGAACGTGGCGGCCACGCCCGCCGCCGTCGGCTACTGGCTCGCTACGGCCAACGGCGGCGTCTACCCCCACGGCACGGTCGCCGTGTTCCCTGCCGCCACGCCGCCGGCGCCTGGGCAGAGTGACGCCTCGGTCGTGAGCGTGAGCCCCACGCCGGACGCCAAGGGCTACTGGCTGGCCCGGCAGGACGGCACCGTGACGGCCTACGGAGACGCCCCCACGCTCAGCTCGGCTTCCACCCCACCGGCGGGAATCACCGCTCCCGCGGTCCGGCTGGTCAGCACGTTCGACGGCATGGGCTACTGGATGGTGACGGCCAACGGCGCCGTGTTCGCCTTCGGCGACGCCAAATACTTCGGCGCCGGGCCGCCGGGCCCGCTGCAACCCTCGGTCGTCAGCCTGGTACCGACGCCCGACGATGCCGGCTACTGGTTGGCCACGTCGACGGGCGCCGTCTATCCCTTCGGCGACGCCAAGTCCTTCGGCGCGGCCGACACCGTCGCCCTGTCGTCACCGGTCGTGGCCATGGCCGCCACCCTCGACGGCCAGGGGTACTGGCTGGCCACCGCCAGCGGCAAGGTATTCGGCTTCGGCGACGCCAGGTTCCTCGGCTCCGGCGCCAGCCAGGGGCTCACCGGCACCGTGTCCGGCATCACCACCACCTCCGACGGTCAGGGGTACTGGCTCGCCACCACGGCCGGAGGCGTGTACCCCTTCGGCGACGCCGCCCCGTACGCCAATCCGGTTCCCGACGCGCTGACCGCTCCCGTGGTGGATATGGCCACCCCGGCCGCGTCACCACTGGCCCAGGTGCCGATGAGCTACGTGCAAGCCGACCACGCCGCCGCCGCCACCTGCCCGGGCCTGCCCTGGAGCACGCTGACCGGAATCGCCTTCATGGAGAGCGACTTCGGCCGCTCCACGCTGCCCGGCGTGTCCTCGGGAGCCAACTTCGCCGGCGCGGCCGGGCCCATGCAGATGGGGATCAAGGGGGCTGCCGGCCGGACGTTCCAGGCCTACGACCATCCCGTGGCCGGCGATCCCGCCCCGACGGTCAACGGGGCCAACCCGCCCAGCCCCTACAACCTCAACGACGCCGTCTTCGCCGCCGCCCGGGACCTGTGCAGCAGCGGGGGCGGGAGCCTGGCCACCCTGCGCCGGGCGGTGCTGGCCTACAACCACTCCGACAGCTACGCCGACCAGGTGTTGGCCCTCACCCGCGCCTACCTGCAGCCGCCCGCCGCCGGCTCGCAGGCCGCGGTCGAGGTGGCCCTGACCCAGCTGGGGGTTCCCTACACCTGGGGCGGCGCCACCCCGGCACGTGGCTTCGACTGCTCGGGCCTGGTGCAGTGGGTCTATGCCCGGGTCGGGATCAACCTGCCGCGCACCAGCCAGGACCAGTGGGCCGCGCTCACCCACCTGCCGCCCGGCACCGGCCTGATGCCCGGGGACCTGGTGTTCTTCGGGCCGGCGAACGGGCCCACCCACGTCGGCATCTACATCGGCAACGGCCTGATGGTCGATGCCCCCCACACCGGGGCCGCCGTTCGCATCGAAGCCGACAACTGGTCCGACTACGTGGGCGCAACCACTCCCTGACGGGCCGCAGTCGCGACGACCTGCGCCGAATGCGCCCGCTTGGTAGACACGACGGCAGCCGCTCGGTCCCACACCGCAACGCGGCGCGTCCCCGAGGAGGACCGGATGCCTGAAGCCGTCATCGTCGCCACCGCCCGGAGCCCCATCGGGCGGGCGTTCAAAGGCTCTCTCGTCGACCTGCGTCCCGACGAAATGGCCGCCCAGATCGTCGACGCGGTGCTCGACAAGGTCCCCCAGCTGGATCGGGCCGAGGTGGAAGACGTCATCATGGGCTGCGCCCAACCCGCCGGCGAGGCGGGCTACAACGTGGCCCGGGTGGTCGCCCTCCTCACCGGCATGCCCGCGGTTCCCGGCACAACCGTCAACCGCTACTGCTCGTCGTCGCTGCAGACCATCCGCATGGCCGCCCACGCCATCAAGGCCGGCGAAGGCGACGCGTTCGTAGCCGCCGGCGTCGAAGCGGTGAGCCGCTTCTCCAAGGGCATGTCCGACGGTCTGCCCGACACCCACAACGAACGCTTCGCCACCGCCGAGGCCAGGACGGCTGAGCGCGCCGAAGGTGGCCAGCCCCCGTGGACGCCACGGTCGGACCCGTCGGGCGCGTCGGGCTCGTCGGGCTCCGATGAGGCGCTGCCCGACATCTATATCGCCATGGGCCAGACGGCGGAGAACGTACGGGAGCGCGAAGGCGTGACCAGAGAGGAGATGGACCGCTTCGCCGCCCGGTCACAGCAGCTGGCCGTCGAGTCACAGACCAACGGTTTCTTCGAACGGGAGATCGTGCCGCTGACCCGGCCGGACGGTTCCGAGGTCAGCGTCGACGACGGCCCCCGCCCGGGCACGACCGTCGAGGCCCTGGCCCAGTTGAAGCCCGCATTCCGTCCCGACGGCGAGGTCACCGCCGGCAACAGCTGTCCCCTCAACGACGGCGCCGCCGCCGTGGTGGTCATGAGCGACACCCGAGCCCGGGAACTCGGCGTCACCCCGCTGGCTCGCGTCGTGTCGAGCGGCGTGACCGCGCTGGACCCCGAGATCATGGGACTCGGGCCCATCGACGCCTGCCGCCAGGCCCTCAAACGAGCCGGCATGACGATCGACGACATCGACCTGGTCGAGATCAACGAGGCGTTCGCAGCCCAGATCGTGCCGTCCGCGCGCGCCCTCGGAATCGACTGGGACAAGCTCAACGTGCACGGCGGGGCGATCGCCCTGGGCCACCCGTTCGGGATGACCGGCGCCCGGATCATGGCTACGCTGCTCAACGGGCTGGACGACGCCGACGCCACCCTGGGACTCGAGAGCATGTGCGTAGGCGGCGGCCAGGGCATGGCCATGGTGGTCGAGCGCCTCACCTGACGGATCGGAGCGGAGGCCGGGCCGGCACCCAGCCCTTGGGGTTCTTGACCCATTCGACCGTTTTGCCTTAGGCTTGTGCGCCGTTGTGCCATCGCCCACGTGGAGTCCCCGTCGCCACGTCGGCCGCGTCGCCACCATGGCTGTTGCCGTGGCGACGCTGGCTGGCCTTGGCATCCCCAGAGCCTCAGCCGACCCCCTCGGGTCGGCCCAGGCGCAGGCCGCCAACCTGCTCGCCCGGATCCAGACGCTGGGCCTGCAGGAGGACGCCCTGTCCGAGAAGTACGACCAGGCAACGCTGGCCCTGCAGTCGGCCCAGGCGCGTGTCACCCAGGCCAGCAAGCAGGTCCAGGCGGCCCAGGCCGAGGAGCGCCACGCCCGCGCCGCGCTGACCGCCGACGCAGTCAGCGTGTACGAGAACGGCGGTTCCACGGCGACGACGCCCACCCACGAAAACTCGCAGCTGGGGGCGGCCGACGCCTCCATGGTCCAGCACGAGTACGAGGGCACGCTGGCCAACGCCCAGGGCGACGACCTGGACCATTACCACCTCCTGGCCCTCCAGGCGTCCGACGCCGAGAAGAGCCTCCAGCAGGCCCAGACCGACGCCCAGAACACCCTCAACCAGGTCAACCAGGACCGGCAGGCGGCCACCGCGCTGGCCGCCCAGCTCCAGCAGGCCTACGGCCAGGCCAAGGGCCAGGTGGCCACCCTCCTCGATCAGCAACAGGCGGCACAGCAGGCAGCCCAGCAGCAAGCCGCCCAGCAGCGTCTGCTGGCGGCCCAGACGGCGGCCAGGCAGCAAGCCGCGACCAAGCTGGATTCGGCGCCGGCGAGCGTCCCCGAAGCCCGCACGAGCGGCCTGGGCACCACCTCGACAACGACCGCCGCGCCGCGCTCGACCACGGCCGTCACCGCGCCCGCCCCGAAACCCTCGGTGTCCACCGCGGCAGCGCGCCCGGCCCCGACCTACGGCTCGTCCGGCGGGGGGGCCGCCCCCCAGGTGACCAGCGCCCCCGTCCCCCAAGGCTCGGGGGTGGGCGAAGCCATCGCCGCGGCCGAGAGCCGCATCGGTGATCCGTACGTCTACGGCGCGGCCGGACCCGACGCCTTCGACTGCTCGGGCCTGGTTCAGTGGGCCTTCGCCCAGGCGGGCATCTCGCTGCCGCACTTCAGCGGCGCCCAGTACGCCGACACCGTCCACATCCCCATGTCGGCGCTCGAACCCGGCGACCTGGTGTTCTTCGCCGACCCCGGCGCCCACGTCGCCATCTACATCGGCAACGGGCAGATCGTGGAGGCCCCGCACAGCGGTGCCACGGTGTGGATCACCGGCATGTACTCCGACTTCGTCCTCGCCGGACGCGTCGCCTAGCTGTCGGTCCCGTCGCCCGGTGGGGGGCGGAGCCGGGCTCGGTGAACTTGTGACCGCGCGCCGCCGCGGCCAAGCATGGACGGCGTGCCGGTGAAGCCATCATGCGGGTAGAGCGGTGCTTCGCTTTCGTGGACCTCTGCGGGTTCACCGCTTTCACCGAGCGTCACGGTGACGAGCACACCGTCGTCGTGCTGGCCCGGTTCCGCACCCTGCTGCGGGAAGTCGCCGCCCGGCGCGGGGTCCGGGTGGCCAAGTGGCTGGGCGACGGGGCCATGCTCTCCTCGGCCGACAGCGAAGCCGTCGTCTCCATGGTCCTCGAGGTCTCCCGTCGCACCGCCACCAACCCCGACGCCGGCGTGCCCCTCCTACTGCGGGCCGGGCTGGCGCAGGGCGCGGTCATCATGTTCGAGGGCGACGATTACATCGGCCGGGCTACCAACATGGCCAGCCGGCTGTCGGACGCCGCCGCCCCCGGACAGGCCCTATGCACCCGCGAGGTGGCGAGCATGGCCCCCCGCTGGGCTGCGGTCAGCGAAGCCCAGGCCTACCCGGCCGCCGGCTTCGACCGGCCCCTGGAGGCGTGCCGCCTGGACGTCGGGCTGGCCGACAGGATCGTCACCGACTCCCACTGCGGGCTGCAGCTGCCCGAGGTGGCGGGGTTGCCGCGACGCTACGACCCGACCACCGGGACGCTGCACCGGTTCTGCTCCGTCGCCTGCGCCCAGGGGTGGGAGGTGGCCCGCCGCGACGCCGGCGTCGAACCCGGCCTGCAGCGGCGGTGGGGCTAGCGGGGACCGGTCCGGCGGCGTCGGGGGGCGTCGGACGCGTGGGGCGCGTGGGGCGGGTCGGACGCGTCGGGCGCGTGGCGGACGCTGGAGGCGCGTACCCCCTAAGCCCGGCGGCGCGCCAGGATGGAGGCGTGGCTACCACGTGTGCACACGGCTTCGCCCCCGGGACGTGTCTCATCTGCCAGACGCTGGCATCGACGCCGGGGCGTTCGGGTAAGGCGAGCGCGGCGACGACCACCCTGGATCGGCCTGCAGGTGGCGGCAGACGCGCCAGCCGGCGAGCCGCTCGGGAAGCGGCGGCCATCGACGTCGCTCCCCGAGGACGCCCCGACGCCGTCGTGGAGGCCGATCGCCGCCCGGCCCGCTCGGGACATCTGGGCCTCCGGGTGCTCGGCACGCTCGTCGCCCTGGCGCTCATCGCCCTCGCGGTGTTCGCCCTGGTCGGCGTGGTCTTCACCGTCCTGCACATTCTGGAGCTGGTCGCCGTGGGAGTCGGCGCGGCGTGGGTCGGTTACCGCGTCGGCCACTTCCGAGGCAGCCGGAACCCTCGGACCTGACGGCGGCAGGCGGCCCGCTCGACCGCCGGCGCCGGCCGGTCCTGCCGGCGGCGTGCAGCCCCAGCCAGCCGGGCGAGGCTTCCGAGGGCGGAAAAACTGCACGCGGAAGCTTCCGAGGGCAATTTGGTCAACCCCGGTCGTTGTTTCTGCACGCGGAACGTTCCGCGTGCAGATTTTCTGCCCCCGGAAGCCGGCGGTGACACCCGGAAGCCGGCGTGACACCCGGAAGCCGGCGGTGACACCCGGAAGCCGGCGGTGACACCCGGAAGCCGGCGGCGGCCCGGTCGCCCCCGCCGATGGCTAGAGCCCGCCCGGACCGGGCCCCAACGGATCGTCGGGCGTCAGCCCGCCGGCCGCGCCGTCGCCGCCCGCGCCGTCGCCGTCCGCCTCTTCCTCCCCGTAGGCGCGGTAGCCGGTGGCTTCGAGCTCGTCGGCCAGCTCGGGCCCGCCGCTCTTGGCGATCACCCCACCGGACAGAACGTGAACCCGGTCGGCGCGCAGCTCGCGCAGCAGCCGGGTGTAGTGGGTGATGGCGATCACGCCGAGGCCCGTCTCGGCGGTTGCCGCCTCGACCCGGGTGGCGACGGCGCGCAAGGCGTCGACGTCGAGCCCCGAATCGAGCTCGTCGAGAATGGCGAAGCGCGGGGCCAGCACGCCGAGTTGGAGGGTCTCGTTGCGTTTGCGTTCGCCGCCGGACAGATCCACGTTGAGCGGCCGGGTCAGGAACCGCTCGTCGAATCCCACCCGTCCCGCCTCGGCGCGCAGGGCCTCCGCGATTGCGCTGCGATCGCGGCCGCCGACGGCCACGGTCGCTTCGGCGAGGACGTCGAGGAGCGACACGCCAGGCACCTCGATGGGGTACTGCAGGCCCAGGAACAGGCCGGCCTGCGCCCGCCGCCACGTGGGCAGGGCCAGCAGGTCAGTGCCGTCGATGGCCACGCTTCCGCCCGTCACCTCGTAGCCGGGCCGGCCCATGAGCACGTGCGAGAGGGTGCTCTTGCCCGACCCGTTGGGACCCATGACCACGTGCACCTCGCCCGAGCGCACGGTCAGGTCGACCCCGCGGAGGATCTCCCGCCCGGCTACGGAAGCTCGCAGCCCGGCCACGACCAGCTCGCTGGCGGCGGTCACCTGGCGCTCACCACGACCTCGTCACCCTCGACGCGCACGTCGTACACCGGGACCGCCTTGGTGGCCGGCAGGCACTGGGGCTTGCCGTCGACCAGCGAGAACGTGCTGCCGTGCTTCCAGCACTCCACCGTCCGCTCGTCTGGGTCGATGTCGCCCTCGGACAGCGACACGTTGGCGTGGCTGCAGCGGTCGCCGAGGGCGTAGAACTCGTCGCCGACGCGCACCAGGCAGACACCGTGATCGACCCCGTCGAGGCGCACGGCGCTACCCGGCGCCACGCTGTCGCGCTTCACGCGGACCTCGCTCACTGGCGCACCCTCTTCGAGGTTGCGCCAGCCGGCCACACTGGTTCGCTCACAAGCTCGCTCACTGGCGCACCCGCTTCGAGGTTGCGCCAGCCGGCCACACTGGTTCGCTCACAAGCTCGCTCACTGATCCTCTCTCCATCTCTGCCTCTTCGAGCTTGCGGGCCAGCTCCAGGCGCAGCCAGGGCACCAGGTCGGTGGCGGGCACGAGCTCGAGGACCTCGTCCAGGAAGCCGAGGGCGATGAGACGCTCGGCGATCTGCGGCGGCACGCCCCTGCTCTCCAGATAGAAGCGCTGGTCCTCGTCGATCGGGCCCACCGCCGAGGCGTGGCTGCAGTGGACGTCGTTGTCCTCGATCTCCAGGTTGGGGACCGAGTCGGCGGCGGCGCCCTCGTGGAGGACCAGGTTGCGGTTGGTCTGCATGGCGTTGGTCCCAGCCGCGCCTTTCTCGACGCGGATGAGACCGGTGTAGACGGAGTGGGCCCGATTGGCGACGACGCCCTTGAACGTCAGGTCGGACGTGGCCTTGGGGGCCCGGTGGTCCTGAACGGTGCGCAGGTCGGGCATCTGGTCGCCGGCGCCGAACCACAGCGCCAGCAGGCGGCCGGTGGCGCCGGACCCGGTGAGCGCCGAGTCGATGCGGCTGCGGGCGTAATCGCCGCCCAGGGCGACGGTTGCGGAGGTGAACGTGGCGTCCCGGGCGACCCGGCTGGCCTGGTAGCCGACCTGCCACGCCCGGGGCCCGAGAAGCTGCAACGTGGTCAGGCGGGCGTGGGCGCCTTGGCCGACGTCCAGTTCGGTGACGGGCACCACCAGACTGTCGACATCGGCGGAGGCCACCACCTCGACGAGCGAGACTTCGGCGTTGGCCCCGATCTCGGCGAGGAGGCGGGGAAAGTGCGCCGCCTCGTTGCTCTCGGTCCAGTGGACGACCACGATGGCGCCCTGGGGGACGGCATTGGCGCGGACCTGGACCCGCAGCGGACTTGCGGCCAGCGCGGCGTTGAGGGTCACGAAGGCGTCGGGCTCGCCGCCGATCCCCCCGACCGGCCAAGGATCGTCGCCGGCCTGGCTCACGGACACGCCGCCGCCCCGGTCACCCGAGTCGATGGTCGTCACCCGCCCGTCGCGCACGAGGACGAAAGCGGCGACGGGACCGAGCTGGTCGAGGAGGGGGGCCAGCACCTCGGGGACGGCCGCGGCCGCCTCCGGCGCCTCGGTCGGCGCGCCAACGGGACGGTAACGGTCGAGGTCGAGCTCCTCGACCCGGCTGTAGCGCCAGTGGTCCTCGGCCTCGGTCGGCAGGTCGGCGCCGCGGAACCGCTCCGCCGCCTCGCCGCGGACACGATCCAGCCACGCCGGTCCGTTCGGGGCGCGATGGGCATCGAGGATGGTCGTCGGCAGGGGGGACTCCAAGGGTGGGCCGGGCGGGACCGGGCGTCGGAACCACGAGATGTCCGGCGGAGGTCGGCTGCCCAGTCTAGGGGGAGATGCCCCTCCGCCGATCTGCCTGGGTGAAAGATGACTAATCCACTTGACTTTGTGGGGAAGGAGGTTAGGGTCCTCTGTCGAGAACCGTCCCCGTCGCCAAGGAGTGACGCCACCATCACCGGAATCCGAGACGCACTGCTGCGCTGGAAAGTGGTGTTCGGCACGTGAGCGGGCAACAGACCGAGCCCGAAGCCGTAGCCGTGCGGACGCAGGGCCTGCGCCGCGAGTTCGGCGGCCGAGCGGTGCTGGACGGGCTGGAGCTGAGCGTCCGGCCCGGCGAGTTCGTCGCCCTCCTCGGCGCCAGCGGCTCGGGCAAGACGACTCTCCTGCGGATCCTCGGTGGGTTCGACCCGGAGATCCACGGGGAGGTGGTCGTGGCCAAGCGGCGGGCGGTCGTCTTCCAAGAACCGCGGTTGCTGCCGTGGGCGCGCGTGCTGCCCAACGTGACCCTCGGTTTGGCGGGTCCCGACCCCAAGGCTCGGGGCCTGGCCGCCTTGGCCGAGGTCGGCCTGGCTGATCGGCAACGGGCCTGGCCGGCCGCCCTTTCCGGCGGCGAGGCACAGCGGGTGGCTCTGGCCCGGGCGCTGGTTCGTGACCCGGATCTCGTCATGCTCGACGAGCCGTTCGGCGCACTCGACGCCCTCACCCGGGTTCGGATGCAGGTCCTGCTCCAACAGCTCTGCCGGCGACATCGTCCTGCCGTGCTCTTCGTCACCCACGACGTCGACGAGGCGCTCGTCCTCGCCGACCGGGTTGCCGTCCTCGCCGATGGGAGCTTCGGCCTGGACGTCCCGGTGGAGGTGCCCGAACCCCGGCGTCGCACCGACCCGGCGTTCGGGCGGCTACGGACCCGGCTGCTCCAGGACCTCGGCGTCGACGACACCAGCGGGCGCCACGCTGACGCCCTCCGAGAGGCATCGGCCAGCTGAGCTACTCGTCGTCCGGGGCGATGACCACACGATGGTCGTCGGGATCAAAGCGCACGTTGAGCGCCCCGCCCACCTTGACCTCCGCCCTCGCCTTCAACGTGGGGAAGGCGTGGCGCACCTGCACCTCGAAGGCGTCGGCGCCCTCGGGCTCGACGCGCAGGCTGAGGCGGCTGCGGACGATGGTGCCCGTGGTGCGTTCGTCCACCACGCTCAGCACCTTGGCCGTGGCCTTGGTCCCCGAGCGCAACAGCTCGGGCTTCTTGGGTTCCGGCGCCTTCTCGGCGGGCGGCGGCTCGGGCGTGGGCGCCTTGCGCTCGCGGACCGGCCGTCGCGGCGTCGGGGTGGGCGTGCGCCCTCGCATCTGCGGTATGGGCCGCTGGGTCTGCATGGCCAGGCTCACCCCGGCCACCGCAACCACCAGCACGATGGACAAGGCGATCGCAGCGCTCACAACGGCCGATGCTACCGGCGCCAGGGCGGCGAAGACCGCAGCTTCTGCCACCACGGACGGTTGGCCGCCCGGCGGCGGCGGTCCTCCTCGGCCACGATCTCGGGCCCGGCCGCGTTGATGATGTCCTCGGCCGAGTCGAGCAGCGGGCCGACGCCCTCGTCGAGGTGGGGTTCGGGGGGAGTGGGCGGCTCGACCAGGCTGCCCCGGGCGAAGCCGACGTCGGCCAGGCGCTTCTCGAAGCGAGGGCAGTTCTCCGGGCAGCGCCAGGGAGCCTCGGGCGCCAGGTCGAGGGCACAGAAGCGGGCCACCTCACCGGACGCGTACGTCCGGCTCTGGAAGAACTTGCAGTTCTCACGCATCGGCACGTCTCTATGGTGCCACCCCGCCGCCGGTCTCCGGCGGGCGGGTTGGCGGCAGAATCAGCCGACGCTTCCTTCCATCTGCAGCTCGATCAACCGGCTCCACTCGACCGCGTACTCCATGGGCAGGGTGCGGGTCACCGGCTCGATGAATCCGTTGACGATCATGCTCATGGCCTGCTGCTCCGAGAGTCCCCGGCTCATCAGGTAGAAGAGCTGATCGTCACCCACCTTGGACACGGTGGCCTCGTGGCCCACCTGGGCGTCCTTCTCCCCGAACTCGATCGACGGGTAGGTGTCGCTACGGGACAGGTCGTCGAGCAGCAGGGCGTCGCAGCGCACGAAGCTCTTGGACCGGCGGGCGCCCTCCTCGAAGTTGACCAGGCCGCGGTAGCTGGTGCGCCCGGCATCCTTGGAGATGGACTTGGAGATGATGGTCGAGGTCGTCTCGGGAGCGGCGTGGATCATCTTGGCGCCGGCGTCCTGGTGCTGGCCGGGCCCGGCGTAGGCCACCGAGAGAACCTCGCCGGACGCCTTGGGGCCGACCAGGTACACGGAGGGGTACTTCATGGTCAGCCGGCTGCCGATGTTGCCGTCGATCCACTCCATGTGGGCTTCGGTCTCGCACCGGGCCCGCTTGGTGACCAGGTTGTACACATTGTTGGACCAGTTCTGGATGGTGGTGTAGGTCACCCGGCTGGACGGCTTGCACACGATCTCCACCACGGCCGAGTGCAGCGAGTCGCTCGTGTACACCGGCGCCGAGCACCCCTCGATGTAGTGCACCTGGGCGCCCTCGTCGGCGATGATCAGCGTCCGCTCGAACTGCCCCATGTTTTCGGCGTTGATGCGGAAGTAGGCCTGCAGCGGCATCTCCACCTTGACGCCGGGGGGGACGTAGATGAACGAGCCACCGCTCCACGTCGCCGAGTTGAGGGCGGCGAACTTGTTGTCGTTGGCGGGGATGACGGTGCCGAAGTACTGCTTGACCAGGTCGGGGTACTCGCGCAGGGCGGTGTCCATGTCGCAGAACAGGACGCCCTGGGCCTCCAGGTCGTCGCGGTTCTTGTGGTAGACGACCTCGCTCTCGTACTGGGCGGTCACGCCGGCCAGGTACTTGCGCTCCGCCTCGGGGATGCCGAGCTTGTCGTAGGTGGCCTTGACCGACTCGGGCAGCTGGTCCCAGGCGTTGACCTGCTTGTCGATCGGCTTGATGTAGTAGAAGATGTTGTCGAAGTCGATCCCGCTCATGTCCCCTCCGAAGCGGGGCATGGGCCGGCGCATGAAGTGACGCAGCGCCTTGATGCGCTTGTCGGTCATCCAGTCGGGCTCGCCCTTCATCCAGGACATCTCCCGGACGATCTCCTCGGAAAGGCCCTTCTTGGGCTTGTAGACGTAGTAGTCCTCGACGTCGCTCCACCCGAGCTTGTAGCGCCCGAGATCGAGTTCGGTGGTTGCCATGGTCACGCTCCTCGGAGATTTCTCCTACGTCGATAGTAACAACTCGGGGCGGCTAGGAGAAACGCCGGCGACCCTCACGCCAGCACCTCGACCGGCGCGCCGAAGAGCTCCTCGGCCATGGCCACCGCCGCCTCCCGGTCCGCCGGCGAGCTGAGCTCGCCCACCAGCACTCCGAGGCGACCGGGACCAGGGGGGTCGGCGGGGGGCGCCCCGGTGCCGACCCACACCGCCGAATCGCCGGCGGCCAGCGCGGCCCGGATGCGCCCGCGGTCGCTGCTTACCACCGTGGCCACGTCTGCCAGGCTGCCACCATGAGCGACTCCCCCTCTCCCGGCGACCCCCGGGCGCCGGTCGCCGCCCGCCGGCCGCACCGTCTGGAAGCCCACGGCGACGTGCGGGTGGACGACTGGTGGTGGTTGCGCGACCGCGACGATCCGGAAGTCATCGCCTACCTGGAGGCGGAGAACGCCTACGGTGACGCCGCCCTCGCCGGCAGCGCCGAGCTGCGCCGCCGCCTCTACGAGCAGATCAAGGGGCGCGTCCAGGAGGACGACGTGTCGGCGCCGGGACGCCGAGGCGGATGGTGGTACTGGACGCGGACCACCGAGGGCGAGCAGTACGGCACCCACTGCCGCCTGGCCGATCCCGACCGGCGCCTCGACGCGGCCGGCGCGCTGGACGCGGCGCGAGGCGGGCAGGGCGAGGTCGTCCTGGACGAGAACGCGCTGGCCGCGGGCCAGGACTTCTTCGACCTCGGCGTGCTCGACGTCAGCCCCGACGACGAGAAGTTGGCCTACGCCGCCGACTACGACGGATCCGAGCGCTACACCCTCCGGTTCCGCGCCCTGGCATCGGGCACCGATCTGGACGACGTGGTGGCCGGCGTGACCTACACCTCGGCGTGGTCGGCGGACAGTTCCGCTCTGTTCTACGTCCGACCCGACGACGCCATGCGTCCGTACCAGGTCTGGCGCCACCGCCTGGGCACACCGGCTGCCGACGACGTGTGCGTGTTCCACGAGACCGACGAGCGTTACTTCCTCTCCGTCGAGCTCAGCCGCAGCCGGCGCTTCGTCCTCATCCACAGCAGTTCGAAACAGACGTCGGAGACCCGTTGGATCGACGCGGCCGAGCCGGACACGGAAGCTGCAGTGGTCCTGCCCCGTGTCCAGGGGGTCGAGTACGACGTCGACCACGCCGTGCTGCCGGGACGGGGCGACGCCTGGCTGCTGCGCATCAACGACGCCGCGCCCAACTTCGAGTTACGGCTTCTCCCCGTCGGCGCGGACATCGCCGAGGCGGAAACGCTCGTCGCCCACCGCGAGGACGTCACCATCTCGTCGGCAGATGCCTTCGCCGGCCACGTCGTCGTCTCGGAACGGGCCGAGGGCCTGGAGCGGCTCCGCATCCTGGGCCTGGCCGACGGCGACGACCACCTGGTGGACCAGCCCGAGCCCGTCTACGCGGTGACGCGGGGCCATGAACGCCGAGTTCGCCTCCACCACGCTCCGCTTCGGTTACACCTCGCTGGTATCTCCCATGTCGACGGTCGAGGTCGACATGACCAGCCGAGCGCGAACGGTGGTGAAAGTGCAACCCGTCCTGGGCGGCTACGTCGCGGCTGACTACCGCACCGAGAGGCTGTGGGCGACCGCGTCGGACGGGACCCGGGTACCGATCTCCCTCGTCTGCCGGCGCGACCAGCGCCTCGACGGCAGCGCTCCGTGTCTGCTCTACGGCTACGGGGCCTACGAGATCACCGTCGACCCCACCTTCTCCTCGGCTCGGCTCAACCTGCTCGAACGGGGCTTCGTCTTTGCCATCGCCCACGTCCGCGGCGGTGGGGAGATGGGCCGGCGCTGGTACGAGCAGGGGCGTCTCGAGCACAAGCCCAACACCTTCAGCGACTTCGTGGCCTGCGCCGAGCACCTGGTGGCCGAGGGATGGACCCGTCCCGACCGCCTCGTCATCCGCGGGGGCAGCGCCGGCGGCCTGCTGATGGGGGCGGTGACCAACCAGCGGCCGGACCTGTTCCGAGCCGTGGTCGCCGAGGTCCCGTTCGTCGACGTGGTGACGACCATGTCGGACGAGACGCTCCCGCTGACGGTGACCGAGTGGGAGGAGTGGGGCAACCCGGTGGCCGACGCCGGCGCCTACCGGACCATGCGGTCCTATTCCCCCTACGACAACGTGACCGCCGGGCCGTACCCGTCGCTGTACGTGACGGGCGGCCTCAACGATCCGCGGGTCGGTTTCTGGGAGCCGGCCAAGTGGGTGGCCAAGCTGCGCGCCACCCGCACCGACGACCGGCTGGTGGTGCTCAAGACGGAGATGGGCGCCGGCCACCAGGGGCCTTCGGGCCGCTACGAGATGTGGTGCGACGAAGCCCGGACCCAGGCGTTCATCCTGGGGGCCGTGGGGATCACAACGTGAGCCGCTGGCCTTCGTAGGCGGCCACCACCTCCGGGCCACCGCTTCTGGCCGCGAGGCACCGGGCCCCGTCGAGCAGACGGTCCATTTCCTCGTCCCCGTGTGCGGGGTCGTGGTGGAACAGCGCCAGCTTCTGCGCGCCGGCCTGGCGGGCCACCTCCACGGCGTAGCCGATGGTGCAGTGCCCCCAGTGGCCTCGCTCGGCGAACTCGTCGGGCGTGTACTGGGCGTCGTGGATGAGGAGATCGGCGCCGTCGGCGAGTTCGAGCACGCTCTTGGCGACGTCGCGCAGTCCGGTCGGTGCCTGGTGGTCGCTGATGTAGGTGACGACCGCGTCGCCCAACTCGATGCGGTACCCGACCGTCGGACCGCAGTGGGGCACCGGACGCACCCGGACCTTGGCGTCGCCGACAACGAAATCGTCCTCGGAGACCTCGTGGAACTCGATGGCACCGCGCAGGTCGGAGTAGCGGACGGGGAAATACGGGGGCTTCATCAGATCGCCGAACACCTGGCCCAGCGGACCCTCGCTCTGTTGCGGCGCGTAGATGTCGAAGCGGGCGCCGACCCGGTCGGCCGGCGGGAAGAACGGAAGGCCTTGGACGTGGTCCCAGTGCAAGTGGGTGACCAGCGCCGTGGCCCGAAACGATCCGTCGGTCGGCTGCGTCTGGCCGAAGCGCCGCAGGCCGGTGCCGAGGTCGAGAACGATGGGGTCCTGGCCCTCCACCTCGAGCGCGACGCAGGCGGTGTTCCCGCCGTAGCGCCGGTTGTCGTCCGACGGACAGGGGCACGAACCCCGGACTCCGTAGAAGGTGATGTCCACCGACCCCCCTCTCTGTCCTCGAACGTTATCCACTCGGCGGCCTCGAAGCGTAACCCGCAGTTCATCTTACGGCGTCGTTTGGCCTGCCAACGATCGGGCGTCCGTCAGGGGAGGCGCAACCCGCCCGTCGCGGTGCGGACGGCGAGGCCGTCGGCCACCAGGCCGGCTGCTGCCCGCTCGGCGCGCGCCGTCGTCGTCGGGCCAGCCCGCGGCGCGGGCGACGGTGCCCGCCTCGAGCTGGCCGTCGACCAGCGCCGCCACCAACCGGCCCCGGCCCTCGCGGTCCGAACCGGCGAACCGGCTCTGCCGCCCCGACGTGCCCGCCGAGCCGGCGGCGGGATCGGGCGGCGGCGCGCCGCCGCTCGGCGCTGCCCAGGCGCACCGATCGGCGACCGGGCAGCCCGCACACGCCGGCTGGCGAGCCGTGCACACCGTGGCGCCCAGGTCGAGGACGGCCTGGTTCCAGGCCCAGCCGCGCCCGGCGGGGACCAGGTCGTCGGCGAGCCGTTGCGCCGCTCGGGGCGCCAGCGCATGGCCGGCGACGGCGCGGGCCAGTACCCGGGCGGCGTTGGTGTCGACCACGCCGACGTCGGCTTCGAACGCGAACGCCAGCACGGCCCGCGCCGTGTAGGCACCGATACCGGGCAGGGCCGTCAGTTCGTCCAGCGAGTCGGGAACGCACCCGTCGTGGCGGGCGACCACGGCCCGGGCGCAGCGGTGCAGGTTGACCGCCCGGCGGTTGTAGCCGAGTCCCGACCACGCCGCCACCACTGCGCTCACCGGCGCCGCCGCGCACGCCGTCGGCGTGGGGAACCGCGCCACGAAGTCCTGGTACCGGCCGACGACGCGCGCCACCTGGGTCTGCTGCAGCATCGTCTCGCTCACCAGCACGGCCCACGGGTCCCGGGTGCGGCGCCACGGAAGGTCGCGCCTGGTGGTCGCCGACCAGGCCAGCACGGCGCCGGCGAAGTCGCTGTCGCCGGTCAACGAATCACGGCCGGGGCGGGTCGGCCCAGACGTCGTCGCCATAGGGACGAGCGCGGCGCGGGGCGGCGTCCTTTCTCCACGCCATCAACTTGCGGCGGAAATAGCAGACCTCCTCGCCCCGCTGGTTGAAGCCCTTGGTCTCCACCGTCACCACGCCACGGTCGCCGCGCGACGACGAGGGGCGCACGTCCAGCACCCTGGTCTCGGCGTAGATGGTGTCGCCGTGGAACGTGGGTCGTTGGTGGGTCAGGGACTCGACTTCCAGGTTGGCGATGGCCGAGCCGCTCACGTCCGGCACGCTCATTCCCAGGACCAGGCTGTAGACGAGGTTGCCCACCACCACGTTGCGACCGTGGACCGTCTCGTGCTCGGCGAACCAGGCGTTGGTGTGCAAGCGGGTGGTGGTTCATGGTGATCATGCAGAACAGATGGTCGTCGTACTCGGTGATCGTCTTGCCCGGCCAGTGCCGGTAGACGTCGCCGACCACGAAGTCCTCGAGGTAGCGGCCGAAAGGTCGCTCATGAACCGTCATCGTGCTCCTCGTTCCTCTCCGGTCATCGGGGCCGCCGCCGCGTCACGACAGCACCGGTGGCAGAACCTGGGCCAGCTCGTCGACGCTCCAGCGCCCCTCCTTGGCGATGCCATCCCCGAACGTCCAGCCGGTCATGGGTCGGATGGTGCCGCCCCGCACGTGGATCATCCGGCCCGTCACCGGGCAGTCCGGGGTGGCCAGCCAGCTGACCACCGGCGCCACGTTCCCGGGGTCCCACTCGTCGAAGCGCCCGTCCTCGTCGGGGGGCGCCATCATCTCGGGCAGTCCCGGCGTGGCCTCGGTGAGCCGGGTGCGCGCTGCCGGCGAGATGGCGTTGACCCGGACGCCGTAGCGGCCCAGCTCGGCGGCGGCGATCACGGTGAGGGCGCCGATGCCCGCCTTGGCCGCTCCGTAGTTGGCCTGGCCCGGGTTGCCGAGCAGGCCCGAGGTGGACGACGTGTTGATCACCGACGCCGCCGGCTGACGGCCGGCCTTGGCCTCCGACCGCCAGTGGGCGGCGGCGTGGCGGAGCAGGACGAAGTGCCCCTTCAGATGCACGCCGATGACGTCGTCCCATTCGTCCTCGCTCATGTTGACCAACATGCGATCGCGCAGGATGCCGGCGTTGTTGACCAGGATGTCGAGCCCGCCGAAGCTGTCGAGGGCGGCGGTGACCAGGCGTTCGCCGCTCTTCCACTCGGTGACGTCGTCGTGGCAGGCGACGGCCCGCCCGCCGGCGGCCTCGATCTCGGCGACCACGCTCTCGGCGGCCAGGCCTTCGTCGCCCTCCGTGCCCACCAGCCCGAAGCCGGCATCGTTGACCACCACGGCGGCGCCCTCGCCGGCCAGGTGCAGGGCCTCCTCCCGACCGATGCCGCGGCCGGCGCCGGTCACGATGGCGGTGCGGCCTGTGAGTACTCCCATGCGTTCCGTTCCCCTGACCGTCGGACCCTTCCCCTCGCAGCCTGCCGCGTCCAGCCCGGTGGGGCCAGTACCCGCGTGCCGGGGCGGGTCGTGGCGTGGGCCGGGGCGGCTCGTGGCCTCTGCGTCCGGTCGCGGCCGACTTGTGGCCGTTGCGTCCGAGGGGTGGGAACACACGGGCCAAATGGCGGGGCAATCCTGACGGACGGTCCATCTCGGGCTGGCTAGCGTCACCTTCCGCCATGATCGAGCTCGACCTGCGCAACGACGTCTACCGCCGGCCCCTGGCCACCGCGCTGGAACGGCTCGATCTGGGCGAGGGATGGCGCTGCGTCGACGTCGGCGCCGGCGGGGGCGACGTGTCGGTGGCGTTGGCCCGCGTCGTGGGGCGCGACGGCCGGGTCTACGCGGTCGACTCCGACCCTGGCCGACGCGACGAGGTGGCCGAGGCGGCCGCGCTCGTCGGTGCCGCTCAGGTCATCGCCGTCACCCAGGCCGGCGAGGAGCTGCGCCTGCCGGAGCCGGTGGACCTGGCGTTCTGCCGCTTCCTGCTGCTGCACGTGTTGGACCCTGTCGTCGTTCTCGACCGCATGCGCCTGGCCACCCGCCCGGGCGGATGGGTGGTCGCCCAGGAGCCCATCACCTCCGGCGGTCGCGTCGACGGCCAGCCGCTGTCGATGCCAGACGCCCGCCACCCCGACCTGGGCGCCGTCCTGCCCGCGCTCGCCGCCCAGGCCCGTCTGCAGCTGGTCGACGCCTGGGCCGAGGCGCCGGCGTGGGCCGGCCCCGAACCCGAAGCCGACTCCACAGCCGGCGGGGCGCCGGCGGGCCCCGACGGCTCCGAGCTCCGGATCGGTGCCCAGAGCGCGGTGGCCGGCTATCTGGCCGCCATGACCGGCGTCGACCCCGGCGACGCGCCCGTGGTCCTGCCGCCCCTGGTGACCATCGTCGCCCGCGTCCCCTGAACCACCGCCGCCTGACCCACCGGCACCGGGCGCCGGCTCAGCTGTCGGCGTTCTCGTCGAGCATGGTGTGGAGCCGGGCGACCGTCGCCGTCTCCTCGTCGAGGAACTCCTGCAGGCGGTCCCTCTTGGCCTGGACGGTGGCCACCAGCTCGTTGCGCAGGGCGATGCCCTCTTCGATGAGCGCCCGCCGGCGGGCGCCCTGGGGACGTTCGGCCTGGTACACCCGGCGAAGCTCCTCCAGGCGGTCCTCGTTGGCGAAGACGGTGCCGATCTCCTCGAGGTTCAGGCCGAGGAGGTCCTGCAGCTCCCGGATACGGACCACCCGGGCGATGTTGTCGGCCGAGTAGCGGCGCATCCCTCCCGGCGTGCGCCCGGAGGGCTCGATGAGCCCGAGCTCCTGGTAGTAGCGCAGGGCCCGCTCGGACACCCCGGCGCGTGTCGCCGCCTCGCCGATGCCGAACCGGGGCGTGACCTCGCTCTCGGCCGAGGCCGGGCCCCCGTCGCGGCTGCCACCATCGTGACCGGCGCCGGCGGCGGAGAGCAGCGGCGAAGCCGCGGATCCACGATCTGCTGCCATCGTGTCAGCCACCACCTGTGTCGGACCGGTCCCCACCGAGCTTAGGTCGGCAACGCCGATCGGCTGGTCCGCGGTCGTTCCCCTCCGGCGCGGCCCGGGTGGCTGACTTAGCCTGGCCGCCATGGCTCCCTCGCCCGTGATCGCCGACCTGGCTACGGCGCGCACCGCGCTCGACGGCGCCCAAGCCGTCCTCGACGCGGCCGCTCGCCACCTGAGCGGCGGGGGCGGGAGAGAAGACGGGTTGGACGCCAACCAGGCGGTGGCCTACGACCTGGCCCACGGTGCCGCCGCGGTGGAAGTGGCCCGGGCGTTCCTGGATTACGGCGCCCGGGGCGAGCTCGAGGCCCAGCTGGCCTGCGCTTTCGTCGCCGACACGGCCGCCGACCTCGCCGGCCGGGTCCTCGGGCGCGAAGCGGCGTGGGGCGCCCGCACCGGGTGCCCTGGACGCGGCGCTGGAGGCAGTGGCGCCGTACCGCGACCCGGCATGGCTGGCGACGCTCGCTGGGCAGGCCGGGCCCCGCCACCTGGACGCCGACTTCGAGCTGGTGGCCGACACGTTCCGCCGCTTCGCCGAGGACCGGATCGTTCCCGTGGCCGAGCACATCCACCGCCACAACACCGACATCCCCGAGGAGATCATCGCCGGGCTGGCCGAGCTCGGCGGGTTCGGCCTGTCCATTCCCGAGGAGTACGGCGGCTACGCGGGAGGCGGCGAGAGCGACTACCTGGGCATGGTCATCGCCACCGAGGAGCTGTCGCGCGGCTCGCTGGGCGCCGGCGGGTCGCTCATCACCCGTCCGGAGATCCTCGCCCGGGCCCTGGTGCGAGGCGGGACCGAGGACCAGAAGCGCGAGTGGCTGCCCAAGCTGGCCTCGGGGGAGGTCATGGTGGCCGTCTCGGTCACCGAACCGGACTTCGGCTCCGACGTGGCCGGGCTCACGGTCAGCGCCACCCGGGACGGCGACGACTGGGTCGTCAACGGCACCAAGACGTGGTGCACCTTCGCCGCCCGCGCCGACGTGGTCATGCTCCTGGCGCGCACCGACCCCGACCGCACCAAGGCCCACCGGGGCCTGTCGATGTTCGTGGTCCCCAAGGCCCGCGCCGACGGTCACGGGTTCGTGCTCACCCAACCCGGCGGAGGCCGCCTGGAAGGCCGGCCCATCGACACCATCGGCTACCGGGGCATGCACTCCTACGAGCTGGCCTTCGACGGCTGGCGGATTCCCGCCGCCAACCTGGTCGGCGGGGACGACGGTCTGGGCCGGGGCTTCTACTACCAGATGGAAGGATTCGAGAACGGCCGCCTGCAGACCGCGGCCCGCGCCGTGGGCGTCATGCAGGCGGCCTACGAGGCCGCGGCCGCCTACGCCGCCGACCGCGATGGTGTTCGGCCGGCCGGTCGGCGACTACCAGCTCACCCGGGTCAAGCTGACCCGCATGGCCGTGCTCATCCAGGCCGCCCGTCAGTACATGTACGAGGTCGGCCGCCTGATGGCCAAGGGCGAGGGGGCCCTCGAAGCATCCATGGTCAAGGCCTACGTGTGCCGGTCGGCGGAGTGGGTGACCCGCGAGGCCATGCAGATCCACGGCGGCATGGGCTACGCCGAGGAGTACCCGGTCAGCCGCTACTTCGTGGACGCCCGGGTGCTGTCGATCTTCGAGGGCGCCGACGAGACCCTCGCCCTCAAGGTCATCGCCCGCCGTCTGCTGGAGCGGGCCGGCGGGCTGAGCCCGGCCCGTTCGCCCTCGCGAGACCAGCGTGACGGCGACCTTGCGGCTGGCCTCGTCGATCATCTCGTCGCCGAACATGACCGCCCCTTTGCGGTCGCCTTCGGTCGCCTCGCGGTAGGCGTCCAGGATCTCCGACGCCCGGTCGAACTGCTCCTGGGTCGGGGAGAACACCTCGTTGAGGACGCTGATCTGGTCGGGGTGCAGCGCTCCACTTGCCGTCGTAGCCGAGGATCTGGGTGCGGCGTGGCGTACTCGCGGAACCCCTCGATGTCGCGCACCTTGACGTAGGGACCGTCGATCACCTGCAGCCCGGCGGCCCGGCCGGCCATGCAGGATCTTGACGAACACGTAGTGGAAGTAGTCGCCCGGGGTACTCGGGGATGAGCAGCCCGCCCGACAGCGACGGCATGCCCATCGACGCCGAGAAGTCGACCGGGCCGAGGATGACCGTCTCCAGGCGGGGGGAGGCCCGGCAGATCTCCTCCACGTTGATCAGGCCCTGCGCCGTCTCGATCTGGGCCTCGATGCCGACGTGGCCGACGGGCAGGCCGGCGTTGATCTCCACCTGGGTGAGGAGCAGGTCGAGGGCCACCACCTCGCGCCGCGGTCTGCACCTTGGGGAGCATGACCTCTTCCAGGCGCTCGCCGGCGTTGCCGACCACCTCGATGACGTCGCCGTAGGTCCAGCGGGTGTCCCAGGCGTTGACCCGAACGCAGAGGATCTTGTCACCCCAGTCCTGGCCCTTGACGGCGTCCACCACCTTGGCGCGCGCCGCCTCCTTCTCGAGGGGCGCAACGGCGTCCTCCAGGTCGAGGAAGACCATGTCCGCGGCCAGCGAGGGGGCCTTGGCGAGAAACTTGTCGCTGGACCCGGGGACCGAGTGGCAGGACCGCCGGGGCAGGGCGCGGGTGCGTTCGGACATGCCCCGGATGCTAGGCGGCGGCGCCGTCGTCCAGGTCGGCCGGGACGAGCTGCTCGGTCAGCAGGCGGGCGAAGCGCGCCGGGTCCCCCCGGACGAAGCGCCGGCAGCGGCGGCAGACCGTCGATGTAGCAGAAGGCGTACGCCCGCCAGGTCGGGTCGGCCAGGAACTCGACCACCTTGGCCGCCCGCGCCGTCGGGAGCAGCGCCCAGCGGCCCACGTAGTCCCGCGCCGTCGTCAGCGGACCAGCCCCGGTCGTGCATCCCGATGGCGGCGTTGCCCCGCACCGCTCCGAGCGTCTCGGCCACCTCGGCGACGCGAGCGACCACGTCGGCGTCGTAAGGGACGCCGAGCGGGGCGAGGTGGTCGGCGACGGTGCGCTCGGGCTGCGGGCCGGCGATGATCTCGAGGCCCAGGTCGGCCAGGCCCTCGGCCAGCAGGCACTGGGGCGTGCCCACCAGGAAGATGGTCTCCTCCGCCTGGTCGGCGCCGGCGCACCAGGCCCGACCTCCTTGCGGCAGTGCTCGGTGTGGTGGCCGGGATAGGCCTCGTGGGCGACCAGCGGCCCGAGGCTGGTCGACAGCACCGGGAGGTCCACGTTGATCGCCACCCGGCTGCGCAGCCCGCCCAGGTAGTAGTTGAAGCCGGCCCACGGCTGGCGGGTGACCAGCTCGAACTCGACGCGCTCGCCCTCGGGCAGCCCGAAGGCGTCGGCGGTCCGGGCCCGGAAGTCCTCGGCCAGCGAGGCGATGGCCGCTTCCAGCTTGTCGGGCGGTACCCGCTGCGCCTCCCGCCAGGCGATGTAGCGGTCGGCCAGCGGACCGTCGCCGGGGAGCAACCCGGCCAGGGCCCGGTGGGCGGCGGCCAGCTCGTCCTCGGGCGACCGTGCGGGGACGCACGCCGTAGGACAGCTCGATCTCGTCCAGGTAGGCGATCCGCTCGCCGGCCAGCCGGCGGGCCGTGGTGTGCAGGCCCCGGACCTGGGCCTCGAGCCAGCGGCGGCGGCTGGCGTCCAGCTCGCGGTCGGCGGCCAGGTCGGCCAAGAGGCGACGGCCGGCGTCGGCCAGGGCGGCCGGCGGCACCGGGGGTTGGGCGGCGATGCGATCCGCCCGTCCTCGGTCGCCGTAATAGGCGTCGACCAGACCGTCGACATGGCGGCCCGAGGGCCAGGCCCAGGTCGAGATAGTCGGTGACCAGGCTGACCGACGGCTCGCTCACCCCAGTTCGCGGCGCAGGAAGTTGAGGGTCCGCTCCCACGCCATCTTGGCCGCCTCGGGTGCGTACACCTCGGGGCGGTCGTCGTTGAAGAAGGCGTGCTGGGTGCCGGGATAGAGGAAGATCTCGAAGCGTTTCCCCGCCTGGGTCAGGCTCTCGCGCAGTTTGGCCACGGCCGGGGGCCCGGCGAAGTCGTCCTGCTCGGCGTAGTGGCCCTCCACCGCGGCGTCGAGCCGGCTCCAATCGGGTTCGTCGGCGGCGGGGTGGATCACCCCGTAGAAGGGCACGACCGCCCCCACCTTGTCGGGGCGTTGCACGCCGAGCAGCAGGGCCAGGCCGCCGCCCATGCAGAAGCCCACCACCCCTACCTTGGCGCCCGCCGACTCCTCGGCCACCCGGTCGACGGCGCCGCTCATGTCCTTGGCGGCACGGTCGAGGTTGAGCGCCATCATCAGCTTGCCGGCCTCGTCGGGCTCCTCCGCCTTCTCGCCGTGGAACAGGTCGGGAGCCAGGGCGACAAAGCCCTCCCCGGCCAGGCGTTCGCACACGTTCTCGATGTGGGGGACCAGGCCCCAGTACTCCTGGATGACGACCACGCCCGGTGCCGGTTCCGGTGGCTTCGCCAGGTACCCCCGACCGGTCGCGCCGTTGCTCGGAAACTCCACGATCTCGCCCATGCCCGCCAACGTAGCGCCGGCCTCCCGTCTCCGGCGCCGGGGCCTCGGTGGCCGGGCCACCCCTAGCCGGCGTCGCGGAACAGCTCGGGCGCGGCGGGGCACGTCGCCGCCGCCAGCCCGTCCTCCACCGCCACGCTGCCCTCGGGGCCGACGACGGCGGTCAACAGGTCGGCGGGGACGAGCTCATGGTCCCGTTCCCAGGGTTCGCCGTGGGCGTCATAGCGGGCCAGCAGCGCGCTCCACAGCCGCTCGGGCAGCACGCGCCCGACACCGGCCACGGCCCACACCGGGACCCCGGCGCGGGCAGCGACGGCAGCGGCGGCATGCGAGCCGGGCGCGGCGAGCAGCCCGGAAGGTCCTGCGGCCACGGCTTCCACCACCACCAGCCCGGCGACGACCGCGGCGGCGGCGATGCCCGTGTCGGGAAGCTCGGCGACGTCGTTGCCGGCGTCCACCAGGCGGCGGGCCAGGGCGCGGCCCTCCCCGCCGCCGTCGGCGACCAGTACCTCGAGGTCGCCCCGGCTGCGCAGCGCGGCCGCCGCCAGGTCAGGCCAGCCGACGATGAGGACGGTGGCGTCCTCGGGCAGGTCCCCGGCCAGGTGGCGGTCGGTGGTGTCGCCGTCCAGGTCGGTCATGGCGGCCCGCGCTTCGCGGTCCGGCTCGGGTGCGGTCAGCACCCGGGCGGACAGCCACCACACCGGACCCGACGCCAGGTGGCGGTTGACCAGGCGCCGGCAGGCGGGAAGGAGGCCGGCGGGATCCTCCCGGGCGATCGCCGCCAGTGCCGTCGCCGCCTCCCGAGCGACGAGGGCGGGGTCGGCGCCCTCGGCCCGGGCAACGAAGCGCAGCCGTTCGATCGGGTGCATCACCGCGACGGTACCGGCCGTCGATCAGGATCCGGGCTTGAACACCATCAGGTAGACGACGACCAGCACAACGAGGTTGAAGCCTCCCCAGCCGAGGGCGATGGCGCGCTCGAGCCCGTCGAGGACGGCCACTTCCGGCGGCCGACCACCGCCCGGGGGGATCTCGGCGGTCCGGCTGGCGACCGCCAGGTACCGGCGCTGGCGAGGTCGGATGAAGCCGTGCAACAGGCCGAGGGCCACCACCCATCCCACCATGGCCCCCACCACCCATCCCTGGCCGAAGGTGATGACCTTGCTGCTGCTTCCGACCGCAGCGATGCCGAACACCAGGGCGGCGATGATCAGCAGCTCGGCCAGCTGGGACAGGTCCCGGTTCACCGCCAGCGCCCCCGACGAGACGCCGCCGCCCCGGCGGCGGAGGAGGCTGAGGTGGGCCCCGTTGTAGGCCAGGAACCCGAACCCGCCGATCACGCAGAGCAGGTGCAGCATGACCAGCACGTGGTAGCCGGTCCCCGGCGTGGACGACGCCGAGGCGTGGACGGCGGCGGGGACGGCCGAGGCGACGAGCATCGCCCGGCGACGGTAGCGGCGCTCAGTGCTGGTCGCTTCGCACCGCAAGCGGCGCTCAGGCGGGGCGGGGACCGCGTGCCTGGAGCACCTCGTCGACCAGGCCGTAGGCCACGGCGTCCTCGGCACCGAGGATGTAGTCGCGGTCGGTGTCCCTGGCCACCTTGTCGATGGGCTGGCCGGTGTGGGCGGCCAGGACCTCCTCCATGCGCTTGCGCAGGAACCCGATCTCGCGCGCCTGGTTCTCGATGTCGACCGACTGGCCCTGGGCGCCGCCGTGGGGCTGGTGGATGAGGATGCGGGAGTTCGGCAGGGCGAAGCGCTTCTTGGCCGCCCCGCCGGCGAGGATCACCGCCGCGGCCGACGCGGCGAAGCCGGTGCAGACGGTCGACACCTCCGGGCGGATGAGCTGCATGGTGTCGTAGATGGCGAACATCGCCGTCGCCGCCCCGCCCGGGCTGTTGACGTACATGCTGATGTCCTTGTCGGGGTCCTCGGCCTCGAGGTGGAGCAGCTGGGCGGTGAGGAGGTTGGCGCTGGTGTCGTTGACCTCGGTGCCGAGGACGACGATGCGATCCTTCAGCAGGCGGGAGTAGAGGTCGTAGGCCCGCTCGCCGCGCGGGGACTGTTCGATGACGGTGGGAACGAGGTAGCTCACGCCAGCCTCCCGGTGAGGGTTGTGCAACTCATAGGTTGCACCTTACCGGGCGCCGGCGGGTATGTGCAACCGGCGAGTTGCTCTATGCTGGGCCCATGGTTGAACGCGAGATTGTCGTGCCCGTGGACCCCGACGAGCTGTGGGCCACGCTGACCGAGACGGAGGCCGTCGCCGGGTGGTTCGGCGCCGAGGTCGAGTGGGACCTGACCCCGGGAGGCGCGGCCCGATGGCGGGGCGAGGACGGCGAGCGCACGGGGGTGGTGGAGGAGGTGAGCCCGGGGCGGCGGCTGCGCTTCTGCTGGTGGCGTGACGAGGGCGATGACGGGGTGTCGGAGGTGACCTACGACCTGCAACCGGTCGACGGTGGGGAAAGCGGCGCCGCCGCGGCCACCCGCCTGGTGGTGCGCGAGCGGCCGATCGAGCTCGGACCCGACCCGGCGCCGACGGCATCGCTCAGTACCCGTTACCTCGCACCGCAAGCGGCGCTCAGTGCGCGAGCACCGGCTGGTCGGCGTGGGACAGCCGGGTGGCCGGCGTGTGGATGCGGGCCCAGGACCGCACCCCGGTGCGGGCCTGAACCCCAAGGTGCCGAGCAATCGGCACGCCTTCGAGGGCTACGTCCGGCGCGGCCCCGCCGCGGAGGTCACCGCGTCCATTGCCCCGGTGGCCACCCACGGGCGCACGGGCGCCGGCGTGGACGAGGTCCTGGCTGCGTTGGCCGACCCCACCCGTCGGGATGTTCTCGACCAGCTCTCCCAGCGCGGGCCGCTGACCGCCACCCAGCTGGCCGACGGCGCGCCCGTCAGCCGCCAGGCGGTGGTCAAGCACCTGGCCACCCTCGCCGCCGCCGGGTTGGTCGCGGGGGAGCGCCGGGGCCGGGAGGTGCGCTACTCGGTCCAGGCCGGGGCGCTGGACGACGCCGCCGCCTGGCTGGCCGATGTCGGCGCGGCGTGGGACCGACGCCTGGCGTCGCTTCGCCGCCAGTTCGAAGCCGACGGGTGAGGGTTCAGTGGGCCATGAAGCTGTTGCGGTTGTGGTCTTCGACCACCGTGTAGGTCCGGGCGCCGCCCAGCACCCGTTGCCCGAATCCGGCGAACCCGGACGAGAACGTGCGCAACGTGGTGGCCCACTTCTGGGCGGCGGCGACGGTCGCGTCTGCCGTGGCGAAACCCGGCTGGCTGACGCTGACTCCGCTCAGTCCGTCGAGGCAGGCGGTGATCGGCGACGCCGCCTTGGTGATGTTCTGGGCGACCGTCTCCACCGTGGCCGTGTCGACCTTTATCTCGGAACTGGTCGGCGCCATGCCCGTCTTTTTACCAGGACCGACGGGCCCGAAGGGAGAGCGAAAGTTGGGGAGACCTCCCCGGTCACCAGGGGTTGTACGCCCGAATGCCAGGGGTACGCTCCTTTTTGGCGTCGAAGAGCGACGCTCCCCCACCGAGGGGTTCTCCGAAGGCGGAGGGTGCAAACGTGGTTGCTTATTCGGTCACCGTCGAAGATCTCAACAACGGCGCCAGCGCCCTGAACAGCGGCGAGGGGCAAATCAACGAAATCCTGGGGCAGCTGCGCTCGCAGGTCTCGGGTCTCGATGCCGGCTGGACCGGACAGGCCTATTCGCAATTCCAGGAGTTGTACCAGCAGTGGCAGACGTCGGCCAACAACCTCAACGAAGCGTTGACGGCAATTTCCCAGCTGCTTTCCAAGGCCGCGCTGGCCTATCAGACCGCCGAGGAGCAGAACATCAAGAACTTCGCCTATTGATCCCGTTCCCTGGCACACGATCGACACGGCTGCCGTCGACGGGGCGGCAGCCCTGTCGCGTTATTTGACGACTCCGCCTTTGGTCATGGCCACCACGTCCAGCGCCTTGTCGACCTCGGCTTCGGTCATCAGGCCCCGCTCGAGCACGACGGTTCGCAGGTCCTTGCCCTCTTCCATGGAAGCCTTGATCACCTTGGCCGCCTCCTCATAACCGATGTAGGGATTGAGGGCGGTGCCGATCGATGGTGAGGACAGGGCGTAGATCCGGCACTGTTCGACATTGGCGTCGATCCCGGCGATGCAGCGGTCGGCGAAGAGGGCGCTCACCGACGAGAGCAGTCGGATGGACTCCAGCAGGTTGCGGGCGATCACCGGCAGCATCACGTTCAGCTCGAAGTTGCCCGCCGCCCCGCCGAAGGCGACGGCGGCGTCGTTGCCGATGACCTGGGCGACCACCTGGGAGACCGCTTCGGGGATGACCGGGTTGACCTTGCCGGGCATGATGGACGAGCCGGGCTGCAGGTCGGGGATGCGGATCTCCCCCAGGCCGCAGCGGGGCCCGCTGCCCATCCAGCGCAGGTCAGTGGCGCACTTGTAGAGGGACACGGCGATGGTCCGCAGCACCCCCGAGGCCTCCACCAGGGCGTCGCGCCCGCCCTGGGCCTCGAAGTGGTCCCGGGCCTCGGTGAAGGGCAGGCCCGACTCGGCCGCCAAGCGGCGGATCACGCCGCGGGCGAATCCTCGGGGCGCGTTGATCCCCGTACCCACGGCCGTGCCGCCGAGCGGCAGCTCGGCGATGCGGGGCAGGGCGGCTTCGAGGCGTTCGATGCCGTGCTCCACCGCCGCCGCGTAGCCGGCGAACTCCTGGCCGAGGGTGACGGGCGTGGCATCCATCAGGTGGGTGCGCCCCGACTTGACCACGGCGCGGAAGGCCCGGCTCTGCTTGCGCAGGGCCTTGGCCAGCTGGCCGAGGGCGGGGATCAGGCTCCGGGCGATCTCGGTGGTGGCGGCCACGTGGATGGCGCTGGGGAACACGTCGTTGGAGGACTGCGACGCATTGACGTGGTCGTTGGGATGGACCGGCTCTCCGGCGTCACCCCGCTCGGTTGCGATGGTGGCCAGCACCTCGTTCATGTTCATGTTCGTCGAGGTACCCGAGCCCGTCTGGAACACGTCGATGGGGAACTCGTCGTCCCAGCCGCCTTCCGCCACCTCGGCGGCGGCGGACGCGATGGCGGTGGCCACCGGCTTGTCGACGACCTTGAGCCGGGCGTTCTCCGCCGCCGCCGCCCCCTTGATGTGGGCCAGGGCGGCGATGAGCGAGCGCTCGACGGTGGTGGCGGAGATGGGGAAGTTCTCCACCGCCCGCTGGGTCTGGGCCTGCCACTTGGCCGCCTTCGGCACCTGGACGTGACCCATGGAATCGTGCTCGACGCGGAACTCGACGGGGCTCATGTCCGGACCGTACCCCGCCCGGCGGCCGGGGCTGCCCGCCCCTCTCAAGTGTGGGGCTGATGTGGTCGATGTGAAAATTGTGATCTATGTGGCTATCGTTGTTCCGTGAGCTCGATGCTCAGACGACGAGGAGGGGCCATGCTTTTCCCACGGCCTGCACCGGAACCGACGCCACCCGTCCCCTCGGCGAGGCGGGGCCGCCGGCGGGCGGCGACCGTCGTGGCCGCCACCACCGCCCTGGCCACGGCCGCCTTCGGCAGCGTCGCCGGTCTGGGCGGGGTCGCCGGCGCCCAGCAGCCACCGCCGGTCACCACCCTCGAGGCGCAGGCCCAGCAGCTGAGCAGCCAGATCCAGGCCCAGGGGGTGCGCCTGGACCAGCTGTCCGAGTTCGCCAACGCCGCCCAGATCCATGCCCAGCAGCTCGACCAGCAGGTGCAGGCGTCGCAGTCGGCGCTGGCCAGCACCGATCAGAAGGTCACCGCCGTCACCGAGAGCCTGCGCCATGACGCCGTCGCCGCCTACCTGAACGAGGGCAGCGTCACCCCGGCCCAGCTGGAACCCGACCCCTCCGACCAGCAGGGCGTCGCCGTGGCCTACGCCCAGTACCTGACCAAGACCGCCCAGCAGAACCTGACGGCGCTGCACAACCTGCACGTCCAGCAGGCGAACCAGGAGAAGGTCCTGAGCTCGCAGCAGCAGGCGGCCCACCAGGTGGCCACCCAGCTGGCCGGGGCGGAGCAGTCGGCCGCCCAGGAGCAAGCGGCCCAGGAGGCCACGCTCCGGAACGTGCAGGGCCAGATGGCCTACCTGGTCGCCCTCTACCAGCAGCAGCAGGAGCAGGCCATGCAGCAGCGCCTGGCCGCGGCTGCCGCCCAGAGCCAGCCCCAGCAGGCCCCGGCTCACACCAGCTCGGCACCGTCGCAGGGCTCGGGGCTGGCGGCTCCGACCCAGGCCACCACCTCGACCTCGGCGACCAGCGCCTCGTCCTCCACCTCGGCGGCGCGCAGCGCCACCCCGGCGGCGGTCTCGCCGTCGACGGCCCCGGCAACCACCCAGGCGTCGCCGGCCACCGCCGCACCGGCTGCGGCCAGCGCACCGACCTACCGCGCCCCGACCTACAGCGCCCCCACCACCAGCGCACCGACCTACAGCGCCTACACGCGCCGACCTACAGCGCCCCGACCTACAGCGCTCCCACCACCAGCGCACCGACCTACAGTGCGCCGGCGGCCAGTGCCCCCGTCGCCAGCAGCGGTGGCGGCTGGTCGAGCGCCATCCAGTACGCCGAGGCCCAGATCGGCAAGCCGTATGCGTGGGGGGGCGCCGGCCCCGGCGCCTACGACTGCTCGGGCCTGGTGATGATGGCCTATCAGCAGGCGGGTATGTCCTTCCCCCATCTGGCCCAGGACCAGTACAACATGACCCAGCGGGTGGGGGTCGGCAGCCTGTCGCCGGGTGATCTGGTCTTCTTCGGCACCCCGAGCGACGTCTACCACGTGGGCATCTACGTCGGCGGGGGCCAGATGATCGACGCCCCGTCGACCGGAAACTACGTCCGCACCGAGTCCATCTACTGGAACGACCTCCTCGGCGGCGGAGCGGTCGGCTAGCGGCCGTTGCCGCGCCGCGACCGTCGTCGACGGCCGGGTAGCGGTCCGCGACCAGCCCGCCCCTGAGCCCGGCCACGGCCAGGTCCTGGTCGGCGTGCGCGCCGCCGGCCTCAACGGCGCCGACCTGGCCCAGGTCGCCGGCTACTACCCGCCCCCACCGGGCTATCCGCCCGACATCCTGGGGATGGAGTTCGCCGGCGAGGTGGTGGCTACCGGATCCGGCGTGCAGCGCTGGTCGCCCGGCGACCGGGTCATGGCGGTCATCGGCGGCGGCGCCCAGGCCGGGCTGGCCCTGGCCCACGAGCGCGAAGCCATGCCCGTACCCGAGGGGCTGGCCATGGAGCACGCCGGCGGCCTCCCCGAGGTGTTCCTGACCGCCCATGACGCCCTGTTCACCCAGGCCGGACTGGGCCTGGGCGAGCGCCTCTGCGTGCACGGCGCCGCCGGTGGTGTCGGCACCGCCGCCATCCAGCTGGGCGCGGCCGCCGGCGCCCGGGTCACGGCAACGGTGCAGAAACGCCGCCCAACGCTCCCAGGTGGCGGCGCTGGAGCCGACCGTCACGGTCATCGACCCCGCCGAGACCCACGATCACGGGCCCTACGACGTGATCCTCGAGCTGGTGGGCGCGCCCAACCTGGAGACCAACCTGGCCAGCCTGGCCACCGGCGGCCGGGTGGTCATCATCGGCGTGGGCGCCGGCAGCCGGGCCGAGCTCGACCTGCGATCGCTGATGGCGACCCGGGGCAGCCTGCGGGGCTCCACCCTCCGGGCCCGTCCCCTGGAGGCCAAAGCCGACGCCGCCCGCAGACTCGAGAACCACGTGCTTCCTCTGTTCGCCGCCGGGCGGCTGCGCGTCCCGGTGGAGGCGGCGTTCGCGCTCGAGGACGCGCCCGCCGCCTACGAGCGCTTCGCCGCCGGGGCCAAGTTCGGCAAGATCGTCCTCACCGTCGAGGCCGCTCGGGCCGGCTAGCCCACGCCGGCGCCGTGCAGGGCCAGCTGGACGCCGAAGCCGGCCAGGGCCGCGGGAAGGCCGATGCGCACGCCCACCCAGGTGAAATCCCGCCCGCGGGCAGGGACGCCGAGCCGGCCCAGGGTGTCGAGCCACAGCAGGCTGGCCAGCGAGCCGGTCACGAGCAGCACCGGGCCCATGTTGACGCCGACGAGCACCGACCACAGGGCCGGACTCGGGTGCGGTCCGACCGCAGGGAGGGCGACGAGCAGGGCGGGGAGGTTGTTCACCACGTTGGCGCCCAGGGCGGTCACGCCGGTGGTGCGGGCCAACGCCGCCGCGTCGGTTCCGCCGATCAGATGGTGCAGGCCGAGGTGGCCGACGGCGGCGGCGGCCAGCACGCCCAGGGCCAGCGCCACCACGGCGGTGCCCAGCGGGACCTGACGGAGGGGAACCTGGCGCACCATCGCCACCAACACCACGTCGGCGCCCAGGGCGACGACCCAAGGGTCGATGCCGACGCTGCGCCCGAGGGTGAAGCCGACCAGCACCACGGCCACCACGGCACCGCCGGCGACCAGCGGCCTGCGGTCGCCCTCTTTCCCCAACTCCTCGGCCACGGCGACGGTGGACGCCGCCGGGAACGTGCGCCGGTAGCACCACCACCCCACCGCGCAGGCGGCCAACGACGCCGGACCGAGGTGGGCGAGGAACGCACCCGTTCCCGCGCCCGTCTCCGCCTGGGCGATGAGGTTGGTGAGGTTGGACACCGGCAGCGCCGACGACGCCAGACACGCCAGCAGCACCGGCTGGGCGGCCAGGGCGAAAGCATCGCTCCCCCGCCGGCGGGCGATCCCCACATACAGCGGCGTCAGCAGCACCACGCCGGCATCCAGGTTGAACACGGTGATCACCAGCGCGCCCAACACCCACAGCGAGCCCGTCCCCCCTCCCGCGGCGATGAGCCGGCCGGCCAGCGCGGAGAAGAAGCCGAGCCGGTCGAGCAGCACGGCGAGGGGGACGGCGGCCAGGAGAAACCCGATCGGCGCGGCCAGGGGGCTCACCGCCCGATGGGCGGCGTGCCAACCGATGGCGCCGGCGGCCAGGTCGACAACCACCGCGGCCAGAGGCACCGCCCACGCCGGCAACCGCCACGGCCGCAGCACCGCCCCGGCCACGGCAACCACCAGCGTGGCGACGCTCAGGACGGCCATGGCCCACGCACTGTAGGGGTGAGGAGAGTCGATTCCTGCGCTCCGGCGCTCCCTGGGCCATGATTGCGGGGTGGGCGGGTGCGCCCGGCGCACCCCGCGTCTCGCGTAGCTCGGACAGGCAAGACATGGCGAACCCCCTGGAAGCGCCGGCACGGCGTTTCGACAACTGGCAGCACCGGTACCGCCCCACCGCCTTCACCATGGGCATCGTCAAGAAGTACGTGGACGACCGCGGCACCAACATTGCAGCCACGCTCGCCTACCACGGCTTCGTGGCGGTGGCGCCCCTGCTGCTCGTGTTCTTCACCGTCCTCGGCTTCCTGCTGCCCCACGACGCCGCCCTCGACCGGGCCATCACCAACTCGGCGCTCAGCGACTTCCCCGTGATCGGCAGCAGCCTGAAGTCGCCGACCCTGCACGGCAGCGT
The DNA here is from genome assembly GCA_963757175.1 of uncultured Actinomycetota bacterium. Taxonomy (GTDB): domain Bacteria; phylum Actinomycetota; class Acidimicrobiia; order Acidimicrobiales; family Palsa-688; genus CAVWQR01. The sequence continues at coordinate 248,419 of CAVWQR010000002.1, read as the reverse complement.
GCTCGCGGTCGTCTTCGGGCTGCTGATCTCCTTGTGGGGGGCGACGGGCGTGACCCGCACCTTCCAGTGGGCCATGGCCGAGATCTGGAACGTGCCGGGAAAGGAGCGGTCGGACTTCTTCCCCCGTCAGGTGCGGGGGCTCATGCTGCTGTGCATCATCAGTCTCGGCGTCGGCGCCACCGCCACCCTGAACGCCATCGGCTCGGTGCTCAGCCTGGGCACGTGGAGCACGGTGATCCTCGCCGTGCCGGCCACGGCGGTCAACGTCGGCCTCATCTACGTTTCGTTCTACATCCTCACCCCCGGTCGGCGCCGCCGGCGCGACCTGCTGCCGGGCGCAGTGATCGCCGGCGTCGGCTACGAGCTCCTCCAGACCCTCGGTGTCAACCTGGTCGTCCACTACGCCAACCGGGCCAGCGAGTTCTACCAGACCTTCGGGATCGTGGTCGGCTTCCTCGCCTTCGTGTACATCGCCGCCCAGTTGGTCATCTTCTCGGCCGAGTACAACGCGGTGCGGGCCCACCACCTGTGGCCCCGCAACCTGCAACAGCCCCCCTTCACGGACGTCGACCGCACCCAGCTCGTCCTCATAGCCAAGCGGGAAGAGCGGGCGCGCGGCATGCGGGTGACGGTGACCTTCGACCCTGACCCTGCCCCCGAGCCCGACTCCGGGGCGGGCCCGGTCGGCGCGGTCAACGGGGCCAGGGACGAGGCAATGGAATCCGAACCCCAGGACGGTCAGACTGCTCCGCATGGGCGCGTGGTGGAACGGTAGACACGGCGGGCTTAAACCCTGCCGCCTTCGGGCTTGAGGGTTCGACTCCCTCCGCGCCCACCTCTTGTCACGGCACGTCGACCGGGCTTATCCGGGGATTCCCTCGGTGTTGTAGGCGAAGGAGAACCGGCCACCCTGGGCAACGTCGAAGTCCAGTTCCACATTGACTGACTGGCCCGGAGCGAGGCCGACGGAGGGCACAGTGACGCTGAGGGTGGAGTTCAGCCCGCCCCCAAAGGGGGACGAGGGAGGCGCATCGAGGCAGGTCTTGGTGATGGGGTAGCCGTCGATGATGTCGGCGCCGGTGCACGAAGAGCTCACTACCAGCTCGGCTTGGCCGGCGCTGGTGTCGCCCACGGTGGTGATGGAGGTGATGCGCAGCCGCAGGGGGATGAGGGTCAGCGTGGTCGAGGTATTGGTGATGGTGCGCCGCACGATCAGGGTGTGGGTGGTCGCGTCGTACTCCCGGTTCGGGTAGGCGCCCACCGCCACACTCGGGTCGAGCAGCGTGGACTGGGCGGTGGCGTTGACGTTAAGCGGCGAGTTGATATCGGCGGGCCCAGGAGCGCCCAACACGAACCCGCCCACCGGCGCGGCAGCGACGAGCCTGAAGTCGGCGACATTGTCGCCCGTATCCACGGGAACGCCCGCGGAGTAGGCGCGCACGTAGGCGTACTGGTTGGCGGTCGATCCGGGCGGCGACAAAGGCGTACCCGAGTGAAGGTCGCCGGTCGAGCCGACGAATCCCACGGCATCCGACGTCGCCCCGTTGGGGGCGACCACCCTGACCCCCTGATCGGGGGAGGCCGCCAGGCCGCTGAGGTCGGCGGGGACGGTTCCCTCCAGCGAGTAGGCGCTGCCGGCCACCGTGATGTGACCGTACGCCGGGAGCGTCCCATTGGGCAGAGCGACGACGGGCTCGCCGGCGGCGTCAGTGCCGTACACCAGCGACCATCCGTTCAGGCTGAGTGGGCCTCCGGAGTTGTTGTACAACGTGACGTACTGGTCGGCTGCGCCGTCCGGCCCGGCCAGGCGAAGCTCGGAGACGATCAGAGGCTCGGCCGTGGCCGAGGCCGTTATCACGTACGCAGCCGCGGCGCTGCTAGCGGACAGGTAGTTGTGGTCCCCTGAGTAGGCGACGGTGAGTTGGTGGGTTCCTGCCGTCAGCGTGTTGGTCGAACAGGTCGTCGTCGGGTGGAGAGCCACGATGGGCACATCGCTGCATCCAGTGATCGGCTCGCCGTCGGATTCGAAGCTGACCGTACCGGTCGGGGGGAAGGGAGTCCCGGTGACCGTTGTGGACAGCTGGACGGATGCCCCAAGGGGTGCCGTGTTCGCGGGTGACGCCGTCAAGCTGACCGTGGCGGCGGCAGGGGCAACGGGGTAGGAAATGGTGTTGCTCTGTGTCGGAGGATTGCCGCCGTCTCCCCCGTAAACCGCATAGACGTCGTCGTCTCCTCCGGGCAGCTGCGTCGTGGTACAGCTGGCCTGGCCGTGAACGTTCGGGGTGTTCAGAAGGGGGCAGTCCCTGAGCGGGCCTCCGCTGGTGGTTTCGAACTGAACCAGCCCGTCGGCGCCCGGAGCGGCGAAGGTCAGAGTGGCAGTGAGCTGCACCGCCTGGCCCACGGTCGAGCCGCCAGCAGGCGACGCCACGAGGGTCAGGGTGGGCCCGGGATAGGTGATGACGACCCGACCGTCACCGGAGTTCACGCCGGCGGCGCCCGAGAGGATGCTGGATGTGTCGGGCAGAAAGTAGCCGGAGCCGCCCCCGCCCCCAGCAGCACCACCGCCTCCTCCGCCTCCACCGAAGTACCCACCCCCTCCGCCACCGCCGCCGTCGTCTCCCGGGCCGAAGCTGTTGGGAAGCTCACCACTGCCCCCGTCCCCGCCGGCGCCGACGGTCGCCGTACCGTCGCGGGCACGACCAGCGGGCCCGCTGCCCGCCGTGCCGCTGGTGTCGGGGGCCAAGGTAGTTCCGCCTACGCCCCCGGCTGTGGACGTGCCGGGACCGCCGCCGTGTACGCCGCTGATCGACATACCGGCCGTCGCCGGGGCCAGCGTCGGAGGGGTAACACCGGATATACCGGGTTTCGGGGCTCCGCCGTTGCCGCCGCCGCCGTTGCCGGTGTCGCTCGAGCCCCCGCCACCGCCGACGGCCAGCAAAAGCTGGTTCGTGGCTGAGAACAGAAACGATCCGCCACCTCCACCGGAGCCGGCGTTGGCGCCGAAGCGGCTCGGCTGGGCACTCGAGCCTCCAGCGCCTCCCCCGGCGAGCCCGCCAGCACCGCCCGTCGCCGAGGGGAAAGGTGGCTCCTGCCCGGCCCCACCGGGCTCCACCCCCAACACCTCCCCGTTGGTCACCGGCAACGCCGCCACCACCTCGCCGCCCTTGCCCCCGCCTCCCCCGCCGCCTCCGTCGAGGGTCACGGCAATCTGGGAAACCCCCCTGGGCACCGCGAAGTCCTGCACCGTGCCGCTGGGCGCGAACGTCAGCGTGCACGTTCCCCCCACGCACGAGGGCGGATCCAGTGGCGCGGCGGTGCTCGCGTTGGCCAACTGCTGTCGACCCGCCAGGCTGGAGACGACGGCGAAGACCAGGACGGTGGCCAACGCCACGGCCCCGGCCGCTCGTCCCCTACCCCTCCACACGGTTCGCACCTTCCCCCCGTCCGGTGCAGCCACCGGCCGTCACTATCTTAGGACCCGAATACGTCCACCGCACCGGTGGCCGTGAAGTGACCGTGGTCACCACCAAGATGACGGATGTCATCGGTGAGAAACGACGGCCCGCACTGCCGCAAACGTCCCCCAGGACGTACGCTTCGGGGAGAGCAGGAGGTTCGGCCGTGCACGACGACAGCGCTGACAGCGTGGGCAGGGACTCCCGGAAGCAAGGGGCGACCACCGGGCCGCCCGGTCCGTCACGGCTGCGGATCGGAACCGCCGACCGCCAGCGGGCCATCAACCTGCTCCGTGAGCACACCTCGGCCGGACGGTTGGAGCTGGAGGAGTTCGAAGAGCGCGTGGGCGCGGCCCACGCGGCCCGCACCGGCGAAGAGCTCGACCGGCTCTTCGTGGACCTGCCCCCGCTCCCGGGGAGCAACCCGCCGTCGGGCCGGTTCTCGCCCGAGCCCCAGCATTGGAGCAGGACCCCCGGATGGTACGGCCTGCCCCATACCGGATGGGCCGTGGTGGCCGCAGTCGTCCTGGCCCTGGTGGCCCTCAGTGCCGTCGCCAGCGGCGGCCACGTCGTCTTCTTCCCCTTCTGGCTGATCTTCGTCGTCGCCCTGGCCGTGCGCTGCCGGCACCGCAGCGGCCGCTACTACGGCTCGCGCAGTGCCGGCCGCTACGGCTATCCCGGCCGCTACGGCTATCCCGGGGGCTACGGCTATCCCGGCGCTCCTGGCGGCTCCGGTCCCGGCCCCGACGCCGGCAGGGACATCACCTACCGCTGAGCCGCGCTGGCCGCCCGGGGTGGGCGGGCCGGAGGAAAGTCCTGGTCCTGCGCCCACAAGGCCGGCACGGGCGGCTACCCTCAGCGCTCGTCGGTCACGGAGACGCGCTCGGTCGAGCGCAACGCCCCTCGTCGGGGTTCGTTCTAGGGCAGGAGCGTTGGCTACGGGAGCGCACAGCAGGCGTCCGCACCACTGGTGGTCGGCCCGGGCGGCCGTCGTCGCCACCGCGGGCGCGCGTCGCCGTTGCCGTCATCGGCGTCGGCGCCGCCTACGCCGTGTCCCAGGCGTCGGCGTCCGGTAGTCCCGGTCGGGCGGAGGCGGGGGCCGGCGCACCTTCCTCGTCGCCCTCCGCCCCGCTGCGGGTCGTCGCCATCTCACCGGCCGCGGGGGCGGCCAACATCGCCGCCAATGCCCCCATCACCGTGACGTTCTCCGCGCCCGTCGCACCCGGCCAGGTCCATCCCACCCTGAGCCCGTCCGTGCCGGGTACCTGGTCCACGTCCGGCTCGACGATGACGTTTCACCCGGCCGGCGGCTTCGTTCCCGCCAGCGGCGTCACCGTGACCGTGCCCGCCGGCATGCGCGGCGCGGCGAAGACCAACACCACCCCGCTCGAGGCGGCGGCGGCCGCCAGCTACACCGTCGCCCCCGGCTCGGTCCTGCGCCTGCAGGAGCTGCTGGCCGAGCTGGGCTACCTTCCCCTGACCTTCACCGCCGCCTCGGCGCCCACCACGCCGGCCTTGCTCACCGAGCCCACCACCGCCGCGCTGGTGTCCGCCGCGCCCGTTCTGGGCACCTTCACCTGGCGCTTCCCTAACACGCCGGCGTCGTTGCAGGCCACGTGGGCACAGGGATCCCAGACGGTGATGGTGCGCGGCGCGGTCATGGCGTTCGAGTCCGATCACGGGCTGGCCAGCGACGGCAGCGCGGGACCGGCCGTGTGGTCGGCGCTTCTCGCCGCCGTGGCCCAGCGGCAGGTCACACCTCGCGTCTACAACTACGTGATGGTCAGCCAGTCGCTGCCCGAGACGCTCCAGGTGTGGTCCAACGGCAACATCGTGGCCACCACGCCCTGCAACACCGGCGTCCCCGGCGCAACCACGGCCCCCGGCACCTTCCCGGTGTTCTCCCGCTTCGCTGCGACCACCATGACCGGCACCAACCCCGACGGCTCCCACTACAGCGACCCCGGCGTGCAGTGGGTGGCCTATTTCAACGGCGGAGACGCCGTCCACCAGTTCGCCCGGCCCGGTTATGGCTATCCCCAGAGCGACGGCTGCGTCGAGCTGCCGTCGTCGGCCGGCCAGACCGTCTGGGGCCTCGACCCCATCGGCACGCTCGTCACCGTCGCCTGACCCGGGCCGGCCGGACCGGCAGTACCATCGGTCGATGGCCGAGCGAGGGACCGCCGAGCGGACACGCGGGGCCGATCTCATCCCCCTGCGGCGTGAGCCCGACCCCCAGCCCGTCGATCGGCGCACCGGTGACGTCGACGAGTGGGGCAGATCGGAACGGGTGCGCCGCCGGCTCCGCCAGTCCCTCGACGTGGTCTACCGGCACTGGCTACGGGTCGAATGGGACGGCCTGGAGAAGATCCCGACCGCCGGCGGCGCCCTGCTGGTGGCCAACCACGCCGGCGCGGTGCCCGCCGACGCGCCGGTCATCATGCACGGCATCGAGAAGGAGCTGGGCCGGCCGGTGTACGGGCTGGCCGACTACCTGTTCCGCACCGCGCCGGTGCTGGGGACGCTGTGGTCCCGCAGCGGCGGCGTCGCCGCCCACCCCGACAACGCCTACCGCATCCTGCACGACGACCAGGAGCTGGCGCTGGTGTTCCCCGAGGGCACCAAGGGCACCGGCAAGCTGTACACCGAGCGCTACCGGCTGCGGCGCTTCGGCCGGGGCGGATTCGTCGAGATCGCCATGCGTGCCGGGGTGCCGGTCGTCCCTGTCGCCGTGGTCGGCAGCGAGGAGGCCATGCCCATGGTGACCAAGTCGCCCCAACTGGCCCGGGCGCTGCGGGTGCCGTACGCGCCGGTGACCGCCAACATGCTGCTGTTCGGGCCGGTGCTCGGCCTGGTCATGCCCCTGCCGGCGAAGTTCCGCCTCCGGGTGCTCGACCCGGTCCGCTTCGAGGTCCCGCCCGACCAGGACCGCTACCCGCGCAGCCGGGTTCTCGCCGCGGCCGAGGACATCCGTCAACGGCTGCAGGAGAACCTGTACGACATGCTGCGCCAGCGCCGCAGCGTCTGGTTCGGCTGAGCGGACATGGCCAGCGGCGAGGGCAGCCCGGGCGGGCCACGCCGGCAGCGGGTGCTGATCACCGGTCTGTCGTCGTTCTGGGGCGGGCGCATCGCCCAGGCGTTGGAGAGCGACCCGAACGTCGAGATGATCGTGGGCATCGACACGTCCGAGCCCCAGCTGCAGTTCGAGCGCACCGAGTTCGTCCGCAGCGACCAGTCCTATTCCATCCTCGCCCGGCTGATGCGATCCACCCAGGTGGACACGGTCGTGCACGCCGGGCTGGCAGTGGACTCGACCCGCATCGGACGGGTGCACCTCCACGAGCGCAACGTCATCGGCACCATGAACCTGCTGGCGGCCATCGGCGTCGAGGACAGCCCGGTGCGGTCGGTGATCGTCAAGTCCTCCACGCTCGTGTACGGCAGCACGTCGCGGGACCCGGCCTGGTTCGCCGAGAACAGCGAGCGGGTCGGGGCCGCGCGCACACCCGTCGAGCGCTCCCTGCTCGAGGCGGAGTCCTACCTCCGCGACTTCGCCGACGACCGCGACGGGTCGGTCAACGTGGCCGTGCTGCGCTGCGCCAACGTCCTCGGCGCCCACATCACCACGGCCATGTCCAACGCCCTGTCGCTGCCGGTGGTGCCCAAGGTGGCCGGGTTCGATCCCCAGCTCCAGTTGTCGAGGAGGACGACGTGGTCCGGGCCATGAGCTTTGCCGTGGACCGCAGGCTCACCGGTGTGTACAACGTCGCCGGCGACGGCCGGCTCCCCTGGAGCGAGATCCTGGCCATCGCCGGCAAACGGGCCCTGCCCCTGCTGCCGGTGATGACGTCGGCGGCGGCCGCGCCCCTGGCCCGGCTGCGGCTGGCCGACCTACCCACCGAGCTGCTGGACCTGCTGCGCTTCGGCCGCGGGGTGGACAACCGGCGGTTCAAGGCGGCCGGGTTCCGCTACCGCTACACGACCGGCGGCGCCGTTCAGCACTTCGTCGAGTCGACCCGCCTGCGCCGGGCGGTCGGTGAGACCGAGCCGAGCTACCGCTACGACGGCGAGGTCGAGGCCTTCTTCCGGCACTCGCCGGCGATCGTGCGGGGGACCTGAGCCGGTCCCGGGTCAGGGGAGCAGCCACTGCTGCTCGTAGGCCTGGCGGCGTTCGTCCCAGTCCTCGGCGGTGATGGCGTAGCGGACGTGGTCCTCCCACACGCCGTTGATCTCCAGGTAGCGCAGGGCGGTGCCCTCATCGCGGAGGCCGAGCTTGTGCGCCACCCGGTGGCTGGCGCGGTTGCGGGGGATGATCGACGCCTGCAGGCGGTGCAGGGCCAGGTCCTCGAAGGCGAAGCGGCACAGCACGACGAACGCTTCGGGGATGTACCCGTTGCCGGCCGCCGCCTCGTCGATCCAGTAGCCCACGTAGGCGTTCTGGAACGGGCCCCGCTGCACCGACGACAGGTTGATCTCGCCGACGAAGCGGTCGCCCACGAAGATGCCGAACCCGTAGCCGGTGCCGAGCTGCCGCTCGCGCTCGCCGCGCTCCGCAGCGAGCGGCGAACACGCGGGCGGTCCTCGGTGGCGTCGGGCTGCCCCGGTACCGGCCGGGGCTCCCAGGGCACCAGCCACTCACGGCCGCGGATGCGCACCTCCCGCCACGCCCGGAAATCCCTCGCTTCGAGAGGCCGCAACAGCACGCGGCGGCCGGCGAGACGCTGGGGCAGCGAGCGCGGGTGCGGGCCCCAACTCATGGAAACCATCGCGGGGGATGCTAAGCGCCGACCAGGGTCATGACGAGCCCGTCGAGGATGTCCGCCTCCGACGTCAGGCATTGGGCGAAGCCGAAGTGGTCCATGACGACCGACAGGACGAGGGCGCCGCCGACGAGTACGTCGGCGCGTCCGGCTTCCACGCCGGGACGCCGGGCCCGCTCGACGGCGGGGACGCCGGCCAGCTCGGCGGTGATGGTGTCGACCGTCTCCCGGGTGAGGACGTGGTGATGGAGGCGGTCGCGGTCGTAGGTCTCGAGGCGCTGGTCCACGGCGGCGAGGGCGGCGACCGTTCCCGCCAGACCGACCAGCGTCGCCATCTCGGCCAGGACGGGCTGGTCAGCGACGGCTGACGCCAGGAGCCGGTGGACGTCGCGGCGCGCCGCCTCCAGCTGGCTGGCGTCGGGCGGGTCGCCGGTCAGGAACCGCTCGGTCACGCGGACGCAGCCGACATCCAACGAGCAGACCGCCGCCGGCTCGGTGCGCCGTCCCCCAGGAACGGGACCGGCGGCCAGCTCGGTGGATCCCCCGCCGATGTCGGCGACCAGCCAGCCGCCCGGGTTGTCGTCGAGGTCGGCGGTGGCGCCGGCGAACGACAGCCGGCCCTCCTGCTCACCGGTGAGGATCTCGGGGGCGGTGCCGACCGTCTCGGCGGCGGCGTCCAGGAACTGGTCCCGGTTGCCGGCGTCGCGTACCGCCGAGGTCGCAGTCATCCGCACCGGGCCGACACCGGCGTCGTCCATCACCTTCCGGTACTCCTCCAGGACGGCGACCGTCCTGGCCACCGCGTCGGGTGCCAGGACCCCACAGCGGTCCACGCCCTGACCGAGACGGGTGATGCGCATCAAGCGGGTCAGGGCCCGGCCCTGGCCGTCGGCCACGAGCAGGCGGGTGGAGTTGGTCCCGCAGTCAACCGCCGCCACCGCCTCCCCGGCTCCGAGGCGGGCTGCCGTCCATCTTCCCACCGGGTCGTCCCCACCGGCCAGGTACCAGGCGTAATGGGCGTGGAGGCATTTCACGCCGTGGCGGGTGCCGCCGACGCCCCCGGCGGGCCGGTTGCCCGCCCAGCCGGCGGGGAGGGCGGCATCTCGTTCGGCCGCGTAACGGCGATGGGCGGCGGCGACCTGCGCCGGGTCGAGCTCGGCTTCGGCAGCCCGCACCCCGCCGGACGCTTCGAGGCGGTCGACGGCGCGACGCGCGGCCACGCCCACCAGCCAGAAGCGGGTCGGCATCGGCGTTCCGTCGTCCAGGAGGGGGGCGTTGCGGATGACCAGCGGGGCGCCGTTGGCATCTCGTCTCACCACCTCGAAGTCGCCCCGCGGCGCCCGGCCGAGCAGGTCGGCGACCCGCTGCCTGTCGGACGCGGCGGCGGTCACCCCAGGCGGGGCAGGCGGTCGCCCAAGCTGGGCAGCCGCTCCCCCAGCTCGCCCAGGTTCGGCAGGCGGTCCCCCAGCTCGCCGAGGTCGGGGATCCGGTCACCCAGCTGGCTCAGGTCCGGCAGGCGGTCTCCCAGCTGGCCCAGGTCGGGCAGGCGGTCCCCCAGCTCGCCCAGGTCGGGCAGCCGCTCACCCAGCTGGCGGGGCAGCGACGAGGTCAGGGCCAGGCGCCGGCGCCGGCGCGCCGCCCGCCTCCGGTTCCGCACGACGAGCACCAGGACGACGGCGGCCGCCGCCCCGAGAAGCGGGAGCATCCGCTTGGCCACCGAGCCGCCGGCGGCGTCGAACAGGTCCACCGGGTCGGGTTCGGGCGAGTGGATGGTCCGCGGCCCGGCGGCCGCCTGGGCCACGTCGGCGGGGGGCGCGCTCGGGCTGGCCGCGGCGGGTTCGGGCTGGGGCGCCGGCGCCGTCGTCTTGGCCCGGCTGGCCTTGGCCGACGCCTTCGCCGGCGCCGGGTTGGAACTGTTGGCGTTGCTGCTCGCCGGCTTGTCGGCAGGGGCGACCGCACCGTTGCTGTCCCCCTCAGCGCCGGCCGTGCCGTGCTCCTGGATGTCCTTCTCCAAGGCGTCGACGAACTGGCTGATGAGCTTGGCGCTGACGTCGGCCAGGACGCCCCGCCCGAACTGCGCCACCTTGCCGGTCACGGTGAGGTCGGTGGTGACGGTCACCTTGGTCGCCTTGGCCGTCTTGGCGCCGTCGGGCTTCATGAGGGCGGTGATGGTGGCGTTGGCGTTCCCCTGGCCGCGAGTGTCGCGGCCCTGGCAGCGCAGGACCACCTTGCCGCCCTTCTCGTCCCGCTCGACGAAGTTGGCCTTGCCCTTGTACTGGGCGGTGATGGGGCCCACCTTGACCTTGACGATCCCCCGATACTCGTCGCCGTCGATCTCCTGGAGCTGCGCTCCGGGGAGCATGGGGGCGATGCGCTCGACGTCGGTCAGCACCTTCCAGGCGTCCGATACGGGCACACCAACACGAAACTCGTTGTTCAACTCCATCGGGCAAGATCCTCCACGGTGTCGATATCGACCGGGTCTCCCAGGCACGCTACTTCGACAACCAGCTCCGGGCGTCGTCGCATGACCTGGCGGGCCCCCTCGTCGCCGTCGCTGGGCACCTCTTCCCACATCGAAGCGGACAGGCGAACCGGGTTGCGCCGCTTTCCCTCGTAGGTGGCGACGGCGATCGCCGCCGGCTGCGCGGCCACCCGCCGCCACGCCTCGGCGGGCACCATGGGCTGGTCGGCCAGACCGACCACGACCGCGGCCAACCCGGCACCCCGGGCGGCGTCGAGCGCCACGGCCAGCGAGGTGGCCTGCCCCTCGGCCCAGCGGCGGTTGGGTAGCACCTCGGCGCCGGGCGGCAGCACCCCGTCGAGGTCCACCGCCCCGGTCACCACCCAGAGCGGTCCGATGCCGGCGGCGGCCGCGGCTTCGAGCGCCCAGCCGGCGAGAGGCCGCCCGCGCCAGGGCGCCAGCAGCTTGGGGGTGTCGTCGACGAAGCGGCTTCCGCCGCCCGCGGCCAGGACGACCGCGGCGACGCCGGTCACCCGGCGTCGCCGGCCCGAGCGGCCGGGAGCGGAGCATCAGCCCGAGCGGCCGGGACCGGAGCATCGGCCCGAGCGGCCGGGAGCGGGGGGTCGGCCGGATCGCCGTGGATGGGCCCGCCGCGGTCGCGCAGCGACGGCGCGCTGCGGCCGGTCCTCCGAGCGATGATCTCGGCGCAGATGGACACCGCCGTCTCCTCGGGCGTGCGGGCGCCGATATCGAGCCCGATGGGTCCCATCACCCGGGCCAGGCCCTCCTCGCTCACCCCCGCCTGGCGCAGCCGCTCGACCCGCTCGCGGTGGGTGCGGCGCGACCCCATGGCCCCGAGGTACCCGACGCCGGTCTCGAGGGCGGCGATGATGGCGGGGACGTCGAACTTGGGATCGTGGGTGAGCACGCACACCACGTCCCGGGGGCCGAGGCGGCCGCCCACGGCGCGCAGGTGGCGGTCGGGCCAGTCGACCACCAGCTCGTCGGCCATCGGGAACCGGGCCCGGGTGGCGAACACCGGCCGGGCGTCGCAGACCGTCACCCGGTAGCCGAGGATCTTGGCCACGCGGGCCAGGGCGGCGGTGAAGTCGACGGCTCCGAAGATGATCATCAGCGGCGGCGGGGCGAACGACTCGATGAACACCGACACCTCCCGCCCGCGGGCCTCGCCGTGCCGGCCGTAGTGGCGGGTGACGGTCAAACCGGCCGCCAGCTCCCCCGCGGCATCCCGGGCCACCACCCGGTCGAGGTCGGAGTCGCCGAGCGTGCCCTCGGCGCCGTCTGTCTCCGAGCAGCAGCTTGCCTCCGACCAACTCCTCGGGGCCTTCGACGACCTCGGCCAGGGCGACGGGCCGCTCGGCCCGCAGGGCCTCGGCGAGCCGCTCGAAGAGGCTGGTCACCAATCGAGCCGCTCGACGAAGACCCGGATGGTCCCACCGCAGGTCAACCCCACGGCGAACGCCTCGTCGTCCGAGTAGCCGAACGTGCACATGCGGGGCCGGCCGTCGCCCTCCAACACGTCGAGCGCCTCGGTGACCACCGCCCCCTCGACGCAGCCCCCCGAAACCGAGCCGGCGACCTCGCCGGCCTCGGAGACGACCATGGTCGCCCCCGGCAGCCGCGGTCCGGAACCGTCGATTCCGACGACCCGAGCCACGGCGACGTCCTTGCCCTCGCCGCGCCAGCGTTCGATGTCCGCCAAGACCTCTTTCATCGTCGGTCCTCTCTTTCCCCTCTTCTTCGGCGATCATCGGGGTCGCCGATCAGGGATGCCAGGTGCTCCAGGGAGGCCAGCGAGTGGCCCTCCACGAACTGATCAACGTACGGGAGGGCCGCAGCCATCCCCCGGGCCAGCGGCGCGTAGCCCGGCGACGCCTTGAGCGGGTTCACCCAGACGATGCGGTGGGCGACCCGGGCCAGGCGGGCCATCGCCGCCCCCAGCTCGTCGGGATCGCCGCGATCCCAGCCGTCGGAGATGATGACGACCACCGCACCCCGAGCCATGCCGCGCGCCCCCCAGCGCTCGTTGAACTCCGCCAACCCGGCGCCCAGCCTGGTCCCGCCCGACCAGTCGTCGACGGCCGCGCCGGTGTCGGCCAGCGCCGCGTCCGGGTCCCGCCACGACAGCGGGCGGGTGACCCGGGTCAGGCGGGTGCCGAGGGTGAACACCTCGACCATGCCGGTCCCGCGTGAGCACACGGCGGCGTGGGCGAACCGCAGCAGGGCCCGGGCGTAGGGCTCCATCGATCCGGACACGTCGACCAACAGCACCAGACGCCGGGGCCGGGTGGCCGGCGCCCGCCACGCCCGGCGCAGGGGCTCGCCGTCGGACGTCAACGCCCTCCGCACCGTGCGCCCCACGTCCGGGCGTCCCCGGCGGCGCTTGGTGGGACGGGCCCGGCGCGACCGTCGAGACTCGACGCTCAGACGCAGGGTGGCGAGGAGGCGGCGGGCTTCGGCCCATTCGGCAGCCGTGAATTCGCTGAAGTCCCGCCGGCGCAGCACCTCGGCCGGGCTGTAGCGCACCGCCAGCGACGCCAGTTCGTCTCCCTCGTCCCCCCCGGCGTCGTCGGGCGGCGGCTCGTCCTCGTCGTCGCTGTCGAGCTGCAACACGAACGGGACGGGGTCGGGCTGGACAACGAACGGCTGGCGGGCCATCCAGTAGGTGGCGAAAGCACGGTCGTAGGCGGGCACGTCCTCGGGCCGGTGGACCAGGGTGGCCCGCCCCGCCCAGTACACGGCCGACCGATCGGTGAGCCCCAAGTGGCCGAGCGCCCGGGCGTAGGTGAGCACGTCGCCGGGCGGCACGTCGAGGCCGGCGCCCCGCAGCACCCGGGCGAAGCCGACGATCAAGCGCTCCGGCGGCGCGCTGGCGCCGGAAGTCGGCGCCCGGGGTGGCGTGTCAGACCCCACGCAGCACCGCCGCCCGCACCAGCTCGTCGACGCCCGCGCCTCGGACGCGCTGCTGGTCCTCCTGGTACTTGAGCACCGTCCCCAGGGTCACGTCCACGGTGTGCTCGTCGAGCTGGCTACGCCCGAGGGCGGCCAGGGCCGAGGCCCAGTCGATGGTCTCGGCCACTCCCGGCGGCTTGTAGAGGCCCAGACCGCGCAGGGCCTCCACCGCCGCCGCCACCTGGCGGGCGAGCCCCGGCAGCGCCTCCGGGGCCCGCAGCCGGACGATCGCCACCTCCCGCTCGAAGTCGGGATGCTCGACCCAGTGGTAGAGGCAGCGCCGCTTGAGGGCGTCGTGCACGTCGCGGGTCCGGTTGGACGTGAGCACCACCACCGGCGGACGCTCGGCCCGCACGGTGCCCAGCTCGGGGATGGTCACCGCGTACTCGGAGAGGATCTCCAGCAGGAACGCCTCGAACTCGTCGTCGGCCCGGTCGATCTCGTCCACCAACAGCACCGGAGGCGGCCCGTCGCCCGCTTCCAGGGCCCGCAGCAGCGGGCGGCGCACGAGGAAGCGTTCGTCGTACAACTCGTCCTCCGCCGTGCGCGCCGACCCTCCGGTCGCTTCCACGGCGCGCAGGTGCAGCAGCTGGCGGGCGTAGTCCCACTCGTACGCCGCTTGGGCCAGGTCGATGCCCTCGTAGCACTGGAGCCGCAGGAGCAGGCTGCCGCTCCAGCGGGCCAGCACCTTGGCCACCTCGGTCTTGCCCACGCCCGCCTCGCCCTCGAGCAGCAGCGGCCGGCGCAAGCGCACAGCCAGGAAGATGGCGGTGGCCAGACCCTCGTCGGCCAGGTAGCCGTGCTCGGCCAGCGCCGCCCCCACCTCCTCGACCCCGGCCGGCTGCAGCTCTCGCATCTGTCCAGGGTACGGCCCCTCGCCGGAACTGCTTGCCGTCACTTGCGGCGCTGGGCTGCCATCCGTTCCGCGAACTCGGGCCGGTCCATGGACCACAGCTGGGCGTCGAGCTCGATGTCCACGGCTTCGGGCAGGGTCGGCGCTTCGGCGGTCGCCCGGATGGTCTCCTTGGTCCGCCGGGCCAGGGCGGAATCGACGGCCGCGGCCTTGGCGGCCAGCGCCCGGGCGGCGGCGAGCAGGTCGCCGTCGTCGACCACCGCCCACACCAGGCCGGCGCGTGCGGGCCGCCTCGGCGTCGAGCCGCTCGCCGAACAGCACGGTGGCGGCGGTGGCCTGGGCGCCCATGGCCCGGTGCGCCATCCAGGTGTGCCCGCCCCCGGGATGCAGGCCGAGCTGCAAGAAGCGGGTGTCGAAGCGCGCCGTCCGCCCGGCGACGCGCACGTCGCAGGCCAAGGCCAGGTTCATGCCCGCGCCCACCGCCGGACCGTTCACCGCCGCCACCGTGGCCAGCGGCGAGCGGGCCACCCGCAGGAAGGCCTCGTAGATGCCGAGGAGTCGCTGACGCCGGGGCCCGCCCCCGTCGCCCGACCCGAGGTCGCCCAGGGCGGCGCCGGCACAGAACGCCGGCGGCGCGCCCGTCACCACCAACGCCCCCACGTCGTCGCGGCCTTCGAGGTCGTCCAGCACGCGGATGAGGTCGGCGATCAGCCCGGCGGTGAGGGCGTTGCGCCGCTCGGGGGCGGCCAAGGTGACGAGCGCGACGCGGTCGTCGACGGCGCAGTCGACTTCGCCCCCGCTCACGAGGGTGTCCCGCCCGCCTCCTCGAGGGCCCGGCGGACCAGCACCTCGACCAGGTGACGGCGGTACTCGGGGCTGGCGTTGAGGTCGCCGGGCGGGTCGAGGCCGTCGGCGGCGTGGGCGGCCGCCTCCCCGGCCGAGGCGCCGCCCGCCACCGCCTCCTCGACGGCGCGGGCCCGAACCGGCACCGGCCCCATGTTGACCAGGCCGACGCCGGTGGTCCCGTTGCGTACCGCGGCCACGCCGACGATGGCCCAGTCCTGGGCCCGGCGGTTGAACTTCTGGAACGACCACCCGGCGCCGGTGACCTTGGGCACGGTGATCTCGGCCAGCACCTCGTCGGGTGCCAGCGCCGTCTCCAGGAATCCCTGGAAGAAGTCAGCGGCGGCGATGGTCCGCTCGCCCGAAGGCCCCACGGCCGTGAAGCTGGCGCCGAGGGCGAGACACACCGCGGGCAGGTCCGACGCCGGGTCGCCGTGGGCCAGGGAGCCGCCGATGGTCCCCCGGTGGCGCACCTGAGGATCACCGATCTGCCCGGCGACGTGGGCGAGGATCGGCACGTCGGCCCGCAGCAGCTCGTTGTGCTCCACGTCGTGATGGCGGGTCAGGGCGCCGATGCGGACCTGGTCGCCGTCCTCGCGGACGTAGGACAGGTCGCGCAGCCGGCCGATGTCGACCAGCAGCGTCGGCGCCGCCAGCCGCAGCTTCATCAGGGGCAGGAGGGAGTGGCCGCCAGCGAGCAGCTTGGCGTCCTCCCCGCCGTCGCCGACCCGCTGGATGGCGTCGTCGACCGAGCCGGCCCGGACGTAGTCGAAGGGGGCGGGGATCATCGTTCCTCCTTGGCCTGGTGGGTACCGCCGGCCGCCTGCAGCGCGGACCACACCCGCTGCGGCGATGCCGGCATGGCGATGTCGCTGATGCCGTAGGGCGAGAGGGCGTCCACCACGGCGTTGATCGCCGCCGGCGCCGAGCCGATGGTGCCGGCCTCGCCCACCCCCTTGACGCCGAGCACGTTGGTGGGGCTGGGCGTCACCGTGGCGCCGGTCACCAAGTTGGGGAACTCGGCGGCGGTCGGCACCATGTAGTCGACCAGGGTGCTGGTGAGGAGGTTGCCGTCGTCGTCGTAGACCGCCTCCTCCCACAGCGCCTGGGCCACTCCCTGCACGACGCCGCCGTGAACCTGGCCCTCGACGATCAGCGGGTTGACCTGGTTGCCGCAGTCGTCGACGGCGGTGTAGCCGCGCAGGTCGACGGCCCCGGTCTCGGTGTCCACCTCGACCACGCAGACGTGGGTGCCGAACGGGAACGTGAAGTTGGGCGGGTCGAAGTGCACCGACTCGTCCAGGTTGGGTTCCATGCCGTCCGGCAGGTTGTGGGCGGTGAACGCCTCGAAGGCCACGCCGGCGATGGGCATGGCCCGGTCCGGTGAGCCCTTCACGCTGAACGTCCCGCCGCGGAAATCGAGGTCCTCCTCGGCGACCTCCATCTGGTGGGCGGCGATCTTGCGGGCCTTGGCGATCACCTTGTCGGTGGCCATGGCGACGGCCACCCCGCCGACGGGCAGCGACCGCGACCCGTAGGTGTCCATGCCGTAGGGCGAGACCGCGGTGTCGGAGTGCAGCACCTCGACGTCGGCGGCGTCCACCCCCAAGCGGTCGGCGGCGATCATGGACCACGACGTCACGTGCCCCTGGCCGTGGGGGCTGGTGCCCGTGACGACCTCGACCTTGCCCGTCGGCAGCAGCCGCACCGTTGCCGCTTCCCAGCCGCCGGCGGAGTACTTGAGCGACGCCAGGGCCCGAGACGGGGCCAGGCCGCACATCTCCACGTACGACGACAGGCCGATACCCAGCTGGCGGGGATCGCCGGCCTGGCGACGCCGGCGCTGCTCCTCGCGCAGGTCGGCGTAGCCGGCCAGCTCCAGCGCCTGATCGAGCGCGGCCTCGTACTGGCCACTGTCGAAGACGAGGCCGCCCGCCGAGTCGTACGGGAACTGGTCGGGCCGGATGTAGTTGCGCCGGCGGATCTCGGAGGGATCCACTCCGACCTCGGCGGCCAGGGCGTCCATGGACCGCTCGATGGCGTAGGCGGCTTCGGGCCGGCCCGCGCCCCGGTAGGCGTCCGTCGGGGTCTTGGTGGTGAACACCGACCGGCAGGTGAAGGAGTAGGCGGGCACGTCGTACACCCCGCCGTAGAGGAACCCGCCGAGCAGCGGGATCCCGGGGGTCACCAGCTGCAGGTAGGCGCCCATGTCCGCCAGCAGGTTGACCCGCACGGCGGTCAGCCGCCCCTCGGCGTCCGCCGCCAGCTCGATGTCCTGGATCTGGCCGCGACCCTGGATGGTGGCCTGGGCGTTCTCGGTGCGCTCCTCCACCCACCGCACCGGGCGCCGCAGCCGCTGGGCCAGGACCAGGGCCAGCGCCTCCTCGGCGTAGACGTTGAGCTTGGAGCCGAACCCGCCGCCGACGGCGGGGGCCACGATCCGCAAGTGGGCTTCGGAGATGCCCGTGGTCACGGCCAGCATCACCTTCAGGATGTGGGGGATCTGGGTGGCCGAGTAGACGGTGAAATCCCCGCCGAAGGGCTGGGGCACGGCGAGCACGCCGCGCGGCTCCATGGCCGAGGGGATGAGACGCTGCTGGACGTAGCGGCGGCGCACGGTGTGGGCGGCGGCGTCGAACGCCCGCTCGACGGCTTCGGGGTCTGGGGTCAGCTCCCACGTGTAGCTCAGGTTGGTGCCCAGGTCGTCGTGGATGACCACCCGGTCGGACGCGGCATCCTCCAGGTCGACCACCGCGTCCAACGCCTGGTAGTCGACGACGACCGCCTCAGCCGCGTCCCGGGCCACGTACTCGCTCTCGGCGACGACCACGGCGACGGCGTCGCCGACGTAGCAGACCTTGTCGACGGCGAGCGGCAGGTGGGGCGGGTTGTGCATCTCGTCGGTCACCGGCCAGGCGCAGGGCAGCGGGGCGGCCCACGACTCGGCCAGGTCGGCGCCGGTGAGCACGGCCACCACGCCGGGCATGGCGGCGGCGGCGCTGGTGTCGATCGACGCGATCCGGCCGTGGGCCACCGTGCTGCGCACCAGGGCGAAGTACAGGGTCCCGGGGACCACCAGATCAGCGACGAAACGGGACTCGCCGGTGAGCAGCGCCGGGTCCTCCTTGCGCCGCAGCCGGCTCCCGAGCACCTGCCCGTCGGCCGGCGCGTCCACGGCGGTCATGATCCACCCCCGCTGGTGGCGCCCGCCGGCGTCTTGGCCGCGTCCAGCACCGCCTTGACGATGTTGTGGTAGCCGGTGCAGCGGCACAGATTGCCCTCGAGCCCCTCGCGGACCTCGGCCTCGGTCGGGTCGGGGTTCTCGTCGAGCAGCGACACCGCGGCCATGACCATCCCCGGCGTGCAGTACCCGCACTGCAGCCCGTGGTTCTGGCGGAACGCCTCCTGCATGGGGTGCAGGGTGTCGCCGTCCGCCAGGCCCTCGATGGTCGTGATCTCGGAGCCGTCGGCCTGGACGGCCAGCACGGTGCAGGACTTGACCGACTCACCGTCGAGGTGGATCGTGCACGCCCCGCACGAGGTGGTGTCGCAGCCCACGTTGGTGCCGGTCAGCCCCAGCACCTCGCGTAGGTAGTGCACGAGGAGCAGGCGGGGCTCGACCTCGTGTTCGGACGTTTGGCCGTTGACGGTCATCGACACGTTCATGAGCTCCCCCTCGGGCGGCGTCGTCGCGGTTGCCTGCTCGTTCTACCCGCTCCCCGGAGCCTTGGGCCCAATCCGGCTCGTGGCCTGGCAGGAGCGAGGATATCGGCGCTGTCGGGCCGAAATTGCGGGATCGGCGCCCCGCCGGGCTCAGCGGCGGGCGCGGCGGACGGCCTGCCACACCCGCTCGGGGCTGGCCGGCATGTCCAGGTGGCGGATGCCGAACGGGGCCAGGGCGTCGACCACCGCGCTCTGCACCGCCGGCGTCGACCCGATGGTCCCCGATTCGCCGATGCCCTTGGCTCCCAGCGGGTTGATGGGCGTCGGCGTCTCCATCGGCACCAGCTCGAAGTCGGGGAGCTCGGCGGCGGTGGGGAACGCGTAGTCCGCCAGGTTGGCGGTGATGGGGTTGCCGTCGGGGTCGTAGCGCACCTCCTCCATCAGCGCCTGGGCCGCGCCCTGGGCCAGGCCCCCGTGGCGCTGGCCCTCGGCCAGCAACGGGTTGAGGATGGTGCCGGCGTCGTCGACGGCGAGGAGGCGCTCCAGCGTCGCCAGACCGGTCTCGGTGTCGACCTCGACCACGGCCACGTGCGCGCCGAAGGGGAACGTCGGACCCTCGGGCGAGGAGTCGTGGTCCACCCGCAGACCCGACGGCTCCCCGTCGCCCGGGGCGCCGTCCGCGGCAGTGGCGACCTCCGCCCACGTGCGGGCCACGCTCGGTGTCCCGGCCACGTGGAAGCGTCCCTCGGCCCGATCCAGCACGACGTCGTCGACGTTGGCCTCCAGCAGCTGGGCGGCCAGGTCCCGGGCCCGGTCGACGAGCTCGATGGACGCCTCGTGGACGGCCAGACCGGCCGACTGCAACGACCGCGAACCCATGGTGCCGCCGCCGCTGCGCACCCGGTCGGTGTCGCTGGCCACCACCTCGATCCGGTCGATCGGGATCCCCAGCTGGTCCGACGCGATCATCGACCAGGCCGTGCGGTGACCCTGCCCGTGCGGGGAGCTGCCGGTGTACACCCGGGCGCTGCCGTCGGCCAGCACTTCGACGGCGCCGAAGTCGCCGGTCGGCCCGGCGCCGTTGGTGATCTCCACGTAGGTCGACACGCCGATGCCGAGTTGGCGGGGCCCGCCCTCCTGGCGCCGCCGGCGCTGTTCGTCCCGCAGCTGGTCGTAACCGACCGCGTCCAGCGCCAGGTCGAGCGCCCGGGTGTAGTCGCCGATGTCGTAGGTGGTGCCGGCCGCCGTGGTGTAGGGCCAGTCGCCCGTGATCAGGTTGCGGCGGCGCAGCTCGGCCGGATCCATCCCGATCTCGGCGGCGAACAGATCCATGGCCCGCTCGATCGCCGCGGTGGCCTCGGGTCGGCCGGCGCCGCGGTAGGCGACGGTGGGCGTGGTGTTGGTCACCACGGAACGAGCGGAGTACTCGACCTTGTCGATGGCATAGGTTCCCGATGCCATCATTCCCGTGAGAAACGGCAGGATCGATCCCATCGACGGGTAACCGCCGCCGTCCTGGAGGACGCCCAGACGGTAGGCGAGCACCTTGCCGTCCCGGCTGCCGCCGATCTCCAGGGTCTGGCGCTGGGCCCGGCCGTGCCCCAGCGCCACCATGCTCTCCGAGCGGGTCTCGGTCCAGCGCACCGGCCGCTGCTGGCGCCGGGCCAGCCACGGCAGCAGCAGCTCTTCGGGGTACAGGTCGATCTTGGCGCCGAAACCACCGCCGACGTCCGGCGCGATCACGTGCACGGCGCTCTCCTCCAGCCCGTACACCCGGGCCAGGGCCCCGCGCGCCGAGTGCGGGGCCTGGTTGGACACCCACGCCACGAGGCGGCCGTCGTCCCAGGTGGAGACGGCGGCGCGGACCTCGAGCGGCGCCGGCGCCACCCGCTGGTTGACGACCTCTTCCCGAACCACGACCTCGCAGCCGGCGAACAGGTCCTCGGTGTCGGGTCCGGGAATGCTGAAGGCGATGTTGGTCCCGGCCTCGGGAAACAACAGCGTCTCCTCGTTCACCGCATCGGCCGCATCGACGACCGCCGGCAGCGGCTCGTAGTCGACGAACACCGCCTCGGCCGCGTCCGGGCCCTGGTAGCGCTCCTCGGTGAGGACCACGGCCACCGGTTCGCCGACGAAGCGGACCGTCCCCCGGGCCAGCAACGGGCGGGCCATGGTGTCGGGGAGCATGCCCGGCATGCCCGACTGCGGCGCCAGGTCGACGTCGTCACCGGTGAAGATGGCCACCACGCCGGGCAACGACCGGGCTTCCTCGACGTCGAGGGACGAGATGGTGGCGTGGGCCATGGTCGACCGCACGAAGGTGGCCCACAACGCGCCGTCGAAACGGAGGTCGTCGCCGTAGTGGCCTCCGACGGTCAGGAAGGCGGGGTCTTCGACGCGCAGGACGCGGTTTCCGAGGATGCTCACCGCCAGGATGCTAGGGGGTCGTCGGCTTGGTGGTGGATGGCGTCGTCGTGGGCGGCGCGGTGGTCGTCGTGGTCGGCGCAGGCGTCGTCGTGGTTGGCCGCGGTCGTCGCCGGCGGCGGCACGATGCCGTAGGCCTTCTCTCCCGGCTTGACCAGCCCGTACTGCTGCCGGGCGATCTGCTGGATCGCCGCCGGGCTCTGCAGCTGGGCGGCGGTGTTGCTGAGCTGCTCGTTTTCCGCGGTGAGCCCCCTGAGCTGGCGCTCGGCGGTGGAGGTCTGGTCGCGCTGGTCGATGAGCGTGCGCACGGGGAACACGAACAGCAGGACGACGCCGGCGACGACAACCGCGGCGAAGAGGGCCTTGACGGCTCGTCTCATGCCCGCCTCATGCCCGTCTCACGCGAACGCCCCGGCGCCGCGGTAGCGGGCCGCCTCGCCCAGGTCGGCTTCGATGCGCAGGAGCTGGTTGTACTTGGCCACGCGGTCGGAGCGGGCCGGCGCTCCCGTCTTGATCTGCCCGCACCCCGTCGCCACCGCCAGGTCGGCGATGGTGGTGTCCTCCGTCTCCCCCGATCGGTGCGACATGACCGACCGGTAGCCGGAGGAGGTGGCGAGCTCGATGGTCTCGAGGGTCTCGGTGAGGGTCCCGATCTGGTTGACCTTCACCAGAATGGCGTTGGCCACGCCCTGGACGATGCCCCGGCGGAGGCGCTCGGTGTTGGTGACGAACACGTCATCGCCCACCAGCTGCAGCCTCGACCCGAGGGCTGCCGTCAACGCCGCCCACCCCTCCCAGTCGTCCTCGGCCATCCCGTCCTCGATGGAGACGATCGGGTAGCGGTCGGCCAGGTCGGCGAGATAGCCGGCAAAGTCGTCGCTGGACAAGGTGCGAGCCTCGCCGGCGAGGTGGTAGCCGGATTCGACGTGGAACTCGCTGGCGGCGGCGTCGATGGCGAGGGCCATCTCGTCGCCGGGCTGGCGGCCGGCGGCCTCGATGGCCTCCACCAGCACGCGGACGGCCTCCTCGTTGGAGGGGAGGTCGGGGGCGAACCCGCCCTCGTCGCCGATGCCCGTGGAAAGGTTGCGCCCGCTCAACACCTTGCGCAGGGCGTGGTAGGTCTCGGCGCCCCACCGCAGCGCCTCGGCGAAGCTGGCCGCGCCGAGGGGCACGAGCATGAACTCCTGCAGGTCGACGTTGTTGTCGGCGTGGGCGCCGCCGTTGATGACGTTCATCATCGGCACGGGGAGCAGGTGGGCGCCCACCCCGCCGGCGTAGCGGTAGAGCGGCAGCCCCGAGTCGTCGGCCGCCGCCTTGGCCGCGGCGAGGGACACGCCGAGGATGGCGTTGGCCCCCAGCCGGCCCTTGTTGTCCGTCCCGTCCAGATCGACGAGCAGCTGGTCGAGGCCCCGCTGGTCGCGGGCGTCGTAGCCGTCCACCGCGTCGGCGATCTCGCCGTTGACGTGGGCCACGGCCCGCTGGACGCCCTTGCCCCCGAAGCGGCTCCCACCGTCGCGCAACTCCACCGCCTCGAACGTGCCCGTCGACGCTCCCGACGGCACCGCGGCGCGTCCGGTGGCTCCCGAGTCGAGGTACACCTCGACCTCCACCGTGGGATTGCCGCGCGAGTCGAAGACTTCGCGGCCCACCACCTGTTCGATCGCGCTCATGTTCGTCCTGTTGCTGGTGTGGTTTCTGTGGGAACCGTAGTCCAGCGAGCAGCGGTCGACAGAGACCCCGGGCCCGGGTCAGCGCGGCGGCTCGGCCTGGGAACGCGGGTCCCGCTCGGCCGTCTTGACCTGCTCCCACAGGACTTCGAGCTGGGCCAGGTCGAGGGCGTCCAGGGTCTGGCCCCGGGCCGCAGCCAGCGCCTCGGCGGCGACCACCCGCCGGCGGAACTTGCCGGCGGCGTGGCGCAGCGCCGCCTCGGGGTCGACGTCGAGGTGGCGGGCCACGTTGACCACGGCGAACAGCAGGTCGCCGACCTCCTCGGAGATGGCGGTGTCCCGGCCCGAGCGGCCGGGAGCGGGACCACGGCCCGAGCGGCCGGGAGCGGGATCACGGCCCGAGCGGCCGGGAGCGGGATCACGGCCCGAGCGGCCGGGAGCGGGATCACGGCCCGAGCGGCCGGGAGCGGGGTGGCGGGCGGCGGCCAGGGCGGCCAGGAGCTCGTCGCGTTCCTCGCCCACCTTGGCCACGGCGCCGCCCACGTCGTCCCAGTCGAACCCCAGCGAGGCGGCGCGGCCCTGGAGCTTGGCCGCATAGAGGGCCGCCGGCAGGGTGGCGGGCACGCCGTCCATCACGCTCGCCCGCCCCTTCTCCGCTCTCTTGCTGTGCTCCCAGTTGGCGACGACCTGGCCGGCGGTGGCGGCGTCGACGCCCCCGAAGACGTGCGGGTGGCGGCGCACCAGCTTGTCGTGGATGCCGGCAGCGACGTCCGCCAGGTCGAAACGGCCGGCCTCGGCGGCCAGGGCGGAGTGGAACATGACCTGGAAGAGCAGGTCGCCCAGCTCCTCCTCCAGGTGGTCGTAGCCGGCGTCGTCGCCGACCGGGTGGCCGGCGGCGTGGGCGGCGCCGGCGTCGGGGGGAAGTTCGTCGATGGCTTCCAGGACCTCGTAGGTCTCCTCCACCAGGTGCCGGGTCAGGCTGCGATGGGTCTGCTCCCGGTCCCAGGGGCAGCGTTGTCGAAGGGTGCGCACCAGCTCGGCCAGGCGGGCCACCTCGCCGGCGACGGGCACGGCCAGTTCGGGGATCCACAAGGTGGTGAGATGGTCGGGCACGACGGCGCGATCGAGCTCGGCGACGGAGACGGTGCGCACCGATTCGTCGGGCAGGCCGAGGCGGGCGAGGACGGTCACCACGCCGCGGTCGGGACTGAGCGCCGCTTGCGGTGCGAAGCGACCAGCCCGCAGGGCGTCGTCGAGGGTCAACTTGATCTCCGACAGCACCAGATCGGAGTCGCATTGGGCTACCAGGAACGGCCCCCGCTGGCCCGCCGCCGCGGTCGCGAACCGCTGGCCGTCGACCAGGCGGGCGCCGGCCGCGAAGGGGTCGACGCCGAGACGGCGCCAGGCCAGGTCGACGAAGGAGATCCCGGCGACGACGTCCACCTCGACGCGCTCGTCGGCGCGCAGCAGCTCGACGGTCCTCTCGGCCACCAGGGGTGACCCGGGCACGGCGAAGACCGTCTGCGCTTGGGCGCCATGCGGCTCGGACGGCGGCGGCCACCAGCCGTTCGACGATGGTGGCGTAGACCGCCTCCAGGTCGGTGGAGGTCTCGTACACGTCGTCGAAGCTGGTGGCACCGGGGGCGGCCGAGGCCGACGGGTGCCGGCTGGTGCGGACGAACACCCGTCCGGGGCTGGTGCGCAGGATCTCCTGGGCACCGGAAGCGATCAGCCGGGGATCCCCCGGGCCCAACCCGACGACGATGATGCGGGGGCGGGGGCTAGCTGAGGGGAGGGCCAAGGCTGGGAAGCGTCGAAGGCACCCCGGGCGCACGCGCCGGCGCCGAGGGCGGGACCACGGCGGGGAGGGTGCCGCCGCCGCCGTCGAGCCGCCACGTGCCGTACTGGGCGTCGACGGTGACGTGGGCCTGGCGCAGCAGACTGATGACGGAGGTATCCTGCATGGGCTGCAGCTCCAGGGCGGCTGCGGTGATCGCCTTCTGGGTGTTGAGGTCGTAGGGGGTGTTCTGCCGGCTGCTCACGGCGATGACGCTGTAGCCGGCGCTGGCCGGCTGCGGGTCGGCGGCGTGACCCGGCGCCAGGCCCATCACCGTGGCCCGGAACCCGCTGTCGAGCGCCTGCATCTGCTCCTGGCTGTAGCAGTTGGTGGTCCCCCCGTTGATGACCGACTGCACCGAGGAAGCGACGGAAGACGCCTCGTTGAACGAGGCCACGATCGTCTGGGCTTCGGACAGGCTGGCCACCTCGTCGACGCCGCCGCTCGCCGCCGGCACTACGACCGAGATCTGTCGGACACAGACCTGCTGATAGAAGTCGGCCAGGTGGTTCTGATACACGCCCTTCAGGACGCTGGCGTCACTGAGCGGCCGTTCCAGCTGGGCCCGCTCGGCCAGTTGGTAGATGAGGGTGTTGCGGAAGGCGACCGGGAGGCCGGGGAGCCCGTCGGCCCCTGAACCGAGTACCGCCTCGTAGGTGCTCCGCGCCGCCTGGAGCATGGCCGGGCCCGGCTCCTCGTGGTAGCGGGAGACCGTCTCGTGGATCACGTCGGCGGTGATCAGGTTGGTCAGCTCCGCCGCCGTCAACTGCCTGCTGTAGGTGTTGGTGCCCTGCCCGGTGAGCTGCAATGGGGTGCCGTTGCCGGTTTCGCGGGCCACGGTCTGCAGCAGCCCGACGTAGGCCGGGCTCTGGCGCGTGTAGTCGAGGCGCTGGTTCAGCTGGGCCTGTTTGATGCGGGTGCCATCGACGGTGGCCGCGGTGGGCGAAGCGTCGCACGCCGTGACCGCGCCGGCGCAGAGAACAGCGACCACCGCGCCGACCAGGACGCGCGAAACGACACGTTGGCGGCGGTCCGTCTTCACAGCGCCGCGGATGCTACCGACGCGGGGACGAGCGCCGCCAGACCGTCGGCGAGCGTCTCGGCGGCGTCGCTGCCCCGCGGCAAGGTGAGGACCAGCTGTTGGCTGTCGGTCTTGTAGACCGCTTTGGGGAACAGGCGCTGCAGGCGGATCTGCTCGCTCGCCTTCAGAGCCAGCGGCGCCATTCGTGCCGTGGCGCCGGCGGTCGACAGCCCGCCCCCTCGCACCACCGTCACCTCCCGTAGCCCCAGGCGGGCGCACTCGGCGCGGAGGGTGGCGATGCGCAGCAGCGCCTCGGCCGGCGGCGGCAGCGGCCCGTAGCGGTCGAGCCACTCGCTGCGGATGTCGTCGACCTCGCCCCGGGTGGTTACCGTCGCCAGCCGCCGGTACGCCTCCAGGCGCAGGTCCTCGCGTCCCACGTAGTCGGCGGGAAGATTGGCGGTCACGGGCAGGTCCAGCTTGATCTCCGCCGGCTCGCGCACCTCCTCGCCCTTGAGCTCGGCGACCGCTTCGCTCACCATCTGCACGTACAGGTCGTAGCCGACTGCGGCGATGTGGCCCGACTGGTCACCGCCGAGCAGGTTGCCCGCGCCTCGGATCTCCAGATCCCGCATGGCGATCTTGAAGCCGGATCCGAGCTCGGTGTGCTCGCCGATGGTCCGCAACCGTTCGTAGGCTTCCTCGGTCAGCACCCGCTCGGGCGGATAGAGCAGGTAGGCGTAGGCGCGCTGCCCAGCCCGGCCCACGCGTCCGCGCAGCTGGTGCAGCTGGCCGAGGCCGAGGCGATCGGCGCGGTCCACGACCAGGGTGTTGACGGTGGGCATATCGATACCGGACTCGATGATCGTGGTGCACACCAGCACGTCATAGCGCCCTTCCCAGAAGTCGAAGACCACCTTCTCCAGGGTGCCTTCGTCCATCTGGCCGTGGGCCACGGCGATGCGCGCTTCGGGCACCAACGCCCGCAGCTCGGCGGTCACCCGCTCGATGTCCGCCACCCGGTTGTGGACGAAGAACACCTGACCCTCACGGAGCAACTCCCGGCGGATGGCCTCGGCGACGGCGCGCTCGTCGTACTCGCCGACGTAGGTAAGGATCGGCTGACGTTCCGCCGGCGGCGTGTGCAGGAGGGTCAGGTCCCTGATCCCGGTGAGGCTCATTTCCAACGTGCGGGGAATGGGCGAGGCGGTGAGCGTGAGCACGTCGACGTCGGTGCGCATCTTCTTGATGGCCTCTTTGTGCTGCACCCCGAAGCGTTGCTCCTCGTCCACCACGAGGAGGCCGAGGTGTTTGAAACGGGTGTCGGCGGAGATCAGCTTGTGGGTGCCGATGACCACGTCGACCGAACCGTCGGCCAGCCCGTCGGTGACCTGCCGGGCCTGGCTGGCGGTGAGAAAGCGCGACAGCATCTCCACCCGGATGGGAAAACCCGCATATCGCTCGGCGAACG
Source organism: uncultured Actinomycetota bacterium (assembly GCA_963757175.1). Classification (GTDB taxonomy): domain Bacteria; phylum Actinomycetota; class Acidimicrobiia; order Acidimicrobiales; family Palsa-688; genus CAVWQR01. Next base: position 220,991 of record CAVWQR010000002.1, on the reverse strand, counting down.
TTTGGAAATGTTGCGAGGCGAGCAAGGTGGTGGGGACGAGAATGGCCACCTGAAAGCCGTCCTGGACCGCCTTGAACGCGGCGCGGATGGCCACCTCCGTCTTGCCGAAGCCCACGTCGCCGCACACCAGGCGGTCCATCGGGGCACCGGTTTCCATGTCCTGCTTGACCTCGACCACGGCCTTGGCCTGGTCGGGCGTCTCGTTGTAAGGAAACGTCTCCTCCATCTCCCGCTGCCAGGGGGTGTCGGGGGAGAAAGCGTGACCGGGCGAGTTCATGCGCCGCTGGTAGAGAACCACGAGTTCCTGGGCGATCTCCCGCACCGCCTGGCGCACCCTCGTCTTGGTGCGCTGCCACTCGGACCCGTTGAGTCTGCTCAGCGCCGGCGATTCTCCCCCGCTGTAGGGCCGCAACAGATCGATCTGATCGGATGGCACGTAGAGCCGGTCGGCGCCCCGGTATTCGAGCAGGAGATAATCCCGTTCGACGCCGCCGATCGAGCGACGCACCATTCCGCCGAAACGGCCGACGCCGTGGATGTGATGGACGACGAAATCGCCCGCCTTCATGTCGTCGAAAAACGTCTGGGCAACCCGGGCGCGTGGGCGAGCCCGTCGGTGGGCCCGGCGCCGGCCGGTTACGTCGCTCTCGGCAAGAACGCCGAGCTTGAGGGCGGGATACAGAAAGCCCCGCTCGAGAGGCTGCACGATCACCCGGATGCCGGGCCGGACCAGCTCGCCTTCAGGGAGGTCGCCGGAGAAGAGCGGAGCGGTGAACCCGTGGTCCCGCAGCTGGCTGCAGACCCGCTCACCACTGCCCGTCCCCTCGGCGCAGACGGTGATGCGGTAGCCGTCCGCCACCAGGGTGCGCAGCTGGCCGATGAGCCGCTCGCCGTCACCGACGACGGGGTCCCAACCGGCGGCGGCGACCACCGTCGTACCCGGGCCCTCGGGGACGGGGGTGAGCGTCCACGCCGCCGCCGGCGTGTGGGCCAGCAGGCGGTCGAAGGGGAGATGGAGGCGGGGAAAGGCCTCGCCTCTCGCCCCCCACGTCTCGGCCAGGGTGTCGGCCAGGGCCGCTTCCTCGTCGAGCAGCTCAGCGGCACGGTCGCGCATCCGGCGGGGCTCCACCAGCAGGATTTGGGCCGACGCGGGGACCAGGTCGACCAGGGTGCGTTCGTCGGTGGTCAACCACGGCAGCCAGGACTCCATGCCGTCGAAGACCTGGCCCTGGGCCAGCCGCTCCCACTGCTCCCGGCCCCACGGGGCGGCGCCGACCAGGGCGGCGGCCCGCTCGCGCACCTCGTCGGTCGCCAGCACTTCCCGGCAGCCGAACAGCTCGACGGCGGAGATCTCGTCGGTGGAGCGTTGGTCGGCGACGGAGAACTCGCTCAAGCGATCGACCTCGTCGCCCCACAGGTCGATGCGGACGGGAACCTCGGCGGTCGAGGCGAACACGTCGACGATGGACCCGCGCACGGCGAGCTCGCCGCGGTGCTCGACCGTGTACTCCCGGCGGTAGCCCATGGCGACGAGGCGGCCGATCAGATCGTCGGGATCGATCTCGTCGCCCTTCTTGACCACGACGGGCGAGACGTCCTCGACGTGGGGGCCGAGGCGCTGGACGAGGGCACGCACCGGCGCCACCAGGATCCGAGGCGTGCGCGCCGGGTTGCGCAGGTGCCAAATGGTGCGCAGCCGTCGACCCATGGTGTCGATCCCGGGGCTGACCCGTTCGAAAGGCAGGGTCTCCCAAGCCGGGAACAGATCGACCTGCTCGGCGCCCACGAATGCCACCAGGTCGTGGGCCAGGCGTTCGGCGTCGGCGAGGGTGGGAACGGCGACCACGAGCGGGCGGCGACCGGACGCGTCGGCCAACCCGGCGACGGCGAACGGGCGGGCCGGCTCGGGGACGGCGACCAGGGCACTGCGGGCGCCGGCCAGGTCGACGAACGCCTCGTCGCTGCGCAAGAGGGGCAGGAGCGAGGCGAGCAGCGCGGGGGAGTCCGGCACTTCAGCCATTGAACCGGTTCTGGGCGCCAACCACGCCCTCGTCGAGGATGCATTCCACCGCGTCGGCCGCTTCCTCGACGCTGACGTCGAGCTCGGTGCGCTGGCGCTTGGAAGGGCGCCGCAGGACGTGGTCGACGCCTCCCTCCTTGCCGCCCGGGGGCTTGCCGATGCCGATCCGTACGCGTGTGAAGTCGGCGGTGTGGAGATGGGCGTCGATGGAGCGCAGGCCGTTGTGACCGGCCAACCCTCCGCCCGCCTTGACCTGCAGCTTGCCGACGGGAAGATCGAGCTCGTCGTGCACCACCACCAGGCGGGCCATGTCGCTGATCCCGTACCGGCGCACCAGCCGCTGCACGGAACGCCCGGAGTCGTTCATGTACGTCTGCGGGAAGGCGAGCGCCAGGCGCCGCCCCCCGACCCGGGCCTCGGCCACCAGAGCCTGCTCCCGGCCCCGTCTGAGTCGCTCGCCGTGGCGGGCTGCCAGCAGCTCGATGGTCTCGGCCCCGACGTTGTGACGGCTCCGGGCGAACTCGGAGCCCGGGTTACCCAGGCCGACGGCCAGCAGGTCCGCCGGCGTGTCCCCGGGGCGCAGCGGGTCAGCCCTCGCTGGCTTCGCCGGCCGGCGGTGCGGCCTCGCCGCCTTCGCCTTCCCCCTCGGCCTCGGCCTCGGCGCCTTCGGCCAGCTCGGCGGCAGCCTCGGCCTCGGCTTCCTCCTCGGCCACCTCGGCCGCCACTGCGGACGCGGCGGCGATGACGACCGCCTCTTCGGGGTCGACCTCGGTGGTCACCCCCTGCGGCAGGCGGAGGTCGCCGACCCGGACGGCGTCGCCAATGGCCAGCTCGGAGACGTCGACCTCGAAGGAGTTGGGGATGGCCGCCGGCGTGGCGTTGACCGCCAGTGAGGTGAGCGCCTGGTTGATGACGCCGCGCTCCACCTCCACCGCCTTGGCCTCCCCCACCAGGACGATGGGCACGTCGGCGGAGATGACCTCGTCGCGGCGCACGATCAGGAAGTCGACGTGGGTCACGGTGTTGCGGACCGGGTGACGCTGCAGCTCCCGGGCGAGGGTCAAATGACGGGTGCCGTCGACCTCCAGCTCGAGCAGCTGGTTGAGCCCGGCGTCCGTCGTGAGGGCGTGACGCAGGTCCCGGGCGTCGACCGACACGGCCAGCGGATCGGTCCCGTGCCCGTAGATGACGCCCGGAATCCGCCCGGCAGCGCGCAGGCGGCCGGTAGGCCGCGAACCGATGGCGCGGCCCAGCTCGGCGGCGAGGGTGATTTCGGCCATGGCGATGCGCTCCTACCGGCGAGGTTGCTTCAGGACCGGTAGATGTTACTCGGCCCCAGCGCCCCAGGGGCTACGTCTGATTCTCGCCGCCGAAGATCTCCGAGACCGACGCATCGCTGAATACTGCCTCGATGACGTCGGCAAAGATCTTGGCCACCGACACCACCTCGATCTTGTCGATCTGCTTGTCGGGAGGCAGGGGCAGGGTGTCGGTGACCACCACCCGGGAGATCGCCGAGTTCTTCAGGCGGTCGACCGCGGGATCCGACAGCACGGCGTGGGTGCACATGGCCCAGACCTCCGTCGCCCCCTTGCGGTCGAGGAGCTCGGCCGCGGCCACGATGGTCCCGGCGGTGTCGATCATGTCGTCGATGAGCACGCACATCCGGCCCTCGACGTCACCCATCACGTCCAGGGCCTGCACCTGATTGACGGCCTCCTTGGGCCGGCGTTTGTAGATGGCGGCCACGTCCACCTGGTCGCCGGCATGGCGGGCGGCCTGCTCGGCCACCTTGGTGCGCCCGGTGTCGGGCGAGACCATCACGAAGTCGCCGCTCGGGGCGTGTTTGCGCAGGTAGTCCGTCAGCAGAGGCACGGCGGTGAGGTGGTCGACGGGACCGTCGAAGAAGCCCTGGATCTGCCCCGAGTGCAGGTCGACCGAGATGAGGCGGTCGGCGCCGGCGACGCGGAAGAAGTCGGACACCAGCCGGGCGCTGATCGGCTCGCGTCCCTTGGACTTGCGGTCCTGGCGGGCGTAGCCGTACGACGGGCACACCGCGGTGATGCGCTTGGCCGAGGCCCGCTTGGCGGCGTCGATCATCAGACACTGCTCCACCAGCGAGTCGTTGACCGACCCCCCCGGCGTGCGGCAGTGACTCTGGATCACGAACACGTCGGCGCCGCGGATCGACGGCCCGAACCGGGGCCGGACCTCCCCGTTGGCGAAGTCCACCAGGTTGGCGTCGCTCAGCTCCAACCCCAAGTGGGCGGCGATGTCCCCGGCCAGCGCCGGGTGGGACCGGCCGGTGAACAGGTGCAGCTTCCGCTTGGGAACGAGTTCGATCATGCTGGTGACTCCCCTAGGTCCGGGCCACCAGTGTGGCAGGGACCGGTGACCGTGTCCGGCGCGATACGGGAGCCGGGGGCCAGGGTGGCCCATGGCCCCACCCGCGCCCGCTCGCCGATCTCGGCGCCGGCCGCCACCGTGTGGGTCACGGCGGCGCCCGCTCCCACGACCGTGTCCGCCAGCTGGCACTGGGGGCCGATCTCGGCGCCCGCCCCGACGCTGGTCGCTCCCTGCAGCAGCACCCCGGGAAAAAGGGTCACGTCGGCGCCGAGCGTCACGCCCGTGTCCAGGTAGGTGTGCTCGGGATCGAGCATGGTCACGCCCCGGCGCATCCACCGCTCGTTGATGCGGTCCCGCAGCTCGGCCTCAGCCGCCGCAAGCTGGGCCCGGTCGTTGACACCCGCGGCCTCGGTCGGATCCTCGGTGGCCATGGCGGCTACCGGGTAGCCGGCGTCGTGGAGCACGGCGATGGCGTCGGTCAGGTAGTACTCGCCCTGGGCGTTGTCCGGCGACAGCCGTCGCAGCGCGGGCGCCAAGACGGCCCGGCGGAAGACATAGATGGAGGTGTTGATCTCGTCGACCGCCAGCTCCTCGGCGTTGGCGTCGGACTGCTCCACGATGCGGGCCACCCGTCCGTCCCTGCCGCGGACCACCCGCCCGTAGCCGCCCGGGTCGCCCAGGCGGGCGGTGAGCACGGTCGCGGCGACGTCCGTCCGGCGGTGCTCGCGCACCAGGGCCGCCAACGTCGGAGGGCGCAGCAGCGGGGTGTCGCCGGGGAGCACGACGATGTCGCCACCGTCCCCCTCGTCGCCGCCCAGGGCGTCGGCGTCGAACGCGGTCAGACCCACGGCCACGGCGTCGCCGGTCCCCCGCTGCACCGCCTGCTCCACGAACTCGATGGGCAGGCCCGGCGGGGCCTGCTCGCCCAGCGCCTTGCTGACCCGCTCGGCGCCGTGGCCGACCACGACCACGGCCCGGTCCAGGGCCAGCTCGGCCAGAGCGTCGACCACGTGCAGGACCATCGGCCGTCCGCACAGAAGGTGCAGGGGCTTCGGCCGGGACGAGCGCATCCGCGTCCCCTCCCCCGCGGCGAGAACCACCGCAGACACGGGCCGGCGGGCTCCCGAAGAGTTGGGGTCGAGGTGGCTCACGATCGCCCCCCTTTTTACCTCGTCCCGCCGTCTCGGAGTGGGACCGGCCGGGCGCCGGTAGCGTTGGCCGGCAGACCGGCGAAGGGGGTGTGTGGGTGCGACCGAAATGGTTGCCGTTGGCGTTGTGCCTCGGGCTCGTCGTCGCCGCCACCGGGCTCGTGGCGTGCGGCTCGTCCGGGTCCGCCACCCCCCGCCTGAGCGCCGGCCAGCAGTACTACGTGTCCCTCGGGGACTCCTACGCGGCGGGCAACCAGGCGACCGGACCCCACACCAGCCACAACACCCGCGACGGCTTCGCCTACCAGGTTCCCGGCCTCGCCGCGAGCAAGGGCTACCACCTGGTCCTGGTCAACTTCGCCTGCGGCGGCGCCAGCACCTCCTCCATGCTCACCGCGAAGGGGTGTCCGGCGGCCAGCCGAGGCCCGGGCGAGGCCGACTACCCGAACGAGACACAGGTCGCCGCCGCGGTGGCGTTCCTCCAGCGTCACCGCGGCCAGGTCGGTCTGATCACGGTGTCGGTCGGGGTCAACGACGTGACCCCCTGCGCGGTCAGCGAGTCGGTGCCCTGCCTGACCGAAGCGGTGGCCAAGCTCAAGGCCAACCTGGAATCGCTGCTGGCCCAGGTGCGGACCGCCGCCGGCGCCGACGTCCCCATCGTGGGGACCACCTATCCCGACGTGCTGCTCGCCGACTACCTCTCGTCCAAGAGCAGCGACCGCGGCCTGGTTGAGATCTCCATCGTCGGCTTCCGCTCCATCCTGAACCCGGCCCTCGAAGCGGCGTACAAGACAGTCGGCGCCTCGTTCGTGGACGTGACCGCGGCGTCCGGCGCCTACGGACCGTTGACCACCACCACCAAGCTGGCGCCCTACGGGGTCATTCCCGTCCCCGTGGCCCGGGTGTGCGAGCTGACCTACATGTGCCAGTACCGCAACCTCCACCCCACCACCGCCGGCTACCGCCTCATCGCCGACCTGATCGTCGGTGCCTTGCCGCCGCGCTGAACAGTGGTCGAGCCGCTCAAGGGTCTCGCCCGAGCCGCGCTCCAAGGCTCGACCTTGTGCCAGGCTGGAAGCACTCGCGGTGGCGGGTAGTTCAATCGGCAGAACGCCTGACTTTGGATCAGGAGGTTGCAGGTTCGATCCCTGCCCCGCCAGCCACAAAAGTGCCCTCTGGATTCGGGGACGACCACGGTTATCCGTCCTTCGGCCCATCTCCGGTCCCTGCGATGCTGATTTGCGTCTGAGTCCTTATCCGGGTGAAATCCCCATCTTGCCCTCTGGATTCGGCGACGACCACCGTCCAACAGGGAGCACACTTCCACATGACCGGAAGGGTGTCCAGGGTGGCCGCGGAGTTGATGTGACCGGCGGTGCATGGACCAGCCATCGTGGCTGTTGCCGCTGCCGTGGCGAGGTGTACGAGAGTCTTCAGGCCGTCGTCAAGGGCACGGACATCGTGGGTTCGGATGTAGCCACGCCGTTCAGGGCAGCAACAGCTCCGCGGCGAGGTGCGGGACCCACTTCGGAGATGCTGCACCCGTAAGGCTTCGAAGGAACGACTTGCGGGACGCAGAGATGAGCACCGGCAGGCGGTACCGGTTCTTCAGCCGTCTGATCGCCGCCAGCACGACGATGGAGGGTTCCGGATTGGATCCGAGAAAGAAGCCCAACCCGGGGTCGAGCACGAGGCGCTCGCGGCGGATGCCGGCATCTTCAAGTGTTCGCGATCCGAGCATCGAAGAACGATTCGATCCGCTCCCAGATCGTCGAGGGATCTCCATGGACGCGGGCGGTATGGCGGGCACCGTGGACGGAGTGGACCACGACGAGCTGGCAGTCCGACGTTGCCAAGGTGTCATAGACGCTGGGGTCGGGAAAGCCACGAGTGTCATTGAGACACGCAACATGCTGCCGACGCGAACCGTTGCGTGTCGGGCTGATGGCTGTCGACCGCGACGGTGATGTCGAGTCGGTCGAGCCGGGAGATGACCCCGCGAGCCGATGGACCTCTTCCACGGGAGAAACAGCCGCGGCGTCAGGATGGCTCGAAGCCGGACCGAGTTCCACGAGGTCGGCGCCGTCATCTGCGAGGTGGCGAGCGTGTTGGACCGCCGCTCTCGGCTCGAGGTAAAGACCCCCGTCGGAAAACGAATCCTCGGTGATGTTGACGATCCCGATGATCTTGGGACGCTGAAATCTGTCTGATTGGCGCTGCTGCTGATTTCCGCCGCTCACGATGTTGCCGACCGATCGATCAACTCGCTGGAGGGGACAGCCAGCCAGTGAGCTGGGTGGGCGTGGTGCCGGCGAGGCGAGCACAGTCATGGGCCAGGTGGGCGTGGTCGGCGTAGCCGCAGCGTGCGGCGACGCCAGCGAGGGATCGACTTGGGACGGGCTCGGTCGTGTGAGCGCGGAACCGCTGAAAACGGCAGACCATCTGAAAGGCTTTTGGCGTCAGGCCGATCTGATCGTCGAAACGCCGGCGGAGCTGGCGGGCGCTGAAGCCCACGTGGTCGGCGACCGCTGACACGGACAGATTGGGGTGGTTGAACAGGTCGACCGCGGCGAGGACGCTGCCGTCGGGGGGTCGGCGGCCAACAGCCGACGATCGACGAGCGCCGTCAGCGTCCGACGCCGGTTCAAACCGGGTGGCGCTCCGGATTGGGCGACTTCGATCCTTGGGCAGCGCTGAGCGGGGGCCGAGATGTCGTCGAGGTCGGCGACGTCGGGCAGCGCTCCGATGGGGACGCCCAGCACGGCGGTCGCCCAGCCGGGTCGTAGTCGAACGCCAACCCGGCACGTGTGACTGTCGAGGTGCTGCCCGGTCGCGGCGGAGCGGGGACGGACGACTTGGACCTTGTGGTCGCAGTACACCAGGTCGACGCAACCGTCGGGCAATAGTCGCAGCGGCCGGGTCCAGCCGGGATTGCCTTCCCAGGTGCACAGGACCGCCGGACTGCCGAACCAGTCAGCAGCGAACTCCTGGTAGGTCGACACGACCGTCGGCGTGGGCTGGTCCGATCGTGTTGCGCTCCAACGGATGGGCACGGCCACTGCCTTCAGTGTCGCGCCAGGACACAGTCGTGATGATGGCCGATTCCTACAAGCACCCAGCCAACGGTGAGGTGATCATGTCTTCCATGGCCGACCGGCCCGAGGGCCCGACTCCGAACATTTTCGAACCTCGTCGATGGCCGTGTATCTGGCCCCCGCCGAGTTCATCGACAGCGACCACGCCTCGATCGTCGCGTTAGCGGCCGAGCTGTGCGCCCATACGACAGGCGTGCCCGCCGCCACGCAGGCCATCTACCGTTTCGTGCGAGACCTCACCTACGAGGGCGACGACTTCGAGGACCCGGAGATCTTCCGGGCCAGCAGCGTCCTGGCTGCCGGGCACGGCTCTGCGTCAGCAAAGCATCCCTGGGCGTCGCCCTGGCCCGGCGGCCAGCATCCCGGCACGCATCAGCTTCGCCGTTGTTCGTATCCACCTGGCATCGCCCTGGCTGCTCCTCGCCTTGGTACCGACACCTTCGCCTAGCACAGCTACGCAGAACTCCATCTCGGTGCGGCCTGCGTCTAGGTGAGCCCGACATTCGACCGTGACACGTCGGCGTGCCAGCGTGCCCTGTTGGACTTCGACGGCGTCCACGACGCTCTTCTCCTAGCCTTCGACGGTGATCGCTCCATGGACTACGTCAAATGGCACGGCACCTTCCACGATGTCCCCGCCCGTTTCCTGGCCGCCGAGATGCTCCGCCTCTACCCCTTCGTCCGAAACCATGGGATCAGCCGCTTCAAATCCAGGCCAAGGCCCGATGACCAGCAGCCACACGAGCCGGAAGCCAGGCATGCACAGTCCAGAAACCCATCAGCGGACCGTTGAGCGGTCGGGCAGATGGGCTTATAGCGTCGGGAGGAACATCCACCCACCGCCCATCCGGGCCGGCGGGCCATGCGACCCATGTCCAACGGGATAGGAGTTCCGATGAATACCGGCCTGGAGGCTTCAGCCCCGGGACCAAAAGGAGGAACTACATGCCCACGACGGTCGTCGACCTTCGTCGGTTCAAAGAAGGTACAGTACTGTAGTACTATAGGACCGTGGATGACGACGAGGTCAGGCAGTTCAAGGTGTATCTGCCGGCCGGACTGATCAAGCAGCTCAAGTACCACGCTGTCGAGATGGAGCTGTCCTTGTCCCGCTTGTCGCGGATGCGCTCCGCGTCTATCTCGACGAGGAAGAGGGGCAGCGTCGGCGGCCATCTGGAAGGGAGAGCAGGCAATGAGCACCGAAGGATTCGAGGCAGTGTTCCTGGAGACTCACAACTGGGGTAAGGCGGCAAAGTTCTTCCGGGCGCTGGGCTTCACGTTGGAGTTCGAGACCGGCCACAATTCCGGCCAGTTGCGCAACGCTGACGGCCCGTATGTGTTCATCGCCGAGGTTCCCGAGGAGCGTGAGCCGCAGGTGCGGCTGGTGCTCAAGGTGGCCGACGAGGCGGCGTTTCGTCCCGACCCTGCACTTGATGTCGTGACGCCGTTCAGCGACACCCATTTCGGGACACGCGAGGCGACAGTCCGCGATCCCGACGGTCGGCTGTGGAGCCTGCAGGCTCCGGCTGCGAGCCACCAGGAGAAGCGATGACAACGACGGACGCGCCAAAGGCGGCGCCGGACAGTACGGCGGTGCGAGTCGCCCTGTGGCGGGCGATGCACCTGCAGGTCGATCGGCCCCCGCACGTGCTCGAAGACGACCTCGGGTTGAAGCTGGTGGCCCCCGATGATGGCTGGCGCCAGCGGGCGGACATGGACCCCGACGGCACAAGGCTGTTCCGCGCCTCCATCATTGCCCGCGCGCGTTTCATAGAAGATCTGGTCACCGAGCAGGCCGACCGCGGTGTTCGGCAATACGTCATCCTGGGCGCCGGACTGGACACCTTCGCCCAGCGCCGGCCTGAGATCGCCTCGCGGCTGACCGTGTTCGAAGTCGACCAGCCCACACATCAGGCGTGGAAGCGGCAGCGCCTGACCGAACTCGGTTACGGGATTCCCGCGTGGCTGCGACTCGTCCCAGTCGACTTCGAAGCCGGCCAATCCTGGCCCAAGCAGCTCGCGGCCGCAGGCTTCGACACTTATCAGCCCGCAGTCGTGGTCTCTACCGGCGTGAGCCCCTACCTCACTCGGGACGCCAATCTCACCGCGCTGCGACAAGCTGCCGGGTTGGCAGCAGGTTCCACTCTTGCGACGACGTTCTTCGTGCCCTTCGAGTTCGCCGACCCCGAGGTGCGCCCCGGGCTCGAGCTGGCGGCGAAGGGGGCGAGCGCCAGCGGCACCCCGTTCATCAGCTTCTTCACCCCCAGCCAGATGGTGGCGCTAGCCCACGAAGCCGGCTTCCGACAGGTCCGACACGTGTCAGCGGCCGGTCTCGCCGAGGCCTACTTCTCCGGCAGGACCGATGGCCTCCGCCCACCAAACAACTCCGAAGAACTGGTGGTAGCCACCACCTGACTCAGCGCGAACCCCGATGCCCGTGAGGCCACTGGACAGGGACCAGCGTTTCACTCATCGCTAGGCATGTGGCTCGCACCCGCCAGGTGTAGCGAGACGAGGACGTGGTGGTCGCGCAGGCCGTCAGCGCTCGCGCCGATATGCCGTGATCAACCATGACCGTGAATCGAAGATCACGCCGTGCTCGTCGCTGTAGTGCGCTGCGAGCGCTCCCCGCAGGCGATCGATCGCGCGGTCGGTCTCGTCGCGGTCGAGCATGGCCAGGGCCGCGCTGGTGTCTTGGAAGCCGCGGACGGTCTCAACGGCGTCATCGATGTCGCGACCGTAGAAGACCGGCTCGCGGACATCCTGGAAGCACAGCTTGTCGAAGCCGGCGTGATCGAGGAGGCGCGCGGTGGCCTGGGCATCACCGAGGGAGAACGGGTCCGCGCCCGGCAGCGGTGGCCGCGCCCGTCACCGAGTGCGCCGTTGATCGCCCGCGCCCATTCATTGGCCTCGCGCGGTTGCCAGACGAGCAGCACCAATCGGGCGCTGGATCGCAAGGCGGTGGCGATGTTCGCGAACGCGGCGACCGGATCAGTGAAGAACATCGTTCCAAACCGGCTGATCGCCACGTCGAATCCACCGGGTGCGAACCGATGCGTCTGGGCATCGTCCAGTTGGTAATGGACGTTGCCGAGCCCCTCGGCCGCCGTCGCCTGACGGCCGCGCTCGATCATGCGCTCCGAGATGTCGATCCCCACAACGCGCCCCGGCGCTGCCGCCCGCGCTGCCTCGCGAGTGGTCAACCCAGCGCCGCAGCCAATATCGAGCACCTCGTCACCCGGACTGATCCGGCAGGCGAAACGAAAGTGCTGGTGGTGGGCCCGCAGTTCGGCGTCGTAGAAGTCCACCGCGGGCATGGAGGCGATGCTATCGATGACGGCAGCACCACAGCGGCCCGGTTCTCGGTCGCCATCCGCGTGCCCCCTCCTCGGCGGCCGGGAAGGTCGTCGGCTCTACACTTCCGGCTCAGACGTGGTCGTTCTTGTTCCAGAGCTGATGGGTGAGGCCACTCGGCGAGGCGATCGACTCGACGGTAAAGCGGTCCTCGGCGCCGCTCGACCCTTCCCACAGGGACACGCCGCAACCAAGCGTGATCGGCACGATCACCAGGTGCATGAAGTCGATCAGGTCGGCCTGCAGGAACTGACGGACCATCGACGGCCCGCCGCCGATGCGGACGTCGCGGCCGTCCGCGGCCTCCTGGGCCAGGCGAAGCACCTCATGCGGCGGCCCGTCTACGAACCGGAAGCTCGTACCGTTGGGAAAGTCAATTGTTGGATGCGGGTAGTGACTCAGGACGAATACCGGTGTTTGGAATGGTGGCTCGTCGCCCCACCACCCCCGCCACCCGTCATCAGGCCAATCGCCGACCTGCGGTCCGAATTTGCGCCGTCCCATGATCTCCGCCGCCGATGCCCTGGCCCCACAGGCTCGTCGCGCGCGGTCGATCGTGAAGAGCAGCATCCACCTTGTCGACCCCATGAATGGCACGGCCATCGAACCAGTTGAAGAGCCGCCCGGCACCGCCGATCGGAGCATCGAACGTCACGTACTCGCCGGCCGCGTAGCCGTCCAGGGAGATGTTCAGGTTGTGGACCCGGGTGCGGGGCATGGCTACTTCCTCATGATCGAGTTACCCATGGGACTGACGGGCGGAGATGCCCGGACTCATCGCTGACCGCAAAATTATGCCCACTGCTCAACCTCCTGCGGCGCGGACCGAGCCGCTCGTGGCCGACCGGGCTTCTGTGCCGCAGCGGTTGCGGTGATGGATCGTCTATTGCGGTTCCAGGCTGATCAAGGCCTGTCCGGTGGCCGGATCGAAGGGCACCGACTCGTGGTCGTGCACGATGCGCCAGCGTCCGTCGATGCGACGGCAGCACAGCGTCGCGCGCACCCACATGTTTACCCGATCGCCGGTCTTGAGCGTGCCGCCGACGTGGTAGAGGAACGAGCAGAAGCCGAGGTCACCCTGAGCGCTGACCTGCACGTCGCGCGCGGAGTAGTCGATCGGGCCGTCGTAGCCGTCGAACCAGGCCTGCAGGTGCTCGACACTGGCTTGGCTGCCGCGCGAGTTCAGCGGCGGCAGCACGTCGAAGGTGATGACGTCCTCGGCCGGACGGGCGGCCAGCGTGGCGCTGTCTCGCTCCCGAACAGCGCGCACCCGCTCCTCGATCAGGTCGCGCAGCTCACGCTCGGCGTTCATGCCTGCCCCTTCAAGCACGGTAGCCAGGTTGTCCAGTTGGGAGTTCGTGCCGCTGCGGCGCGAGTCCGGGGTGTCGAGCCCGTCCAGGTAGACGCCCTGCTCGGTGTAGACGAGGTGAGTACCGGCCGGCGTGGCCTTCAGCTCGACGGTCGCGACCGACACCGACGTTCGCTGACCGTCCATCGACATCTCGTAGGTCGTGACGATCCTCTCGTTCTCGACGATGTCGCGGTACTGCGCGTCGTAGGTAAAGCGCCGGGCGCGCGCCGGCGCGAGTGCGGAAGCGCTCCGTGCCGCCGACGCGGAAGTCGCCGTGATAGTCGGGGTTGTCGTTGCCGGACAGGTCGAACCAGCGCACCTTGACGCTCGGGTCTGCCCAGGCGGCGAACACCCGCTCGGGCGGGTGCGGGTAGTCGCGTTCGATGGTCCAGCTGCTGTTCTCGACGCTCATGTCCTGCGTCCTCGCTTCCGTGTCGCTCGTAGGGGTCCTGCAAGTGCCTGCTCGCTCGCAACCTACTCGTCCAGGACCGCGCCGAGCCGGTCGAGCCGGCGCTGCCAGACGGTGCGGCGGTCGCTGAGCCACTGCTCGGTCGAGCGCAGCGCGTCCTCGTTCATCGAGCACGTGCGCACCCGGCCGGCCTTGCGCGACTCGACCAGGCCGCTTGCCTCAAGCACCTGTACGTGCTGCACGACCGCGGCGAGCGTCATCTGCAGCGGTCTGAGCCAGCTCGCTAACCGAGGCCGGCCCCTCGGCGAGCCGGTGGAGCATCTGCCGGCGGCTGGGATCGGACAGCGCGTGGAAGGCGCGGTCGAGCGCATCCGAGCGGTCAAGCACCTACTTGACCATAGTCCGCGAACAGGCGTGACAGTCAAGTGTTCGCTTCAGCGTTCGTCCCACAAGCCGAACCGTCGCCGCGCACACGCGGCAACCCGCCGAAACTCTTGGATCAGGAGGTTGCAGGTTCGATCCCTGCCCCGCCAGCCACAAAAGTGCCCTCTGGATTCGGGGACGACCTCGGTTATCCGTCCTTCGGCCCATCTCCGGTCCCTGCGATGCTGATTTGCGTCTGACTCCGTATCCGGGTGAAATCCCCATCGGCCCGCGCTGGGAGGAAGCCCGATCCCCTTGAGAGAGCCAAGGCCCCTCAGCGCCCACGACCGTCGAAGGGAAAGCCATGATGGTGCCGCTCGCTGCCCGCTCGGTGATCGCGGCTGTCGGCGCGGTGCTCGTGCTCAGCGCCTGGGGCAGCGTCGTCGGCACGCTCATCGTGCCCCGCCCGGCCAGCGGCTGGCTGACAAGGTGGGTTGACCGAATCGTCAACGTCACCTTTCGTGCTGCGACCAGCGGCATCGGCGACTACAAGCGGCGCGACCGGGTGCTTGCCGCCCAGGCGGCCACGATCCTCATCGCCCAGCTTGTCGCCTGGTTGGGAATCTTCTTCGTCGGATACTCGCTGCTGCTCTGGCCGTTCCTGGACGGCGGGTTGGGCTCGGCCTTCAGCATCGCCAGCCCCGGGGTGTTCGGCGCCAACGAAGCGGTGGGAGCCGCGGAGAAGGTGCTCGCCGACCTGGCGGCAGTCACGGCGCTGGTAACCGTCACGCTTCAGATTGCGTACCTGCCCACGCTGTATTCGGAGTTCAACCGGCGCGAGAACGAGGTGGCGCTGCTGAACGCCCGGGCCGGCGTTCCGTCCTGGGGCCCGGAACTGCTGGCGCGCACTCATTACGCGCTGGGATCGGGAGCATCAACCGTCGACACACTGCCCGATCTCTATGCCCGGTGGGAGCGCTGGGCGGCTGACGTGGCGGAGAGCCACACCACCTACCTGCCCCTGGTGCGCTTCCGTTCCCCGAGGCCGCTGTCGTCGTGGGTGACCGGACTACTGGCCGTGCTGGACTCGGCCGCGCTCTACCTTGCCCTGTCCCCGCAGTCCGCGCCGGTGGTGCCCGCCAGGCTCTGCCTGCGCGGCGGATTCCAATGCTTCAACCAGGTCGCTCGGGCAATGGGCATCGACATCCCCGAGATCGTCGACCCCGATGCCGGGATCAGCCTCAGCTATGAGGAGTTCCTCGACGCGGTCGACCGGATGCGCAAGGTCGACTTCCCGATCGAGCGCAACCCCGCCGACGTGTGGCCGGACTTCGTGGGCTGGCGCCTCAACTACGAGCCGGCTGCTTATGCAATGGCCGCCGCCGTCGACGCCGTGCCCGCCCTCTGGTCGGGCCCGCGTCGCCGTAGCACCCCCGCCATCGCTCCCATCCGCCCACCGCTCGGACGACAACCCAACTAGGCCGGAACCACCGTGACCGCGGTGCCATAGGCGCAGATCTCGGTCCAGTTACCGCCCACCTCCGACGTGTCGAAGCGCATGGCGAGCACGGCATTGGCTCCTCGAGCCTGTGCCTCTTCCACCATGCGCTCCATGACCTGGTGGCGACTGTCGGACAGGTTCTTGGTCATCCCTTTGAGCTCGCCCCCCTTCAACGACTTGAGACCGGCGCCGATCTGCGAGCCGAGGTGGCGGCTGCGGACCGTCAACCCGATCACGTCACCGAACACCCGCGTCACCCGGTAGCCAGGGACGTCGTTCATGGTGGACACCAAGACGTCCGGGGCTCCAGGCTCTGCCCCGGGCGCGACCGGTTCAGCTGATTGGGAAGTCATGGCCGGATCGTACTTCTGCGGCCCTGAAGGAGGACGCCTGAGAACCGGGGTCGTCGATGGCCGTTTCGGTTATCGGGAGCGCTTGCCGGCGCGTAGCGAGGAAATGGTGTCCGTCAGGCGCGACGCCCGGGTCTCCGCCTTCTTGGCGTCTTCAATCCAGCGCACCCACTCCTTGCGATGGGTGTAGGCCAAGGCATCGAAGAACGCCCGGGCCTCGGGGTCTGCGGCCAGCGCCTCGGCAAGATCGTTGGGAACGACGATCTTGCGGGGCAGGGTGTCGGCGACCATCTCGACGTCCACCTCGTCGCCCGCGGCGACTCCGGCCGCGGTGCGGTTGTCGGCGCTCAGCGGGACGAGGAAACGGCCGCCCATCGACGCCACCGTCGTCCTGTAGGAGTGGCCTCCGACGGTGACCCGAACGGCCGGGCGCTTACCCGCACCCAAGGCGGTAACGACCTGGTCCGGGACGGCGATCCCTGTCGCCGTCTTGCCCCCCAGCTCCACTGTCGCCCGGAACCTCACCGGGCGAACATACCTCCGTCGGTCCGGCTCGACATCCGGCCGGTGGAGGACCTCAGGTGCCGGCCGTCAACGGCGAGGTGAGGTCGTAGACCGTCGCCCCCCCGACGGACTTCGACGCGAAGTGCGTCTCGACCCAGTTGGTGATCCGGCTGCCATCCGAGCTGGCGCTGCCACCCAGTCCGCCCCCGCCTCCGAAACCGGCACGGCCGCCGGCGATGAAGTAATGGATCTGATGCTGCCGGACGTACTGCTCGAACTGGGCGAGCGACGGCGCCGGGTCCGTACCGTTGAAGCCGCCGATCGACATGACCGGCTGGCGAGTGGCGAGCTGGTAGGCGGCGGCCTGCTCCGAACCGACCGTGGCCGCCACCCAGCGGTAACGGAAGCTGTCGGCGGCAATGGTGGCGGCCGCGCTCTTGGACACGGTCCCACCGTTGAGCAGCGCACTGGCGCCTCCCCGCCCGCCCGGCAGGCCGAAGGCCCCCGTGCTGCCACCAGGGCGGGAACCCGGGCCCAGCGCGCCGCCTGCTCCGGGAGCCAAGCCGCCCCGGGTGAAACCGCCGGCCGGGAGGGCCCCGGGCGGTTGGGCGCCCGGCGCCGAAGCCGCCACCACCCGGATTCGCTCCTGCCCGCCCAGCGAATCCGGCGGCGCCGCGGAATCCGCCGCAAACCGGGTCCAGCCGCGCCGCTCGGACCGGCCGAGGGTATGGCGCCGGCGTGGGCGGTGGCCGCGGTATCGATGGCGAAGGCGGTCGGCCCGATCAGCCCCGCGGCCAGGGCGACGCTGACAGCGACGGCCCGCCAGGCGTGGCCACGCAGGAGCGGCCAGGCCAGGATGGCCGCCACTCCGATGGCGCCGAACACCACGACCAGCACGCGGAGCTCGGGATGCCAGGTGGGCGTGCGGTTGAGCAGCACGTACCCGGTGGTGGCGGCCGCGCCCACCGTTACGGCCAAGACCACCCGGCCGGCCCACGTGTGGCGGCGCGCCCAGGCCATCCCGCCGCCCACCGCCAGGGTGGCCCCCACCAGCGGGGCCAGCGCCACCGTGTAGTACGGGTGGATGATCCCCTGGCTGTAGCTGAAGGTCAGGCCGGTGACGAGGAGCGACCCGCCCCAGAGCAACAGAGCGGCCCGGGGCCGGTCCGTCCGCCGGGATCGCCGGGACCACCAAAGGCCCGCCACCAGGACCACGACCGCAGCGGGGATGAGCCAGGCGATGTCCGCGCCCATGTCACCTCCCAACAGCCGGAACAGCCCAGTCTGGCCACCAAACGCGGCGCCGCCCGGGCCACCCCCACCTCCTGGGCCACCCCTACCGATTGGGCCACCCCCGACGCTGCCCGCCTCGTTGCCGGTCAGGCGCCCGAAACCGTTGTAACCGAAGATGACGTTCCACAGGCTGTTGTTCTGCGAGCCCCCGATGTAGGGACGGTCGGCGGCGGGAACCGCCATCACCGCCACGACCCACCAGCCCGCCGACACCACCACGGCCGCCGCACCCGCGAGCAACTGCAGGAGACGCCGGCCGAGCCGCGGCGGGCCGGCCACCAGGTAGGCCAAGCCCAGGGCGGGAACCACGAGCAACGCCTGCAGTTCCTTGGTCAGGAATCCCCAGCCGACCAGTGAGCCGGCCAGCACCAGCCACCCGGTCCGACCGGACTCTACGGCCCGTATGGTGGCGTAAACGGCGAGCGTCAGCAGCAGCACGAGAAGCGCGTCGGGGTTGTTGTACCGGAACATCAACGCCGCCGCCGGCGTCATCGCGGTCACTGCGCCGGCCAGGAGAGCAGTCGGGGCGGAGAACCACCGACGTACCGCGACGAAAACCACGGCTACCGTCGCCACCCCCTCCAGAGCCTGGGGCGCGAGCATGCTCCAGCTGTTCAGCCCGAAGAGACGGCCCGACAGCTCCATCACCCAGAGGGCGCCGGGCGGCTTGTCGACGGTGATGAAGTTGGACGCGTCGGACGAGCCGAAGAAGAAGGCCTTCCAACTCTTCGTCCCCGCCTGAACTGCGCCGGCGTAGAAGGTGTTTCCCCAGCCCGACGCCGAGAGGTCCCACAGGTACAGCACGGCGGTGGCCGCCAGCAGGACAAACAGCGCGGGACGGACCCAGGCCGGGTCCTGCGGGCGGCCGCGGACGAGTCGCCGCAGGCGCGTCGGCGGCCGGGACTGGCTCTCGGATGCCGCGTCGCCACGGGCGGTCGCTCCGGGCGGGCTGGCCGTGAAGGTCATGGCTCCACTCTCGGTGACGTCCCTCAGATTCTCCTGAGGGAAGGCGGGGATCAAACTGGGACTCCTCGCCCGCCACGCAGCCGGCGGCGTCACGCCAAGGGCAGCGTCTCCTGGCTGGGCACCGGGAGCCGGAGGTCGAAGATCGCCCCGCCTCCGGAGGCGTTGGTGACCGTCACCTGACCCCCGTGCTCGGCCGCGACTGCGGCGACGATCGCCAGACCCAAACCGCTCCCGGTCCCGTTCCTGGCGGTGTCGGCCCGCCAGAACCGGTCGAAGGCGTGGGCCAGGCCCTCCTCCGAGAGGCCCGGACCGTGATCGGCCACCCGCACCTCGGCCACACCCCCGTCGCGCAGCACGGCCACCTCGATTGGAGCGTGCTCCGGGGTGTGCCGAACGGCGTTGGTCAACAGGTTGGTCACCGCCTGACGCAGATGACCGGGGTCGCCCACCACCGACACCGGACCATCGGCGTCCAAGCGCAAGGAACGGGTCTGCGCACCGACCTTCACCGTGTCGCACACGTCGGCGACCAGCGTGACCAGGTCGATGGGAGTTCGCTCCGGCGGTCGGGTCTGGTCCAGCTGGGCGAGCAGCAAGAGCTCCTCCACCAGGCCCCCCATGTGGTTGGCATCCAGCTCGATCCTGGCCATGATGGCGGGAAGCTCGTTCTCGCGGATCGCCCCCATCCGGTAGAGCTCGGCGTAGCCCCGGATCGACGTGAGCGGGGTGCGCAGTTCGTGGGACGCGTCAGCGAGAAACTGTCGGAGTCGGGCCTCCGTGCTGTCGCGCGCCGCAAACGCCTGGGCGATGGTGCCCATCATGGTGTTGAAGGCCAGGCCCAGCTGGCCGACCTCGCCGCGGCCGTCCGCCGGCCGGGCCCGCCGGGAGAGATCGCCATGGGCGATGGCGCGTGCCGTGGCGGTCATGCGTTCCAGGGGCGAGAGGCCGCGGCGGATGATGAGCAACCCCAGTGCCGACAACACCACCAGGACTCCGACACCGACGAGCAGATCGAGGAGCAACAGGTTGTGGAGGGACCGGGTGACCTCGGTGAGGGGGACCGCCGTGACCACCGTCGCAGATGTCCCGAAAATGCTCGCCAGATAAGGCTCGTCATTCACGTTCCGGGCGAGCACCCGGAACGTGGTGGACCCATCCGTTGCCGGCACGGTGAACACTCGGCCGGCGGGCGAGTTGATCGCCGGCAGGGAGAGCGGCAACTTGGGCACCGGGCACTTCGACGAGTAGCAAGGCACCTGGTAGTGGTCGACGACGGCGCCGCCGGGGCGGCGCAGCTCGGCGTAGCTGCCGGCGGGCAGGTTGTGGGCGGCGCCGGACGGCGGGCCGCCGACTGGCGGCTGGTCGGCGGAGCCGGGCGGGCGGCCGGCACCAGGTGTTCCCGGGGCGGCTCCGGGAGCCGGGCCGAGCGACCGGCTGAGCAGCGGCGAAGCCGATTGGAGCTCGGTGTCGACGCGCTGGTAGGCGGAGTCGCTGTAGAGGTGGTAGCTGAGCAGGCCGAACGCGATCAACCCCAGCGCCACCAAGCCGGCCTGGACGGCGATCAGCCGGCGGCGCAACCTCACGGGCCGCTCCGCGGCTCCCGCAGCGAGTAACCGACTCCGCGAATGGTGTGGATCAGCGGTGGGTGACCGTGGTCGATCTTGTGCCGAAGGTAGCTGATGTAGGTCTCGAGCACGCTGGCGTTGCCGCCGAAGTCGTACTCCCACACGTGCTCGAGCAATTGGGTCCGGCCGAGGACGCGTCGGGCGTTGAGAAGCAGATAGCGCAGCAGCCGGTACTCCGTGGCGGTGAGGTCGATCGGCTGGTCGCCGCGCCACACCTCCCGGGTGTCCTCGTCGAGCGTCAGGTCGGAGAACGTCAACCTCCGAGCGGACAGCCCGGCTGAGGCGGACCGGCGCAGCACCGCTTCCACCCGCGCCATCAGTTCTTCCACGCTGAAGGGCTTGGTCACGTAGTCATCACCGCCCAGGCCCAGTCCGGCGACCTTGTCGGCGGTGGTGTCACGGGCGGTGAGAAAGATCACCGGTAGCCGGCCGGCCCCGCCGTCGACCTCGCGTATTCGCTTGGCCACCTCGAAGCCGTCCAGATCCGGGAGCATGACGTCGAGCACCACCAGATCGGGGCGGGTCCGCCGGACCTCGGTCAACGCGTCACGCCCGGTGCCGGCAGTGGCGACCTCGAAGCCGCTGTAGCGCAGGCCGACGCCAACCAGCTCGGCGATATGCGGTTCGTCGTCCACCACGAGCACCCGCGTCATCCTCGCCATCATGCCGCCCCCGAGCGGCCCGTCACCGGGCGGCAGCAGAAGCCACCTCGGACCGTGGACCGACAACTGGACACCCCATCACCTTGGCAAGCGATCCTCTGAGGATCCTCAGAGAGGGTTGGGGCGACGCTCCAGCCGTCGCTGGGATACCGACCCGGAGTCTGCGGCGTTTCCCAGGATGCTCCGATCCGCCCCCCAGGTCACCAGGCGACAGTGTGTCCATGAGCACCAGCACCCCGCTCGCCTCTCAATTTCGGTCGCCACCCACCTCCTCGGTGACGACGGTCGACGTCGTCGTCCCGGTCTACAACGAAGCCCGCACCCTCGAGCGAAGTGCCCGCACCCTGCGCCGGTACCTGGACGAGCGTTTTCCCTTCCCCGCTCGGGTCACCATCGTCGACAACGCCAGCACCGACGGCACCTGGGAGGTGGCTTCGCGCGTCGCCGCCCAGGTGCGAGGCGTCCAGGCCATGCGCATCGAACGTAAGGGACGGGGCCGGGCGCTGCGCGCCGCCTGGTCGGCCAGCGACGCGGCCATCGTCGCCTACATGGACGTCGACCTTTCGACCGACCTCGACGCGCTCCTCCCCCTGGTCGCGCCGCTCCTGTCGGGTCACAGCGACATCTCCATCGGATCACGGCTGGCTCGTGGTTCCCGGGTGGTCCGCGGCCCTCGGCGCGAGCTGCTGTCGCGCTCGTACAACGTCCTCGTCCGCGCCGCGCTCGACAACCGGTTCACCGACGCCCAGTGCGGATTCAAGGCGCTCCGCGCCGATGTGGCCCGCGCCCTGCTCCCGCACGTGAAGGACGACAGCTGGTTCTTCGACACCGAGCTGTTGGTGCTGGCGGCCCGGAACGATCTGCGGATCCACGAGGTCCCCGTGGACTGGGTCGACGACCCCGAGTCGCGTGTCGACCTGGTCGCCACCGTGATAGGCGACCTGCGCGGCATCGGCCGCCTCTGGCGCACGACGCTCGGCGGTCGAGACCACACCGCCCCGGTCCGCAGGCCTCTCCCACCTCGGACCTCGGAGTCGTCCCCTCATGCCCCAGCTCCGCTGGCGCGCCTCAGCGTCGGTGCCGTGATCGTCTACCTGGCCATGTTCGCCGGCTTGCAGCCGGTGCTCGGGCCGCTCCCCGCCAACGCCGTCGCCATCACGGTCGCGACCGTCGCCGCGGTCGCTCGTGCCCAGAGGCGAGCGCGGCCCGGCGGCAAGCATCCCGTCATCTCCGGGTTGCGCAGCAGCATCGGGACGT
This sequence comes from uncultured Actinomycetota bacterium, assembly GCA_963757175.1. Lineage (GTDB taxonomy): Bacteria > Actinomycetota > Acidimicrobiia > Acidimicrobiales > Palsa-688 > CAVWQR01. Next base: position 198,747 of record CAVWQR010000002.1, on the reverse strand, counting down.
GGCTCTGGGGCCTGGCGCTCAGCTCCGTCTCGCTGCTCCTGGTCGGACTGCTGTCGGGATCGATTCCCGCGGCACTGGCCGCACTCGTCGCCGCCAACCTCGTTGGGGATCTGGCGGTCTTCCTCGCCGTTCGCCAAGCCGCGTACCGGACCCACCTGGACGAGTCCCCGGAGGGCCACAGTCCCACCCACTGGTGATCCCGGCCCGCGCCGGTGCCTTGGCTTCCTCCGGCGATTCACTCGTTTATCGTCTCAAGCGTGAACAGCCCCGAGCGGGAGTCGAACGACGTACGCCTGTCGCCCGAGGACCTGGCCATCTTGGCCAAGGAGAGCGCCACGGTCGCCGGCCACACCTGCAAGGTCATCCTCGTCGGCCCCGGGCTTGACGTCGGCACGCTACGCGCCTCGATGATGCGGCGACTCTCCTCCCTCCCGGCCTTGACTCGGCGGCTCGGAGGACCAAGGAGCGCCCCCACCTGGGTCGACGATCCCGGTTTCAATATCGACGCCCACCTGGTGGACGCCGCCGGCACCAACCCGCTGACCCGACCCGAGCTGGAGCAGTGCGTCGCCGAGCTGTTCACGCAACGGCTCGAGCGCAGCCGTCCGTTGTGGCGGATCGACGTGCTCGGCCCGCTCAGCGACGGGGGCCGCGCCCTGGTCTGGCGACTCCACCACGCCCTGGCCGATGGTCACACCGCCACCCAATTCGCGGCTGCGCTGCTGTGGGACGCGGGCGGACCGGGTAGAGCGGCGCCGGCTGCTCTGGCCGCAGCGGCCGCCCGCGCCGAAGCCCAACACCGTCACCGTCGAGCCCAGATGGCACCGGTCATCGAACGGGAGCTGCGCCACGAGCGCGCCCGGTCACCCTTCGACGGGCGGATCGGGCCTGGTCGCTCCGTCGTCTTCGCCGCGGCTTCGCTGGACAGGTTGCGGAGGGCAGCGCGGGGCGTATGCGGCGCCACGGTGAACGATGTCGTCCTCGCTTGTGTGGCGGGCGGCCTACGCCACTGGCTGGAGCTGCACCACCACGCCCCGGATCCCATCCGGGTGAAGGTGCCGGTGAGCCTGCACCAGCCCGGTGACGACATTGCCAACCGCGACGCATCCTTCTACCTGGAACTTCCGCTGGGTGAGCCGGCACCAGCGGAGCGTCTCCGGCTCATCGCTGAGGAGACCCGGCTGCGCAAGACCGCCCACGACGCTGAGCAGATGGACCGCCTCCTGGCGGCACTGGCCCGGGTCTCTCCCCGACTTCGAACAATGTGCGAACGCTTTCAGGATGACCCACGGGGATTCGCCATCAACGTGTCCAACGTGAAGGGGCCCACCCACCCGGTCACGGTGACGTCTGTCCCGGTCACCGGCCTGTACTCGCTGGCCGACATCGGTGAGCGCCACGCCCTTCGGGTAGCGGCTTTCTCGATGTCCGATCAGCTGACCTTCGGTCTCTGCGCCGACTCCTCCCTGGTCCATGACCTGCACGGGCTCGGCGCGGCAGTCGAGGACGAGGCCCGTTCCCTGGCCGCGCTGACGTCCGACCAATAGCGTCGGGGGCCGGGCATGTCGCAGGGCGGCCGCCGAGACGCTACGGTAGGCGGCGCCGGTGACTAGGCAGCGAGAACCACCCGTCCGCGCCATTGGCGGCGGACGGGGTTGAAGTAGATAATTGCCGCCGAATTGCCTAGCGCAGAGTCTGGGGATTCATGAGCCGTCGAACAATACTGGGCGGGCTGACCCTCGTGGTCGCCTGCGCCGTCGTCGCCGCCGGCTGCGGCGCCCCGCCCAGCCCGGGGCCGCCCAGCGCCAACAGCGGCGGTGCCGCATCGACCTCGTCGACCTCGTCGACCTCGTCGCTGCCGGCGACGACCACGTCGACCACGAGCCCATCACCCGCGACCACATCGTCGACGACTGACCCGACGGCAACCCAGACGGGAACACCGGTGGGTTCGGCCCCACCCACCTCGCCCGGCCAGGGTCCGTCCGCCAACAGCGGCACTGGGTCGCCGACGACGACCACCACGGCCGATCCCGGCACGCCGGCGGCACCGGCGTCGGTGACCGCCCGCCAGGACGGGGTGGCCTCGGACCTGACGGTGACGTGGACTCCCGCGTCGAGCGGCGCCGCGGCCACCGGCGCCAAAGTGCTGCTGTTCCAGCTCCCGGGCGGAGGTGCCAGCCCGGTGTACCTCACCATGGTCGTTTGCGGCGCCTCGTGTACGAGCGCCATCTTCCGAGAGTTGAGCTTCGGGACCGCCTACCAGGTGTCGGTGTGGCCGACCGACGGTGCCGGCACCGGCAGCCCGGCCGCCTCCAACCCGGTGACGCTCACCACCTCGTGCCCGGCCGGCGCGTGCGTCACCCTCGATGCCACCGCGCCGACAGGGCCGGTGACCTACGCAGCGTCGGGAGTGAACGACTCGTTGTATCCCGTCGGTGCCAACCTGGCCGACATCGAGGCACTGAAGACCCAAATGTGGCGCGGTGACCCCGTCGTCGGTCCCGACGGGAGCTACGACTGGTCGAGCTGGGACACCGCCGTCGCCGCCGGGGCCAAGACCACCCTGGTGCTCTCGGACCTGTGGGACGCCACCGATCCCGGCAACCCGGCGACGCCGTGGTCGAACTGGTCCGCCTACCAGTCGTGGGTGACCGCCACCGTGCAGAAGATCCTGGCCAGCGGACGCCACCCTGACTACTGGGAGGTGTACAACGAGCCGGGCGAACCGGGCTACTACTCGGCGGCCAACTTCGCCACCGTGACCCCGGCGCTGCTGCTCCAACAGTTCGCCGTCACCTACCACGCCATCAGGGCCGCCGACCCCGCCGCGGCGATCATCGGACCCTCGCTGTCGCACTGGTCCGATTACGCGGGTGAGTACTCGACGTCGCCGGGCTCTGACTCGGCGTTGGACATGGTGACCTTCCTCAACTACGCGGCGGCCAACGGGCTGCAGCTGGCCGCCGTCTCCTGGCACGAGAACGACGACAACCTCGGGCCCAACCCTGCCGAGAACACCCTGTCGCCGCTCGACATCGTCGACCACGTTTCCGAAGCCCGCCAGCTCATCGCCGCCCGACCGGCTCTGGGCAACCCGCAGGTCTTCGTCAACGAGTACGGCATGCCCGAGGTGCAATCCATTCCCGGCTGGGACGTCGCCTACCTCGCCGCACTGAGCGACGCCCGGGTCGACTCGGCCGGGCGGTCGTGCTGGGACATCAACTGCGCCAACCCCACTCTCGACGGGCTGCTCGCGCCCGACGGGACGAGCGCCTTCCCCGTGTACTGGGACCGCATCGCCTACGCGCTGATGAGCGGGACCAGGCTGCCCGCTTCGTCGACCAACGACACGGTCTCGGCGCTCGGCTCCTACGACGCCACCACCGGGACGGTGTCGGCGCTGATCGGCCGGGGCGACGGCTGCGACCAGAGCAGCTGGTGCACCTCTACCTGGCCGAACAGCGTGCTGGCCCCATCCGAAACCATCCAGGTGACCGCGACCGTCCCGTGGTCGTCGGGATCCGCGGTGGCCAGCCTCCAGGCCATCCCCGGCCAGCTGTCCACGGCGATCACCGATCCCGCCTTCGCCGCCGGCCAGACCGTCGCCGTCACCCCCACAGGGGCGGGAACCGGCACCGTGACGGTCACCATCCCGTCCTTCGCCGACGGCGATGCTTATGGGATGACCATCGTCCATAGCTGATGCCCCGCCGCGTGCCGGGTCGGCAGGAACAAGCCGCTCTGTGGCGAATTGTCGGGAAATCTGACCGCTCTGTGCGCAGAAAGGACCCGCCACGCGCCTCCGCTCCCGTGATCGCCGTCAGCAAAGGCGTTCGCGTCTTGTCGCGGGAACGGCGATCCTCGCCATCCTTCTGGTTTTCGTGTGCGCGGCATCGGGTTCGGCGCGCCGGGCCCTGACGACGGTCGGCATCCCCGGTCTGACGTCGGGCAGCTCCGCCTCCAGAGATCGGGACGCGGCGTCGCTTTCCGCCGACGCCGACGCCGACGGCGACGGGGCGGGCGCCGACGGCGCCGGGACGTCGGCCACGACGGTGTCGGCGAAGCAGGCGGACGCGGCCGCGAACTTGGAGGTGCAATGGATTCCAGGGGCGGCGAGCTCGCCCGCCAGCGGGGCGTCGGTGGTGCTGTTCGACCTTCCCGGCGGGCCCGGTTCCCTTCCCACGCAGCTCACGACGGTCACCTGCGCGGGAGGGTGCACCTCCACCGTGTTCCGGGAGTTGCAGTTCGGGGTCACCTACCAGGCCACGGTCCAGCCGACGTACGCCGACGGCTCGGGAATGCCGGCCGCCTCTCCGCTCGTCACGTTGCAGTCGTCGTGTCCGGCCGACGCGTGCGCAACGGTCGATGCCACCGCACCCATCGGGCCCGTGGATTACGCGGGGTCGGGTCTGCTCGACTCGCTCTACCCCGTCGGCTCGGACCTGTCGAGGATGGAGGCGCTCAAGACCACAGCGTGGCGTGGCTCGCCGGTCGTGCGTCCCGATGGGAGCTGGGACTGGTCCAGCTGGGACACGGCGGAGGCAGCCGGCGCCAAGACCACGCTCGTGCTGTCGAACCTCTGGCACGCCCGGTCCCCAACCGACCCGCCCACCCCTTGGTCCGACTGGTCGGCCTACCAGGCTTGGGTCACCACGACGGTGCGCCAGGTGATCTCCAGTGGCCGGCGCGTGGACTACTGGGACGTGTACAACGAGCCCGGCTCCTCGAGCTACTACGCGCCAGCCAACTACGCCACCGTGACGCCCGCCCTGCTCCTCGAGCAATTCCTCGTCGCTTACCAGGCGATCAAGGCGGTGGATCCCGGCGCCGCCATCATCGGCCCGTCGAGCAGCCACTTCAGCGACTCGCCCGCCGAGTACTCGACCCCCCAGCAGCCCGACCGCGATCCCGACATGGTCACGTTCCTCAACTTCGCCGCCGCCCACCACCTGCAACTCGCCGCCGTCTCCTGGCACGAGTTGAACGACACCGTCGCGACCCGACCGGCGGACAACACGCTCCTCCCCCTGGACATCGTCGACCACGTCGCCGAGGCCCGCCGCCTGATCGCCGCCCGTCCCGCGCTGGGTAATCCCCAGATCTTCATCAACGAGTACGGGGTACCCCAGGTGCAGTCCATCCCCGGCTGGGATGTCGCCTACCTGTCGGCATTGACCGACGCCCACGTCAATTCTGCCGTGCGGTCGTGCTGGTTCGACGCCTGCGCCAATCCGACGCTCACCGGGCTGCTGGCGTACGACGGGACGTCGACGATGCCCGACTACTGGGTGCGCTCGGCCTACGCGTCCATGAGCGGGTCCATGCTGGCCACCACGTCGAGCAGCGATTTCCTCTCCGCGGTGGGTTCGTACAACGCCGCCACTGCGTCGGTCGTCGCCCTGGTCGGCCGCGGTCAGAACTGTGTCCCTTTCCAACCCTGTAGCGGGGTCTGGCCAGCGCAATCGGTGAACATCACCGTGACCGTCCCCTGGGCGGGCGGGTCGGCCCGGATGACGCTCGACGACATACCCAACCGGAGCACGCCCATCGACGGACCGGCCACGGTGTCCGACCAGACCGTCCCCGTCACCCCCATCGCGGGTGGGAAGGGCGTGGTGATTGTGACCATCCCCGCCTTCGCCAACGACGACGCCTACTCGCTGGAGCTGACCCGCTCGTCCTGACCGAAGCGGCGCGTGGCGATCAGCGGCGCGCGACGATGTCGGCGTGGGCGACGAAACCTCAGGACTGGTGGCAGTGGTGACCGGCGCCAGCCGGGGCATCGGCAAGGGGATCGCCCTCGAGCTCGGCGCGGCCGGCGCCACGGTCTACGTCACCGGGCGCACGGTCGCGGCCGGCGGCTTCCTTCCCGGCACCGTCGGCGAGACGGCCGAGGCGATCGGGGCCCTGGGGGGCCGGGGGGTGGCGGTCGCCTGCGACCACCACGACGACGAGGCGGTCGCCGCGGTGTTCGACCGCGTCCGGGCCGAGCAGGGGCGGCTGGACGTCCTGGTCAACAACGTGTTCTCGGCGCCGGACCTGGCTCCTGGGCTGGGCAAGCGCTTCTGGGAGCTGCCGATCGAGGCCTGGGACCAGGCCATCGACATCGGGGTGCGCTCCCACTACGTCGCCGCAGTGATGGCCGCGCCGCTGCTGCTGGACGCCGAGCGGGGGTTGGTGGTGAACATCTCCTCGCCCGGCGCGGTGTCCTACGCCCACAACGTGCCCTACGGCGTCGGCAAGGCGGCCCTCGACCGGATGACGGCGGACATGGCCCACGAGCTGCGGCCGTTCGGTGTGGCGGTGGTCTCGGTGTGGCCCGGGATCGTCCGCACCGAGCTGGTCTCCCTCGCCCCCAAGGATGCCGACGGGCGCCAGGTCCTGACCCTTCCCGGGGAAGGCGCGTTCGACCTGGCCGACGCCGAGACGCCGCACTTCGCCGGACGGGCGGTCGTGGCCCTGGCTGCCGCACCCGACGTGATGGCGCGGTCCGGCGGGGCGTACCGGGTGGCGGACCTGGCCGATGCGTACGGGTTCACGGACATCGACGGCCGTGTGCCCCGGGACTCGCCGTAGCTCGTCCGGCGGCCAAGTCAAGTTAGGGTGCGACGATGGCTGATGAGCGTCTGCACCTCGCGCCGGTCGGCATCTGGACCGGCGCCCTCGACTTCGTCCCGTCGTCGCGCTCCCGGGAGCTGGCCGCCGAGCTCGAGGAGCTCGGCTACGGCGCCATCTGGATCGGCGAGGTCGCCGGGCGGGACCCCTTCGTCCACTTCTCGATGCTGCTGGGGGCGACCTCGAAACTGGTCGGGGCCACGGGCATCGTCAACATCTGGGCGCGCGACGCCGTCACCATGACCGGCGCAGCCAAGGCGCTGACCGAGGCGTTCCCCGAACGGTTCATCCTCGGGCTCGGCGTCAGCCACCAGCCTCTCGTCGAGGACCTGCGCGGCCACCGTTACGAAAAGCCGCTGGCCGCCATGCGCCACTATCTCGATGCCATGGACAAGTCCCCCTACCAGGGCTTCCGACCGGCGACCCCCCTGCGGCGGGTGCTGGCGGCGCTGGGACCCAAGATGGAGACGCTGGCTGCCGACCGCACCGACGGGGCCCACCCGTACCTCACCACGCCCGAGCACACCGCCGAGGCCCGGCGGGTCCTCGGCGAAGCTCCGCTGTTGTGCCCCGAGCAGGCGGTCGTGCTCGAGACGGATGCCGCCCGGGCCCGTGGCATCGCCCGAGCCCACCTGCGGACGTACGTGCGGCTCCCCAACTACGCCAACAACCTCCGCCGGCTGGGTTTCAGCGACGACGACCTGTCCGGCGACTACTCGGACCGGTTGGTCGACGCCATCGTGGCCTGGGGCAGCGTCGAGCAGGTCGCCACCCGCGTCCAGGCCCATCTCGATGCCGGCGCCGACCACGTCGCCATCCAGGCACTGGACGAGGACCCCCGAGGCCTTCCCGACGGTCAGTGGCGAGCCCTGGCGCCGGCGCTGACCGCCCTGGCTCCGTCTCGCTAGGTCGCCACCGTCCCGCGCAGCTCCTTCTTCAGGATCTTTCCGGTCGGGCCCTTGGGCAGCTCGTCCATGAACCGCACCTCGCGCGGGTACTTGTAGGCCGCCAGCCGGGCTTTGGCGAAGGCCACCACGTCCTCGGGGCTGGGGGACGTCCCGTCCTTGGCCACCACGACCGCGACCACCTCCTCCCCCAGGCGGTCGTCGGGCCGCCCGATCACCGCCACCTCGGCCAGGTCGGGGTGCTCGTAGAGGACCTCCTCGATCTCCCGGGGATACACGTTGTAGCCGCCACGGATCACCAGGTCCTTCTTGCGATCGACGATGAAGTAGAAGCCGTCGTCGTCGGCATAGCCCACATCGCCGGTGTGGAACCAGCCGTTGCGCAAGGCCGCCGCCGTCTCCTCGGGGCGGCCGAAGTAGCCCTTCATGACATTGTGCCCCCGGATGACGATCTCGCCGACGTGCTCCTCCCCGACGGGCAGGGGGCGGTCGTCGTCGTCCACCACCCGCATCTCCACCCCCCACAGCGGCTTGCCCACCGACAGCAGCTTCCGCTCGTCGGCGTTGCGGTTGAAGCTGGCGCCGCTGGCCGTCTCCGACAGCCCGTAACCCTCGAGCACGATCACGCCGAACGCCTCCTCGAATGCCCGCATGACCTCCCCGGGCATCGACGCTCCGCCCGAGACCGCCACCCGCAGGCTGGACAGGTCCCGCTTGGAGCGGTCCTCGGCCGTGATCGCCTGGAACATGGTCGGCACACCGAGGAAGACGGTCACCCGGTCGTTCTCCATGGCGTCGAGCACGCCCGGCGCTTCGAAGCGGGGTACGACCGACAGCGTGCCCCCGTAGCGCAGCGTGAGGTTGAGCACGCTCGACAGCCCGAAGACGTGGAAGAACGGCAGAACGGCCAAGGCCACGTCGTCGGACCGACAGCCGAACAGCTCACCGGCGATGGTGCAGTTCATGTACATCTGGAAGTGGGTGAGCTCGGCGCCCTTCGGGTGGCCCGTCGTGCCGCTCGTGTAGATCATGACGGCCGTGTCGACCGGGTCGGTCGGGACGATGTCGCCGGTCACGGGGTCGGTTTCGCCATCGGCGATCAGGTCGGCCCACGGCCTAGCCCCCTGCGGAGGGGCGGCGTCGCTGCCCGGGAAGGGGACGACGAACACCTGGACACCGTCGAGCTCCTGGGCACCCGGCACCTGCTCGGTGGCGAACAGCTCGAAGGTCACGAAGGCCCGGGCGCCGGAGTCGCCCAGGTGGTAGGTGATCTCGGGCGCCTTGAGCAGTGGGTTGAGCGGCACCATGACCAGGCCGGCCTTGATGATCCCGAAGTAGGTGATCACGAACTCGGGCAGGTTGGGCAGGGCCACGCCGACCCGGTCGCCGACCTCGAGACCCAACGACCTGAGGTTGCCGGCGACCTTGGTGGAAGCGGCGTCGATCTCGGCGTAGCTCGTAGCCGCGCCGAGGAAGCGCAGGCAGTCCTTGTCAGGCGTGATGCGGGCCTGCTCGCGGAGGATGGTGGCCAGGTTGAAGCTCATGGCCAAGACTAGGACGCGCGCGGTGCCAGTCGCTCAGGCATGCACCCGGCCGATGACTTCGTCGCCGTACCGGCGAAGGTCATCGAGCTTCTTGGCCAACGGCTCGGCGTCCGGCCCCCGCTCGTAGGCCCACCGGAAACCCACGATCACGTCCGTTACCCCGGCATCCTCGAGGCGGCGGATGCCGTCGACGGAGTAGGCGTCGACCGACGCGGCGTGCACCTCGAACGGCTCGTGCTCGCGGCCGTGCTCGCGACGGAGCTGCTGCAGCCGGGCGAGCATGTCCGGCAGCTGCTCCACCCCACCGCCCGAGTGCATCCACCCGTCGCCCTGACGGGCGGCGCGACGGAGGGCGGCGTCGGACTGGCCCCCGATCAGGATCGGCACGGGAGTGGCCGGCACCGGCGTCAGCTTGACGGGCGGCAGGTCGTAGATCTGCCCGTGGTACTCGGCGTAGCCGCCCGCCAGCAGGGCTCGCACGATGTCGACGGCCTCGTCCATGCGCCGGCCCCGCCGCTCCCACGGGACCCCGCAGACCTCGAAATCCTCCGGCCAGGGGCTGACCCCGACGCCCAGGGCCAGACGGCCGTGGTTGACCACGGCCACCGAGGAAGCCGCCTTGGCCACCAGCACCGGCGCCCGGACAGGAAGCTTCAGGACGAAGGTGATGAAGCGCAGCCGTTCCGTCTGGGCGCCCAGCGCAGCGATGAGCACGAAGGGGTCGATGAAGGGCTTGTCGTCGAGGAACTCGCGCGTCCCGTCGGGGTTGTAGGGATAAGTGGAATCCGAGTCCCGCGGATAGCAGATGCTGTCGGGGATGACGAAACCGTCGTAGCCCGCCTCCTCCGCCGCTCGGGCGAGCGGGCCGTAATAGGCGGGATCGGTCATAGCTTCGGCGTAGGAGAACCTCACGGCGGCGACCTTAGAGGCGAAGACCAGGCTTCCAACGTCCGGGCCAGCACCTCGTTGACCTCGGTGGGACGCTCGAGTTGCACGAAATGGCCGGCGCCGGGGATCACCGAGGTCTCCTGCAGGAGAGGGACGAGGCGGCGCATGTCGGCGAGGGGGTCGGCGCCGGCGAAGCCGGACAGGACCGGGTCGCGGGCGCCGGCCACGAACACGGCGGGGACGGCCACGCCGGCGCCGTCGAGGTGGGCCGAACGCTCCCAGTTGCGGTCGAGAACCCGGTACCACGACAGACCCCCGGAGAATCCGGTGCGGGTGTAGGCGGCGACGAACTCACCGAACGTCTCGTCATCCAGCCACGGCCACGGCAGGGGCGGCGCCGGCGGCAGCACGTCGAGGTAACCGTTGCCCGCCGAAGGGTGGCGGAACACCTCGAAGTAGTCACCCTCACCCGACAGCGCCCACATGACCCGGCGCAGGAACTCGGCGGGATGGGCGGCGAGCTCGGCGTCGGCGACACCGGGCTCCTGGAAGTAGTGGAGGTGGAGAAAATGGCGCCCCGCCATGGTGGCGAAGGCGTCGGTGGGGCGCACCGGCGACCGACCGGTGAACGGCACGCTCAGGACGACCACGCCGTCAACCCGCTCCGGAGCCCGCTGCGCCAGCTCCCAGACCAGGCTGGCGCCGAAGTCGTGGCCGGCGAACACGGCCCGCTCCGCCCCCAACGCGTCCAGCAGCCCGAGCAGGTCGCCGACGACCCGCTCGGCCGCGTAGCGATCGACGTCGGCCGGGCGGCTGCTGTCGCCGTAGCCCGGCATGTCCAACGCCACGCCGCGCCAGCCCTGGCCCGCGACCAGCGGGAGCTGGTGACGCCAGCTGCGCCACAAGCCGGGGAAACCGTGGCAGAACACGATGAGAGGCCCGCGGCCGGCCTCGGCCACGTGCAGGGAGATGTCGCCCAGGTCCAGCTGACGGTGGGTGACCTCCACGGCGCCACGCTACACTGGAACCAAATATCAGTTTTCGACCGGGGGTGCCACCATGAAGGTCCCAGACATCGACTTGCTGGACCTCGACCGGTTCCGCCGCCAGGAGCACCACGAGATGCTCCGTCGCCTCCGGGCCGAGGAGCCGGTGGCCTGGCACGACATCCCTGACGCCAAGGGATTCTGGAACGTGGTGCGCCACGCCGACGTCGTCACCGTCAACCGCGACTCTGCGCTGTTCTCCTCGGAAGCAGAGGGCGTGGTCGGCATGTTGAACCCGGACGAGACCCCGGATCTCGACCCTGCCGGCGACCCGCGCGGTCTGATGATGCTCTACACCGACCCGCCGAAGCACACCCGCTACCGGCTGCTGGTCAACAAGGGGTTCACCCCCCGGATGATCGGAATGCTCGAGCAGTACCTGGCCCACCGGGCGACGGTCATCGTCGACAACGTCATCGAGCGGGGTTCGGTGGACTTCGTCACCGATGTGGCTTCGGAACTCCCGCTTCAGGCCATCGCCGAGATCATGGGAGTCCCCCAGGAGGACCGCAAGCTGCTGTTCCACTGGTCCAACCAGCTCATCGGCATGGACGACCCGGAGTTCAACAACACCGAGGGCCTGGGGGCCATGGCCGAGCTGTACGCCTATGTCAACGAGCTCGGCAAGCAGCGCCATACCGATCCGCGTGAGGACATCGTCACCAGGCTGCTCAACGCCGAGATCGAAGGCGACCGGCTGAGCGAGCTCGAGTTCGACATGTTCATGATGCTGTTGTCGGTCGCCGGCAACGAGACCACCCGCAACGCCACCGCCTGGGGGATGCTCGCCCTCATGCAGCACCCCGACGCCTACCGGGAACTGCGCGAGGACCCGGCGAAGCTGACGCTCGCCATCGAGGAGATCCTGCGCTGGGCCTCGCCGGTGCTGCACTTCCGCCGGACGGCAACCGCCGACTGCGAGGTCGGCGGACAAGCGATCGCAAAAGGACGACAAGGTCGTCATGTGGTTCATCTCGGCCAACCGCGACGAGTCCGTCTTCGACGACCCGTTCCGCTTCGACATCGAACGCGATCCCAATCCCCACATCGCCTTCGGCGGCGGTGGCGCCCACTTCTGCCTGGGGGCCAACCTGGCCCGCATGGAGCTCCGGCTCCTGTTCGACGAGGTCATCCGGCGCATGCCCGACATCACGCTCGCCGGGGAGCCCCAGTACCTCCGCTCGAACTTCATCGGGGGGATCAAGCACCTGCCCGTGACCTTCACCCCCGGCGCCCGGGTCGACCCGCCGGCACCTGAGGCCCGGGTGGCCAGCGCCTCCTGACGCTCAGCGGGCCGGCTCTTCGGGGCCGACCAGCTCGGTGTGCAACCCGCCGCGGTCGGCGGTGAGACACTTCCCCGTGGCCAGGTCGAAGCGCCAGCCGTGCAGCGTGCAGGTGAGCACCTGACCATCGCGCTCGCCGAAGCGGGCCAGGTCGCCGCCGAGATGCGGGCAGCGTCGCTGCACCAGGTACTCGCCGCAGCGCCACGTCTCTCCTTCCGCGGCGCGCTCGGCGTCGGTGAGCCGGTGGGTGGTCGCCCGGTGGGCGGGGGCCAGCGACTGCTCCAGATAGGCCATGCGTTCCGGTGAGAGGCACTTGAAGAAGCTGAAGACGGTGCCGTTGTAGCCGCCGACGCGCGCCGCCTCGAAACGGCAGGACAGGAACAGCTCGTTGACCCAGTCCTCCACGTGACGGTCGACGAGCGAGCGCACCAGCCGGGCGTCGATGGCGAAGTAGTGCTCCCACTGCTCGCCCTGCCATCGGCGCACCTGACGACGGGCGGGATCGATGACCACCCCCTCGTCCCCGAAGTCGAGCACGATCGGCCCCCCCAGGCTGCGACAGACCCGCCGGGCGCCGCCCAGGAGCGGCTCCATCCACTCGGCGAGGGCGGCGACCAGATCGACGTCGCCGTCATCGTCGTCCGCGGCTGGCATCGCCGCTTCCAACTGCGGCCGGCGGCGCTGCTGGTAGCGCGCCAGGTAGCGCCTTCTTGTCGGCGAACACGGCTCTCAGCTCGTCGTCGTCGACGGGATGGGTGACCGAGAACCGGCCGGCGCCGAAATCGAGGACCGAGCCGGCGATGGCCGGGTGGGCGTCGACCACGCCCCGCTCGGCCAGGTAGTCCAGGAAGACGGGCTGGTCGACGAAGATGTTCGCCGGATCGCCATCCAGGTCGTTGAGGTGGAACAGGTCGTCGTCGAGGAACGCCGGCGGCCCCGCGAAGGGGATCACATGGGCGGCGCCGATGGCGTCGACATAGTTCTTGGCCCGGGCCATCTGGTTGGCCCGCTTCTCCCGGCCCAGGCGGTCCTTGGTCTCCCGGTCGAAGCGGTAGGTCATCGGGTACCAGATCGCTCCCGAGTACTGCAGCAGGTGCACGTCGTAGGGGCCCAGGGCGCCGAGCAGATCCACATCGGGCGGGCGGCAGTCGTTCTGGTTGAGCAGCCGGGCCTCGCCGTCGTCGACGGCAAGGGTGGAGTCACCGAGGGGACCGTCGGCCGGCGTGGTCGCGGTGCAGATGGCGACCCGAATGCCGTCCAGGTCGACAGGCTCGCCGTCGGTCGTCTGCACGAAGCGGCTGAAGCCCAGGTCCTCCAGCGACCGGCGCAGCTCGTCGAGGGGGAACTCCGGGAGCAGGACGACGGTGCGCTTGGAGACGTGCTCGGCCAGGAACCGCTGGTCGAAATGGTCCTTGTGGAGATGGGACACGTACAGGTACGTCGGCGACCCGATCGCCGCCAGGTCGACGCCGGCGTTGTCCGGGAACGGGAACCACGACGCGAAGTACGCCGGGTTGAACCACGGATCGCACAGCACGCTCGTACCGCCCGCGGAGATGAACAGCCCGGCGTGGCCGGTCAGCGTCGCTCGCATCCGCCCAACGCTACCGGCGGGCAGGATCGCCGAGGCCCGCGCGTGGCATCATCCGGCGATGGCCACGCCCGAGCGCCTGGCGGACCTCGGCGACGCCACCACCGGTGTCCTGCCCGACCGCCTCCTCAGCGACGCACTCGACGCCGCCTGGATCGCCGGCCCCGCTCCCCTCCCCGGCCAGGTCCAACCGGCCAGCGTCGACCTCCGGCTCGGGAGCAAGGCGCTGCGGCTGCGCTGCAGCTTCCTGCCCGACGACGAGACGGTCGCGGCCAAGGTCTCCGACCACATCCTCGACGAGCTGGACCTGACCGGCTCGGGCGCGGTGCTCGAGACCAACCGGCCCTATCTCATCCCCCTGGCGGAGAGCCTCGACCTGCCGGGGTTCGTGCGGGGACGGACCAACCCCAAGAGCTCGACCGGCCGCCTGGATGTGTTCACCCGGGTCATCACCGACCGCAGCTTCCGCTTCGACGAGATCGCCGCCGGCTACCGAGGGCCGCTGTACCTGGAGGTCGTCCCGCTGAGCTTCCCGGTCCGGGTCCGATCCGGCCTGGCGCTCAACCAGCTGCGACTCGTCATCGGCCGCTCCCAGCTGAGCGATGGCGAATTGAGCGAGCTGCACCGCACCGAGCCGCTCCTGTACCGCGCCGGGCGTCCCGCCCTCCCCGACGAGTTCGCCACCGCCGACGGGGTCTTTCTCAGCCTCGACTTGCGCGGCGACGAGGAACGACGGGTGGGCTACCGCTCCCGGCCCCACGCCACCCTCCTCGACATGGCCCACGTCGGCCACCGCGTCGAGGACTTCTGGGAGCCGGTGCGCAGCGAGCAGGGCGACCGCGTCGTCCTCGACCCCGAGAGCTTCTACCTGCTCCTGTCCGCCGAGAGCGTGCGCGTGCCGCCCTCCCTGGCCTGCGAGATGACCGCGTACGATCCCACCAGCGGCGAGCTGCGAACCCATTACGCGGGATTCTTCGACCCCGGCTTTGGGTACTCCCGGGACGGACGCCTCCTCGGGTCACGCGCCGCCCTCGAAGTCCGGGCCCATGACGTCCCCTTCATGATCGAACGCCAACAACGGGTCTGCAAGCTCACCTTCGAACGGATGGTCGCCGAGCCCAGCCGGCTGTACGGCCAGGACGTGGGCTCCAACTACCAGGGCCAGGTGCAGACCCTCGGCAAGCACTTCCGTCCCTGAGAGGATCGACCATGGGCCTGATCAAGCGCCTCCTCGCCGCGATCAACCGTCTGCAGCAGAGAATCCCCAAGCTCGGCGTCGGCTATGGCGTGATCAAGAAGTTCAGCGACGATCGCGCCAACCTCCAGGTCGTCAGCCTGGGCTGGTACGGCTTCCTGTCCATCTTTCCCCTCCTCCTGGTCGTGGTCACGGTCTTCGGCTACATCGGAGCCGAGTCGTTGGGGAGCGGGATCCTCAAGACGCTGAGCAAGTTTCCCGTCGTGGGCCCCGATTTCAAGCCGGGCAACAAGAACCTCCACGGCAGCATCTTCGCCTTGGTGGTCGGCGTGGTCGGGCTTCTCTACGGCGCCCAGGGCGTCACCCAGACGGCGCAGCAGGCGTTCGCCCAGGTATGGAACATCCCCTCGTTTCAGCGGCCCGGGTTCCTGCCCCGGCTGGGGCGCAGCCTGGCCGGACTGGCCACCATCGGCGTGGCCTTCCTCGTCAACGCCGGCGCCTCCAGCTACGCCACCGGCCACGGCCGCAACATCGCCGTGCGCGTGGTGATCATCGCCGCCATTCTCGCCATGAACGTCGGCTTCTATTTCGCCGCCTTTCGCATCCTGACCCCGCCGCAGGTCGGGACCCGGGCGCTCCTCCCCGGCGCCGTGCTCGGCGCCACCGGCTTCACCCTGCTCATCACCGTGGGGACCGGCCTGGTGCAACACCAGCTCAACGGGGCCAACAGCACCTACGGCACCGCCGGCGGCGTCATCGGCCTGGTCGCCTTTCTGCTGTTGCTGGCCAAGCTCAGCATCTACGCCGCCGAGCTCAACGTCGTGCTCGACCGCCGACTGTTCCCGCGTGCCCTCCCGACCTGTGACCCCCTCCCGGCCGACCTCCAGGTCTACCGGGACATCGCCCAGGGCGAACGCCGGCGCGAGGACCAGCGCGTCGGGGTCGGGTTCGAGCCCGACGGTCGGGAGGAAGCCGCCCACGATGCTCGAGCCCACCGCGACGCCGGTTAGGTGGGTGCGCCCGCGCCTTCACGCGCCGGCAGGGGCCGGCAGGGGTCGCACCATGTCGAACGCCCACGCGGCCAGGGCGGCCAGCCCCAGCCCCACGCCGAGGACGCACACGCCCGTCCACCCGTCGCTGGCGTAGAGCGCGCCGGCGACCGCGGAGCCGGCCGCGCCGCCGACGAAGTAGGCGGTCATGTAGCCCGAGTTGATCCGGTTGCGGGCTTCGGGAGCCAACCGGAAGATGAGGCTCTGGTTGGTGATGTGCAGACCCTGCACGCCGACGTCGAGGGCGACCACACCAGCGATGAGCCACCCCAGCGAGTGCCGACCGAGAAGCAGGAGCACGAACGAGGCGGCGAGGATGAAGGAAAACGATCCGGTGGCCGCCCGTTGGTGACCGCGATCGGCGACCCGCCCGGCGAACGACGCGCACAGGGCGCCGGCCGCGCCGATCAGGCCGAACAGGCCGATCACCGTGTCGCTGTAGTGAAACGGGCTGCCGGCCAACAGGAATGCCGCCGTGGTCCAAAAGGCGCTGAAACAGGCCATGTCCAGCGCGCCCAGCAGCATTCGCCGGCGCAGGAGGGCCTCGCTGCCGATCAGCGCCACCGCGGAGCGCAGCAGGTCGCGGTAGCCCAGGCCCGGGCGAGCCCGTTCCGCGGGCAGGAGCCGGGCCAAGACCAACGCCGTCAGCGCCACCAGCCCGAACGCCGCCCAGTACACCGTCCGCCACCCCGCCGCACCGGCGATCAGACCGGACAGGGTGCGGGCGAGAAGGATGCCCAGCAGCAGGCCGCTCATCACCGTGCCCGTCACCCGACCACGCTCGGCGTCGGGCGCCAGCGACGCCGCCAGCGGGACGAGCAGCTGGGCCACCACCGATGTCACTCCGATGACGAGGGCCAGGGCGACGAGGACGTCGATGTTGGGCGCCAGCGCCGAAGCGCCGAGGGCCAGGCCGCACACGATCAACAGGGCGGGGACGACGAGCTGGCGCCGGACCAGGTCGCCGACGGGCACCAACAGGGCCAAGCCCACGGCGTAGCCGACCTGGGAGAAGGTGACGATCAGCCCCGCCGTGCCCGACGAGGTGTGGAAATCGTGGGCGATGGTGTGCAGCAGGGGCTGGGCGTAGTACAGCGACGCGGCGGCCACCCCGCACGCCGCCGCCAGCACCACGACCATCGCCGACGAGATCGCCGATGCCGTCTCCTCCGGCCTCGAGGGCGCGGCCACGTCGGCGCTGTCGGCCATGGTCCGCGGCATACCCGTTTTCAAGGGGAACGGGCCACCCGATATTTCCGCCTACGCTCGGACCATGGCCTCGACCCAGACGCCACCCCGGCCGGCACGCGAGCGCTGGCGGGCGCAGTGGCTCGAGCTGTACGACGAGGTGGTGACGTCCGGGTTGTGCACCGGATGCGCGGGATGTGTCGTCGCCTGCCCCCACGACGTGCTGGGCTACGACGACGCCAACGGCGTCTACCGGCCCTACCACCTCGAAGCCGAGCTCGGTCCGGGCGACTGCGGCCACGGCCAGCGGGGCTGCACCAGCTGCACTCGCGCCTGCCCTCGCTTCGGCAACTGGGAAACCGAAATCGACACCCAGCTGTTCGGCCGGGAGCGCGAGCCCGAGGAGCTGGACGGGGTCAGCAAGGACATCTTCCTCGCCCGGGCCACCGACCCCGAGATCCACGAACGAGGCCAGGACGGGGGGCTGGTGTCGGCCATCTTGATCTGGTGCTTGGAACACGACCGCATCGACAGCGCCCTGGTGTCGCTGCTCGAGGGTGACGGTTCGACGTGGCGCGCCGTGCCGGGCGTGGTCCGCACCCGCGACGAGATCATCGCCGCGTCGGGCTCGCGCTACACCTATTCGGCCAACACCCTCGCCTACGGCGCGGCGATCGCCAACGGCGACGAGCGCCTGGCCCTGGTCGGGATGAGCTGCCAGGCGTCGATCCCGGGCGTGATGCGCGCCCGCAAGGCGGGCAAGGTGGCCCGGCGCCTCGGACTGTCCATCGGCCTGCTGTGCTCCAAGACGTTCGACGACGCCATCTTCGAAGAGCTGTTCGAGGCCAAGTACGGCCTGAAGCGGGCCGACATCGCCAAGATGAACATCAAGGGCGTGTTCCAGATCTGGATGCGCGACGGCGCCTACCACGAGATCCCGCTCAAGGAGTGCCACGCCTGGACCCGGGAAGGCTGCAAGACCTGCCCGGACTTCGCCGCCGAGCACGCCGACATCGCCACCGGCGGCATCGGCGCCTACAACGACTGGACGCTCACCATCGTCCGCACCGACGCCGGCCGGGAGGTCATCGACGGCATGATCGCCGACGGAGCCATCGAGACCCGCCCCGGCGACGACGACCCCGGCGCCATCGCCCTGCTGCGCAAGTTGTCCATCGTGTCGCGGCGCCGGTGGCCGGAGACGGCCGTGGCCGCTCCCACCCTCGGGGTCCCGCCCCGCAAGCCCCGCAACTAGTCCTGGAGCCAGCAGCGGGTTTCAGCGGCGGGGTTCAGCGGCGGGGTTCAGCGGTGGGCCTCCCACCAGGCGTCGGGATCGACGCCTCGTTCCTCCAAACGGCGCCGGATGGGCAGGATGGGCCCGGGGACGCGCTCGCCGGCGGTGACCTGGCGGGCGAATTCCCCGTCTTCCGCCCACACGTGGCAGGAGTTGAGGGTGAGGCGCAGCTCCTGGTCGGGGGCCTGCCGCGGAGCGGGCTGATCGCCGAGTCGGGACATCGACCAGTGACACTGCACGGCGACGGGCGCCATCGCCGAGAGCAGGGCGGTGGTATGGGTGCAGCCGCGCGGACCGCCGAAGCGCGCCCGGACCTCGTGGGTGAAGCCCCGGGCTATCGACAGGCCCACCAGCTCCCGGTAGTGGGACGCGATGGCCGGGCACAGCAGTTGGGGGAAGGAGTTGAAGGTGACGTCGGCGTCGGTGATCGTCAACTGGGGATAGCTGACGGTGAGCTCGACGGTCATGTGGTGGATCACCAGCGGCTCGGGGTCGTCGTCGAGATACAGGTGCGGCGGCTTCTCGTCGATGACCGAACCGCGCAACACGAACGCGTCGTCACCGCGCCGCACCGCGGTCACGTCGTAGCGGCGGGTGTGCAGCAGCTCGTCGTCGATGGCCTCGGGGGCTTGGGAAACGTCGCTCATGGAGCGGAGGCCAGTTTGCGGTGATCCCACGACACCACCCGCTCCACGTCGACCCGCACCAGCACCCGCTTGCGCATCATCATCTCCACCGCCTCCCGCTGGTCCTCGGTGTACGGCCCCATGTACCGCTCGTACATGCTGACCCCGAACTCCCACAGCTGGTCGGCGCCGTCGACGATCTCCGCCTTGCCTACCAGTTCGACGCCGCGCAGCAGGTCGTAGCGATCGCCGGCTTCGACGAGGAAGGTGAGGCGAGGGTCGCGTCGCAGGTTCTGCACCTTCTGGGACTTGGCCTTGGTCTCGACCGCCAACCCCCCGTCGAGGAACGCGTACCACATGGCCACGGCGTGGATGGAACCCGACGGGTGCATGGTGCACATGGTGACCGTCCGCTCCTCGTGGAGAAAGCGGTCGACCTCTTCGGGGGTCATCTTGATCTGATCGCGCTGGTTGGCCACGTTGCCTCCTTGTCGACCCACCCTGCCACAGGCTGCCGACTCGTCGCCGCTCGGCGGCGGCAGCGGAGGCGGGCTAGGTTGACGGGCCGCCATGGGAAACCTCATCAAGAAGCGCCGCAAGCGCATGCGCAAGAAGAAGCACAAGAAGATGCTGAAGGCCACGCGTTGGCAACGGCGCGCCGGACGCTGAGCGCACAGGCGGCGTAGAGGCCGTCGGCCTAGGCCGGCGGTGAGGTGACGCGTACCACGGTTCGGTCCTCCCCCGGGTAGGCCCCTTCCACGAACCAGGTAGAACCGCTGCCGGCCAGCCGGGGCCGGCAGCCGGTGGCGTCGGCCAGGCGGTCCCGCCACTGCGCCAGGCCGGGCTCGACGGCAAGAGCGGCCGGCTCCAGGTCGTTGCCGGAAGCGGGTGGCGCTGCAGACGGCTGGCCGTCCGCCAGCACGTCCCACGCCCGATACACGGCGGCGGTGCTGACCGCCAACGGCGGCGTCAGCAGGGTGAAGGACCGTCCGGCGATCTCCTCGACCGGCAGGGGCTCGACCACCTCGCCCACTCCGCCCACCCGGGCCCGGCCGCCGGCGACACAGAACGGCACGTCCGCGCCGAGCCGCGCCGCCAGCGCGGCATCGTGACAGCCCGCCCAGCGCAGGATGGCGGCGGCGTCGGCCGAACCGCCGCCCAGACCGGCGCCGGCGGGAATGCGCTTGTCCAGGCGCACGTGCGCCCGCCGGCCTACCAGGGCGAGCGCCCGGCGCACCAGGTTGTCCTCGCCGGCGCCGACCGGCGCCGCCGGCCGCGGCGCGAGGGTCGCTGAACACCTCGAGACCGTCGCCGGGACCGACGTGCAAGGTGTCGGCCAGGTCGACCGTGACCATCTCGGCGTCGAGCAGGTGGTAGCCGTCGGCCCGCCGGCCGGTGACCCGCAGCCGGAGGGTGAGCTTCGCCGGCGCCTGCAGCACCGCCGGCGTGGTGGTTTCCGTCACCGGGGCAACGAGCCTGCGGAGGCGGGGGGGCCGGGCCGGCCGGAGGGCGCTGCGTTGCCGGCGGGCGCTGCGTTGCCGGCGGCCGCTGCGTTGCCGGCGGCCGCCGCCAGGCGGCCCCAGGCCAGCACGTCGAGGTCCTCGGCGCGCGCCTCGGGCGCCACTCCGGCGACCTCCCAGGCGCCAGCGGGCACCCTCCCGGCCAGGCTGCGGCGCAGCATCTTGCGCCGCTGGGCGAACCCGGCGCGCACCAGGTCGAACATGGCTTCGGCGTCGACCTTCGAGGACACGGCGGGTTGCGGCCGGCGACGGATGGTGACGAGAACGGATCCCACGTTCGGCTGGGGCAGGAAGACGCTCGGCGCCACCTGGCCGGCGAGGGCGGCGTGGGCCCAGTAGGCCACCTTCACCGACACGGCGCCGTAGGCCCGGCTCCCCGGCTCGGCCGCCAGCCGCTCGCCCACCTCCTGCTGGACCATCACGACCATGCGCTCGATGGCCGGCACGCCGTCGAGCAGGTCGGCGATCAGCGGAGTGGCCACGTTGTAGGGCAAGTTGGCGACGAGGACCCAGGGACCGTCGCCGAGGAGCGCGGCCCAGTCGAGGCGGAGCGCGTCGCCAGCGACGACCCGCACCCCCGCCGGTTCGGTCACGCCCCGCAGCACCGGCAACAGGTGACGGTCCATCTCGATGGCCGTGACCGCGGCACCGGTCTCGACCAGCGCCAGGGTGAGCGAGCCCACGCCGGCGCCGATCTCGACCACCCGGTCGCCCGGCCCCACCTCGGCCAGACGGGCGATTCGGCGCACGGTGTTGGGGTCGACGACGAAGTTCTGGCCCAGGGCGCGACTGGGCGAGATCCCGTTGCTCTCCAGCAGGTCGCGGACCTGACGGACGCCGAGTGTCACGGGATCATCCTGCCCGAGGGTCGGGCCATGCCGGCGCTGCGCTGGTCGATGGCCGCGCTCACCCGGGCGATGAGCTGGTCGGCGGTCCACGCGAGAGTCACCTGGAACAGGATCCAGCCCTCCAGCTGGAACGCCGCCTGCCTGTTCGCGGTCGCCGTGAAAGTGCGCCACGTCCCGATGAACAGTCCACCCGTCGTAATCGATCCCGATGCGAAGTTCCGGGTAGGCGCAGTCCAGCTCCCGCAGGGAGCCTCCCACCACCGGTCGATGGTGACGGGCCGGTGGCGGGAGACCGGCCCGGACCAGCGTGTCGAAGACCCAGTCCTCCGGCGGGGACGCACCGACGCTCCCGTCGCGGCGGCGGCACATGAGGTTCTCGACGACATGGCGCCGAAACCTCGGCAACGGCTCGTCGGCTCCCAGTCGGGCCGCGAGCTGGGAGATGTCCAGCTGGCGGCGACGGAGCAGGTCGTCCGCCACCCGTGCCAGCAGGGGGCCGGCGAGCACCGTGGACAGATCGATGACCGTGCGCGGCGCCGACGTGACAGGGATATCCCATCGGCGGACGACGTCGATCGCCGGTAACGGCCGGCGGTGCACGACCACATCGCCAGGCCTGGCACCTCGACCCGGCGGGATGGACACCTCGATCGCCGCGGGGCCGCCAGAGAGGCCACCCGCCACGCGTACCCGGCGGCGCGGTGCGACACCGCGACCGGATCGCCGATCGCCAGGCAGGCAGCCAGGGCGCGCTGGCGCCAGGTGACCGGCGAGCCGGCCAGCCGGTAGACGCCCCGACCGACCGGAACCAGCAGCCCGGCACGCAACCGGCGGTGCAGCTGGGACCGGCTGAGTACCCCCAGGATCTGGGCCCGCGTCAGCAGCCCGTACTGCGCCTGGGCGAGCGAGTCCAGTGGCGGAGGAAAGAGCATGCTTTCTTATCTATGTCATATGTTTTCATTGACTTCTTCTCCGAAATGTATCGAATGGCGCGGCCACCTCCAGCCCGATGCGTGGCAGGGCGCGAGTACCGCACCCACCGACGCATCAAGCCGGGAGGGCCGCGCTCTCCGACACATCTGAGCGCCCGGCCCGGTCGAGGCGCCGGCGCCGGCCTGGGCCGGTCAGGCCGGCAGGCCGGAACACCTGGGCGGTGGCCGCCCACGACGCCTCCTCGACCGCGCCGGCGTCGACCCCGCGGGCCGCGGCCACGCCGGCGCCGACGAGGGGGACCAGAGCCGGGCTGTTGGGCTTGCCCCGGTGGGGCACGGGGGCCAGGAACGGCGAGTCGGTCTCGACCAGCAGCCGCTCCGCCGGACAGAGGGCCGCCGCTTCCCGCACCTCGCCGGCGGTCTTGAAGGTGACGATGCCGCTGAAGGACAGCCAGGCGCCGCGGTCGAGGCACTTGCGGGCCTCGGCGGGACCGCCGCTGAAGCAGTGGAACACCGTGCGCGCCGGGACGCCGACCGAGTCGAGGATGGCGAAGGTGTCGTCCCACGCCTCGCGGGTGTGGACCACCAGGGCCAGGTCCCGCTCGATGGCCAGGGCGATCTGGGCGGCGAACACGTCGCGCTGCGCCGGCCGGGGGCTGTGGTCGTAGTGGTAGTCGAGGCCGCACTCGCCCACGGCGACCACCCCGGCCGCGCCGGCGCCGCGCCGCAGCGTCGCAGCAGCGCGACCGACCACCTCGTCGAGCCCGGCGGCGGCGTCATGGGGGTGGAGACCGACCGTCGCCCACACCCCGTCGTGGGCGGCCGCCACCTCGAGCGCCGCCCGGGACTGGGCGGCGTCGGTTCCCACGGTGATCATCCGGGTGACGCCCGCCTGACGGGCGGCGTCGATCTGACCGACACCGACGCCCTCGTAGGACAGGTGGCAGTGGGAGTCCGTCCACATGGCCCGGCCCTACTCGGCGCGCAGGCGGGGGAACAGCGGCGGGCCTTTGGCCACCGGCTGACCGCCGGCGTAGCCGCCCCAGCGGGCCGCGTCGGGCAGGCGGGCGTCGTGAGGCGAGCCGGTGACGCCGGTGACGCCGATGCGCCGCCAGATCTCCTCGCTGGCGAGCGGGAGGGCGGGAGCGGCCAGGACGGCGACGATCCGGAGCGCTTCCAGGGCGTCGCCCAGGACGCGGTCCACGTCGGGCCCGGGCTCGGCCTTCCACGGCTCGGCCGCCTCGAGGGCAGCGTTGGTGTCGCGCACCAGCCGCCAGGTGGCGTCCAGCGCTTCGCTCGGGGCGACGCGGGCCCAGGCGGCGGCCGCGGCTTCGTAGACCTCGGTCGCCACCGCGGCGAACGGGCTGTCGGGATCGGGGGCGGGCCCGATCCCGCCGCACTTGCTGGCCACGACGGTCGTCACCCGGGCGAGAAGGTTGCCCAGGTTGTTGGCCAGGTCGGCGTTGTAGCGGGCGACCATCCCCTCGTAGGAGAAGTCGCCGTCGGGCCCGAACGCCTGGTCGCGCAGGAACTGGTAGCGGAAGCCGTCGACGCCGAACGTCGGCACCAGGTCCGCCGGCGCGATCTGGTTGAGCTTGGACTTCGACATCTTGGCCCCGCCCACGAGCAGGAAGCCGTGGACGGCGATGCGCTTGGGCGGGTCGATCCCCGCGGCCATCAGCAGCGCCGGCCAGTACACGCAGTGGAAGCGGAGGATGTCCTTGCCGATCACGTGGTGCACTTCCGGCCACCACGTGGCGAAGCGCTCCGGGTCGGCGCCGTACCCCACGGCGGTGGCGTAGTTGATCAGCGCGTCGTACCAGACGTAGAAGACGTGAGCCGGATCCCACGGCACCGGCACCCCCCACGTGAGCGACGTGCGCGACACCGAGATGTCCCGCAGGCCCTGGCGGATCAGGCCGATGGCCTCGTTGCGGCGGTAGTCGGGGGTCACCGCGCCCGGATCGGCCTCGTACCACTCGAGCAGGCGGTCGGTGAAGGCGGAGAGCTTGAAGAAGTAGTTGTCCTCCTTCAGCCACTCGACCGGCGTCTCGTGGATCGGGCACAGCTGGCCCGGAAGAAGGTCGTCCTCGGTGTAGTAGGCCTCGCAGCTGACGCAGTACCAGCCCTCGTAGGTCCCCAGCTCGATCCAGCCGTTGTCGTAGGCCGCCTGCATCAGGGCGGCGGTGGCCAGATAATGGCGGGGCTCGCTGGTGCGGATGAAGTCGTCGTAGGTGATGTCGAGCAGCGCCCAGGTCTCGCGGTAGCGCTCGCTGGTCAGGTCGGCGTGTTCCTGCGCCGTGCGCCCCTGGGCCTCGGCGGCGCGCTGCACCTTCAGCCCGTGCTCGTCGGTCCCGGTGAGGAAGAGGACGTCCTCGCCGAGCAGCCGGTGCCAGCGGGCCAGGGCGTCGACGGTGACGGTGGTGTAGGCGTGGCCGATGTGGGGCGCGTCGTTGACGTAGTAGATGGGGGTCGTCACGTAGAAGCGCCCGGGCACCTCGACAGAGTAGGCGGGCCCCGGCTCCAAACCCGACGGGCTTTCGCTAGCCGTCGCCGCGAGGAAGCGCCACCGCCAGCTGGTAGACGCGCCGCTTGGGCACCGCCCGCTGCTCTGCCACCTCGGCGATCGCCGTGCGGCGATCGACGCCGGCGTCGATCCGGGCGGCGAGGGCGGCGCGCAGCTCGTCGTCGTCGGGCGCGGAGACCGCGGGGGCGCCGCCCAGCACGATCACCCACTCCCCTTTGAGCACGGCCCCGGAGGCCAGCCACCGGCGGGCGGCAGCCACCGTGCCTCGCCACCACTCCTCGTGGACCTTGGTCAGCTCGCGAGCCAGGGCCACCGGCCGGTCCGGCCCGCAGCACGACTCGAGATCGCCGATGGTGCGCGCCACCCGCGCCGGCGACTCGTAGATCACGACGGTCCGGGGCTCGCGCGGCCAGCCCGGCCAACCGGGCCGCCCTTTCCCCACCCTTTCTGGGCAGGAAACCCTCGAAGCAGAACCGGGCCGAGGGCAGCCCGGAACCGACCAGGGCGGCGGTCACCGCCGACGGGCCCGGGATCACGCTGACCGCCACGCCCTGGGCGACGGCCGCCCGCACCAGCCGCTCGCCCGGGTCGGAGATCCCCGGCATGCCGGCGTCGGTCGTCACCGCCACGGTCGCCCCGCCGGCCGCCTGGCGCACGGCCCGCTGCGACGCCTCCGCCTCGTTGTGCTCGTGGAGGGCGAACAGGCGGGCCCCCTTGACGCCGGCGTGGGTGAGCAGCATCCGGGTGCGGCGGGTGTCCTCGCAGAAGATGGCGTCGGCGCCGGCGAGGGTCTCGACCGCCCGAGGGCTCAAGTCGCCCAGGTTGCCGATGGGGGTGGCGACGAGGACGATCCGGCCCGAGGGGGCTGGGCTCACTCCTGGGCTCACTCCCCTTCGACCTCGAGGCGGTCGCCGACCTGCAGGCGCCAGCGCTCGAAGGCGCCGGCCCCGGCGACCACCACGACCCGGCCGGGAGGGCAGGGGCGGCCGAGGCGCCACGATCCGAGGGTGGCCACCCGCTGTACCTCGAGGACGGGTGGCGACGACCGCGAGGGCGCGGTGGGTGCGTCGCGCCGGCGGCACCAGGCCACGTCGACCGGCGTCCCGCCGCCCAAGGTGTGCACCAGCGCCGGCCCCTCGACCAGGCGGACGCCCGATCGGTCGCCTCGGTCGTCGACGGTGGCCAGGACCTGGGCGTCTCGGGTCAGCCACGCCATCGTTCGCCGCCTCCTAGACGGCGAAGCGGATCTCGAGGACGTCGCCGTCGACCACCTCGTAGGACTTCCCCTCGACCCGTAGCCGCCCGGCGTCGCGCGCCTTGGCCCAGCTGCCGAGCTCGAGCAGCTCGTCCCAACGGACGACTTCGGCGCGGATGAAGCCCCGCTGCAGGTCGGAGTGGATGACGCCGGCGCATTCGGGCGCCTTGGCCCCGGCGCGAAACGTCCACGCCCGACTCTCCTTGTCGCCGGTGGTCAGGAAGGTGCGCCGGCCGAGCAGGTGGTAGGCGGCACGGGCGACCCGGGGCAGGGCGCCCTCGCCGAGACCGAGGCCTTCGAGCAGCTCGGCCCGCTCCGACGGCTCGAGCTGGGCCGCCTCCGCCTCCAGCTTGACGCTGACGCCCAGGACTTCGCCGGCGTCGCCCAGCTCGTCGGCGACCGGCTTGACGATCGGATCCGGGTCGGTCACCTGGTCCTCGCCCAGGTTGACCACGGCCAGCACCGGCTTGTTGGTGAGCAGGAAGGCCGGCCGGAGCAGGGCCCGCTGGTCGGCGTCCATCCCCGACCGGTAGAGGGGAACGCCGGCCTGCAACGACGCCAACGCCGACCCCAGGGCGTCCACCTCGGCGGCCAGCGACTTGTCCGCCCTGGCCGCCTTGCGCCGCTTGTCGATCTGGCCCTCCACGGTGGCGGCGTCGGCCAACACCAGCTCGAGCTCGAGCACCTGCAGGTCGTCGAGGGGGTCCGCGCTCCCCGCCACCTCGTCGGCGACAAAGGCGCGCAGCACCAGGCAGATGGCGTCGGCTTCGCGGATGCCGCCCAGGAAGCGGTTGCCCAGGCCCTCCCCCGTGGACGAGCCCGCCACCAGACCGGCGATGTCGGTGAGCTCGACCGTGGCGTGCACCACCTTCTTGCTGTGGCTCATTTCCGCCAGCGCGTCCACCCGGTGGTCCGGAACCTGGGCCATGCCCACGGTGCTCTCGGTGGTCGAGAAGGGGTGGGCGGCCACGGCCGCCGATCCGCCGGTCAAGGCGTTGAAGAGGCTCGACTTGCCGGCGTTGGGGAGACCGACGATACCCAGGCGTTCCACTGGGTCCGAGGCTACCGGTGGTCGGCGGCGCCGGCGGTTCGTGGCGGGCGCCGAGGGCAGCGCCGGCGGCGGCGCGGGTAGCGTCGCGGGGGATGTTGGACCACGTGTTCCTGGACGCGGTGCGGGTCCTGGAGCGGGCATTCGACGACAGCCTGTTGCAGCGTCCCCGCCACGAGGACCGCCTCCTCAGCGACCTCCTGTCGGGCGACGTGGTGTGGGAGACCTCCGTGGCCCTGCCGGGAGACGGTCGCACCCCCCGGGTGCTGGCGGATGTGACCCTCGACTGGTCGACGTGGAGCCAGTCGGCGTGGCGGTCGTGGGTGCTCGGCGAAACGGTGGAGGAAACGCCCGAGATCGGCGTCGAGGTGGTCTTGCGCATCCAGCGCCTGGCCGCCATCCCGGAGCGACGGGGCCTGCTCGACGTGGTCGAGCGCCTGGGCGCGCCCACCCCGCACGGCCTGGCCGCGTTCGAGCGGGCGGGCGTCGTCGGGCACGACGAGATCGACGTCGGCGCGGCTGCGGTGGAGATCACCTTCGAGGGCGAGTACCGGTTGCGGGACCCCGAGGACCTGCCTCGTCAAGGTCTGTTCGGCGAGAGCGCGTTGAGCGACCCGGCGGACGACGATCACGACGTCGGTAACACCCATCCCGCCGCCGCCTCTCCCGCGGCCTCTCCCGGCGCCAGCCGCCCCCCCGCCAGCCCGGCCGGCGCCGGCGGGCCCGACCACGAATCTGCCGGCGGGCCCGCCGACCCCGACGACCCGGCGCGGAGCGCCGAGCCGACCGCCCCGCAGCGCGCCGCCGCGCCGGCGGCCGGAACCCCACCGGGACCCGAGCGCCGGGGCAGCCTGAGCCCCGCCCTGGCCCGCGGCCTGGCCGACCTGGCCGGCTGGGTGGCGTCGGCGCTGGTGCGCCTGGGCGACGTCGAGGCCGCGTTCCTCCCGCCCGACCCCGGCGACCCGTAGCCGCCCGCCGCCCGCCGCGGCTCAGCCGCCCGCCGGCTCAGCCGGCGACCAGAAGGCCCTCTCGCTCGGCGAGGGCGGCCAGCGCCACCGTCGGCCGGGCGCCGAAATGGCTGATCACCTCGCCCGCCGCCATGGCCCCCAGACGGGCCGACTGCTCCGGATCCAACCCGCGCACGTGCCCGAAGAGATAGCCGGCGGCGAACAGGTCGCCGGCGCCGGTGGTGTCCACCACCCGCTCCACCGGCGCGGCCGGGACCCGCACCACGGTCGGGTCGCCACCGTCGCGGCCCCGGCGGTACACCATCGCCCCCCGGGCGCCGCAGGTGACCACGACGGTCGCGCCCCGCTGGGCCAGGCGGGCCCCGGCGGCGTCGGCGTCCGCCTCGCCGGCCAGGCCCATGGCCTCCTGCTCGTTGGCGAACAGAAGGTCCACGTTGTCGACCACCGCCTCGAGGGCGTCGCGGTGGAGCTCGACCCAGAAGGGGTCCGACAGCGACAGCGCCACCTCCGTCCCTCCCTGACGGGCCGCGGCGATGGTGGCGGCCACCGTGGGGTCGGTGGTCGGCAGGCCGGCCAGAAAGCCCTCCAGGTAGACCACCTGGGCGCCGGCGACCATGTCGGCGTCGACGTCGCCGGGGCCGAGGTAGTCGCCGGCGCCCAGGTTGGTGCACATCGTCCGCTCGGCGTCGGGCGTGACCAGGATGACGCACCGGCCGGTGCCCGGCCCGTCGGATGCCGGGGCCACGTCGTAGGTGACGCCGGCGGCCCGGATGTCGTCGGCGAAGATCCGGCCGAGCTCGTCGTCCCTGACCCGCCCGACGAACGCCACGCCGGCGCCGAGCGATGCCAGGCCGGCGGCGGTGTTGGCCGCGGAACCGCCCGACACGGCCGTGGTCGGGCCCACGGTGTCGTAGATGAGCGCCGACCGCTCGTCGTCGACGAGGGTCATGGCGCCCTTGTCCAACCCGAACCGGCCCACCATCTCCTCGGCGACCGGCGCCAGCACGTCCACGATGGCGTGACCGACGGTCACCACCTCCACCTGATGATCCATGGCGACGACCGTAGGCGCCCCGGGCTCCCGTCCCCAACCCGGGCCGTCCCCGACCCAGGGGCGCCGCTCCGCTGCCCGGTGGGCCACGCCGTAGGGTGAGCCCAAACCCGAGCCCGAACCCAAGCCCAAACCCGGGCGCCGCTTGCGCCGCAGGGCACGCAGAGCAATCAGCACGACGACAGGAGAGACCGTGGCTGAGCAGGCCAGCTACCGACTGCCGCGAACGGTGGTCCCCGAGCGCTACCAGCTCGAGCTGGCACCGGACCTGGCGAAGGCGACCTTCTCGGGAACGGTGTCGATCCGGGTGCGGGTCACCGAGCCGGTCGAGCAGCTGGTCCTCAACGCCGCCGAGCTCGTCGTCTCCCAGGCGACCGTGCGTCCTCCGCAGGACGGCACCGCCCCCGGGATCGACGGGACCGTGGCGCTCGACGAGGATGCCGAACGTCTGCACGTCTCTCTCCCCCAACCTCTCTCTGCCGGGACCTGGATCCTGGACCTGGTGTTCACCGGGGTGTTGAACGACAAGCTCCGCGGCTTCTACCGCTCGACGTGGACCGACGACGCCGGCACGGAGCAGGTCATCGCCTCGACCCAGTTCGAGCCGGCCGACGCCCGCCGGGCGTTCCCGTGCTGGGACGAACCCGACTTCAAGGCCACCTTCGCCGTGACCCTGGTGATCGACGAGGTCCTGACGGCGATCTCCAACGGCACGATGGTGGCGGACGAGCCCGCCGGCGACGGCCGGCGCCGGGTCCGCTTCGCCGAGACCATGCCCATGTCGACCTACCTGGTGGCCTGCATCGTCGGACCCTTCGAGCTGACCGCGCCGACCGACGTCGACGGCACGCCGCTGCGTGTGGCCACCGTGCCCGGAAAACAGAAGCTGACCGACTTCGCCATCGAGGTCGGCGGCCACGCCCTGCGCTTCCTCGCCGGCTACTTCGACATCCCCTACCCGCACGACAAGCTCGACCACGTCGCCATCCCCGACTTCGCCATGGGCGCCATGGAGAACCTCGGCTGCGTGACCTACCGGGAGACGGCGCTGCTCCTCGATCCGCAGACGTCGAGCCAGCTCGAGCAGCGCCGGGTGGCGGAGGTCGTCTGCCACGAGACGGCCCACATGTGGTTCGGCGATCTGGTGACCATGCGGTGGTGGAACGGCATCTGGCTGAACGAGGCCTTCGCCACGTTCATGGAAGCGACCGCCTCGGACGCCTTCCGCCCGGAATGGAGGATCTGGACGGCGTTCGGGACCACCAAGGCCATGGCGCTCAGCGTCGACGGACTGGCCGCGACCAGACCCATCGAGTACCCGGTGGGCCCGCCGGACGAGGCCGAGGCCATGTTCGACGTCCTGACCTACGAGAAGGGCTGCGCGGTCCTGCGCATGCTGGAGCAGTACCTGTCGCCCGAGGTGTTCCGGCGGGGCATCAACGCCTACCTCGACGAGCACCGCCACGCCAACACCGAGACCACCGACTTGTGGGACGCCATCGAGTCCACGTCGGGCGAGCCCGTGCGCCCCATCATGGACTCGTGGATCTTCCAGGGGGGCTACCCCCTGGTGCGCGCCGAGTCGGGCCCCGACGCCACCAGCATCGTCCTCACCCAGGGCCGGTTCCTCTACGACAAGAGTGGGGAAAACGGCGGCGGGCAGGGCGGCGAACGCTGGAAGGTGCCCATCAATCTGCGCGCGTCGGTCGCCGGCCGGGTCAGCCAGACCCGGGTACTGCTGGAGGACTCCTCGACGGTCGTCGACTTCGGCGGCAAGCTCGACTGGGTCGTGGTCAACGACGGGGGCTGGGGGTTCTACCGGGTCCAGTACGACGGCGCCCTGGACGCGTTGCTGCCGGCGGTCCTGTCCGAGACGAGCGCGTTGGAACGGCTGACCCTCGCCAACGACTCTTGGGCGCTGGTGGTGGCGGGCGACTCGGACCTGGCTTCCTGGGCCGGCCTGGTCGGACGGTTGCGCGACGAAGACGATCCCGATGTGTGGCTGGCGATTCTCGGGCCCGTCGACCTGCTCGACCTGGTGGCGGCCGAGGCCGACCGGAGCGGGGTCCGCAGCTTCGTCCGCCGCCTCGCCGGACCGGCGCTCGAACGGCTGGGCTGGGACCGCCGGCCGGGGGACGCCGGCGGGCTGGGCATCACCCGGTCGCGGCTGATCGCCGCCCTGGGAACGGTCGGCGCCGACGCCGCCGTCCGCGCCGAGGCCGACGCGACGCCTGCGCGACTACTGGGCCGACCCCGGATCCCTCGACGCCGACCTGGCCACGGCAGTGGTCAACGTGGTCGCCGCCACCGGCGGCGAGGACACCTACCAGCTCATGGCGGAGCGCATGCGCATGGCGGCCACCCCCCAGGAGAAGATCCGCTACCTGTTCGCCCTGGGCCAGCCCGAGGACCCCGAGCTGCTCCGCCAGACCCTGGACTCGTGCCTGACCAATGAGGTGCGCACCCAGGACGCGCCGTTGCTCATCGGCCACGTCATGTCCCGGCGGGCCGGCGCGCCGGTCACCCTGGCGTGGCTGGAACGCCACTGGGACGACGCCGTCGCCCGTTTCCCCCCCAACATGCACGCCCGCATGCTCGAGGGGTTGCCGTCGCTGGTGGACCCCGGCGACGCCGAACGGGCCCGGCAGCTGGTCGCCGCCCACCCCGTGCCCAACGCCGAAGCGCGCCGTCGCCCAGCTGGTGGAACGTATGGGGGTCAACGTGGCCTTCGGTGAGCGCATCCAACCCACGCTGGCCGCCGTCCTCAAGGGGGACGGCTGAGCCAGCGAGGTCGGGACGCTCCGCCGGTGGAACCCACCACCGATGTCCTATATGTTCCCGTTGTCCGGCCGGGTAAACCGACCTGATGCTCGTGTTCGCCGTCGAGGACGACGCCGTCCAGGTGACGTGGCCGGCGCTGCCCGCCCCTGAGGTGGTCATCGAGATCGGCGACCGCCGGGCCGAGGTGACCGCCGCCCCGCCCGCCTTCCTGCGCCGCCGGGGGCGCCGACCCCGCCCGCTCACCGCGGGATCCGAAACCGGCGGGCCGGGAGCGTGCACGCTGCGGGGGCTGGCGCCGGCGACGACCTACGACGTGACGGTGGCCGGTCCGGGACTGCCCCGCCGGCGGGTGGCCCGGGCGGCCACCCTGCCCTCCCCGCCGGGTCCGCAGCTGGCCCGCTTCGCCACCATCAGCGATCTGCACCTGGGCGAGTCCCACTTCGGTGCCCTCGGGACCATCGTCGACCGGGCTGCCCTGGATCCGGGAGAGGAGCCGTTCCCGCTCCGCTGCGCCCGGGCCGCCGTCGACGAGGCCCTGGCGTGGGGCGCGGAGCTGCTGGTGGTCAAGGGCGACCTGACCCACTGCTCGGCGCCGTCCGAGTTCCTCGCCGCCGGGCGGCTGCTGGCGTCGGTCCCGGTCCCCGTCCTCGCCGTGCTCGGCAACCACGACGTTCGGGGCCGGCGCCAACGGCGCCGCCCTGCTCGCCGAGCACGGCGTCGAGGTGGCTACGTGGGTGACCACCCACGACCTCGCCGGAGTGCGGCTCGTGCTCGTCCACACCCCGGATCCTCGCCACCGCGGCGGCGAGATCGACGCCAAGCAGCGCGCCGCGGTCGCCGAGGCGGTGGGCGACGCGCCGGGCGGGGCGTTCGTGGCCATGCACCACCAGCCCCTCGGGCGCGCCTACCCACCCGGCGTGGTGGGCGGCGACGCCGGTCCGTTCCTCGATGCCCTGGTCGCCGCCAACCCCGCCACCATGCTCAGCGCCGGCCACACCCACCGCCACCGGCGCCGGCGCTACGGGCCCATGGTCCTCACCGAAGTCGGCTCGACCAAGGACTATCCCGGTACCTGGGCGGGCTACGCCGTCCACCAAGGCGGCATCCGTCAGGTCGTCCGCCGCGTCGCCGCCCCGGCGGCCATGGCGTGGACAGAATCAACCGGCGCCGCCCTCGGCGGGCTGTGGGCACCGTGGGCGGCGGGGATCCGCTCGCAGCGCTGCTTCACCCACCGGTGGCCGACTCGTCGCTGACGGGCAGGCCGGCGGCCCGCCACGCCTGGAACCCGCCGATCATGTCGGTGGCCCGGCGCAGACCCAGGCGCTGAAGGGTGGCGGCGGCCAGGCTGGAGGCGTAGCCCTCGTCGCAGACGACCACCACCGGCCGGTCGTGGTCGTGGGCGCCGACCGCCGGGTGCCGGTGCGGCGATGACGGGTCGAGACGCCATTCCAGCTGGTTGCGGTCGACCACCAGGGCGACGGGAATGACGGCCGTCGCGCGCCCGCAGCTCCTGGGGGCGGATGTCGACGATGACGGCGCCGGCGTCGCCGAGCACCCGGGCCTGGGCAGGGGTGACCCGCTCGAGGCCCCGCCGCGCCTCGGCGAGGAGTGCGTCGATCCGGGCCGCGGCCATGGCGCAGCTTGTCGCGCCCGTCAGGCCAAAGCGAGTCGATCGGCGTCGCTGACCCAACGGTAGAAGGTCAGGTTGGCCGCCGGCGGGCTGTAGACGTGCACGCTGGTCGCCCCGCTCGGTCGGCGGTTGACAACGTCGTGGATGTGGTCGCCGGCGAAGGCGACGGACTGGCCCGCACCGAGCACCCGCTGCGAAAGCGCCCCGCCCGGGAGGACGTAGGTCTCGTCCAACTGGCCGCTCACCACGCCCAGCGCCCCGGCCGCGCCGCCGTGGTCGTGGAGGCGGAGGCGGCCGCCCTCCGGCCACCAGATCAGCCACGCCTCCAGCTGCCCCGACCTGGCCAGGCGCCGGTAGGAGCGCTCCGCCGGTGCTTCGCCGAAGCACTGCGGCCAGCTGGCGGCGGCCGACACCAACTGGCGACAGGCGCCCCGGAGCCATTCGGTCCCCACCGGGTGCGCCCGCCGCCGCCGATCGCTCGGCCTCGGCGGCCAGGCTCCCAACCCGCTGTACCAGCTCCTCGATGACCGTCACGCGGCC
Organism: uncultured Actinomycetota bacterium; assembly: GCA_963757175.1. Taxonomy (GTDB): domain Bacteria; phylum Actinomycetota; class Acidimicrobiia; order Acidimicrobiales; family Palsa-688; genus CAVWQR01. The sequence goes on along the minus strand of CAVWQR010000002.1, from coordinate 164,420 downwards.
ACCCTACGGAGCAATACCTGACTTGTCCAGTCTACTTTGTCAGGAATGGGCTCCGGAGGGCGGTTGCCCCTCGCCGGCGAGGCGGCTGATCCGGGCCTGGACCTGGTCGAGGCGCTGGCGGGCCAGGCCGTGCAGGCGCTCCGCCTCCTCGTACAGGTCCGCCGACCGCTCGATGCCCAGGTCGCCCGAAGCCAGCTGCTCGGTGATGGCCTCGAGCGCCTCCATCAGCTCCTCGAAGCTGAGGTCGCCGGCGTCGGCGCCGTCAGCCACCGGCGTCCCCCTCGACGAGGGCGCGCAGGGCCCCGTCGGCCAGGCGGATGCCGACCCGGTCGCCGGCCGCCACCTGGGCCCGGCGGCGCACCACCTCGCCGTCGGCCCGGCGGACCACGGCGTAGCCCCGCTCGAGCACCCGCTCGGGGGCGAGGGCGCGCAGGTGGCGACCCTCGGCCTCCCAGCCGTCCCTCGGCCCGCCCGAGGCGCTCCCCGCCCCGCCGGCGCCAGTCGACCGCGTCGAGGCGCCGGGCGGCGGCCGCCAACTGGCGGCGAGGATGCAGCTCGTCGAGACGCCGGCGATCGCGCGCCACCCGCTCGCTGGCGTGGGTGAGGCCACGCCGCAAGGCGGCGCCAGTGTCCACCGCCCCGGCCCGGCGCACGGCCCCCTCCACGCTCGCGGCCAGTTGGCGCCGGCGCTGGGCGGCTCCGCGCTCCAGCTGGGTCTCCAGCGCCCCACGGTCGGGAACGGTGGCGGCCGCGGCCAGCGACGGCGTCCCGCAGCGGAGGTCGGCGACCTCGTCGCAGAGGGGGCGGTCCCCTTCGTGGCCGATGGCCGAGACGACGGGCACGGCGCACGCCGCCACCGCCCGGCACACCATCTCGTCGCTCCAGGCCAGCAGCTGGGTGGCGTCACCGCCTCCGCGGGCGAGGATGACCACGTCGACGCCGGCGCCGCGGACCACGTCGCCCAACGCGGTGATGATCGCCTCGGGCGCACCGGGACCCGAAACGGTGGTCTCCTGCACCAAGAGCGGGTACCCGGGGAACCGGGCGGCCACCACCGACTCGATGTCGCGGCGCACGGCGGCGTCGGCGCCGCAGATCACCCCGATGCGACGCGGCAGCGCCGGCAGCCGCCGCTTGGGACGCCCGACGAGGCCGTCGGCGACCAGCCGACGGCGGGTCTCGGCCATCAGGGCGGCCACCGCGCCGGCGCCGACCGGGCTCACCTCGACCGCCTTGAGCTGGAGCGCGCCGCGGTCCGACGTCCACTCCAGCGACCCGGCGACGAGCGCCCGCTCACCGGCCACCACCCGGCAGCGCCGCTGCTGGCTCCGGGGCACGACGACGCGGATCTCGGCGGCCCGGTCGCGGAGGGCGAAGAACACCCACCCGGTCCGCGACTTCGTCGGCCGGTGCACTTCGCCCTCGACGGCGACGGGTCCGATGGCCGCCACCTGCCGGGCGATCTCGCCCGCCAGCCGCACCAGGGTCACCCGCCGCGGCGCCGCTCGGCTCGGCGCGCCGGGCTCGTCGGACCACAGCGGGAGGGTCATACCGCCCACGGTAGCCACGCCCACTGACCACGCTCGGGTACACTCCCTGCGGGTAGGCACGTGCGTCGTGCGCGGCCACCCCGGGTTGGCTTGCCGGCTGGAGCGGGTGAACCCTTCGGACTCAGGAGCAGGTTTGACCACCACGGTGCAGCATCCCGGCACGTTCGCCGGGCTCGGAACGGCGCCAGCCCTCGCTGCCGCCCTTGCCGAAGGCGGAATCACCCAACCATTCCCCATCCAGGCGCTGACCATCGCCGACGGCCTGGCCGGGCGGGACGTGTGCGGCAAGGCCAAGACGGGATCGGGCAAGACCCTGGCGTTCGGGATACCCGTCCTCCAGCGACTGGGCGAGCCGGGCGGCCCGGGTCGCCCGCCCCGCGTCCTGATCCTGGTCCCCACCCGGGAGCTGGCCAGCCAGGTCGCCGGCGTGCTCGCCCCGCTGGCCCAGGCCGTCGGCCGACAGCTCACCGCGTGCTACGGCGGCACCGCCATGGACGGCCAGATCGAGTCGCTGCGCGCCGGGACCGATGTCATCGTGGCCACGCCGGGGCGGCTGATCGACCTGCGCCAGCGGGGCGTGCTCGACCTCTCCGCCGTCGAGCGCCGTGGTGCTCGACGAGGCCGACCGCATGTGCGACATGGGGTTCCTCCCCCAGCTGGAGTGGATCCTGCGGCACCTGACGCGGCCCCGCCAGACCATGCTGTTCTCGGCCACGTTGGATGGCGACGTCGACCGCATCGTGCGCCACGAGCTGACCAACCCGGTGCGCCACGAGGTGGCCTCGGACACCCCGACGGTGACGGAGATGCAGCACCGCTTCCTGCTCGTGCACCAGCTCGACAAGGTGAAGGTGGCGGCGCGCATCGCCAACGCCTCCGACCGCACCCTCATCTTCAGCCGGACCAAACGGGGCGCCGACCGTCTCACCGACGCGCTGCGCAAAGAGGGCGTCGACGCGCGCGCCATCCACGGCGACCTGCGCCAGGAGATGCGGGAGCGGGCGCTGCGCCAGTTCACCGACGGCCGCCTCCCGGTGCTGGTGGCCACCGACGTCGCCGCCCGGGGCATCGACGTGGACGGCATCGACGTCGTCATCCACTACGACCCGCCCGAGGACCACAAGGGCTACCTGCACCGGTCGGGACGCACGGCGCGCGCCGGGCGGGCCGGCCTGGTCGTCACCCTGGTGCTGTGGAACGAGCAGCTGGAGGTCGAGCGCATCCAGCGGCGCCTGGGCCTGTCTTCTCCGGTGGTCGAGATGTTCTCCAACGATCCCCGGCTGGTCGACCTCCTGGCCTGGGATCCCGCCAGCGAGGACGTGGCCTGAGAGGCGGCCACCACACCGGCCCCCTTTTCCCCAACTCCTCATGCTGATCGCCGGACACGTGGTCATGGCCATCGTCGGCGTGGCCCTGGTGTTCAGCGCCCTCTCGTCCGCGGTGCGGGCCATGCTCCTCCCCCGCGGCGTCCCCGTCCGCGTGGCCCGGGTGACCACGCTGGCGCTCCTCGTGGCCTTCCGTCTTCGCGCCGGGCGCTCGGCGTCCTACGAGCGCCGGGACCGGATCATGGCGGTGTTCGGACCCGTCGCCCTGCTCGGGATGCTCACCACCTGGGTGGTCATGATCATGGTCGCCTTCGCCCTGCTCTACGTGGCCCTGGTGGCGCTGCCCTTCGCCGGCGCCATCGAGCTGTCCGGCTCCTCGGTGTTCACCCTCGGCACCACCAGCGTCCACCACCTGGGCGGCGACCTGTTGACCTACGCCGAGGCCGGCCTCGGGCTGCTGCTCGTCACCCTGCTGATCACCTACCTGCCCAGCATCTACACCGCGTTCTCCCGCCGCGAGAACGGGGTCAGCCTGCTGCGCATCCGCGCCGGCAGCCCACCGCGTTCGTGGGCCATGCTGATCCGCTACCACCGCATCATGGAGCGCGAGCGGCTGTCGGCGGTGTGGGAGACCTGGGAGGGGTGGTTCGCCGACATCGAGGAGACGCACGCCTCGTTCTCCATCCTGTCCTTCTTCCGCTCACCCCAACCCGAGCAGTCCTGGGTCACCGCCGCCGGCACGGTGCTCGACGCCGCCTCGCTGTGGGTGTCGAGCGTCGAGCATCCCCGCGACCCCGACGCCCAGCTGTGCATCCGCGCCGGCTACATCACCCTGCGCCGGATCGCCGCCCTGTTCGACCTCCCCTACGACGCCGACCCGCGACCCGGCGACCCCATCACCATCGACCGCTCGGAATGGGAAGCGTCCGTCAACGAGATGGCCGACGCCGGCGTCCCGATCGTCGCCGACCGCGACGCGGCGTGGGACGCGTTCCGCGGCTGGCGGGTCAACTACGACTCGGTGCTGCTGAACCTGGCCCGCATGCTCGAAGCGCCGCCGGCGCCGTGGGTGTCGGATCGCAGCCCCGTCGGCGAGCAGGCGACCTGGACGCTGCGCGGGGCCATCAAGCCCAGCCGACCGACGCGCCCCGCCGGCGCCGGATGGCGACGCCGGGCCGACCGGGGGTAGCGACGCTCAGCTGCTGCCGGCGCACTCCTCGCGCTCGATGTCGGCGATCTGCTCCAAGCGGGGCACGTGGCGTCCCCCCTCGAAGTCGGTGGCGAGGAACACGTCGAGAAGCTCCAGCGCCAGTTCCGGCGCCAGCTCGCGGGCGCCGAGCGACAGGACGTTGGCGTTGTTGTGCTGGCGGGCCAGGCGAGCGGTGAACTCGTCGTGGCACAGGGCGGCCCGAGCGCCGTGGACCTTGTTGGCGGAGATCTGCTCGCCCTGCCCGCTGCCGCCCATGACGACGCCCAGGTCGGCCTCGCCCCGCACCACGGTGCGGGCGCACGACGCGCAGTAGCCGGGGTAGTCGACCGGCGCCTCGCTGTCGGTGCCCAGGTCCAGCACCTGGTGGCCTGCCGAGCGCAGGTGGTCGGCAACGATCCCCTTGAGGGCGAAGCCGGCGTGATCGGATGCCACGGCGATGCGCATGCAGGGTTCCTCTCGTGGGGTCAGTCGGCCCGGCGGCGGGCGAGCGTCAGCCCGTCGCCGATGGGCACGATCAGCGACTCGACCCGCGGGTCGGCGGTGATCGTGTCGTTGAAGCGGCGGATGATGGCGGTTCCCTCGTCGGTCGCCTCAGGATCCCAGACGGCGCCGTGGCGCAGCACGTTGTCGGCCAGGAAGAGCGCGCCCGGCCGCAGCCGCGGCGCCACCGCCTCCCAGTAGTCGGGGTAGGCCGGCTTGTCGGCGTCGAGGAAGACGTAGTCGAAGGTGGCATCGGCGGGCAGGGCCCGCAGGGTGTCCAGCCCCGGTCCGATGCGCAGCTCGATGCGATCGGCGACGCCCGCCTCGGACCAGTACCGGCGGGCGATCGCCGTCCACTCCTCGGACACGTCGCAACACAGCAGGCGTCCGCCGGGTGCCAGGCCCCGAGCGATGCTCAGCGCCGAGTACCCGGTGAACGTCCCGATCTCCAAGGCGGACGTGGCGCCGACCGACCGGGCCAGCAGGGTGAGCAGGGCGCCCTGGTCGGGCGCGATCTGCATGCCCGACGGCGACCCCAGGGCCCGCGTCTCGTCGATGAGGCGCTGTTGCAGCTCGTCGGGATCGCCGGAGTGGGCGACGAGGTAGCTCGCCTGGTCCTCGGTGAGAAGAAAGGATCGTGGTGCCACGCTCCGTTCCTACCAGAAGGGCCCGGCCCGAGCGGCCGGGAGCGGGATGGCAGCCCGAGCGGCCGGGAGCGGGATACCAGCCCGAGCGGCCGGGAGCGGATAGCGGCCCAGGCGGAGCGGGGATGCGTACCGTCACCGCCCGGTGGGCAGCGATCGCATTCCTCGGGGCGGGAATGGGCGCGGCGCGGGCGGTGGAAATGGTGGCTGGGGGGCGGACTGGTGCTCGGGATCGTGGTGGTGTGGGCCGCGGTCTGCGCCCAGCACCTGATCGAGGCGCAGCGCGAGGTGCACGCCGGGGTCAACGACGCCGAGAAGGCCCGCAGCCAGCTGTCGGGCACCAACCTGACCAATGCCGCCGCCACCCCGCTGCTGGCCTCGTCGGCCCGTCATTTCCGCCACGCCGAGGAGCTGCTCGACAGCGGGTGGCTGGCGCCGGTGCGCGCCCTGCCGGTCGCCGGGCGCCAGGTCCGCTCGGCCGGCGACCTCGCCGGCGCCGCCACCCTGGTCACCACCGATGGCAACGTGACCCTGGGCCAGGTTCGTCAACTGCTGCAAGCGCCCCACGGCGAGCCCGCCCAGCGCGCCGCCCTGACCCGTCAGCTCGCGGTCGTGGTCGACGAGCTGGACCGGCAGGTGGCCCGGGTCGACCTCGGGCCCACCCAAGGCCTGATCGGCCCGCTGGCCCACAACCGCAACACCTTCGCCCGCGACCTGGTCCAGCTCCAGTCCGGGCTGACGCGGGCCAAAGGGGCCACGTCGTCAATGTCGGCGCTGCTCAACGGCAACCACACCTACCTGGTGCTCACCGCCAACAACGCGGAGATGCGCGCCGGGTCGGGGATGTTCCTCGAGGCCGGGACCATGTCGGTCGACAACGGCGCCGTCAACCTCGGCACGTTCTACCCGACGAGCGGCATCACCCTGCCGACATCGGTTCCCGTCACCGGGGACCTGGCCCAGCTGTGGGGCCGCCAGCAGCCCGGGGCGGAGTGGCGCAACCTGGCGCTGTCGCCGCAGTTCCCGCCGAACGCGGCGCTGGCCGCCCAGATGTGGCAGGCGCGCTTCGGCCAGCACGTCGACGGGGTGCTCGTCGTCGATCCCGTGGCCCTGTCGCACATGCTGTCGGTGATCGGCCCCGTCACCGTCGACGGCCACACCTTCGACGCCGCCAACACCGTGCCCTACCTGACCCACGACCAGTACCTCGGCCTCGACACGGCGGCGGCGGGCGACCAGCATCACGACGTCGAAGGGGATCTGGCCTCCGCCGTCTTCCACCGGGTCACGGGCGGCGGCACCGACCTCAACGCCCTGGTCAAGGTGTTCGACGACGCGGCCAACGGGCGCCACCTCCTGGCATGGGCCGCCGACCCGACCGTCCAGAGCGGGTGGCAGGCGGCGGGCGTCAGCGGTGCCCTCGGCCCCGCCGACATGCTCCTCGCCGTGCTCAACGAGGGCGGCAACAAGCTCGACCCGTTCCTGACCACCACTTCGCGGCTGTCCACCACCACCGTCGCCGCGGCCGGGCACCGGTCCGACACCCGGGTCAGCGTCACCGTGACGGTGACCAATCACACCCCCGCCGGCCAGCCCGCCTACATCGCCGGCGCCGACGGCACGCCGCCGGCCGACGGGATCTACGTCGGCGCCGTCGCCCTCGACGTGCCCGGCGGCGCGGCCGACCCTCACGTGCTCGGGTCGCCGCCCCTGCAGACCGCCGGGCCCGACGGGGCCAGCTACGTGCTCGCCGTCCCCATCGACCTCGCCCCCGACGCATCGGCGACCGTCACCTTCCAGTTCCTCGTCGGCGGCGCCCACGGTTCGCTCCGGATCCAGCCCTCGGCCCGGCTGGCGCCGACGTCGTGGACTGGGGGGCCGGCCCGCTTCACCGACGCCACGTCCCACATCACCGCCTGGTGAGCCGGTGGGGCCGTCGGTTCTGGTGACGGTGGGTGGTGATCTCCGTGGCCGACCGCCCACTTGGCGTGTTCGATTTGGCGAATTTCGAGCGCGCCTTGTGGCAAGGGCCAGGTCATGGTAGGGTGCACTCTGCGTGGTGACCACCTGGGGTCACCTCCCTCGGAAGGGCGTATCGACGTGAGCAAGCATGCGGGGCGGCGGATTCTGACCACGGTGACCTTGACCGTCGCCCTGATAGGGGCGGCGTTCGCCCTCAGCGGTGCCTTCCTGGGTGAGGCGGCCAGCGCGGCCTGCTACCCGGCCTCGACGTGCGCGTCGACGACGCCAGGGACACCGGGCACACCGGGAGCGGGACGGATCCCTTTGCCACCGGTCCCACGGCGGCCGCGTCCGTGTCGCCCGTCCAGGCGGCCCCGGCCCAGACGACCGCCAGCAGCAGCGGGTTGGCGTTCACGGGCGCCGACATCGCCGGCACCGTGGTGATCGGCGTGATCCTGATCGGCGCCGGAGTCCTGGTCGTGGGCGTCAGCCGCCGCCGGCGCAGCAGCCTGATCTGACCACCGGGGCGGCCGGGCGCCGCTTGCCGGTGGCGTTTTCCGCCTCTGCTGCGCTGACGGCCCCTCGATACAATCCTCCGCATCGCTATGGGCGTCGTCGATCGCATCGTGGAGCACGCCGAGCGTCTCACCGCCTCGGAACGCAAGGTGGCCGAGGTCCTGGCCGGCGATCCCCAGGCCATTGCGTTCGGAACGGTCGCCGAGGTCGCCCGCCGGGCGGGGACCAGCGGGCCGTCGGTGGTCCGCTTGGCGGTGAGGCTCGGCTACGCCGGGTTCGTGGAGATGCAGGGTGACGTCCAGCAGGAGCTGGCCCGCCTGCTGGCGCCGGCCCACGACCGGATCCGGCAACGCCCTCCGAGCGACCTGGTCGCCTTGGCGCGCGAGGTGGAGCTCGACAACGTCGAGCAGTCGTTGCGCAACGTCGACGAGATGGCCTTCGACCGCACGGTGGCCCGTCTCGCCGATCGCCGCCGCCAGGTGTGGATCCTCGCCGCCGACATCATGCGGCCCGTCGGCTTGGCCCTGGCCAACCAGCTCGGCCAGCTACGCGAAGGCGTCGAGCTGCTGGAGGGTTCCGAGGTGTCGGTGAGCCGACGCCTGGCGGGCCACGGCAAGGACGACGCGCTGATCGCCATCGACATCCGGCGCTACGAGCGCTGGCTGGTGCGGTTGGCCACCTTCGCCGCCCAGCAGGGCATGACGGTGACGGCGCTGACCGACAGTCCCCTCTCCCCCCTGATCGCTCCCGCGACCGAGGCCTATTTCTTCGCCGCCCAGGGAGCGGGACCGTTTGACAGCCAGATCGGGGCGCTGGCGCTGGTGAACACCATGGTGGCGACCGTCGCCGCCCGGCTGCGCCCCACCGCCACCGGCCGCCTGGACGCCATCGAGGACGCCTGGGTGGCCAACGGGCTGCTGGTCGCCGGACCCGCCGAGGGCATCCCCCTGTCGGGGCTGCGCCTGGCGCCGGGCATGGTCGAGGCCGCGCCCTCGACGTTCGGCGAGGAGTAGTCACCCCAGTCCCAGCTGCCGGCCGGGGGAGGGACGGCGTCTGGGGGCAGGTCGCCGTCCCTGAGGCCGGCCGCGCTCGGCTCGCCGGGCGTGGCCGTGTGCCCGGCTCGCCTCCCGCTCGGGCGCGCCGAGGCGAAGATCGAACCGGTCGCCGAGGACGCGTACCGACGCGGCCCGCTCCCAGCCGCCTCGCGAGGTGAAGAGGGCCACGCCCCGCCGGGCGGCCGTCTCGCTCAGCCCGCTGCCCCGGCCGTTGAGGATGACCTGGTCGGCCTGGTGGCCGGCCTTGAGCAGCTTGTTGCAGACCGAGGCCGGGCTCGGTCGGCTCCCCTCGCGCAGGCGACGGTCGAGGAACGACTTGACCTCGACGGCCATCCCGCACACCGACAGGTCGGCCGACGGTCCCCGGCCGGGAGTCTCCCGCCGGGACTCGACGCGATGGTTCTCGCTGGCCAGCTGCCGGGCCACGGCCAGCTCCTCGTGCGAGAGTCGCCGGGCCCGCTCGTCCACCCGGCCCTCTCCCGGGCCGTGTTCGCAGTCGGCGAGCGACCGCCGGCGTGTCGGCCCGCTCATGGGCCCACCGGCGCAGGCTGGTCGTCGGCATCCGGCGCCTGGTCGCGGCGCTCGAGATCCTGGACCACCAGCACCGGGCACTGGAGCCGCAGGCGGACGAGCTCGGCCAGGTGGCGGGCCATGGCCAGCTCCGGGCTGGCGAGCAGGTTTTCCGACGCCACCCGGCTGGCCAGGACGTAGCGGAAACGACTGAGGCGCAGGGCGCCGTCGTCGAGGTAGTGATGGGTGGTGAGCTCGGCGACGATGCGGCCGTCGCGCCATTCGAAGCGATGACCCTCGGGCGAGGCCGTCACGCTGGCGCCGGCCAGCTGGCCGAGCTCGCCGGCCAGCCGGTCCAGGTCGAGCGGTGAGTCGATGAACACATCCACGGATCGGGACATGAGGTCCTCCTGTGGGCACACCGCGCCGGTCGTCGACCGGGCGGAGCGGGCAGCAGGCCGGGCCGGGGTTCAGCGAGGCCGGGCGACAGGAGGCGGGCGGCGACCCGCAATGCGACGAACTCCCGCAGGTGCCGCACCGGAGGGCGGGCGGCGAGCCGTCACCACCATCATGCCCGGAGGCAGTGACGACAACAAGGCCTCCCGGTAGGAACGGCGACCCCGGCCGTGGCTCACGAGGCTTCTTCGGCGCCACCCTCGAGGGCCGTCCGGGTCGGGACCTCGAACCAGATGGTCTTGCCGTCGGCGGTGTTGGACTCGACCCCCCACGCTCCGGCCAGAGCCTGGACCAGCATCAGCCCCCGTCCGCTGGAGGCGTCGGAGGGCACGGCGGCGAAGGCCGGCAGGCGGGTGTTGTGGTCGAACACCTCGACCCGCACCCGGTCGTGGTGGCGGATGACGGTGACTTCGAACTCGCTGCGAGCGTGCAGCACGGCATTGGTCGCCAGCTCGCTGACCAAGAGGTCGGCGTCGGGGGCGCGCACTCCCCACGAGGCGAGGGCCCCGGCCACGAAGCGACGCGCCAGCGTCACCTGGGAGGGGTCAGGCTCAAACGATCGGCCCAACGGCATCGCCTTACGCGAGCGCCGTCCCGCCGAGCATCCCGACCCCTTTACCCCGAAGTTTCCGGCGTTAACCACCGCTGCCGGGAGCGGAAGGTTCGCCCGGCCCCGTCTCCGACCATTGGGCGACGAACGACCAGCGATCGCCGCGCACCACCGAGCGCCGCCATTCCACCGTCTGGGCGCCGGCCCTGACCGTGCGCTCCAAGGCGAGCACGGGCTGGCCGCGGCCCAACTCCAGCAGGCGGCGCTGTGCCGGCGTCGGGAGCGCGGGCCGGATCCGTTCCTCGCCGCTGGTCACCCGCACGCCGGTGCGCTCGGCGAGCGCCCGGTACAGCCCGGTGGCACTGAGATCGACGTCGAGGAGCGGCCGAGCCACCGAGGCGGGCAGCCAGGACTCGTCGAGAGCCATGGGCTCGTCGTCGGCCAAGCGGAGCCGTTCCACGTGGACCAAGGGCGCGTCGGCGCCCAAACCGAGATTCTCTGCGGCGCTGGGATCGTGCTCGACGCGCAGGCAGCGGACGACCGACCGCGACCGGTACCCCTGCTCGGCCACCGACCGGTGCAGGCTGTACAGCGCGCCCAACGGCTGTTCGATCGGCGTCTGGCGCACGAACGAACCCCGACCCCGTTGGCGAGTGAGGACCCCGCCGGCCTGGAGCCGGCGCACCGCCTCGCGGGCGGTGTGACGGCTGACGCCGTAGTCGGCCACCAACTCCTGGTCGGTGGGAAAGCGGTCCGGGAACTCGCCGGCCTCGACCCGGCCCCGCAGATCGTCGAGGACCTGCGCCCACAGGGGCACGGCGCTGGCACGGTCGACCGCCACGGGAACCAGTATGGGCCGGGCGGAGCGGCCCTCCACCGCGATAAAGTACGTACATTCGGATAAAGCGCCCGCCCACCCTCGCCCGCCTGCTGGCCGAGCCCCGCCGCCCGGCGGCGGTCCGCAACTCGCCCGCCGCGCCGGCGCTGATCGTGGCCACCGTGTGCGTCGGCGCCTTCATGGGCCAGCTCGACTCCAGCATCGTGACCCTGGCCTTCCCCAGCCTCCACCGCCAGCTGCACGCTCCGCTGTCGTCGGTCCAGTGGGTGGGCCAGGCCTACCTGCTCGTGCTCATCGGCCTGCTGCCCGCCGTCGGCCGGCTGGCCGACATGCGAGGGCGCAAGCTGCTCTACGTCTACGGGTTCGTGGTCTTCTCGGCCGGATCGGCGGCGGCCGCGCTGGCGCCGACGCTGGGAACGTTGATCGCCTGCCGGGTCCTCCAAGGGGCGGGCGCGGCCATGCTCCAGGCCAACAGCGTGGCCATCATCCTCGGCGCCGTCCCCCGGCACCGCCGCGGCCAGGCCCTGGGGATCCAGGGCGCGGCCCAGGCGCTGGGCCTGGCCATCGGCCCGGCGGTGGGCGGCCTGCTGATCGGGCTCGGTGGCTGGCGGCTCATCTTCTGGGTCAACGTGCCCGCCGGTCTTCTCGGCGCCGTCGCCGGCTGGTTCCTGCTGCCCCGCAGCACCCATCTGGCGCCGCGGAAACCGTTCGACTGGGCCGGGCTGCTCACCCTGCTGCCCGCCACCGCCGCGCTCCTCCTCGGGCTGTCCGAAGGCACCCGCCTCGGCTGGGGGCGCCCGCCGGTTGTCGCGTTGTTGGCGTTGGCCGCCCTGGGCGTGGCCGCCTTCATCCGGCACGAAGGGCACCACCGCGCTCCGCTGGTCGATCTGCGGCTGTTTTCCCAACGCCGCTTCACCACCGGGATCGCCACCGCCCTGCTGTCCTACGTGGTGCTCTTCGGGTTGCTGACCGTGGCGCCCTTCTACCTCGAGGATGTCCGCCACGCCTCCCCCGCCGCGGCCGGCACCGCGCTGCTCGCCCTGTCACTCGGGTTGGCGGTCGTCGCTCCCCTCGCCGGGCGGCTGGCCGACTCGGCCGGCGGCCGGGCCCTGACCACGGGGGCGTTGGCGGTCGTGGCCGTGGCGCTGGGTGCCCTGGCCCTCCGCCCGGGACCCACGCCGCTGCTGCTGGCCGCCCTGGCCGCCGCCGGCGCCGGCCTGGGGGCGTTCAACGCCCCCAACAACACCGCCACCACCGCCTCCGTCCCGCCGGAGCAGGCCGGCTCGGCCAGCGGTCTGCTCAACATGACCCGAGGGCTGGGGACGGCGTTCGGGCTCGCCGTCGCCGGGGCCGTCTTCACCGCCGCCTCGGGCCCCGGGGGCGGCGACCCCAGCCGGGGCTTCGCCGCGGCGGTGACCGTGCTCGCCGGCGTCGCCGCCATCGCCGCTCTGCTCAGCGCCCGGCCTGCCGGCCCGGCGGTCCAGAACCAGGCGAGGAGCTAGGCGAGCGGGGGCGGCTCGGCGGCCCGCTCGGCCGTGTCGGCCAGCTCGTCCTGGAGGGCGGCGATCTGGCCGCCGAGCCGGTCGGCGTCGCCGCCGCGGCCCTGCACGGTGGCCCGCTGGCGCTGCTCCACCAGCTCCTCGATCTGCAGTTCGAGACCGACGGCGTGGTCGGCCGGATTATCCGGGTTTACTTCCGCCATGGCCCTGTCGTACCCAACCGGCCGGTGGGCAATCCCGAGGCCTCTCGGGACGCCACGGTTGGCCGGCGTCTCCTACGCTCGGGAGGATGACGGCACGACCGGCGCAGGTGCGGGTGCGCGAGGTGGGCCCGCGCGACGGCCTGCAGGTGGAAGCGCCGATGCCTCCCGGCGACCGCGTCCGTCTGATCGAAGCCCTGGTCGCCGCCGGCATCGCCGACATCGAGGTGGCCAGCTTCGTGTCCCCCAAGGCCGTCCCCGCCATGGCCGACGCCGCCGAGGTGGTGGCCGCGGCGCGCGCCGGTGTCGGCGCCGGCGGCCGTCCGACGCTGTGGGCGTTGGTCCCCAACCGTCGCGGCGCCCAGGACGCGCTGGCCGCCGGCGTCGACGCCCTGACCGTCACCATCTCCGCCTCGGAGACCTACTCCCAGAACAACACCCGTCGATCGGTGACCGAGTCCATCGGGGAGGTGGAGCGCCTGCTCGCCGACGTCCACGGACGCGTCCCCACCGATGTCATCGTGTCGTGCGCCTTCGGTTCGCCGTACGAGGGCGACATCGACCCCGGCGAAGTCGCCGACCTGAGCGGCCGGCTGCGGGACGCGGGCGCCAGCGTCCTGACCCTGGCCGACACCACGGGCATGGCCACCCCCGCCCGACTGGAGTCGGTCCTGGCCGTCACCGGCACCGACGTCGGGTTGCACCTGCACGAAACCCGCGGCACCGGGTTGGTCAACGCCTACGCCGCCTGGCAGGCCGGAGTGGTCCGCTTCGACACCTCCGTCGGCGGCCTCGGCGGATCCCCGTTCGCCGCCGGAGCGGCCGGAAACCTGGCCACCGAGGACCTCGTCTACCTGCTCGACGAGCTGGGCGTGACCACCGGAATCGACCTGGACGGCGTCCTGGCCGCCAGCCGGCTGGTCGCCGGGCTGATCGGCCGTCCGGTGCCGAGCCGGGTGGCGAGCGCCGGGCCCCGGCTGGCCGCCGGCTGAGGGGGCGGCCGGAGAGCCCGAGGGCAGACCCTCGGACGTACCAGCTTTTCGACGGCGCCCGAACCGGAGCGTAACCTCCCACAATGACGAAGGTTTTGAAGCCGGGCACGTCGTGGTGGGAGACCTACGCCCGTTGTGTGCAGGTCGCCCCCGAGGCGTTCGACTCGGATCGGCTGCGCAACCTGACCCTGGGCGAGTGGCGCCGGCTGGGGACCCCCGGCGATCACGTCACGCCGGTCGACGGCTCTCCCATCCCGGGACCGCCGAGGGTGAAGTTCGACGACGCGGTCCAGGCCGTCAACCATGCCCGCGAGGAGCACGAGAAGTGGGGCAAGGTCGACCTGGACGAGCGCCGGAACCGGGTGACGGCGGCCGCGGACCTGCTCACCGAGCACCGCGACCTGCTGGCCCTGCTCCTGGTGTGGGAGATCGGCAAGCCCTGGCGCCTGGCGTGCGCCGACGTCGACCGTTGCCTGGACGGCGTGCGCTGGTACGTCGGGGAGATCGAGCGCCAGCTGCAGACCCCCGACGGCGGGACACGGACCCCGCTGCCCGGTCCGGTGTCCAACATCGCCAGCTGGAACTACCCCATGAGCGTCCAGGTCCACAGCGAGCTGGTGCAGCTCCTCGCCGGCAACGCGGTGGTGGCCAAGACGCCTTCCCAGGGCGGGTTCCACTGCCTCACCCTCGCCCACGCCCTGATCCGCCGGGCCGAGCTGCCCGTCACCCTGCTGTCCGGGGTGGGCGGGTCCCTGGGCGAGGCGTTGATCCGTTCGGAGGGGATCGGAGCGCTGGCCTTCGTCGGCGGCCGGGCCAACGGCCGCAAGGCGGCGGTGTCGCTCGCCGATACCGGCCGGCGTCACATGCTCGAGCAGGAGGGCCTCAACGTGTGGGGGATCTGGGACTTCTCGCAGTGGCACCTGTTGTCCCAGCATCTGCGCAAGGGGTTCGAGTACGCCAAGCAGCGGTGCACCGCCTACCCGCGCTACGTGGTACAGCGCCGGCTGTTCCCCGACTTCCTCGAGACGTACCTGCCGGTGCTCGACGCCGTGCAGTTCGGCCATCCCCTGGCCGTCGACGCACCCGGCGACCCGTTGCCCGACCTCGACTTCGGACCGGTCATCCACGCGTCGAAGGCCAACGACCTGGCCGACCAGTTCGACGAGGCGCTCATGCTGGGTGGCATCCCCCTGTCGCGACGGTCGGTGGGAGACGGCAAGTTCCTCGACTTCCAGGACACCTCGGCCTACAGCGCGCCCGCGTGCGTGCTGGCGCCGCCGGCGGCGTGGTCGCTGCATCACGCCGAGCCCTTCGGGCCGCTCGACTCGATCGTCGTCGTCGACACCGAGGCCGAGCTGCTGGCGGCCATGAACGCCAGCGGCGGTTCGCTGGTGGCCAGCGTCGCCACCGACGACCGGGAGTTCGCGGCCCGGGTGGCCGAGCAGCTGCAAGCGTTCAAGGTCGGCGTCAACAAGCCGCGCAGCCGCGGCGACCGGGAGGAGGTCTTCGGCGGCCTGGGGGCCTCCTGGAAGGGCGCGTTCGTGGGCGGTGATCTGCTCGTGCAGGCGGTGACCTACGGCCCGGACGGGTCGGAGGAGCGGCTGTTCGGCAACTTCCCCAGCTACTCCCTGCTGCCCAGCCGATAACAGCGGGGAAAGGCCCCGCCGGCGGGCTCCGGATCCGCGGGAGGGATCAGCCCAGGAAGCCCTCGACCCGGCCGGCGGCGTCGGCGAAGTCCTCCATGAACTCGGCCACCACCTGGCGCACGGGGCGGACCGAGCGCATCATGCCCACGCCCTGCCCGACCCAGTAGGTCGCCAGGCTGCGGGCGCCTTCGTGGCCTGAGGCCGCGGCCTGGTCGACCCGCCGCAGGGCGGGCTCGGCCAGCATGGTCTGCAGCGGCATGGGCAACGGCGCCGGGCTGCCGTCGGCCTCCCACGCGTCGGTCCACTCCGAGCGCAGCTGCCGCGACGGCTTGCCCGTGCGGCTGCGCGAGCGCACCGTGTCACTCGAGGTGGCCTCGAGCATCTTGGCCTTGGTGACCGGCGCCGTCTCCGCCTCCTCCGTCGTCAGCCACACCGACCCGGTCCACGCCCCGTCGGCGCCGAGGGCCATGGCCGCAGCCATCTGCCTCCCGGTCACGATCCCGCCGGCGGCCACCACGGGCACGGGGCGGGTGGCGGCCACGACGTCCACCACCTCGGGGACCAGCACCATGGTGGCCACCGAACCGGTGTGGCCACCGGCTTCCGAACCCTGGGCGACGATGAGATCGACGCCGGCGTTGACCTGCCGCGCCGCGTGCTGGCCCGTCCCCACCAGCGCGGCCACCGGCACCCCGGCGGCGTGGGCCTGCTCGATCATCTCGGGCGTCGGCACCCCGAGGGCGTTGGCGACCAGGCGGATGGGGTGGTCGAAGGCCACGTCGAGCTGCTTGGCCGCCCGGCCGGGCAGGACGCCGACCCGGTCGGGCGGGACCAGCAGGTCGGCCGCCTCCAGGTCATGGGCGCGGAGCAGGTCGGCGACGAAGCGGCGGTGCTCGTCGGGGATGAGCTCGCCGAGCGACCGGGAAGCGCCCACGTCGCCGGGGTCGACGGTCCGGGTCGGGATGAGGACGTCCACCCCGTAGGGGCGCCCGCCGGTGTGCTCGTCGATCCACGTCAGCTCGACGTGCAGCTCGTCGGGCGTGAACGTCGTCGCCCCCAGAACCCCCAGCCCCCCGGCGTTGGTCACCGCGGCCACCACGTCGCGGCAGTGGCTGAACGCGAACAGGGGAAAGTCGATGTCCACCAGGTCGGCTGCCGGCGTCCTCACCCCGGCGATGGTAGGCACGTCCGGGCTCGTAGGTTGGCCCGATGGCTGGTATCGCGATCGTCACCGGAGGAGCCCGAGGGATCGGCGCGGCGACGGCCGTGCTGCTGGCCCAGCGAGGTTGGGACCTAGCCGTCGGCTACCGGAGCGACACCGGCGCGGCCCAGGCTGTCGTCGAACGCTGCGTCGCTTCCGGGCGGCGGGCGGTGGCGTTGGCCGGCGACGTGGCCTCCGAAGAGGACGTCGTCCGCCTGTTCGGCGACGTCGACGACCAGCTCGGTGCGGTGGATGTGCTCGTCAACAGCGCCGGCATCGTCGACACCAAAGCCCGGGTGGACGAGTTCAGCCGCGCTCGATTGGAGCGGATGTTCGGCGTCAATACCATCGGCTCGTTCCTGTGTGCCAGGGAGGCCATCCACCGCATGTCGACCCGCCACGGGGGACGGGGTGGGGCGATCGTCAACGTCTCCTCGGCGGCCTCCCGCCTCGGTGGTGCCGACCAGTGGGTCGACTACGCCGCATCCAAAGGCGCCATCGACGTGATGACGGTGGGCCTGGCCAAGGAGGTGGCCGAAGAAGGCGTACGGGTCAACGCCGTCCGGCCCGGGATCATCGACACGGACATTCACGCCAGCTACGGCAATCCCGAGCGCGTGGCCCAGTCCGCCTCCGTCATCCCCCTGGGCCGAGGAGGCCGGCCCGAAGAGGTGGCCGAGGCGATCGCCTGGTTGTGCTCCGAGGCGGCTTCGTATGTGACCGGCGCCGTGGTGGACGTCGCCGGCGGCCGCTGACGCCGGTAGCCCGGCGCTGGCGGCGGGCCGCTCAGTCCAGGGCGGTCCAGTCGATGACGCCCTGGGCGACGTCGCCGATGGTGGCCAGCACCCCGAGGCGGTTGGCCCGGGCGACCGGGTCGTCGACCATGACGAGGACGTCATCGAAGAACCGGTCCACGGGATCCACCAGCCGGGCCGAGGCGGTGACGAACTCGGGAAGCGGCGGCGGCCGCCCCGCGCCTCCGCCCAGCTCCCGGCGCCAGTCGACCACCGCCCTGCGCAACGCCACCTCGGCCGGTTCGGCGGGCGCGGCCTCGTCCCAGCCGGCGGACGTTCCGGTGGGCACGATGCGCGCCGCCCGGCTCAGCGCCTGGGCCACTCGGGAGAACTCGGCGTCGTGGCGGTGGGCGCACAGCCACGCCAGCGCCGCGTCCGCGTCGGCGGGGTGGGCGACGCGGGGCAGGACGGCGCGCACCGGCTCGACCGGCCGGCCCCGCTCCAGCTGCAGGGTCTCCCACCGCCGGGCGATGAACTCGAGCGCCCGGTCCCGGACGTCGTCGGTCCACGGCACCGGCTGCACGCCGCCGGCGACATCGAGGGCGCGGTCGACGGCGATGCCGAGGTCAGGGTGGCGCTCGAGAACGGCCAGGAGGCCGAGCGCCGCTCGGCGCAGCCCGTAGGGGTCGGAGCTGCCCGTCGGTTCGGCGCCGGTGGCGAACAGGCCGGCCAGCAGGTCGGCCCGGTTGGCGACCGACAGCAGGGCGCCGGATCGGCCGGCCGGCAGGCCGTCGGTGCTGTGGCGGGGCAGCTCCTGCTCGAACAGCGCCTCGGCCACGTCGTCGCCCTCGCCGGCCCGGCGGGCGTACTCGCGGGCCATGATGCCGGCCAGGCTCGTCAGCTCGGCGACCATCTGCGATGCCAGGTCGAACTTGACCAGCTGGGCGGCGCGCTCGAGGGTCGGGTCCCGCTCCGGGCCGGCGAGCGCCAGGGCGATCTCACCGACGCGCCCGGCCCGGTCGCCCATGGAACCCAGGCGGTCGGCGAACACCAGTCGTCCGAGCTCGGCCCGGAGGTCCTCGGGCCGGCGGCGGAGATCCTCGGCGAAGAAGAACCGGGCGTCCTCGTAGCGGGCCCGCAGCACCGACTCGTTGCCGGCGCGCACGCGGTCGCGGTCGCAGGGGCCGTTGGCGACGGCCACGAAGGCGGGCAGGAGGGCCCCGTCGGGCGCGCGCAGCGGGAAGTACCGCTGATGCTTGGCCATGACCGTCACCAGCACCTCGGAGGGCAGGCCGAGATAGTCGGGGTCGAAGCGGCCCAGGAGAGCGTTGGGCTCCTCGACCAGGTTGGCCACCTCGTCGAGCAACCCGGGTTCGAGCTCCACCTCCGCGGCCAGGGCGGTGGCCTGCTCGCCGACGGCCCGGCGGCGGGCGTGCTCGTCGACGACGATGCCCGCCTCCGCCAAGGTGTCGAGCAGGGCGCCGGCGTCGGCCACGGCGCGCTCGGGGCGCGGGTCGCTGCGGTGCACCCGGGTGACCCGCCCGCTGGCCAGGTTGGCCACCTGGAACGGGACCACGGCCGGTCCGAGCAGGGCGACGACCCAGCGGATGGGTCGGACGAAGCTGAGACCGGGCGCGTTCCAGCGCATGTTCTGGTCCGGAGAGCGCAGGTCGCTGACGACGGCGCCCAGCACCCCGGCGAGCACGTCCACCGCCCCACGTCCGGGCACGTGACGCTCGACGGCGACGTGCTCGGTCCCCTTGGCCTCCACCACCTGCAGGTCGCCCACGTCGACGCCCTGCGATCGGGCGAAGCCCTCGGCTGCGCTGGTCGGCCGGCCCTCGGCGTCGAACGCGGCACTGCGGCGCGGCCCGCGCACCACCTCGTCACGGTCGTCCTCCGCCGGCGCCACCCGGTCGACCACGGCGACGATGCGCCGCGGCGTCGCCGCCACCCACACCTCGCCGTGGCGCAGGCGGGTGGCCGCCAACCCGGCCTCCAGCGCCCGGCGCACCCGGTCCGCCGAGGTGGCGACATCGGCGGCGGGCAGCTCCTCGACGCCGATCTCGAACGCCAGAGGCGCATCGCCGGCCGGCGCCACCCCCGACGTGTCCGCCGGCGGGGGCTCCGGGGTCCGGGCCACGCCGAGCGGGTAGCCCTCCTCCTCGCGGCGGGCCCGCCACAGCTCCGACACCTGATGGGCCAGCCGGCGCATCCGGGCGAAGCTGCGGGCCCGCTCGGTGGGGCTGACGGCGCCGCGCGAGTCGAGGATGTTGAAGGCATGGGAGCACTTGAGGACGTAGGAGTAGGCGGGTACCGGCAGGCGCTCGTCGATGAGGTGGACGGCTTCGCGCTCGTAGATCTCGAACAGGCTGGTCACGGCGGCGACGTCAGCGTCGTCGAGGTAGTAGCGGCTCCACTCGTACTCGCCCTGGCCGAACACGTCGCCGAAGGACAGGCCCGGCGCGTAAGCGATCTGCTTGAAGTGGCGCACGTCCTGGAGGGCCATGAGGATCCGCTCCAGGCCGTAGGTGATCTCCACGCTGACCGGCTCCAGCGAGAAACCCCCGGCCTGCTGGAAGTAGGTGAACTGGGTGATCTCCAGCCCGTCCATCCACACCTCCCAGCCGAGCCCCCAGGCGCCCAGCGCCGGCGACGCCCAGTTGTCCTCCACGAAGCGCACGTCGTGGGCGGCCAGGTCGATGCCGATGGCCGCCAGACTGCCGAGGTAGAGGTCCTGGGAGTCACCGGGGTCGGGCTTGAGGATCACCTGGAACTGGGTGTGGGTCTGCATGCGGTTGGGGTTCTCGCCGTAGCGGGAGTCGTCGGGGCGGACGCTCGGCTCGACATAGGCGACCCGCCACGGCTCGGGACCGAGGACGCGCAGAAACGTCGCCGGGTTCAGCGTCCCCGCGCCCACCTCGGTGTTGACCGGCGTCATGACCGCCGCGCCGCGCGCCGCCCAGTACGAGGTCAGGGCGAGGATCGCCTCCTGCATCGACGGGGCGCCGGCCGGCGGTGACGGCATCAGTGGATCCTACCGACGGGCCCATGAGCGCCCGGCTGCCCGGAATCGGCGCCGCCGCCGACCTAGCTTGGGCCCGTGGGTGGGGATGCCCACGGGCCCGGGCGCAAGTCGGACTACTGGCCGTCGCTGGACGGCGTCCGGGCGGTGGCGATCGCCCTGGTCATCGTCTACCACCTCGGATACCTGGGCGGCGGCTGGGTGGGCGTCGACATCTTCTTCGTCCTCTCCGGCTTCCTGATCACCAGCCTGCTGGGCGCCGAGCGCCTGGCCGCAGGGCGGATTCGCTTCCGCGCCTTCTGGGCCAGGCGGGCGAGGAGGCTGCTGCCCGCCGTCCTGGTGCTGCTGGCGGTGCTGTCGGTGTACGCCTGGTGCGGAGGTCCCGGCCTGGTCCCGGCGCAGCTGCGCTCCCCCGCCCTGGCCACGTTGTTCTACAGCGCCAACTGGCAGCAGCTGGCGGCCGGGCACAACTACTTCGCCGCCTTCACCGCCCCCAGCCCGCTGCAGCACACGTGGTCGCTCGCCATCGAGGAGCAGTACTACGTGGTGTGGCCTCTCGTGCTCGGGTTGCTCCTCCTCGGGCGCCGGCGGGCCCGGCGCGCCCCCACGGCCACCGCGGCCCTGGTCGTCGCCTCGGCGGTGTGGATGGCCGTCGCCGCCCACTGGTGGGGAGCCAACCGCGCCTATCTGGGGACCGACACCCGGGCGTGGGAGCTGCTGCTCGGCGGCCTGGCCGCCATGTGCCTGGCGCCGGGAACCACGGCGCGCCGCCCCGGGCGCTGGGCGGCAGCGAGCATCGCCGGCGCCGCCGGAGTGGCCGTCGGGGTGGCGCTGGCGGCGGGAACGCCGGGGTGGCTCTGGGACGGCGGCCTGTTCGCCATCGGCCTGGCCACGTGCCTGGTCCTGGTGGGCACCTGCAAGGCGCCGGGCGGCCCGCTGGCCCGGTTGCTGGCCCTGCCGCCGGTGCGGTGGCTGGGAGTGATCTCCTACAGCCTCTACCTGTGGCACTGGCCGACGATCGTGCTGCTCAACGGCGAGACCACCGGGATGGCGGGCGCCGAGCTGCTGGTGGTCAGGTTGGCGGTGATGACGGCGGCGGCGGTCACCAGCTACTACGTGGTGGAACGACCGCTGCGCCGGGCCGACTGGAGCGGGTGGTGGCGGCGCGCCGTCGTGCCCGTGGCCGTCGCCGGGACCGGCGCGGTCATCCTCGGCGCGACGGTTGCGCCGGCGCCGGCGGCCAGCGCCCGTGTCGTCCTGCCGGCGCCGGAGCCCGGCCCCACCACGACGACCCTCCCGGCGGTGTCCATGCCCCCGGGCGGAACACCGGCGGATCCGTGGCGGGTGTGGATCCTCGGCGACAGCGTGATGAACGACAGCTCCCCGGGCGTGACCGCCGCCCTCCAGGCCACCGGCGATGCCGACGTCGTCCTCAACACCAGCTTCGGCGGCTGGGGGCTCACGACCGACCACAGCTGGCCGGGCGACGCCGTGCAGAACATCGCCCAGTACCACCCCCAGGTGGTGATCGGCACGTGGTCCTGGGACGACGAGGAGGCCGAGCAGGACCCGGCCGGTTACCTGGCCCGCCTCCGCGCCGCGCTCGACGTGCTGCTGCAGCCGGGCAACGGCGTCGACCTGGTGGTCCTGCTGGAGCTCCCCCAGCCCGGCCCGTCCGGCTACATCCTCGATCCCGCCCAGCAGCGCGCCTCGTGGGTCAAGGAGGTGGCCCAGCAGGACGACTGGAACCGCGAGGCGCGCCAGGCGGCCGCGTCCTTCCCGGGGCGGGCCATGTACCTCACCACCGACTCGGTGTTCGCCCCCGGCGGGCGCTACATCGCCTGGCAGCGCGACCCCAGCGGCGCCTGGGTGCGGATCCGCAAGGTCGACAACGCCCACATGTGCCCCTACGGCGCCGCCGAGCTGGGGGCGCTGATCACCCGGGACCTGACGCCGACCCTGCGGCTCGGGCCCCCGGCCCCAGGCTGGGAGCTGGGCCCGTGGACCAAGGACCCCCGCTACAACGACCCCAGCGCGGCATGCCCCGCCGACCAGCCACCCGCCGGCTACAACGGGCTGCTCGTCCCCGGGCGCTGAGGCGTCTCAGCGGTTGGCCGCACCCACCGCGGCCACGTGCCGGCGAAGCCGGGCGCGCAGCTCGCCGGGCTCGAGCACCTCGCACGGAGGGGTGAGCCCGGCCAAGTAAGCGACCATCCGCTCCTCGGAGACCGAGCCCAGCTCCACGATGGTGTCGCCACCGTCGCCTTCGAAGATCCCGAAGGTGCGGGGCACGATGCGCGACGCCTCGTCCACGGGAACCGGCAGGCGGATGCGGGCCCGGTAGGGGTAGACGGCCAGCGTCTTCAGGCCCTCGCTCACCATCTCCACGGGATCGGGCGGATCGACCGCCTCGAAGCGCGTGCCGACGTTGGCCGGCGACTGCAGTCGATCCAGGCGGAACGTCCGCCACGCCGCCCGGTCGGCGTCGCGCGCCACCAGGTACCACCGCGACCCGGCGCGCACCAGACGCAGGGGCTCGACCAGGCGGCTGGAAGCGCTCCCCGCTCTGTCGACGTAGTCGAAGCGGACCCGCTCGCCGGCCGAGCAGGCGTGAGCCAGCACCACGAGGGCCGAGGAGTCGACGCGCTCATTTTCCCCACCTCGCAACATCTGCGCCGTGCTCTCGTGCAGCGCCCGCACCCGGGCGGCCACGTGGCTGGGCAGCAGCTGGTCGAGCTTGGCGAGCGTCGACACCGCGTGTTCCTCCAACCCGGCCACGCTGCCGTCCACCGCGCTGCGCAACCCGATGGCGACCGCCACCGCCTCGTCGTCGTTGAGCAGCAGGGGCGGCAGGTGTCCGCCCCGTCCCAGCCGGTAGCCGCCGTAGCGCCCGGGCGCGGCCTCGACCGGGTAGCCGAGGAGCCGGAGGCGGTCGACATCGCGTCGCACGGTGCGCTCGGTCACCTCCAGGCGTTCGGCGAGGTCGGCGCCGCCCCACGAGCGCCGGGCCTGAAACAACGACAGCAGCTCGAGCATGCGTCCCGGCGTGTCTCCCATGCCGCCACATTCTTTCAGAACCCGGACGGATGCTGTCCGCATAGAGATTTACGGTCAGACCATGACCGCGACACGTCCACCCACGGCACGGTGATCGCCTTCCGGGTCGCCGCCCTGGTGGCGATCGCCGGCGCCCTGGTGGTGCTGGTGTCACTCCGCGGAAGCCGCGCCGGCGCCGCCGGGCCGTCGCCCGAGCTCGCCCTCCAGGGCTAGAGCGGAATCCAGTCGAGATCGGTCGTGAACTCCTTCAGTGCCTCCTGCGTGGGCTCCACGCCCAGTCCCGGGCCGGCGGGCACGGGCAGGTGCCCGTCCCGGAGGACAAACGGTGGGGTGAGGTCGGTGGCGAAGTAACGGTCGGAGGCGCTGATATCCCCGGGCAGGGTGAAGTTGGGCAGGGCGGCCAGGGCGAGGTTGGCCGCCCGCCCGAGGCCGGTCTCCAGCATCCCGCCGCACCACACCGGTACGCCGTGGGCGGCGCACACGTCGTGCACCCGACGGGCTTCGAGGTAACCCCCGACCCGCCCGGCCTTGATGTTGACCACCGAGCACGCACCGAGAGCGATGGCGTCGGCGGCCGAACGGGCCGAGGTGATGGACTCGTCGAGGCACACCGGGGTGCGCAGCTGGCGAGCCAGGGCGGCGTGACCGCGCAGGTCGTCGTCGGCGAGCGGCTGCTCGACGAGCAGGAGTTCGAAAGCGTCGAGGCCGGCGAGATGGGCGGCGTCGGCCAACGTATAGGCGCCGTTGGCGTCGACCTGCAACGGCAGCTGGTCGCCGAAGCGTTCCCTCACCGCCCGCACCGGCTCGACGTCCCAGCCCGGCTTGACCTTGAGCTTGACGCGCCCGTACCCGGCGTCCACATACCGGGCGACCGTCTCGACCAGGCGGTCCACCGACGGCATGACGCCGACCGAGACGCCGGCGGGGACCGCTGTCCGCACCGCGCCGAGATGGTCGGCGAAGGACTGACCCGTCAGCCGCAGCTCGGCGTCGAGGACGGCCATCTCCAGGGCCGCCTTGGCCATGGGATGACCCTTGAAGGGCGCCAGGATGACGGCCAGCGTGGCGGCAGTGACGTCGGAAGCGGAGGCCACGGCGGGGAGGAAGAACCGGCGCATGACGTCAGCGGCGCCGGCCGTGTACTCCGCCGAGTAGGTGGGCCCGTTCATGGCCACGCACTCACCCCAGCCTTCGCCGTCAGGGGTGACGACCCGAACCACCAGGACGTCACGCTCGGTCTGCATGCCCGCCGACGACTCGAAGGGTGCGACGAGCGGCATGGCGAGCCGGCGCAGCTCGACACCGGAGACCTTCACCGAACGATCACGGCGTCAAGTATGGTCCCGCGGTCAGCATCTCAGGGTTCCGGGGGCCGAGCGGGCCGGCGCCACAGGACGACCAGGCTGACGATGAACACCGGCAGCAGCGTGAGGTGGTAGGCGATGTCGGGCGCATGACCGCCCCGGGCGCTCTCCCCCACGCCGATCAGGAAACCGACGATGGCGAACGCCGTCGCCGCCAGTCCGACGCGGCGTGCCCGGTGCGGGGCTCGGAGCATCACCACGGCGGCGCCGGCGAGGACCACGCCGATGAGCACCTCGGCGATGCCAGCGTCGGTGCCGTCGAAAGACGAGGCGCGCCCGTGGACCAGGCCGGCCAGGTGCAACGACGAGGCCACCGCCAGGCTGAGCGCCTCGAGGATCATGAGCAGGGCGATCCATCGCACCACGGCGTCGCCGCGGCCGGTTGGGGCGATGGGTGGGACGGTGGGTGGGATGGTGGGGCTTGATTGGTGGGCCACGTTTCTATTCTCCCGACGGGATCGGGGGGTGTCGTCGGGCGGGCGAGGGCGAAGGCGTTGCGCCCGCAGGCGTAGGCGGGTGTTGTCGCGGTACCGCCCGGGCAGTACCCCGAGGAGCAGATGGGCTCATCAGTGGCCATCGACGGAGCGCCCGTCAGCCTGGCAGCACCCGGTAGCTGGCGACGACGATGCCGGTCGGCGAGATGGTGCTGGTCTCGACCTCCAACGCCGCGTAGGTGCCCTCGAACAGCCGGGCCCCCCGGCCGAGGATCACGGGGACGATGGTCAGGACGTAGCGGTCGACCAGGCCGGCGGCAGCGAGATCGCGCACCAGCGCGCCGCTGCCCAGGATGACCAGCACGCCGTCGCCCTGGCGCTTGAGCGATCGGACGGTGTCGGTGGCTTCGCCGGCCAACAGCGTGGAGTTGGGATGGGGCAGCGACTCGGTCGCCGTTCGTGACGCCACGTACTTCCGTGTCCGGGTCAGGATGTCGGCGAACGGGTTCGGTTCGGGGGTCGAGAGCCAGTGGCCGACGAGGTCGTGGTAGGTGCGCCGGCCGAACAGCATCGCCCCGGTATCGTCCGCTCCCGCCATCGTCATCGACGCCTGGGAGGCCTGGGGGTCGGCGGTGAGCGGCGGCACCGCCCACCCACCGAGGTCGAAACCGTCTCGGGTGTCCTCGTCCGCCCTGCCGGGGGCCTGCATCACCCCGTCGAGGGAGAGGTTCTCCACTGCCGTGACGGTGTACATCGGACCTCCTGCGTTCTGTCGCTCGGTCGTCGCCTGGCGCCGCCTCCAGCGGCGTCGCCGGAGTGACGACGACTGGATCGACACAGACTCATCGCTCGGTCGGGCCGGGATGTCCTGGACGGTCTTTCTGGGGACCCAGCCCTGCCGGCGACGGTTCCCGGACGTCGATCGGCACCACAGCCAGCCACTGACCACGTCCTCGGCGAGGACTTCGAGCACCTCCCCGGCCCGGGTCGGTAGCTCGGTGGTGTCGTAGGAGGCCCGGACGACCGCCGGCCCGGAGACACGGGAAAGGTGCCGCGCCGGCACCCATCCGCTGCCGCCCCGAGCGGTCACAAACACGAACTCGGGCCATTCCGTGTCCCGGTCGCCGACCTGAACCTCCTCACCGATCGTCAGCTGCAGCGGAGGTCGATCGGGAATCTGGTGATCGGTTCGCGCCCGGACCCGTCTCACTCCGAAGATTTTGGCATCGCCGACGGGCGACTTGCCTGCTGCCTGCCGGCCATCTTCTCCAGCACGACGGTCAGCGCATCGTGGTCGGCGACTGCAGTGCCCAGTCGCCTCAGCATTTCGGTGGTGATCTCGGGGCGGACCTTGAGCGTGATGGCCCAGAGGAAGAACCCATAGGCAAGGCCGGCGCACAGCGCCTGGCGGGCGTCTTCCAACGGAGGCGGCTCACCGCCTTCCTCGCCCAGCCTGTCGAGGTATCCGGCCAGCAGCGCGTTCTCGCCCCGGCGCCGGTCCTCGATGTCGAGAGCCGACCCGATGTGATAGCCCACGTCGAGATACCAGGGTCCGCGCTGCACCAGCTGCCAGTCGAGCAGAGAGGGACGGCCTCGGCCGTCGAGGTACACGTTGCCGATATGGGCGTCGCCGTGGATCAGGCAGGGCGGCTCGGACGACGCGGCGATGTCGGCGACCTTGATCGTGGCCGCGATCAGCCTCTCCGGATCACGCACCGCGTCGGGTATGCCCGCGCCGATCGGCCCCTCAAAGTTGTGGCGGATCTCGGGGAGGCCGCGAGCTCGCAGCGTGGCGGCGACGCGGGACGCCAACCAAGGCGGCCCGTCCAGTGCCGGCTCGTCCCAGCTCCGGCCGTGCAGGATGGCGTACTGCTCGAGGCTGCCGGTGGCCTGCTGGGGGGAGTAGGGGCTGAGAGCGTCGAGAAACACCGCCCCAGAGGCGGCGACGTCCTCGGTGAGAACCACCCCGTGCCGGGTCAGCGGATCGACATCGGCGTAGATGCACCGCAGCGTCCTTACCCCGGTCGACTCGGCGCACTCCCGATAGAAGTGCGCCTCCGGCTCCCCCGCCCGGCGGCTGACGATGCCGACCTCGGAGAAGTAGCCCTTGACGCACAGATGAGGCGACAGCCCGGCGGGCATGTCGCCTTCGCATTCAATGGAGAAGCGGGCGTTGGTGGACACTCTGGAGACGACCGGCCCCAGGGTTGCCTGGCTTACCTTCACTCCCGGGTAACGCCGACCGATCGCCGCCGTCAGCCACTCGGGGGATACGGCCTCCTCCAGAGTGTCAGGGACCCGCAGCGCGTCGGAGCCTCGTGGGCTAGGCGCCATAGCTGAGGATGCCGCGAGTGTTGCGAGCGGGACCGTTTGCTGGCGTCAAGACGAGGGGCTCACGGTCTTGCCTGGGAGGGTGGAGCCGCAAATGGGGTCGGCACCCGGCACCAGCTGGAACGACGTCCCGACGTACTTCGTCAGCCACAGGCAGTTGTCGGCGCCGCCCACCAACCCCCGCTGGTCCAGGGCGAAGCCGATCGAGTGGCTGCCGAACAGGCCGGCGGCGTTGTAACTGCGGATACCAAGCATGGCGTTGATGAACGAGGCCCGCGTCGGGTTGGAGCCGGCCTTCTTGAGGCCAGTGACGAAGGCGTCGACGGAGGCGTACCCGATGTACTCGTTTAGGGTGGGCTGGGTGACGCCCGCATAGGTCTTGAGTGCGTTGGCCAAGCGTTCGGTCGCGGCGGTGTGCATCTCCACCGGCTCATAAGCGACGGTGAAATAGGCCCCTTGGGCGGCCTGCTCGGCCCCGGGTCCGGCCTGGGTGAGATCAGCCCCGTAACCGACGGCGACGAGGGCGGCCTTCAGGTTCACGCCCTGCTGGCGCAAGGCCTCGATGAGGGCGAATGTGGTGTTCTCTTCGACGTCGCCGGTGAATCCGTCGACACGGGCAGATTTCATGGCCAGTGCCACCGGCCCCACGTCCGTGCTGCCGAAGGGGAAGTTGGCGTTGAGGTAACCGACCTTGATGCCGGCGTTCTGGGCGGAGACCGCTGAGGCCTTGGCCGATTCGGCTGCGCTGGGGACGACGCCGTAGCCCAGCGCGGCCAGATTCGTCACTCCCAGCAGCTTGAACACGTTTCCGACCGTGGTGGACACCTTGGTGTAGTCCTGGGTACCGAACACGGAGAACATGTTCCGGCTGGCGATCCACTCTGGACCGTCGGTGGCCGCGCCGATGACCGGAACACCGTGGGCGGTGAGATAGCTGGAGGCGGCGAAGGTCAGGCCGGAAACGGCGACCACCGCGAAGACGTGCTCCTGCTCCACCAGCTTCTGGGCGGCAGCCAGGGCTCCGGTCGGCGACGACTGGGCGTCGGCCACGACGTACTTGATCTTGTACCCCTCGGAGTTGACGAGCCCCACCCCCGCCTTGACACCGTTGGGAGTCGACATCTCGGCGCTGGCCGCCACACCGGTGAGATCGGTGAGCAGCCCGAGGGTGTAGGTCTTGGTGGAGCCACTCCCGCCGGCCCCTTGCTTGGTGGAGCTCCCGCAGCCTGCGATCACCAGCAACGCCAGGACGACGACGGCGATGATCCTCGTATTCCGACGCACCATCTTTCCCTCGTATCCCCCTGTGTAGACGGACGCCCGGCGCGCCCGTTCGGCTGGAGTTGCGGGCTCGTGCCCCGAAGCCCCACTTGCCGGACTGGTGAAAGCTATCAGATACCCGTCAGGGGAACCATGTCGTTCTACTTATTCAGGAGTGGACACTACGCCGGCGGAGCGCGCTACTTCGCCCGGCGCCAGGTCGGCACCGGGCTGGCGACCTGGGCCGCCTGGCCCCCCAGGGCGGCGAGGCAGAAGGCCCACAGGCGCTGGGCGACACGATCGGCCGGTTCGTCCAGCCCGGCGCTGTCGTAGTGGTGGAAGACGGCCATGACCAGCTGGGTGATGAACCATGCCGAGGACTCGGGATCGCTGGGTTTCAACTCGCCGGTGGCGACGGCCTCCCTGATGTCCGCCAGCAGCAACTCGGTGAACGGACGGGTCGCCCGTGAGACTTCCTCGGGGTACATCGTCTGCAAGCGCCAGTGCTCGGTCGTGACGAAGCTGGGGCCGGTGCCGTTGGTGCCCGCACCCCTTATCGCGTAGACGACGTACAGCCGCAGCCGTTCCACGGGGTCGGCCACCCGGCGGGCGCGCTTGCGGTAGTCCCGGCAGGCCTCGTCGATGATGTCCTCGATGACGGCCAGGAGGAGCTGGTCCTTGCCGGGGAAGTAGCGGTAGAAGGTCTGCAGCGCTATCCCCGCCTCCTTGACCAGCTCCTGGGTGGTGAAGGTCGGCCCCTTGACCCCGATGAGCCGGCGTGCTGCTTCGACGATCGCCTTGGCCTGCTGGACCCCCCGGCTCCTGGTCCGCTGCACGACGGGCGATCGATCGGCGGCGCGCTCGGCCCAGGTCATTTTGGCAACTGTACCGGCGGGCGGCGTCCGGCCCACGAGAATCCGATCCGCCCCGCGCCGCTCAGAACCGCTCGGAGCTGTACACGACGGCGCCCCCGAAATGGGGAGACGAGTGGCAGGCGAGGCCCAGCGTCGCCTCGTGCCGTTGGCGGGCTCCGGCCCGTCCGGACAGCTGGAGGTAGCACTCGAGCATCTGAGGGATCCCGTGCATGCGCCCGTTCCCGAGGGCCCCGCCTCCGGACAGGACGGGCAACGAGCCCGGGCGGTCGCTGTCGATACCACCTTCCTGGACCAACCGGTGCGCCTCCCCCACCGGGCACAGACCCAGTGCTTCCATCCAGAAGTAGACGAACGGCGAGAACCCGTCGTAGACCTGGGGCAGGTCGACCTGCTCGGGCCGGATGCCCGAGCGTTCCCAGAGGCGGCGGGCCGTTTCCGACCCGACGTCCATGATGTCGTCGAGGGGCCAGTGCAGCGGGAGCCGCCGTTTCACCGGTGCGCCGGTGGCGTAGCCGGTGACGTAGACGGGCCGGTGGGGGAGGTCCCGGGCCCGCTCGGCCGAGGTGAAGACGAACGCCGCCGCTCCGTCCACGGGGATATCGCAGTCGTAGCGGCAAATGGGATCATTGATCATCGGCGCGGCGAGATACTCCTCGGCATCCAGAGGCTTTCCGTGCCAATACGACCAGGGGATACGGGACCCGTTCTTGCGGGCTTCGGCCACGACGGCGGCCATGGCCTCCCGCTTGGCCCCGTAGCGCTGGAGGTACTCGTTGTAGGCCAGGGCGATCATGGCCAGCGGGCCGAAGTAGCCCTGCGGGACGGTCCACTGCTGGGATCCACGCGCCTCGCGCAGGGGGTTGGCGTGGTAGCTGCCGGGCGGGTTGTGGAGAGCCCGATGGACGAGGACGTAGTTGGGCGGCGCCGCTGGCCACGGCATTGACGGCCATGGACACCGCACCGGGAATCTGGCCGAAACCCTGGAAGCCGGCGGCGTAGCGGGGGTTCACGCCGAGGTGCTCGGCGAGCCAGTTGGCGGACACCAGGCTGACCCCGTCCTCGGAGGCGTGGGCGCCCGCGGTCGGGAACAGGCTGGCGGTCACGAACCCGTCGACCTGGTCCACCGACAGGCCGGCGTCGGAGATGGCACGCCGGGCCGTATCCCCGGTGACGGCGCCGAGTGGCTGCGCGGCGCGGCGAGAGACAGGGCTGTGGGCGTAGCCGGCGATGGCAACCGCGTTGCTCGATGCGAAACGTCCGCTCATCGGTCTACGACAGGGCGAAGGCCGGCACCGACGCTCCCCCGCACAGATCCTCGAAGGTCAATGTGACCGCGGCCCCGGCCCGCAGCTCGGCGGCGGGGCCGTCGACCAGGCGGCCGATCAGGCGCAAGTCGGGCTGGGCCGACAGCTCCACGTCCACGAGGACGAACGGCAGGTCGCTGTCGAACCCGGGCAGGAACGAGTGGCGCATCAGCGTCCAGGATCGGATCGTGCCCCTTCCCTCCACCGGGCTGAACACGAACTGCGGATCGGTGGTGCGGCAGTGCGGGCAGACCACGTCCGGCGGGTGGCTGATCATCCTGCACCGAGAGCATCGAGCCAACACGAGCTGGTGGCGGGCGGCCGCCTCCCAGAAGGGCGCCGACTGCTCGTCGGGGACGGGAACGGGGCGGTTGGCGGCGTTCAGAGGATGACCTGCCGCGTCTTTGAGCTCGAGGATCTTCTCCCAGTCATAGCCCAACTCCGAGAGGATCGTCTCGGTGTGCTCGCCGTGCTCGGGAGCCCGGCGCAGCGGCGGAGGCTGCTCGTCGAACTGCACGGGCACGGCGGGCAGCCGGTACGCGGGTTTGCCGTCGATCACCACGTCGCCGACGTAGCCGTTGGCCACCACCTGGGGGTCCTCGACCAGCTCCGTGATCGACTGAACGGGCGCCCACGGGGCGTCGATCCCGGCCAGTACCTGCTTCCACTCCTCGAAGGTCCGGGTGGCGAACTCCTCGTCGAGGAGGGCCTGGCAGGCGGCTCCGTTCGCCCGGCGCGCCTCCAGGTCGGCGAAGCGGGCGTCGGCCAGCAGGTCCTGGCGGCCGATCAGCCGGCAGAAGTCGGCCCAGTAACGGTCCGCCTCGAGAAAGACCAGCTGGATGTGGCGGCCGTCCTTGGTCCGGTAGGCACCGACGAGAGGGTTGACCATCGGCCCCCGGCCGCTGGACGACTTCGGCGCGTCGCCCCCGAGGGCGGCCAGGACGTCCGACGACAGCATCCACATGGCCGTGGCCAGAAGGGAGACGTCGACGACCGATCCCGTCCCCGTCCGGGTCCGCTTGAGTAAGGCGGCGGCGATGCCGAAGGCCAGCGCGGTGGCACCGTTGCGATCCCCCATCGCTCCCCGCTGGCCGATGGGATAGTCCCGTTCGGGGGGCGTGAGAATATAGGCCGGTCCGCCCCGGGCCCAGAACGCGGAGGCGTCGTAGCCGGCCTTGTCGGCGTCGGGACCGGCGGGCCCGTACCCGTTGCCCCGGGCGTAGACCAGGGAGGGGTGCCGGGCGGTCAACGTTTCGGCGTCGAGCCCGAGCCGGCGCAGCGCCTTGGGCCGCAGGTTGGTGAGGAACACATCGGCGTCCTCCACCATGTGGTGCAGGACGGCCAGGCCCTCCTCCTGCTGGACGTCCACGGCGATGGACCGCTTCCCCCGGTTGGCCAGGGCGAGCGACAGGTTGACGCCTCCCCGGTCGGTACCGATGCCCTGGGTGGCGAGACCCCGGTAAGGGTCGCCCTCGAGCTTCTCGACGTGGATTACGTCGGCGCCCCAGTCGGCGAGCAGTGCTCCGGCGACCGGGACGAAGACCCACTGGGCGAGCTCCACGACCCGCACCCCTGCGAATGCCTGTTCCATGACTCGTCGCCCTCAGTCCCGGGGCGACGGGGTGAGGACCACGACGGGGATGATCCGGTCGGTCCGCGACTGGTACACGTCGTAGTTGGGCCAGGCCCCGGTCACGATCTTCCACAGCTCGGGCTTCTCCTCATCCGTGGCCGTGCGAGCGGACACCCGGATGTGGTCGCCGCGCACCTGCACCTCGGCGGCCGGCTGGGCTTGCAGGTTGAGGTACCAGCTGGGGTGGGTGGGCGCCCCGCCCATCGACGCCACGACCAGATAATCGTCGCCGTGGCGGGCAAAGATCAGCGCGTTGGTGCGCGCCTGGCCGCTCTTGCGACCGGTCGTGGTCAGCAGGAGGGTGGGGACGCCGTTCCACAGGTACCCGACGTCGCCGTCGGTCTCCCGGTAGCGGCGCACGTGCTCCGGCCCGATCAGGTCCAGATCGGGTTTCTGATACCGCTCTTCAGCCATGGGGAGCCGTCCTCACCCGAACACCACGGGGATAGCGGTCGCCCCTCGTTCGTAGAAGCCGATGTACTGGGGCGGCTCGGACTCCGAATCGAGGCGCAGGTTGGGGAGCCGGTCGAGCAGGGCGTTGATGGCGATGTTCATCTCGGCGCGGGCCACGTGCTGGCCCAGACAGCTGTGCGGGCCGCCACCGAACGCCAGCGTGGGCTTGAGCGGGCGGAAGATGTCGTAGTCGTCCGGACGCTCCCACCGTGTCGGGTCCCGGTTGGCTGCTCCCAGGCAGATGTGCAGGACCGCTCCCCGGGGTAGCCGCACGCCGTAGAAGTCGACGTCTTCGGTGACCCACCGGGAGAACATCGGGTCGGTCGGGTTCCACCGCAGCGACTCCTCGATGGCGGACCGGAGCAGTGACCGGTCGGCACGGACCGCCTCCAGCGCCTCGGGCCGCTGCAGGAGCGCGGCCAGCGTGATGCCCAGCTGCTTCCAGGTGGTGCCGGACCCAGCGGCCAGGAGGAGCACGGAGAACGAGTAGATCTCGGCATCAGTCAGCCGGTGGGTGCGGCCCTCCTCGTCGGTCATCTCGGCCTCCACCAGGATGCTGATCAGGTCGTCCCGAGGACGCTCGCGGCGGGCGGCGACGATGGGAGCGATGATCCTGACCATCTCCTCGGGGCGGAACAGCGCCTCCCGTATGTCCAAGGCCTGCTCGATCGGCACCCCGAAGCTTCCGGTGATGGTGAGAACGGGGATGGCCGCGCAGAACTCCACGTTGAGCTCGCATCGGCCCTGGGCCTCGAAGCAGTCGATCAAGCCGTGGACGGTGGTCTCGATCCAGTTCCGGATCCACCAGTTGGCCTTGGTCGGGGAAAACGAGGGTTGGACCAACGCCCGGTACCGGCGGTGCTCGGCTCCTCCCATCGAGAGCATGCTGTTGGTCGGGCTGACGCCGCCACCCTCCAGATCGACCGCCTCCGAGGACGACGCGAAGGTGCCGGCGTCGCGGTAGGCGGCGTCGCATGCCGCCCACGAGAAAGCCGAGAAGTGGGGCCGGTCGGGAGACGGCAGACCGTGGAAGCTGATGTCTTCCTGGATGCCGCTCAGCTCGTGCACCGTCCCCTCGTGGACCGGTGCCCGATCCCGGAGGGCGTGCCATACCGGGTAGGGGTCCTCGCGGCGGTTGCCGCCGTTGTGGGCGTGGTAGTTGCCGGCCAGGTCGAAGAGCTTGCGCACCCGATCCAGATCGAGAACCTGCCTGGTGTCGCTCATCGGGCCACGTAGCCTCCGTCGACCGGAAGGAGGACGCCGGTGATGTTGGCCGCCCGGTCGGAGCACAGGTAGACGGCCGCCTCCGCGCAATCCTCGGCCATGATGGGCCGGCCCAAGTGGGTGTTGGGAGCCAACCTGCTGGGCGACTTTGTCGATGTCGGCGCTCGACGGTGCCATCCCGCCGCCCGCCGCCATGAAGTTGGTGAAGGGCATACCGGCCGGGCAGATGGCGTTGACCCGGATCCCGTGCGGTGCCGCCTCGATGGCGACCGCTCGGGTGAGCTGGTGCACCGCGCCCTTGGTCGCCCCGTAGACGGTCCCGCCCCAGCCGACCAAGCCGGCGACGGAGCCGGTGTTCAAAATGGCGCCGCCTCCGCCCTGCTTCTTGAACTGGACGAGGGCGTGCTTGCAGCCCAGGAAGACGCCGCCGAAGTTGACCTGGGTCAGGCGCTCGAAGTCCTCCATGGTGTGCTCCTCGAACGCCGTACCCAGGCGGGGCGTGGGAATGCCGACGTTGTTGAACATCACGTCCAGGCGGCCGAACTCCGTCACCGCGGTGGCGATCGCCGATGCCACGTCGGCCTCCCGCGACACGTCGCACCGGTTGGCTACCGCGGTGCCTCCCGCCGCCTCGACCTGCGAGACGGTCTCCTTGGCCAGGTCGAGATCTATGTCGGCGCAGACGACCGAAGCCCCTTCCTCGCAGAAGCGGCGGGCCGAAGCCCGACCCACACCCGAACCGGCTCCGGTAATCACCGCCATCTTGCCCTCAAGCAACACCGGTGCTCACTCTCCTTCTTGGCCGGTTCAGAGGTAGGGATAGAGGTCTGGCCGCTTCAGCCACCGGCGAGTGCAGGGATCTCGGCCGGTGTGAAGCGGTACAGCTTCTCGGCGTTGCCGCGGAGGAGCTTGTACTGGGTTTCGGCCGGGAGGTGGCTGATGATCTTCTTGACCGAGGTGATGCAGTGAGGCCAGGTCGAGTCCGAGTGGGGGTAGTCGGTCTCGCACATGATGTTGTCCTCGCCGATCTCGTCGATGCTGGCGATCCCGTGGTGGTCCTCGATGAAGCACCCGAAGACGTGGTCGCGGAACAGCTGCCTGATGTTGATGGTGTTGAGGTCCACGTCGGTGGTGGCGTGCTCCATGAACTGCACGCCGCGCTGCACCCAGTAGCGCTGCTTGTCGAGCACCTGCTCGGCCCGCTCCAGGAAGTAGGGCATCCAGCCGATCTCCCCTTCCGACAGGGCGATCTTGAGTCCGGGGAACCGGGTGAACATCCCGCTGAACAGCCACGACAGCATGGCCCCGGACGTGCGGATAGCGCCCCAGGCGAGGTTGGCCATGAACGGCGAGTCCGGGGCGATGGAAGGCACCTGCGAGGAGGACCCTACGTGCATGCTGGCCACCATCTCGAGCTCCGAAGCGGTGGACATGACGGGGTCCCAGTAGCGGTTCTTGTCGTGGATCGTCGGTAGCCCGAGCGGCGCCGGGTTCTCGGAGAAGGCGAACGCGGTCACCCCTCGCGCCGCGCCGCGCTCCATCTCCTTGGCAGCCAGCGCCGGGTCCCACATCGGGATCAGCATCAGCGGG
Organism: uncultured Actinomycetota bacterium; assembly: GCA_963757175.1. Classification (GTDB taxonomy): domain Bacteria; phylum Actinomycetota; class Acidimicrobiia; order Acidimicrobiales; family Palsa-688; genus CAVWQR01. Next base: position 128,502 of record CAVWQR010000002.1, on the reverse strand, counting down.
ATGTAGCGGCCGGGAGCGCTGCCGCACCACTCCTCGATCATCCAGTCGTTGTAGGCCTTGAGGCACACCAGGCCGAACTCTCGGTCGCTGGCTTCCATGAACAGCTGGCCGCAGAAGCGGGTGATGGTCGGGAAGCACAGAGACGCCAGGATCCCGGCCCGGTCCATGTCGTCGAGACGGGCCTTGGCGTCGTAGCAGCCGGGCCGCATCTCCGAGTAGGTGACGGGCTCGGGGAAAACTCCTCCTTGGACTTCCCCGCGCACGCGGACAGACCGGAGCTCGGGTAGCGCTTGCCGTCGTACACCCAGAACTCCATGTCGCCCTCCACCACCATGTGCGGAGCGCGCTCGCGATCCTTGGACGCCACCCGGTCGACCCACAGGTTGGGCGGCTCCAGCACGTGGTCGTCGACCGAGATCAGCCAGTCCAGATTCCTGTCTGTTGTCATGTTCCCTCCCTTGCCGGAGCTCACTTTGGCAGCTCGCCGATGCACAGATGCTTGAGTTCCTGGAAGGCCCGAATGCCTTCCACTCCCCGCTCCCGACCGAGCCCGCTCTGCTTGTAGCCGCCGGACGGGGCGTAGGCGCTGAACAGCGCAGTGTTGACATTGACCGCTCCGCTGCGCACCCGCCGGGCGACTGAGGTGGCAGCGGCGACGTCGGCCCCGTAGACCTGCCCCGACAGCCCGTAGATCGACTCGTTGGCGATCCGCACGGCGTCATCGATATCCCGATAGCCGATCACCCCCAGCACCGGCCCGAAGATCTCCTCCTGGGCGGCCGGATTGCGGTTGTCCGGCAGGTCCAGCACCGTCGGTTCGAAGTAATAGCCGCGGTCGAGGTCGCCCGGCCGGCTGCCACCGCATACCACCTTGCCGCCGTGCTCCTCGGCCAGGGCCACGAACCGTTCGCACCGGTCGCGCTGGGAGGCAGTGATCAGCGGGCCCATCATTGCCGCGGGCTCGCGGGGGGACCGACCCGGAGGTGGGAGTAGGCAGCGGAGACGGCTTCGAGTACCTGATCCTTGTGCTCGTGGGGCACGAGCATCCTGGTGGCCGCCACGCACGCCTGTCCGGCGGTCATGGCCACCACCTGGGCCGCCCCCGGCGCCACCCGGTGCAGCGCATCGGGTAGGTAGATCTGCGCCGACTTGCCCCCCAGTTCGAGCGCCACTCGCTTCACCGTGGGGGCAGCCTGGGCGATGATCTGGCGGCCTACGGCCGTCGAGCCGGTGAACGAGACCATGTCCACCGCGCGGGTCGGAGCTGAGCAGCTCGGCCCCCGCCGACCCTTGCTCGACGACGACGCTGAGCACGCCCGGGGGCAGCCCGGCGGCGTCGGCGGCGGCGCCGAACACGAGCGATGACATCGGAGTGAGAGGGCTGGGCCGCAGGATCACCGAGTTGCCCGCCATCAAGGCGGGGATCAGTTTCTGGAACGCCATGATGATCGCCCCGTTGTACGGGGTTACGGCGGCCACCACCCCCACCGGCTCGTAACGGCGCAGGCTAAGCGCCACCCGGTTGCGTACGAGCTCATCGACCGGTACGGGGTTGGACTCCTCCGCGGCCAGCGACAGGTACAGCTCGATGGTGTCGCGGGCCAGCGCCACCCCGGCGGCGTACTGGGCGGACTGGGCGAACACGACGGGCTGCCCGGCCTCGGCCACCACCGTCGCCACCAGTGCGTCGTGTTGGGACTCGATGTGATCCAGCAGCGCGTGCAGGACCTGGGCCCGTTCCGTGGAAGGCCTATCGGCCCACACCCCGTCGTCGAAGCTGCGCCGCGCCTCGGAGATCGCTCGTCCCACCGCGGCGACGGGGGCGCCGGAGAGCTCAGCGACCACGGTCTCGTCCGCGGGATTCTCGACGGGAAAGCCGGCGTCTCCTTCGACCCACCGCCCCGCGACATAGGAATGCCGCTCGCGGAGGAGCCCCTCCTCGGTCATGGGTTCGTGCTCGCCAGACCTATGTAGAGCATGGTTCTACCCTTTCAGAGTACGTGCTAGCAGTCAAGCGTCCGGCCAGCACCTTCCGGTCACGGCTGGACTGGGCGAAGGCGGGATCGACCGGCGACGACCCTTCGGCCGCCCTTCGGCCACGACAGTGGGATATCGCCGCGGCGCGCAATCGTGTTCTACAGAAGGCCCGGTGGTCGCTAACTTGGGACCGTGGGAGCATCGAGCTGGAACCTTCGCCCCGTCGCGGCCGAGGATCGTCGCCGCTTCGAAGCGGAGGGATGGTGGCCCGGGGAATCTCTGGGACAGCGCCTCGCCGCTCGCCTGGCGCAACACCGGGACATCCCGTTCGTCTGTCATTCCGCGACCGCGACCGTGGCGGGGGACGTTCGGCGACGTACTCGACCTGTCCGCACGGGTGGCGACCGGACTCGCGTCGCTCGGCGTCGGCGCCGGGGACGTGGTCTCCTTCCAGACGCCGAACTGGATCGAGGGCGTCGCCACCTTCTACGGGGCGGCGATGCTCGGCGCGGTGGTGGCACCGATCGTCCACATCTACGGCAGCCGCGAGCTCGGTTACATCCTGCGCCAGTGCGAGCCGCGGGTGCACGTCACCGCATCCCAGTTCGGACGCCAGGACTACCTGGCCAACCTGGCCGAGGTAGGGGACCTTCAGGCCATGACCGTTGTCCTGGCCGACGCCGACGCCGACGCCGGCGCCACGGCCGGGCTGGTGTCCTTCTCGGAGCTCACCGCCGGTCCGCCCATCGACACGGTCACGGCGGCCGACCCCTCTTCGTTGGCCCTGGTTGGCTGGACGTCGGGGACGACGTCCAACCCGAAGGGGGTCATCCACTCGCACCAGACCGTCCTGGCCGAGGTCCGCCAGCTCGGCGACACCTCTGCGCCGACGGATCGTCCCTCGTTGATGGCCAATCCCATCAGCCACGCCATCGGTATGCTCGGCGCCCTCCTCATCCCCGTCGATCGGGGCAAGCCGATCCACCTGCTCGACGTGTGGGACCCGGGCGTGGTCCTGCAGCTCATGGTCGCCGAGGACCTCAGCAGCAACGGAGGGGCGACCTACTTCCTGACCAGCCTGCTCGACCATCCGGACCTGTCCGACAAGCATCTCCAGCGCCTGAAGTACCAGGGCATGGGCGGAGCCCCGGTCCCCCGGGCCGTCGCCGAGCGGGCGACCGATCTGGGGATCACCGTGTATCGGATGTACGGCTCGACCGAGCATCCCTCGATCACCGGTTGCACCTACGCCGACCCCTTGGAGAAGAGGCTGTCCACGGACGGCCGGCCGCTGCCCGGCAACGAGATCCGGGTGATCGACCCGGAAGGACGGGATGTGGGGCCCGGAGAGCCCGGTGAGATCCTGTGCCGGGGGCCCGAGCTGTTCCTCGGCTATACGGACGCCGCTCTGACGGCGAGGGTCTTCGACTCCGACGGCTGGTACCACACCGGCGACGTCGGGATTCTCGACGAGGATCGCTACCTCTGCATCACCGACCGCACCTCGGACGTGATCATCAGGGGCGGGGAGAACATCGGCGGGGCCGAGGTCGAGGACGTGCTTCTCGGCGTTCCCGGCATCGCCGACGTGGCGGTCGTCGCCGCCCCCGACGAGCGGATGGGGGAGCACGCGGCCGCGATTATCCGTATGCGACCGGGATGGAAGATCCCGGCCCTGGCCGACCTGCACGCCCACCTGGGGCAAGCCGGCCTGGCCCGGCAAAAGTGGCCGGAGGAGCTGGTCGAGGTGCAGGACTTCCCCCGGACGGCGTCAGGCAAGGTCCAGAAGTTCGTGCTGCGCGATCAGCTCCGCAACCGCTGAGGCGGATGAGCTCGTCGTTGAGGTAGCGTCCCGCGGTGACGTCGGGCGTCGAGGTCGGATTCGTCTGCGGCGGCGACCTCGCCCAGATCAGGCAGCTCGAAGCCCTGCCGATCGATTCGCTGTGGACCGGCGGTCACATCGCGTCGCCGAACCCTTCCCCCGAAGCCCTGATCAGTCTGGCCCGCATCTCGACTGTTACCGAGCGGGTCAAGGTCGGCACCTCGATCCTGCTGCTGCCGCTCTACGAACCGGCCATCGTCGCCAAGCAGGTCGCCGACCTGGACCGGGCGACCGGAGGCCGGGTGATCCTGGGTGTCGGTATCGGCGGCGAGTACCCGGCAGAATTCCGAGCGTGTCGTGTCCCCATCGGGGAAAGGGGCAAGCGGGCCGACGAGGCTCTTGGTCTCTTACGAGCGTTCTGGACCGGGCGGCCTGTCAACCATGACGGTCCCTTTTACCCGGTTCACGACGTCCGGATTCACCCGGCACCGACGCAGCCTGGTGGACCTCCCCTGGTCGTGGCGGGCAGGAAACCGCCGGCCATGCGCAGGGCCGCCCTCCTCGGCGACGGATGGATGCCCTACCTCTACTCTCCGAGGCGGTACGCCGGGTCGGCAGAGACGATTCGCCGAATCGCTCACGACGCGGGCCGCGATCTCGGCGACTTCGGGTGGTACGTCTTCGTCTTCGTCAACGTCAACGCCGACGGCGATCTGGCACGCCAGCAGGCGGCAAGCACCCTGGGCGGGAACTACAACCAGGACTTCAAGGAGTTGATCGACAGCGTGGCCGCGGCGGGAACCGTGGCGGAGGTCAAGCAGAAGCTGATCTCCTTCGTGGAGGCCGGCGCCCGCCACTTCATATTCACGCCGGCAACGGGAACCGCGGACCCGTTCCCCATCATCCACCGGCTCCTGGAAGACGTGCTGCCAGACGTTCAAAGGGGGGCCGGTGGAGGTGATGGGACTTGAACCCACGACTTCTAGAAGGTCGTGTGAGCTCGACGCCGACCCACTGGCGGAGCTCGTCACGGGCGCGGCGGAAACCAGCGACCACCTCGTCAAGGCTCGCTGGTCTGCGCGGACAGCGCCGCCAGCGTCTTGGGCAGCCACGAGGACACCCCCCGCCACGGGACACACCCACGCCGGCCAGGGCCACGGGTGGCCCTCTTCATCATCCTTTCCTAACCTTCTCCGAACCTTGTGCTAACTTTTCCCGTCCAAAGGGAGCGGGACGGGGCGTTCATGAAGACGGGCCATGGCTGAGGGGGCGAGTGGGCACGAGGACGGGCGGGCCGAACGGCGGCGGCACTTCTCTCGACGTGAGATCCTGCGGGCCGGGATGGCCGTGCCGGCCATCCTGTCGATTCCTGCGGTCGCCGCCGCCTGTGGCGGGAGCTCTGGTGGGGCGGCCGGCCACGGCGACCATACCGACACCGGACATCACGACTCGGCCCACGCCGACTCGGTCCACACCGACACCAGCCACACCGACCAGAGCCAGAACACCGTGGCCCACAGCGACACGGTGTCCCACAGCGACAGCAGCCAGGCGACGACCCACGCCGACACACCCCATTCGGACACCACCCACACCACCACCGCCCACGTGGATACCGCCCACGTGGACACGCCCCATGTCGACACCACGACCGCGGCCAAGAGCACCCACACCGACACCGGCGTGCACCAAGACCTGGTCGTCAGCGTCCCGCTGGCCAACGGTGGGCACCAGAACGTTCACCAGGACAGTGGCCCCCACGGCGACGCCACCCAGACCGTCCCCGGGACCCACACGGACACCCCCCACGGCGACACGCCCCACGGTGACCGCGCGTGAGAGCTGACTGATGACCGTCGAACTGCGCCCGACCGGGGTGGCCTGCAACATCCAGTGCCAGTACTGCTACCAGAACCCCCAGCGCGACGCCGGCAACGTCCCGCGCTCCTACGACCTCGAGGCGATGAAGGCGGCGGTGGAGCGGGAGGGGGGCCCGTTCACCCTCTTCGGGGGCGAGCCGCTTCTGGTGCCGGAGGAGGACCTCGAGGCGCTGTGGGCGTGGGGGTTGGAGCGCTTCGGCACCAACGGCACCCAGACCAATGGGGTGCTGATCAACGACAACCACATCGCCATGTTCCGCCGCTACCGGGTCAGTGTGGGCATCTCCATCGACGGGCCGGGAGAGCTCAACGACGTGCGCTGGGCCGGCACCCTCGAGCGCACCCGGGAGAACACGGCCAAGACCGAGGCGGCCATCGAGCGTCTGTGTCGAGAGGGTATGCCACCGAGCCTGATCGTCACCCTGCACCGGGGCAATGCCACCGCCGAGAGGCTGCCGGCCTTGCACGACTGGATGCGTCGCTTGGAGGCGATCGGTGTCGCCTCGGCCCGCCTGCACGTGCTCGAAGTGGAAGCGGGCGAAGTGGGCGCCGCCTACGCGCTGACCACGGAGGAGAATCTGGCCGCCTTCTTGAGCTTCGCCGAGCTGGAGGAGGAGCTGGCCACACTCAAGTTCGACCTGTTCGACGACATGCGCAACCTGTTGCTGGGCACCGACGACCAGACGACCTGCGTGTGGAACGCGTGTGATCCGTACACCACCAAGGCAGTGCGAGGCGTGGAGGGCACGGGCCAGACCAGCAATTGCGGGCGCACCAACAAGGACGGCATCGACTTCGTCAAGGCCGCCGTTCCCGGATTCGAGCGCTATCTCGCCCTCTACCAGACGCCCCAGGAGCACGGCGGCTGCTCGGGATGCCGGTTTTTCCTCATGTGCAAGGGCCAGTGCCCGGGTACCGCCCTTGACGGCGACTGGCGTAACCGTACGGAGCACTGTGACCTCTGGAAGACCCTCTTCCGGCGGTTGGAGGACCGGCTGTTGGACGAGGGGCACCAGCCGCTGTCCACCAATCCTGAGCGCGTTGAGGTGGAGAAGGCATTCCTGGACCTGTGGACGTCCGGCCAGTCCCTTTCCATCGCCGGCGTCCGACGCTGGATGGCCGAAGGTCGAGACCCGGCGGCCCTGTCCGCTCCCGGGGAGGTCCACGGTGACCGCCCTCACGGCGACCGCGCTCACGGCGACAGCGCACAGAGCGAGGCTGAGGGGGGAGATGATCGTGGCTGAGGACGACGGCCGGGGCGACGAGGACCGTGCCGGACGTCAGGACCATGCCGACGAGGACCGTGCCGAGCGGCGCCGGCACTTCTCCCGACGTGAGATCCTGCGCGCCGGGATGGCCATACCCGCCATGCTGTCCATCCCCGCGGTGGCCGCCGCCTGCGGCGGCAGCTCGAGCGGCACCGCCGGCCACGGCGACCACACCGACGCCGGCCACCACGACGCCGCCCACGCCGATTCGGTCCACACCGACACCAGCCACACCGATCATGGGCACGGGGACACGGCCGCCCACAGCGACACCAGCCACAGCGACGCCACCCACACCGACACCAGCCACGCCGATACGACCCACACCACCACGCACAGCGACACCACCACGACCAGCACTGCCCATCTCGACACCGCCCACGTGGACACGCCCCACGCCGACTTCACGGCGACCTCACGAACTATCCATGACGACAACGGACCGCACAACGACGTGACCGCGCGCGGATCGGCCGTCCTCGGAGGCCACAGCGACATCAACTCGTTTACTGATCACCAGGATTCTGGCTTCCACGCCGACAGCACCGTCAGCGTTCCCGGAAGTCACGAGGACACGCCGCATGGCGACGCGACGCACGGCGACCGGGGCCGCTCGTGAGCCTCGACCGATGAGTGGTGAGGCCGCAACCAGACCGCAATCGCTCGACGGGATGGAGCGACTCGACTTCGTCCTGCCGGAGTTCACCCGCCTGGCGTGGGTGAGTGATCGAGCAGAGCAGGTGTGGAGGCCCCGGCTGGATCGCATCGCCGCGGCACGGGCGGAGATCGAGTGGCGGTCGGTGCTGGACGGGGTACGCGCCTGCGCCGTCACGATGGCGTCGCCCGAAGAGTTCCTGACCCTCGGTGCCCGATGGGCCGAGGTGGGCTTGAATGCCCTGCCGGTCGAGATGCAGGGAGTCTCCGGCCAGCCCTACACCGCCGCCGCGATACCGGCCGCGCCGGGCCAGCCCTTCGTGTTTCGCTTCGTGCTCGGCCGCCCGACGGACGTCACCTCGTTCAAGGCCGCCTGGGACGAGGGAGACCAGGAAGCGATTGGCGATCACTTGGGGTATCCCTCCTGCTGCCGAGCCTTCTTCGAGCAGGTGTGGGTCGACCATGCCATGGTCGACACCACCTGGCCGATGGCGCTGCAGTCGAACGCCGTCCCCGACGGAACCACGACCATCGAGGTTTCCGGCGCCCCCCACGCCAACATCCTCTGGCGATGGATGGATGTTCGGGCGGTACCGCACCTTCCCTGCCGGTTCGACTGCCCTGAGACAACCGAGCTCGGTGAACGCCTCGTGGCCGTGGGTCGAGCCGCCGGCTTCGACCAGGAGATGGACTGGCTGGTCGAAGTCCTCTCCTGGCCCGTCGAGTGGTCCGCTTTACACGGCATCGCCGAGGTGAAGACACCGGTGCTCAAGGTCTCGACGCGCACCGATGCCACCGCCCGCCGCCATGTGGTGCGTCGGCGGGGGGACAGCTACCCCTCCGAAGGCGTAAACGGCCTGGCATTTCCCTTCGAGGCGCCCGTGAAGCTTCGCCTCACCCGTAGCCGCGGGTACCGCCGAGGCTTGGAGAACGCCGTCCGCTTCCAGTCGAGGCCCGACTGGTACTTCACCGACAACGGCTTCCCATCGCTGGACGCCATGCGCACAGAGCACCAGCCCGTCGTGGATGCCGTCGTGGAAGCCCTCGAAAGCGGCGAAGGCAGTGTCGTGGACTTGGGCTGCGGCAACGGCGCGCTGCTCGAACAGGCGCGGGCTGCGGTCGAGGGTCTCGTGCCTTTCGGAATCGACCTCGACCCGCAGTCGATCGAGCACGCCCACGCCCTTCATCCTCGGTTCACTGACCATTTCCTGGCTGGGAATCTCTTCGACGACGACCGCCTGTGGTCCGGCGGGCGCCGGTTCGCCGTGGCCCTGCTCATGCCGGGCCGGTTGCTCGAGATGGACTCGACGCAGGCCGCCAGGCTCCGACGCAGACTGGCCCGAGACTGCGAGCGGCTGGTGGTGTACGCGTACGGCGACTGGCTGAGCCGCTTCGGCGATCTCGCTGGGCTCGCCGGCGAGGCCGGATTTACCGTGGTCGAGGGGTCCGGCCCGACCGCGTCGCGTGCGAGCGTTTCCTCCCTGGTTTGAGCGTCGCTGCGTCCCCGTCGCCCTTGCCAAGCCCTGTTGCGACCGCCGACCAGGGATTTTCTGTGGAGGTGATGGGACTTGAACCCACGACTTCTACGTTGCGAACGTAGCAGTCACCCCGCGCCGCCAAGTCCCTGACCAGCGGGTTCGTGTCCATGTGACCTGCTGCAGGCCCCCTTTGTGGGCCAAACGTGGGCTAGTGGTTGTCACCCCGGGGGTGCAGACTGCTCACCATGACACCGGCAGGGAGTGGCAAGCAGCGTCGCCGGGGCCGGACGTTCGGGACCGTCGAGCGCATCGCGTCGGGCCGGTGGCGGGCTCGGTTCCGGCCTCATGCCGGCGCGCTGCGGGTCACCGCGCCCGAGACCTTCAAGACCAAGGCCGACGCCTCGGCGTGGCTGGCGACCCAGCAGGCGGACCTCGGCCGGGGCGTGTGGACCGATGCCAGAGCGGGAGCTTCGGTCACCGTGAAGGCTTGGGGCGAAGAGTGGCTGGCCGCACCTCGCAAGCGGCGGACGACCTTGGCTCGTGACACCTCGGTGCTGCGAACCTGGCTGTACCCGACACTCGGCACGTGGCCGGTCAACCGGGTGACCCCGCTCGACGTGCGCCGGGTGGTAGCCGCTATGGCCGAGGACCTGGCGCCAGCGACGGTGCGCACCGACTACGGCGTCATCCGGGCGCTGTTCGCCGCAGCGGTCGACGCCGACCTCATCGGCCGATCTCCCTGCCGTGGCATCGAGCTACCCGTGCCCAGTCAAGGGCCCGGGTGGTGCTGACCCCCGCCGAACTCGAACACCTGGCGGACGAGGTCGGAGACCGGTACCGGGCGCTGGTCCTGCTAGCCGGGTGGGGCGGGCTGCGCTGGGGTGAAGCCGCAGGCTTGCGCGTGGCCAACTTGAACCTGCTCCGCCGCACCGTGTCGGTGGTCGAGTCGCTCACCGAGGTCGAGGGCCGGCTGGAGCTCGAGATCCCCAAGACGCGGGCCGGGCGCGGACTGTGACCCTGCCCGCCTTCCTGGCCGACGAGCTGGCCGCCCACTTGGCCCGAGCGGGCGTCAGCGCCGAGCAGGCTGACGCCTTCGTGTTCACCGGGCCACGAGGCGGCCCTATGCGGCGCTCGTGGATCGCACGGCATTTCAACCCCGCGGTCAAGCGGGCCGGCGTCGATGTCACCTTCCACGGGCTGCGCCACGTCGCTGCGTCCTACATGGTCGCCGCCAACGAACACCCCCGGGTCATTCAGCAACGGCTCGGCCACGCCGACCCCCGCCTATCCATGCGCCTCTACGCCCACGTGCCGACCGACACGGACCGAGCGGCTGCTGAACGGCTAGAGGACCTGCGATCGGCGGCAGCCAACCCTCGCGACCGTTCCCACACCTCCTGAGCGGTAGCGTTCCACGCCCAGCGGTTCGGGCAATGCCTTTGAGAAGGGGGACGGGATGGACGAGTGGTCCGTGTACCTCGAAGCTGAAGCCCCCGAAGGCGAGCACCGCGACCCTGAGACCATGTTCGACGCCGCCGCTCGCGTCCTCGACCAGCTCGCCGGCCACGGGCCGGTCGCCACGGCCGACGCCCGCTCCTGGAACGTCTACCTGACCGTCGAAGCCGCCACCCCCTTCGAGGCCGGCGGCCTCGCCCGTACCCTGATCGCCCCCGTGCTGGCCCGAGTAGGTCTGCCCCTCTGGCCCTATGTCCACTGCGAGGCGACCCGCTGGGATCGCTTCACTGCCGACCTCGCAGCCCCGTAGCTCCTTCCAACTGGGAGGCAGACGGCAATGCGCCGTTGGCGCTGACATGGCGTCCCGATCGGGAGTCGGTCCGGCCTCGGATGGGTAGTGACCTGGCGCGAGCGGGGTCCTGATGGCCTCAGGGATCCGCCTCCCTCCTGGCCTCGGGCCTCGCTCCGGCCGTCGTCACGTTGAACGCGCGCGTCACAGTCCTCTCGCATGATGGACGGTGGTGGACTATGCGAACGCGTGGACGGCTGACCATGGGCGATGCTTCCGGGTGGTCGCCGACCGCAACGGCCATCCGGTCCGCTGCCCCGTCCCAATCACCGGTAACGGATGGCGCCACTATCGGGGCCGCTGGCTGGCGCTCGACTCCTGCGGTGGCCACCTCGACCAGCTCGACCGCCGACCGGGACGGCCGTAGGCCCTCCCGATGAGGTCGGTGGTGCCGGGCTATCTGGACCACCTGACATGCATGTCGGGGTGACGCACGTGGGGCGTACCCCGTGCGCTCAGCCGGGCGCGGATGGGGTACGTCGGCGGGAAGGATAAGACCCTGGCGGTCGCAGCCTGGTCGGAAGTGGCCCAGCCGATGTCCCTTCGCTATAGTCCAGAGCAGGACAACGTGTGGCGCTTGGGGGTACACGGTGGGCGGAAATCAGGCGGGCAGGGTGGCAGCGGCGGCGGTAGTGGCGACCATCGGTATTGCGGCACTCGCAGCCTCGGGAAGCAGTAGCACTAGCAAGAGCACCAACACGAGCGCCTCTAGTACGGGCGAATCGGGGAGCGCGACGACCTCCGCCTCGAGCACACCAACCGCCAGGCAGGTGGCCGGCCAGGCGGCGACGCTCGGCGCCGGGAACTTCTCCGTCGGCTCCGGTGTGCAGCCCGGCCTTTACGATGTCACCGCGGGCCCGGGCCAGAGCGGGAACTTCATGGTCAACGGAGGAGATAGCTATAACGAAGTGCTCGGCCAGGGCCCCGACAACTTGGGAGTGCCCAAGATTCGTGCCAAGCTCCAATCGGGCGACTCGATCAAGATAGACGGCCTCTCGCAGGTGAGCTTCACTCCGGTGACCACACCATTCGTCACGACCCACAGCCCGGCACTGCTTTATGCTGGTACGTGGACGGTGGGCCAGGACATTGGCGCCGGCCGATACGTGGCCACTCCCGGGTCTGGCCAGAGCGGCAACTTCATGGTGGAGAGCGAAGGGGTGAACGAGGTGCTCGGCCCTGGTCCCGACAACCTGGGAGTGCCCAACGTGACCACCACCCTGAAGAAGGGTGACGTCATCACTATCTCGGGCCTGAGCCAAGTCACCATGACACCTCAGTGAGCAGCTCGGACGAGCGGACAGCGTCGGTCAAGCCCCGCTATCGCCGCTCTCCCGGGTCCCTGGTGGTTCATCCCCTTCCGGTCGCCGCGATCGCGCTGCTCGTGTTGAACGACCGGGTGCTAAAGGAACGGTGGCCAGGCTTGGTGACGGGCAAGCTGTCGGACCTGGCGGCCCTGTTCGTCCTGCCGGTCCTCGCTGTTTCGGTTGTCGAACTGCTCGCGCACGCAGGTCGTCGTCCTTACCGTGCCTCGGCATCAGTGGTGCTGGGCGTGTGTCTCCTTACCGCCGTCGGCTTCACGCTGACAAAGACCGTGCCTGCGGTCTCGTGGTGCTACGGCGTTGCCATTGGGCTCGCGCGGTGGCCAATCGTCGGCGGCTTTCATCGGGTCCTGGTAGCGACCGACCCCACCGACCTGATCGCCCTGACCTCTGTCGTGGGAGCGGCATGGTATGCCGGGCTGCTTAGGGCAATCCGACCTGCGAAAGCGACAGCTTTTCCGCGCCTATGACGTCGGGGCCAGACGGCATGCTCGGGCACGCTTCCGGGTGAAGACGACCACGCCGGCGTAGTCCACAACCACCGATCATGGCGCCCCTCGAGGGAACTGGAACTCTGTGACTCGGGTGTCGTGGACTTCCATGAACCATGGCCCGGGGCCCCGAGTTGTGAGCATCTCCTCGATCCGGTTCCAGTGGCGCACTATCCGCGTCAGGTAGCCCCAGTTGTTCAGGTCGTGCTTACCGGCAATCCAGAAGACGCGCAGCCCACAATCATGTAGCACTGAAAGCTCCCCAGGCCGGGTCCGGAGGTGGCGGTCGCGCGAAATGACGGTGAGCCCTCGGTCGGCGGCAACAGGCATCCAGTCGGTGTCGAGAGCGCCACGGGGAACCTCCGGGAGCAATTGATGTCCGGGATAAACCACGTCGGTGCGGGCAATCGCTAGCGCCTTTCCGAGTCCGAGCAAGCTCTCGTCAACGAAGAATCGCACCGAGCCAGGATCGGCCGGCACGGTTCACTGAGCGGCCGTCAGGCTATGCTCTCGGCCCGAGCTCGTAGGGATGGCATCCTCAACTTCATCAGCCGCCGAGGTCGTATAGGTCGGCGATCGTCTCGTTGCTGTCACCAGCACGGACCTGCTCAGGTCAACTACCTTCGGCGTGCGGCCCGCCGGCCTTTACGAACCTGCCGGCGCTTACCTCAAGGACGAGACCCGGGCTCCCCAGCCTGATCCAAGACCTCGACGGTCCGGTCCCAAGCCGGCCGACCACGATCGCTCGACGGAAGAGTCGGTGACGTCCAATGGCCGGCTGACCGGACCAGGTCGATGGCGCCGGCGAGGTCAACCCGGTCCGAACTGGGGTCCAGCTCTGGGTCCGCGAACGATGAGTCAACAGGACGTGTTGTGCTTGACTCGCTGCCGGCCGATCAGTCCGGGGACACCCTTCGCCGAGCTCTCAGCGTCACGTGAACCAGCGTCGCAGCGCAACGCGTCGGGCGTTTCGTACACCTCCGACCGCTCCGAGCTAAGGGCTGCCATTGCCGATCCGTACCAGGCGGCAGTGACACCCTGCGCTCCGGATACTGCAGCTACCGGCGTTCGGAATCCCGACGTACCGTGGGCGCCGGTCCCAGCCGTCGCATACTGACGTCCACCCCCAGCGGGCGTGGGCACCGGCGGGGACCCCCCTGCCTCCCTGCCGATCTGGTCTGATCGACGATGGGGCACTGTTACATCCCTAGCGAGCCGCTGCTGGCCGACTGAAGCCGTAGATGGCCATTGCCAGGAGGTCGATACCGCATCCAGGCCAGATCTTGCACTTGTCTCATGCCAAAAGTGTCTCCGGGGGCCCGGCCGCCGAACTTGTCATGGGTGGCGGTCGCCCGGGTGCTGACGGCGTCCGTCACGAGACGCCCTCAGCGCTCGTCAGAGCTTCCCGCAGCGGCGTCGGGCAGCTTCCATAGCCCGAGCCGGCCGCGGTGACGGGAGGGGCTCGCTGAGCCTGTGCAGGTCGGCGATCTCCCAGTGCAAGCAATCGGGCGACCCCCACGGGCGGCAGCACCCTGTGTCTTGGTGGACGCCGGCGATGGTCATGGTCGCGATCACGGCGGAGTGCAGCTCGACCAGGTGGGCGTACAGCGGGTCGTCCTCGAGGGCAGCGACGTGAGGCCGGGCGAAGGCGGCCCGGTCGACGCCAGCGCCGACGTGCAGGGCGATCCGCTGGCCCAGCGCCCGTCCGGGTGCCCAGGTTCGGCACTCCACGCCTTGTGGCCGGAGGCGAGGGCAGCGGCCCACGGCTGCTTGACGGTCAGGGCCCGGGTGACCGGCTCGGTCATCGGATCAGGGTCCAGGTCCCGGCGGTGAGCAGGTCCACCCGGTCAAGAAGGTCTTGGTCTCCGGTCTCCTCGATGACGCTGCGCAGCTCGATGGTCAGAGTGAGCAGGCTGTGGAGGAGCTCATCGGAGGCAGCGTGGAGGCGCCCCTTCTCGGCGGCCGCTTCGGCAACGAGGGCGCGGGCGTCGGCGATCAGGTCGTCCGGGCGCTCGGAGTAGTTCATCGGACCCCGCCAGCTGGCGAGGCTTGGGGGTGGCGCTCGAGGTGGGCGACGAGGGCGGCCCACCCGGCCCGGTACCCGGCGGTCCACGCTTCGTCGAGGTCGTCTGGGATGGTGGCGGGCTCGGGGGCGGTGGCGAGCTCGGCGAACAGGGCGTCGAGGTTCAAGGTCAACCGGTAGTCGTTGGTCACGGGGTCGGCTTCGGCGTCGCCAAGGGCGGCGAGCAGGCTGGCCACTGCACGGCCGTGGAAGCAGGCGACCAGTCGCCGGGGCTTGCGGGCGTAGTAGTGGCCCGGGCAGCTGCAGGTGGTACGCAGCCACCCGGCGGGCGTCTCGAAGATACGGACCTCGCGTTCGTGGCCGGGGACGGATCGGCTGGGCACTCGGAACACCCGGGCGGCGACGTCGGGGTGGACGTCGACGGCGGGCGGTACGGTGGTCATGGTCATTGCAGAGGTCCTTTCTGCTCTGGCTCCGCCCCGGGAGTGTTGGCGCACTCTCGGGGCTCTCTTTGTCGCTCTGATTCTATCGGAGCACCCCTGGCCGTCCAAGAGAAACCCCCAGGAATCAACGGATTCACAGCCCTCGCGCATGGTCATGCACAGGGCCCACCCCCGGGGGAGCAGACTGTCACCCCCCGCGCGTACAACGGCGGCGGAAGGAGCGGCCCCCAGTGACGGCACCGTTGCTCGAGGCGGTCGGCGTGTCGAAGGGCTTCGACGGCATCTTGAGGCTACGCCTGTCCGTTGGAGGTCGCCGAGGGTACCACCGCCGAAGCCGCCAACATCGCCGTCGTCCCCAACCGCCAGCTCCCCCAGTCCTCCTTATGCCCACATGATTGCAGCGCCATCCGGACCAGCAGGCCCTAGGGACGGCCAGGTCCTCAACATGCTGGCCAGGAACGGAGCGTTTACGCTGCCGCCAGAGACGACGAGCTGGGGAGACCATGACCTTCGGGAAGGCAGCTGAGTGACCTCGGCCTTTGCAGGGGTCGCCGCGCTGGCCGCCTTGACCACGGCGATCATCGCCCTATTCGGTGTGAGGGTGGCCGTCCGTCAGCTCAAGGACGCCCAACGCGTCCTGGCAAGAGCAGACCAGGCCGTACGTGGTGGTGTTTATAGAACCGAGCCGCGCCGGGATGAACATACGGGATTTGGTGATCCGGAACGTCGGTACGACTCCAGCCCACCAGACCACCATCGACGTCACTCCGAGACTGCAACAGGCGACGGAGACGACCGGCTACCCGTTGTCAGACGCACCGGCCCTCACCCGTCCGATCTCGTTGCTCGTCCCGGGCCAAGAGCTCCGGTTCCTCTTCGACAATGCGACCGCACGTGCCCAGCGGGCGAACCTTGAGGACGTTTACACCGCAGTGGTGGAGTGCAGGGACTCGACAGGTCGCGCTTGGGGGCCCTGACTCCTACGAGCTGGACACTCACGCCCTCCGAGCGTCGCCCAGGGCAACCGTCCTCAACGAGCACGACTGCGCGATGGCACTGCGGGATGTGGCGAAGACGTTGGAGGTGATCGCTGATCGCCTAGGGCCTGACGGGAAGGCCTGACTTGTACCACTCCGGCGGTTATTGGCCGGTCACAGGCCCATCCACGCGGGGTGTCGTCCTCGCCGAGCAGGTGCTCCGGTGGGTCCGTCGCCTCGCCGAGACACCACCCGAGATGTCAGGCTTCGGGTGATCTGTCAGTGTTGACGGCTACCGCTGGCATGTCGGTGACCTCGGCACTACCGAGATCTGCTGCGCTCGGGTCGGATGCGGGTTCCGGCGGCTCGTGGCTGACGCCCCTGTTGGGCGCTGTCGAAGTCCTCAGCCGAGTACCGGGGGGTTGAGCGTGGCGGTAGCTGGCCCGTGATCTCCGGGGGCTGACCTTCATCTAGGGCATCGGCCGTGTCCTCCCGAACGGCCGGAGCCGGCTCCTGCCACGACTTCAGTCCCTGGACCACGCTCACGTAGAACAGGTCAACCAGGTCGAGGACCGATCGGATGAACGATCCCTTTCCCGCAGCATGTCCAGTACCTGCTCTTTCCGTCAGTCGAAGGGTGAACGACCGTAGCTCCTTGGTGGGATCGGCTATGACTAGCTCGGGCTTGTCTTCTCGACCTGCGCCAGTGCGGAAATCGGTCCGGGCCCTCGGTTCGCGCAGCACTGGACTCGACAAGAAGGCCGTCTGGCGCTTCGGCGAGTTGACGTAGGAGCCACCGAACTCGTGTGGTAGCTCTCCCCTGGCGCGGAGCGTCGAGCGATGCTGAGCAGCTGATGCGTTGGGCTCGCAGGTCGGCCACGATGTCAATCGTCGCAGCGGCGTTGGGCACATTCAGCGATCCCCGCAGGATGCCTCTCGCGGCCAGCTCGTCAACCCGCCTTTGCCTGTAGCCGAGCCCGTCATCGTGGTCAGCCGGGGGCAGTAGCGGCTGCACGTCAACGCCCAGCCGCCGGGAGAGCCGCATACCGGCGAAGGCGACGAGCTGGGAGAGAGCTCTCCACGACCTGGGTGACACCCGCATCAGTGGCCCGCAGAGAGCTGTCAGCTGCGGCCTTGCGGACGGTCGTCCAGGAGCGGCCCATGTCCTCGAAGTCTCTCGCCCCCGATTTCACGTGCTCCAGGTACCGGACCAGCTCATCGAGAATCCACGCTTGATCAGGGTCGGAGATGAGACGGTTGGAGCGCTCGATCATTGCCTCGGTATGAATCTCGCTCCACCGACAGGTGGTGCACTTGCACCCCCCTGAGCTTCTTTGGGTCGACCGGGGTGGGATGCTCACCGGGGATCACCGGGATCTCATTCGAGACGGTCAGCAGCGCGTCGAAGTGTTGCTCCCGGGCGACGTCCAGGTACATCTCCAGCTGTCTCGCCTGCAAGTGATTCGCGTCGGTCTTTACCTCGACAAGCGCCTTCCACTCCTTCTTGCCCCTGACGACGCGAACGACCCCGTCCGGACGGACCCGTCCTTCCCCGTGGGCTAACGGAACTTCAATGTAGGTAAGGACGGTTCCAGCAGGTGCGCCCAGCCGCCGCGTGATTAACCGGCCAAACTCTCGGACCGACTGCATCACCGCCAGCAACGCCGAGGACCCCCGGCGTTCTTGCTCTGCAGCACCTCCGATCCCCGATACGGGAATGAGCCTCGCTGATTCCCACTTCAGCTCATTGGGCACCCAACCCCCCCTTTTCCCCAGGTCGCTGCCCCAACCTATAGTCCGCTGCCTGTCGGCGTCGGATGATGCTTCTCAGATCCCACGCGGCCATCGTTAGCGAACAGAGCTCCATCGTGTCTGCCTCCTTGCGCTGCAGCTCCGGCGCACGCGGGCGTAGACGACCTCCAGCGGGACGCCGGCGCCGTTCGGCGGGACCGCGAGGCGCTACGGCAGCTAACCCGTGGTCATGCGCAGGCCGGCGGCAGCGACCAGGGGGCCAGCGGGAGCGACCCGGCCGGGTCCTGCTCGAGGTCGGGCAGCACGAAAGAGACCCCGACATCGTTCCAGGCGCCACGCCCGGCGAGCACCCGCCGGCGGGCCTCCAGGGCGACAAGGTCATCCCAGCTGACCGGGACACGCCGCCGGGCGGCAGGAGCCAGCGCGGGACGGTCGCGTGTCGGTGGGGTGGCGAACAAGGCGGACCGACACCACCAGCTCGCCGGCCAGCCAGTCCACGTCGCCCCAGCGCAGGGCGGCAACCTCGGCGGCGTTGAGACCGACCCGGAGGAGCCGGACAACCACCCCGTCGGTGGCCGCCACCTCAACAGCGAGGCGCTCCGCCCGGACCCGCTCGGCGAACCGCTGCCAGTCGGCTCGTCGGTCACCGGCCGGCAGCAGGTCGAGCACCTCCAAGAGGCCGCTGCGAAGCCCGTCACCACGCGCGGCAACGTCCGGGCTCGTCAACTGGAGTTGTCCCTTGACCATGCTCGTCAGCTCGTCCACCGCGGCACTAAGCATGGGCACGGCGACGCGCAGTACCGAGGGCCAGCCGGCTCGGGCACCCCGCTCCGCCACGGCCGTGTACGCCTCGAGGCGGCCACCATGCCAAGCAAGCACCCCCAAGTCGTCCAGGCCCTCCAAGTCGTCACTCAACGGGCTGCTGCCATCTTCTCGGCCGTGGCGAGCACCGACCGGACGCTCATGGCGTACCACTGACCGCCGTTCTTGGTGGGCCTCTTCTCGGACTCGAGGCGCTCGGCGACCTTGTTGTAGGACAGGCCCTTGTTGCGGAGGTGGCGGGCCCGGGCGAGGGTCTTCTGCTCCTCGGGGTCGGCGACGAGGGCACCGTCTACCACCTGCCAGCCGAACGGGGGATGGTTCCATGGCCGGCCTTTCCGGCGCAGATGGGCCAGTGCGTCGGCGGTCCGCTCAGCGATCCTCGCTCGCTCCAGCTCGTTCCACACCGCACCCATGCCGGCCATCGCCCGTCCGATCGATGTGCTGAGGTCGATCTGCTCGGCGATGGCGACGAGGGCGACCCGGCCGCTGGAAAACTTCTTCAACAGCGCCATCTGTTCTGCGGCGTCTCGCCCCAACCGGTCAAGGCGCACACACACCACGGCATCCACATTGGTCGTGCGGGCTTCGAGGAGGGAGGCGATCCACTTCCCGCCGGGCCGCTGGCCGAGCGGCTTGGTGCCCGAGACGCCCTCATCCCGGATCACCTCGATCAGCTCGTGGCCGTGCTCCTCGGCCCACGCCCGGATGCGTCCCTCTGAGCTTCGAGGCTGATGCCGTCGGTGGCCTGGTCGGTGGTGCTCACCCGGCAATATCCCGTCGCTCGCATACCGCCCATCGTAAACGCACGACCGAGGGTTTACAACAGGAGAATACCGGGGTCCTCGATCGGCATCGACGTCGGCACTCCCAACACCCACTCCAGGGCCGTTAGGGCACCTTCCCAGCGCGCCCGGGCCTGCGGGGAAAGGGCCGCGTCCGGATCGGCCAGGATGGCCCGGATCGACTCGGCCAGCGCCGTGGTCTTGGCGACGGTCATGCGTGCCATCAGTCCTCCACACCCAAGTCGGTAGCCACCCCAACACCCGCCCGCTCTCCGGCGGCGACGAGCGCCAAGGCAGCGGTCACGAGTCCCAAGGTGGCAAGAGCAAGCAAGTCGCTGGGGTTGTCCAGGACGGTCTCCCGGGCCGCTTCGCGCGCTCGGCGGTGACGGCGAAGGCATGCCGGGGTAGCAGGACCTCGGCACGCTCGGCGAGCAGGCTCGGGCCGATGGGGTCGAGGCGGCCGGCGACCTCAACGGCCGTGGCGAGCAAGGCGTCGGCGGCTGCTGTGAAGGGGAGGTCGCGCGTGTTTGGCGATCCGATAGAACGTGGGTCACGGGGCCACCTCGTAATAGCCGGGGTGTGGGACGTCCCACATATTGGTCGACCGCTCGACCACGGTGCGCGTCATCCGAGCCCCGCCGACTCGGCGGGTCGCCCGTTCCAACGCCTCGAGCGTGCGCCGCGCGTGGTATTTCGGTGGCGCTCGCGTCTCACCGGGCGCCAACTTTCATGGCGCCCGGCGCACGGAGTCCAGCCTTTTGGAGATGACGACCGCTTCCGTTGGTGCCAAAGGGCGGCTTGTGACGCGAAGGTCGTCGCCTGGTGCTTATGCATCAGCTGGTCAAACTGGACTGCGCGGCTGCGCGACGAGCGTGGATCAGCCTCTCCTCCATCTGGTGGACGAGGTGAGACCAGTTCCGGCGGTCTTGGGCAACTTGGGAGTCGAAGTTGTGGGGGGACAGGATCGCCGGGTCGCGGGGGTCGCGCTCGCCTGCACGCTTGAGGCGGCGCAGGAAGAGCCTGTCGTTGAACGCGGCGGTCAGTTCCTGGTCGGTGGCCTCGGCGGGGGGGTCGACGAGGAGGGTCTCGGTTTGCACCCAGCCGGCTTGGATCGGTTCCCGCTGGGCCCGTCGTGCCAGGGTCCACGCATCACGGTCCGGGCTGAGCGTGGCCCTCCACGTTCCTGCCCCGTCGACGTCCAGCTCGACGACGGCGGCGCGCACCAGGGCCAAGTGACGCAAGAACGTAAGGAGCGGTTCGCCCTGCGGTACCACTTCGATGAGCTCGAAGTGCCCGACGCTGACGTCGTGGATCCCGGCGGTTGGGATCCATTGGTGCTCGGAGCGGGGGTCCCGGACGAGCGGGAGTCGCCCGACGGCGCCGACGAGGTCCTCCTTGACGGGCGGCAATGGGACATAACCCCGCTCAACGTGGATTGCTCGTAGCTCGCCCCGCCAGTCCAACTCCTCCCGCTCGTCGCTGTAGGTCGGCGGCACGCACACGATCCGGTCCTCGGTCACGTCCCATTGCAGGCTCAGGGCGTTGAGGTAGCGGATCGTGTTCGACCAACGGTTCAGCGTCGCTTGGGACGGGCCTGCGTATCGGGGGCGGAGGTCCTGGGGCATGCGTCGTCTCCTTCTACCGGTGGGGTGGCCTTGGTGGGCCTCGAGGTGATGGTCTGGGCGAGGCAGTCAGGGGCGTGGGCGATGAAGTACCCCCTGCTGCCCCCCTGTTGGTCGTGGATGGCGCGGCCGCGGCATTGGGGGCACCTCCCACGCAACAAGGCCTTCCGCTGGAGCTTGAGGGCCTTCCGGCGTTCCTCCGGGACGTCCGGGGGGAACTACGGGCAGGGCGACCACGTGGCCCGCGACCAGCCATATTTCAAGTTCACCCTGCTTCCTGAGAAGTCGCGCAGGCGGGCTGGTGGTCACTAGCCCCCTCCTTCCGGTGATGGTTGACGGCCTAGGTTCGAGGTGCTGGGGTCAGCGGCCACGGGCATCTCCTACCGGTCTTGGATCGGCCCTCCAGGTCTGGCCGCAGTCCAGGCAGCAGCGAGCGGCGCGCTCGTGGAATGGGCCGGGCAGGATCCGTTCCGACCCGCAGGAGGAGCAGGCTTCGTTCGTCCTCGAAGTGGTGGCCACCATCACGAGGCCGCCACCGTGTGGTCGGACTGGTTCGCGATCGAGGCGGCAGCTTCCAGCAACTCGGCCAGGGTGCCGTCGCGCAGGACCACTTGGAGCACGTCGGTCGTGTCCCGGCGCGTGAGCGCCCAGCGCCGGCAGGGTCGGGGCAGGGCATGCAAACGGGCGCCGCCTTCGAGCACGACCAAGAACCCGGGCCCGTGGGGTCGCCAGTCGAGCCGGTGGGCGGCGAAGCGCTCGGCTACCAGGGCGGAGGCGACCGCCCGGTGCTGGGCTTGCAGGCTGGCGCGCAACTCGGGGTCGAGCCCGGCGAGGTGGCGCACCTCCACCCGCCCGTCATCGGTCAGCCGGGCGTCGCCGCCGGCGGCACGGAGGCGGGCGAGCAAGCTGACGGCGTTCATCACCGATCCCCCCAACCGAAGTCGGTCTTGCGGCGGCCAGCGGCCTCCACGAGGCGGTCTTCGGCGTCAGCGTCGGGCAGGTCCACCCACCCATCACCGGCGGGATCTACTAGCGGAGGCTGGGGCTGCTGGTCCGACTCGTTGCCAGGGGATGGTGCGCAGTCGAGGCGGGGGTCGTCGGCATCAAGGTCCGCCACGTGCTCGTCGGCGGGCCTGAAATCGGGTCCGGCCAGTCCAGAGGTACAGCCTTCCGCTGGCGCGTCCCTCTGGACTCCTGGTGGTGCATTTTCCCTGGTCAATCCAGAGGTACCAGGGGGACGGGAAAAGGACTGTCCCTCTGGTGCGTCCTCTGGCGCGTCCCCTGGTGGTCGGGCAGTTTCACGGTCCAGCCGATCACCTTGCCGGTCTCGTCCTTCTGGCGCTCGGCGACGACGCCGGCCTTGCGCCGCCCCGCCTTCACCTGCCGCTCGGTCAGACCGGCGGCAGCCGCTTCCTTCTCGAAGTCCTTCGCTGGCATCGGGAGGTTGTCATCGAGGATCGTCTCCACGATCCGCTTGGCCTCCGATGCGTCGTCTCGCTCCTCGGCACTGGTCGCCTCGGCCACCAGCGCCCCGGCCGCCACGTCACAGGTCTTCAGCTCGGTGACATAGCCCACTTCGAGCTTCTCGTCGCCGCTGATGGAGAACGACCAGCCGTGGTCGGGCTGCTGGAAGTTGGTCTTGGCCACCCGGACCACCCGGACCGTCTCGTCGTCAGGGTGACGGCCGAGCACTATGACCACCCGGGGGATGGCGGTCCACGCGGTTGACCCGATCGCGGCCGTCACCGGGTCGCTCGCCCCTTTTGGTGGATGGGTCAGCCCGAGGATGGCACAGCCGGTGGACTCGGCAACGGCGGCCAGGCCGGCCAGGGCAGAGCCGACGACGGCGTAGTTGTGGGAGTCGCCGCGGATCGAGTAGCCCAGCCCGTCGACCACCACCAGCCCGAGGTCGTCAGCGCGGATGCGCTCGGCCAACACATCACAATCAGCCGGGAGTTGCCACGGGCGGCTGTAACGCCGCCCGTCGTCATCGACGTCCTCGACCAGCCCGAGCAGCTGGACGCGGTCCAGGGCGGCTCCTGCGGCGGCCAGACGGGCCGTTACCCGGCCGTCGGGTTCCTCGTGCGACAAGTAGCCGCAACCGATGGCGTTGGCCGCCCAGTGGCCGTCGGGGAACGTCCTGTGGGTGGTGGCGCAAGCCACCAGGTGGGCCGCAAAAGTGGACTTGCCCGCGCCTTGGCGCCCGGGGAGCATGTTCAACCCGCCGGCGACCAACCAGCGCTCCCACACCCACCCGGGCCGTTCCGGGCTTACCGAAGCGGCGCACCGCGTGGCGAGCTGGCGCACCGCCCCTTCACCACCTGCACCATCTTCGTGGCCGCTGCTGGCAGGAGCGACGGCCACGAACTCGTCGGTGCTGAGCCCGGCGGCGAGGTGGTCGGCGGCATCCTTGCCCACGGCTGCTTCCACCAGATCGAGGCGGTCCACGTGGCCCCGTAGGGCGTCGGCCACCGTGGAGGCATGCCGGCTACCGGCGTCGTCCTTGTCGGCCACCACGACCACGTGAGCGGCCTCGGCAAGGACGCTGGTGTACTCGGGGCGCCACTTGCCGGCACCACCGGGGTTGCAGGTCGCCGTCTGACCTGCGCGCACCAGCGCATCGGCATCCTTTTCGCCCTCGGTGAGGTACACCGTCGAGCCCTTGGCGATGGCCTCGCGCAGCTCCGGCAACCGGTACAACACCCGGCGGGTTCCCTTCAGGTTCCAGGTCCACCCGCCCTTACGGTCGGGACGGCGCTGGCGGAAGGACTTGGGCTCCAACCTCACGACCTGGAAGACCAGCTCGCCGGCCTCGTCTCGGTAGTCGTAGGTGGTGCTGATCCTCGACTTCGGCTCCGAACCGTTGGTCGACGGCGTGTCGAACAGGTCCTGCATGCCCAGACGAAGCGCGGCGAGGATGTCCTTCACCGAGCATCCGGCGAAGCAGTGCAGGGCTACGCCTTTGGTCCCGTTCGTCATGCTCAATGAGGGGTTGTTGTCGTCGTGCGCCGGGCAGCGCCAAGCGCCCGAATCGTTGGGCGGGCGGTAGCCGGTGACCTCGACGAGGCGGGCGGCGACCAGCTCGTAGGCGGTCACTGGACAGCCTCTAGCGCCACCAGGCGGTCGTAGGCGGCGACCAGGTGGCGCTCGGCTACGACAAGCACAGCGTGCCACGCCCTGACCCGCAGTCGAGCCGTGCCGAACCCCCGCCGGCGCTGGCCTGGCACGTCGGCCCGGTCGGCTTGGTGGTCCCATGCCGCCTGTAGAGTTGGGCGGGTCGGGCTTTCTCCTGAGGCCGGCTGGTTGGTGAGGACAGGGCGCCCCCGCGCTCGGGGCGCCCTGTCGCGCAGGGGGCGTCACCGACGACTCCCTGCGCTCTGTTCGGCCGCCGGCGTCAGCTGGGTGTCGATGAACCTGTCGAGCCCATCGCGGGGGAACATGAGGCGCCGGCCGATGAGCGCCCCGGGGATCGCCCGCTTGGCCCACAACTCGCGCAAGGTCCGGCGGGGGATGCCGCTGTATTGCTCGGCCGCTCGGTAGTCGAGGAGGCGCGGGGCTGGGGTGGAAGGGACCGGACGGGCGCCGGCGGGCGGCGCCGAGGGACTACGAGGCATGGTTCGCTCCAGAAGTGCCAGAACCCCTACGGGGCTCGATGGAATCGGAGCACGCCATGCGTGCTGTCCCGGGCGGCCATGCCCTCCCGGCTTTGCTGTCCGGGGGGGCCATGCCCACCCGGCGCCTCGAACGGTAGTAGCAGCGGCCCGCCGTGGCAAGCACCGACCTCCGAGGGCGGGTCGGGCACCGTGCTCGTTTCGTGGGCCAAACGTGGGCTACGTGGGCCAAACGTGGGCCAAGGAACGGGCATACGGTGGCAACCACCGGCAAGGTCCGGCAGTCTCGGCGGACCGTCTGACCTGCCCTTTTACTCGAAACTGCTGGTGGAGGTGATGGGACTTGAACCCACGACTTCTACGTTGCGAACGTAGCGCTCTACCGGGCTGAGCTACACCCCCGCGGAGAGGTCATGCTAGCGCGGGGTCCGAATCGGCCATTTCCCGCCACGGACGTGGCCGAGCTCTCATCTCGGCCGGCCTGGTCTGCTCCGCGTCCAGTAGTTCAGCTCCGAGGGTACGTGTCCCGGATTCCGCGCGCAGTTGTTGTCCCCCACGACGTGGGTTCTGGACGCGGACTCACGGAGGAGGCCGAACAACTGCGCGCAAAACCCCCGCCACCGCGCCACCGCCGCCGGCCGCCGCCTCAGTTGGCGGCGGAGCCCACCAGGAGGTCGGGCTCGAGCCCGGCGGCGGCGCTCGCCGAGGCGGCGCCGACCGGCGCCAGCGGCGGGGCGTAGCGGCCGGTTCCCTGGCGCACCGCGCCGGGCGGCACGGCCCGGACCGGGGGCAGGTAGGTGACCTTGGCGGCGCGCTCGGCGTTGAGGTTGCGGATGCGGACGAGCAGCGCCAGGTAGCCGATCAGCAGGAGATCGAAGACCACCTGGACGTAGAGCAGTGCGTGCAGGCCGGGGATGAACCCGAGCACGAGGGTCAGGGCGGCCAGGCCGACCAGGATCAGGAGCAGGTCGCGCCGGCGCTTCTGGCTGTGGCGGCGCCGGAGGGTCGCGGGGGAAGGGCCGGGGGCGCCCGCCCGCACGCCGGCCGACCGGTAGCCGGCCGGTCCGGCGCCGGCAGCGCGCCGGGCAGCCAGGCTGGGCAGCGGGGGCGGCTCGCTGATCCGCGGGCGCAGGGACACCGGGGCGAACGCCGGCGCGTCGATCGGGGAGGGTCCGCGCATCCGGTTGGCGGGGAGCACGGTCAGCGGCCCGGTGCGTTCCAGGACGTGGAGGTGGCGCCGGAAGCTGCCGATCGAGTCACCGAAGGAGCCTGCGGTGCGTGACCGCAGCCACGAGAGCAGCACGACCGCCCAGATGAGGGCGAGTACCAACAACACCACCGTGGTCAACGCTCCTTGACCTGCCTTTACTCTCGAGACGGTAACGAGTCACTCGGTCGGGGAGGTGGATACCGACCCCCCGGCGCCTTGGCGCCGACCGACACCACCGGCGGCGCTGTCTTGTCCGAGGTCATGCCTCCAGCGCCAACTGCACTGACCCACCCAACCTAGTCCCTGGCCGACCGGGCCGCCAGAGGCGGACCGGCGGGCCGGTCTCAGCCCAGCGTGGGGTCGGGGCGCTCGCCGACCAGACCGTCGATCTCCTCGTCGAGCGCCCGGCGCGACGGCGGCGCCGGCGTGTTCACCAGGGGGTCGCTCAGGGCGCCGGCCGGACGCCGCCAGTGGCCGCTGCGGCCGCCGGTCTTCTCCCACAGGGCCAGCTCCCCGATCACCATGGAGCGGTCGGCCGACTTGCACATGTCGTAGATGGTGAGGGCGGCGATGGCGCAGGCGTGCATCGCCTCCATCTCCACGCCCGTGCGGTCCACGGTCTCGACCTGAGTCTCAACCTCGACGTAGTCGTCACCGATGGTGAAGTTGATGGTGACCGCACCCACGAGGAGCGGGTGGCACAGGGGGATCATCTCTGCCGTGCGCTTGGCCGCCTGGATCCCGGCGATCCGGGCGGCGCCCAGCACGTCGCCTTTGGTGATGGCGTTGCTCGCCACCTTGGACGTGGTCTCCGGCTTCATGAACACCTTGCACCGCGAGATCGCCCGCCGGTGGGTGCTCTCCTTCGGAGTCACGTCAACCATGCGGGCCCGGCCCAGCGGATCGACGTGGGTCAGACCGCGATCAGACATGGCGAGAGTGTAGAACCCCAGGTCGCCAGGCGGTCCAGCCGGGAGCTACCCCCCGATCTGGCTCATGCTGCGCTCGGGGCGGATGAAGTGCACCTGGCCGATGGCGTGCCCCGCCCACTTGCGTCCGACCTCGGCCTCGAGGACCCCGGCCAGCTCGTCGTCGCTTCCGCCCCCGCGCAGCACGGCGCGCAGGTCGGCTTCCCGGACGGCGAACAGGCAGTTGCGCAGCTTCCCCTCTGCGGTCAGCCGGATCCGGTCGCAGTTGCCGCAGAAGGGCCGGGTCACGCTGGCGATCACCCCGACGGCCCCGCTGCCGTCGCGGTAGCGGAAGCGCTCGGCGGGGGCGGCGCCCCGTTCGTCGTCGACCTCGCCGTCGACCTGGCCGGGCGCGTCCTCGAGGGGGAAGGCGGCGTCGATGGCGGCCACCACCTCCGTCGCCGGCACCACCCGGTCGGCCGCCCACTCGCCCCCGCCGTCGAGGGGCATCCACTCGATGAACCGGACCTCGACGCCACGCTCCCGGCCGAAGGCGGCGAAGTCGACGATCTCGTCGTCGTTGACCCCCCGGACCAGGACACAGTTGACCTTCACCGGGTGCAACCCGGCCTGGCCGGCGGCGTCGATGCCGTCCAGCACCCGGTCGAGGGCGTCCCGCCCGGTGATGGCGGCGAAGCGTTCGGGGCGCAGGCTGTCGCAAGAGACGTTGACCCGGCGCAGCCCGGCCCGCTGGAGGTCGCCGGCGAGCAGCCCCAGCGAGGCGCCGTTGGTGGTCATCGACAGGTCGACCCCGAGCGCAGCCAGACGGCTGACCAGCACGGGGAGGTGGGCCCGCACGGTGGGCTCGCCCCCGGTGATGCGGATGCTCTCGAAGCCGTAGCGCTCGACGCACAGCCGGGCGACCCGTTCGATCTCCTCGTAGCTGAGCAGCTCCTCACGGGGCAGCCACTCCATGCCCTCCTCGGGCATGCAGTACCGGCACCGGAAGTTGCAGCGGTCGGTGATCGAGATGCGCAGGTCGCGCACCACCCGCTCGTGGGGGTCGACGAGCGCACGGGTCATGGCTGTCAACCTACGACAGCTCGTGTTGCTGGCGGGCAGCCGCCCCGCTCGGCCGGCAGCCACCGAACGATCCCCGCTGGAGGGGCTCGCAGCTGCGAGGCGGGGCCGTTCCCCGACCTCCCTCCATCATCGGATCAGCATGACCTCGACGTCGGCGCCGGCTTCGATCCCGTCGCCGTCGGGGACGACGGCCAACCCGTCGGCCAGGGCCATGGCCCGCAGCTGATGCGATCCCTGGCCCCCGGTCGGCACCACGTGGCCCCGGCCGTCGGAGCCGAAGCGGACCCGCACCCGGACGTGGTTGACCCGCCCGTCGGGCCGCCGGGGCAGCGCCTCGTCGGCCACGGCCACCAGGCGGGGCCGGTCGAGGTCGTCGGCGGCGTGGCCGCCCATGCGCCGGATGGCGGGGCGGGCGAACAGCTCGTAGCTCACGGTGGAGGACACCGGGTTGCCGGGCAGTCCGAACACCGGGGTGGCGCCGACCGTCCCGAACGCCAGGGGCTTCGCCGGCCGGATGGCCACCTGCATCCAGCGCATGTCGCCCAGCTCGTCCAGGACCTTCTTGACGTAGTCGAAGTCGCCCATGCTCACTCCCCCGCTGGTCAGGACGGCGTCGCAGCCGGCGACCCCCTTCTCGATGGCCCGGCGGATCTCGGCCTCGTCGTCGGGGGCGAGCCCGAGGTCGACGGCCACGGCGCCGTCGCCGCGCAGCAGGGCCAGGAGGGTGTGGCGGTTGGAGTCTCGGATCTGGCCGGGACGCAGCGGGCCGGCCTCGACCAGCTCGTCGCCCGTCGACAGCACCCCGACGGTGGCGGGCGGGGTCACCGTCACCTCGCCCAGGCCGACGCTGGCCAGGACCCCGAGGTGGCCGGGGCTGAGCACGGTCCCGGGACCGAACACCTCGGAGCCGGCGGGCAGGTCCTCGCCGGCGGCCCGGATGTGGTCGCCGGCTCTTGGCGGGGCGTGGATCAGGACCTCGTCGCCGTCGGTCTCGGTGGTCTCGACGATGGCCACCGCGTCGGCACCGTTGGGGAAAGGGGCTCCCGTCATGATCCGCAGCGCCTGGCCGTGCCCCACGGCCGTGGTGGGCGCCGCCCCGGCCGCCAAGGTGCCGATCACCTTCAACCGCGCCGGACGCTCGGCGCTGGCCCCGGCCGCATCGGCGGCCCGAACGGCGTAGCCGTCCATCGCCGTGTTGTCGAACGGCGGCACGGGATCGTGGGCCACGACCGTCTCGGCCAGCACCAGCCCGAGGGCGGCGTCGAGATCGACCCGCCGGGACGGCAGCGGCCGGCAGGAGCCGACGACGAACTCGCGGGCCTCCCGGTAGCCGATCACGCATGCCTCGCGGCGTCGCCGAGCAGGTGCGCCAGGTGCTCACGCAGCGGCGGGGCCGACATCGTCGCGCTCCAGGGCCAGCTCCACGGTGGCGCGGAGGAAGTCGATCTTGTTGCCGGCGTCGTAGCGTCCGTCCCGGAAGGTCCAGCCGAGCACCCCGGGCGCGTCGACGAGCAGCTTGACCGCGTCGGTCAGCTGGATCTCACCGCCGGCGCCGGGAGCGGTCCGCTCGAGGGCCTCGAAGATCTCGGGACCCAGGACGTAGCGGCCGATCACGGCGAGCAGCGACGGCGCCTCGTCGGCGGGCGGCTTCTCCACCACGTCGGTCACCCGCACCAGGTTGCCGTCGACCGGTTCGACGCTCGCCGACCCGTACGCCGAGATCTCGTGGCGGGCCACCTCTTTCAGGGCCAGAACCGAGCGGCGGTGGTGGAGGGCGGCATCGATCATGGCCTGGAGCACCCCGGAGCGCTCGTGCATGATGTCGTCGCCGAGCAGCACGGCGAAGGGCTCGTCGCCCACGTGCTCCCGGGCCATGCCGACGGCATGCCCCAGGCCCCGGGGTTCGCCCTGGCGCAGGAAATGGATGTCGGCCAGCTCGGCCACGGCCACCACCTCGGCCAGCGCCTCCGCCTTCCCGGCCCGCTCCAGGTTGGCCTCGAGCTCGGGGCTGCGGTCGAAGTGGTCCTCGATCGCCGCCTTGTTGCGCCCGGTCACGATGAGGATGTCGCGGATCCCGCAGCGCACCGCCTCCTCGACCACGTACTGGATGACCGGCTTGTCGACCAGCGGGATCATCTCCTTGGGCGTCGCCTTGCTGGCCGGCAGGAAACGGGTGCCCAACCCGGCGGCGGGGATCACCGCCTTGCGCACACCGCTCCAGCTCGGTGTGGGCACCGGCGCGGCTCCAGGGGGGGCGGGGGGCATGGACCTGTTCTACCTCGCCGGGTGTGACCGCTCACACGACGCTGGGCGTCGGTGGGCCGACAAACGCTGATAGCATTTGGCACTCGAACCCCGAGAGTGCTAACCGCCTGGAGGCGCCCCGGCCATGCCCACCTACGAGTACGCCTGCAAGTCGTGCGGGGAGCACCTGGAAGTGGTGCAGTCGTTCACCGCTGACGCGCTGACCACGTGCCCGGCGTGCGGCGGGCCGCTGCGCAAGGTGTTCGGCAACATCGGCATCTCGTTCAAGGGCACCGGCTTCTACAAGAACGACAGCCGGACGGCCAAGGACGGGGCGCGTGAGTCGGGGACCCCCGCCAAGGAGACGGCCTCCTCCGGCGACAAGAGCTCCGGCGGGGGCGAGTCGGGGGGGTCAGGCGAGTCGGGTGGGGCCGGGAGCAAGAGCGATGCCGGCGCCAAGACCGGCTCCGGGTCGGATTCCGGCGGATCGAGCTCGGACGCCGGGGGTTCGGGGTCGGGGTCGGGTGGCGCCGGTTCGTCGACGTCGAAGTCTGGACGCTCGGCTGCCGCCTCCTAGCGAGCCGGCTCGAGCGAGCCTGGCCGTCATCGGCGGCTCGGGCTTCTACGCCTTCCTCGGCGACACCGTCCGGGTCGAGGCGAGCACGCCCTACGGGGCGCCGTCCTCGCCGATCACCGTGGGCACGGTGGGCGACCGACGGGTGGCATTCCTCGCCCGCCACGGAATCGACCACCAGTTCCCTCCCCACCGGATCAACTTCCGCGCCAACCTGTGGGCGCTGCGCCAGCTCGGCGTGCAACGGATCTTCGCACCCTGCGCGGCCGGCTCGCTGCGGCCCGACCGGCATCCCGGGGACTTCGTGATCCTCGACCAGCTGGTCGACCGCACGTGGGGGCGTCCGGACACCTATCTCGACGGCCCGACCGTCGACCACGTCTCCTTCGCCGACCCCTACTGCCCCGACCTGGGGGCGGTCTTGGCGGCCGCCGCCCCTCGCGCCGCCCCGACGGGCGAGCGGGGCACGCCGGCGGTGCACCGGGGCGGCACCATCGTGGTCATCCAGGGCCCGCGCTTTTCCACCCGGGCCGAGTCACGCTGGTTTCGCGCCGCCGGCTGGGACGTGGTCGGCATGACCCAGTATCCGGAGGCCTACCTGGCTCGGGAGCTGGGCATGTGTTACGCCGGCCTGGCCCTGGTGACCGACTACGACACGGGGGTGGGCGACGCCGCGGCGGGGGAAGGCGCCGCCACGGTCACCATGGCCGGGGTGATGGAGGTGCTCGCCGACAACGTGAGCCGGCTGCGGGACCTGCTGCTCGCGGCCATTCCCTCCGTGGACGAGCAGCCGGGCTGCCGTTGCCGCCACGACGCGGCCAAGCCGTTCAAGGTGTGAGTGCGTCCCTGTCGGCGCAGGGTCGACCCCTCCGGCCGCCGGAGGATGGCGACGAAATCGCCGTCGTCGATTCGGCGGGCGACGAGGGCGACGGTGACGCCCCACGCCATACCCAGGAGAAGCCCAAAGACGACGTCGCTGAACCAGTGCACGCCGAGAACCAGCCGGGTGTCGATCACGAACAGCGACGCGAGGAGCGCGATCAGCCATGGCCACCAGATCCGATAGGTCAGCGCCACCGTGCCGAGCAAGGCGAACAGCACGGCAGTCACCGCGACCGAGTGGCCGGAGGGGAACGAGTAACTGGTCTCGTGTACGCCTCGGATGGCGCCCGGGGCCGGATAGTTCGCCGTCGGCGGGCGGTGCCGGTGGATGACCTCGCGGATGACGTACACCGCGAACTCACCGCCGAGATAGGCGACGATGGGGACGAGGGCCCGAACCGAGCGCAGGGTGACGGCGAGGACGACGCTCAACACCACACAGATGACGGCCAGGGGAAAGGCGTCGAGGTACGTGGCCACGAACTTCGAAACCCCGACAAGCGGATCTCGATGATGGAGGAACCAGCGGCCAACCGTGTCGTCCCACCCCTGGATGGGCCCGCCACCGTGGCGACCGACGACCACCAAGCCGACGAGGAGCCCAACCGCGACGATCCCAACGGCCACGGCGCAGAGCAGTCCGAGGGACCACAAGGCCCGCCGCGGACGGCCGACGACCTCACCGGAGCGGCGAGGTGGGAGGGGTGGCTGGTCCATGCTTCTCTCTTGGGACGTCGTGGCTGCCAGCCAGCATGGTGGAGCGCGCCCTAAGGCAAGGTAAACGGTCGCCGGACGACCGCCGGGAGATCAGCTTCCGGCGCCCAACGCCCGCCACAGGGCCAGATAGGAGCGCCACTGGAAGGCCGGCGTCACCCACCCGGTCTCCTCCAGCACCCGATGGAAACGCGGCAGGTTGCGCCACGGGATGCCCGAGTCGACGTGGTGGGCGAGGTGCCATCCGGTGTGGTACGGCACCATCCAGAAGCGGGCGGCCCACCGCTGCCGGACGCTGTGGGTGGTGCGGCGGTCGTCGTCGGCGCGGGTCATGCCGCCGTGCTCGGCGATGGAACGGAGGCGGTTGATGACCCGCCAGCTGGTCATCCACGGGAGCAGCCACAGCACCAGGTACAGCTGCGGCCAGCCGGCGAGCCAGAAGCCGCCGGCGATGACGAGTTGAACCGCGATGATCGGCAGCGCCACCCGCCGGCCGGACGGCTTGGCGAGGGCGGTGAGCAGCGGCTTGAGGTTCTTCCAGCCCGAGTTGCCCAGCGCGTCGCGGGCCAGCTTGCGACCGAACGACGCGTGGGTGATGGGGTAGCCGGCGTACAGGCCCAGGTCGGGCTCCGCCGGGCCCAGCGCGTCGCGATGGTGGGCCATGTGCGCCCGCCGGTAGAGGTCGAAGGGCACGAACCCGGGATAGGAGAGCACCCACCGCCCCACTCCGTCGTTCCAGCGGCGGCGGGTGAAGAGCAGCCGGTGGGCCGCCTCGTGGGCGAGGATGGCGAGCAGGGCGAAGCTGCGACCCATGAGGACGACGGCGAGGGGCCACACCCACCACCGGTCGATCCAGACGGCCGCGGCGACGACGGCCGCCACCTGTACCCAGGCGCTGAGGACCGTGACCGCGTTGCGTCCGTTGCCGATGCGCCGCAGCTCGCTGCGCAGCTGGGGGTCGGGGCGCCCTCCGGTCAGCAGCGGGCCCGCGGGCAGCACGTCGGGAAGACGCTCGGGGGCGGGAGCCATGGCGCTCACGGCACGTATATTACGCGTCTCCGACGTCTGTTGCAAGGTCGTAATGTGAGAGGATGGCCGGGTGGCCAGCGACGGGGCCGGATCGGCCGTCGACGACACCGCTTTCAGCGCCCGTTCGGTCATGGCCTCGTTGCTGCTGGGCCTGCGCCGGCCGCAGTTGCCGGGCCGGGTGCTGGTGCGCACGGGCGTCCTGTTCGGGTTGCGCGAGGGGGCGACGCGCGTGGCGTTGTCCCGAATGGTCTCGGCCGGGGAGCTGGTGGCCGACGGCGGGGTCTACCGGCTGGCCGGCCCCCTGCTCGAGCGGCACGGCCGCCAGGAGGCGGGGCGCCACCCGGCGCTGCGGCCGTGGGACGGCACGTGGCGGGTGGTGGTGGTCGGCTCGGGGGGCGTGGCCCGGGCGCCGGCGGAGCGGGCCCAGGTGCGCCGCCGGCTCGAGGACCTCCGCCTGGCCGAGTGGCGGGAAGGGGTCTGGGTCCGGCCCGACAACCTGACCGCCGCGCCGGCGCCGGCGCCGGGGTGCAGCGTGCTGGTCGGGGCGCGCTTCGCCGCCGACGCCGAAGGTCCTCAGCTGGCGGCGCGGCTGTGGGCGACGCCGCAGTGGGCGGCGACGGCGGGCCAGCTGCGCGAGTCCATGGCCGGCCTGGCGCCGGCGTCCGACCTGGGCGCCAGCTTCCGCCTGGCCGGGGCGGTCGTGCGGCACCTCCGCGACGACCCGCTGCTCCCCGAGGAGTTGCTCCCCCCCGGTTGGCCGGGGGCGGCGCTGCGCGTGGACTATGACGCCTATGAGGCCGAGTTCAACCGGG
Source organism: uncultured Actinomycetota bacterium (assembly GCA_963757175.1). Classification (GTDB taxonomy): domain Bacteria; phylum Actinomycetota; class Acidimicrobiia; order Acidimicrobiales; family Palsa-688; genus CAVWQR01. The sequence continues at coordinate 94,318 of CAVWQR010000002.1, read as the reverse complement.
TCCTGCGCGGCCGGCTGGCGGCCCTGTCCGACTGAGCCACCGTTCAGGGCCTCTCGGCCATCATGGCGCCCAACCCGACCAGTTCGAGCAGCTCCGACAGGTCGGCGCTGACGTTGCGGAGGCACAGGTCGCAGTCCAGGCGCCGGGCGGCCAGGGCCAGGCGGGCCAGGTCGTCGGTCACGGCGACGTCGGGGGGACCCGAGAGGAGCAGAGGCCAGCTCAGAAGCTCGGTGTTGCCGCGGCGGACCACCACCGTGGCGTCGGCGCGCCTGGCCTGCATGCCGCTAGGACGCCGCAGGGCGCCCGGAGTCATCTCCGCAGGCCCCCGGCGGGCCGGGGCACTTACCGTCCCCGCTCGAGCTCGGCGATCGATCGTCGGATGAAGGAGACGGTGGCTTGGTGACCGGATGTGACACCAAGCGCCTGTTCGAGCGCGAGCACCTGGGCGACGCCGGTCATGGCGACCAGGGCGACGATGGGCGGCAGCCGATCGGCGGACACGCCGTCTGCCGCCAGGGCGGCGGAGATGGCCTCCAACTGGGCGGCGCGGAAGCGTTCGGCGTAGCGGGCGATCTCGGCGCGGATGGCCTTGCGATGGTTGGCCAGAGCCACGAACTCGATGGTGAAGGCGGCGTCCTGCGGGTCCGAGTTGAGCCGCCACAGCGACCGGAGGGATCCGTCGTTGGCGACCGCTTGTTCAAAGCGGGCGATGTTCTCTTCGGCGCGGCGACGGAAGGTCTCCAGGAAGAGCTCGTCCATCGTCCGGAAGTAGTAGTGGACCAGCTGCGGCTTCAGGCCGGCCTTGGCGCCTACTCGCCGCGAGGTAACGGCGGCATACCCCTCCTCACGCAGGAGTTGCTCGGCGGCGTCCAGGAGGCGAGCCCGGGTCTTGGAGTCGACGGCCCCGATGCGCCGAGGAGGGGAAGTGGTCGCCATCACGACACCTTGCCACATGAGATTGCCTGTGCTAAGCACTCGTCAAAACATTTTGTGCGACCGCACAACCGGCTCACAGTGCGGACTCGTGGGTCACCGGGAGCACCGGGAGGGACAGCGTTGGCCGACTGGAGGACGATCGACTTCTTCGGCGACGGGTCGCCCGTCGCCGATCCCTACCCGTACTTCGACGAGCTGCGATCGGAGTGTCCCGTGCTGCCGCTGCCCCATCTGGGAGTGGTCGCGGTCACCGGCTACGAGGAAGCGACGGAGGTCTACCGCGACACCGACACGTTCTCCTCATGCAACTCGGTCGTCGGCCCGTTCGCCACCTTCCCGGTGCCGCTCGAGGGGGACGACGTGAGCGACATCGTCGATCGCTACCGGGATCAGCTCCCCATGAACGAGCACATGGTCACCATGGACCCTCCGGCACACACCCGCGAGCGGGCGCTGCTGATGAGGCTGATCACGCCGAAGCGCCTGAAGGACAACGAGGCCTTCATCTGGCGCCTCGCGGACCGGCAGCTCGATGAGTTCGTCTCGGCCGGCAGCTGCGAGTTCATTCGAGAGTACGGTCAGCCGTTCGCCATGCTGGTGGTGGCCGCTCTTCTCGGCGTGCCCGAATCGGATCACCAGCGCTTCCGGGATGGTTTCGGGCTGGCCGCCACTCCCGGCGGGATCGGCTCCGACGGGCAGGGAGACAGCGATCTCAACGCTCTCTCGTGGCTCGACGACTGGTTCGCCGAGTACATCCAGCATCGACGACACCATCCGGGCCAGGACGTGCTGACCGACCTGGCGCTGGCGACGTATCCGGACGGGACCATGCCCGAAGTGAGCTCGGTGGTACGAACCGCGACATTCCTGTTCGCCGCCGGCCAGGAGACCACGGCCCGTCTGCTCGGCGCGGCGATGAAGTACCTGGCCGAGCGACCCGAGCTGCAAGACGAGCTCAGGGGGCGCCGCGAGCTCATCGCCGACTTCATCGAGGAGACGCTGCGGATCGAGAGCCCGGTGAAGACCGACTTTCGCCTGGCGCGGCGCTCCACCACGGTGGGCGGCGTCAGCATTGCTGCCGGGACCCCCGTCATGGTGTTGAACGGGGCGGCCAACCGCGACCCGCGTCAATTCGAGTGCCCGGCCGAGTTCCAGATGGACCGCCCCAGCCAGGCCCACATCGCCTTCGGCAGGGGCGTCCACTCCTGTCCTGGCGGCCCCCTGGCCCGGGTTGAAGGGCGGATCAGCGTCGAGCGCATCCTCGACCGGACCCGCGACATCCGGCTCTCCGAGAACCAGCACGGCCAGCCGGGATCCCGGCGCTTCAACTACGAACCGACCTGGATCCTCCGCGGTCTGAGCGACCTGCACATCGAGTTCACGCCGGTCGGGGGCTAGCTCCTCAAGCCGAAGGACCGAGCGTGGCGATGATCTGCGGCAGGTCCACCGTCGTCCGGATGCCGGGCTCGGCTGCGCACACGTAGGGGACGGCGTTGACGGGGCGGTGCGCGGTCACGCCCGGCGACGTCTCCGCCCACAACTCATCCGGAACGGGGAACCGGACGTCGATCTCCAGGGGCACATCCCCGTCGAGAACCAGGTGCCACCCGGTCTGGCGGACGTCCCAGCCCGGCTCCAAGTCCCCGGTGAGGTACCAGGTGGGACGAAAGACCAGCAGCGGCTGACCTTCACGCCTACCCGTGACCTCCATCCGTTGGGCCGCGATCGTCCCGGCTTCGATGCTTCCCGCGGCCACGTCCACCCGTCTGCGGGCGACTGCCACCTCGGCGGCGGACGTCACGTCGTCCAAGGGCATCCCGATGGCGTCGGCGACCACGCCCAGCGAACCGCGAAAGGCGGTGGCGCCGTACTGCGCCACCGCGGTCGGGTCGAACGCGCCGGGATCCCGACCGAATCCCATCAGATCGAAGATCATCTCGGGGGAGTCCCGCGACGACATATCGGCAAACTCTTCGATCGTCAAGCAGTCGAGCCGACGCTGGACCGACGCCAACACCAACGGGACGGCTTCGGTGATGAAACCCGGACTCGACCCGGTGCTGTGCAACGACGACCCGCCCCGCCGGCAGGCCCCCTCGATGCGCTCGCGGACCCCCGGATCCAGGCTGGCCGGGCGGTGGAACTCGCTGCGGGTGGACACCACGTTGGCGCCCGACTCCAGCAGGCGGCACAGCAGGTCGATGTCGGCTCGATCGGCCATGTACAGCACGCAATCCGCTTTCAGGGCCAGGATCCCGTCGATGTCCCGGGTGGCGGCCACCCCCACCCGCCCCACACCGCAGAGCTCGCCGGCGTCGCGACCCGCCTTGGCGTCCGAGTACACGTACAACCCGACCAGCTCGAGCTCGGGATGTTCGATGACCGCCCGCAACGAACGCATACCGACGTTGCCGGTCGCCCACTGGACGACCCGATGGCGACGCTTGTCCATGGAATCCCCTCCCCGGTCATCATACTGATAGTGACCGTTCGCTCATCGAGGTGGGCCGGAACCCCGCCGCCACCCGCGCAGACGGCGCGCGTCCGTGCGGCTAGCGTCGGGTCGACTACGACACAGGGGGCAACAATGGTCAAAGGCCGGAAGGTACTCGTCGGCGCTGCCGTACTGGCCATGCTGGCCGCGGCCTGCAGCAGCTCGTCGAAGTCGGGGACCGGCGCTTCGGGCGGCCATACCATCACCGTCGGGATCCTCACCGACATCACCGGCCCGGCGGCGTCGGGAAACAAGACCTCGGTGCAGGGGGTGCAGGCGGGTGCGGTCGTGGCCACCAAGGACGGCTACAACATCAAGTACGTGGTGGCCGACACCCAGACCTCTCCGTCCGCCACCCAGTTGGCCGCGCAGACTCTGGTCCAGCAGGATCATGTCGACGCCGTGGTCGCCGTCTCGGCGCTGACATTCGCCGGCGCCAGCTACCTGACCGCGCACGGAGTCCCCGTGGTGGGGGTGGCGGAGGACGGGCCCGAGTGGATCACGGCCAAGAACATGTTCTCGGTGTACGGCGCCCTGGACACGACCAAGGTGTCCACCACGGCCGGCGTCTTCTTCAAGAAGCAGGGCGTTACCACGCTCGGGAGCCTCGGGTACAGCGTTTCGCCATCCTCGGCCGAGGCGGCCAAGTCGGCGGCGGTGTCGGCCCAGGTGGCCGGCATCAAGGTCGGGTATCTCAATGCCAACTTCCCCTTCGGGAGCACCAACGTCCAGCCCGTCGCCATCGCCATGAAGAACGCGGGGGTGGACGGCTTCACCGCTTCTGTCGATCCCAACACGGGATTCGCCCTCGTGACCGCCTTGCGACAGACGGGCGACAACCTGAAGGTTGCGCTCCTGCCGACCGGATACGGGGGCGACCTGCTCCAAGCCGGACCCGGCGCCGTGCAGAGCGGGCAGGGGGTGTATTTCTCCACTTCGTTCCAGCCCATCGAGATGCAGACGGCCGCGACCAAACAGTTCCAGAGCGCGCTCAGAACCGTCGGCGTCACCACCGATCCCACCTACGCCCAATACGCGGGATATGCCTCCATCGCCCTACTCGTCGAAGGGCTCAAGGCCGCCGGGCCAAACCCGACACACAGCTCGCTGATCACGGCACTGAGCAACGTCAAGAACTTCGACGCCGCCGGCCTCCTCGGCAGCCACACCTTCGACTTGAGCGACCGGGCCGGCACGGCAACGGGGATCGACAGCTGCATCTATGTGACCAAGCTCGTGGGGTCCTCGTTCCAGCTTGTACCCGGAGCCGACCCGGTGTGCGGCAGCGTGATCCCGGGCAAGACCGTCTCCGCATCGTCCTGAGCGCTCCGGTCCTACCGCTACAGCTGGTAGAGCGCCGCCGCGTTGTCGCCGAGGACCTTGCGACGGGTGTCGGGACGAAGGGTCTCCATCTTCTCCCGGACCGTCTCGAGCGGCGCGGGATACAGGCACGTGGGATGGGGAAAGTCCGTCTCGAAAAGGACGTTGTCCTCCCCCACCGAATCGATGAGCGCCTGCACGTTCCCCCGGTTCTTCTCGAACCAGAAGGTGGCGTGCCAGTGGTCCTTGAAGTACTCCGACGGCATACGGTCCAGCTGTTCGGCCTGCTGCGGCGCGTTCTCCCACAGCTCGTAGTCCATCGTCTCGAGGATGAAGGGTATCCAGCCGACACCGCTCTCGACCGAGACCATCTCCAGCTTCGGGTAGCGGTCGAAGATGCCGGCGAAGACGGTGTTGATGATCACCCGGGCGTTGCCGATGAACAGCATCGACCCACCGATGGCGGGCTTGACGTACTCGTCCTGCGAGGGCCAGAAGTACTGGCCGTAGAAGTTCATGGCGGTGACGCTCGCGCCGATGTGGAAGTGCACCGGCAGGTGCAGGTCGGCGCAGACTTCCCACAGAGGGTCCCACGACCGGTTGGCCAGGTCCGGTGAACCGAGATCCTGGGGATCGGAGGTCATGTTGACGCCACGGAGGCCCAAGCTGGCCACGCGCTCGGCTTCGCGCACTGACGCCTCGACGTCCCAGGCGGGGAGTATCGGCATGGGCAGGAAGCGGTTCCCCGAGTCGGCCTGCATCTCGGCGGCGGCATCGTTGTAGATCTCGACGCAAAGGCGCCGCACCAGTGGGTCCTGCACGTTGGCCAGCTCCTGGCCGCCGAGGCCGATGGCATTGGGAAAGAGGACCTGGGCGTGGATCCCGCACTCGTCCATGATCTCCAGGCGGGCCTTCGGGTCATAGGCCGCCTGATGGACGCGATCGAGGCCCCACAGGAGCGATTCCGCGAATGGGAACTTGTCGCCTTGACGATCGATCACGCCGCCGCCCCGCACGGCCCCGAGCTGTACGCCGTCGACCACCCAGGTCGGCTCGCCGTCCACCTGCTCGACATGGAGGACCCGGTCCTTGTACGCCGTCGGCGCCCGCCGGGTCCAAAGGTCAGGTGCCTCGGTGAGGTGGGTGTCGGCGTCGATCACCCGTACGTCATCAGCCAGCCCGGGCATCGACAGCCTCCTCGATCACCGCGCCATCAGATGAAGCGCGCCCCCAACTCCTAGCCTTTTTTGACGTTCGGGTCAACTTGTGGCCCGGGCGCCAGGCCCTCGCGCACCGCCGAGTTGACGAGGCCGATCACCCAGCTGAGGGCCCGGACGGCCTCCTTGGGGTCGAGCTCCCAGTCCACCACGAGGCGTTCGTAGGAGACGACGCTCCACAGGACGTCCAACACCGCCGCCGCCATCCTCCGGTCGTCGGCGGCCCAATTGCCGGTATAGCGCGCCACCGCCCGGAGGAGGGCTTCCCGCTGGCGCTGGTTGGCTGTTGCCACCGTGGCGTCGCGGCGGCATTCTGGGCTCGAGGGGGAAGGAAGAGACGTACTCGAACATCCGGGCGGTGACGTCCTGGACACTCTCCAGGCTGAGCTGGTCGAGGTCAACTCCGGACTCGTCCTCCAACCGGGCCAGTACCGCATCGCGGAGCTCTCGTTCCCCCGCAAAGTGACGGTAGACGGTCCGCTCGTTGACGCCCGCGCGCTCGGCGACGGCACGAGCGGTCAGGGCACGCCAGTTCCAGATCGGGTAACCGTGAAGGAGCTCGGCCCCGGCGCGGACGATGCGTTCACGGGTCTCGGCGGCGCGCTGACGCCGCAGCGGACTGTCGTATTGCCGGCGTTGTCGCGGAAGCCGGCTCAGTGGTTTCCCCATCGTGCGCCCGGTTGACGTGCCGGATGCTAGATCGAGACCGGAAGGGTCTCCCAGCCTCGCACCGTGGAGGTGGGGGCCAGCTTGGCGTGGTCCCATTCGACTTCCCACTCGGGGAAGCGCTTGAGCACCTCGTCGAGGGCGATCCGCCCCTCGAGACGAGCGAGGGCGGCGCCGAGACAGAAGTGGATCCCGTAACCGAAGGTGAGGTGCTGGCCGACACTGCGGTGGATGTCGAAGCGATCCCCCTCGGGATACCGGCGATCGTCGTGGTTGGCCGCGCCGACCAGCAGCATCAGCACGCTGCCTTCGGGCACCTTCTGCCCGTGGTGCTCCACGTCAGCGGCCACGTACCTGGCCACGTGGGGCGCCGGCGGCTCGAAGCGGAGCAGCTCTTCGATGGCGTTGGGAATGAGCGTTGGGTCCCCGACCAGCTGGCGACGCTGATCGGGATGGTCGGCGAGGACCTTGCCGGCCCAGCCGATGAGCCGGGTGGTGGTTTCATTGCCGGCGCCGGCGACCACGTTGACATAGGTCAGGACCTCTTCTCGGCTGAGCCGGCGAACCGTACCCGTCTCGTCCTCGAACTCGGCGTTGAGCAACTCGGTCATGAGATCGTCCGAGGGATGGTCCGCTCGCCAGTCGATGTAATCGACGAAAGCCTCCCCGGTGGCGAACTTCTCCTGGGAATACCGCATCGGCTCGCCGGGCCTGGTCCGCAGGTCGGTGTCGACCTGATCGCGAATGGCTTCCTGGTCCTGCTCCGGTATGCCGAGCAGGAGGCCGATCACGCGCATGGGCATCTGGGCGCCCAGGTCGGCGACGAAGTCGAACCGGCCGGCCCCGACGAGGGGATCCAGGCTCTGAGCACACAACTCCCGGACCTTCGGCTCCAGGGCATTCATCTTCTTGGGCGTGAAGACCCGCGACAGCAGCCCACGGTGCACGGTGTGGAGGGGCGGGTCCTCGAAGATGAGCACCCCAGGCGGCATCTCGATGTTGGCCTTGATCAGCTCGAGGATGCCGCCTCGCCCCGAGATGTAGGTCTGGCGCTCGGTCAGGCCCCGCTCCACGTCCTGGAAGCGACTGACCGCGTAGAAGTCGTGCTGCTCGTTGTAGTAGAGCGGCGCCTCTTCACGTAGCCGGCGGTACACCGGGTACGGGTCGGCGTTGATGGTGACGTCGTAGGGGTCGTAGTAGACCCCCTCGCCCACGTGCACGGTCACGGCGCTGTCCTCCCTGGACCCCACTTTCGTGCCAGGGACTATGACATCAATAGGGTCGGTGGTCAATCACGGCGAGGACCCGGTCTACGAAGACGGCACGCCCCCCTCGCCGCTCGACTTGAGCAACCCGACCGGGCAGCTCACACCCGTGGCGTGGTCGGGGCAGTAGCCACCGGGGTTCTTGGCCAGATACTGCTGGTGGTAGTCCTCGGCGTAGTAGAAGGGGCCGGCCAGCTGAATGTCGGTGGTGATGGCCCCGTGCCCCGCCGCCGACAGGCGTTCCTGGAACACGGCCCGGGAGCGTTCGGCTGCCTCCTGCTGGGCGTCGCTCGCGGTGTAGACGGCGGAACGGTACTGCGTCCCGACGTCGTTGCCCTGGCGCATGCCCTGGGTGGGATCGTGCCCTTCCCAGAACAGCCGCAGCATCTCGTCGTAGCTGGTGACGGCGGGGTCGAAAACGGCCAGCACCGCTTCGGCGTGGCCCGTCCGGCCGCTGCACACCTCCTGGTAGGTGGGGTTCGGGGTGACTCCGCCGGCATAGCCCACGGCGGTGGTCCACACTCCCGCCGCCTCCCAGTACATGCGCTCGGCGCCCCAGAAGCAGCCCATGGCGAACACCGCCCGCTCGAAGCCGTCCGGGAACGGAGGGGTGAGACGATGGCCGTTGACGTAGTGGGACTCGGGGACCGCGACCGGCGTCGGGCGCCCGGGGAGGGCCTCGTCGACGCCGGGAAGCTCGCTGCGGTGGCGGCTGAAGATGGGCATGAGTGCAGGCTACGGCGGCCTCACGACAAGGAGGGCACCTCACCGAGGTCGATGGGCTCGTCGGGCAGGCCAGCGGCGAGCACGGCAGGAAGCTGCTCGGGCAGCCACGGAGGCAGCAGGCGCGCCGGCTGCCCGGCGCGCACCTCGGCGAGGGGCCACCACCGGGCGCCGGCGAACGCCAACGCCTCGAGGCTCTCCAGGCCCGCCGGCCGATACACGCCGCCGTCGCAGCGGGCCACGTGCACCCATTCCTGCTGGTCGAAGTGAAGCCCGGCGAAGTCGAACTGAACGTGCTGGGTCCACACGCACGGTCCCATCTCGACTTCGGCGATGCCCGTCTCCTCGTACAGCTCCCGGGCGGCGGCGATGGCGCTGGGCTCGTCGCCTTCCACCCCGCCGCCGGGGATCTCCCACCACGGCTCCTTGCCGGCGTTGGCGGGATCGCTCGCCGCCAGGAGCAGGACCCGGTCCTCGTTGTCCAGAAGCACGACGCGCGCGGCGCGGCGTCGGAGGGTGAACAAGCCTCAGGCCCCGGACATCGAGACGTCGCCGATGGCGAGGGTGAGGCCGGCGGCCGAGGAGGGGAGGCGTTCGAGGTCGTTGCCGATCGCCACCACGCCCTGCAGCATGCGCTGAATGGTCGAGGCGATGGTGAACTCGCGCACCGGCTCGGCCAGGGACCCGCCGCGGATCATCACCCCTTCGGCGCCGACGGAGAAGTCGCCGCTGACGGGGTTGACACCGGAGTGGACGCCCGAGACGGTCTGGACGAGAAGCCCGTTGTCGACGGCGGCCATGATCTGTTCCGGACTGTCCGAGCCCGGGTCGACGCGCAACGCCCGGGCGCCGGTGCCCGGCGCGCTCTTGTACCCGGCCCGAACCGCCGACGCCGTCGAGGCCACACCCGCCCGACGCCCGGCGTAGGTGTTGTAGAGGAACCGCTGCAGGACGCCGCCGGAGATCAGCACGTTGCTCCGGCACGCCAGCCCCTCGGCATCGAAACGCGCCGCACCGTAGGCATCCGGGTCGGTCGGGTCGTCGACCAGGGTGAGCGTGGGGGTGGAGACGGACTCGCCGAGACGGTCGGCGAACAGCGACCGCCCCTTGAGCACGGATTCGCCGTCGAGGGTGCCGGCGAGGATGCCGAGCACCGTTGCCGTGATCCGCGGCTCGAGGACCACGGTCAGATGGGCGGAAGCCGGCTTGGTGGCGCCGAGGAGGCGGGTGGCCCGCACCACGGCGTCGTCGGCCGCCTTGGCCACGTCGATCTCCTCGGGGCTGCGGCCCACCGAGTACCCGCCCCCGGTCTGGGTGTCGGCACCTTCGCCGGCGACGGCGTAGGCCGAGACATAGCACGCCGTCCTCCGGCTCGACGCGGCGATGCCAGTGCTCGTCGCCACCGCCGACTCGAGGGCGCTGTCACCCCACTCGGCCACCTCGACCTGGCGGATCCGCCGGTCACCGGCGCGCACCGCCCGTTCCAGCTCCAGCGCCGCCTTCACCTTGTCGTCCGTCGGGTAGCGGGCGAGGTCGTCACGCCACAGATCGATCCCGGCGGGGACGACACCATCGGGACGGGCGAGCCCCACCCACTCGTCGGGACTGGCGAAGCCGGCGTTGTCGCGCGCCTCGGCCAGGGTGTCGGCCACGATGTCGTCATCCAGGGATCCGGCGTAGGCGAACCCCTGACGGTCGCCGCGCACCACCCGGATACCGATGCCGGCGCTGCCGGCGGAGGAGAGCGACTCCACGTCGCCCTCGTAGGCGACGATCTCGGTGTCATTGCCCCGTGCCACGTAGGCCTCGACCTGTTCGCCGGCGCCGGCCCAGCCGGCCACCCGCTCGGCCAGGGCCAGCAGGTCGTCGGGACCGCTCATCGCGCGGTGCCTCCCACGGTCAGCGCCGACACCCGCAAGGTGGGGATGCCGTCGCCGACGGGGACGCCCTGGCCGAGCTTGCCGCACGTGCCCGGCGAGCCCATGGCGAAGTCGTCGCCCACCACGTCGATATTGCGCAACACGTCGGGGCCGTTGCCGATGAGGTTGGCGTCGCGGAGGGGCTCGGTGATGCGGCCGTCCTCGATCAGATACGCCTCCGTCATGCCGAAGACGAAGTCACCGGTGGCGGTGTTGACCTGGCCGCCGCCCAGCTGGGCCACGTACACGCCGTTCCGCGTCTGGCGGATGATCTCGTCGGGGTCCTCGGTGCCGTTGGTGACGTAGGTGTTGGTCATCCGCACCATCGGCAGATGGCGGTAGCTCTCGCGCCTCCCGTTCCCCGAGCTGGCCCGACCCGCCTTGCGCGCCCGCAGCCAGTCCCACATGTAGTCGGTCAGCCTGCCGTTCTCGATGAGCACGTTGCGTGAAGCAGGATGACCCTCGTCGTCGATCGCCAGGGCCCCCCATTGCGGTCCCATGGTTCCGTCATCGACCAGCGTGACCAGCGGGGAGGCGACCATTTCCCCAACCTTGCCGACGAACACGCTGACGTCCTTGGCGATGTGATCGGCCTCGAGGCCGTGGCCGCACGCCTCGTGGAAGAGCACGCCACCCGTCCCCGCCTTGATGACGACCGGCACGCTGCCCGACGGCGCCGGCCGGGCCGCCAGCTTGGTCAGCGCCCGTCGGGCCGCCCGGCGGGCCAGGTCGTCGACCTGGTGGGCATCGAACAGTTCGAAGCCCACGGTGGCGCCGATCGACTCGCGTCCGGTCTGCATGCCGGTATCGCCGCTCGCCACCGCCGACACCGCGAACCGGGTGCGGACCTGGTCGTCGCCCGCCAGCACCCCGTCGCTGTTGGCCACCAGCGTCCGGCGCCGGTTGTCGCCGTAGACCACGCTCACCTGGCGGATCGCCGCCCCGGCCGAGCGGGCGGCGTCGTCGGCGCGTCCCAACAGCTCGACCTTGTCCGCCTTGGGCACCACCTCGGGGTAGCGCTGGACCCCGTTGGCCGCCGGCGCCTCCACCCGGTGGAGATCCACCTCGCGCACCCCCCCGCCCCCCCGACGAGCGGCGGCCGCCGCCGCTTCGGCCGCAGCCCCCAGACCCTCTTCGCCCAGATCGGCAGTGTGGGCAAACCCGGTGGTCTCGCCGGCCACCACCCGAATGCCGGCGCCGCGCTCGCGGCCCGAGGTCAGTTCCTCGACCCGCCCGTCATCCACGCGCGCCGCGGACCCGCGCCGGTCCTCGGCGAAGATCTCGGCGAACTCGCCACCGGTCGACAGGGCGCGGGACAGGACCCGGCGGACGACGTCTTCCTCGATCACGACCGCTCTCCTTCTGGGCTTAGTGAGCGCCGCATTGGCTCGTCCGAGGGTATCGGCGTACCGTACGGTTGCGTGACGGTACGCAGCCCCGCCCAAGCGACGGTCGATTTGCGCGTCGGCGCCGAGGACACGGCGACGGCACTGCACTCCGGAGACGTGGACGTCCTCGCCACCCCGAGGATCGTCGCCCTCTGCGAAGAGGCCACGCGCGCCGCCCTCGTCGACCAGGTCGCCGCCGGCCAGACGACGGTGGGGAGCCGGATCGAGCTGTCCCACGTGGCCCCGGTCGCCGTCGGCTCCACCGTCCGGGCCACCGCCACTCTCGAGCGTTCCGAAGGCAAGCGGCTGGTGTTCAGCGTCTCGGTGACCGACGAATGTGGCCTGGTAGCGGCGGGCAAGATCACCCGCGTCCTGGTGGACAAGGTCCACTTCCTCGAGCGGGCCCGCTGACCCCCGATACCGTCGCCGCGCCCCGAGAAGGGCCCGGTATCATCCAAGGATCGCGACCGTGAAGTCTCCCGGCGCGGCAACCCCGGGAGTCTCTCCGGAGGACGTTGACCGCCCTCAGACTCGCGCCCCGCTGCGGTGGTGGCGGGAGCTGCTGATCATCGTGGTCTTCTACGGGCTGTACTCCGCGGTCCGGGACCTGCACACGACCCGCGGCGGCGTCGTCCAGGCCACCCACAACGCCCTGCACCTGATCCGCGTCGAGCGGTTCTTCGGCCTGTTCCAGGAGCAGCATCTCCAGCACCTGGTCATCACCTGGCGCGTGTTCCTCGAGTTCTGGGACAGCTACTACGGCACCGTTCACTTCATCGCCGTGGTCGCCGTGCTCATCTACCTGTTCGCCCGGCACCCCGACCGCTATCCCCGCTGGCGCAACACGCTGGCGCTGACCAGCACGCTGGCGCTGATCGGCTTTGCCTTCTACCCCGTGCTGCCACCCCGTCTGCTTCCTCCCGGTTACCACTTCGTCGACACCCTCCAGGTGATCGGCGGGGCGTGGAACTTCTCCAGCGGGGCCATCGCCGAGGCCTCCAACCAGTACGCGGCCATGCCCAGTCTCCACACCGCCTGGTCGGCCTGGTGCGCGCTGGCCATCCTGCCGCTCGTCCGCCCCCGCTGGGCCAAGGTGCTGATCTGCTGCTACCCGGTCGCCACCGTGTTCGGCATCGTGGTCACCGCCAACCACTACTTCATCGACGCCGTCGGCGGCCTGGTCACCCTGGGCGTCGGCTACCTGCTCAGCCCGCTGGTCCCGATCGTCGCCGCTCGGGTGTCGGCCCGGTTCCGGCGGGTGCCCGCCGGCGCCACCCGGGACTGACGGGGTGACAGGGGAGGGCGGCGCGGCCGGCGGGGAGGGCGGCGGGGTCGACGGCGCGGCCGGCGAGGTCGACGGGACGGTCGACGCGGCCGGCGGGATCGGCGGGGCGGCGGCGGCGATCGACCGGGTTGCCGAGGCGGTCGGCGAGCGCATCACCCGTGTCCTCGAAGCCGACGCCCACAGGTGGGCGTCGGTGGATCCGGAGCTGCTCGCCCCCTTCGACGCCCTCCGGGCGGTGTCCTCAGGGGGCAAGCGGCTGCGACCGGCGTTCTGCTACTGGTCGTTCGTCGGCGCCGGCGGCTCGCCCGAGGACCCGGCCGTGATCGACGCCGGCGCCGCCATCGAGCTGCTGCACACCATGGCCCTCGTCCACGACGACGTGATGGACCGCTCCCGGCGCCGCCACGACGTCGACACCATCCACGTCACCTTCGCCCAGCGTCACGCCGCCGCCGGCTGGCGGGGGGACGCCGGCCGTTTCGGCGAGGGCGTCGCCATCCTCATGGGCGACGTGGCCCAGGTGTATGCCGACCGGCTGCTCGCCGGCGCACCCCCCGCCGCCCTGGCCACCTTCGACGAGATGCGCCTCGAGCTCAACGCCGGCCAGTATCTCGACCTGCTGGGCAGCGCCCGGGGTGCTCCCACCGTGGAGGAGGCCCGTCGCATCTGCCGGTACAAGACGGCCACCTACACCGTCGAGCGGCCGTTGCACCTGGGCGCGGCGTTGGCCGCCCCCGACCGCCTGGACGAGCTGGTCGGCCCACTGTCGGCGTACGGGGCCCCGCTCGGCGAGGCCTTCCAGCTGCGCGATGACCTGCTCGGCACCTTCGGCGACCCGGGCGTCACCGGCAAGCCCGTCGGCGAGGACCTCCGCGAGGGCAAGCCCACCATGCTCGTGGCCCTCGCCTACCAGGGCGCCGACGCCGCCCAGCGCGCCGTGCTCGACGAGCACATCGGCCGGGCCGACCTGGGCGCGGCGGACGTGGCGCGCGTGCAGTCGGTGATCGAGGCGACCGGGGGGCGAGCAGAGCTCGAAGCGACCATCGCCCGGCTGGTCGCCGGCGCCTTGGCCGCGTCGGGCGAGCTGCCGCTGTGCGGGCGGGCCCGCACGGCGCTCGGGCACATGGCCCGCTTCGTCGCCGGTCGGGACCGCTGAGGCCGGCGGGCCGGCGGGCGGGGCCGGCGGGGCGGCGGGCCGGCGGGCGGCGGGGCCGGCGGGGCGGCGGGGCCGGCGGGCCGGCGGGCGGCCGGCGGGGGCCGGCGGGGCCGGCGGCGAGGGGCTTCCGCGTGCGGAAAAAGTGCACGCGGAACGTTCCACGGGTGGAAAGGCACACCGGAGGTGACCTTTGTGCACGCGGAAGCTTCCGCGTGTGGATTTTCCGCACGCGGAAGCCCCCGCCGGCGCCCTTTCCGCCCCCGGAAGCCCTGCCCGCCCGCCCCCGGACCCCGAGATCGTCCTACTGGGTCTTGGGCGAGGAAGGCTGCTCGCCGGTGTCGACCAGGCTCTGAGCCACGTCGCGCAGCTTGACGTTGAGGTGCTGGGAAGCCCGGCGCAGGATGTCGAAGGCCTCGCCGGCGGTGACACGCTCTCGCTCCATGAGGATGCCCTGGGCCTGGCCGATCACCTCCCGGGTGGCCAGGGCCTGGGTCAGGTTGTCGAGTTGGCGCACCTCCGCCTCGTGGGCCTGGGCGGAGGACACGGCGATGCCGGCCAGCGCGGCGAGGACGAGCCCTTTGGCTCGATCGATGAGCCCGAAGGCGCGCGGGAGGCGGGCGTAGAGGTTCAAGGCGCCGAGGGTGCGGTCGCCCTGGAGGCGGATCGACACCATGCTGCGGATCCCCGCTTCGCTCGCCGAGGGCCCGAACGACGGCCAGCGGCGATCCTCGGCCAGGTCCTCGGCGTAAACGCTGCCTCCCTCGTTGACCGCGTCGAGGCACGGACCCTCGCCGGCGTCGCGCTCGAGGGCGTCGGCGGCGGCCGCCGCCGGGTCGGTGTGCACGGAGGAGGCGCCCTGGTCACCGCCGAGAAGGAAGATCCCCGCGAAATCGCAGCCGTCGATGGTGTCCACGGCGGAGCTCACCACCTGCCCGAGGGTGTTGGCGGCGCTGCCGGCGGCGAACAGGGCCCGGGCCGTCTCCGAGAAGTTCGCCGTGAGCTCGACCGTGCTCTCCGAGTCGGTCCCGCTCGGGTGGTCTGGACTGCTCATGGTTCGACCTCAGTCCCCCGGGTTTCGGTCGCCGGGTGTAGTGTAGGCCTGCCTTCGACAGCGAGGGTTCCGTAGAGGGCGCCCGGCGCCCGACGCAACCTCGGAGGCGCCGACGTTGTGGTCGTGTCGCTCACTGTCGGTTGACGGTTGTCTCCTGGCCTGCCTGCCGGGCCTACCCCCAAGGGCCGCGGGCGCCAGTCGAGCACAGGTCGATCGTCCGGGGCGGTGACGGGTGCCGGGTCCCTCGTCGGATGATCGACCCCTCGCCGGCGAGACGACCGGCGAGACGACCGGCGAGACGACTGGCGAGACGACCGGCGAGACCACCGGCGACACGATCAGCGAGTTGACCAGACGCCGATGACCGACCGGTGATGGAGGTTGGCGGCGTCCGTCTCTCATCCACCGAGGGTGTCGACATCGAAGTACTCCTGCGATGGCCCGACGGTTGACCCACGTCCGACCTGGGGGCCCCCTCCGCCGGAACTTCTGGCGCAGCCCGATCCGTGGTCCCTGGCTGACCTCGGTGTTCGGACTGGTCCTGCTGGTGGGCATCACCGTGCTGTTCGCCACCGGGCTGTTGTCCTACGACGCCTACAACCCGGGCCTGGCCGGCAACGACACCACGCCCGGCCATGCCTCGCTCGGGTTCTACTTCTTCGACTGGCCGACGCACCCCTATTGGCTGTACCGCGTCACCCAGGGCCTGCACGTCACCTTGGGCGTGGTGCTGGTCCCCGTGCTGCTGGCCAAGCTGTGGTCGGTCATCCCCAAGCTCTTCGAGTTCCCGCCCATCCGGTCGATCGCCCAGGCGCTGGAACGGATCTCGCTCGTGCTCCTGGTCGGCGGGGTGATCTTCGAGTTCGTGACCGGCCTGCTCGACATCCAGTACTGGTACAGGTTCCCCGGCTCCTTCTACACCCTGCATCTGTACGGCGCCTGGGTGTTCATCGCCGCCTTCGCTCGTGCACGTCGCCCTCAAGTTCCCGACCATGGTGCGGTCGCTGCGCGCCCGCCGCCTGGGCGAGGTGCTGCGCACCGACACCGCCCACACCCGGCCGGAACCGCCCGATCCCGACGGGCTCGTCAGCCCGGCGCCGGCGGCGCCCACCATGTCCCGCCGCGGCGCCCTCGGCCTGGTCGGCGCCGGCTCGGCCCTCCTGCTGGTCACCACCGTCGGCCAGAGCATCGGCGGGGCGTTGCGGGCCACGGCCATCTTCGCTCCTCGCGGCACCGATCCCGGTAGCGGGCCCAACGGCTTCCAGATCAACAAGACCGCGGCGGCCGTCGGCGTGGCCGAGAAGGCCGTCGACCCGTCCTGGCGGCTCGAGCTCGCCGGCGGACCGCGCCCGCTGGTGTTCACCCGCGCCCAGCTGCTGGCCATGGACCAGTACGGCGCCGACCTCCCGATCGCGTGCGTGGAGGGCTGGTCCACGGACAACCAGGGATGGAGCGGCCTCCGGCTGAGGGATCTGGCCGTGCTCGCCGGCGTCCCCCACCCGTCCTCGGCCTACGTCGAGTCCCTGCAGCGGGGCGGCTTCGGCGAGGCGACGTTGCGAGGCAACCAGGTGGACGACCCTTCCAGCCTGCTCGCCCTCCGCGTGAACCGCGTCGATCTCTCCGTCGACCACGGCTATCCGGCCCGGATCATCGTGCCCAACAACCCGGGGGTCCACAACACCAAGTGGGTGACGAGGATCACCTTTCACGGCTGATGGGCCAGGTGATGCGCGGGCTGCTGCGATCGTTCGCCGGTTGGTACGGAGCCAACCCCCTGCATCTGCTTGCCCTCATCGGCTGCTTCGCCCTAGCCGGCTACGCCGCCGATCGCCTTATCGCCGACCGTCCGCTGGCCGTCATCGTGTGGTTCGTGGGCGCGGCCATCGGTCACGATCTGGTGCTCCTGCCGCTCTACCAGCTCGCCGACGCGCCCCTGGACCGCATCGGCCGGCGGGAGTCACCGGCCGTCAGCGCGCCGTGGATCAACTATGTGCGGATTCCGGCGGGGCTCTCCGGACTCCTGTTTCTGGTGTGGTTCCCTTCCATTCTTCGCCTGAGCGACATCTACGGGATTACCACCCACTTGTCCTCGTCGGGATACCTGAGCCGGTGGCTGGCGACGACCGGGGCGCTTTTCCTGCTCTCGGCGCTGGCGTACGCGATCCGTCTCCGCCGGCGAAATCGCACTGGTCTGGCCAGGAATTGAGCGTTTCTGTCATCTCCTCTTTCGACAGCGTCGAAGAACACCGATTCCGCGTTAAAGGAGAGAGCACCTTGACCAAGTTCACGCACCGCTTCGCCGCCTTCGGCGTTGTCGGCGCCCTCGGCATAGCGACGGCAGCCTTCGGGGCCTCCGCCGCTTCGGCGACGCCGGTTGCCGCCTCGAAGGCCGCCGCCCCGACCGATACGGTCACCGCGATCCCCAACCTGACCGGGCAGGGCACCACCGTGTCGCTCAACGCCCAGACCCTGCAGGCGCTGACGTCGCTCGGCGTGACGCCCACCCCGTATGGCAGCGCGCAGCTCAGCGGGTCGAACATCACGTTTCCGATCACCAGCGGCTACGCCGAGATCCACTCCGACAAGGGCTTCAAGCCCGGGTACGTCGTGGGTTCCATCCAGCACGACGGATCGGGACTCACCCTTACCAAGGGTTCGACCGTCGTGACGGCATCGAACTTTGTCGTCGACCCCGGCAACTCGATGCTGTACGCCACCATCGGCGGGAAGCCTGGCGTCCCGTTGGCCTCCCTTGATGGATCGAAGCTGCAGGTCAGCACGCCGAACGGGACCGTCCACCTCGACGGCACCAACGTGGAGCTGACCCAGACGGCGGCCTCCGCGCTCAACCAGGCCTTCGGCACCACCGCCGTCAAGCCGGGCCTGTCGCTCGGCATCGCCCACATCGTGGCCGTCGGGCGCGACCAACACCTATACCGACAAGACCACCGACATTTCCCGGCTGAGCGGCACCTCGACCTCGGTCGACCTCAACGCCTCGACCCTCCAGGCCCTGACCGGCCTGGGTGTCAAGCCGGCGCCGGTCGGGAGCGCGACACTCAACGGCTCCACGGTGACCTTCCCGATCACCGGCGGCGTCGCGGTGATCCACTCCGACAAGAGCTACCAGCCGGGCTACGTCGACGGGTCCATCATCCACCAAGGCAGCGGGCTGAGCTTCACCAAGGGCTCCACCGTCGTCACGGCAACCGACTTCGTGGTCAACCCGGGCAACTCGATGCTCTACGCCACGGTGACCGGCGGCGGCCAGGTCCTCGGCTACAACGTCCCGCTGTTCTTCCTGGACGGGAGCAACCTGCAGATCAGCCAGAGCGGTGGCGCCTACCACCTCGATGGCACCAAGGTCGAGCTCACGGCCACCGCGGCGTCGGCCTTGAACAAGGCGTTCAGCACCACCGCCCTGATGCCGAACACCCCGATCGGCATCGCTCACATCATCGCCACCGGGTCCTGATCCCGGAGGCGCGTGCCCGAGCAGCAAGCAGGCCGAGCAGCAAGCAGGAGGAGCGGGGCCCGAGGACTCGGGCCCCGCGCCTCGCGTCCATGACCACTCACGACCAATCCTTCGGGAGACCGATGTCCGACCACAACCCCATGCCCGCCCGACGCACCGGCCGCCACCTGCTGGTCCTGGCCAAGGAGCCGGTCGCCGGTCGGGTCAAGACGCGACTGTCGCCCCCGCTGACGCCCGACGAGGCGGCCGCAGTGGCGGCCGCAGCGTTGGCCGACACCCTCCAGTCCGTGGCCGCCTGCGGCGCCGACCGCAAGATCCTGGCGCTCGACGGCAAACCGGGCGACTGGCTTCCGCCCGGCATCCAGGTCATCGCCCAGCGCGGCCGGCGGCTCGAGGAACGGCTGGCCGCGGCGTGGTCCGACGCCGGCGGCCCCGGCCTGCAGATCGGCATGGACACCCCTCAGGTCACGCCGGCCCTGCTGGACGACTGCCTGGCGGCCACCGACTCCGCAGCGGCGACCGCCGCCCTCGGTCTGGCTGACGACGGGGGATGGTGGGCGCTCGGGCTGCGGACGTTGCCCACCGAACCCGGGTGGGCGGACGCCCTCTTCGCGGGTGTGCCCATGAGCACCTCGCGCACCGGCATGGCCCAGCTCGGCCGGCTGCGGTCCCTCGGCCACCGGGTGGCGCGCCTGCCCGACCTGCGCGACGTCGACCGCATCGATGACGCGGCTGCGGTCGCCGTCGAGATTCCCGGGAGCCGCTTCGCTTCGACGCTGACCAACACCCTACTGACGGCCGAAGTCGCTCCGACGGGTGCTCCGTGACCCGCCAGTCTCCGTGGCCCGACGCCCTGTTCGCCGCCCCCGACGGCGACGGTCACCCGCCGATGACCAGGCTGCGTACCAGCGACCATGGCGTGGATGAGCTTCCGCTCGCCCGCTGGCATGGCGATCCCGACGATGCCGACCTCGCCGTCCTGGCCCGAGCCGACGAGCCTGTCCTCGATATCGGATGCGGGCCGGGTCGCCACGTGGGAGCCCTCACCGCCGGCGGGCGAGTGGCCATGGGCATCGACACGTCAGCCCAAGCCGTCCTGAGCGCCCGCCGGCGCGGGGCGTCGGCCGTCCGGGGATCGGTATTCGGTCCCGTGCCCGAGCCGGGACGGTGGGCGACGATCCTGCTCCTGGACGGCAACATCGGCATCGGCGGCGACGAAAGCCGGCTGTTGCGGCGGGTCGCCGAGCTGCTGGCCGCCCGTGGCCGCGTCCTCGTGGAGCTCAGCCCTCCGAGCGCCGAGGCCGGCCCCTTTCAGGCTCGAGTCGAGCACGCCGGCAGGCATGGCAGCTGGTTTCCCTGGGCCCGCGTCACTCCGGCCCGGCTCACGGCGGTGGCCGAGGCCGAGGGCTACCGGGTCCAAGAGGTCTGGGAGGCCGGCGGCCGCTGGTTCGCCGACTTGTGGCTGCAATCCGCTGCCCGCCTGTCGGCTGGTGCCGGTACCGACGACCTGGTCGACGCCGGGTGAGCGGCCGTCCCGGCATGTCAGCGGCTACAACGGATGCCATCGACATGTTCTGTGTCCCCACCCCACCATCGCCGCCAGAGGGATGCCCGTGCGCATCCTGGTGACCGGCGGGGGCGGGTTCATCGGCTCGCACCTGGCGGAAGCACTTCTGGCCGAGGGCCATGCCGTCCGCATCGTGGACCGCGCCCCCGCCCACCGGCCGGCGGGGGCGGAGATGATCGAAGCCGACCTCAGCCGGCCGGGAGTCGCCACCGACGCCGTGGCCGGCGTGGAGGCGGTGTGCCACCAGGCGGCGCGGGTCGGGCTGGGCGTCGACTTCTCCGACGCCCCGGGCTATGTCGCCGACAACGACCTGGCCACCGCCAACCTCCTCGCCGCCCTGACCGCCGCCGGGTTCGCCGGCCGCCTGGTGCTGGCCAGCTCCATGGTCATCTACGGCGAGGGCAGGTACGTGTGCGACGTCCACGGTGACGTCCGGCCGCCGCCGCGTCAACCGGAGGACCTAGAGGCGGGCCGCTTCGAACCGCTCTGCCCGGTGTGCAAACGGTCGCTGCGTTGGGACGTCGTCGACGAGGACACTGCGCCCGACCCGCGCTCGGTCTACGCCGCCACCAAGCTGTCCCAGGAGCATCTGTGCCGCCTGTGGGCGACGGAGGCGAGCACCTCGGTGGTGGCGTTGCGCTACCACAACGTCTACGGGCCCCGATTGCCGCTCGATACGCCCTATGCCGGCGTGGCCGCCATCTTCCGCTCGGCGCTTTGCCACGGGACGGCACCCCAGGTGTTCGAGGACGGCGGCCAGACCCGCGACTTCGTCCACGTGAGCGACGTGGCGCGCGCCAACCTCGCCGCCCTGGCCGTGGCCGTCGCCCCGGGAAGCAGCGTGGCGGTGAACGTCTGCTCAGGAACCCCGGTCACCATCAAGGAGGTGGCCGAAGTCCTGGCCGACACCTTCGGGCCCGGAACACCCCGCCCCGAGGTGACCGGCCACTACCGCCTGGGCGACGTCCGCCACGTGGTGGCCTCGCCGGCCCGGGCCCGGTCGTGGCTGGGGTTCGAGGCGGAGGTCCCGCTGGTGACCGGGCTGGCGGAACTGGCACGTGAGGGCGAGGCGCCGGCGATCGGTGCACCGGGCCGGGAAGCGCCGTAGCGCCGTGGTCGCCGGTACCGGTCCCGGCGAAGGCGGCCAGGGCCGGCGGCCCGATACGCGCCCCCGGCTTCCAGGCGCGCTGGGCGTCCGCCTGACGGCATGGCTCGGCGACCTCGACCGGCCCACCACCTCGCGTCTCGCCCTGCCGGTGCTGCTGGCCACGGGTGCCGCCGGTGTGGTGCTGTCGTGGTTCGTCGCCGGCCACTCCCTCCTCGGCGCCCGCTGGAACTTCGTTTTGCTGCTGGCCGCCTGGGCCGGCGCTGTGGATCGTGGGGGCCCGGGCGGCGCGACAGGTCGGGACCCGGACCTGTCTGCTCGCCGTGGTCGCCCTGGCCGTCCTCCTTCGCCTGGCGGCGGCGACCGGCACCACACCCTCGATCTCCAGCGATGCTTACCGCTACAGCTGGGACGCCCAGGTGCAGCTGTCGGGCACCGACCCCTACCGCTACCCGCCGACCGCCTCCCAGTTGACCGACCTGCGCCAGCCGCCGGTCTGGCCCACTCTGGCGGCCTGCCGCCACGTCGGACAGGACCACCCGGGCTGCACGCTGATCACGCGGGCCAACGTCCGCACCATCTATCCCCCGGTCGCCGAGGCATGGTTCGTCGTCGTCCATGTGCTCGCCGGGGGGGACTCGGGATCGCGGCCGTGGCAGCTGGCCGGCGGGCTCACCGACGTGGCCACCGTCGTGCTGATCATCATCCTGCTCCGCGGGTCCCGGGCGCGACCCGCGCCAGGTGGCGTGGTACGCGCTGGCACCCCTGCCGATCGTGGAGTTCGCCGGCAACGGCCACGTCGACAGCATCGCCCTCCTGCTGCTGTGCGCCGCCCTGCTGGCATTGCGACGCGGCTGGCGGGCCTGGGCCGGCATCCTGGTGGGCCTCGCCACCATGATCACCTTCTACCCGGCGCTGGCGCTCGTCGCCGGCTGGCGACGGGGGCGCTGGCGCTTCGTCCTGGCCGCGGCGGCCACGGTCGTCGCCAGCGAGGTTCCGCACGTGATCGCCGTCGGCACCAAGGTCCTCGGCTACCTCCCCGGCTACCTGCGGGAGGAGCACTACTCGAGCGGGGGGCGCTTCTTGCTCGTCGGCCTGCTCGGCCTGCCCGGGAGCGTCACCACCGCCCTCGCCATCGCCATCCTGGCGGTGGTGGTGGCCCTTGTTGCCCGTAGCCGGCTCCAGCCGGACGTCGGCCTGGCCGTCCTGCTCGGCGCCCTCCTGCTCATCGCCACCCCGGTGCAGCCGTGGTACGCAGTCACCGCGGCAGGGATCGGCGTTTCGGTCGGGGCGCCGTGGCTGCTCGTCATCGGCGTGGTTGCGGAGCCGTACTACGCGGCCGTGGTGCTGGACGATCCCCACCAGGTCACGATCGGACGCATCGCCTACGCCGTCGCCGCCCTCGTGGTGATCGGAGGTCTCGCCGAGCGCCGGATACGCCGGCGCCAGCCTGCCAGCCCCATTCTCGACCCCGGTCGGCAGCCGTGATTTCGTTTATCGGGGAAGGTGAATTGCCGTGCACTCGGGGCACAGCGCCCAGTCGGACTGGAAAAGTTCCCACTGGAACCCCCAATCCTTCCCCCGAAAACGGGGGCGCATTTACTCGACTTGAGTTGTCCTTATTGTACACCTGCGGCGGAGCTACCACTTGACCCCTGAATGGCAACACAAAGACGGACGGCCGCCGAACTCGTGGCCCGCCTGGCTGCCGGCCGCGGCCGGCGTCGTCGGACCCCTGGTGTTCATTGGCGCTTGGGCGGCGCTCGGAGCCACCAAGTCCGGGTACTCCCCCGTCGACGACGCCATCAGCCGCCTGGCGGAGACCGGAGCATCGACGCGCCCAGCGATGACCGTCGGCTTCGTGGTGTACGGCGCCGGCCTCTGTGTGTACGCCGCCGACCGTCGGCTGCCGAACGCCGCTCGGGTGCTCGTCGCGGCCACGGGCGTCACCACCTTCGGCGTGGCCGCCTTCCCGTTGGGCCATCCCACGTCAGGGAGCGTGCACGCCGCCTTCGCCGGACTGGGTTACGCCACGCTGGCCGCGGCGCCGCTCGTGACGGCCCGCGGGCTTGCCGAGCGCGGCCAGCGCAAGCCTGCGCTCTGGTCGGTCGTCGCCGGGACCGTCAGTGGCGCCTGCTTGGTGGCCAGCCTGTCCGGGCCCGTCCACGGGCTCCTGCAGCGCGTCGGCCTCACCGTCGGCGACGCCTGGATCGTGGCCGGCGCCCTGGGCGCCTGGGCCGGCGGACGACCTCGTCGGGGGTGGGAAGGATGAGCATGACGAGCTGGCGGCGGCGGGCGGTGTGGGTCGTGCCCGGGGCCCAGAACGCTGAGAAGACGAAAGCATGAGCTGGCCAGGACCCGCCCGGCGCGTCGTCGTCATCGGCGCCGGCCTGGGCGGCCTGTCGGCCGCGTGTCACCTGGTCGGGCGGGGATACGAGGTCACGGTGGTCGAGCGCGACCGGGGTCCCGGCGGGCGGGCCGGGCGCTGGGAGTCGGCGGGCTACCGCATCGACACCGGGCCGAGCGTGCTGACCATGACGGGCATCCTGGCCGACACCTTCAGCGCCGCCGGCGCCGACATGGGCTCGCATCTGCGCCTGGCGCCCCTCGATCCCCTGTACCGGGCCGACTTTGCCGGCGAGGAGCCCATCTCGGTGCGGCGAGGTCGGGAGGCGATGAGCGAGGAAATCCGCCAGAAGTGCGGCCCGGGCGACGCCTCGGCGTTCGGCCGCTTCTGCGACTGGCTGACCGGTCTCTACGCCGTGGAGCAGCGCCACTTCATCGAGCGCAACTACGACTCGCCGCTCGACCTGGTCCGGCCGCTCGCCCCGGCGCTGCGCCTGTTGCGCCTCGGTGCCTTCCGGCGGGCGTCTTCGGTGGTGGCGTCGTACTTCGAGGACGAACGCCTGCAGAAGCTGTTCAGCTTCCAGGCGCTGTACGCCGGCCTGTCGCCGTTCGAGGCCCTGGCCGTGTACTGCGTGATCACCTACATGGACACCGTGGGCGGGGTGTGGTTCCCGGAAGGGGGGATCCATGCCGTCGCCCGAGGGCTGCAGGTGGCGGCGGAGAAAGGGGGAGCCGGGTTCCGGTGGGACGCGCCGGTGTCCCGAATCGTCCGCCGCTTCGGCGAGTCGGGCCCGGTGACCGGCGTGCGTCTCAACCAGGGCGAGCTGATCGCGGCCGACGCAGTGGTCGCCAGCCCCGACCTGCCCGCCGTGTACCGGGAGCTGCTGCCCGGAGGTACCCACGCCGGGGCCGGTCCAGCGGGGGCGCTACTCGCCCTCGGCGGCGCTGTGGCTGGCGGGAACGACCGGGCCGGCACCGGCCGGCGCCGCCCACCACAACATCCATTTCGGCGCCGACTGGCGGGGGTCGTTCGACGCTCTCCTCTCGGCCGGGACCCGCCAGCCGGACCCGGCCATACTCGTGTCGGTGCCCACCTTCACCGATCAGAACCTGGCGCCGGCCGGCGGCCACGTCCTCTACGCCCTGGAGCCGGTGCCCAACCTCGACGGCCGCATGGACTGGACCGCCGAGCGATCGCAGGTGCGCAACTCGCTGGTGGCCCGCCTGGTCGACTTGGGCTACCCGGCGACGCACGTGGTCACCGAACGGTTCATCGATCCGCTCGACTGGGAGGCCATGGGGATGGCGCGCGGCACGCCGTTCGCCCTGTCGCACCGGTTCCTGCAGAGCGGCCCGTTCCGGCCGGCCAACGTCGACCGGCGCGTGCCGGGGCTGGTGCTGGTCGGATCGGGAACGGTCCCCGGTGTCGGCGTCCCCATGGTCCTGGTATCCGGCCGGCTGGCCGCCGACCGCGTCGAGCAGCAGGTCGCCCGGTGAGCGCTCAACCGGTCACCCTGGAGGCGAGCTACGCCCGCTGCCGCGCCCTGGCCCGCCGGGCGGGCACGAGCTACTACGCGGCGACGTGGCTCCTGCCGGCGATCAAACGGCCCCACGTCCACGCCCTGTACGCCTTCTGCCGGCACGCCGACGACATCGTCGACGACCTGGGGCCGGCGCCGGTGGCCGAACGCGCCGGCGCCCTGGCGGAGTTCGAGGGGCGGTTCTTCGCCGATCTGACCGCCGGTCGGTCGGAGGATCCGGTGTTGAAGGCGGTGGTGCACACCGTGCGCGCCTTCGCCATCGACGTCGGCTGCTTCCGCCGGTTCCTGGCTTCCATGACCGCGGATCTCACCGTGACCCGGTACGCCGACTTCGCCGACCTCCTCGGCTACATGGACGGCTCGGCGGCGGCGATCGGCGAGATGATGCTGCCCATCCTCGAGCCGTCGGAACCCGACGCGGCGCGGAGACCGGCTCGGGACCTGGGCATCGCCTTTCAGCTGACCAACTTCTGGCGCGACGTCGCCGAGGACCTCGACCGCGGCCGCGTCTACCTCCCGGCCGAAGACCTCGAGCGGTTCGGCGCCAGCAAGGCGCTCGAGGAGCGCACGGTCACGCCCGGCTGGCGGGCCCTCATGGCCTTCGAGGTGGCCCGCACGCGGGAGTACTACGCCTCCGCCGACCGGGGCGTCGCCCTCCTGCCGCCGGCGTCCGCCCGGTGCGTCGCCGGCGCCCGCTCGCTGTACGGGCGCATCCTCGACCGCATCGAGGCAAACGGCTACGACGTCTTCACCCGACGGGTGCGAGTTCCCCGCTGGCAGAAGGCCGCGGTCGCCCTGCGTATCCTGAAGGGGTGAGCAAGCCGCTGGCGCCCCGGGATGCGGGGACGGTCAGCTTCCAGTCGGTCGACGAGGTCATCGACGCCGTCCGGGCGCGCGGCGGCCGAGCCACCGCGTCGCGGCGGATCCTGCTCGAGGTCCTCTTCGAGAGCGGCCACCACGCCACCGCCGACGAGCTGGCCCAGGCCGTCCACGAGCGCGCCCCCGACGTCAACATCTCGACCATCTACCGCAACCTCGAGGACCTGCAGCGCCTCGGGGTGATCGTCCACGCCCACCTGGGGCACGGACCGGCGACCTACCAGCTGGCGTCGACTGCCCACGCCCACTTCATCTGCGAGGAGTGCGGGGCGACGATCGACGCCCCGGGCGAGCTGTTCCGCGGCCTGGCCCAGCGGGTCAGGGCGCAGCTGGGCTTCGCCATCCAGCCCGACCACTTCGCCATCCTGGGCCGCTGTCGCGACTGCTCGTAGCCAGCTCGGCGCGCAGGCGGCGGGGGAGGATGGGGCACAGCATCCCGTAGGGCTCGCCCCCGTGGCGGTGGTGGAGGCCGTGCGCCCGGCGCAGCCACTCGAGGAAGCGGGCGCGGGGCAGGCGGCCCAGCCGCTCGTGGATGTACACGTCGTGCACGAACACGTAGGCGGCTCCGTAGGCGGTGACGCCGACGCCGACGGCCAGGAGGAGGTGGACGGCGGGCACGAGCGTCGCCGCCGCCATGGCCATGATCGTCAGCGCCGCGAAGGCCACCGGGAACCCGTCGTTGGCCTCGAAGCGCGTTCGGGTCCGGGCGTGATGGGAGCAGTGCCACACCCAGCCGGCGCCGTGCATGACCCACCGGTGCCCGGCATAAGCCAGCGGCTCCATGACAACGAAGCCGACGACAGCCGCGAGCACAACGGTCACGACGTCACGCTACCGCGCTCCCAGAGGATCAAAGCCAGCGTCACCAGGGCGAATCCGTAGGCGAAATCCTCGATGGGGATGTCCCACGGGAAGCGGATGCCGGCGAACTCGTGGGAGTTGTACTCGACGATCGGCGCCGACAGCTTGGTCAGCCATCCGTCCACCAGCACCTGGAACGCGAAGACGATGGCGAGGGTGAGCCAGTACGTCCGCCGGCGGAAGAGCCCGGTGCGGGCCCACCCCACCTCCACGACGACCACCGCCACCGCGGCCACCACCGCCCACAGCGAGTACACCCGCTAGCGGCCCGGCCGGCGCAGGAGCTTGCTGACCGTCTCGAAGGTGAGCAGGGCGCAGATGGGGATGACGGCGAAGAACACGACCTCCTCCACCGGCAGGTGACCGGGCAGGTCCCACCCGGTCACGTACCGCGGGTTGTAGCGCCAGTGGTGGTGGCCGATGGCGGCCGCGTCCCAGAGCGAGAAGATCACCACCCCCGGCACCACCGCCATCAGCAGCCGCCGCGGCCGCCGCCACACCCGCGCCCCCAGGACCAGCTCCAGTGGGAGGGTCGCAGCCACGCAGGCAGCCATGAGCAACAGGTACTGGAAGCGCTCCACGAGATGCCCAGCGTAGAGGCGGCGTCCTTTCCCCGACCTTGCCAGGGGGTAGCGTGGGTCAATGCTGTTGGAGTCGGTCAACTCCCCCAAGGACCTCCAGCGCCTGAACGAAGAAGAGCTCACGGCGCTGGCGGCGGAAATCCGGGAGTTCATCGTCCAGGCGGTCTCGGTCACGGGGGGCCATCTGGGCTCGAACCTGGGCGCGGTCGAGCTGACCCTCGCCCTCCACCGGGTGTTCCACTCCCCTCACGACATCATCCTGTGGGACACCGGCCACCAGGCCTATGTGCACAAGATCGTGACCGGGCGCCGGGACATGTTCTCCACCCTGCGCCAGTCCGGCGGGCTGTCCGGCTTCCCATCGCGCGCCGAGTCTCCCCACGACTGGGTGGAGAACTGTCACGCCTCCACCGCCCTCTCCTACGCCCACGGCCTGGAGGCGGCGGTGCACCGCAGCTCGACGCCCGATCGCCGCGTGGTCGCGGTGGTCGGCGACGGCGCCCTGACCGGTGGCCTGGCGTTCGAAGGGCTCAACAACCTGGGCCACAGCGGCAGCCGTGTCCTCGTCGTGCTCAACGACAACGGCCGCAGCTACGCCCCCACCGTCTCCCGCCTCTCGGGCAGCTTGACCAAGCTGCGCCTCCACCCCGGGCTGAAGTCGGTCCGGTCCCGCATCGAGGACACCCTCCGTGAGCTGCCGGCGGTGGGCCCGCTGGCCTACACGTCCCTCCAGGGCGTGTACTCGGCGCTGCGCGAGGTGATCGAGCCGACCGAGTTCTTCGAGGCCCTCGGCGTGCGTTACGTCGGTCCTATCGACGGCCACGACGTGATGAGCATGGAGCAGGCGTTGCGCCAAGCGGACGAGTTCGAGGGCCCGATGGTCGTCCACGTCCTCACCCAGAAGGGCCGCGGCTACGGTCCGGCCGAGACCGACGACGAGAAGTGCCTGCACGACGCGCCGGTCTTCGATCCCGCCGTCGACCCGACCGAGAAGTCGCGGGCGCTCAAGGGCTATACGCAGGCGTTCAACGAGGCCATGTGCGACATCGGCGAGCGCCGGCCCGAGGTGGTCGCCATCACCGCGGCCATGCCCGGCCCGACCGGCCTGCTCCCGTTCGCCACCCGCTGGCCCGACCGGTGCTTCGACGTCGGCATCGCCGAAGCCCACGCCGTCACCTCTGCCGCCGGCATGGCCATGGGCGGGTTGCGCCCGGTGGTGGCGGTGTACGCCACGTTCTTCAGCCGTGCCTTCGACCAGGCCAACCTGGACGTCGGCCTGCACGGCCTCCCGGTGGTGTTCGCCCTCGACCGCGCCGGCGTCACCGGTCCCGACGGCGCCAGCGGCCACGGCGTGCTCGACATCGCCCAGTGCCTGAGCATCGCGGGGATGACCATCTTGGCCCCCTCGTCGGCCCAGGAGGTGCGGGCCATGCTCGACACCGCCCTCAGCCTGCCGGGCCCGGCCGCCATCCGCTGGCCGCGCACCGCCGCCCGTCAGGTGGCGCCGGACCAGATCGGCTCCGGGCTTTCCGCCCGCCGGGTGCGCGATGGCGACCAGGCCGGCGGTCCCGCTCCCGTGTGCATCCTCTCGGTGGGCAAGATGCTCGACGCCGCCGAGGAGGCGGCCGACCTGCTCGCCGGCGCCCCCGACCCGGTGAACGCCACCGTGTGGGACGTGCGGGCGGTGCGGCCTCTGGACCAGGCCATGATCGCCGATGCCGCCCGCCACCGCCTGGTGGTGACGGTGGAGGACGGGGTGCGCACCGGGGGGGCGGGGTCGTTCATCACCGAGGCCATCACCGACCTTCACCAGGGCGGCGCCGGTCCCCCGGTGCTGACCCTGGGGGTGCCGTCGACCTGGGTTCCCCACGGCGAGCCCGACGAGCTCCTGGCCTCGCTGGGCCTGGACGGCGCCGGCATCGCCGCCGCCGTCACCAAGGCGCTCGACGCCCAGCCGGCGGTTTCGGCCAACGGGGCCGGGGCCGGTCGTCGCCGCCGCCGGTCGACTGAGGCGCCGACCGCCTGACGGCGTGGGGCCGCCGGCGGCCCGGCGCTCGTGGCCGCTTCGTGTCGTGGCCGCTTCGTGTCGTGGCCGTCTGCGTCGGTGTCGTGGCCGCTTCGTGTCGTGGCCGCTTCGTGTCGTGGCCGCTTCGTCCCGCCGCCGGCGTGACCCGGACCGTCTGTCCCCACCCCTCTGCGCGAACGGCCACAACTCTCGCCAACCCGGACGGAGAGGCCACGTCAGCCGCCACGTGAGGCGTCTGCCGGGCGAGGGCTCGCCGGCGGGGTCAGCTCCCGTCGTACCCGCCAGCCGACCAGGCCACGACCTGGTCGCGGTCGTTGACCACCAGGTCGTAACTGGCGGTGACGGTGGACGCCGGCGCCAGCCGCCGGGCCTGGGCGGCGGACGCCGCGGCCCGCTGCTGGGCGGCGAACGCCGCGGTCTGGTCGGCCTGCAGCGCGGCCTGGGCTTGCACGAGCTGCGCCTGGGCGATCTGGAAGGCGGGGACGTTGGCCGAGAGAAAGGCCTGGGTGCTCGAGGCGTTGGCCCGGCTGACGGCCGTCTGATCGCCGGCGACCTTCTGGTTGGCCTGGGCGAGGGCCTGGGCGTCGCGGCGAGCAGCGGCCGACGCGTTTCCGCCGGGCGTCCCGGGCGCGTTCGCCGACAGCGGCACCAGCACGAGGAGGACCGCCTTGACGTCCGGTGTGCCGGGGGCCCGGGCCGCCACCACGCGCACCGGTCCGACCTGGCCGGCGCCGAGGGTCGTGGTCAACGTGCCCTTGGGCCCGAAGACGGCAGATGACCAGTTGGCGACGGCGCCGGACAGGCCCACGGCCGACGTCGCCCCGCCTCCCGGGGGGATCGCCCCGGTGGCGTACACCAGGCCGGTGTAGCCGAGGGGGAAGGCCACCGTCGGGTGGGCCGCCGACCCGGCGAGGGCGACGGTCAGCCCGAACGGCGGGGCCGCCGACGGCAGCACCACGAAGCGCTGGACCCGCTCCGCGCCGGCCGGGGCCTGCGGCGCCCCGACGGGCTCGAACCGCGCCCTGATGGCGCCGCCGGTCCGTCCCGGCGGTCCGCCCCGGCCAGCCAGCCAGTCGGCGACCGCGCCGTTGGCCGTCGACGCCTGCGCCGGCGACAGCGCACTCGAGGCGCTCTGCTCACGGCGAAACGCGACCGCGCCGATGATCCCGCCGGCGACGAGGCCCACGACCAGCCCGGCAGCCACCGCCGTCCAGCTCCTCCGCCGGCGCCGGTCCCTTCGTCCCCCTTGCTCCCCACCTTCCCGGTGGGCCCCGGAACCGGCTGTCGACCGGCTACCGGCGACGAGCAAGGCGGCGCCGGCGGGAACGCCGGCGCCGGTCAGCGTGTCGGTGGGCCGGAGGATGCCCCCGCCCCGGACCACCACCGATGTCATGGCGGCCACGCCGGCGGCGTCCCCCAGCACGCCCCACAGTTCGGCGACGGGGACGTCGCCGGGAAGGGTCAGCGTCCGTGCGGAACCCGAGGGGCCGAAGACGGTCACGTCGAGCTTCCCCGCGTCCGCTTGGCGGCGTTCGCTGGCCTTCGGCTCGCTCACCGGACGTACTTTGGCAGACGCGGTGACTCGCCCGGATCTCGGGCTGCGCCCTCTAGCCTGACCGCCGAGCTCATGTGCGGACGGACCACCAGCTACACCTCGCCGGCGCGGATCGCCGAGATCTTCGACGCCCAGGCGACGCCCGGCATCGAGGGCGGCGACGGCCCCTTCTGGAACGTGGGGCCCACGAGCAACCTCCTGGGCCTGGCCGTTCCCGCCGGAGGCGAGCACGCCGAGCGCCTGGTGCTCGACCGCTACCGCTGGGGGCTGATTCCCTCGTGGTCGAAGGCGGCGCTCGACGGGAACCGGCGCTTCAACGCCCGAGCCGAGACCGTCGCCCGCACGCCGGCGTTCCGCGGCCCGTTTCGTTCCCGTCGTCTGGCCGTGGTGGTCGACGGGTTCTTCGAGTGGCGCCAGCCGCCGGGCGGCCGCGACTCGCCGGGCGGCGGCCAGCCGTTCTACTTTCACCGCGCCGACGGGTTCCCGTTGACGTTCGCCGGCCTGTGGGACACGTGGCGGGACCCGACATCGGCGGCCTGGGTGCACTCCTGCACCGTCATCACCACCACGGCCGGCGCCGACATGGACGGCATCCACGACCGTATGCCGGTCATCCTCGAGCGAGGGCAACTCGATGGATGGCTGCGCCCCCGGCACGCCGACGAGGCCGAGCTGCGCCGGCTCCTCCGCCCCGCGCCGGCCGACACGCTGGTGTGCTACCCGGTCGATCGGCGCGTCGGCAACGTCCGCAACGACAGCCCCGACCTCATCGAGCCCGTGAAGGTGCGGCCCGAGGCGGCCGAGGCGGCGCCGGCTGGCGGCCAGCTGCGGCTGCTCGATTGACGCTCCTCGGCGTGGCCCCCGCCGCCGCCCAGTCGTTCCCGGTTGCGGTACAGCCAGTAGAGGACGGCGAAGACGATCAGGGCGACGATGTTCAGCACGGTGGTGTAGTTCCAGCGCAGGGTGTCGCCGGCGATGACCGTCGGACGGGTGGCGGGGATCCACCCGGCCAGCTTGAACAGGCCTTCGGTCGCCAGACCGGCAGCCGACATGACCAGCCAGAACACGCCGAGCATCCGCACGGTCATCCGCCGCCCGTACTGCTTGCGGTAGATGAGCAGGAGAGGGAGGGTGATCAGGTCGGCGAACACGAAGCTGATCACCCCGCCGAAGCTGATCCCGCCCTTCCACAGCGCGGCGGCCAGGGGAACGTTGCCGATCGAGCAGACGAAGCTGATGATGGCGACGAAGGGACCGATGACCGCGTTCTCCACGCTGGTGGCGAAGCCGTGGCCGTGGATGAACAGGGCGTTCCAGAAGCCGATGGGCACGAGCACGGCGAGGAAGCCGGCGACCAGGAAGCCGATCACGATCTCCCTGCGCACCATGGTCAGATCGCTCATGGTGTAGCCGGCGGCGTCGGACCAGCCCGCCCTTGACCGGATGCGCCGCTTCCAGGGCAGGGCCTGCAGCGCCTCGTCCCCACCGGCGGGGTGGTCGTCGCTTGTCCCCCCGCTGGCCGCCCGGCGCGCCTCGTCGAGGGCGCGGCCCCGGAACCACAGGCCGCCGGCGGCCACGAGCAGCACGATCATGATGGCGCCGCCGACGAACTCGGCGGCCACGAACTGCCAGCCGATGAGCACGACCAGGACGATGCCGAGCTCGAAGACCAGGTTGGTGGACGCGAACATGAACACCATGGAGGCCACGAAGTCGGCGCCCCGTGCGAACATCGACCTGGCCATGGCCGACGCCGCGTAGGAGCAGGACGAGGAGACCGCCCCGTACAGGCTGGCCCGGCCGACCGCGGCGGGGCGGTGGTTGCCCAGTCGGGCCCGCATCTCCTCCCGGGACACGAAGGCCTGGACGGCGCCGGAGACACCGAAGCCGACGACCAGCGCCCACAGCGTGTCCCAGAACATGTAGAACGCCTCGCGCAGGCTGTGGCCGACGTCCGCCACGGCATGGCCGGCGGTCAGGGCGCCGGCGAGCTCAGCGGTCACGGCGGGGACCGGCGCCCGAACCGGCGCCGCTCCGGGCGTCGCTCACGAGCGCACCAGGCGCTCGATCGCCGCCTGCGCCTCCGCCACCTTGGCGTCGGCGGCGGGACCACCGTCGGTCAAGGCGTCCTGGACACAGTGCGACAGGTGATCGCCCAGCAGCTCCAACGCCACCGATTGCAGGGCACGGGTGGTGGCGGAGATCTGGGTGAGCACGTCGATGCAGTAGACGTCCCCGTCCACCATGCGCTCCAGCCCGCGAACCTGGCCCTCGATGCGCTTCAGGCGGCGCTGGACCGCCTCCTTGTTCTCCGTGTACCCGACCATGCCCACCACCTCCACCCGCAGTATACCCCTACGGGGTATAAGTACCGGCAGAGGTGGCCGTCAGAGCTGGAGCGGGTTGTTCAGCTGGAACTTGACGTCGGCGAGGTAGGCAGCCCGCTCGGCCAGCTCGGCCACCGACCAGCGGTGGTCGGTCTCGATCCCGTCGACGATCGCCCACGGCTGGAAGAGATGGACGTGGCCGCCCCACACCAGGAACACCCGTCCCTTGATGGGGCAGGTTTCGGTGGCGAGGTAGGCCACGAACGGGGACACGTTCGCCGGGTCCAGCTCGTCGAAGGTGTCGCCCGTCGCCGCTTCCTCGGCCTGTTCGGCCATCTGCTCCCCCGTCCCCGGCGTCTGCAAGGTCAGGCGGGTGCGGGCCGCCGGGGCGATGGCGTTGAGCCGCACCCCGTAGCGTCCGAGCTCCTGCTGGGCGATGGTGGTGAAGCTGGCGATCCCGGACTTGGCCGCCCCGTAGTTGGTCTGGCCGGGGTTGCCGAACAGCCCGGAGGTGGACGACGTGTTGATCACCGCGGCGTTGACGGCCACGCCCGCCTTGGTCTGCTGGCGCCAGTAGCCGGCGGCGATGCGCGTCGGGCAGAAGTGGCCGCGGAGATGGACGTTGATGACCGCGTCCCACTCCTGCTCGGTCATGTTCACCACCATGCGATCGCGCAGGATGCCGGCGTTGTTGACCAGCACGTGCAGGTCGCCGAACGTGTCGACGGCGGTTCCGATCAGCCGTTGGGCGCCGTCCCAGGTGGCCACGTTGTCGCCGTTGGCCACCGCCTCGCCGCCGGCGGCCCGGATCTCGGCGACCACGTCGTCGGCCGGCCCCGTAGAAGCCCCGGTTCCGTCGGCCTCACCGCCGAGGTCGTTGACGACGACCTTGGCGCCCTCGGCCGCGAACAGCAGGGCGTGCTCGCGGCCGATTCCCCGCCCGGCGCCGGTAATGATGGCAATCCGTCCGTCCAGTGCACCCATCAGTCGTAAACCATGACGCCACGGATGTTGCGCCCGGAGCGCATGTCGTCATAGCCGGCGTTCACCTGGTCGAGGGTGTAGGTCTGGGTCACCAGGCTGTCCAGATCCAGCTGTCCGGCCTTCCACAGCTCCAACAGCTTGGGGATGTCGGCGCGGGGGTTGGCCGTGCCGAACAGGGACCCGACGACCTGCTTCTCCATGAGGGTCAGGTCGAGAAGGCTCACCGCCGCACTGGCCTCGAGCGCGGGGTGGATGTTGGTGACGACCACCCGGCCCCGCTTGGCGGTGATGGCCAACGCCGAGGCCAGCAGCTGCCCGTCGCCGACGCCCATGGTCATGATGACCTGGTTGCACATGCGGCCGCGCGTGAGATCGGTGACCAACCCGACCGCGGACTCGAGCGACTCCGCCGTGTCGGTGGCGCCGAAGTCGGCGGCGCGGGCGCGCTTGGACTCCACCGGGTCGATGGCGATGATGCGCTCGGCGCCGGCCAGCCGGGCGCCCTGGATGGCGTTGGCGCCGATGCCGCCGACACCGACGACGGCCACGGTGTCACCGGGACCGACTTCGGCGGCGTACACGGCAGAGCCCCAGCCGGTGACCACGCCGCAGCCGAGCAGGCAGGCTCGGTCGAGGGGGACGTCGGGGTCGAGCTTGATGCACGACGCCTCGTTGACCACCGTGTGGTGGGCGAACGTGCCGAGCAGGCACATCAGGCCCAGGTCCTTGCCGCCGGCGGCATGGTGGCGGGCGGTGCCGTCCAGCGCCTGGCGACCGGTGGCCATGAGGGCGCCGAGGTCACAGAGGTTCTGGTGGCCGGTGGAGCACGACGGGCAGCGACCGCAGGACGGGATGAACCCGAACACGACGTGGTCGCCCGGGGCGAGGGTGGTCACGCCGGTACCGACCTCCTCGACGACGCCGGCGCCCTCATGACCGCCGACGATGGGGAGCTCGAAGGGCAGGTCGCCGGTGACGAGGTGCTCATCGGAGTGGCACATCCCCGAGGCCTCCAGCTTGACCAGCACCTCGTCCTGCTTGGGCGGGTCGAGCTCTATCTCCTCGACGCTCCAGTCCTTCCCGACTTCCCACAGGATGGCGGCCTTCGTGCGCATGGCTCCTCCTCGGCGCGAGCTTCGGCTCCCCCCCGGGAGCCACGATCGAGGCTACTCCGAAGCGGTGGGGAAAGGGCCTCCCGCCGCCGGCTGACACGCCCGCCGGGAGGCCAGCCGGTAGCGTCGGACCGCCATGGATGTCGATGGGTCGCGGCCGCGCCGCGCCAGCCTCGTCGCCGGCAAGGCGCCCCGGGCTCTGCTGATCGCCGGGCCGGCGTTGCTGGCCGCCGCCCTGGCCGGCCTGTCGGCCGTGATCGGCTGGCACGGCACCGACCTGGCGGCCCAGACCTACCGGGTCAACGAGCTGCGGGCCCACGGTCTGATCCTCTGGGACCTGGGCTGGTACGGCGGGAACTACCCGCTCAGCTACAGCGTGCTGCTCCCCCTGCTGGGCGCGGGCATCGGCCTGGTGGCGACTGGGGTGGTGTTCGCCGCCGGGGCCGCCTGGTTCTTCGACCGCATCGTGATCGCGTCGTGGGGCCGGCGCCCGTGGGGCAGCTGGTACTTCGCCGTTTCCACCCTGATCCTGGTGGCCATCGGCCAGCTGCCCTACCTGAGCGGGGAGGCGTTCGGACTGGCGGCGGTGTTCGCCCTGCTGCGCGGCCGGCGGAGGGTCGGCGCCGTCCTGGTCGTGCTGTGCACCCTGTGTTCGGGCGTGGCCGCCGCCTTCCTGGTGCTGGCCCTGGTGGCGTGGGCGTGGCACGACCGCCGGCAGCGGTGGTGGCTGTTCGGCCTGGCGGCGGTGCCCGTCGCCCTCCTCGGCGCCATTGACCTGGCCTTCCCCGGGACCGGCAGCTTCCCCTACGCCGTCGGAGGCGCGCTCCTGTCGCTCCTTCTCTGCGTGGTCGCCCTGACCCCACCGGTGCGCCGCTTTCCCGTGGTGCGCACCGGAGCCCTGCTGTACGCCGTGCTCATCGTCGGCGCCCTGCTCGTCCCGACCCCGATGGGGGGCAACGCCAACCGCCTGGCGGAAGGGGTGGGCACGGCGCTGCTCGTCTGCCTGGCCGACGACTGGCTGCGCAGCGTGGTCGCGGCGCGGATCGCCGCGGCACGCGGCGCCATGGCGGTGACCGCGGCCGTCGGGGCCACCGTGGTGTTCGCCATCTGGCAGTGGGCGCCGGCGCCCGCGGTGGGCGCCAGCCCCTCGACGCGGGCGGCGTTCTACCAGCCGCTGGTCACCCAGCTCGACCAGCGCACCGACGGGCCCGTCCGGGTCGAGGTCCCGCCCACCGACGAACACTGGGAATCGGTCTACGTCGCCCCCCACATGCCCCTGGCCCGGGGGTGGGAACGCCAGCTCGACATCGCCAACAACTCGCTGTTCTACGACACCGGTGCCCTCACCCCGGCGTCCTACCAGGCATGGCTGGACCGCAACGGGGTCAGCTTCGTCGCCCTCCCCCACACCGCGTTGGACTACGCCGCCAAACAGGAGGCGGCGCTGCTGCAGAGCGGCCGGGTCGGCGATCTCCGGCTGGTGTGGCAATCGTCGAACTGGACGCTGTGGCGGGTCATGGGCAGCCCCGGCCTGCTCAGCGGTCCCGGGCAGATCGAGCGGGTCCAGGGCAACGACGTGGTGATCCACGCCACCGACCCGGGCTCGCTGACCCTGCGCGTGCGCTACACCCCCTACTGGTCGAGCAGCGGTGCGCCTGCCTGTGTGCGCCAGGCCCCGGGTGGTTGGACCCAGATCGACGCCCGGACGCCCGGGCGCATCGAGCTGACCACGTCACTGTTCACCCATTCGTCGTGCTGACCAGGGCGACCACCGCTTCGGCCGCGGCCCCCGCCGACAGGTCGGGTCCGACGACCAGCTCCGGGCGCGACGGGGGCTCGTAGGGAGCGTCGATCCCGGTCAAGCCGGGCAGTTCGCCGGCGCGGGCGCGCCGGTAGAGGCCCTTGGGGTCGCGCTGCTCGCACAGCCCGAGGGGGATGTCGACGTGCACCTCGACGAACGGCAGTCCCGCCGCCTCGTGCTGGGCCCGCACCCGCTCCCGTCCGGCGCGGAAGGGGCTGATGAGCGGGGCCACCACCACCAGCCCGGCGTCGGCCATGAGCAGGGCCACCTCACCGGTCCGGCGCACGTTCTCGTCCCGCGAGGCCGCGTCGAAGGCCAGGTCGGCGTTGAGACCGTGCCGCAGATTGTCGCCGTCGAGCACGTAGCACGCCCGGCCCCCTTCGACGAGGAGACGTTCGGCGCACCGGGCGATCGTCGATTTCCCCGACCCCGACAAACCGGTGAGCCATACGGTCGCACCCGACAGGCGGCCCGCCGACCACCGCTGGGGCCGCGGCAGGTCCGAGCCGTGCCAGGTGACGCCCGGCGGGGGGCCGCTCATTCCCCGATGATCATCCCCGCGCCGACCGTGGCGTTCGAGGCCTCGTCGATCAGGATGAAACTCCCGGTTCGCCGGTTGCGGCGGTAGGTGTCGAACATCAGGGGCTGGGCGCTGCGCAAGGTCACCCGGCCGATGTCGTTGAGGCCCAGGCCGTCGGCGTCGTGGTCGCGATGCAGGGTGTTGACGTCCAGGCGGTAGTGCAGCCGCGACACCACCGCCCGGCTGCTGCGTGTGGTGTGCTGGATGGCCAGGCGGGCCCGCTCGGTCAGCGGCCGGTCGGCGAACCAGCAGACCATGGCCTCGATGTCCTGGGTGACACAGGGCGCGTTGTTGACCCGGCAGATCAGGTCGCCGCGGCCGGCGTCGACCTCGTCGGCCAGGCGCAGGGTGACGCTCATCGGCGGCACGGCTTGGTCGACGAGTTCGCCGCCGACCTCGACCGCAGTGACGGTCGTGCTGAATCCGGACGGCAGCACCAGCACCTCGTCGCCGGCGCGAAACGCGCCGCCCGCCACCTCGCCGGCGTAGCCCCGGTAGTCGTGGTGGTCGTGGGACATGGGCCGGATGACCAGCTGCACCGGGAACCGGGGGTCGATCAGGTTGAGATCCGACCCGGTGTAGACGTTCTCCAGGTGCCACAGCAGCGTCGGCCCCCCGTACCACGGCGTGTTGGGCGAGTGGACGGTGACGTTGTCGCCGTGCAGGGCGGACACGGGCACGAACGTGACGTCGGTGATCTCCAGCTTGGCCGCGAACAGGCTGAACTCCTCACGGATCCGCTCGAAGGCCTCCTCGGAGTAGTCGACCAGGTCCATCTTGTTGACGCAGACGACGAGGTGCTTGACCTGCAGCAGCGAGGCGATCACCGCGTGACGGTGCGATTGCTCGGTCATCCCCTTGCGGGCGTCGATCAACACCAGCGCCAGGTCGGCGTTGGACGCCCCCGTGACCATGTTGCGCGTGTACTGAACGTGACCGGGGGTGTCGGCGATGATGAACTTGCGCCGGGGCGTGGCGAAGTAGCGGTAGGCCACGTCGATGGTGATGCCCTGCTCGCGCTCGGCGCGCAGACCGTCGGTCACCAGCGCCAGATTGGTGTAGTCGAACCCCCGGCTGACGCTCGTGCGTTCGACGGCTTCGAGCTGGTCCTCGAAGATCTGCTTCGAGTCCAGCAGGAGGCGCCCGATGAGCGTGGACTTGCCGTCGTCGACCGAGCCGGCGGTGGCGAACCGGAGCATCGCCACTCTGCACTAGAAGTACCCCTCCTTCTTGCGATCCTCCATCGCCGCCTCGTTGAAACGGTCGTCGGCACGCGTCGCCCCCCGCTCGGTGACCCGGCTGGCGGCCACCTCGGCGATGACCGCGTCGATGTCCCCGGCCGCCGACTCCACCGCCCCGGTGCACGACGCGTCGCCGACGGTGCGGAAGCGCACCAGACGCTGCTCGGCCTCCTCGCCGTCGACCAGGGTGACATGCGGGGTCACCGCCAGCCACATCCCGTCGCGACGGAAGACGGGCCGGCGGTGGGCGTAGTAGATGGGAGGCAGGTCGACGTGTTCGCGCTTGATGTAGTGCCACACGTCCAGTTCGGTCCAGTTGCTGATGGGAAACACCCGGATGTGCTCGCCCGGACGATGGCGGCCGTTGTAGAGGTTCCACAGCTCGGGACGCTGGTTCTTGGGATCCCACTGGCCGAAGTCGTCGCGGAAGGAGAAGATGCGCTCCTTGGCCCGGGCCTTGTCCTCGTCCCGCCTTCCGCCGCCGAACACGGCGTCGAAATCGTGCTCGAGGATGGTGTCGAGCAGGGTGACGCTCTGCAGCCGGTTGCGGCTGGCCTTGGGTCCCGTCTCCTCGGTGACCCGACCCTGGTCGATCGAGTCCTGGACCGAGCCCACGAACAGCCGCACCCCGAGCTCGGCCACCCGACGGTCCCGGAAGTCGATCACCTCGGGAAAGTTCTGCCCGGTGTCGATGTGGACGACGGGAAAGGGGATGCGGGCCGGGGCGAACGCCTTCTCGGCCAGGCGGAGCATGGTGACGCTGTCCTTGCCGCCCGAGAACAGCAGGGCGGGGCGCTCGAACGTGGCGGCCACTTCGCGCATGATGAAGATCGACTCGTACTCGAGCTCGTCGAGCTCGGTAGGCGTCGGCGGCCGGTCGTCGGCGGCAGTGGGCACACTCGGCGCCTCGGCGGCGCTCGGCGCCTCGGCGGCCCTCGGCGCCTCAGCGGCCCTCGGCGCCTCGGCGGAAAAGTTGACCGTCACGGTCACCATTGTGGCCGGATCCGCGGGGCTAGCGCACCTCGGCGGTCTGGCGGACGGGCGCAGCCTCGGCCCGGGCCGGCTCGGCCGCGGGGACGAGCGCCTCGCCGGTCATCTCGAGGCCGAGGCCGTCCTCCGCCCCGTGGATGTAACGGCCGCCGCGCAGCCACGATGCCACCGCGGCCACGAGGGAGCACACGATGGCGAAGTCGAAGGCCAGGTGCAGGCCCTTGGCGAACGGCGCGGAGATGAGCTGCGGGAAGAACGACTGCCCGGTGAGGTGGGCCACCTGCGCCGAGCTCAGATGCGAGAGCACCGAGGCGGGGAGGAGTTGGTGGATGGGGTTGTAGCCCAGGAAAGAGGCAAACAGAGCGCCGATGGGCGGTTCGTTGGCCACGGTGTGGGCCGCGCCGGCCGGCACCCCGTTGGCGACCAGACCCGAGAACAGGTGGCTGGGCAGCGACGCGGCCAGGCCCAGGGTGATCACGCTGAAGAAGACACCGATCGACAGAACCTGGGCGGCGTTCTGGAACGTCGTCATCATTCCCGCGCCCGCGCCCCGCTGGTCGGGCGGCAGGCTGTTCATGACGCCGGCCCGGTTGGGCGAGGAGAACAAGCCCATCGACAGGCCCATGGCCAACAGAGCCAGGGCGAACACCGGGTACCCGAAGTTGACCGGCAGCGCTTCCAGCAGGACGAAGGAGCCGGCCGCGCCGAGCATGCCGCCGGTGGCGAAGGGGCGGGCGCCGTAGCGGTCGGTCAGATAGCCCGAGAGGGGGCCGGCGATCAGGAACCCGGCGGTCAGGGGGATCATGTAGATCCCCGCCCACAGCGGCGTCGACGTGAAGCTGTAGCCGTGCTCGGGCAGCCAGATGCCCTGCAGCCAGATGATGAGCATGAACATGAGCCCGCCGCGCCCGAGGGCGGCCAGGAGCCCGGCGAAGTTGCCAGCGCTGAAGGCGCGGATGCGGAACAGCGGCAGGTGGAACATCGGGTGGGCGACGCGCGACTCGATGTAGGCGAAGCAGGCCAGGGTGATGACCCCGCCGGCCAGGGCGGCGATGACGCCGGGGTTGGTCCAGCCCATGTTGTGGCCGCCGTAGGGCTGGATGCCGTAGACGATCCCGGTGAGCAGCGAGATCAGGCCGATGGCGAAGGTGGCGTTGCCCCACCAGTCGAGGTGGGCGTCGCTGCGCTCGCCGGTATCGACCAGCTTGAGGTAGGCCCAGATGGTCCCGAAGGCGCCGAAGGGCACGGTGACGAGGAACACCAGGCGCCATTCCACCGGAGCCAGCAGACCGCCGACGATCAGCCCGATGAACGAGCCGGAGATGGCCGCCACCCCGTTGATGCCCAGGGCGAAGCCCCGCTCGTTCTCGGGGAAGGCGTCGGTGATGATGGCGCTGGAGTTGGCGAAGAGAAAGGCGCCTCCCACCCCCTGGAAGAGGCGCAGGATGATGAGCCACAGGGCCCCGGCGGCGCCCGTCATCCACGTCACCGACAGCAGGACCGAGAAGACGGTGAAGATGGCGAAGCCCAGGTTGTACATCCGCACCCGCCCGAACATGTCCCCCACCCGACCGAGGCTGACGACCAGGACGGAGGTCACCAGCAGGAAGCCCATCAACAGCCACAGGAAGTAGCTGGTGTTGCCGGGAGTGAGGGGGTTGAGGTGGATGCCCCGGAAGATGTCCGGCAGGGAGATCAGGGTGATCGAGCCGCTGATGGTCACCATGAGAATGCCGATGGTGGTGTTCGACAGGGCGATCCACTTGTACGAGGGGGACTGGGCCGGATGGTCGGAGGCGCTCGTCGCCACGGAGGTGCTCATAACTCTCACGACAACGTTAGCCTAGCGAAGTTTCTTCCCACCTCCGTCCGTCGCCGTCCCCGGTGGCGGCGCGACTGCGGCCTCGGCGCGGTGGCGCCGGCAGCGGGCCCGCCATTGCCCCTCGGCGGTGACGAACACCTGGTAGTCCCGCCTGCCGCATGCCGGGTTGCCGTCGGCCGGGTTGCCGTCGGCCGGGTTGCCGTCGGCCGGGTCGCCGGCGAGGTCGCCGGCCGTGGGCGGCGCGGCCACCGCCGCCACCGCGTCGGCCATGGCCAAATCGAGGTGTTCGCCGCCGCCGGCGCCGAGCGCAGCCAGCACCGCCCAGGCGCCCGTCATCCCGGCGATGGGGTCGGCCATGGCGTCGCCGCAGAACACCGGCCCGTGCTCGTCCCACGCCACCAGGCCGCCGGCGACGGCGGCGTCGTCACCGAAGGCCACCCAGGGCGACGACCGGCCGTAGCCGGTGATCGTCAACCACACCGCCCCGCGCCGGTGGGCGACGTCGTCGGGCCCGAGACCGAGCTGGTCGAGCGCCCGCCCGCGCGAACCCTCGATGACCACG
Source organism: uncultured Actinomycetota bacterium (assembly GCA_963757175.1). Lineage (GTDB taxonomy): Bacteria > Actinomycetota > Acidimicrobiia > Acidimicrobiales > Palsa-688 > CAVWQR01. The sequence goes on along the minus strand of CAVWQR010000002.1, from coordinate 51,543 downwards.
TCGGCGCCGGCCAGCCGCCGCCGCAGCTCGGCCCGGCCCTCCGGCGCCCGCCAGTCGACCGTGACCAGCTCCTGGTTGCGGTGCAGGCGTTCGAACAGGGCGGGGGCGCCGGAGCGGAGGGCGTCGGGGCGGGCCACGCTCTCGACCTTCACCACGTGCAGGCCGGCACGCCGCAAGAGGTGGGCGCACAGCGGTCCCGCCCACAGCGCCGACAGGTCCACCACGGTGGCGGGGCGGCGGATTTGGGGTGCCCTCGGGGCCAGGCGACGCCGGCGCCACGGCGGCGACGGGGAGTGGGATGGCGGGTGGGCCGGTGCGGTCGGGTCGGCGGCCGATGGCCGCGGGGGCGCCGGCGACGGGGGGGCCGGCGGCTGCGGGGCGGGGGCGGCGGGGATCCCGAGCAGACGGCAGCGCTCGACCAGCTCGTCGCGGCCACGGGTTGCGCCGGCCGCGGCGACGTCGGCCCACGGGTCGCCGCTGCCGGCCCAGCCGAGCACGGCGGGGAGGGCAGCCACGTCGTCGGGCCGAGCCAGGTTGAGCGCCCACCACCGCCCGTCGCCGGCGCGCAGCAGCCGGCACGCCTGGTTGGCGGAGACCGACCCCCGCCGGACGAGCCCGGCCTCGGCCGCCCGGGCGCCGAGCGTGGCGGCGACGTCGACGTCGACCCGGCGGCCCAGGGCTTCGCTGCTGGCGGCGATGTGGCCGGCGAGCGCCGCGAGGCGGGGGACCACGGGTGCGGGCGGGACCAGCGGCGGCCCGTCGGCCCGGCCGGTCAGGGCCATGCCGCCCGACTCCGCCCAGGCGATCAGCGCACAGGGCGGGGCGGGAGTAGCCGGCGTGGCCGGCGTGGCGGGGGTGGTGGGGTGGTGGGGGTGGTGTCGGGGTTCACCACGCCGGGCAGTCTGGCCGCGGTCATCCCCGCGGGCGCGACCGGTAGCGTCGGGGTGATGGAACCCGAGCTGGAGATCGACAGCGTCGAGCGCGACACCGCCCGGGTGGCCGAGGCGGTGGCCGCCAACCGCTCGGCTGCGGTTTCTGCCTGCCCGGGCTGGACCGTCGCCGACCTGGGCGTCCACCTGGGCGGCGTGCACCGCTGGGTCACCGGCATCGTCGCCGAAGGGGCGACCACGCCCCCGCCGAGGGCGGAATCCCACGACAGCGTCGATCCACAGCTGGACGAGTGGCTGCAGGAAGGGGCGGCCCAGCTCGCGGGCGTGCTCCGCGGCAGCGACATGGATACCCCGGTGTGGACCAATAGTCGCCCCCGCAACGTCCGGGGCTGGTCTCGGCGCATGGCCCACGAGACGGCGGTGCACCGCTGGGACGCCCAGTCCGCCGTCGGCGTCGAAGCCGATCCTCTCGATCCCGACCTGGCGGCCGACGGAGTGGCGGAGATGCTCGAGGTGTTCGTTCCCGGCGTCCACCGTCGCGGCGGGGTCTCCGGCGCCGGCGAGACCTTCCACTTCCATCGCACCGACGGACCGGGCGAGTGGCTGGTGCGCTTCGGCACCGACGGCGCCGAGGTGACGACCGAACACACCAAGGCCGACGTGGCCCTGCGGGGCACGGCACCCGAGCTGCTGCTCGTGCTGTGGCGCCGACGCGACCCGTCCCACGTGGAGGTCTTCGGCAACCCCGAGCAGCTCGCCCGCTGGTTCCAGCTCGTCCCGGCCATCTGAGCGCCGCTATCTGGACAGTCAGGGCCCTTGGGGCCCGCTGCTCGGCTGGGTTCCCGCTCAGCGCCCTTTCCACTGGGGCGGCCGCTTCTCGATGAACGCGGTCAGGCCCTCGGAGAAGTCCTCGGTCGAGCCCAGCGCCATCATCGCCGTGCCCGACCGCCGCATCCCCTCCCGGTCGTCGTCGATCATGCGCAGCTCGCGCATCAGGGCGAGCGACTTCTGCACCGCCAGCGGGGCATTGGCCGAAACCCGTTGGGCCAGTTCCAGCGCGCCGTCGAGGGCGAAACCGGGTTCGGTGAGCACGTTGACCATCCCCAGGGCATGGCACCGCTCGGCGCTGATGGGGTCGCCGGTCAGCGCCAGTTCGTTGGCCACGTTCTGGGGCAGCACCCGCCCCAGCCGGAACATCCCGCCGGCGGCGGCGACGAGCGAACGCCTGACCTCCGGTATCCCGAACCGGGCCGACCGGGACGCGGCCACCAGGTCACACGCCAGGGTGATCTCCGTCCCTCCCGCCAAGCGCCGGCCCTTCCACCGCGGCGATCAGGGGCTTGACCCGTTCCCGCACCACCACGCCACCGAACCCGCCCCGCTCGGTCGACATCTCCTCGGCCTTGCCGGCGTTGATCACCTTGAGGTCGGCGCCGGCGCAGAAGAACTCCGACGTCCCGGTCAGCACGCCGACCCACAGCGAGCCGTCCTCCTCGAGATGGTCGATGCCTGCCTCCACGCCGTTGGCCAAGGCGCCGTTGACGGCGTTGCGGGCGTTGGGCCGGTTCAGGCGGATCACCAGGACGTTGCCGCGCTCCTCCAGCAGCACGGTGTCGTCGTCGGCGATTGCCGGTTTGGCGGTGGCAGCAGTGGCCATGTGCCCTCTCTCTCGTCCCGCGCTCGTCCCGCGCTCGTGCCGCGCTCACCGTAGGCGGGCCGGTCCCGGCGCCTCCAGCCCGGAGATGCGTGATTTGGCGCGGTGCCGCCGGCGAGATGCGTGAACGGGCGCGAGTACCGCACCCTCCGACGCATCTGGCACCCACCCCCGCGCCCTCCGACACATCTCGTCAAGGGCTCGGCCCTCAGCTCGTCAAGGGCTCGGCCCTCAGCTCGTCAGGGCCTCGGCCCTCAGGCTCCCAGCACCCGTTCCACGAAGGCGCCGGCCGCCTCCACCGCCCGGTCGGCGGCCGCGAGCAGCCCAGGCGACAGCGGGTACCCGTGCCACAGCCGGGGCGCCCGCAGGTACCTCGTGTCCACGCCAGCGGCGCGCGCCGTCACCACCCAACGGTCGGCGTCGCCCACGAGCAGGTCGTCCCCGGCGCCGAATACCAGCGTCGGCGGTAGGCCATCGGCCGAACCCAGCAGCGGCGACACCTCGGGGTCGTCCAGGCCGTGGCCGCCGGCGTACGCCTGGGCGCAGGATTCCAGCCAGTCGGGGCTGAGCAGCACGTCCCGACGGACGAGGGCGGAGTCGGCCCGCCGGTCAGCGGTGAGGTCCAGCCAGGGGCACACCAGGACGAGCCCGGCGGGGGGCGTCTGCCCCCGCTCCCGGAGGCGAGCGGCGAGCGCGGCCGCCAGTCCGCCGCCGGCGGAGTCGCCCGCCAGCACCGGAGGGCGCGAGCCGGTGACCGCCGCCTTCCAGACCGCTTCGGCGTCGTCGAGGGCGGCCGGGAACGGGTCCTCGGGCGCCAGGCGGTACTGCGGAGCGATGACTTCGGCACGGCCGCGCGCCGACAGGGCAGCTGTCCACGAGCGGGACTGGGCCGGGGTTCCGGTCGTGTACCCGCCGCCGTGGAAGTGCACGATGGTCCTGCCCGCCACCGCGCCGGGGGTGGTCACCCGCTCGACGGGCACGCCTCCGATCGAGTCCCGGTCGACGGTCGTCCCGGCCGGGACCAGCGGACGGGCGAAGCAGCGTGACAGCCGGACCCGCTGCTCGGCGAAGGAGCGGTGGGGGTCGAAGGCGTAGCGCCCGAGCGCAGCCACCGCCACCCGCCCCACCGCGGGCGGAAGGCGCAGGTCGCGGAGGTTCACGCCGCCGGCTGCACGTCGAAGTCGAGCAGGTCGAGGTGGCGGAGCCGCCGGCGGTACCGGAAGGTGTAGGTGGGCCAGTTGTTGGTGTTCCGGCCTGATGGGGTCACGTACCAGCTGTGGCAGCCGCTCCCGTAGGTGGTCTCCCGGCTCTCGGCGTCGACCCAGCGGTTGTAGGCCGCCTGCACATCGGGGCGGACGTCGAGCCACGCCAGGCGCTGACGGGCCAGTTCCTGCACGGCGGCGACCACGTACCGGATCTGCGATTCGAGCATGTAGATGATGGAGTTGGCGCCCAGGTTGGTGTTGGGCCCGTACAGCAGGAAGAAGTTGGGGAACCCGGCGACGGAGACGCCGAGGAACGCCTCGGCTCCACCCTTCCAGCTCTGGTGCAGGTCCAACCCTCCCCGCCCGGTGACCGACATCGGCATCAGGAACTCCGTCGACTTGAAGCCGGTGCCGTAGATGAGCACGTCGGCAGGGCGCTCGCGTCCGTCGGCGGTGACCACGGCGGTCGGCGTGATGGCGGCGATGGGATCGGTCACCAGCTCGACGTTGGGTCGCTGGAGGGTGGGGTACCAGTCATTGGAGAAGCCGATCCGCTTGCACCCCACCTGGTAGTCGGGCAGGCAGCGCGCCTTCAGGTCGGGATCGGTCACCGCCTCGTCCAGGGCGGACCGCCACATGTCCACGACCCGCCCGGCCCGGTCGGGCCGGACATAGCCGGCCGTGAGCAGTTCCCCGGTCAGGAAGATCCGCAGACGATCGACCCGGCGCAAGGCCGGCAGGGCGGTGAAGAGACCCTTCTCCAACCCTTGATAGCGGCGGTCGGCCTTGGGCAGCACGTAGGGCGCCGACCGCTGGAACACCGACAGCTGGGCGGCGTGCTGGGCCACCTCGGGAACGAACTGGATGGCGCTGGCGCCGGTGCCGATGGCTGCCACCCGCTTGCCCGTCAGGTCGGTCTCGTGGTCCCACTGCGCCGAGTGCCAGGTGGCGCCGGCGAAGCTCTCCCGCCCGGGGATGTCGGGCCACGCCGGGCGGTTGAGCTGGCCGACGGCGGAGACGAGCACGTGGGCGGTGACCATCTCGCCGCCGGCGACGGTCAGCTCCCACTGGGCCTCGTCCTCGTTCCAGGCCGCGGCCTCGACCGGGGTGCCCAGACGGAGCCGGGGGCCCAGGTGATGGTGGCGCACCACCTCCTCCAGGTAGGCGAGGATCTCCGGCTGCGTCGAGTAGCGCCGGGACCACCGGGGCTGGGCCCACGAGTAGGAGTAGAGGTGGGAGGGGACGTCGCACGCCGCCCCCGGATAGGTGTTCTCCCGCCACGTGCCGCCGACGCGGTCGGCCTTGTCCAGGATCAGGACGTCGGTGACGCCGGCCTCGGCCAGGCGGACGGCGGCGCCGATGCCGCCGAAGCCGGCACCGACGATCACGATCTGGTGCTGGGGTGCCATCCGTTCCTCCCCGATGCGGTTTGGCGTGCGATCTTGGCACGGGTCGTGATCCCTCGGAAATAGAGTGCTATGCACTCAGGTTTTCTTCGCTAGTTGGTGTAGGATTGACGGCCCAGAGGAAAAAAGGAGATTCCATGAGCACCCTGACGTTGTGGCGAGATCCGTTCGGCGAGGTCGACGGCCTGTTGCGGTCGGTCTTCCCTCCGGCGCGCTTCACCGCGGCGCGAGTACGGCCGGCCCTGTGGCCCGCCGCCGAGGTCACCCGGGACGGCGAGGACGCGGTCGTGCGCGTCGAGCTGCCCGGTATCGACCCGAGCTCTGACGTCACCGTCGAGGTCGACCGGGGACACCTGGTCGTTCGCGGCGAGCGCCGGGACGAGCGCAACCAGAGCGACAACGGGCGCAGCGTGCGGGAGGTCCGCTATGGCAGCTTCCGGCGCACGTTCCGCCTCCCCGAGCACGTGGCGGCCGAGGCCCTGCAGGCGTCCTACGACGCCGGCGTGCTGTCGGTCCGCATCGTCGGTGCCTACGCCGGCCACGACCCGGTTCGGGTCGAGGTGACGAGCGGGTCGCCCAAGGCCGAGCTGGCGGAGGGCGACGAGGCTGCCGGTCGCCAGGGCGGCGAGGGCGGTCAGGAGAACGTCGCGGCCTGATCCGGTCGTTGGCGATCAGTTCCGAGGGCGCCGGCGTCTGCCGGCGCCCCTTTCGCGCCCGGCGGGTGCTGGGAGCGGGCGGAGGCGCCACCGGAGACCGGGGCGGATGGGCCCGATCGCCCCCGGGGTGCCATGATGCGTCCACCACCCTGACGGCTGCGGGCCACCGGAACGCCAGCCGGACACCCACCACCTGGAGAGACCCGATGGCCACCACCCACCCCACCGCCACCCATGAGGCCAGCGGAGCGAACGGCAGATCGCCAGCCGAGCTGGTCGACGAGCGGGTGGAACGGCTGCTCGCCGAGCACGACCCGGCGACCACCGACACGATCGAGTTCCTGGGCTACCAATATGACGCCGGCTTGGCCTGGGTCAACTTCCCCGACGGGTTCGGGGGAATGGGCGCTCCGCCGTCCCTGCAGCGCCGGGTGGAGAAGCGGCTGGTCGCCGCCGGCGTCGCCCCCCCAGGGGTCACCCGCTTCTTCGGCCTCGCCATGGCCGGTCCCACCGTGGTGACCCACGGCAGCGACGAGCTGCGAAACCGGTTGCTGCGTCCCACGTTCACCGGCGAGCACCCGTGGTGCCAGCTGTTCAGCGAGCCGGGCGCCGGCTCCGACCTGGCCGGGCTGGCCACCCGTGCCGTGCGCGACGGCGACGAGTGGGTCATCACCGGTCAGAAGGTCTGGAACACCGGCGCCCATCTCGCCGACCGCGGCATGCTCGTGGCCCGCACCGATCCCGAGGCTCCCAAGCACAAGGGGCTCACCTATTTCGCCCTGGACATGCACGCGCCCGGCGTCGAGGTGCGCCCGTTGCGCCAGATGACCGGTCAGGCCGAGTTCAACGAGGTGTACCTGACCGAGGTGCGGGTCCCCGATCGTGACCGGGTGGGCGACGTCGGCGAAGGCTGGCGGGTCGCCATGACCACCCTGATGAACGAGCGCACCATCATCGGCAGTGGCGGCTCAGGGAGTCAGCCGGGGCTGGGTACCGGGCCCATCGCCGAGGCCGTCCGGATCTGGCGCGAGGGGCGGCCGCACCACGACGCCGCCCTGCGGGACCGCTTGATGCGGACGTTCATCCGCTCCGAGGCCCTGCGGTTGACCAACGAACGGGCCAAGGTGAACGCGCGCGTCGGCACCCCCGGACCGGAGGGGTCGATCGCCAAGGTCATGTTCGCCGACGTCAACCAGGCCATCCACGAGCTCTGCGTCGACCTGCTGGGGCCCGAAGCGCTGGTGGGCTACGACTACGACATGCGTCGAGTGGACGGGGTAGGCCTGACCGGACCGCCGGGATCGTCGCGCCAGCTCTTCATCCGCTCCCGCGCCTACTCCATCGAAGGCGGCACGTCGGAGATCCAACGCAACATCATCGGCGAACGGGTCCTCGGCCTGCCGGGCGACGTCCGCACCGACAAGGAGCTGCCCTGGTCGCAGGTGCCGCGGAGCTGACAGTCGCCGCTGCGGCCGAACACTGGGCTATTTGACGGTGAACCCGGCGTCGATCGGCAGGGCCACCCCGGTGACGTAGCGGGCCTCGTCGGACACCAGCCAGGCCACCGCGTTGGCGACGTCGATGGGATCCACCAGTTCGACGGGCAGCAGGTTGGTCATCGCCTCCGAGACGGCATCACCGAAGTCGGCGAGGAACTTGTCCATGACCTCGTTTTGCACCATCGGCGTGGCCACGCCGGTGGGGTGGACGCTGTTGACCCGGATCGAGTGGGGGGCGAGGATCTTGGCGAAGTCCCGCATCAACCCCACCACGCCGTGCTTGCTGGCCACGTAACCCAGCGTTCCTCCCATCTCCGAGCCCATGGCCTTGAGGCCGGCGGTGGAGCTGGTCAAAACCATGGCTCCGCCGCGGCGACCGGCGATCACATGCGGCGCCGCCACCCGGATGGTGTTGAACACCCCGGTCAGGTTGACGTCGATCACGTCGCGCCATGCTCCGAGGTCGTCAGCCTCGTCGAGTGACAGCGGGGCGACCCCGGCGTTGGCCACCACGATGTCCAAGCGGCCAAAGGCATCCACCCCTTCGTTGACCACGGCGGCGAGTGCGTCGCGATCGCGCACGTCGGCCTGCCGGGCCACGATCCGCCTTCCCCGCTCGCCGACGGTGGCGACCGTCTCCTCCAGGTCGGCCGGAGTGGCCATCGGATAGGTCACCGACTCGATCTGGTCGCAGATGTCCACGGCGATGATCTCGGCACCCTCGCCCGCCAGGCGCTCGGCGTGGCTGCGCCCCTGGCCACGCGCCGCGCCGGTGATGAAGGCCACCTTGCCCTCGAGCTTGCCCATCGTCGCCTCCCCCGCCGGGATCCACGCCGGCGGCGGCGAGGCTAGCGGGCCAGTCGGCGCACACGGATCTGCGAAAGTGGGGCCGACCGTCGACAGGAGGCGACGAAGCGCGTGGCAGAGCACATTTTCGATCCTTCCGGGGTGGCCACGTCCACGCTCCGCGCCGCGGTGGACCAGCAGGGGTCCACCGTGCTCACCCACGTCGCCGTACTCCGGAACGCCCTGTCCGACGTGCGGGCGTCCTCGCCCCGCGAGGCGGCCGTACTGGTGTCCGCCGCTGACGGCGGGGTGGCCGACCTCCTCGCCCAGCAGGTCGAGCAGCATCAGATGGATGCCACCAGCGCCATCCGGCTCACCGCCGGTCTGTTGGGGCGCCGGACGGCGCTGGACCCGCAGGCGTGCACGTGGGCCACCACCGCCTTCGCCCACGCCCTGGGGTTCGTCGAGGCCGACGCCGGGGCGCTGGCGGCCGGACGGGAGGGGGCGGGCGCCGACGCCAGCCCGGCCTCGCTCGCCTCCGGGCCGACTCCCGCCGGGGACGGGACCCCGACCGGACCCGGGCCGACTCCGACCGCCCCCGGTCCGAGCCCCGCCCAACCCGGGCCGACGCCGACCGCCCCTGGTCCGAGCCCCGCCCAACCCGGGCCGACGCCGACCGCCCCGGCCCGAGCCCCGCCCACCCGGGCCGACGCCGACCGGCCCGGCGCCGGGATACCGCGGCCCGGCCGCCGGCCGTGGAGCCCCGCCGGCCGGCAAGGCCCCACCGGATCCCCGCCGGCCCCACCCACCCCGGCCGCACCCGCCCCGGCCGCACCCACCCCGGCCGCACCCGCCCCGGCCGCACCGACCCCCGCCGGACCCCCACCCCGCGGCCCGGGCCGTCGCACCACCGTGGCGGTGATCGGCAGCTCGGTGGGGCTGGTGGTGGCCCTGCTCGTATACGTGGGCGTCGCCGCCGGCACCCACCTCCCTCCGTTCGACAAGTCGTCCGGCACCCCCGCCTCCACCTCCTCGGCTCCGACGACGACCGCGCCGCCGACCGTCACCACCAAGTCCCTGTCGCAGCTGCTGCCCGCGGACATCGACCGCTCGGCGTGCGAGAGCTACAAGACGCCGGTGGCCGGCCTGACCGGACTGACCCAGTCGCTGCGGTGCCTCGATTCCAGCCTGCCGGGGGGGACGGTGTTCGCGCTCAAGTTCGCCAACGCCGGCGACTACACCAAGAGCGTGGCCGCCTTCAACGCGTGGATCGGGTTTCATCCCACCGGCCCGGCCGCGTCGTGCCCGACGACCACGGCGGGCGGCCAGGGCCAGGCGCCGTGGGACGACACCGGCTTCCCGTCCGCGCCCGGCCAGAACGTCGAGTGCTTCCCGGTGGGCACCAACCTCGACACCCCCGTCTTCGCCTGGCTGTACCCGACCGAGTGGGCGATCCTCGACGCCCAGGGCGCGCCGGGGTCATCGTCGAGCACCCTCAACCAGTGGTGGACGGCGCACGGCGACGCCCCGGGAGCCCGCTGAGCCGCCTCGATCACTCAGGCGATCTCGACGCCGACCTCGTCGCCGGCGCGGTCCGCCTTCTCCTCCTCTTCGGCGGCCGGGCGCTCTTCGGCGGCCGGGCGCCGGCGGCGCACCATGGTCGCGGCGGCGTCACGGTCGCGCACGGTCAGGGCGGCGAGCACGGCCAGGAGGGCGATGCCGGCGGCGGCGAGGAAGGTGACGTGGTAGGCGGAGAGGTCGGCGACCACCCGGTGGCCGACCTGCTGGAGGGGGCCGATCGTGGCCAGCACGGTGGTCAGCACGGCGACCCCGACCGCACCGCCGAGCTGCCTGCCGGCGTTGAAGATGGTCGACGCCCGGCCCGTCGCCTCCGGGCTGATGGTGGCGAACGACGCCGCCTGGGCAGGGATGAACACGCCCGACATCCCCATCCCCAGGACCAGCATGTCGAGGCGGACCACCCACAGGTCGGTGCCGTGGCCGACCAGGCTCAGCAGGGCGATGGTGGCGGCCACGACCAGCAGTCCCCCGGCCATGACCCGGCGAGGCCCGAAGTTGGGGTAGAGCAGCCGGGTGACGATCTGCGATCCGGCCATCACGCCCAGCGCCTCAGGGAAGATGGTGAGCCCCGACTGCAGCGCCGTCAGCCCCAGGCCGTCCTGGTAGAACAGCGCCACCAGGTACAAGGTGCCGAGGAAGGCGGTGGCGCCGAGAACGAGCACGGTGGTGGTGGACGAGAACAACCGATCGCCGAACAGCCGCAAATCGATGAGCGGATGGGTCCGGTGCAGCTCGACGGCGACGAGCGCCGACAGGAGGATGAGGCCGCCGACCAGGGTGCCGATCACGGCGGGTGTCCCCCAGCCCTTGATCGGACCTTCGGAGACGCCGTACATGGCCAGACCCAGTCCGATCCCGGACAGGGCGAAGCCGATCACGTCGAGCCGGCCGGGGTTGGGCTGATCGTGGTCGGCCAGGAACAGGAGGCCGAACACGAAGGCGGCGATGCCGATGGGCACGTTGACGTAGAACACCCAACGCCACGAGAGATCGGTGGTGAACAGGCCGCCCAGCACGGGCCCGAGCGCCGGGGCCAGGGCGGTGGGCACCACCAGGATGCTCGACGCCCGCACCCGCTCGGCCGGCGGGAACACCCGGAACAGCATGGACAGGCCCACCGGAGTCATGAGGCCGCCGCCCACGCCCTGCAGGATCCGGAAGAAGACCAGCTCGCCCAGGCTGTCGGCCTGCCCGCACAGCGCCGACGCCACCGTGAAGATGGCCACCGCGCCGAGCAGCGCCCGCCGCCCACCGATGCGGTCGCCCAGCCACCCGGAGACGGGGATGAACACGGCCAGGCTGACCAGGAAGGCGATCACAACCGTGTCGACACCGTCGGCCCGGGTGTGGAATTGCCGGCCCAGCGTGGGCAGGGCCACGTTGACGATGGTCGTGTCCATGATCGCCATGAACATCGCCGCCACGTACACCACGCTGACGGCGATTTTCTGGTTCAGCTGGCGGCTGCGCATGTTTCGGGTGTCCTCTTTCGCCTCGTTGCGAAGTGATCTCCGACGAATGGTGGCCGAATCCATTGATCCTGTCAACCATTTATCTTGTCAACTCATTGACCGTGGGATACGGTAGCGACGTGACCGACGGTCGGCTCCCACAGGTGGCCGAGGAGTGCGACCTGGCGGGGGCAACAGCACCATGACCAGAACCTCCACCCGGGCCAACGCCGCGACCCACGCCGATGATTCCCCCGCCCAGGAGGCGTGGGGCCTCATGCGGGCCATCACCCACGATCCGCGCCGGATGGCCCAGACCCATGCCCTGATGGAAGAGGTGGGCGTCACCCTGGGAGCGGTCAAGGCCCTCCAGCTGCTGCCCGTCAACGACGCCATCTCCATGCGCAAGCTGGCCGCCCGGCTCAACTGCGACAACTCCTATGTGACCACCCTGGTGGACGTGCTCGAGGAGCGGGGGCTGGCCCGCCGCCAGGCTCATCCCACCGACCGGCGGATCAAGATGATCGTGCTCACCGAGAACGGCCGCCACCTGGCGTCGCGGGCCCAGGCCATGGCCGCCACCCCCCCGCCGGGGTTCGCCGCCCTGAGCCGGCAGGAAGCGATCACCCTCTGCACCATCCTGCGCAAGCTGGACACCGAGGAACGGGCCGAGCTGCTGCGCTGACCGGCGGCCAGGGGCGCGCCCCGGACCCGAGGTGGACACCTCCGAGCGGCCTCGTCTCGCTGCGCCCTGCGTAGTGTGATCGACGATGGACGTGCTCGTGGTCTTCGGTGACTTCCGGGTGCCCGAGCCGCTGTGGTCGGGCGCCCGTTACCGGGTGCAGACGACCGAGACCCTGCTCGACGCGCCGACCCTGGCTTCCCTGCGCGCCCACATCCCCCGCTCCGTGGGGGTGGTCGGCGCCCCCGACGACGCCGCCGCGGTGATGACGCTGGCCGAGCAGCTGCACTCCACCGGCCTGCCCGTGACGGTGTACGCCGACGACCCGCTGGCGCTGAGCCCGGGCATCGGCCGGGAGCCGATGATCGACCACGGCGCCGCCATGGACGCCGCCGCCTCGCTGCTGGACCTGATCGGCAACACGCCCCTCGTCCGTCTGGACCGCATCGGGCGCGAGGTGCCGTGCCAGCTGCTGGCCAAGCTGGAACAGGAGAACCCGGGCGGCAGCGTCAAGGACCGGGCCGCGCTGCGCATGGTGGAGGCGGCCGAGAGCGACGGCCTCCTCCGGGCAGGCGGGACCATCGTGGAGCCGACCTCGGGCAACACGGGGGTGGGGCTGGCCATCGTCGCCGCCCGCCGCGGGTACCGCTGCATCTTCACCCTGCCCGACAAGGTGACGAGGGAGAAGATCCAGCTGCTGCGCGCCTACGGTGCCGAGGTGGTGGTATGCCCCTCGGCGGTGGACCATCACCACCCGGACTCCTACTACGGCACCGCCCAGCGCTTGGCGGCGACCACCCCGGGCGCCTACCTGCCGGACCAGTACGAGAACCCCCACAACCCCGAAGCCCACCAGCTCACCACCGGCCCGGAGCTGTGGCGGCAGACGGCGGGGCGCATCACCCATCTGGTCGCCAGCGTCGGCACCGGCGGCACCATCACCGGCACCGGTCGCTACCTCAAGAGCCGGAATCCCGACATCCAGGTGATCGGCGCCGATCCCGAGGGCTCGGTGTACTCGGGGGGCTCGGGCCGGCCCTACCTGGTGGAGGGGATCGGCCAGGACTACTGGCCCGGTGCGTACGATCCGTCGGTCGTCGACCGGGTCATCGCCGTGAGCGACCGGGACAGCTTCCTGACCGCTCGCCGAGTGACGCGCGAGGAGGGGATCCTGGTGGGCGGCTCGTGCGGCACCGCCATGTGGGCGGCGCTGGAGCTGGGCCGCCAGCTGGGCTCGGACGCGGTGGTGGCGGTCATCCTGCCCGACTCGGGGCGGGGCTACCTTTCCAAGGTCTACGACGACGGGTGGATGGCCGACCACGGTTTCCTCCGGGCGGGCGGCGACACCATCGAGGCGGTGCTGGCGGCCAAAGGCGACAGCCTGCCGCCGCTGGTGCACGTCCATCCCGACGAGACGGTCCGCTCGGCCATCGCCATCCTGAAGGAGTACGGGGTTTCCCAGATGCCAGTGGTGAAAGCCGAACCGCCGCTGGCTCTGGCCGAGGTGGTCGGGACGGTGAGCGATCGGCGGCTGCTGGAGCGCGCCGTGGCCGATGGCACCGTCATCGACGCGCCCGTCGGCGCGGTGATGGACCCGCCGCTGCCGATGATCGGCAGCGGCGAACCCGTGGACGTGGCCGCCGACCGGCTGGGAGACAGCGCCGCCGTGCTGGTGCTGGACGGCGGCCATCCCACGGGGATCGTGACCCGCTCGGACCTGCTCGAGTTCCTCGTGGGTCCCGACCGGTGAGACCGGTGAACGAGGTGTCGGGCGGGTTCGAGACCCGCGCCATCCACGCCGGCCAGCCCCCGGACGCGGAGACGGGCGCGGTGGTGCCGCCCATCTCCCTGGCCACCACCTACGCCCAAGAGGAGGTGGGCAGCCACCGCGGCTTCGAGTACAGCCGCACGGCCAACCCGACCCGGTCGGCGCTGGAGGCCGCGCTGGCGTCGCTGGAAGAGGGGACTCGCGGGCTGGCCTTCGCCAGTGGTCTGGCCGCCGAGGACGCCGTGCTGCACACCTTGTCCCCTGGTGACCACGTGATCATCCCCGACGACGCCTACGGTGGGACCTTCCGCCTGCTCGACCGGGTGTGGGCGCCGCTGGGCCTCGAATACACGCCGGTCGACCTCGGTGACGACGGCGCGCTGGCGGCGGCGTGGCGTCCGACCACCCGGATGGTGTGGGCGGAGAGCCCGTCGAACCCGTTGCTCAGGGTGTTCGACATCGCCGCCCTGGCCGCCGCCGCCCACCAGCACGGCGCCGTGCTGGTGGTGGACAACACCTTCGCCACGCCCTACCTGCAACGACCGCTCGCCCTGGGCGCGGACGTGGTGGTCCACTCGACCACCAAGTACCTGGGCGGGCACAGCGACGTGGTGGGAGGGTTCGTGGCCGCCAGCGACGCCGAACTGGCCGAGCGGGTCGCCTTCTACCAGAACTCGGTGGGCGGGGTCCCGTCGCCGTTCGACTGCTACCTGGTCCTGCGGGGCACCAAGACGCTGCCCGTGCGCATGGACCGCCACTGCGCCAACGCCGCGGCCGTGGCCGACCTGCTGGCTTCCCACCCGGCGGTCGAGCGCGTCCTGTATCCGGGACTGCCGTCACACGCCGGCCACCAGCTGGCCACCCGCCAGATGCGCGGCTACGGAGGGATGGTCTCCTTCGTGCTGGCCGGCGGGGAGGACCACGCCCTGCAGGTGGCCCGCTCCACCCGCCTCTTCACCCTCGCCGAATCCCTCGGCGCGGTCGAGTCCCTGATCGAGCACCCGCACCGGATGACCCACGCGTCGGCGGCGTCGTCACCGCTGGCCGTCGATCCGGCGCTGCTGCGCCTGTCCGTTGGCCTGGAGACGGTGGAGGACCTGCTCGCCGACCTCACCCAGGCGTTGGCCGCCAGCCGTTCCCGACGCTAGCTGGACGTGCAGAAGGTGGCCGACTGCTGCACCACCTGCACCTGGCGCAGAGTCTGTTCCAGCGGTGCTTGCGCGGCTGCGACCGAAGCGGCGCTCAGGTTCTGTTGATCGGCACGGTCCACGGCCCGCTGCAGGATCGATACCTGGGTCATGAGGCCGGAGACGTCGGACTGTGACACGGGCAGGTTGGCCGGATCCAGATCCCGTATCGCCGTGTTCAGGCTGCGGCGGGCGTCGTTGACCGACGCCAGCCGTCTGGTCTGGAGGCTGGCTCGCAGATTCACCGTGGTCCGGCTGACCTGCTGCAGGTTCTGGCAGAACTGCCGCTCCGCGGTCGTGGTCCCGCCCGGCCCCGTCGAAGAGACCTTGGCGCTGGAGGAGGTGAGATTGCCGGTGAGCCCCAACACCAGCAGGACGACCAGGCCGATGCCGATAACGACGAACAAGGCGATGAACGTGTACCACCGGCCGCCGTGGCCGGAAGGACTTTCCGCTGCGGGCATGGGTCCGAACCCTATGCGGTCACGCGCCCTGTATCCCGCTCCCGGCCGGTCGGGCCTGCTTGCGCGTCCACAGGGTCGCATTCAGGATGGCCCCTTCGACCACGAACCGACTCACGTAGTACAGGCCGAGGAGCAAGGCGGACGCGGCGCCGAGCGCCCCGTACAGCTCGGATGCGCTGGTCACCTTGGCCGCCAGGTAGTAGACGGACACCAGATGGATGACCTCGCTGCCGATCCCGAACAGGACAGCGCCCGGGAGCAGCGCCAGCTTGGGCGCATCACCGTGGGGCAGCTGAGTGGACAACCCCCACCACCCGCCGGCGTAGACGACGACGACGGCGAGCATGACCACGACGCCCCAGGGCCGCGAGTCGTTGCGGACTATCGCCGCGCCGGACGTGGCCGCCATGCATCCCACGACGGTGAGCAGCAGCACGCCGACCGCTCGCGGCTTGGCCGGGATCCTCCCCGCCGGCACCCGCCACGCCAAGGCGTGCGCCGTCCACAAGGCCTTCATCAGCGCCACCGATGCCAGGTACAGCACCACCAGCCCGACGATGAGCGCCACCCACCGGGCCCGCTGGGACTCGCGAGCCGCAGTGGTGATCGAGTGCACAGCCAGGGAATGGATGCCGAGGTTGCGCACCGCGTCGCTGGGCGCCGAATCGCTCACCGAGGACAGAAAGCCGAGCTCGGCCACGACCAGGAGGGCGGCCGGGAGCATCCACAGGAAGAGCCGGAAGGCGAGGGCGCCGGCCATCAGGCTTCCGCCGACCAGCCGGTCGTGCTCGTGCACGGACAGGGCCGTGTCGATGCTGCGGACGCGGGCTCGGCGCTCCTCGATCTCCTGGCGGGCCGCCGCCGAGCGGCGCCGGGCGGACTCGATCCGCTGTCTGGTCGCCCGCGACTTCCGAGGGGCCTCGGGCTCAGCGGCCACGCGACCTAGCATACGCTTCGGTGATTGCGATGAGTCGTGGGCGGGGTAGCGGGGCAGAGGACTCACCGGTGGCATGAGCGACCCGGCGGATGCAGAGAGGTTGCGCACCACGGTCGAGAGCCTCCGCGGCCAGGTGGACCGCCTGACCGAAGAGCGGGCGCGGCTCGAGGGCGAGCTGCGGAACCGTCCGGCGACGGGAAGGCGCCGGCTGCGCCGCTGGATGACTCCTGTCCTGGCCGGCGTCTGCTGCCTGCTCATCTTTCTGTCGGTGATCACGGTCTGGGTCCATCAGACGGTCATCAGCACCAGCGGATTCGTATCGACGGTCGGGCCGATCGTCGAGCAGCCGGCGGTATCACAGGCCATGAGCGTCGAGCTCACCGACCAGATATTCGGCGCCATCGATGTGCAAGGCCACGTAAAGCAGGCCCTCCCCTCCGCCGGCAAGTTCCTGGCCTCGCCGTTGGAAAGCGCCGCCCGTTCCTTTGTCCAGGACAAGTTGGTCACGGTGCTCGAATCCTCGCAGTTCCGTACGGTCTGGACCTCGGTGCTGCGGGGGACCCACAGCCAGGTCATTGCCGCACTCCGGGGGCAGAACGACGTGCTCCAGATCACCAATGGCGCGGTGGTGCTCAACGTCCTGCCGTTGGTCGACGCCGCCCTCCAGCAGGTGCAGTCGGCGGCCTCCGGCCTGCTCGGCCGGGACATAACCATCCCGACCATCACCAGCGCCCAGCTGTCGCCGGAGACCCAGGCCAGGCTCTCCGACGCGCTGGGAGTGCAGTTGCCGGCCAACTTCGGCCAGATCGAGCTGGCCCGATCCCAATCCCTCAACGTGGCCAGCAACGTTGTCGAGCTGCTGGACGTGCTGTTCTGGCTTCTTCCCCTCCTCACCCTCGTGGTCATCGTCGCCGCCCTGTCGCTGTCGACCAATCGTCGCCGTACGTCGCTGCAGATCCTGGTCGGGACGGGGGTGGCGCTGGTGGTGGAGAGACGGGCAGGGTCGTGGGCGCAATCACGGATCGTCGCCTCGATCGACCCGGCCAACCGGGCCGCCGGCCACGCCATCCTTCACCAGATCTTCAGCGGCCTGGCGACGGCGACGTGGTGGCTGCTGCTCATCGTGGTGGTGGCGGTGGCCCTGCTGCTGCTCACCGGACCGTACCGATGGGCTCGCGCCCTCCGCCGCCGGCCATCGCTGACGTGGATGGTCGGCCACCGCCGCGCCCTCCAGGTGGCGGGCGCGGCGGTGGGCGGCGTCCTCCTGTTCGTGGTCCCGGGATGGTGGTTCTTCGTTGTGGCCGTGGCGGTCGCCGCCTACGAGGTCGCCCTGTGGCGCGCCGGCTCGAGAGAACTCAGCCCGATTCCGCCTCCACCCGGCCCTGGTTGATCGCCTCGACCAACTGGGCGTGGTCCCGCTCGGTCTGATCGGCGTAGCGGCGGGCGAAGGCAAGGATCGCCGCGTCGAAACGGGACCCGCTGCCCACGTAGCCGGAAATGGCGGCGGGGTCGCCGGTGCGGGCGTGGGCGCGAGCCAGCACCTCGCCGCAGGCGGTGGCAAAATCGTCGAGGACCGGCGCGATGGCGTGGCTGTCGGGGATGATCTTCATGTCGCGGAATTGCCGGACGTAGAAGTCGAGCCCTTCGAGCGACGTCCACCCGACGAAGATGTCGGTCGCACTCTGGATCAGGCGCTTGCCGTTCACCACCCGGGCACCGTGGTTGCTGTAGCGGCTCTTGGTCAGGTGCGCCTCGTAGACCGACGGCCCCGCCTGCTTGACCTGGAGGAAGAGAGGGTCGTCGCCGCCCCGGCCCTCGAGCAGCAGCAGGTGGACTCGCATCCCCACGCTTCCGACCCCGACAACCTGCCTGGCGGTATCCACGTACGAGAAATTGTCGAGGCAGTGGCGTCGGTCGGGGAGCAGGGTGGAGTGGTACTTCTGGTAAACGTCGTGCACGACCTCGAGGCGGTGGTAATCGTCGAAGTGGGTCAGCTTGGGAGGCTTTTCGATGATGCGGCGCTCGCCGTTGATCTCGGCCGTCAGCTTCTCGTAAGCACCCAGGCTGGTGCGATGCCGGCTCTGTTTCCGGATCATTTTGGCCAGGCGCTTGCGTTGCTTGCCCTTGAAATAGCGGAGCAGCTGATCGACATAGACGGAGCTGTACCAGATCTCCATCTGACTGGCCTTGGCGTAGTACGCCATGCGCGTGCGATACGCCCGGGTCGCCCGGTCCACCGCGTGGTCAGCCGTTCTGCCGGCGAGGTGATTGTGCCGGGCGATGACGATCAGGCTGGCGGCCAGCCGCTTGAGGTCCCATTCGAAGGGGCCGGGAAGGGTCTCGTCGAAATCCCGCAGGTCAAAGGAAAGGTTCCGCTCGGGTGTGGCCCACAAGCCGAAGTTCAAGACGTGGGCGTCGCCGCAGAGTTGCACCTGAAGCCCGCTGTTGGGCGAGGTCGCCAGGTCGGCAGCCATGACCGCGGCCGCGCCTCGGAAGTAGGTCCACGGCGACGCCGCCATGCGGCCGTGGCGGAGAGGAACGAATTCGGGCACCCGGTCGACGTTCTGGGCCAGGATCGTCCCGAGCGGATCGCGGGGACCGCGAGGCGTCCATTGCCCCAATCCCTCCAGTGGCGCCCGGTCGCGTGCGGCTCGGCCCCGAGCCTGGCGTTCGGCGATGGTCACCACGTCATCCTGGGGATAACGTTAGCCGCGGTGCCGACGCCGGAAGCCATCGTCAGGGAGCAGGTGAAGGAGCTGTACGAGCGGCACCGGGTCGCGCCGGTCGAGGCCGACAGCTACTACCCGCCGGAGATGGAATCGGAGAAGGACCGTTTCGGGATGGCGCTCACCCGCGTCGACGGCGACCACCTTTGACCAGGGCGACGCCCACTATTCCTTTCCGCTGCACTCGATTTCCAAGGTTTTTCTCTATGCCCTGGCGCTGGAGGATTTGGGCCGAAAGGCGGTTCTCGAGCGCGTCGGTGTCGAACCGAGCGGCGACCCGTTCAACTCCTTCACCTTCGACGAGGCCCACAACCGCCCGTTCAACCCCATGGTCAACGCCGGGGCGCTGGTCACCACCAACCTGGTCAAGGGCGGGGACCGGGAGGAGAGGGTGGGGCGCATCCTCGACCGACTGCGCATCTACGCCGGCAACCCCGACCTGCGCGTCGACGAAGCCGTCCTGAGCGAGCAGCTGGTGTCCAACGACCGCAACCTGGGGCTGAGCTATCTCATGCGCAGCCTGGGCATGCTCAGCGGCGACCTCGAGGAGAACATCGCCGTCTACCTGTCCATCTGCTCGGTGATGGTCACCGCCCGGGACCTGGCGACCATGGGCGCCACCCTGGCCTACGGCGGGGTCAACCCCCTCACCGGCGAGCGGGCGCTGGACCGGGCCTATGTCCGCGACGTCATCACCGTGATGGACACCTGCGGGATGTACGACGGCGCCGGCCAGTGGGCCTACGACGTGGGCATTCCCGCCAAGAGCGCGGTGAGCGGCGGGATCCTGGTCGCTATCCCGAACCGGATCGGGGGAGGATTCTTCTCCCCGGGCCTGGACGCGCACGGCAACAGCGCACGCGGGATCAGCATCTGCCGCGACCTGTCCAGCCGCTTCGGGCTGCACGTGTTCGCCGACCCCGACGAGTCCATCCTCGGTCGGCGCTAGCGCCGGGTCACGAGGACGGGTTGGGTGGCGGTGCCGCACTCGCCGCCGGCGTCGCCGAGGCGCGCCTCGGTGAGACCGATGCCGTCGACGCCCGGGTCGGACACCGCGGTCATCCTCGTCCACTCCCCCACCGGCGACCGGGTGAGGTGGACCGTGATGCCCGGCGGGATGAACAGCCACTCCCGCATGTCGAGCGGGGCGCTGATCCCGTTGGCGCTGTCGGCCACGACCAGCAGGCGTTGCAGCCCGGTGAGCTCGGTGCCGGCGACGAGCGGGAGGCGCACGCGGGTCCACACCTCGGACGCACCCGGGCGGTCGTAGCCGCCTTCCACGAACCTCCACTCGATGGCGTCCCCGTAGCCCCAGCGGCCCAGGCCGGGGAAGAACTGCTGGGGCTGGGCGGGCGGCAGCTCGGCGGGCACCTCGGGCACGCGCCGCGGTTCCGACACCGGCGCTCACGCCCAGGTGCCAGGCCCGGGCGACGACCGCCGTCCGCCCGCCCGTGGCCAGCGTGGCCTGGGTCAGCTGGGTGCGCCGGCCCGGGCGCAGCACCTCCGCCTCCACCTCCAGCTCCCCTTTGGGGATGGGACCGAGGAAGTCGGCGCTGAAGCGAGCCAGGCGCAGCTCCGGGCGCCCTACCGCTGCCTCCAGGCACGTGGCCAGCAGGGCGGCGGGGGGACCCCCGTGCTGGCTGGCGGTGTCCCACGGGCTGGTGGTGGCGTCGGTGGCGACGAAGCGATCCCCGCCCACGGGCACGTAGAAGGCGTCGTCTTCCACGAACGGCGAGCGTAGCGATGACGGGTCCCTGCCGATTTGGGAGACTGGCCCGATGGAGGCCTTTTCCCATCGTCTCGTCCAGGCCAACGGCATCCGGGTGCACGCGGTCGAGCAGGGCGAGGGGCCGCTGGTCCTCCTCCTGCACGGCTTTCCCGAGTCGTGGTACTCGTGGCGCCACCAGCTGCCGGCCATCGCCGACGCCGGCTTCCGCGCCGTGGCCATCGACGTGCGGGGCTACGGGAGATCGTCGGCCCCCAGCGCCATCGAGGCCTACCGGATGCTCGTCCACGTCGCCGACAACGTCAGCCTCGTCGCCGCCCTGGGCCACCAGTCCGCGGTGGTCGTCGGCCACGACTGGGGTTCGCCCATCGCCGCCACCAGCGCCCTGTTGCGCCCCGATCTGTTCCGCGCCGTCGCTCTGCTCAGCGTTCCCTACGCCACGCCCGGCTCGCGGCCGCCCACCGAGAGCTTCCGCCGCCTGGGCGGCGACGAGGAGTTCTACATCAACTACTTCCAACAGCCCGGGCGGGCCGAGGCGGAGATCGAGGAGGACGTCGCCGGCTGGCTCGCCGGTTTCTACGTGGCCGCATCGGGCGACGCCGTCCGCACCGCGACCGGGGGGACCATCGCCACGGTGCCGCCGGGTGGCCGGCTGCGCGACCGCTTCGCCGCTCCCGGCCCCCTGCCCAAGTGGCTCACCGAGGAGGACCTGGCGTTCTACGCCGGCGAGTTCGAGCGCACCGGCTTCACCGGCGGCCTCAACCGCTACCGCAACGTCGACCGCGACTGGGAGGACCTCCAGGCGGTGGCCGATCTGGCCATCGTGGTGCCGTCCCTGTTCGTCGGCGGCGAGTTCGACGGCCCCACGCGCTGGGGTGAGCGGGCCATCGCCCGCTTCCCCGAGACGCTCCCCGACCTGCGGGGCTCGCACATTCTCCCCGGGTGCGGGCACTGGGTCCAGCAGGAACGGGCGGAGGAGGTCACCGGGCTCCTCGTCGACTTCCTGACCACCGTGCGGGGCTGACGGTCCCGATGCGGATTCTCCTCACCAACGACGACGGCATCGACTCGGAGGGCATCCGGGTCCTCGCCGGCGCCCTGGCACCGCTCGGCGAGGTGATCGTCGTCGCCCCGGACACCGAGTACTCCGGCGCCAGCGCCGCCCTCGGTGCCTTGCAGGTCATCCGCCCCGAGGTGCACCGGGCCCAGGTCGAGGGGGCGGCCGACGCGTGGGCCATGACCGGGCCGCCGGCGCTGGCGGTGATGTTCGCCCGCCTGGGCGCCTTCGGACCGGGCTACGACCTGGTCGTGTCGGGCATCAACCCCGGCGCCAACGTCGGGCGCGCCGTGTACCACTCGGGCACGGTCGGCGCGGCGGTCACCGCCCGCAACGCCGGGATCAATGCCGTCGCCATCAGCCAGGCGGTTTCCGGCGCCAGCATCGAAGGCCAGGGCTGGGACGAGATGCTCCGCGGCCAACGGTGGGAGACGGCGGCGACCGTCGCCGCCGCCGTCGCCGAGCTCCTCCTCGCCGAACCACCGGCGCCGGCGGTGGTGGTCAACCTCAACGTCCCCAACCTCGCCCTGTCCGAGCTTCGCGGCTGGCGCCACGCCCCCCTGGCCCGGGTCCCCGAGCGGTCGTTGGCGTCGGTGGCCCTGGAAGCCAAGGAGGGGCATCCGGGCACCTTTCGCATCCGCATGGGCTGGGGCGAGCCGGTGGCGCCCGACGACGCCACCGACGTCGGCGCCGTCGCCGGCGGCGAGGTCGCCGTCAGCCTCCTCGGCGGCTTCATCGAGCACCCGCTCGCCGCCGCGCCCGCCGTCGGCGCCGCGCTGGGCAAGCTTCTCGGTTGAGGCCGGGCGCCGGCCGGAGCGCGCCTGCGTCGTCATCCTCGGCCCGGCGGGAAGGTCCCCCGCCGGTTTTTCGTTGTACCTGGCAAAGAGCATTTCGTGGGGATCCTGGGAAGGGGGTCCGCCGGCCGTGAGCGCCGTCGATCTCGTGGAAGGGATGGCCGAGAGCGCCACGCTTCTCGGGCTGGTGCTCCTCGTACGCCGGATCCTCCGACGCTGGAGCCACCGCCCGGCGGTCCTCGCTCCGTATCTCGGCGTGGCCGCATTCTTCGCCTTCTACACGGTGGTGCACGAAGCCACCCTCCGGTCGCTTCCCGCCGCCCTCGGCAACGCCCACTGGGTGCACGACATCGAGGGTCCGGCGGGGCAATGGATCGAAGCGACCAGCCGATCGATCATCGCCTGGCAGCCGGCGTGGGGAGCTGCGCTCCTGTTCTACGCCACCGCCCACATCCTGGTCACCACCATCGCCGCCGGCGCCGTCGTCATCAACGGCCGGCCGGCGGAGATGCTGCCCCTGGGCCTGGTGTCGGCGGCGGCGATCGTCGTGTTCCTGGCTTTCCCCGTCGCCCCGCCCAACGTCTACTACCACCACGTCACCGCGGTTCCCGGCCCGGAGGCCGTCTTCGCCGCGCCCTACGCGGCGTTCCCCTCTCTGCACTGCGCCTGGGCCCTGTGGGCGTCGCAAACCCTCCGCCGGCGGGTGCGCCAGCGGGCGGGGCGGGCGCGTCCTGGCCGCCTACCCCGTCGTCGTCGCCTTCGTGGTGCTCGCCACCCTGAACCACTGGGTTCTGGATGTCGCCGTGGGGCTGGGCATGGCGGCCGTCGCCCCCGCCTGCGCACGCAAGTTGCAAGCGATCGCCAGTCCGGCGAGCAGCAGCGTGGACGCGACCCACGCGGCGACGGTCGAGGTCCGCCGCTGCACGCAGCGCCCCGGCGGGCCGGCCCAGGTGGCCACCCGGCAATCCCGGGGCGGCCACCACCTCCACCCCCGTCGTAGGCGCACCCCGGCCGGCCACCGCTGACGGCCGCCGTCATCCCGAGGGAGGCGCGGGAGCCGGAAGCGTCGGATCGGCGTTCGGGTCGATCACCACCGTGCGGAACCCGGGAAGGCGGGCGGCGATGAGGATGGCGCCCACCACGCACAGGACCCCACCGGAGACGACGGAGATCTCGTTGGAGAACACGGCGGCGACCGATCCCGCCTCCACGTCGCCGACGCGGGGACCGCCCTGGACCACGGCCATGTGGACCCCGAGCAGACGGCCGCGGAGCCGATCGGGAACCAGCAGCTGGAGGATGGTGTTGCGGAACACCGCCGAGATCACGTCCGCCCACCCGGCCACGGCGAGGAGGACGAGGGCGGCCCCCAGCCACGGCACCAGCCCGAAAGCGGCGATGGCGACGCCCCAGACGATCACCGAGATGATCACCGCCCGTCCCTGACGCCGGATGGCGCCCACCCATCCGGTGGTGAGGGCGCCGATCAGCCCGCCGGCGCCGACCGCGGCGTAGAGGAAACCGAGGACGCCGGCGCCGCCGCCGAACGTCGTCGTGGCCAGCGCCGGGAACAGGGCCCGGGGCATGCCGAAGACCATGGCGTTGATGTCGATGAGGTACGACCCCTGCAGCGCCTGGCGGCCCCGCAGGAAGCGGAAGCCCTCCACCACCGAGCGCAGCCCCGGGCGGGCGGCGGTGCGGGTGGGCGGCTGGGGCGCGACGAAGAAGGCGGCGAGGATCGACACCCCGAAGGTGACCACGTCGGCCCAGTAGACGAACCGGATTCCGGCGCCGGCGAGCAGCAGGCCGCCGACCGCCGGACCCACGACGATCCCGACCTGGAACAAGGCCTGGAACAGGGCGGCGGCCGCGGCCAGCTGGCCGGCCGGTACCAGGTTGGGGACGATGGCGTTGCGGGTCGGCATGTCGACGCCGGTCAGCCCGGCGGTGATGGCCGGGAAGACGAACAGCGGCCACAGCCGGGGACCGAGATCGGCGTTGAGCGCCAGGCCGGCGCTGGCCGCGGCCATGATCATCTCGGCGCCGATGAGGAGACGCCGGCGATCGACGGCATCGATCACCGTCCCGCCCAGAAGGGAGAACGCCAGCAGCGGGAACAGCTGGACCAGGCTGACCAGGCCCACGTCGAAGGAGGAGTGGGTCAGCCCGTACACCTGGTAGGCCACGGCGACCGTGGTGAGCTGGGTGCCGAGCACCGAAACCAGCTGACCCGAGTAGAGGAACCGGAAGTCGCGGGACTGGCGCAGCGGGGCGATGTCCATGAAGACGCGGCGCCGGGGCACGGTCGAGCGTAGGCCGGTTTCCCGAGGGGAAAGGCGCCGGTTTCCAGCCCTAGGCGGCGCGGAGCGTGGCCCCGAGCGGGCGAGGGGCGCACCGTCGGCGACGTCCGAGCTCGGCACCGCCCCTTTCCCCTCCCCATGAACCATCGCGGCGCGACGGTATTGTGCGGGCGTGGCCCTGCCGGACGCCGCCTACGCCCGCCTGCTGGCGCTTCGCACCGGGCTCCGTCACTTCGAGCGATGGAGCGAGCAGCAGGCCAGGGCGGCGGGGCTCACCCCCGCGCAGCACCAGCTGCTCCTCGCCATACGGGGCCACGGCGACCACCGCGGACCGACCATCGGCGAGGTCGCCGACTACCTCCTGCTGCGCCACCATTCCACCGTGGGCCTGGTCGACCGGGCCGACGCCGCCGGCCTGGTCACCCGGGTCCGGGACGAAGACGACCACCGCGTCGTACGCCTGCGCCTGACCGAAGAGGGGGCCGAGCGCCTCGAAGGCCTGTCCGCCCTCCACGTGGAAGAGCTCGAACGCCTCGCCCTCGAGCTGCCCGGCGCCTGGCGGGGCCTCGGGCCGGTGCAGCCGACCCACGGCTTCGCCGGTACCCGCTCATCTTCGGACGGACGCCGGAAGCGACGGGTCCACGTCGACGTCGCCCGCGTCTACGACGACCCGGGCCCCGGGCCCGCCCGCCGGGTCCTCGTCGACCGGCTCTGGCCCCGCGGCCTGGCCCGGTCCCGCGCCCCGTTCGACGACTGGTCCAAGGACGTCGCTCCCAGCCCGGCGCTGCGCAAGTGGTACGGACACCTTCCCGGGCGCTTCGAGGAGTTCGCCCGCCGCTACCGCGCCGAGCTCGCCGACCCGCCGGCACGCGACGCCCTCGATGAGCTGCGCGCCCAGGCCGGCGCCGAGACCGTCATCCTCATGACCGCCACCAAGGACGTCGACCGCTCCGGCGCCGCCGTGCTGCGCGACGTGCTCGCCGGCGGCTGACCCGTGCCCGACTACCCGGCGGCGCTCACGGCCGTCAACCACGTCGAGCCCGTGCCCCGCCGCATCCGCGCCGTCCTGGGCGGCCAGACGGTCGTCGACACCGTCGCCGCCCGCTACGTGTGGGAGTGGCCCAACTACCCGCAGTACTACGTCCCCCTCGCCGACTTCCGACCCGGCGTCCTCGAAGCCGAAGGCGAGGCGGAGGCCAGCCCGCGGGGTACGGTCGAATGGCACGGGCTGCGCGCCGGGAGCTCCTACCGGCCGCACGCCGCCCGGGTGCTCGGGGCGGCGACCGTCGCCGGCCTGGACGACACCGTCCGGGTCGAGTGGGATGCGGTCGATGCCTGGTTCGAAGAGGACGAGGAGGTGTTCGTCCACCCGCGGAGTCCGTACACGAGGGTGGATGCCATCCGCTCGACGAGAACGGTTCGCGTCGAGCTGGGCGGGATCCTGCTCGGCCAGTCCCCCGCACCCGTCATGGTCTTCGAGACGGGACTGCCCACGCGCTACTACCTGAACCGCACCGAGGTCGACTTCTCCCACCTCGTCCCCAGCGGCACCCGCAGCCGCTGCCCGTACAAGGGGACGACGACCGGGCTACTGGTCGGTCGACGTCGGCGGCGCCCGCCACCCCGACCTGGCCTGGTCCTACGACTTTCCCACCGCCGCCCTCCTGCCGATCGCCGGCCTGGTGGCCTTCTACGACGAGCGGGTCGACACCTTCGTCGACGGGGCGCTCCAGGAGCGCCCGGTGACCCACTTCTTTGCCCCTGACGACAGGCCCAGATGATCCTCAGCGAAACGGGTCGAGGGTGGCGGCCAGGCTCTCGAGGTGGGCCCGGACCCCGTCAGGGTCGGTGTCGGGCAGGCCGTACATCACCTCGTCGACGCCCAGCTCCTGCCACCCGGCCAGGCGCTGCTCCTTGGGACGACCGTCGAGGACCACGACCCGCGGCCGGCCCTCCCGGCCCGCGCCTTTCCACACCTTGCCCAGCAGGTCGACGGTGACCTCGAGTCCCCGCTCCCCGGGGGTGGTGATCCAGCCGTCGGCGCTCTCGGCGATCCAGGCGAAGGTCTTCTCGTTGCCGAAGGCGCCGAGCAGGACAGGGACGCGCTCCTGCCGGGGCTTGGGCCACGCCCAGCTGGGCGGCAGGTTGACGTGCTCGCCGCGGTAGGCGGCCTCCTCCTCCGACCACAACGCCCGCATGGCGCCGAGGTACTCGCGCAGGACCGTCCGTCGCTGCCGGCGGCCCACCCCGTGGTCGGCCATCTCCTCCAGGTTCCAACCGAAGCCGGCGCCCAGCACCACCCGACCTCCGGAGAGGAAGTCCAGGGAGGCGATGGTCTTGGCCAGGGTGATGGGGTCGTGCTCGGCCGGCAGGGCGACGGACGTGCCCAGCTTGATGGTGGAGGTCACCGACGCGGCCGTGGCCAGGGCGACCCACGGGTCGAGGGTGCGCTGATAGCGGTCGTCGGGCAGCTCGGTGGTCCCCGAGCCGGGGTGGATCGTCGTGCGCTGGACCGGTATGTGGGTGTGTTCGGGCACGTAGATGGCGTGGAAACCGTTGGCCTCGGCCGCCTGGGCGGCGGCTGCGGGCGTGATCCCGCGGTCGCTGGTGAACAACGAGACCGAGAACTCCACGCCCGGGATAGTGAGGAGGTTCTAGCCAGCCAGGAGGGACTCGACGTTGGCGTGGAACAGGCCGGGCTGGCCCGCTTCCTGGCAGCCGGCCCGGTCGTAGTCGTCGACCGGCGTGTCCGTGCCCTCCGAGTGCGGGTAGTCGCTGCAGAACATGAACACGTCGCCGGTCTTGGCCGTCAGCCGGCGGGGATCCTCGTAGGAGAACGAAGCCACCTTGACCCGCTCCAGGAAGTAGTGGCTGGGCCGGTGGGCGAGCGGCGCCACCGGCCGGCCGTTGAGGCGGTCGGTGAACTCGGCGGCACCGTCCAGCATGAGCAGGAACTGGGGGACCCAGATGGAGCTGAGCTCCACCACGCCGAACCGGAGGCGGGGATGGCGGTCGAACACGCCGTGCAGGATCAGATCGGTCAGCGCCAGCGCCGGCGGCACCCACAGGAACACCGATTCGGTGACGGGAACGAAGTCCTCGTCGTACCAGCAGTCGTCGAACACCCGCACCTGGTCGGCGACGTGGAAGACGGGCGTGACGCCGTGCTCGACGAAGGCGGCCCAGATGCGCTCGTGGTCGGGATGGGACAGCGCCCGGCCGTCGACGGGGCCGGCGCCGATCATGGCCAGGCGGACGCCGGCCCCGGACAGGCGCCGCAGCTCCTCCTCCACCCACGCCGGATCCCTGAGCGTGAGGTGGGCGACGGGGTGGAGGCGGCCGCCGCCGTCGACCCGGACCGCCTCGCACCAGCGATTCCACGCCCGCATGTTGGCGGTCAGCGCCGGGAGCGACCCGGACAGCTGCCGCTCCCAGAGCAGACCGAAGTTGGGGAAGCACACCGCCTCGTCGAGCCCGACGGCGTCGAGCCAGGCCAGGCGGGCGGCCGGCTCCCAGTAGCCGGCGGGGAGGGCGTCGTCGTAGCGGTAGGCGGGGGGTTCCCCGGCCCGCCGGCGGCGCCGGTGGTCGCCGCACGAGGCGGTGTTGCCCGGCAGGTGCACATCGGCCAGATCCAGGCGGCGCCCCCGCCAGGACAGCCACGTGTAGCCCAGCTCGTCGTCGACCAGCTCCAGGGCGTCCTCCCGGGCCGCGGGGTCGATGTGGTCGGCCCACAGCGAGCGCGTTTCGTAGAGATGCTCGTCCGAGTCGACGATCCGCGTCACCCGACGAGTCTTCCCCGTTTCGCCGGCACGTGCACAGCTTCTTATAGGTTGAGCCCGCCAGGCCATTGAGAGGGGGGAGAGGATGCGGCTCGGCGAAGGCACACTGGACCCGGCGCAGACCGACGTGGTGAGCCGGCTCCGCGGCCTGTTCGCACCCCGCTCCGTGGCCCTCGTCGGGGCCACCGATCGTTCCCAGTGGTCGGTGTACACCTACGCCAACCTGCGCCGGTACTCCCCGGACGTGGCCGTGCACGTCGTCCACCCCCGCCACCAGGAGGTGCACGGGCGGCCGGCGCTGCCGTCCATCGCCGCCATCGGCGAGGCCGTGGACCTGGCCTACGTCATGGTCCCCACCGGCGCGGCCCTGGACGTGGTCAACGAGGTGGCCGATGCCGGCATCCGTAACCTGGTGATCCTGACCGCCGGATTCGCCGAGGCGGGCCCGGCGGGCGCCGAGCTCGAGGCCCGTCTGGTGGACGTCGCCCACGACCGCGACCTGACCGTGCTCGGGCCGAACGGCAACGGGTACATCAACGTCACCGGTGCCGCGACCCCCTACGGGCTGCCCATCCCCCCACCGCTCGAGGCCGGCCCCGTCGGCATCGTGCTCCAGTCCGGCGGACTGGCCAGCGCCGTGCTCGCCGCCGCCCAGGCGCGCGGGATCGGGGTCAGCCTGCTGTGTTCGACCGGCAACGAGGCGCTGACCTCGGCGACCGACATCATCCGCTACCTGGTCGCCGACGACCACACCAGGGTCGTCGCCGCCTTCCTGGAGTCGGTGCGCCAGCCCGACGAGTTCAGGGAAGTGGCGGAGCTGGCCTTGGACGCCGGCAAACCCCTCGTGGTCCTCAAGACGGGCCGGACCGAGGCGGGCGCGCTGACGGCGCTGGCCCACACCGGCGCCCTCGCCGGCGACGACCGGATCGTCGACGCCGCCCTCCGCCAGTTGGGAGTGACCCGGGTCGACTCCCTCGAGGAGCTGCTCGCCACCGCCGGCTACCTGGGGTATCACCCCGACGTCCGGGGCCGGCGCATCGCCGCCATCACCGCGTCGGGCGGGGCGTGCGACCTGCTCGCCGACCGGGCGTCGGACGAAGGCCTGGAGCTGCCCGAATTCGCGCCCGAGACGCTGGACGAGCTGGGTCGGGCCCTGCCGTCGTTCTCGAACCCGCACAATCCCCTCGACGTGACCGGCTATGTCGTCGTCGACCCGACGCTGTCGCAGGTTGCGCTGGAGATCGTCGGGCGCAACGTGGCCGACCGCTACGACCTGGTCCTCTACTCGACCATCGTCCCCCGTGTCGCACCGGCCAATCCGGCGCCGTTCGAAGCCCGCATGGACGCGCTGGTGGAGGCCAAGCAGGCCCTCCCCGTGCCCCTGGTCCTCCAGACGGCCATCAGCTCGGACCTGACCCCCTACGCCCGGCAGTTGCTCGGCGAGCGCGGCCTGTACCTGGTCGACGGGATCGAGCTGGGAACCCGGGCGCTGGGCTGCGGCGCCCGTTACCACGACCGCCGCGACCGGTGGCGGCGAGCGGGGAGGCCCCAGCCGGCGCCGTCCGTGGCTCCTCCCGCCGGGGCCGCCGGCGTGTGGCCCGAGCACCTGGTCCGCGGCCTGCTCGAGAACGCCGGCATTCCCGCTCGCCCCCGCCCGCCTGGCCACCAACGCCGCCGAGGCGGTCTCCTTCGCCGAGGAGTTCGGACGCGCCGGTCGTGATGAAGGTGGCGTCGGCGGCGCTGACCCACAAATCGGACATCGGCGGGGTGCGCCTGGGGGTGGAGGCCGACGCGGTGGCCGCCACCTTCGCCGAGCTGTCCTCCCGCCTGGCCGAGGCCCGGCCGGGTGCCACCATGGACGGGGTCCTGGTCGGGCCCATGCGGGTGGGGGGCATCGAGCTGCTGGTCGGCGTGGTCACCGACCCCACGTGGGGCAAGGTCCTCTCGGTCGGACTGGGCGGCGTATGGGTCGAGGTGCTCGGCGACGTGGCCTTGCGGCTGCTTCCCGTCGAGGAGAGCGAGATCGTGGCCATGCTCTCGGAGCTTCGGGGCGCGGCGCTGTTGCGGGGGGCCCGGGGAACCCGCCCGGTGGACGTGGACCGGCTGGCGTCGGTGGTGGCCGGGATCGCCCGGCTGGCGGAGGGTCTCGGCGATTCCCTCGACACCCTGGAGGTCAACCCGTTGCGGGTCGACGGCGCCGACGTCGAGGTGCTGGACGCCCTCGCCGTGTGGCGGGAGGAGCGCCGGGGATGGGTGACGGTGTGCTCAGCGGCCGGGTGGCGCTGGTCACCGGGGCCAGCCGGGGCATCGGCGCGGTGATCGCCGAGCGCTTCGCGGCCGAGGGGGCAGCGGTGGCAGTGACGGGAAGGACCGTCGACCCGGAGGGCAGCCGCTTTCCGGGGACGATCCACGAGACGGTCGCGAGGATCCGGGAGGCCGGAGGAACGGCCGCGGCGGTGGCCGCCGACCTGTCGGGCCCCGACGAACGCGAGCGGGTGGTCGCCGAGACGGTGGCCGCCTTGGGCCCCGTCGACGTGCTGGTCAACAACGCAGCCGTCACGTTCTTCTCCCCCGTCGCCCAGTTCACGGCCAAGCGTCGGCAACTGATGTTCGACGTGCAGGTCGAGGCTCCGTTCCACCTGGCCCAGCTGGTCCTGCCCGGCATGATCGGCCGAGGTGCGGGATGGATCCTCAACATCTCGTCGGGGGCATCCCGGCAGGCGACCGTCCCGCCCGATCCGGCCCGCCCGCCCGGCGGCACGGTCTACGGGATGTGCAAGGCGGCGCTCGAACGGTTCTCGACCGGACTGGCCGCGGAGACCTACACCGACAACGTGGCCGTGAACTCCCTCTCACCCAACCGGGTGGTGCCGACCCCGGGCACCGTCTTCCACCACCTGGTCCGTCCCGAAGATCCGGATCAGGTGGTCGAGCCGCCCGCGGTCATGGCCGAGGCGGCGCTCGCCCTGTGCAGCGCGCCACCCCAGTCCCGCACCGGCCGGATCGCCTACAGCCAGGACCTGCTCAACGAGCTCGGCATCACGCCACCAGGCGCGGCGATGAGCGCCGTCCCCGAGCAGCACCCGCCGAAGCCGGTCCCCCGGCCCACGCCGGAGACCGAGCCCTACTGGGAGGGCACGGCGCACGGAGAGCTGCGCCTCCAGCGCTGCAACCGGTGTGGCCGGGCCTACTTCTACCCTCGTCCCAGCTGCCCCTCGTGTGCGTCGACCGACGTGTCCTGGTTCCGAGCGACGGGCCGGGGCCGGCTCCACACCTACCTGATCACCCACCGGGCCGGGCCGGGCTTCGCCGGGCAGGTGCCCTACGCCATCGCCGTCGTGGAGCTGGAAGAAGGGCCCCGGATGATGACCAACATCGTCGGCGTGGCCAACACGCCCGAGGCCCTGGAGCTCGACATGGCCCTCGAGGTGGGCTTCGAGGCGCGCGGCGACCACCAGGTCCCCGTCTTCCGACCGGCGGGCAGCACGCCGTGAGCCTGCGAGGCGGAGCCGCCATCGTCGGGGCGGCGGAGACGGAGCGCATCGGCGTCGTCCCCGACGTTTCCGCCCTGGAGATGCACGCCGAGTCGGCCCGGCTGGCCGTGGCCGACGCCGGTCTGCGGATGTCGGACGTCGATGGCGTGGCCGCGGCCGGGATCTCACCCATCACCGTGGCCCACTATCTGGGCATCGCGCCCGGGTACGTGGACACCACGTCCGTGGGCGGCTGCTCGTTCCTCCTCCACGTCCGCCACGCCGCCGCCGCCATCGCCGCCGGCCTGGCCGAGGTGGTGCTCATCACCCACGGCGAGTCGGGCCGGTCGCGCGTCGGCTCCCCCCGGCGAGCACCTGATCCGGCGTCGCCCCAGGGCCAGTTCGAGGCGCCCTACGGAACGGCCGGGGCGCCCACGCTCTTCCCGATCGGCGTGCTGCGCTACATGAAGCAGTTCGGACTGACCCACGAACAGCTGGCGTCGGTGGCCGTGGCCCAGCGCCGGTGGGCGGCCGACGTGCCCAGGGCGATGTACCGCGAGCAGCTCACGGTCGACGACGTGCTGGCATCCCGGCTGGTCGCCTATCCCATGCACCTGCTCGAGTGCTGCCTCGTCACCGACGGAGGCGGGGCGCTGGTGGTCACGTCCGCAGCGCGGGCCCGGGCGATGTCGGGGCCCAAACCCCCGGTGTACGTGCTGGGCACGGGCGAGGCGGCGGAGGCGCCGATGGTGTCGATGATGGAGGACTTCACCACCTCCAAGGCGTTCCGGATGTCGTCGGCCCGCGCCTTGGCCGAGGCGCGCCTCGGTCCCGCCGACATCGACCACCTCATGATCTACGACGCCTTCGCCCACCTGCCCATCTACGGCCTGGAGGATCTGGGTTTCGTGGGGCGGGGCGAGGCAGGGGCGTTCGTGGCCGAGGGCCACACCTCGCCGGGCGGGCGGCTGCCGTTGAACACCAACGGCGGCGGCCTCTCCTACACCCACACCGGGATGTACGGCATGTTCCTCGTGCAGGAAGCGGTCAGGCAGCTGCGCAAGGAGGCGCCGGCGCAGGTCCCGGACGTGGAGGTCAGCCTGGCCCAGGGGGTCGGGGGGATGTTCATGGCCGCCGGCACGCTGGTGCTGGGTACGGCCGAGGCGGCCGGCGCATGACGGCGACGGCCAGAGCAGAGAAAGGAAGAGTGGCATGGAGATCGACCTGGGTCCCGAATACGCCACGTTTCGCGCCGAGATCCGCGATTGGATCGCGAGCAACGCTCCGTCGGGCCTGAAGGAACTGACCAACTGGGGGTGGCAGCCCATTGCGGGCGGCCGCCAGGGCGCGGGCCGGCTCCGGGCCATGGCTGATCCCCTCTACCGCGAGTGGGAGGAGCGGCTGGCCGACGCCAAGCTCGTCTGCGCCCAGTGGCCGAAGGACGTCGGCGGCCAGGGCTGGGACGCGGTGCGCTTCGCCGTGTTCAGCGAGGAGCTCCGGCGCCAGGGCGTCCCCCCGGTGCGGCGCGGCATGGGCGAATCGCTGGTCGGACCGGCGATCATCGTGCACGGCACCCCCGAGCAGAAGGCCCACTTCCTGCCCCGGATCGTGTCCGGCGAGGACGTCTACTGCCAGGGTTACTCGGAGCCCGACCACGGTTCCGACCTCGGGGCGGTCGAGACACGAGGCGTCGTCGACGGCGACGAGCTGGTGATCAACGGCCAGAAGACCTGGACCTCCGGCGCCCACCGGGCCAACATGATCTTCGTCCTGTGCCGGACCAACCCCGACGTTCCCAAGCACCGCGGCCTCTCCTACGTCCTCGTGCCCTTCTCCGAGGACAACGGGGTGACCGTGCGTCCCCTGCGCCAGCTGTCGGGCGCCGCCGAGTTCTGCGAAGACTTTCTCGACGGAGCGCGGGCGCCGCTGTTCAACGTGATCGGCGGCGTCAACAACGGCTGGGCGCCGGCGATGACCACCCTCGGCTTCGAGCGGGGCGGCAACGCCACGACCGCCCACCTGGGCTTCGAGCAGGAGCTGTGGGACCTCATCGGCACGGCCCGCAAGAACGGAAAGGCCGAAGACCCGCTGATCCGCCAACGGCTGGCCTGGTGCTACTCGCAGGTGGAGTTGATGCGCTTCGCCGGACTGCGGCTGCTGGCGTCACTGGCGGGAGGCCGGGAGCCGGGACCGGAGGCGTCGGTCTCCAAGCTGTTCTGGAGCGAGTACCACAAGGTCTTCGGCGAGGTGGCCATCGATGTGGTCGGGCTCGACGCCGTGATCCGGCCCGACGGACCCGAGTACGCCACCGACGACTGGCAGGACATCTTCCTTTCCAGCCGGGCGGGGACGATCTACTCCGGCACCAGCCAGATCCAGAAGAACATCATCGGCGAGCGGGCGCTGGGGCTTCCGAAAGAGCCCCAGGCCGCCGGAAAGGAAAGCGTGAGGTGACGGGCATCTGCCAGGACCGGGTCGCCATCGTGACCGGCGCCGGTCGGGGCATCGGAAGGGGTCATGCCATCGAGCTGGCCCGCCAGGGAGCCCGGGTCGTGGTCAACGACCTGGGCGCGGAAGTCGACGGCGTCGGCAGCTCATCAGGGCCGGCCGGCGAGGTGGTGGACGAGATCCGCTCCTTCGGCGGCGAAGCGATCGCCAACGGCGAGGACGTCTCGGACTGGGACGGTGCCGGGCGGCTGGTCAACGCGGCCATCGACACCTTCGGCGGCCTGGACGTCCTGGTCAACAACGCCGGCATCCTCCGGGACCGGATGCTGGTCAACATGACCATCGAGGAGTGGGACGCGGTGATCAAGGTCCACCTGCGCGGCACGTTCGCTCCCGCCCGGTGGGCGGCGTCCTACTGGCGGGACCGGTCGAAGGCCGGCGAGACCAACGACGCCCGGATCATCAACACCAGCTCGTCGTCGGGCATCTACGGCAACGTGGGCCAGACCAAC
The DNA here is from genome assembly GCA_963757175.1 of uncultured Actinomycetota bacterium. Taxonomy (GTDB): domain Bacteria; phylum Actinomycetota; class Acidimicrobiia; order Acidimicrobiales; family Palsa-688; genus CAVWQR01. Next base: position 16,562 of record CAVWQR010000002.1, on the reverse strand, counting down.
TACGGGGCGGCCAAAGCGGGGATCGCCTCGTTCACCATCATCGCGGCCAAGGAACTGGGCCGCTACGGCGTCACCGTCAACGCCGTGGCGCCGGGCGCCCGCACGCGTATGACCGAGAGCCTGCAGCAGGCCCGGGGGGTCGCCCCTCCGGCGCCTGACGAGTTCGACGCCAGATCGCCCGACAACGTGGCGCCGGTCATCGCCTGGCTGGCCAGCCCGGACGCGGCGGGCGTCACCGGCCGGGTCTTCAACGTGGCCGGCGGGCGCATCAGCGTGGCCGAGGGCTGGCACGCCGGACCCCTGGCCGACAAGGGAGACCGGTGGGAGGCGGCCGAGGTCGGTCCGGTGATCACCGACCTGCTCTCCCGGGCCGCGCCCAACGCGGGGACCGACGGCCAGATCCCCACCGCCACCGAAGGGATGGCGAGCCGGTGAGCGCGGCACCGTTTCCCGTCGAGGCCGGTCACATCATGACCTTCGCCCGGGCCATCGGCGACTTCAACCCCGTGTACCACGACCGGGCCCGGGCCGAAGCCACCGAGGTCGGTGGCATCGTCGCCCCGCCCACCTTCGTCCAGGCCAGCGCCCAGTACGATCCCGACTACCCGCTCCGACCGAAGCCCGGCCAACCGTGGTTCGGGTCCGGGCGCACGCCGACCGGCCGTCAGTCCGGCGAGGGCGCGTCGGGGGGCAGCGGCGGCACCGGCGGGACCGGTGGGGGCACCGGGCTGCACGCCGAGCAGCACTACGAGTACCACCGACCCGTGCGGGCCGGGGAGGTCCTCTCTTTGACCACCCGCCCGGGCGAAGCCTGGGAGAAGCAGGGGCGCAGGGGAGGCAAGCTGCAGTTCCGGGAGACGATCACCGAATACCGCGGCGAGGACGGTGAGCTGGTCGTCACGGCCCGCTCGGTCGGGGTGCGAACCGGTCAACCGGTGCAGGACTGACGATGGCGCTCAGTTCGTCCACCCTCGAGGTCGGCGCCACCCATCAGGCGGTCGTCGTCGACAACCTGACCCGCACCCAGATCGTGCAGTACGCGGGGGCGTCCGGCGACTACAACCCGTTGCACACCGACGAGGTGTTCGCCACCCAGGTCGCCGGCTACCCCAGTGTCTTCGCCCACGGCATGCTCACCATGGGCATGACGGGCAGGATGCTCACCGACTACGTCGGGGACGGTCGTCTGACCCGGTTCGGGGGGAGATTCACCTCGCAGGTATGGCCCGGCGACACGCTGACCGCCGCCGCCACCGTCACCGCGGTCGAAGAACGCGGCGGAGTCTTCATGGCCGACTTCGACGTGGTGACGCGCAATCAGGACGGCGTCGCCGTCTTCACCGGATCGGCGTCCGCCCGTCTGGACTGAGCGCCGCTTGCGGTGCGAAGCGACCAGCACTGAGCGCCGCTTGCGGTGCGAAGCGACCAGCACTGAGCGCCGCTTGCGGTGCGAAGCGACCAGCACTGAGCGCCGCTTGCGGTGCGAAGCGACCAGCACCGAGCGTCCGGTCGTGCTCACCGGTCGGCGTAGCGCCGGCGGAGGTCGTCCCACTCGTCGGCCCCGGCCCGCTGGAAGAGGGCGGCCGGCCCCGTCTCGCTCGACCACGTCGGGCCCGGCGGCGCCGCCGCCGACAGGGCGGTGAGCGCCTGGTCGCAGGCGACGATCACCGGCATCAGCAGCGCCCCGGGCAGGATGGCGACCCGGTAGCCCAACGAGGCCAGCACGTCGAGGCCCGTCTCCGGTGAGCGGCCCCCGGGCACCACGTTGAACAGGCACGGTCCCTCGACCTGCTGGGGGACCGCCGCCACCTCGGCCTCGGTCTCCGGCGCTTCGACGAAGGCCATGTCGGCCCCGAGAGCCAACGCCGCGTTGGCCCGCCCCACCGCCTCGTCGAAGCCGGCTACCGCCCGGGCGTCGGTCCGGGCGATCACCATCAGGTCCGGAGAGGGCCGGCACTCCACCGCGGCCCGGATCTTGCCCAGCCAGGGGTCGCGGTCGATGATCTGCTTGCCGGCCAGGTGGCCGCACCGCTTGGGGAACTCCTGGTCCTCGATGTGGATGGCCGCCACCCCGGCCTGAGCAAAGGCCCGGACGGTGCGAACCACGTTCAGCTCATTGCCGTATCCGGTGTCGGCATCGGCGATGACTGGGACCTGGACGGCCTGGACGATGCGCGACGCGTTCTCCACCATCTCCGACATGGTCACCAGCCCGTAATCGGGATAGCCGTAGGCCGCCGAGGTCCCCGCCCCCGTCATGTAGACCGCCTCGAACCCGCGCTCGGCCACCAGCCTGGCGGTCAGACCGTCATAGACGCCGGGGGCCACGACCATGGGGCCCTCGCCCCGGACGGCGGCGTGCAGTGAAGTGGTCATGCGCTCTCTCCTTGTCCCTGTCGGTGCTCCCTGTCCGGTCGGCGCCGCCTGGCGACGACTCCACCCCTAGGCGTCGGCCGACCGACCGAGGACGGCGCCGCCCTGCATCACCGAGACGGGGCCGTCCTCGCTGACGGCGACGACGATCGCCGACGGGTCGTCGTAGCTGTAGCGAAGGCCGGAGGTGTGGCGGGTCCCCCCCAGCGCCTCGACCGCCTTCTCGGCGCCGGCGCTGGGCGCCAGCCGCACACCGAGCTGGCGGAGGCAGCCCTCTTCATCGAACATCCCGGCACCATCGACCTGGGCCAGGGCGTGGCGCAGGGGGGCGAGGTGGGAGGCGGTGCGGATGCGCAACGGCGGCGGGGTCGGCAGCCGTTCCTCGACGGCCGGTGCCATGCTGCGCTCCGGGCGGTAGACCAGCAGGGCACCGATGCCCAACGAGCCCAGGTCGTGGACGGCGAAGCCCAGGATCGCCTCCAGCACCGCGGCGTCGCCATCGAACCCTCCGGCCACGGTGTCGACCCATGCCGGAATGGGCGGCTCGTGGTGCCAGGCGATCCCGTCCCATCGCAGGACACCGAACCTGCCGGCGACGCGGACGACGCCGGACGGGTGCCGTTGCACGATGGTCGCGTCCAGCACCCCGGACAGCAACACGATGTCGCGTTCGGAGCCGGCGGTCCGGTCGAACAGCAGCCACTCGTCGCCTTGGCCGTCGGTGCGGCGCGTCAGCCAGCTGGACAGCCCGTCCGCGAACCAGCGGGAGGCAACGAGCGACTGCCCCGAGACCGGCGTGCGGGTTATCGCCAGTTGCGTGCCCAGCGGCCAGGTGCTCGGATCAGCCTTGGGTTCCAGGATGGTGCCGCTGCTGGCCACGCGCCGTTCGTGGACGGCGGGTCGCAGAGCATGATCGACCTCCTCCACCAGCATGCTCCGGAACGCTTCGCTCCCGCCGGCCGGCAGGCCGCCCTCCTCGAGTTCGTCGGCGAGGCGCTGCAGTCTCCTGGATTCCGCGTCACTCATCGCGTCACTCATCAGCCGGAAACCTACGCCGTGTCCCCCGACGGCCGCGCCGCGGTGGTGGTCACCTTCCCCCGTTCGGAGGGATCCAGTTGGCCGGCGATGTCGTCGTCGTCGCCGGCACGTGCAGGTGCCGTGGTCCGCACGTCCGGTCGGTCATGGCCGCCATCAATGCCACCGGCTTCGGCGAACGCGGCGTCGGGCTTTCGTACCCGTCAGGTCCCGTACTGCCTCAGGGTGCCACCGATGGCGTCAGCGACACGCTGGGCGTCGCTCAGCGCAGGACCGCCGGGCGACGAACAGACGGCCCAGTTCGGGCCGACGTCGCAGGCGAACCGCCCATTCACCTGCTTGGCGACCTCGCTGCCGAGGCCGAGCCAGGACATCTGGTCGAAGCCGTTGTCGAAGGTGGCCGCTTGCAGCCGGTCGCCCGGCAGCTGGCAGAAACCGATGGTTGCCGCGCCGCCACCGCCGCCGGCGGACGGGTCGGTGACCATGCACGGGACACCCGCGGAATCGAGGGCCAGCATCACCGCTTGGGCGCTGGTGTAGCTGCGCGCCGTGACGGACGTGGCGGGCCCCCCCTGCACCGTGGTGGCCGAACCGGTGCCGCTTCCGCTGCTCGGTCCTTCGATGGCGCTGGTCCCGCTGCTCCCGGCCGGTGCGGTGCCGGTAGGACCGGCGCTCGTGCTCGTCCGGCTACTGGCGCAGGCGGCCAACAAGGCCAGGCCGGCGGCCAGGCCGCAGCACGCCCAGGCGCTTCCGGGTGTCCATGAGCAGATCCCCCAGCTCGTCCTTCGCGAAAGCGTAGACCGGTTCGCTCCGGCCCGACGTCAGCGCCCCTCGAACCTCGGCGGTCGCTTCTCGACGAAGGCGCGGGCCGCTTCGCGATGGTCCTGGGTCAATCCGGTATGGATGTGGTGCGTCGCCTCCAGGTCGAGGCATTCGCCGAGGTCACCGTGCACCGCACGGTTGAGGTTCTCCGTCATGTAGCGGTAGGCGATCCGGGGCCCGTCGGCAAGGCGTCGGGCCCGCTCGAACACCTCGCGTTCGAGATCGCCGGCGGCGAAGACGGCGTTGACCAGTCCGAGCCGTTCGGCCTCCTGGGCGCCCACCCGGTCCGAGAAGTAGTAGAGCTCCTTGGCCTTGGCGCTGCCGACCAGGCGGGTAAGAAACCAGGTCCCGCCGTAATCCCCTGAGAACCCCACCCGGGCGAAGGCCGTGGTCAGCACGGCATTGTCGGCGGCGTAGCGGAGATCACAGGCCAGCGCCAGCGAGAGCCCGGCTCCGGCCGCCGGTCCAGGCAGGGCGGCGATGGTGGGCTTGGGCATCTCCCACAGACGGCCGCTGGTGCCCCGATGCCTCAAGCGCTGATGGTGGATCACGTCGTCGACCGGAGGCCTCGCCCCGTCGCCGCCTTCCTCGGCCATGGCCTTGACATCCCCGCCTGAGCAGAAAGCCCCGCCCGCTCCGGTCAGCACGACCGCGCCCACGGCATCGTCGATCTCGAAGCCGGCCAGCATCCGGTCGAGCGCCTCGAGCATGGCAACGGAGAGCGCGTTGCGGCGCTCGGGCCGGTTGAAGGTGAGCGTCCCGACACCATCGTCGACCTGAGCCAGGAGGTGATCGGTGCCCGTGTCGATCTCGGTCATGTCATCTTCTCCTCTGTGGGAGCCAGGGCGAAGGCGATCCCGCCCGTGTCGATTGAACGGTATCCGCATCCCGACCCCGGGGGGATGGCGACTTCGAGCCCGGCGCGGCGCTTGCAGACGCTGCTACGAACCACGAGGCCCATCATTCAGCGTCAGCGACGAGCAACCGGACGTCGTCTGCCGGTGATGGTTCTCAACTCGTCGACGGACGCCTGGATGTTTGCCGACAGGGTTCGTTCACCGCTGCCGTCTGTCCACCGCTCAAAGGCGACCTTGAAGACGGCGATTCCGACCTCGCCAGCGAGACTCGCGGCTGGGTCGCAGACGCCTCGTCGTCGCAACGCGTCGGCGAGGGCCGAAGCGAGTGATGCGAGCTTTATCAACTCGCGCTCCTGAAGCTCACGGTTGGCGGCGATGATGGCCTGGCGCTGTCGGGCGAACTCGCGCCGCTCCTCGAAGATTTCAGCGTCCGCCTTCACCAGCGCGGCGGCGATCGCCTCGATGGGACCCAAGGAAGCGGGCGCGCCGTCAACGTTGCTGACGAGGAACTCCTGCAACGCCCCCGAACCCCAGAACAGAACCTCGCGCTTGTCGGCGAAGTAGCGAAAAAAGGTTCGCTCGGTGAGCCCGGCACGTTCGGCGATCTCCGCCACGGTGGTGCTCTCGAACCCGCGCTCGGCGTACAACTCCAGCGCGGCGCCCACCAGACGGCCGCGCGCGTCGGGAGCCCATCGACCCATGACCTGATCCTACCGGACTAATGACAGAGCCTGCCATCAGTGATAGAGTGATGGCAGCAACTGACATCCTTCCCGTTGGGAGGGGATCCACGACCAGGAGGTCATGCCATGCGGGTATTCGTCACCGGCGCGTCCGGACACATCGGTTCTGCCGTCATCCCCGAACTCCTCGGCGCCGGCCATGAAGTCGTCGGCCTGGCCCGATCGGACGCCTCCGCCGCCACCCTGACGGCAGCCGGCGCCAAGGTGCACCGCGGCACCCTCGACGACCTCGACAGCCTGCGAGACGCCGCGACCGCGTCCGACGGGGTCATCCACCTGGCCTTCAAGCACGAAGCCATGCGCTCAGGCAACGTCGACGACGCCATCGAAGCCGACCGGCGAGCCATCGAGACGATCAGCGACGCGCTTGGCGGCACCGCCAAGCCGTTGGTTGGCACCTCGGGGACGTTGCTGCTCACCTACGCCGGACTGGGACGCGCCGGAACCGAAGCCGACGTGATCGACGGTGGAGGGCGGGTCGACGCGGAGAACGCCGTGATCGCCCTCGCCGAGCGCGGGGTCCGATCCTCCGTGGTGCGCCTCCCGCCGACGGTGCACAGCTCGCTCGATCACCACGGCTTCGTCCCCACGCTGATCGGCATCGCGCGCGACAAGGGCGTCGCCGGCTATGTGGGCGACGGGTCCAACCGCTGGCCCGCCGGACACACCCTCGACGCCGCCCACCTCTACCGCCTGGCGCTCGAAGCCGCGCCGGCTGGATCTCGGCTGCACGCCGTCGGCGACGAGGGTGTGCCGTTCCGCGAGATCGCAGAGGTCATCGGTCGCCACCTGGACGTCCCGGTCGTCAGCATCCAGCCGGAGGACGCAGCCGACCACTTCGGCTTCCTCGGCAGCCTCGTCTCGCTCGACAACCCGACCTCGAGCGCGTGGACCCGAGAGCTCCTCGGCTGGCAGCCGACCCACCCCGGGCTCATCGAGGATCTCGACCAAGGCCACTACTTCGACGACACCGTCGCAGGCTGAGCTCAGCTGGATCAGCGTGCCGTGGGTGCGGCGCAGGTTTGACGTTTTGGGGTTGACGGTCTTCGTCCGTCTACGGTACGATGGGAACATACGTTCGATAGCTGGAATGATCGTCGGCGCCAAGCCGGCCTGGTACTGCGAAAGCCCGCGCCTTGCGGCCGCTGTGTTCGACGGACGAGGCCATGTGCCGACAACTCGACGATCTTCGACAATCGATCACCGCCTACGCCGCCGGGTTCGACGCGCGCTCGCTGGCCCCGTCCCAGGCGGACGAGGTGGTGCGGGTGTGCGCGCAGATGGAGGCGTCGATCGCGTCGGTCAAGGCGCTGGCCGCGGCCCGCTCAGCCGAGGCCAGCACCTGGAAGCACCACGGGTATCGCTCCGCGGCTGACCAGCTGGCTCATGACACGGGGATGAGCCCGGCGAATGCCCGGCGGGCCTTGGAGACCGGCCAGCGCCTGGCCGACCAGGCCGAGGTGGCCCAGGCCGCCCTGGCCGGCGACCTGTCCGCCGAGCAGGCCACCGCGGTGTGTGACGGGGTGGCCGCCAACCGGGCCAAAGCCGCAGAGCTGATCGACATGGCCAAGCAGCCTCGGTGCCGGAGCTCAACGAGGCGGTGGCCAAGGTCAAGGCCGAGGCCACCGACATGGAGGCTCGCCGCCAGGCCATCCACGCCAAGCGCTCCTTGCGCCGGTGGACCGACCGCGACGGCGCCTTGCAGGCCCACCTGTACGGCAACCCCGAAGACGGCGCCGGGCTGTGGCGGATGCTCGACCCCATCCGCCGCCGGCTCACCATCCTGCGGCGCGGATCGGGCGACAAGCGAGTCCTTCGAGGCCCTCGACTACGACGCCATCATGACCATGGCCGCCATCGCCGCCGGACAAGAAGGCGAACTCGGCCTCCACGACCTCGTCGAACTCGGCCTCTTCCCCCAACTCGCCGCCGTGAGCCGTCCGGCAGACCGGCCCCCTCCCCCACTCGAAGCGCTCGGCCGGGGCCAAGAAGCTGGCCGGCAGCCCGCACGGATCATGGTCCGCGTCGATCTGGACTCCCTCCTCCGCGGCGTGGCCACGGAGGGCGAACTGTGCGAGATCGCCGGCTACGGGCCCGTCCCCGTCTCGGTCGTCCAGGACCTGCTGGCCAACGACAACCCCTTCGTGGTCGGCATCCTGACCAAGAGCACCAGATCCAAGGCATCTACCACCACGGCCGCCCGCCCACCGCGCATCAAAACTCGGCCCTCGACTTTCTCTACCCGTCCTGTGCCGCCGAAGGCTGCGCGGCCCGGGCCCACCTCCAATCCGACCACCGAGAGGACTGGCACAAAACCAAATTCACCGTCTTCGACCTCCTCGACCGGCTGTGCTCGCATCACCATCGCCTCAAGACCCACCAAGGCTGGGCCCTGGTCGAAGGCACCGGCAAACGGGACTTCGTCCCGCCCCGCGACCCCCGCCACCCCCGCCACAGGGTCCCGGCCCCATCCGGGCGACCACCATGACCCACCCCGGCCGTCGGTCCCCGCCAACTCCTCAGCACAAGACAAGGAGCCGAACAATGGACGCCTCCACCATCGTCGTCGAAGCCTTCCGCTCCACGACGACACCCTCGACCTCCGCGGCGACACCGCCTGGAGCATCGCCCTCGACCAACGAGCGTTTGGTCCCCGCCGCACGCTCGCCGTCACGGCAGATCGCACCGGCCGGGTCCTCGGTATCGCCCACTGCGAGCGGACGGACCCGCCGGAGCTTGCGCTGCGCTGCTGCCTCGAAACGCTCGACGATGCCGCCGACGCCGTGGTGGCCTACAGCGACGAACCGGTCACCACCACTCCCCCTCCCGATCTCCGGGATCGCCTCCAGGCCGCGGGAGCTGTGGCCACGGAGCGCGGCGTGCACCTCGTGGATTGGTTCCTCTGCGACGACGACCGGTTTCGGAGCATGCGGCTATCCGTTGACCCCCAAGGCGACTGGTGGAACGTCGTGTGAAGAGGCGCGGGTGGCAGCCGCCGGCGGCACTCAGCGCGCTCCTTCCCAGGTCACCGGGCAGCCACCAGGCAGCTCGTGAGTGCGGCTGACACCGAGCCGCACGCGCCGAACTGGCTCGCAGCCTGGCCTATTGGTCCGCTCGCTTCCGACTCGGACAGGGCGTAGCGGCCCACGACGACATCTACGTATGTGCGACACGTCGGAGCAGTCGTTGAGCCTGCACGGGTCACCGGAGGCCATGGCGGTCGACATCTTGGTTGGCCACATGTCGCCCACCGCCGCGAGCGACGCCTTACGTCACCTCCGAGCCGAACACGCCAGCATGTGCCAGAGGGCCTGCCGAGGGTTCGCTATGCGTCCCCCAAGCCCGCTTACTCCTCGCCATGTTCAAAATAGCGCGTTCCAGCCGCTTGCGGCAAGGCCCCGATCGGTGCGCAGAATCTCCGGCCCGAACCAGAACCGAGGGAAAAGAGAAGGGGTGGCATATGGCCGAGCATGCGGTGGTGATCGCCGGAGGCGGTCCGACGGGGATGATGCTGGCGGCTGAATTGGCGTTGGCCGAGGTGGATGTCGCGGTCGTCGAGCGACGTCCCGATCATGTCCTCGTCGGCTCCAGGGCCGGCGGTTTTCACTCGCGCACGATCGAGGTGCTGGATCAGCGTGGAGTCGCCGATCGATTCCTCGCGGAGGGCCAGGTGGTACAGGCGGCGACGTTCGCCACGACCGTGTTGGACATGAGCGACTTCCCCACGCGTCATCCGTACTCCCTCGGGATCTGGCAGAACCAGATCGAGCGGATCATGGCCGCCTGGATCGCGGACCTGCCGGTGCGGATCTATTACGGATGCGAGGTGGCGGGCTTCGCGCCGGACGACACCGGCGTCGGCGTCGAGCTGTCCGAAGGCCAGTTGCTGCGGGCGCAGTATCTCGTCGGGTGCGACGGAGGACGCAGCGTCATCCGCAAGGCAGCCGGCATCGAGTTCCCCGGGTGGGATCCGACGAAGAGCAACCTGATCGCCGAGGTCGAGGTGACCGAAGAACCGCCGCGCGGCGTTCGCCACGACGCTACGGGTGTCCATGGCCTCCACAGGTTGGAGGATGGGCGGACGGTGCGGGTCATCGTGACCGAACAGCAGCTGGGGCCCAGCACCGAGCCCACCCTGGGCGATCTGAGCAAGGCGCTCATCAACGTGTACGGCACCGACTTCGGGATCCACAGTCCCACCTGGATCTCCAGGTTCACCGACATGACGCGTCAGGCAGTGGCCTACCGTGCCGGACGGGTCCTGCTCGCCGGCGACTCGGCGCACGTGCACTACCCGGCGGGTGGACAGGGCCTCAGCCTCGGTGTGCAGGACGCGGTGAATCTGGGGTGGAAGCTGGCTCAGGTGGTCCACGGGGTCTCCGGGGAAGGCCTGCTGGATACGTACCAGGACGAGCGTCACCCGGTCGCGGCCCGCGCCCTTCAGCACACGATCGCTCAGGGCGTGCTCCTTCGCCCGGACGAGCGCATCAAGGCCGTGGTCGATGTGGTGTCGGAGCTGGCAAGGATGGACGAGCCTCGCAAACGGCTTGCCGGGATCATCTCCGGGCTCGACATTCGCTACGACCTCGGCGAGGGCCACCCGCTGCTCGGACGCCGCATGCCCGATCTGGACCTGGTAACCGCCGACGGCCCGCTACGGGTCTTCACCCTGCTGCACGACGCCAAGGCAGTGCTGCTGAACCTCGGCGAGCCCGGCGCCTTTGCGATCACCCCATGGGCCGACCGGGTCCAGCTGATCGATGCTGCCTATGTCGGCCCGTGGGAGCTTCCGGTACTCGGCCCGGTCAGCGCTCCCACCGCCGTCTTGATCCGGCCCGACGGCTATGTCGCCTGGGTGGGGGACGGCACCGATACCGGATTGCGTGACGCCTTGACTACCTGGTTCGGAACACCATGACAAAGCGGGAACCCCCGGTCGTTTCGACAGAACGGCGTGCCCGAAACCCGAAACGTGTCCGGCCAGGGCGCCGTTGACCCGGACGGCTCACCGCCATTCGCCGCGGAGTGAAGACCCATCGACGTCAACCCGCGGTGCATCGTGTGAACGGGAGGGTCCTCGAAAAGCACCACCCCCGAAGGCAGATCGACATCGGCCTTGATGATGTCCAGGATGTCCCCACGGGTGTTCGAGAACACCTGCCAAGTCGTACCGCTCGTCGCCATATACAGGCGCCTCTGCGAGCAGTCGGGCGTAGGTCGGATAGGGTCGGCGTCGATGTCGACGTCGTAGGGTCGAAGTCGACGGGTGTCGTTGACAGATGTCATCTCTCCTGCCCGAGTTCAGTCGCTACCTCAACGAGCAGGTCGTCTAGGTGGCGACCGAGGGGCCATCCCAGGTACACCGCGTAGTGCTCGACAAGTGCCTGGAGTTCTTCGGGAGTGAGCTCGTTGAACCGCAATGCCGCGTGGAGGTGCTCGCGGGTGTCGGCGTCGGCACGCACTGCGGCGGAGCAGCAGATGCTGATGATCCGGCGGTCGCGGCGGGTGAGGTGCTTCTCGCGTGTCCAGATCTCGCCGTAGAGGTACTCGTAGTAGGCGTGGCGGCGGAAGATCGTCTGCGGTGCAGGCGCGTCGACCCCGAGAACCTCCCGGTACGCCGCCTCGCCGCGGGCGCTCCGCACGTCACCGTCGACCGGCTCGGCCCACCGCTCGAAGTCGAGCCCACGCATGGGCTCGCCGCGTTGCTCGGCGAGCTTCGCCATCGCGGTCATTGCGTGCATGTTGAGAACGGAGCCCTTCGGCCAACCGAGCTGGGTGGCGAAATGCAGCACGAACTCGTCGAACTCCTCGGGCGTGACGTCACCGCTGTTGAGCGCCGCCCACACGTGTGACTCGATCGGGAACGCGGCGTCGGCCGCCCCGACGCAGCTGAGGGTGATCCACCGCCGATCGCGTGGTGTGAGCACGCCCACGCTGCCACATTTCGCCGAAGACGAAGCCGATGACCCCTGCATTGATGTAGGCGCCGATATCCGGCGGGCTGGGGGTCGTGTTGATGTGTTCGTAGCACTCGCGGGCGCTTGCCTGACGCTCCTCGCTGTTGCTCCATTCAGCCATCCGTCAGTTCACCTTTCCTGTCGGCGCGCCATGAGCGCGGTCGATCCCCATTCCGGTGAGGGCACGGTCAGCCGCGTCTATGACAGGCGTACCAGCCGGTCCAAGCACGTCCGCGAGGATGTTGATGTCCTTGGCCAGCAACGGCCCGGCGTGCGCCGCCATCGGCTCGAGCCGGTAACCGGCGCTGCCGAGAACCTCGGCCGCGAAGCAACGGCCGCTGCCGTCGGCCAGGACCGTGGCCAGAGCGGCGAGGTTCATGCCCTGCCGCTCGGCAAGTGCGTAGATGTCGGCGACCAAGCCCAGTTGAGCGGTGAACAGCGCGTTGTTCAGCAGCTTCGCTTGCTGCGCCACGCCGAGCGGGCCTAAGTGCACCATGCTGCCGGCGTACGTCTCGAACACGGGCCGGCAACGCTCGACTGCCGCGTCTGGGCCACCCATCATCACCAACAGGTCACCCGCTGCTGCCCGCGGGCCGCCACCGCTGACCGGCGCGTCGACGAAGACCAGGCCCGGGAAGTCCTCCTGCAGCCGAATCATTGTGTGCGGGTGCACGGTGCTGTGCACCGCCACCACTCCATCCGGTGACATGCCCGCCAGCGCACCCTCGTCGCCGCGCAGCACCTCGTCGACGTCGGTGTCGTTGACCACGCACACGCACAGCAGGTCGCTGGCAGCCCCCAGCTCCGGCAAGGTGGTGGCGAAGGCAACGCCTGTATCGGCGTATGGTTCGAGGCTTTCGGGGCGGCGCGCCCACAGCGTCACCGGGAACCGTGCGTCGATGATGCGCCGTGCCATCGGTCCGCCTTGCGAGCCGAGGCCGACGAATCCAACCCGGGTCACAGGCGCATCACCCACCCGCCGTCCACCGAGATCGTCTGGCCGGTGATCCAGTCGCCCGCCTTCGAACACAGCAGCAGCACCGTGCCGACGAGGTCCTCGGGCGGGCCGGACGTCTTTCCGGGGATCGTCGCGGCGAGGGCCTCGCGAAACGGCGAGTCTTTCGGAAGGCTGACGTAGCCGCTCTCGTTGTCGACCAGTCCTGGCGCGATCCCGTTGACGTTGATGCCCCGCCCGCCGAGCTCCGAGGCGAGATTGCAGGTGAGCCCGTGCAGCGCGTACTTGCTGATCCCGTAGATGCCGCCGGCCATGAACGCCCCGGCCGAGAGCCCGTTGACGATGCGGCCGCCGCCGCGCCCGGTCATGGACTCGAGCACCGCCTGGGTGCACAGCAGGGGACCGCGAAGGTTGACGTTCATCACTCGGTCCCACTCGCCGACGGGCATGTTCGACAGCCCGTACGGCGGAAGGTCGGTCATGATCGCGGCGTTGTTGATCAGGATGTCGATCCCGCCGAAAGCCTCGACTGCGGCCGCCGCCATCGCCTGGGTTGACTCCACGGAGGTGACGTCGACACGGACGCCGATGACCCGGTAACCGTGAGCGGTCAGTTCTTCGGCGGTGCGTTCGGCGGCGTCGGCGTTGACATCGGCGATGACCACCGCAGCACCAGCCTGGCACAGGGCGTCGGCGTAGACGACGCCGATGCCACCGGCACCGCCGGTGATGACGGCCACCTTCCCGGTGAGATCGAACAGCTCGCTCGCGTGAGACATGGCGACCACTAAGACACATGGCACCCCTTGCAGTCAAGTCTCTTAGATGGTAAGAATCGGTGTCTCAACCACTGCGGAGGAAGAAATGACCTCACCTGACCAGGTCCCGCCCGTCCATCTGCACATCGGCGACCAGTTGATCGCCGAAGGCACCGCCGGATCCCACATGCACGTCTGGCCGGCGAACGGCGCGGTGCAGGGGCCCGTCCCCCTCGCGGGTCCCGACCAGGTCGACGCCGCGGTACGCGCGGCCGCCGCCGCTTTTCCGGAGTGGCGCGCCTGGAAGCCGGCAGAGCGGGCGCGGGTGCTCAGGCGCCTCGCCGAGGCCGTCCGGGCGGATCGGGAGGAGCTGGCGCGCCTGTGCGTGCTCGACAACGCGCATGACGCTCGGGATGGGCCAGATCGCGGCCGACGTGCTCGCCGACTACACCGACTACTACGCCGGCTGGGCGGACAAGATCGAAGGCCGCGTGACATCGACACCGGGCCAGTCGCGGGAGCTGGCCTACACCGTGCCGGAGCCCTACGGCGTCGTTGCCGTCATCATGACCTGGAACAGCCCGCTGTTCTCGGTGGGCATGAAGCTGATCCCGGCGCTGGCCGCCGGGAACACCGTGGTGCTCAAGCCGTCCGAGCTGACGCCGTACTCATCGGAACGGTTCATGCAACTCGTACGCGACGCTGGCATCCCCGCTGGGGTGGTCAACCTCCTGATCGGCGGCCCCGATACAGGCGATGCGCTGGTCCGCCACCCGGTCGTGCAGAAGGTGAGCTTCACCGGCGGCCCCGCCACGGCGAAGAAGATCCTCGCGGCGTGCGCCGAGTCGCTCAAACCGGCGGTACTCGAGTTGGGCGGCAAGTCCGCGAACCTCGTGTTCCCGGATGCGAATCTGGACATGGCGGCGCTGGTCAACGCCTTCAGCGTCTGCGGCGTGCTCGCCGGCCAAGGCTGCGCGATCCCGTCTCGGATGCTTGTCCACGACGACGTGTACGACGATGTTGCCGGCAAGGTCGTCGACGCAGTCCGGAACATGCCGCTGGGGGACCCGTTCGACCCGGCCACGATCATCAGCCCGCTGGTGACCAAGGCGGCGCAGGAGCGCGTGTTGGCCATGATCGAGCGCGCCCAGGCCGACGGCGCCGGCAAGCTGCTGCTCGGTGGCGGTGTGCCCGGCGGCGACTTCGCGAGCGGCTTCTACGTAGAGCCCACTGTCTTCGGCGATGTCGACCCCGAAAGCGAGCTGGCGCAGGTCGAGGTCTTCGGTCCCGTGCTGTCGCTGCTGCGCTTCTCGACCGAGGAGGAGGCGGTCCGCATCGCCAACAGCACGCCGTACGGGCTGGCCTCGTATGTGTGGACGCAGGACGCGGCGCGGATCAGCCGGCTGGCGACACAGCTGCACGCCGGCGGCGTCTATGTCAACGGCGCGCCTCCGGTGATCAGCTGCGAGCTGCCCTTCGGCGGCGTCGGTATCTCCGGGTACGGCCGCGAGGGCGGCCAGGAGGGCCTGTTCGAGTTCCTGCGGACGAAGGCCGTGGCCATCGCATGAGCCTCCCCTTCGATCTGCGCGACGCTGTCGCCGTCGTCACCGGTGGCGGCAGCGGCATCGGTCGGGCGGCCGCTCTGTCCTTCGCCCGCCGCGGCGCCCGGGTCGTGGTCGCCGACCTGCGGGATGAACGAGCGAAGGACGTCGCCGCCGAGATAGTGGCGGCCGGCGGTGGCGCCGTGGCCGTCACCACGGACGTGTCGCGCGAGAAGGACTTGGTGGCGCTGCGGGATGCCTCCTTGTCGGCTTTCGGCCGGGTCGACGTCGTGATGAACAACGTGGGTGTCGTGGTCATGGGCCCCCCTGAGGCGTTGCCCGATGACGCGTGGCAGCGCGCCCTGGACGTCAACCTGATGAGCATTGCCCGGAGCAACCGGGTGTTCCTTCCGCCGCTCATTGAGCAAGGTCGCGGCCACGTCGTCAACACCGCGTCGGCATCGGGGCTGCTCGCCTACGGCTTCGACCGGCTGCCCTATGTCGCGAGCAAGCATGCAGTAGTCGGTATCACAGAAGCATTGGCGCTCTACTTGGCGCCGAAGGGCATCGGCGTGACCTGCCTGTGCCCATCGGGCGTCATCACCAACATCCTCGATGACCTGACCGTGCACGGCGAGACGTCCCTCTCACCGCGGGCACCGCAGCATTCGCTGTCGGACCCGGCCGACGTTGGCGAGGCGGTTGCAGACGCGGTGACGTCCGGGCGGTTCCTCGTCACGACCGCGCCCGAGATCCACGCAGAGTTGGTGGAGCGCGCCAGTGACCTGGACGCCTACCTGCAGGCAAGGATCGCGGAGCTGGAGTCGCCGTGAGCGCGGCGCCTCCTAGCGCCCCGATGCCCGCGACGGCGCTGCAACTGCTCCTGACGGCGGAGCGGTTGTTCGCCGAGCACGGGCTCGCGGGCGTGTCGATCCGGCAGATCACGACAGAGGCCGGATCGGCGAACAACTCGGCGGTCAGCTATCACTTCCGGTCGAAAGAAGGGCTCGTCGAGGCGATCTTCGCCTACCGACTCCCTCAGTTGTTGCAGCGCCGGGAACTGCTCAATGCTCGCGTGCTTCCCGGTGATCTCCGCATGCGCCTGGAGGCGCATCTGCTACCTGTCTTCGAGCTCGCCGAGGCGCGTGAGGGCGCGTACCTGTCATTCCTCGAACAACTCGAACGCAGCACGGCGTCACGTTCGCTGCTCAGCCCGCAGGCAGCCACACAGTCCCAGGAGGCGTTCCTCACCGAGGTCCAAGCGCTCCTTCCCGATCTCGACGAGCCGGTGCGCACAATGCGAATCCATCAGGTACAGATGTTGAGCCTTCATGCCGCCGCCGAGCGGGAACGCGCCCTGGCTGCGGAAGAGGAAGTGACCCCTTTCGGCCTGTTCGTCAGCACGATCATCGACGCCTGCATCGGCTACCTGACGGCGCCCATGTCCGACGAGACGAAACGCTTCCTGCAACATCCGCACAGCAGCCACTCAGCCTCGAGGATCCGGTTGCTGTGACAGAC